>JAFVDI010000042.1 GCA_017478485.1 Clostridiales bacterium | reverse complement strand
TTTAGCCAAAGTCAATAGGATTGGTTGGATTATAGCACGATTTGAGGGAAATATGCCTCAAAAAATCGCTCAGAAATGGTCCTAATTTGCATTTGTGTTATTTTGTGAGTAAGAAGTATTAGATTAGTTTTTCATTCAAGGTACTATAAAGATCAGTTGAGAAGTTGAGGCTTTTTATGGCGAAGAAGAACGTTACATTTTTCTGCAAGGAATGCGGTTATGAAGCCATGGGCTGGATGGGCAAATGCCCTTCCTGCGGCATGTTCAACACTTTTGTCGAGGCACCGTCCGAGGATACCGGCAAGAAGGCGGCCAAGACAGATTCTCCCGCTCTTTCGGCGAATTCATATTCCTGGACGGATTCATCCGTTACGGTAAGACTTGAAGATGCCGGCAAGGAGAACTACAAGAGACTGTCCAGCGGCATTAACAGCCTTGACCTCCTTTTCGGAGGCGGGATAACCGAGGGTTCCGTAACTCTTGTCTGCGGCGAACCCGGTATCGGCAAGTCGACGATACTCATGCAGATCGCGAACTCTTACAAAGGCAGCGGAGAAGTGCTCTACGTCTCGGGCGAGGAATCACCTGCGCAGATCGGAATGCGCGCGGAACGCCTCGGCATAAAGCGAAACATCCTCATCTGCAGTGAGACGAGATTCGAGAAGATCGCCGAACAGATAAAGACGAGCAAGCCCTGTCTCTGCATAATCGATTCAATCCAGACCCTCTATTCCGAACAGGTCTCCGGAACACCGGGAGGTGTTGCCCAGACACGTGAGGTCACCGCAGGTCTCATAAGGATCGCCAAGACAAACGGCATAACGATAATAATGGTCGGCCACATTACCAAGGACGGAACGATTGCAGGACCCAAGACCATCGAACACATGGTCGATACCGTTCTCGTTTTTGAGGGCGATGCCACGGGAGGCTACAGGATCATCCGTTCCGCCAAGAACAGATTCGGAAGGAGCAATGAGATCGCCTTCTTCGAAATGGGCGAGAAGGGTCTTATCCCCGTCGACAGTTCGCAGGCTCTGCTGGTCGCCGGCCGTCCGATCGACAGTCCCGGTTCCGTATTGACTTCAACGATCGAAGGTAATGACGCGCTGACTGTTGAAGTTCAGGCACTTGTCGCCGAGAGCGTTTACCCCACACCGCAGCGCATGACCGCGGGTCCCGACCGCAACAGGATCATGATGCTCCTTGCCGTATGCGAGAAGATGCTCGGACTGGGACTCGGCACAAAAGACTGCTTCATCAATGTAATAGGCGGTCTCAAGGTCAGTGATCCCGCCACCGATCTTGCTGTCTGTGCGGCACTCGTTTCATCTGCCAGAGGCATAGCTGTTAAGAAAGATACACTCATACTCGGTGAAGTAGGCCTTTCAGGTGAGATAAGACCCGTCACCCGTATTCTCAAGAGATGCATGACGGCTGCTAAGATCGGCGTTAAGACCGTCGTTCTTCCAGGAAGCTGCAGGCAGGCTGTCGAGAAAGAAGAGATCGGCAACGCAGGCGCTGCCCTTCCAGAATTTATCTATGCAGACAATCTTAAGGAAGCCATAGACATCTTGTTCTCATGATCATCAGGAGGTGAACGCCATGAACAGAAAGTGCTATTTCCTCATTCCCGCAGCAGGCAGCGGCAAGCGCATGGGAGGACCGATCCCCAAACTCCTGATCGATATCTGCGGACTTCCGGTCATTGCAAGAACGCTCGAATCGATATCCTATTACACTTCACTTGTACCCGATACGGACTGCAGGATCATTCTCATAACGACACCTGACCTTAAGCCACAGCTCGAGGATATCGTCACGAACTACTATTCATATCTCGACATTGCCTACGCGGAAGGCGGCGCTACAAGGTCAGCATCAGTCTTAAGCGGCATCCGGGCTATCGATGATGCAGGACCTGACGACCTCGTACTGATCCATGACGGTGCAAGATGCATGATCACTCCCGAAGAGATCTCAGCCGTTTGCAAAGGCCTGGAGAAATCCCCTGTCTGTGCAGTTGCCGTTCCGGTCAAGGACACGCTGAAGAAGATATCCCGTTCCAAGAGCGGCAAGGTCACGGTAAAGAGTACACCTGACCGCAGTGATTTCTATGCAATTCAGACCCCGCAGGGATTCAGATATTCCGAGCTCATGAAATGCTTGGATTACTATGAATCCGAAGAAGGCGCGCTTGCGACAGACGATACTTTCATAGCCGAGAAGTGCGGCCTAAAGATTACCCTCGTCGAAGGCAAATATTCGAACATAAAGATAACCACGCCGGAAGACGTTGCAGTCGCACGTGAGATCTTAAGACTCAGATGGGAAAACAGTCCGTTTGAAGATTAGATCTTTTTCCTCAGCGAGAGGATAACGAAGACCTGGATACCCTCTCCTCTGCCGAAAGCCGTGAGGCCCTCTCCTGTCGTGGCAGTGATCCCTACGGATGAAGAAGGTATGTTAAGCAGTTCTCCGACTTTTGCACGTATGGCATCAAGATGGGGCTTAAGCTTGGGGACAAGGCATTCAACGGTCATTGAGCAGTGAACGATATCACAGCCTTCAAGATCTTCAAGAGCCTTATTAAGATAAACGGAACTGTCCTTTATTCCCTCTTCAAGGCACAGCTTGTCAGCTATACCGCCGAGGACTATCTTTCCGGTAGCTCCTGACACCGCATTGGTTATTGCGTGAAGGATAACATCGCCGTCGCTGTTTGCAAGGAGCGGTCTGTCAGAAGGAACCGCAACTCCTCCGAGCATTATGCTGCAATCACCCGCAGGTTCACCGAACCTGTGGCTGTCCTGACCGATAGTGCTGAAATATATATACTCAGACATCTGTTTAACCTCCGTTCATGCTGTAACCGTTTTCGGCAAGCCAGTCCGCAACCTGCTGCATCGTCCATGATCCGTGGTCGGCAGTGCCGAATACTTTGTCTGATTGTCCGCTGACATGAAGAACGAATTCTGGAAGGAGCGAGATATTATACTTGCCCACCATATCACTGAATTCTCCGGCATCGAGCGTAACTACCGTTACCTTTCCGGCCAGTTTCTCGGCGAGCTCCTCGACGACAGCCGTTATGCCTCCGTCTTCACCATAGACCGACGCATGGAAGTACAAAAGGAATGCCGTATCGGTCGATGCAAGAAGCTTATCAAGGTCCTTTATCTCCCTGTACTGGATGCCGTAAACGGGATTGCCGCTCTCATCCTTTTCTCCATCGACCTGCTCATAGACCATGCAGGCTGCGGGAAGGTCATAAGCAAACTCCCCGAGGAAATCGCGAAAACCCGGACCGGAAGAAGCAGATGAAGACGCAGCCGCGTTCTTTCCGCTGCACGAAGCCATGCACAACAGAAAAGCCGCGCACAGAACGGCAGCGGCTTTTTTTCTTATCATTCTGACAACATTTTCTTGCACAGCGAAACCGTGCCTTCCAGTAAGTCTTCCGGAACGGATTCGACATTTCCGGAATCAACGAGTTTTGTAACTGAAGGATCAAGAGGGAGCTTATCGAGAACAGATGAGCCGATCTCGGCAGCTGACTTCTCGATCGTGGTTCCGTCACCGTAAAGCTCTATCCTGTCACCGCAGTGAGGACACTTAACGTAGCTCATGTTCTCGACCATTCCGAGGATCGGAACGTTCATCATGGAAGCCATGTTGCGCGCCTTGTTAACGATCATGGAAACAAGATCCTGAGCAGTAGAGACAAGAAGGATGCCGTCGATCGGGATCGACTGGAATACCGTAAGAGGTACGTCACCTGTTCCAGGAGGCATGTCGATGAGAAGAACATCGAGAGGTCCCCAGTTAACTTCAGACCAAAACTGCTTGATGAGCGATGCGAGAACAGGGCCGCGCCAGATGACCGGTGCTTCCTTATCCTGGAGCAGAAGGTTGACGCTTACCGCTTCAATACCGCTCTTTGTGATATCGGGCATGATGAGGTTTTCCTCATTTGCCAGAAGGTTATCGTTAAGGCCGAATGCCTGAGGGATGGAAGGACCTGTAACGTCTGCGTCCATTACTCCGACTTTATATCCTGCTCTTGCAAGCTGAACCGCAAGGACAGAAGTAACAAAAGACTTTCCGACTCCTCCCTTGCCGCTGCATACGCCGATGACTTTCCTGACGGAAGAACCGTTTGAAAGCGGATCTTTCTGTATTGCATTAGGTGTTCTCTCACTGCCTGTTCCGTTTGCGGAAGGGCATGAGCTCTGAGATGTGCATCCGCTCTTAGACGGACAAGAATCACATGCTGATGACATATGTTTCCTCCAACTGATTTTATATCCCGGCTATTATATCAGATGTTCCCGTTCTCTTCAGCGGTCTTGTCATCGATATCTTCCTCTGTGAATTCGGGGTCTGCCGGATCACCGCGTCTGATAAGAGCAAGGACTGTCTTTTTCGAGGCACCGTAACCTACGGTAACGATCCCCGCGAGACGGCGCTCACCTTGTTTCAGCGTGGACATAAACGATTTGACCGAGTCGCCTGCCGCCTGCTTGGCGAGCTGCAGACTCGCTTTCTCGGCATCCGTAAACTGTTCTGCAAAAGCCCTCTCCGCAGCACGGTGCGCTGCCGCCATCTCCTTTTCGATACGGCGGTTCTCGGCTATGAGCTTTCTGTACTCATCGTAATGTTTCTTGGTGGGCTCGCTTACCGTAACGATCGTATCGACGGTACCGTAAACTCCCGAGCCGATCTTGTCTGATACTATCTTCATACCCGAAGAAAGTTTGGTAAAAGCCCTGACTTTCTTCTGGAATCCGATGATGGTCGCAATGGTAACGACTATGTCCGTAACCAGCAGGATCGTAAATGCTACAAGCAGAAAAGCCTTTACCAGAAGAGGTATGTGATGCACTATCGTAAGTACCGCAGGATGAAGCGCATATATTCCGAGCGAGCATGCGATACCCCAGTAGATGTAAAACCTCAGGCAGATGTAGCCCTTGTAATTGAGCTTGTAATCGGAATAATCCCACCAGCGCATGTGGAACGTGTGATAAAGGATCTCACCTGCTATAAGCTCAACGACAGTACATGCCGTTGCCATGCCGAAAAATATGATGAAGAAATTGTTCGCAAGCGGAGCGAAAAGCCAGACTGCGGCATAGAAGCCAAGCCCGTAAACGGGACATATGGGGCCCGAAAGGAAGCCTCTGTTGATGAAGCGTTCCTCGGTCACGCCATAGTAGATGACTTCCAGGTTCCATCCGAGAAAACTGTAGATGAAAAACATACAGTACGAATCGATGAAAGGATACGGAAGAAATTTATCTATTATCGAGATCAGATCCGGCATTACTGTTTCTGCGACCTCATTACCCTGTATCCGCCGTCGATCGTGAGGGTCTCACAGTTTCCGAAGAGTTCTTCAAGTTTAGCTGCAGTTGAAGGAGCACCCTGTTTGCGCTGCAGAACGACATAAAGATATCCGCCCTGCTTCAGATGAGCATATGCTTCCTCGTAGAATCTGAACACGGTCTTCTTGCCGGCTCTTACAGGCGGATTGGTGGCGGCCATGTCGAAAAGCTGTTCTTCAGGTATCTCCGAAAGCACGTCACTCTGTTTGAAATCCACAGAAACTCCGTTCCTTTCGGCGTTCTCCTGTGCAAGACCTACAGCGCGCGAATTGACATCAACACCTGTTACGGAGAAACCCATGAAGCAGTTCTTGATGACGATCCCGACAACGCCCATGCCGCATCCCAGATCCAGGAAACTCTCATTTCTGTGCTTTCTGGTCTTGATATCGGCGATGATGGCATTGATCATGAGATCGGTCCCGAAATCGACTCCGTTTCTCGAGAACACTGCAGTATCAGTGATGAATTCGAAGTTGATGCCGTTGGCGCGGTAGTCTATCAGCCTGCGCTCTGAAGGCGTATCGGGATTTGTTTCAAAATACTGCGGCATTTACAGAAGTTCCTTTATCTTTGTTTTCGCGATCAGGGCAATAAGCGGAAGTCCGAGGACTATAAGAAGCACCGCTTCGCTTCCTGCAACAGAGAGCATGCTGCCGCCGACGGCCTGTACCGTAACCGTGCTGCCAGGGTCAACTAACAGGAACGGCAGATATCCTCCGACGATCAGTCCGTTGAAAACGATCGGAGGGATAATGCCGAGGGGCTTGTTCTTCTTTCCGATAAGCCATGAGAAGTATCCTGCGATGAGAGTCGCCAATGTGCCTCCGATTATGTCAACGGGACCCAGATTGTTGGGGTTGATGAGGTTTGCGATAAAGCAGCCTAAAGTAACTCCGGGGATCGTTCCGGCCGAAAAGATGGGGAGTACCGTCAGGACCTCCGCGATCCTGAACTGGATGGGGCCATATGCAATATTGGCAAAAGGTGCCGTGAAAACAACATAAAGAGCGGCGGTCAGTCCGTTTATAACGATGAACTTGATCGTCGTCCTGTTCTTATTCCTGATTGAGGATACTTTATTCTCTGTCATATCACATCATAGACCTTACTGTATCGCTTATCTGAGCGATCTTCGCAGTCTTTGACCACGGCATGTCGGGAGCCTGTATGAGGCCCTTGGAGATTGCATCTGCGCATGCCAGGACTTCTATCGCGTATCCTTCAAAAAGAGGACCTTCTGCTTCAGCTGTCTCCACCAATTCATCGTTCTCGTCGTAGAGCTCGATAGAACGGTAATTGTTGATATTTGTAACGTGGATCCTTCCGCTCTCGCCTACGATATCCGCGTTCTTGTCGGTATTTGTCGTCATGGTTACATAAAGGACCGCAAGAGCCGTACCGTCATCGGTCTCGAGGCAGTATGTCGTATCCTTGTCGATGCCGGTGGAGTATTTTCTCGCGAAAACGCGCGATACCTTGATATCGTCTCCCATCAGCGAGAGCGCAAGGTTGGTCGTATAGCAACCGAGATCGAGATATGCGCCGCCGCCAAGCACCGGGTCATTGAGCCTGGGTACATCAGTGATGTCATAGCCCAGATTCGCGGAAATGTACTTGACCTGGCCGATCCTGCCTTCATCGACCCATTCCTTCATCTGCGCGTGCAGAGGCATAAAGGATGTCCACATGGCCTCGGCAACGAAAAGATTTCTGTTCTTGGCTTCGAAAAAGATGCTGTCGGCTTCAGCCTTGCTCATGGTGAAAGGCTTTTCGACAAGGATGTTCTTATACTCTTTGATGCACATGATCGCATGCTCGTAGTGATATGTGTTGGGAGTTGCGATGTAGATGAGATCGATATCATCTGCAGCTGCGAGCTTACTGTAGTTCGTATAGACCTTTGCATCAGGACAATGCGCCGCTGCGAATGCTTTTGCCTTGCTTCTCTCTCTTGCGGCAACACCCGCGATCACGATGTCATCGTGACCCGCCAGAGCATCTGCCATCTTAGCGGCCATGTTTCCGCATCCGAGCATACCGATTCTCAACATATTCCCAAACCCTCTTTTCGAAGTACTTCTTAATAATACAAGCAATTATAGATTCTATTGGGAGTTGGTGATAGTGTCAATTGAACTTTTGCCCAATGGCGCTTAAAATCTGACGCGAAAGGAGCCTGTTATGACGGAAAAGACCGCGGGCCGTCTGAAGCCCCGCACAAAAGGCGTTATCTTCCTTCTGATATCCGCATTCTCATTTGCGGTCATGGCTCTTTTCATCAATCTGGCGGGCGACATGCCGGTCTTTATGAAGGCTTTCTTCAGGAACCTCGTGGCGATCATCATGTCTTATATCATACTCGCGAGATCACCAGAGAGATTCAGGATCAAGAAGGGGTCACTCCCCGGACTTCTGATGCGCTCTTCTTTCGGCACGATCGGTATACTCGCGAACTTCTATGCGATCTCCAACACCAACATGTCTGATGCCATGATGCTCAACAAGCTCTCGCCGTTCTTTGCTTTGGTCACTTCGATCTTCATCCTCAAAGAGGCAGCCGACGGATTCCAGTGGGCAGCCATCCTTACGGCACTTGCCGGCGCTGTCTTCGTTGTCAAACCATCTTTTCTGTTCGGCAGATTAGGCGTGTCCGGAGATTCGCTGTTTCCTCTGGCAATAGCCCTTATAGGCGGCATCTGCGCAGGTATCGCTTATGCGTTCCTTCGCAAAGTCACGGTCAAAGGCGAACGTCCGATGATCGTCGTTGCCTTCTTCTCGACTTTTTCGTGCATCATACTGATCCCGTTCATCATATTCACCTACCAGCCTATTACGCCTCTGCAGCTGTTCTACTGCGCCATGACCGGCGTCGCGGCATGCTTCGGACAGATATTCATTTCATCTGCCTATGCAATGTGCCCCGCAAAAGAGATATCCATCTACGACTATTCGACCGTGATCTTCACGGCCCTGCTGGGGCTTATCGTGCTCGGCGAAGTGCCCGACTGGCTCAGCATCTTAGGCTACGCGATAATCATCGGCGCATCCGTGCTGAACTACCTTTACAACAACAATTTCATCAAGTTCGGAAAAAAAGCCGGCAACGGCAGCAGCACTAAATAGTGTATTTGAAAAGTAAAAAGCACCCCAACAAACAGTTGAGGTGCCCTGTTATCAGATTTCAAAAGATCAGCCGATGAGTATCTCTCTTACCTTGCTCTCCATGTCTTCCTTGGCGATAACGTCCTTGTGGCGTATCTCCTTCTCGCCTAAGGTTGCGATGGAAGCGGGGATCTCAAGGCCACTCTCTTCGGAGAGCTCTCTGATCAATGTGTCAGCAGATCTGCCGTTGCTGTAACCTGCACCTCTGATCGCATCCATTACTGCGGGAGCGAACTTGAAGGGCGAAGCAGTTGACGCGAAGACCGTCTTGCTGTCGTCGTTCGAGCGCTGGTGGTAACGACCGTAGATGTTGAAGCCTACGGCCGTATGCGTATCGATGACGTTATCTGTCCTGTCATAGACTTCAAGGATCGTCTTGGAAACACCAGTCTCATCGGCGAAACCGCCTACAAACTGGCGCTGCAGGAGCTTTAAGGTATCCTTGTCCACGGTGTATTTGCCTTCGGCAGAAAGCTCTTTCATCCACTCCGTGACCTTTGCGTGATCGCCGTTTGTTACCTCATAGAGAAGTCTCTCGAGATTCGATGAGATAAGGATATCCATTGAAGGCGATGTCGTCTTGAAGAATTCCCTGTTGCGGTCATAAACGCCCGTTGAGAAGAAATCGCAGAGAACCTTGTTGCGGTTGGAAGCGCAGATGAGCTTTCTTACAGGGATACCCATCTGTTTTGCAAACCAGGCTGCAAGGATGTTTCCGAAGTTTCCTGTGGGAACTACGATGTTGATCTCCTCGCCCTTTTTGATCTTCTCGGTCCTTAAGAGCTCGACGTATGAATAAACATAGTAAGCGATCTGAGGAGCGAGACGTCCCCAGTTGATCGAGTTTGCGGAAGACAGCATGATGCCCTTGGCATCGAGTTCCTGCTTGAACGACTCGTCGCCGAAGATGTTCTTAACGCCTGTCTGTGCGTCGTCAAAGCATCCGTCAACAGCTATGACATGTGTATTTGAACCGTCAGTCGTAACCATCTGGAGCTTCTGTGCCTCAGATACGCCGCCTGTCGGATAGAATACGATGATCTCCGTTCCGGGAAGATCCTTAAAGCCTTCGAGAGCTGCCTTTCCGGTGTCTCCTGAAGTTGCGGTAAGGATGCAGATCTTCTTGTTGAGGCCGGTCTTCTTTACGGAAGCGGTCATGAGATGAGGGAGCATCTGGAGTGCAACGTCCTTGAATGCGCACGTAGGTCCGTGCCAGAGTTCAAGGATGTATTCCCTGTCGTTGTACTGGTTGAGCTGTACGAGCGGAACCGGATTCTCGCCCCACTTCTCCTCTGAATAAGCCTGAGATGCGAAGTTTAAGAGTTCTGCTTCGGTGAAGTCCGTAAGGAACATCGAAAGGACCTTTGCGGAGATCTGGTAGAACTGCATGTTCGTCATGGCGAGAATGTCGCCTTCGGTAAGATGAGGTATCTCATCCGGAACAAAAAGTCCGCCGTCGGGTGCAATACCCTGGATTATCGCCTCGGAAGCCTTGTACTTCCTGTCATATCCTCTTGTGCTTATATAGTTCATAGCTGCCTCCGGTCAGGTGCCCTGTGGTGTTTTTGTTTCGCTTGCAGTTCCGGCTTGTGCCGCGGTGGTCTCGGTACCAACGATGTAAGCCGTAAGAGCAGTAGTAGTCTCTGTCGTTGTCTCCGTTGTTGTCGGAGGCGTCGTTGTCGTATAGGTTACGGGGTTGCCGTTCGCATCTGTTTCTGCAGGGATCGAGAACCTTGCCTCATAAGCGCTCATGATCGCGGCGATCTCGGGATCCGTCCTGCTCTTTGAAAGTTCACCGGTCAGGTAGTCGAGCTTTGTTTTCGCATCTCCGCCTTCAGTTACCGAATTGATCAGCGGGATAAGACCGAAGATGATGAAAACGCCTACAAGTGCCACCGCTCCGAGTACTATCATCACCGTTACGAATCTTCTGAGCTTTTCGCCCGGTGAAACAACGTCTTCTATGTTGATCGAATCATCGGGAAGCTCATCGCCGACTCCGCCGGAACGCATCATTATGTCTCGGCGTTCCTTGGTGGTCGCCATCTGTGGGCGCTCGTTAACGCGCTGCGCTCTCATGAGGATCGGGGCCTGGAAGCCTACGCGTCCTGCAGGAGTCTCATCAGAAGCCATCTTGGCATTCCTGATCTTGCCGGCTATGTCTGCCGGAGGGAGATCTCTCGGAGGGTTCTTAATGTCTTCCCTGACGAATCTCAGCGCTTCCTGAGCGATGGAAAGCTGCTGCTCGGAACCGAGTGTACCTGAAATCGCATATGTAAGGCTGCCTTCAGCCCTTTTGAACTGTCCTTCCCTTGCAAGGCAGAGACCGAAGATAAGAGCGGGGTCACCCCACTTCTGATACTGTGCGATAAGAGGCTTAAGGAAGATCTGGGCAACGTCAGTACCCTCGCCCCTCGCGTTCTCAAGAGCGCGGTTGTACTGTCTTACGATCCTTCCCTTTTCTTCGTTGCTCACGTCGAAAAGAATGAGACTCGTCTCAGTGATCGGCTGTATCATCATGATGTATCTCAGATAGTCATGCATGAGATGATTCCTTTCAGATAACCTCTTACCTGCCCGGCCAGATAAAGCGATCCTGTAACAAGAAGGGGCATTCCGTCGGCCTTTGAACGTTCAAGTGCGATACGGACTCCTTCTTCAGGGCTTTCAGCCTCCAGAGTTTGAACTTTGTTATTATACACATCATTTATTATTTCTGAAAGATTAACAGGATCCATGCTCCTGCTGTTGTCAGGCCTTACTGTCACGGCTTCTGAAATAACGAGCCCGCCATTTCTGTAGGCCTCATAAACTCCTTTGACGTCCTTGTCGGCCATCATGCCTGCAACAATGCGGATCTGCCTGCCTTTGAGACTTCCCCCGAGAACGTCGCCAAAGACCGAAGCAAGGCTCTCGGCTCCCTGAGGATTATGTCCGCCGTCGATTATCACGAGCGGCGAAAAGCAAAGTATCTCGCAGCGGCACTTCCATCTTGAAAGGCCGATCCCCTCTTCGACAGCGCCTTCAGAAACACCGCAGATCCTTGCGAGCGCAATGGCGAGAGCAGCATTAGATACCTGATGTCTTCCGTTCAGGAACGTGCTGTATCTTTTGCCGTCAAGCTCAAAGGTCATCTTCCCGTCCATGCCGAAGCCTGCCGTCTTAGCGGCATCCTTCACGGCTATGAAAGTCAGCGGGGAATTCTTTTCCGAGGCGATATCTGTCAGAGTCTTCCTGACATCAGATCTCATGTCTTCAGAAAGGATCATGTCATCCGGATCGGGACATACGGCGGGAACGCCCGGTTTGAAAATGCCTGCCTTCTCGGAAGCGATCTCTGAAACCGTCGAACCCAGCACCTTGCAGTGATCGAGGCCGATCGCGCATATGGCCGTTGCTAGCGGCTTGTCTATGACATTCGTAGAATCGAGCCTTCCGCCGAGTCCGGTCTCAAGGACCGCAACATCGACCTTTTCCTCTGCAAAATAGAGGAACCCGATCGCCGTGATCAGCTCAAATTCCGTAGGATGCTCCATGCCTTCGGACAGCATCCTGTCCTGGGCAGCCTTAACTTTATCGGCAAGTTCATCCAGCCTGTCTGATGGTATCTCTCCGTAACTGTCATCTTCAGCAAGAGCCTTTGCGCCTTTCCTGCCGTCAATTATCCTTATCCTCTCGGAAAACCTCTCGAGGTACGGAGACGTGAAAACACCGACTTTCCTACCGTCACAGGCAAGTATCGTTGAAAGGAATGTACATACGGAGCCCTTGCCGTTAGTTCCGGCAACGTGCACTGCCTTGATCTGATCCTGGGGATCTCCGAGAAGCTCAAGGAGCCTGTTTATACGCTCAAGACCCGGCTTAATGCCGAACTGGAGCGCTCCTGTCAGGACTGAAGGTATGCCGTTTTCAGGCATTCTCTGCGCCTTCTTCCGCTTCTTTTTCCGGAGTCTCTCCGCTTCCGGTCTCTCCGGTATCTTCCGCCTTTGCATAGTCGACCATGTCTTCTTTCTTGAAGACCAGGATCTTGCTCATGATGTAGTTTACGATGACTACGAAGACAAGATTGATGACGTTCATTATATCGGCATATGTGATTGGGATGTTCAGGAGCGTATATACCGTCGTATCACTCGGCAGACCGGTGACTTTAGTGCAGATGAATACGGAGAGCAGGAAAAGACCTTCCTCAAAGATAAGGAACGACAGGATCCTCGCACCGGCAAACTTCATGAGCTCGCTTAAGATCTTGCCCTTTGACCTGAATACCGTAACGCGGTTGAGGAAATATGCAACAAGCACGCTTATCACCCAGCATGCCGATTTGTTTATGGCAAGCTTGAGTGAGATGTTCTGTCCGAAGGCATTTACTGCTATCTCGGGAACGATCAGGTTGAATATCTTAAATGATGCAAGGCTGACTACCGTCGTAAGTCCGCCGCTGACAAGATACATGAATATCTTGCGGTATTTCTCCTGCTTTGGGGTGAGATGTTCTCCGCCCACAACAACTGTCTTTAACTTCATCTTATCTCTTTTCCTTATACTCTTTTAGGCCTCGGATTGGCCTTGTCAGCTATGATGCGCCTTACCATATAGACGGTAATGATCAAACTTACCGCTTCAATAATACTGATAATGAGAAAAACTTCAAACATATATTTGTACAGTATTTCGGGTCTTCTGTCCGCAGGTCTGTATATTTGGAACGAACCTGTCTCCGGATTATACAGATAGAAATCGCCTACGCCGTTCTCATCTGTCATGAAACAGATGAAGTTTGAATTCTTGTCAACGTAGCCTTTAAGAGTGATCCTGCCCGTGTCATAAGTCGCAGCCACGAAGCCGGCGGGAACCTGCACTTTCTCAGGGAGCGCGGAGATCCTTAATATCTTGCTCGTCCTGATTATCGTGTTCTCGGGATCGTACGGGATGATCGTCTTTTCGACAGGGTTATAGAAATAGAATGCCGGCGAGTTGCTTCCGTCGAAAAGATAAAGAAGAACGCTCGTAACGCCGTCTCTTGCGTATGTCTGTACGCTGTATCCGTTGATCATCCTGACGGTCTGCACGAACCCTTCGGGTACGGTCACGTTGTCCGGAATATCCATGAACGAATATGTTTTGCCGGAAGCATCGACCAGGGTCGCGCTGTCAGGAGCAAAACTTTCCTTTCTGGTTATGTGTATAGTGTAGAGCATCGTAGTCTCCTGATCCTGCGCAGTGACTTCGATCTTGATAACGTTCATGCCGATCTGAAGGTTGTTGTTGCCTGAGATGGCAAGCGATGCGAACATGTTGTTCGGCATGGGCGTAACCTGAACTTCTTTAACGTCACGGTCGACCGTAGCAGAATAATCGGTGATGTTGGGATTGAATTCAGGTGAAAGATTGACATCCTTTACCGTAAGGAAAGCGAGCGTAGCGTCCTTTGAGATGGATGAAGGGTTGATCGAGAGCGAAACGGAACTGCCTTTGACAACGTCAACTGCCTGACCTGCTTCGTTCTTAAAAGTTCCCGTTTTGTCGATCTTGATATTGAGATTGCCGCTGCTTCCTGGAAGAACTCGGAAAGAGACCATGAAGAGTGTTACCTTGTTATCGGAACGGAAAGGCTCTGCCTCATTATCCTCATTGTTATCCTCGGTCTTCCTGAAGTTCTGGTCATCGGCGGAAACCGTTATCTTTCCTCTCTCCTGGGTCTCAACAAACAGGAAGTTTCCCGATATGTCCTTACCCTGAGAAAATGAAATGTATTCGGCATCTTCAGTATCGTAATTCAGTTCGACCGGTCCAAACGAAGTGATCCCGGGCATGTTGTCGGCAACGACTCTGACTGTGACGATGTTGCCCTGGCCCGCCGAACGCGAGTCAGTCTCAACGGAAAGCGTTATCTTGGATGCGGCAAAGACTCCGGGAGCCCGGCCGTAGAGCAGCACAGACATTGCCAACAGCAGTGAAGCCGCAAAAGCGGCCAGTTTCCTGCCCGTTTTACGAATCGATATGCCTGTCTTCTTTTTTCCGTTCATAATCACCTTTAACCTTTCGGCAGGTAACCATATTCGGCCGGCATGTTCTGATAGACCGGTATCACGAATATGAATGCTGATTCAGTCTTATTGATAGAATCATAGCTGTTATAATACCTAAGCGACTCGGAGTATGCCATCATAATGTTCTGCGCGTATTGATGGTTGTACCTTACGGTTCCGTCGTCAAGCACGTCAAATTTCTGGAAATAAAGGGTATTCTGGCCTTTTTCGATGTAACCTGAAGCGATCCACAAAGCGCCTCCGGTTATGGCTTTTTCTTTTGTATCCCACGGGAGCAGGAGTTTTGCTTCCGCATCGGAAATGTCTTCCTTCTCGGGATTTCTTCCCCACTTGGCATATTTCGCGCCTCCGACAGTCGCTCCGCCCTCTTTCGTTGAAGATGCTGAACCGATGTTGTAGAAGTTGAAATAACCCTCATATCCGTCGACAGTACCCTTGCAGAGCGCCGACCTGCCCGAGAATCCCATTTCCTGAATTATCCTGCTTGCAAGGAAATAAGGCGAAACACCTGATTTGCGGCCTGCCTCATAGATGGCATCCACATAGTCAAAATCATCAGTATCCATGAACGATCCTGAGATTATCTCTTTTACGCCCTCTTTCTTGTGAATGTTCTCATCAAATCCGAGCATCTCGAACATGAATATCCTCTTGTCCGTGAAGAAGTTTCTCGGATCCAGAAAATAGCTTACGACCTCGCTCTTGGCAGCTCTCCAGTCGGGATTATCGTACACCGGGCTTCCGCCCTTGACGTATTCGGGAAATACCCTGTCCTGGATGAGGCTCTTGTTGCCTACAGTCTCAGCCTTCAGGACCTCTGCAAAAGTAAGCTTCGTATCGTAGGCTTTGAAACTGTACGTCGGGTGTTTGCAGTGCAGGAGCCAAAGTCCGCTGTAGTAGCTTGCAGGGAATCCTGACAGTGTTTCTTCAGCGAAAGATCCGCTGTCATCTCCTGCTAGAACATATACGGAATAAGAACTCTTCTGTCCGTCAAACGAAGTGACTTCGGCATTTATCACCGTCTCTCCCTCAGGAAGATCAAAGGGCTTTCCGGCTTCCAACTCAGTCTTGTTTCCGCCGTTTTCGGCAGTGATCTTAAATTTCGCGGCATATCCTTCGATCGATTCACACTCGAGCGTTACGCGCTGAGAACTTGAAACATAGTAACCGTACTTATCTTCAGCAACATCAAATGACGGATATACGCCTTTATCCGTATCACCGCCCTTAATGTCGAGAGTTGAAAGCGCCGCATTAAAAGGCAGTATCTTGCAGTCTTCTTTCGGTGTCTGGTACTCGTTGCCGGAAGAATCAGTAAGCTTATACTTATCTTCGGTCTTTCCGGGTGCGACGGACATGTATTTGCCGTCGAAATAAACAACGTCGCGGCTCTGAACAAGCTTAAACGAAATATCCTCATTTTCTTTTGAATCATCGTCCTTTGTTCTTCTCGCGCATATGTAGTAGCAGTTTGAAACGCCGGGAATTCCTGTCTCTCCGGCCAATCTTTCAGTATCCTGCTTCTTTCCTCTCAGCGCGGCATAACCTGCGGAAGAACTTGGATTTGTTCCGATGAGTTTTCCAGTAAGATCGTAGAGCGAGACTGATATCTTTTCGCTGATCCCCGCGAAATTGACATAGCAGTCAGATGCACCGCAGTCCAGGAGGAACCACGCAGTCTCCTCATCCTTGAAAATGAGTCCGTCAGTAACAGACAGTGCTTCTATCCTTGTCTTTTCAGGAATATTGATCCTGCCGCCCGCAACCGAAACGCCCCTTCCGTCCGAACTGCGCAAAAGGATCGAAACGTCATGATAACCCGGTTCAAAACCCGCGGTATCCCACGCGAGAACAAATCCCTTTGAACCTGCCTGGCTCTTGTCGTATTTCAGATACCCTCTGTGAAGCGCGCCGTCAACGAAAAGATCTGTCCTGATGTCGTCTCCGGTCGCCGAAAAGCTTCCGCTTATCTCTTTTATACCGACAGTATATTCGTCATCGGCATCCAGGCCTTTATTGATGTTGAAACCCGTGATAACGCATCCGGGACCGTTGCCCGTATCTCCTGAAACGGCATATTTGCTGTCAGCCTTTGAGACCGTGTTGTTTATTACGGTCATCCTGTTGGAATTGGCAAGTTCCTGCTTAATGCCTGAGACCTCCGCATCGTTCGGCGCACCGTAAACAATGCTGCAGAGATCCTTTGCGAACTGCTCGTCATCCGTACTCTTGATCAGATAATCAGGAGAAGTCATCACTGAAAGAACATAGTCTCCCGCGGAAACGGTTCCGTATCTGACGCACATCTGAGCCGATGCCTTCTTTTCCTGATCGACGCCGATAAGATCTGAAGCCCTTGAAACTATGCCTGCTGCGTTCTGGCCTCCGGCACCCGACAGTGCGGGGTTTCCGGTACCGAGAGCAATTGCAGTAAAGCATGCCGTCCCTATGGCTGCAACAGCCGACAGCGCAAACACAGCAAAATATTCGGGCCTTCTCTTAAGCATCTTCCGTCAGTCGTCCTTTCCGGTGAGCTTGTCGAGAGTATATCCGTATGGAGGTACGAAGTGCTCCATGAAATACTTTACTTCCTCAAGATCGTATCCGGCAATTATCTTACCGATGGAATCCTTAGCTGCGGAAAACTCTTTGTTACCCGAGGACTCCTCTCTCAGACACTTGATATATGCAGCGATCTTGTCCGCAGCTTTGACCAGCTTATGAATGAATCTGCCTTCTTCAGTATCCTCTGCGGGTGCCAGGAGCTCATAGTACTCCTCCTTGAAACCCATATCATTCGGAAGAAGGTCAGTCAGGGCATCTGCCGCCCTGCGCTCGATCTGCTTGTAGGCATCGGTGATCTGCTTGCTGTCATACTTGATGGGAGTGGGCAGATCGCCTGTAAGGATCTCAGTGCAGTCATGATACAATGCATAAGCCATGACCTTGTAAGGATCCGGAAAGATCACGCCTTCCTTCCCCTCATTGAACCTGTTATGAAGCAGGCACAGCGACTGCGCTATGACCGCAACATCGAAACTGTGCTCTTTAATGTTCTCGTAACGGCTGTTGCGCATGAGTGCCCATCTGTTGATGTACTGCATGCGGTCGAGCATCGCATAGAAATTGTATTCTTCCATTTAATGTACCTTCTCTTAATTCTTGTAGAGTTCGTTGAAGCATGCGGCAGCATAACTGTCGGTCATGCCTGCGATATAGTCGGATACGAAGATCGCCGGCGGCATCTCGCTCTCAGGCTTGTTCTTTTCAGGGTGGGTCTCAACGAAATCCGCAAATTTTCTGATCGCATCAGTCTTGGAATTTGCTGCCCTGTCTATGTTGCACACTGCTTCATAATAAGCGTCGAAAAGTCCTTCAAGCATTACGTTGCAGTACTTCTCGTAAGTTACTACCTTGTTCGATCTGTAGATCTTTGAAACGTTGTTCTTAAGCGCATTCTCGAGGGCTCTGGCCGCTCTGTCGGAAATGGCGATCTCATCCTTGTCCATGCTGTTCTCGACGATGTCTTCGACCAGATAATTGATTATCGCAGAGTTGGAATTACCCATCTCGATGCTCTCCTCAGGGAGCTCGAATTCACTCTCGATAACTCCTGTCCTCAGGGCATCTTCAATATCCCTTCCGACATACGCGATCTTATCCGAGAAGCGCACAACGCAGCCTTCGAGCGTAGCGGGGCCCTTACGGTCTTTCTTGGGAATGAGGTAAGACAGATCTTCCTCGGTCTTATCCCTGCACGGAACCAGTCTTCTCTCGCCATAGAACTCGCCGCAGTGACAGATGATTCCGTCCCTGACTTCGAAAGAGAGATTCAGGCCGAATCCGTCGTTATGCTTTTCCATGACATCCAGGACCCTGAGTCCGTTCGCCTCATGCTCGAAATAAAGCTTCGGATCGACAGACTTAAGTTTCTGGTTAAGCACGCGCTCACCGCTGTGACCGAAAGGCGTATGGCCGACATCGTGACCCAGAGCTATTGCCCTGATGAGATCAACGTTGAGGCCCAAAGCCTGGCCTATCGTTGCGGCGATGTAATCAACATAAAGAACATGCTCAAGACGTGAGCAGATATGGTCATTTGCGGGATTGAAGAACACCTGTGTCTTATGCTTTAAACGCCTGAATGCCTGGGAATACATTATCCTTCCGAGGTCGCGCTCATAGCAGCTCCTGACGTTGCAGTCATCCTCGGGAACTATCCTTCCCCTTGTCTGAAGCGTCTTCTGCGCATTCGGAGCAAGGATCCTGTCGCGTTCAGCACGCTGAAGAAGGATCTTTTTTATGGTCAGATCTGAGATTCTTTTCGAATTTTCGAGTTCCTTGAAACTGTCCTGAAACAGCTCGAAAAGACTGATATTCTCATCCATTGGCAGCACCTCCGCAAAAGCTCAATATAATATTATACATCATTGCTCCGCGGACCGCTTCTTCAGGGCTTTTTGAGTCCTGCCGAATTCGCCAGCATATTCTTGCGCATACCGTCGAAATCAACGGTAACAAGTGCATCTCCTCCGACTTCTTCGACCTTGAGGACAACGCCGTCTCCGAATCTCGGATGAACTACCTGCATGCCCTCCTTGAGCTGTCCGGCCTTAAGCGCATTCGGATCGCCGGCAGACTTCTTCTCTTTCTCCTTCTTCTTGTCGAACTGCGAAGAAAGTGCCGAGGCGATAGACTTGCGCGAAGATTCCCTTTCCGGAACAGGCTCGGCCTTCTCCGGCTTGGCCCTGTTGGAACCCATTACATAAAGAAGCTGAGGATCGATCTCTTTGATGAATCTCGAAGGCTTGTTGCAGCTAGTCTGTCCGAAGAGCATTCTCTGCCTTGTCAGAACAATGAACATATCCTTCTTGGCTCTTGTTATCGCGACATACATGAGCCTTCGTTCTTCCTCAGTATCGTCTTCACTCTGGATGGACCTGTAACTCGGGAAAACGCCTTCTTCAGAACCGATGAGGAATACCGCACCGAATTCAAGGCCCTTTGCACTGTGTATCGTCATGAGCTTGACGAAGTCATCATTCTCATCGTATGAATCACCTTCGGTGAAGAGCGATGCATTCTCAAGGTAGAGTCCCAGGATGCCTTCCGTCGTATCACTTGTTGCCGTATCAAAGAAGAAATCGTCATCGATCTCGACCGGGGCGTCATCATTATCGTCACCGGTATCTATCTCGATCTTCGACATGTCGACGGCTTCCGCCCTGTGCGCTTTATCGTACTCGGCGGCTTCAGACAAAAGCTCCTTCAGGTTCTCGACTCTGTCAATTACTTCACCCTTTTTCTCACGTTCCGCTATTACCGCATCGATTATTCCGGATTCATTCTCGACGTAATCGACGAATGCCGCGAAATCCTTCTCGTTCTTGAGGAGTTCGTCCCGCATCTCATAAATGAGTTCGGTAAACGGTATGAGCTTGCCTGCCGCCCTGATCAGATCGGGATAATTGCGGCAGTTGACTGCAACTTCGAACATGCTGATGCCTTCATCCATCGCGATCTGCCTGATCTTCTCTATGGTCTGGTCACCTATGCCTCGCTTGGGAACGTTGATTATCCTTTCAAAAGCAATATTGTCACCGGTATCGTAGATGATCTTAAGGTAGGACAGCGTATCCTTGATCTCACGTCTGTCATAGAACCTCATTCCGCCATATACGCGGAACGGGATACCCATATTGTGCAGCGAAGTCTCTATGTTACGCGACAGAGCATTCATCCTGTAAAGGACCGCACAGTCAGAGAACTTGAACTTGCCCTTATCGACCATCATCTTGATGGTCTTCGCAACGAAGGAAGCCTCTCCCTGGCTGTCATCAGAGAGCATGACGACCACTTTGTCACCATCTTCGCCGCCGGTCCTGAGCGTCTTGCTCTTGCGTTTCCTGTTATGTGCGATGACACAGTTTGCGGCATTGAGGATATTTGCTGTCGAGCGGTAATTCTGCTCGAGCTTTATTACCTTTGCACCCGGAAAATCCTTCTCAAAGCTCAGGATAAGCCTTACATCAGCGCCTCTGAACGAATAGATCGACTGGTCGTCATCACCTACGACGCATATATTGCGGTAGCCGCCTGCCAAAAGCATTACAGCCTTATACTGCGGCATGTTGGTATCCTGGTACTCGTCCACCATGATGTATCTGAACTTGGATCTGTACTGCTCGCAGATGTCGGTATGACCCGAAAGAAGCTTTACCATGTTGACGAGTATGTCATCAAAATCCATGGCGTTGTTTGCAAGGAGTTTGTCTGAATATCTCTTGTAGACTCTGGCGACAACTGCACCGAAAGGAGATTTGCCCTCCAAAGCCTCATATTCTTCAATGCTCTGAAGCTTGTTCTTCGCGCATGAGATGGCCATGAGAACAGACTTGGGCTTGTGCTGGCTGTCAGGTATGTCGAGTTCCTTCATGGAATCCCTGACGAGCTTAAGCTGATCGTCGGAATCTATTATCGAAAAATTCTTGTCATATCCCAAAAGATCGGCATGACGTCTAAGGATCCTTGCGAAGATGCTGTGGAACGTACCGCACCAGATAAACTTAGAACTGTCGCCTACGAGGCCCGCAAGTCTCTCACGCATCTCACCCGCTGCCTTATTGGTGAACGTTATGGCGAGAATGGAAGAAGGCGCCGCTTGGACATGCCTCATGAGATAAGCGATGCGGTAAGTAATGACTCTGGTCTTGCCTGAGCCTGCGCCCGCAAGGATAAGAACGGGGCCCTCAGTCTGGGTTACCGCCTCTCTCTGCTCGTCATTCAGTCCTTCAAGAAGGTCAGAACAATCAGGCGAGTTTGAAGGCGCCTGCTCAGTCTGTCCGTATATCTCTTCGAGCTCGTCAAAAAAACTGCGGCTCTCGTTATTATCAAATCCGTTATCTGCCAAAAGTGGTTCTCCAGCTTTCCGTTATTTTATCTTACAGATTATAACAGTAAAGTCCGTAAAATATGGGGACATAAATAGGACTTATTCCTCAAAAACCACCCTCAGGAGTCCTTCGTTCTCTTCCGCTGCCGCCGCGCACATACGTCTTAATTTCTGCATGTATTTGCCCATGGTCGTCTCAGGGACCGATGCTGAAGAAAAAACTATTATCCAACCTTCGCACTGCTCAGTCAGAACATCGTGAAGCGCATCAAGATTTGCCCCATAGTAGTCCGGGACCGGAATGGTCTTAGCGATCTTCTCGTGAAGCTCGTCCGGTGAATATACGTCTTTCAGATCTATAACAAATTCAGTCATTTCTGTCCCTCCCCGTACATCAGGGTGAAAGTCTTGTAATGGTCCTTGGTGTAATATATGAGTCCGTCGTTGGAGAAGACTATTCTTTTCGCACCCCTGGAAGACTTTCCGAGCGTATCGATGTCGCATTCGGTGTAGCGCCTCCCCTTCTTCTCCGGAAGCTGACCTTCATAATTGCCGTAATAGTCACCGCCAATGCATTTCCCCGGGGCGTAATCCTCAAGAGAACCGCCGCTCCAGCCAAGCGACCTGGCTTCCTTCTTGGTTATGTAATTCGGTGGCAGTTTATTGTAAGTGTGGATATACAGGGCAACGTCCTTGGCGCTGTCGTAAGTTCCGTTCTCATCGATCTGAGCCTTCTGTTCGGTCTTTTCTGCTGATGCAGAGGCAGTCTCTTCTGACGTTTCTTTAGTTGTCTCAGAGGCCTTGGTCGTTACGGGAGCAGTAGTTTCCGTAACAGATGCAGTCGTTCCGTTCGTGCGTACGGGACTCTTCCGTTTGACGCATCCGGTCATCATCGAAAGCGTCATGGCACATATCACCATGAAGAGCGCAATGATCTTTCCGGTCTTTTTATTCAGATGTCCATACATTGGCTTATCCTCTTCCCTTTATTCCTTTAGTGAGATTTTATCACGGTCCGATCTCCGATCAATGTTACTTTTCTTTCGGTTCAGACGGCCGTAAACTCAAACGTAAACTTTTCGATTCCAAATGTTTACGAAATAAGTTTACGCGGTCATTCCGGGATGAAGTCCGCAACAGGGACCGACTTTCCCGCTATGTTTGAAAAAAAGAGGGGTGCCTCATAACAAAATGAAACACCCCTTCTGATCGATCACTTAAGGATTACTTTCTTACGAGAGCTTCAGTCTCCTGAGCGATTGCGAGCTCTTCGTTTGTAGGGATAACGCAGACGGTTACCTTTGAAGAGGGCTTGGAGATGATAGCTTCCTTGCCTCTGAGGCCTGCATTTACGGACTCGTCGAACTCAACACCCATGAACTCAAGGCCTTCGCACATTGCTTTTCTCATGTGGTCTGTGTTCTCGCCGATTCCTGCCGTGAATACGATAACATCAACTCCGCCCATTGCTGCAGCATAGGAACCGATGATCTTCTTGCCCTGGTATGCGAACATGTCGAGAGCGAGTCTTGCTCTTTCGTTGCCTTCGTTAGCAGCCTTCTCAAGATCCCTGAAGTCGGAAGAAACGCCGGAAACACCCTGAACGCCTGACTTCTTGTTGAGAAGTGTATCAACTTCGTCAGGTGTGAGATTCTCATTTTTCATAAGGAAAGGAACGATAGCGGGATCGATATCACCTGTTCTTGTACCCATGCAGATACCTGCAAGAGGTGTAAGACCCATTGATGTGTCCTGGCACTTGCCGTCCTTGACTGCTGCGAAGGAAGAACCGTTGCCGAGGTGGCATGTGATGATCTTAAGATCCTCATACTTCTTGCCGAGGAATTCAGCAACCCTGTGGCTTACATAACGGTGGGAAGTACCGTGGAAGCCGTAACGGCGGATGTCGTACTTCTCGGAAAGCTCATAAGGAAGAGCGTATGTGTATGCCTTTGCGGGCATTGTCTGATGGAATGCAGTATCGAAAACTGCAACCTGGGGTGTGCCTGCGGGAAGAACGTCCTCGCATGCCTCGATACCGATGAGGTTTGCGGGATTGTGAAGAGGGCCCAGAGGGAAGCAGTCCCTGATGACCTTCTTAACGTCGTCGTTAACAATAACGGAAGCGCTGTAGAACTTACCGCCGTGGAGTACTCTGTGACCTACAGCAGCGATCTCGGATACGTCGGAGATAACGCCGTGATCCTTATCAACTAATGCGTTGAGGATCATCTGGACAGCGACCTTGTGATCAGGCATGGGTTCTGTTGAAACGAACTCATCCTTGCCTGCCGGCTTATATGTGAGCTTGCCGTCGATACCGATTCTCTCAGCGTTTCCCTTTGCGAGGACTGCGCCTGTATCGATGTCGAAAAGCTGGAACTTTGCGGAAGAGCTTCCGCAGTTGATGACTAAGATCTTCATTAGACTTTTCTCCTGTATTTAGTGTTGCTTTATCGGTCAGCTCTTAAGCCTGTGCAGCCTGAGCCTGAACTGCTGTGATAGCTACTGTTCCTACGATGTCATCGGCATTGCAGCCTCTGGAAAGATCGTTAACGGGAAGTGCAAGGCCCTGGAGGACAGGTCCGTAAGCGGGAGCCTTGGCAAGTCTCTGAACGAGCTTGTATCCGATGTTTCCTGCTTCGAGTGAAGGGAAAACGAGTGTGTTGGCGTGGCCTGCAACCGGAGATCCGGGCGCCTTGAGCTGACCTACTTCTTCAACGAGAGCAGCGTCGAGCTGGAGCTCGCCGTCAACTACGAGATCGGGATACTTCTCTTTTGCGATCTTGACTGCTTCAGCAACCTTTGTAACGTCATCGTGCTTAGCAGAACCGTAAGAAGAATATGAGAGCATGGCTACCTTTGCGGGAGCACCGATGAACTGCTCGAAAGACTCAGCGGAGAGCTTTGCGATCTCAGCGAGCTTATTGGAATCAACATCTGTGTTAACTGCGCAGTCAGCGAAAATGAAGAGACCGTGCTCACCAAGGTCGCAGTTAGGTACGTCGAGAAGGAAGAAGCCTGAAACGGAAGAAATGCCGGGCTTCATCTTGAGGAGCTGGAGAGCGGGACGGATGGTGTTTCCTGTTGAGTGGCATGCACCGGAAACGGCACCGTCGGCATCACCGCACTTGCACATAAGGCAAGCATAGTACATGTAATCAGACTCCATCTGAGCCTGAGCCTTCTCGGGGGTGATGCCCTTCTTCTGTGCGTCAGCTATAGCAGCTGCTGTCTCTTCCTCGGAAAGACCTTTCTTCTCAGCCTTCTTCTTGGCAGCAGCTACCATTGTGTCTACGCCGCGGAGTTCGATGAACTTATCGATGTACTTCTGCTTATTGGGATCGTTGAAAGGATCTACGATGGTAGCTCCTGAGATGTCGTAACCTTCGGAATTCTTTGCGATCTCTTCGGGTGTACCGATAATGATAAGATTTGCCATGTCGGCCTTGAGGATCTTCTCTGCAGCCTCAAAAGTTCTCTTGTCCATGGACTCGGGAAGAACGATAGTCTTCTTGTCAGCTTTTGCTCTGGCAATGATGTCATCGATAAATGCCATATCTATTATCTCCTTTGGGTATTATTAATATAACGCGTAAAAGTATACTCGTTATAAAGGGGTTTTTCAATTCGTCAGACTGCCTTACGGACGCCCAGATTATCAGAGGCGAAAAACGTAAATCTGCCGTCGTTTTCCCTGAAGATCATATAGATCGCCGGACTCGAAGACCTTGTCGCTACGCGGGAACCGATACAATTGCATGCAGCCCTGTAAAGATCGCGGTCATCCATATCATAAGCGATATCGAGAACATGACTGTATTGTCTGTAAGCCTCCGCTCCACCGTAATTGCCGGTTGCGATGTAATATTTTCCGAGGATCCGTCTCTCATTGACGATACGGTTCTTGAGTTCTGTGTAACTTTCGTTGTCGAGTTGTTTCATTCTGGCAAGGTTCGCCATGACGACGATGGATTCGCCGACATCGACGGTAACTGCGCGCGAACCGGAATAAATGTAGTTGATGCCGTTTTCTGTCTTCTCGTAAGCGTATGCGTAAAAAGGAACGCCGTCGACGTCCTTGCCATCCTTTACCAGTTTAAGAGCGCGGTCATAAGCACCCTGGGCGATAAGGCCGTTCTTTTCGAGGTCGTAGATCAGAGGGAGCCTGACGTTTGAAAGCTTGACTCCGACCACCTGCTTGAGGTTGGCTGCATCATCCCCGTCATCAGTTTCCTGGGCGCCTTCGTTATCGACGCCATATCTTTCATCAAGGCTTGCATTGCCCGGATCTGCTGTCTCGGGCGTATCGCGGTAGTAATCGGGCGAATCCACATAACGTGCGACGTCGAGCTGCTCGGGCCTTAATGCACCGGTCTCGTCAAAGATCGCGGATATGAGCATCTTTATCTCCTCGTAATCTCTTGTCGTGCCGTAAGCACAGTAATAACGAAGATAGGCTTCAAGCCACGCGATGTTATCCTCTGTCGTCTTGATGCCCTGCTGCTCTGCCGTGACCTTGTTTCCGGTAAGGCTCAGATACATTCCCGAATCGGAATGAAACCTGCTGACGACCCTGTTCTTCAGATTGCGCGCAGCTACTGCATCACCGGCTTCAACATAGCAGTCCAAAAGCCATGCCTGATCTGAAAGGTCATAGACCTGCGAGCTTTCCGCCGGCTGTGTGACGAGCCTTCCTGCGATCTTGTAGTATGTGGGGATCATGATGTCTTCGCCGTCGTGGCCAAGCATGAGTTTCTTCGTTCTTCCCCAGAGATAATTGCTGATAATGTTGTTCTCGGATGCTATCTGCTCCCACTCGTATCCGGGAGATTCGTGCTCTGTAAGAACGATCTGGGCTGCATTTCCGAAAGTCCTGACATAAAGAAGATACGCAACGACTCCGGATATTGCGGCTACCAGAAGCAGTGCGGCTATTATTATCTGTTTTGTCGTAAAACGGGCAAGGAACGGGACTCTTGTACCGTTTCCTTTTTCTATGAACCTCAGAGTACGACGCTTCATTGCAACCAGCCTGCCTTATGAAATATAATTATCAGATGAATTATAACAGAAGTGAGGCTTAATCAACGATGCGGGTAATCGGAATTGTTGCGGAATTTAATCCGTTCCATCAGGGGCACGAAAACCTGATATCCCGTGCGCGAGAGGTCGTTAACGACCCAAGGGCGATCGTAATGCCCGTCATCTCAGAATCGTTCGTTCAGCGCGGCCTTCCGGCCGTCATTCCGGCTGATGTCAGAACAAAGCAGGCTCTCCGCTGCGGAGCCGACGTTGTCCTGGGACTGCCCTTCACTTACTCATGCGCCCCTTCCGCGCGTTTCGCACTGGGCGGAATAGCAACTCTTCTGGGAACCGGAGTAATAACCGACATAGCTTTCGGTTACGATGCGGGAACACCCGAACTTCTTAAGTCGATCGCGGATCAGACGGATGAGAATTCCCCCGAATTCAAAGAGGCTCTCAAAAACGCCCTTTCGGAAGGCAGCTCCTACCCTGCAGCACGCGCTGCCGCAGTAAAAGCTACTATCAAGGAAGCCGGAGATGAGATCGATGAGATCTTGAAGAGCCCTAACTCAATACTTGCACTTGAGTATCTTTCCGCATTAAAGAAGATCGACAAGCTTCACAGAGTCAATGTGATCATGATCCCCAGAGACCAGTCGCTTTCGAGCGCAACATCCATCAGGGAAAAGATAAACGGCTGCGCTCCTTCTTACAGTCAGGCGGCACTTTTCAAGGCTCTTAAGGATTCAATGCCGGACAAGGCGCTTGCTTCCATGCTTGGCTGCTACTCCGAAGGAGGATTCGCTTTTCCCGATCATACGGCATATATCCGCCGCGCTCTGCTCCATATTGCCGCCTCGCAAAGAACGATCGGCGATTCGGCATACATGGGTGATGACCTGGACGGATATCTCAAGAACCTCGTTTCTGACCTGAGACCCGGTGATCTGCCTAAAGACGACTATCAGCTCAAAGCCTTTTCAAAAAAGGCAGACACAAAACGTTTCACGATGACGCGCATCTACAGGGCGATAGCTTCATTCGAGGCAGGACAGGGAAATGATCTCGTCAAGCTTAATCATCCGCCCTACATAAGAGTGCTGGGCTTTAACCGCGAAGGCCGTTACTGCCTGAAGATAATCGGAAAATGCTCCAGGCTCCCCGTAATCAGCAATCCTTCCGATGCTCTAGAACTGTGTTCGGAAAACAGCGATCTCAAGAAAGTGTTCGATCTTGAGATGCGGGCATCCGCGATCGCGAACGAACTTTACGGCAGGGACATATCCTTCGCCTGGACCGCAAAACCCGTGATGTTATGAAATAAAAAAATCCCGCAGCGTTAACTGCGGGATTCGTTTTACTGATAAAAGTTACAGATTACTTATCTGCTTTAGCAGCCTTAGCAAGTCTGGACTTCATTCTTGAAGCAGCGTTCTTGCTCATGTGGCCCTTAGCAGCAGCCTGATCGACTGCCTTCTGTGTAGCCTTGAGTGTAGCCTCGACGTTCTCGCCTGCAGCAACATTTGCCTTAGCCTTCTTGATCGTCGTACGGATAGCTGTCTTCTTGCTCTTGTTAGCAACAGCCTTCTTCTCGGAAACTGTTACACGCTTGATAGCTGATTTAACGTTAGGCATTATATTGATCTCCTTCTAAATGGGTATCCTAATTTAACCAAAGGATTGTATCACGATTGCAAATTGTTATCAATACCCTTTGTAGCTTCATAAAGACCTATGCTGGCGGCAATAGTGATATTGAGACTGTCAATTGAATTTGAATGGTCGATCCTTATCGGACGCCCGATCTTCGAAAACTCCGCAGGCAGCCCCGTTGCCTCATTTCCCATTATCAGCGAAAATGGCTTTTCTATGACCGTTTCATGCAGTTTGGTGCTGCCGTCGAGCATAAACGGATACAGTTTGTTTCCCGGAAACTTCGCGGCATATTCTTCAAACGACGGGAATACCTCTGCCCTGACGCTTGCCGCCGCACCCATTGAAGCCCTGATGACTTTCGGATCGAAATGGTCGACAGCCGGCGGGATGATCGCAAGATCTCTGACCCCGAATCCCAGACAGCTCCTCATTATCGTGCCCATGTTGCCGGCGTTCGAAGGGTTGACGAGCACCATGTGGTTGCCGTTTTGAATATGCTCTTCCTTCTTTTCGATAACGCAGATAACGAAGCAGTTCTCTTTTTTCGAAAGGATGTTGAACGGCTTTTCCTCTACGGAAACAGGGATAACGTTACCGCAGAGTTCCTTTATCCTTGAGATCGTATCATCTGATCTGAACTGCGGATGAAGGATGACTGCGCTGACCTGCTCCTTCGCATGAAGGAGATATTCCATGACGACCGTTGCGCCAAGACCGTAAGTCTGACCGGAATCTTTCCTGTAGCTTGCTACCCTTATCAAAACAATATCCCCCGAAAATTCTTAATTATGCTATTATAACCTTAATTCTCATTCAAAGGATGGTGTTAAATATGGGAGAAAAGAAAGGAATGAGCGAACCTTATGCAGGTCAGCTCACATCAAATGCAAAATTATTCTCGATCCTGGCATACATTGGAGCACTCTGGCTTCTCGGTCTTCTCATAAGACCTGATAAGGAATGCCCCTTCGTAAGACATCACGTAAACAACGGAATACTCCTTCTCATCGGATTCGGTGCTTATTCCGTCCTCGGTGTCTTCATCGGACGTATTCCGTTTGTTGGCTGGATCCTTAACCTCGGTGTCTACGGCTGCCTCGTTTTCGTAATGGTCTTCGGGATCATTTCTGCAGCAAGGACAAGACTCTTCAACATTCCGCTCGTTAACGGGATCAAGATCGTTAAGTAATCAGTTATTATTTTGCATCAATGGCCCGTATCGTTTCCGGTGCGGGTCTTTTATTTGCAGTAAAGCCCGAAAACATATATAATTACCGCCGTGAGTATCGAGGTGTAGCGCAGTTGGTAGCGTACGTGCTTTGGGAGCATGGGGTCGCAGGTTCGAATCCTGTCACCTCGACCACAATAAAAAACGGAAATGCCGGAAGTCAATTAATCGTAGGTTTTCAGAAATTTAGCTGTTCTTAAAGGTCACAACTTACGACAGATTTACGACAAATTGAAAAAGGCACACCCAAGCGGGAATACTAATCAATCGGCACATATAACGCTCTTCTGTATATGACCTTGCCGGTAGTGTTGTGCCTGTTGATCTTATCCTCAGAATCGTAGATCACCACAAGGCACTTTGTTCCTTCAGACAGGCCGTACATGTCTTTGGTAAGATCACACTCCCAGATCGAGCCTTCGTGATCAGCGATAAAGGCGTGGTGTACTATCGTGGGAACATTTCTGGGCCTGTAACGTTTGACTAAAGTAATCTCCTTTATACGGCAGTCGCTGACAGTGTAACGTCTGTTGTTAAGGCACCTGATTTCAGTCAGCGGGACAGTCAGAAAGCATATATACATTATCGCCAGGGCGCCTGCCACAAAGCCCATTATAAAGGTGGCGAACTGGTTGGTTTCATACATGCTGGCAGCTGACAGGGCAGTGATGGTGGCAAGGGGCAAAAGGATAAGGCTCTGGACTATAATGTTCTTTACAGCCCTGGGCTTCACCTGCGCTTTTATCGCTTCCGCTTCCTTATGTGTCGGAGAACGCATTCCGGAAAGCTTGGGCGGAGTCATATCAACGCTGTTCCTTCTTTCCTTGATCAGCTTGGAGATGACATAATAAGCTGTCATGCCTACAACAATAATAATGAAAAGAATGATCATCATTCTTTTCACTTGGTCTGAAAATGTCATTTTTTTCCTCGATTCGTTAATTTATCCCTTTGATCCGCCTGTTCTCTCACAGGAACAGATTTTCCGCAGATAATTATATACTAAACTGATAATTATCTATACCAAGGGGTTACTCCCTCAGACAACTTCAAAAAAGGGTATTTTGTAAGATTCAGTCAAACCACTGTTTCTCGAAATCCTCTACGGGAACGGGCTTTGAGAAATAGTAACCCTGGTATAACCTGCATCCCATGTCATAGAGTTTTTCGAACTGCTTTGCAGTCTCAACGCCTTCAGTAAGAGTATCTATTCCAAGATCCTCGGACATGTTGATTATGTTCTTGATTATCAGGCTGGCCTTCATGTTGCGCTCTGAATCCTTCAGGAACTGCATGTCGATCTTGATGAGATCGAGGTTGATGTCCTTGAGAAGATTAAGCGACGAATAACCGCTGCCGAAGTCATCCATTTCAACGATAAAACCGTATTCGCGCAGATCGCTGATCGTCTTGAGCATATCCACTGAATCATTAGTCATGGCCGTTTCCGTGATCTCGATCCTGAGCTTGACCGGATCGATTCCGAATTCCTCAACAAGGGATTTAAATTCAGAAACAACATCAAGTCTGTAGAAATCCTTAGGTGATACATTTACGGATATAAAATTGTCGATACTTCTTTTCTTCCAATCAGCCAGCAGCTCACATGCGCATCTCCACATATACTTGTCGACTTCAGAGATCTGGCCGTTTTTCTCAAATATCGGTATAAACTGTCCCGGATTCATAAACCCTTCCACCGGGTGTATCCATCTGACAAGGGCCTCAGCTCCAGCAAGCATTCCTCGCGAATCGACTATGGGTTGCAGATAAGGTCTTATCTGCTTCGTCTCGATCGCTTCTTCTAGCTGATTTGAGATCAGCTGATCGTGGATAGCTTCACTTCTGAGCTGATCGTCATAATACGCGATCCGTCTTGAATAATTATCCGTGATCTTGGTTGTGGCAAGTCGCGCACTGTCAAAGAAAAGCGGAACATCAACATCCATCTCGGTATTGATATCGTAGATACCGAAATGAAGAAGAACATGATGGTCAAGAGTTCCGTCTGAGACAACGAATGATTCTATCAGTTGTTCGACCTTTTTTTCGTCAAATCTTTCCTTGTCGATCAGGATTCCGAATGAATCATCTCCAAGCCGTCCGTACAATGTCTTATTGCTTGAACTGGCTTTCAACACTTCGGCGATCTTCTTAACCGTAAACTTTCCGAACTTCCTTCCGAAAACATCGTTTATCATCTTGAAATTGGATATTTCGATAAAGCCGATCATGTAGTGAGTCTTAGTATCGTTGGCAAGTCTCCTTGCGATCTGTTCATAGAGGTATTCCTTTGCATAAAGACCTGTAACAGAATCATGTGTTGCGTTATAGATGTCACGCTGCATAGCATGGTAGTCCGCAGTGTTGTCACGTACGCTCAGATAAGAACCTGTTGTCCTTCCGAGTTCATCCTGTGCTGACCGCATGGTGAGATCCATATACTGGGCATCATCACCTACTCCGATAACTACTTTCTTTGACCATTCGCTGTAACTGAAATCGATGTCATCAAACAGGAACTTGAGGTTTGCCTTAACGTTCTCATAGTGACCTTCCTTAACGCCGATGCGTTTTCTTCCGGGCTCATTTGTCCAGATGCACCTTCCGCTCTTATCGAAAAAGAAAAGTGCGTCCGGCATGTCCGAAGCCATGCTCGCAAGAATTCCGTCCAGGACTCTCATGGATCTGTAGTGCAGCGCGAAGAAATATACGAGAAGACCGAGTATTCCTAAACCGATCATTGACATATCAAGCGGATGTCTTGAGATTATGTAGTATGTCTCTACCGCAACCATAACCGACAAAGAGATCAGTATTATCATGTATTTTTCAACATAAACCCTGGATGCCTTTATTGTCACGACGATAAAAATGATAAACGTGGCTAAGTACAATCCGTAACAGAATAATCTGTGGTAAAACTGTCCGAACAGCGGGACCAGTCTGTAATACGCCCGCTCATCAACTGTTATCATTTCAGTCTTAAAAGTGATCGGAATATACGAATTTACGGCATACTGCAGCACATCGATACCACCGGCAATATAGATCGCTGTCTGTACACCGCGCTTGACTTTTCCAATGTCGCAATATGCATGTGCAAAGAACAAGAGAGAGATCACCGATGCATCCATACCAAGAAAATAAATGTCATAGCCGACATTCGCAAGTATCTGATCAGATGTGATTATGATTATGAGATTTCCGAAGATAGGTATTGTCAGACCGACTATGAGATTTGCAACGTTCTTTCCGATCGATCTTTTTGAACGCATGGCAGAAAGCACGCAAATAACAAGCGCTAGTATCAGAATTGAAAAAACAACCGATAATGCCGTTCTCATATGCACCTGCTCGCAGTAATTGATGATTACATTTTAACAGATGCCTTAGAAGATTACATTTACACGGGCGTTACATTATATTAATAAATAAAACGATTTTCCTTAAGGCTTCCTGTTTTTGTCACCGCAGAAGATAAACGTCAGCTGCGCGATCCTCTTGTAAGTGACAGGCTTGTAATGACAGCCGTCACGTGTCTGGAATCCTTCCTTTTTCAAGGTCGCATTCGTATTAAGATATTTGATCCCGCTCGGAAGATTCTTTTTTACGTATGCATTGAATTTGTCGATATCCGCATTCCAGCTGCCATATTTGCTGCCGTCAGTAGGATTGACCGACATGAAGATGACATTGTTTTTCTGGATGAATTCCTTCGGTAAAGATTTGTATACCGCCACATAATCCTTGTAACGGTCACGGTCATTTACACCGAAATTAAAGATAACGTTCTTTCCCCTGACCTTTGTTACTTCAGATAAAATGCTCTTGAAATAGGTAACTCCGGCTCCGACTTTTGCAATGCTCGAAACACCGCTTACAGCCTCATCAAGTCCTACGGTCCTTGAGTCCCCGACAAACAGATAACCTGAAAACTTAGGTTTGGGTGTAGGTGTGGGTGTTGCCTTCTTTTTCTTTGTTGTCTTAGTGGTCTTTTTAGTTGTCTTTGCAGTCTTTTTGACAGCTTTAGTCGTAGCTTTCGTGGTAGCCTTGGTCGTCTTTTTCGTCTCGGCTTTTACCTCAGCTTTGGTCGTGGTCTCTTCAGCGGTTTCCTCGGTTGTTTCTTCCGTTGTTTCCTCAGCCGTTGTGTCGGCAGGGACCGCGCTTTCAGATTCAGCGGTAATTTCGGAGGTTTCAGAAGACATGGATTCACTGTCCGTCACGGATTCACTCTTAGTGACCGATGTTACGACGAACTTATAAAGCTCTCCTTCTTTCTTCTTGCATCCGGCCGCGATCAATACGACTGCAAGCGGCAGAAGCAGCATAAGGAGGATAAGTTTATTGCTTTTTCTCTCCATTTCCTTCATTTCGCAATATAACTCCGTATTATATTATACTCTCAAAGCCCGAAAAATGCGCGTTTGCGCTCTGCTGCCTCAAAACTGCCTCTTATATAACGCAAAGCATCCTTGACCGTTGGGCACCGTTCAACCCTGTGTTTTGAAGCCGGACCGTCCTGCTCGAAGCATCTTTTGCTCATGCCGCCGGCTCCGAATGACAATATATCCCTTGCATCGCTCATCATCGCTACATTGTAAAGACAGCCTGTATCGCCTTTCGCAAAACCGGTATTCTCAAGACCGTGACCTGTATCTTTCTGCCTGTAGAGATAATACGGATGATATCCTGCTTCGTATAAGAGCCTGTATCCCTCGCTGACGGCCGCGTCAATGTCTCCGCGTGATTCTTCCCTGTCCAACACCGTCTCCTTCGACAGAGCGGCTCTGCGCTTTTTATAGAGCGTATGTACTGTTATGTTTCCCGGATCCAGTTTTATGAGTTTGGAAACGGATTCCACAAAGTCATCTCCGGTCTCATATGGCAGTCCCGCGATAAGATCCATGTTGATGACTTCAAACCCTTTGTCTCTTGCAAGCTCATACGTCCTTACGATGTTTTCCGAAGTATGAAGACGGCCGAGCTTAGCCAATGTAGCATTCCTCATCGTCTGGGGATTTATGCATATCCTGCCTATGCCGTGAGAACGCATGGCATCAAGTTTATATCCGGTTATAGTATCGGGACGTCCCGCTTCGATCGTAACCTCACACGATGGATCGATCCTGATGTTTTCGTAGATACAATCTAGAAGCCTTGCAAACTGTTCATCGCTGAAAACAGTTGGTGTGCCCCCGCCCATATAAAGAGTTGATATTCTTCTGTTGATGTGCGGAGCAAGCGTTCTGATCTCATTTTCAAGTGCAGCTTCGTAATCACCGAGCCGTCCCATGTGATGAGAAATGTCCTCCGAAATGAAGGAACAATAAGAACACCTGGACGGACAGAATGGCACTCCCACATAGATGTTGAGATCATCGTGAGGAACGAGGCCAAGCAGTCTCATTTCTTCCCTGGAAGTCTCAAATCCGAGTGCAGCTTTGTCTTCTCTTACAAGATATTTCCTTGCAAGTTCTTCCGCGGACTCTTCCTCCGAAGCCACCAGAGTGGGTCTTATTCCTGAAAGACATCCCCAAGGAAGAGCGGTCCCGGTAATATCCTCAAGCGCAATGTAAAGAGATCGCCTTACTTCTCTTCCGGTCTCAAGAGGAGCTCCGTCAAAAGCATAGCGTTTCCCGCTTTCCTTAACTTCGGTAACAGAACTTCCGTCATTTTCTAAAGTGTTTATAAGCGTCAGATCCGGAGCATCTGCAGCTGTTACGAACCCCTTCTCGCGGTCCTCCGAGATCTCGCTATAGAACATCCTTAAGATATCCGCTATGCCGTAAAAACAATCATGCCCTTTGAGGATAACTTTAAGCATTTCCGCTGCTCCTCTGTGAAACATACTTTATATAGAAATCAACATATACGTTTTCGGGAACATTATATGTATCGACGCCCTCTTTTTCTCCGTTGGACTGCAGGAATTTATTGTTTGCCTCGTGCGCCTTCTCCGTAATGTTGATACCGAAACGCTTCTGTATATCAAGGACTTCATCGTCGATCTTCTTCCAGTAATCATTTGCGGCCTGGGTATCACGTGCGACCGGCCTTATGTCATCGGGATCGATCTTGTATTCATACTTGAACCCTTTATCCCTTTTAAGTGTTTCGATCTGGTTCAGAAGGGAGATAAAAACTGTGTAGTAACCGCAATATCTGAAATCAGGCCTTTCGGCAGTCAGGCAGGCCAGCGCGCCTATGAGGTTGCAGTCTGTTTCATTTGCGAAACCTTTCGTATGGCACAGTTCGTGGCAGATCGTTGATGGGATCGAAGTTATATCCATATAATCTGTGTTGATGTTTGCTTCGCCGTATGCCGGATTGACCATGCCTACGATATAAGTGTAACTCCAGTAATGACTCAGCCTGACTGATTTAGGCCTTGAGAAGCTTTTGTATTTGGCAATGCCGTAAGAAGCACAGAATGAATCCGTTACTTCGGATGCGTATCTGGCCGTTTCTTCAAAATCAGTGGAAAGCTGTGCAACGCCGTTCTTGTCTTCTGCAAGTTCTTTTCTGGCTTTGATCATTTCACCGTATGACCATTCGAGTGCCGCGCAGTAATCTTCAAAAGAGATCTTTGTCTGCCCAAGTCCCAATAAGGTTCTGGCCGGAGTTCTCCTGTAGTTAAAGCCGTGCATCAGCTCAAATATGATCAGCAGTACCATGGTTACCGCAAGGACATTTCTAAGGCTCTTATACAGATATTTCCCCACACCTCTTGTCAGAGCTTTCTTTATCAGAAATACCAGCCAAATGATCAGGAGCGGAACTGCAAGGCAGCCTGCCCCGATGACCGTGATCTCAGTCAATGAGACTGAGGTAAAAGAACTGATCTTCTGCGGTATGGATGACAGAAACGGAAATACCTCTGACGAATATCTGTCAGCGATATCCCGCGGCAATAAACGCCCCGTAAGATAAGACGCGGTGATGACAGAAATAAAGATGATTATGGTAACGACCTTCGAGACCGTCTTTTTCTTCTTTTTTGAACGGATTATCATTTAATCTTTCCAAGAACAGTAAATATCAGATAAAGGATTCCATAAACTACCGGCTGATGAACAAGATAGATTATCAGAGAATGCCTGCCAATAAATTCTACCGGAGCAGCTGCCTTATGAAGCTTCTTTATTTTATCCGTAAGCAGAGACTTTTTTTCTGAGTAACATACACGGCCTATAACACATCCGATCATGAAAACACCCAGCCATGGAAACAGATTCATGTAATCTGCAACTGCAGGTGCATTCTTTATCGCAAATCCGACAGGCAGGAATATCAGATTCTGCGTTGAATAATCCATATTGCTTATTGTTCCGCCAAGAACCGTGAAATATACTCCGAATGCTCCGAGAAGCACATTAATGACCGCAGGTCTTATTCCAGCCTTCTTTTCAATGAACTGAACGAACGTATAAAGAAGTATGGACAACGACAAAAGGGCCAGCACATTAAATATAATGAGGCAGGGGATCCCCGTAAAACGCTGGATAAGATATGTTCCCAGTGTCAAGCCGGCTGCAACTGCGAGAAGCTTAAGTCCTCTTTTCAGGTTATTCCTGGAAAATGTGCAGCAGATTCCTGAAACGCCTACGAATATGACCAGCCATGACGGATGAACAAATGCCCAGAACCAGTTTGACTCAAGATAATTAAATCCAGGTACTCCGAACTCATACTTCAGATCATATGAGACATGCTGGATAAACATCAGGATCAAAGCAAAACCCCTCAGGAAATCCAGTTCAGGTGCTCTGTTCTTTTTTGCTGCCATTAATTCTCCCCCGTCGTTCCGGCAAGACAGCTGCCTATCGCAGTTGCGAACTCAGCATTATCAGGAACTACGAAGTTTGCATTATAGAGCTTTGCAAATGGGATCAGGAGATCCTTGCATACAGGAATAGCCGTCAGCTGGCCTGTGAATACGATATCGTTGAGTCCGCAGATCTTTGATGTAAGGACCGACATGGATCCTATAGCCTGATAAACAAGATTGAATATTCCGGCTGCTTTGTCTTCACGGCTGAGGTCATCTGCAACTTTGCCGAAGTTTGATGCGGTTGCATCCATCGGAAGTCCCGGGATCTCTTTTCTTGATATATCTCCGATCGTCAGGTCACAAGCTGTAAGTGAGCCCTCTTTTGCCATATCTGAAAGTTTTATAACGTCTTCGAGGCCAAGCACTGCATTGCAAAGACCTGCCAGAGTTCCTCCGCCGACACCGGAGCCGATAATGTGCTTAACTCTCTCATAGGAGGCGTCAAGATAAGCTGTGCCGGTGCCCATGCTAACTACAACCGCATGATCAAGACCGGAAAGATAAAGTCCGCCCAGACCGGTGGAAATGAACTCCTCGACCAAAACAGTCTCAATGCCGAATACCGGAGTTGTCGTATATGACGATCCTACTCCTGTTATGTTTATTCTGTTTATATCATCAGTCTTAAGACCGTGGTCGTTGATAAGCTTTCCTACGGCACCAAACGCAGAGGTCACCGGATCTCCGGCTCTTACGATTTCTTTTGCAACGATCTCTTTACCGCGCATTCCCACGATCTTTGTCGTGCTTCCACCGATATCAAGTCCGATGTTTATCTTCATCATACGTCCTGCCTTTCATTAGTTTTCATATTTTATCACAAAGGCTGTTACCAATAAAAAACTCCGCGGTATTTAGCCGCGGAGTGTTAGATACTTTTAAGTAAATAGACCTGAAATCAAGGAGTGTATTTAAGGGTATCACACCAATTCGTCAGATTATAATGACCTCTGAGGAATGTATCTACAGCATCACCTGAATGAGTGTTTGAAAGTGCAACCTTTCCGTAACCCATATGAGGAGCCCAAACTGCATCCTCATGGACACACATTACTCTGTAAGAAGGGCTGTAATAGTTATCAACTACGAAAACCCTGTATTTAACGATCTGCTGACCGGAAGCTTCAGTATCAACGAAAAAGTATGCTCTGATCTCCCACTTATCAACAACAGCACCGCTGTTAACATTCTTTGTTGTCATCTGGTTAGGAGCAAATACCTGGGTTCCGTTATCCGTTAAAATAGATTTATTCGGATTGATCGTGATCGTTGTGTTCGTCTTATACTGAGTATGCGCTAAATATGTGTTCTCGATACCATTTGCATAAAGAACAGCGTAATCAGAAGAATCATTCGTATTATATGAGGTCATAAATGAATCCCTGGTTGCAACCATCAGTGCTACGGTAGTCCAACCGATAACAATGATAATAGCAAGAGCAAGCATCATTTCTACAAGGGTAAAACCTCGCTTATTGTTATGTAAACGCTTCATAATAACATCCTCCAATTCTCTTACTGCCTATTGGTAATAGTACTGAGAACTTTTACGCCATCGGGCTGAGTCGGATCATCATAGCCCCAAACATAAGTAGATCCGTTCTGAAGATAAACGTGAGTGTTGCCAAAATAAGGTCTGGACGGATCTTCACCGTTATTTGTCGGATAGTAGAAAAGAATTGTACGGTTGTCTGCTACTGCATTAGGATTGCTCACAATAGTTTCAGCAGAGAAAGCACCAATCTGGGAAGAACCCTGGATCATATCAGGAGCGATACCATCATCATCATTAACATCCTTCTGCTCATAAACTGCAACTCTTACTTTTCCAAGAGTGCCGAATTTAAGCGTCTTAAGATTTGCGAATGATCCTGTCTGATTATAGCCTACCTTACCAACTTCATAATAAGGACGAGTCTCTGTATTGATAGAATTATCTGCGTTGATACTTGCAACGCCGTCTGCACGCTTTGACCATTCTGCGAGCTGTGTTACGCACAACTGGCTGTTATAAGATGCAGATCTTGAATAAACTGATGAATTATAAGAATAACCCATTGCGGTTATAAAGCCCTGCATAAGCATTGAACTGACAATAACAAGAATGCATGTTGCAAGCAGGGTTTCAAGAAGGGTAAAGCCTTTCCTATTCTTTAACTTAGAAAACCTTTTCATGTCAGACCTCCTTAAAAGCCCAGATTCTTAAGATGCAGCTCGCTGCCTGCAATTGACTGCGAAGCAGCTACAGCTTTTGCACTGATATTTTCCTGTGCTCTTCTTGCAGGATCAAGAGTATCCGACACACCAAGCGCAACAGCGCCGGCAAGAATAATAATGATTCCGATTACGAGCAACATTTCTACCAATGTGAAACCGCGTAAGTTTTGACTATGCTTGTTTATTCTACGCATAACAGCCTCCAGCTAGAATGATGACTATTAATCTAATTCTATTACAATCATATTATAACTGCTTCAAGAATATTTTCAATAGATTTGTTCACAATTTGTTAAAAATGTTTACAAAAAAGATAAAAAAGAGCGGGGAATAAATCCCCGCTCCTTGTTCTCTGTTAAATCTTAAAGATTAGCTGAGAGCTGCGTCGATCTGTGAACGAACTACAGAGATTGAGCTGTTGTGAGCTGCGATGGAAGAAGAAGCTGCTCTAGCCCTCTGGAGATATGTACCGATACCGAGTACGAGAACCGCTGCAAGGATAACGATGATAGCGATAACGAGTACCATTTCTACGAGGGTGAAACCCTTCTTTGACTTCTGAATCTTCTTCATTTTGAATTTCCTCCTGTAAGGTTTATTGAGTTTGTACTTGAAGTATAACACGATTATGGAGAAATGCAATAGGTTTTTCATTTTTTTTCAAATTTTCGCCACAATTGCATTTCCCCAATCGCATCATCCTTTATGCACCTACTTTAACGATCGAAGGTGTGGTAGCCTTAGCAGCCTTCTTACCCTTCTTTGTCTGCTTTGTTACTTCAATGGTTCTGGGATCCTTAACATTGAAGAACTTAGCAAGAGCACCATTGCCACTTGTCTTAGCAGAAAATGCTGCATTTGCCCAGTAAGCTGCGAACGGTCTTTCACCAAGAGCTTCAAAGGTATTGAGGACATAGCCGTTCCACAAGCTCTTCTCATTCTTGACAACATAAGGGAATCCGATGAAACCGCCTGATGTATCAACATTAGTATGACCGGTCCAGTATGTGTAAGCGGCCTTGCTGTCGTCGACAGATACACGGTTTGTCAGAACTGTTCCATAGAAGTCGATATTTGCTGTAAGAATGAAGAAACCGTTCTTAGATGTTGCTGTAAGATCAGTAACCTTGATGCATCCGGGATTTTCCTTAGACATCTTTTCGAGACCCTTAAGGAATTCGTCATAACCCTTAGCTTCAGCATACTCTTCCTTACCCATCTTACCGATGAGTTCCTTTACCTTAGACTTTGCATCCTTTTCGCCTTCAGCAGGCTTGGAAACTGTATCAATGCTGAGGTTGTATGCAGGAATGATGTATCCGTCTGTTGATGCATAAGTAACCTTGACTCTTGTGCACTGGAGAACGTCAGGTGAAGTTGTTCCGTCTGCATATGCAATTGCATTGCAAGGTACATCTTCAGTTGTGATGTCAGCCATGTACGGAATGCCGCTGTCTTCGAAAGTCTTAAGAACATACTGCATAAGGCACTCATTCTCAAGCTTGTCGATGAATGACAACTCAACCTTGGAAATGGCTTCATTCAACTTTTTGATTTCATCCGTTGTCTGAGCAACGTTTGCTTTCAGCTGATTGAGATATTCTCTCCTCTGTACGAGTTCGTTGTACTGCTTTTCAAGTACAGTATACTTATTATTTAATGTTCTAATACCGAGAATATATCCGAGCAGTATGAGGATCAGTAATGAAATTACATATATTCCGGTTTTTTCACGGGCTGATAAATTATTCATCTGTATGATACCTCCTTATTACTGCGCAGGCTGTGCCTGAGCAACCTCGTAATAAAGGTTTATCTCAGTATTAGCTTTTGCTGTTCCGCTGAATGCATGAGATGCTTTGATGCTTGCAAGGTTATCAGGTGTGATATCCGTACCGTCAACTGTAACTCTGACGAGGTTGTATGTAACACCACCGGAAACATAAGTATCAATGCCTTCTGTGAAATTGTATTCAGCGCCTGCATTGTATTCTGTGGTCTCAACACCGGAAAGGCTCTTGACTGTCGTGCCGTTAAGATAACGTCCGATAGAGATATAAACCTTAGAGATGAGAGTTCCGTCGATACTAAATGTGTAATAGTTGTTGAGCGGGAGTGCATCGCCGGTCTTTGAGTTATAGAAAACTTCCGGTCCGCCAATCGTTGTTCCGTCAACACGGGCAATATTGAACAGAGGTCTGGATGTGAATACCTTAGCTGTATTCAGCATGTTAACCATGTCAACAGGGCTGTAATAAGTAAATGAATAACCATTGTACTTGATCGATGATCCGTTGATTGCATAGTCTGTGATGTAGGTATCGCTCGGGATGCTCTTTGCAAGGATTCCGGGAATCTCCATCGGAACTGTAGCAACTCTGTCAACGTTTGTACGCATTGTTGTTAATGCGAAGTAGTAGTTATTCTTCTGATTCAGCTCTTCCTGGAGCTGCTTGGCCTTCTCTTCGAGTCCGGCATATTCAGGACCTGCAAGCTCAGCAGTAATAGCATCAATATCCTGCTGCTTCATGAAGTTTCTGACTGCCAGATAACCGATCAAGCCAAGTACGATGAAAACTACAAGAATACCGCCTACCATTGCGTAGCCCAACATTCTTGCTGCTCTTGCTGCGTTGGCCGTGAACTCCCTAAAGAAGTTCATGTCCTTCTTAGCAAGAAGTTTCTTATTAATTCCGCTAGCCATGAATTACACCCCTCCTTTAATCATTACGAATCAACGCACCACAGCAGTTTACAAACTGATGCAGTTCGAAATTCTTGGGTCCGATGACCGTACTGAGTGTCCTTAATATCTCTACCTGGGTTCCAAGCTGACGAGACAATTCCTTGTCGATCTTCTTGTAGCCTGCACCGGAACCATAAAGGAAGCATGTGCTGATGGTATCGATCTTATACTTTGAGATTGAGAACTGAGCAGTACGAGATACTGCATCAACAAGGCTCTTGAAGTAAGCATTGACAGCACTCTGAAGAGCAGGTGTATTGGCAACTGTCTCGTTCCAAACGTCGATGTCTTCGATCGGTACGCTTGCTGCAGCATCAGATGTTGTGATGCTGAGACGTCTTGCAAGTGAAGACTGCTGGTTTGTTCCCTGGAGCTTCTTAACGGAATCAGCAACCTGACGGATGTTTGAATGACCGAACTGAAGTCTTCTTGAAAGAACCGGGAATCCCTTGTCAAGAACTGTAACTGTTGTTGTTCTGCTTGAGAGCTCAATAAGGAGCAATGTTGACTGTGAAATGTTTACATTGCCGTTGATGATACCCTGTGAGAAGAGCTTTCTGACAGCGTTAGGGTTCATATCGAGAGCTGTAGGCTGAAGTTCCATTTCCTTAAGGAATTCACGGAAATCCTTGATCGTGTCTGTAGGAATAGCAGTAGCTCTGATCTTAAGCTTATCCGCATTGGTCTCTTCATCCTTTGTTGTACCATAAACGATATAGTCGATAGAAAGGTCACGGTTTGTACCCTGGCCGATAACTTCGTACTTAACCATATCCTTAAGCTGATCTTCCTTTGCTATAGGGAGCTCTAAGTCTCTTGTATGAACAAAGGCACCCTCCGTTGTAAGAATGCAGCTCTTGTTTCTGATGCCGAGTCTGGCAATGGCGTGCTTAACAGCCATTACGATACCGAATGAGTCTGCGATGGCACCATCGTTGATAGCATCTGTCTCGAGAGGAATTATTCCTATCGTGTCGATCGTTATATTCCCGGACTTCGGGTTATAATTTCCGACAGCAATCTTGAGGTCAGAGCTTGAGCAGTCGATTACTAATTCGGATCCGCCTCTACCTATTGAAAAATCCATCTGTTTTCTCCTTTCAAATACTGTTCCTTATTTACATGATCCACTGAGCCATCGTGAAGATAGGCATTGCGATACCGCCGACAACCGTACCGACGATGATAGCAAGGATGATGATCATAACAGGCTCGAGAGCTGCTGTCATCTTTGCCGTTGCAGAGTCTGCTTCGTCCTCGAAGTAGTCTGCTGCCTTATCAAGGATGGAATCGAGAGTACCTGATTCCTCACCGATAGCAACCATTGCATAGATCATCGGAGGGAATTCTGTAATTCCTCTGATTGATTTGGAAAGAGAAGTACCTTTCCTGATCTCAACCCTGGCATCAGCCAGTTTCTTCTCCAAGATGACGTTATCAAGAGACTTCTCTGTGATCTCAACAGCCTGGAGAACAGAGATACCTGACTTGAGAAGCGTCGAAACGGTTCTTGTGAATCTTGCAGCAGCGTTCATGGTTGTTGCCTTACCTACGATAGGCATCTTGAGCATCATGTATGACCACTGCTCACTTCCCTTATCGGAGCTTTTCCACAATTTGAAACCATAAACGATCATTACAACTACAGCAATATAGATATACCACCAAGTTGTAAGTGACTTTGAAATAGCAAGAAGTGCTTTTGTAAGTGCGGGGAGCTGACCGCCCAAGCTGACGATCGTATCACCGATCTTAGGAACAAGGAATGTGAGGAGTCCGATACTGACTGCCGCTGTAAGTCCTGCAAGGATCTTAGGATAGACCATCGCAGATGAAATCTTGTTCTTAAGTTTCTGTGCCTTCTGGAAGTGTTCTGCCAGACGCTCCATAACTTCATCGAGACGGCCGGATTCTTCACCTGCCGCGATCATACTGATCATGATGTTAGGAATGACACCCTTCTGTTCTCTGAAAGCTTCAGAAAGTGAACGGCCTCCCTGAACCGACTCGTAAACTTCGCCGATGCACTTCTTAGCCTTTTTGCTTTCAAGCTGCTGATAAAGCATGTCGAGTGCTCTGACGACTGTAATACCTGCTGACAGAAGTGAGGCAAGCTGTCTTGTGATAAGAACGAGGTCCTTAGTCTTAAGCATCGGGCTGCCGATATTGATGTTGGCAAGATCCGATCCTCTGTCAAGAGTAAGTGATGAAATGTATTTTCCGTCGGTCTTCAGTTTGCGGGTAGCTTCACCGATAGAAGCAGCCTCGATCAAACCTTCAGATTTTTTACCGGCAGCATCAATTACCTGATATCTGAAATTAGGCATTATTCTTTTTCCTCCTTATTTAGAATAGTATGCAAGCGCAAATAATCAGGTATATTCCAAATCACCGAACAGAGGGCTATTCGAAGAACCGGGATTGTTGATAAAACGCTTAAGATCATCCTGGGCATGGCATCTTTCGAGTGCTGTATCCCTGGCGATAATCTTTCTCTTAACAAGTTCAGCAAGATAGAAGTCGAGCGGGCACATTCCCTGCTGGAGACTCGTAGCTATCGTACTGTCGATCTGATAAGTCTTTCCTTCACGGATATTGTTCTTGATAGCGTCATTCGTGATCATGATCTCGAATGCAGCACATCTTCCTCCGCCGATCCTCGGAACGAGCGTCTGGCAGATAACTGCAGAAAGAACAGAAGAAAGCTGAACTCTGATCTGATCCTGCTGATGAGGCGGGTAAACGTCGATGATACGGTTTACCGTGTCTGCAGCTGATGAAGTATGCAGTGTGGAAAGAACCAAGTGTCCTGTTTCTGCTGCGGTGATAGCGGTACTGATAGTATCGAGGTCACGCATTTCTCCGACGAGGATGATATCCGGGTCTTCACGGAGAGCAGCACGGAGAGCGTTCGCGAATGAAAGAGTATCCTCATGAACTTCTCTCTGGTTGATCATTGCTTCACCATGCATGTGAAGGTACTCGATAGGTTCCTCAAGAGTGAGGATGTGGCACTTCTTGCATGTATTAACATGGCCGATCATAGCAGCGAGTGTTGTGGACTTACCTGAACCCGTAGGACCGGTGACAAGGATAAGACCTCTCGGCAACATAACGAGATCCTTAAATACGTTAGGCAGACCGAGCTGCTCGCATGTAGGGATCTCATTTGTGATAGTTCTTGCTGCAAGAGCATAAGTTCCGCGCTGCTTAAATACATTACATCTGAAACGGCTGTAATCCTCAACGACATAGGAGAAGTCGATTTCGCCCCTCTCGTTAAGATACTGCTGTCTGGACTTGTCGATCATTGACTTACAGAGATATTCTGTGTCAGCAGCTGTCAACGGCTGATTGCCCATCGGCATCAACATACCGTCGATTCGAATCATCGGAGGAAGTCCGACAGTAATATGGGTATCTGATGCACCCATCTTTACTGATTCAGAGAGAATCGATTCGATTGATAAACTAAAACCTTCCACGTTTTGTAACCTCCTTATCAGTCAATCGTGTAAGCAACTCTGTTAAGCTCATCTACTGTGGTGATACCTTCAAGAACAAGTGCTCTTGCAGATTCCTGCAGCATCTGAGTACCTTCGGTGACTGCAAGCTGACGCATGTCTTCTTCACTTGCACGTCTTTCAAGAAGAGCCTTCATCTTCTTCGTCATAACGACGATCTCATGAATGGCGATTCGGCCCTTATAGCCCTTCTCATTGCACTCGGAGCATCCCTTGCCGTGATAGATCTTCTGACCGGGCTCAAGACGCAATGTCTGAATATCATATTCATCAGGTTCGATAGCCTCACGGCAGTTCGTGCAGACTCTGCGGACAAGACGCTGCGATACAACGCCGACAAGAGCTGTGGAAACCATGTAAGGCTCGAGACCCATATCGATAAGTCTGTTGATGGAAGAAACAGCATCGTTGGTGTGGATTGTACTGAAAACAAGGTGTCCCGTGATAGCGGCACGCATTGCGATCTCTGCGGTCTCGCCGTCACGGATCTCTCCGACGAGGATGATATCAGGGTCCTGACGGAGAATGGAACGAAGACCGCTTGCGAATGTCATACCCGCCTTGGCGTTAACCTGTACCTGGTTAAGTCCGGGGATCTTGATTTCTACAGGGTCCTCAACTGTGATGATATTAACTTCAGGAGTGTTCTTCTCTGCAAGAAGAGTATAAAGGGTTGTTGTCTTACCTGAACCTGTAGGTCCGGAGATAAGGCAGATTCCCTGAGGCACTTTAATAATCTTATTAATGAGATCATTGTTGTGATCACTGATGCCGAGCCATTTTCTGTTAAGGTTGGCATCGTTCTTTGCAAGGATACGGATAACCGTCTTCTCACCTGTAACAGTAGGAAGAATGGATACACGCATGTCAACGAGTTCGTTGTTGATCTCCGTTGTAATACGGCCGTCCTGCGGGATACGCTTCTCGGCGATGTTCATTCCGCCGAGGATCTTGATTCTTGTAGTAATGGCGTCTCTTGCGGACAGAGGGTTGCTCATGACTTCCTGCATGACACCGTCGATACGGATACGGACACGGACTCTGTCTTCGAGAGGCTCGATATGAATATCGGATGAGCCCGCACGGATAGCGTAATCGATCATTGAGTTAACAAGCTTAACAACAGGAGCACTGTTGACGGCATCGTTGATCTCAGACATCTCGTCTGAATCATCTTTGTCCATGTCAGCACCGAGTTCCTCGGCAGCCTTTGCAGCACTCTCTTTTCCGTAATTAACCTTAATCGCGTTGATGATAGATGTATGGGTTGCGAGCATCAACGTAATCTGGAATCCGGTCTGGAACTGCAGTTCATCTTCTATTGTGATGTTCATTGGGTCATCAATGGCAACAACCAGGTTGTCATTATCAAAACCGATAGGAAGAACTACGTTATCTTCGCAGAACTTCTGATTAAGAAGCGCTGTAGCCTTAGGATCGACTTCAATACTCGTCAAGTCAATGATAGGGTAATCATACTGGCTTGAAACAGCACGGAGAATGTCAAACTCCGTCATCAATCCGCTTTCAACAATTACTTCACCAAGACGTTTACCGGTTTCTTTCTGCACGCCAAGCACTTCTGCGAGCTCAGTTGCGTTAAGAAAACCACTCTCGACCAGAATGTCTCCTAACCTCTTCATCAAACCCTCCCAGACGGTCTGTTAATCACTTAGAAAAACAGGCACCAAAATAATAGGCATATGAACCCAAACATACACATACAAAACTATACAACGGCATGCTGTAAAAAGCAAGTTTAAGTGACATTCTGCATAAAAAATATTTTTGACAATTTAATGTCACGGGAAATCCGGATGATTTTTTTATTTTTATAATAAAATTACTATACTATAATATATGACATTCACAAATTAGACGTGGAGGATTTTATGTCAGGACATTCCAAGTGGAACAATATCAAGAGGAAAAAGGAAGCTTCTGATGCGGCAAAGGGAGCTATTTTCACCAAGTTCGCAAAAGAGATCGCCGTAGCTGTTAAGGCCGGCGGCGCTGATGTTAACGGAAACTCAAGACTCAAGGTCGTTGTAGCAAAAGCAAAAGCTGCAAATATGCCTAATGACAATATCAACCGTGCCATCAAGAAGGCTGCCGAAGCCGGTGAAGGCGACGATTATGAAGAGATCACATATGAGGGTTATGGTCCCGCAGGCGTTGCCGTCATGGCAAAGGCCCTGACAAATAACCGCAACAGGACTGCTGCCGATGTCAGACACATCTTCGACAAGAACGGCGGCAATCTCGGTGTTGACGGAAGCGTCTCTTTCCTTTTCGAAGAGAAAGGAACCATACTGATATCAAAAGAAGACTTTGAAGACGAAGATGCCGTCATGGGCGATGCACTCGACTGCGGAGCTTCGGATTTCGACAGCGATGACGATTTCTACATCATAACAACTGCTCCCGCGGATTTTTATTCCGTCAGAGACGAGCTCGAAGCAAAAGGATATACCTTTGCTGATGTTACTTTAGGACCTGTGGCCATCACTACTACCGATGTTACAGATCCTGAAGCAGTCGAGAAACTCGAAAAAATGCTCGACATGTTTGACGAAAACGAGGACGTCCAGGAAGTCTACCATAACTGGAACGGCTGATCTGCTGGTGAACCATGGCCGGTCCCGATATCACTTCAAAGAACGAAACAGTTTCAGCGGCGAAGAATCAGTCAGCACCGCGCAAAACACTGCTGTCTGAATTCCGCGGGACTTTGAAGCGCTTTGAGCGCACTGCGGCTTCCGGCAATGCAGGATCCGGTTCCGATCCCGAAAAGAATGTTGAACTGATCCTCAGCAGTGATCAGCTGACACGTGAGTATCTCGCCGGAATAGCTGTCATCGCTTTCGTAGGACCTTCGGGAACCGGCAAGAGTACACGTGCCATTAAAGTTGCCCGGGATAATAATATTTACTACATAATAGATGACGGACTTCTCATTAACGGAAGCCGTATTGTTGCCGGTACTTCCGCAAAAAAGGCGCCTACAAAGATGGAATCAGTCCGTCAGGCTATCTTCACCGATCCGACAAGGTCTTCCGTAATGAGAAGAGCACTTGTCGAGTCAGGTCCTAAGGCTCTGATGATCCTGGGAACATCTGATTCCATGCTCGGCAAGATCTGTGACAATCTTTGGCTGAACCGACCTTCCATGCTTATCAGGATCGAGGATGTTTCTTCCGAAGAGGAACGAAGACTCGCCCGTAATACGAGAATGACTGAGGGTATGCATACGATCCCTGTTCCGAGCATGGAGGTCAAGCATGAGTTCTCAGGTTATTTCTCTGACCCTTTTTCAAAGCTCAGGCAGCGTTTTGACCGTGACCGCGGCATCATTCAGCCTGCTCCTGATTCTGACCGCACGGTAGTTAGACCGACATTCTCATCACTGGGTTCATATTCCATTTCCGATGAAGCTTTGCTCGATCTGATCAAGATAGTGCTTAAAGATATTCCCGGATTCGCGGAAGTAACTGCGTTCAAGACTGAAAAACAGACCTATGGCGTTATGATCAGTCTGGATCTTTCCCTTTACTACGGTTATGATGCCCAGGAAGTCCTTGAAACAGCTCAGCAAAAAGTCGGTATGGCAGTCGAGGAATACACTTCGATCACAACAAACGGCGTTAATGTCAGAGCCAGCCGCCTGCTTCATGCGCCGGATAATAAATAAGGAGATTTCATATGGAAAAGATTTATATGATCCCCGTCAACGATGCTTATAACAGCGCAGACGAATGCCCGTTCTGTTTTCTTAAGAATAAAGCTGAGAATGATTATCTCGAATACTATCTCGGGCCTTCACTTATGGAACCTGATACCAGGAAGATCACTAACAAGACCGGTTTTTGCCCTGAGCACATGGGTAAACTTAATAAGTCGGTTACCAACAGACTTGGTCTGGGCCTTGTTATGCATACTCATCTTAAGGATTTTCACGATGACATCTCTAAAGACATCATAGCTGCCGCTCCCTCAAAAGCAGGTCTTCTCAAAGGCAGATCTTCAGATTACAAGTCAAAACTCAATGACATTGCCGACAGGATAGACAAGCGTGTCGCAATGTGCCCTATCTGCGAAAAGCTCAATGACACCATGAGACATTACTCGGAAGTTACCGCCTGGATGTTCATTCACAACGATGAATTCAGGAAAAAGTTCTCGGAAACAAAGTATCACTGTCTCCCCCACACTTCCGTTTTACTCAGACAGGCAGCCAAGTTATCACAAAATGAAGCAGCAGATTTTGTTTCGGCTCTTGCTTCTTCAAGTGATCTCGCATTTAATGAGCTTATCGGCGATGTTGAATACTTCACACTGAAGTTTGATTACCGTAACTCCGATAAACCTTGGGGAAACAGCAAAAACGCCATACAGCGTTCAATGCGTTTCTTATCTTCGGACAGGAGGGATTTTGATGAACAACTGGGAAAAAAGCAATCTTGAAATAGCTCCTGCACCTGAAATGACCATCATCGATGAGAATGGTAATATCACCCTTCTTATCAAGCATGATTACTATTCATCAGATTCTGATCATGGCCGTATTCTTCTCGCGGCTTTCCTGGATTCACTTATTGAATGCGGTAACAGTCTTGCCAAGGTCATACTGATCGATTCAGCAGTAAGTCTTCTTAATGATGTTTCTTTTGCCCAAAAGATCGAAAAGCTGTTCACTCTCTCCAAATCTTCTTTTGTTTGCGAAGAGAGCCTTACCTATTTTGGCGTTGAATACGTTTCTCACGGAAATATTATCGTCTGCCCTGCTTCTGACATTTCAATGGAGATCATCAATGCGGGCCGTCTTATTACTATTCAATAAAGTCTTATAAAAAAAGAAAAGGAGTCGACTTTGAAGTGAACCCTTAAAGTTGGACGTTTTAAAACGAGTATAAGGACTGATTCCTTGCCTGACAAGGAGTCAGTCCTTTCAGTTTGACCTGAATTCTTTCAGTGTTGTAGTAATTAATGTATTCTTCCATTGCTTTCTGAAG
>JAFVDI010000041.1 GCA_017478485.1 Clostridiales bacterium | reverse complement strand
CCATGCCGACGGGGCTCCGTCGGCATCATCTCCCCTTGAATTCGATAAGCTCGTGAGTATGAAACCTGAACTTTACCACCTGGCCACCAGCGCCTACGACATAGACATCCGCTGCGAGAACATCTTCTACAAGGATGACGTTCTCTTCCTTCTGATCTCCTTGCACAATGGGTCCGCAGTCAGCTACGGTCTCTCAGATCCGCGCTTCTCCGTGGAAAGCAAGCGTCGCACCAAACGCGGCCTCCAGTACGAAAAGGCCGTATTTCCCAAACAATCTTACGGGCTTGGCGTAACCGCCCCGGATGCCACCGGGAAGATGGTTTTTACCTTCGATAAAGTGTCCCTGACGCGAGGGCAAGTGTTCCGCATTTACTTTTATGAGAAAGGTGGAGCCAGGAACTATGTGCTGACATTTTCGCCGGCGGATGTGAACAAAGCAAAACGACTGAACTGAAAGACTTCCGCCTTATCTGAACAATAGATGAGGCGGAAGTCTCAAACGAAATACTCTCTATGAAATTGCGTCCAAACTTGGATTGAAGTTCCGTTGAACCATGGAGGCGAAGATAATGGATATTTCTTTGATACTGAGGCCGAGTCCTTTGCCGATATTATAAACGAAATTGACTTCTTTCTCGCCAATCTCACGATCAGCAAGAACGATGCTGATTATGTATTCAAGAAGGTTCGATTTAAGACCGGGGTTGATATTAAGAATAGCATTAATGGAATTTTCGAACAGCTTGTCAACATCGGCCTTAAAGACAGACTCCAGATAGTTCTTCGGGAATATATTGCTTCCGGAAAGGGTTCTGATAATCTGCTCATACTCTTCCTTGGAAACCTCACCATCAATATTAGCCGTAATGATACCGGCAGTGGCAACGAAAATAGACATAGGTTCGTCCAATGGGTTGTTTCCTACTTTCAAAAGAATCTGGATAAGTTCATCCATTCCTTTATCCAGTTCCTGCTGATCCTGCGCGGTGGCAAAGAGGTGGATAGCCTGCACGCGGATGGGATTCACCGGATGGTCGTAATGGCTCATACCGCCGCCCTTAAGGAAGTACTCCAGATGCTTGCTGTTGTCGGCCAAAAGTTCTTCTATACTCACCTGCATTTTTTCCAGGTCCAGACCCGACGCCATCTTAAAGAATGCCGTGACGCAAGCTTCGAGATTCCCGCAAGCAATATAGCCATAGCGGTCGGCAACCAGCTCAGCCAGATTGTCATGCAGATGAATCTTATATTGCAGCGTGATTGGGATCTGCGTAGTCTGAGGCGGGTATACAAAGTTTATCAGACGCTTGAGTGCGGTATCCTGATTGATAAGATGACCTAGTTCGTGGCCGATGACGAACTTCAACTCATCCTCGCTCATAAGGTTGAAAAGCTCGGAGTTAACATTGACAATATGGGGGTGCTCTCCGTCCTCAGCTGCAATTGAAAACGCGTTGATGGAAGAGTCGCCTGTTACATAAAAGTCAACCGACTCTCTAAAGCCCAGGCGGTCTTTCACTTCATGGCAGAGGCGGTAGAAGTTGCCCAGGAGGTTTTTATCGGCCTTCATGCAGTGG
>JAFVDI010000040.1 GCA_017478485.1 Clostridiales bacterium | reverse complement strand
GCCTTTTAAGCAGAGTGTTCCGTCAACGTCCGCGCAGACTGCTTTTAATTCTTTAATCATGTTTCCTCACAATCCAGTTGTCATTATAACCTGTTTCGAGCAATTTCTTCGGAATGAGGCCTATCGATGGAAACAGGACGGAAAAACGAACATAATTGAGACAGCGAAAAGGAGAGTATATCCATGCAGGAAGTTTTGGAATTTTGGTTCAATCTAAATTTCTGTGTATAAACAATTAATAGAACTTATCCTTCCTGTGACTTCTGTCTATCAGTCTCAGAAAGAAGTATTCGTCATCGGGATACCCATAGCCGAGGCGACGTTCTGTTTTTATCATGTTGTTAAGACCTTCCAGCTTACTTGTGCTGATCTTATACTTCGCGTGATATACAATCCCCTCAATATGCTTCTCCAGAAGATCCGCAAACCATTTAAAGTGCTTGCTTTTTGTCCCTCTGCAGATCTCTATGATCTCGGTTACCTGCTTTCTCATCTCGTCTACTGATGTCAGCTTGTAGGCTTCCTCCAGTTTTTCCTTCACGATATCTATTGCGAGGAACAGCTCGTTGTCCTTGATCAGGGCTTCGTATTTCTTCAGCTTTCCTCCGCGTGATCTTACTTCCGGCTTATTGAACAGCGGACTGGCCTTTGATACCAGCTTTCCTTCTTACGCTTCTTTATCCTTACGTTCCAGCGTCTCCCGCTTGGATGTGAGGATATGCTTTGTTTTCTTAAGCGCCTTGGCTTCCTCAGTTCTGCCTTCGTCGATCAGTCGTTTCTGTTCGTCTTTACGGACTTCGCTGACCACCTTATCGTTGAAATTCTTAACGATATGAAAATAGTCGTAGACAATCTTCAGATGAGGACAGCGCACCCGAAATGCCTCTTCAAAATCGCTGTTCATATCACAGGCTACGGCCTTCACGCTGGACATCCAGTCCAGACCGACACGGTCTATGAACTCATATACCGTTGCCTTCTTCCTTCCATGCGCAAGGTGCAGGATATGGCCTGTTTCCAGGTCAATGATGACGGTTGCGTACTTATGACCATTGTGGAGCTTGAACTCATCTATGGCGAGGAACTGGGCACGGCTGTCAGGCTTTTTGAGGACCTTTCCTTCGCCGTTTACCGTATAGAGACTGCTCAGGCGTTCCCTGTCGATATCCTTGACGGTATTCTGGTTCAAACCAGTAAGGTGTGCCACTTCTTTCAATGAGAAATGCAGCGCCAGCAGGTCCTGCGTAAAGCACAGGAGCTGTACGGTGATCAGATGGTCCGTTGCCTTAAAATCAATGGGGCAGGTGTAGTTATACCTGCATTTAACGTTAAGACAGCGCAGTCTTCTTCGTTCAATATCAAGGTTTGTATATGTACCGCCAATGGGCAGATGTCGAAGGGAACAGCTTAATGTCCCGTTCTCAACAAGCTGCCGTCCGCATTCAGGACAGTACACCTCTGTGTTCATATATTCATCGAGATACCTGCCCGGAAAATGCATTGAATAAATGTTCTGAATCCGGGGATTCTCTTTCGGCCCATACTTCTTCTCTGTTACGACAAGAGCAGGAACTCCTGTCTGCTGAAAGGAAGGCATGTCCGATCGGACGTATAGCACTCCACACCGTGTCATCTCCGAAGGAATGATGATCTTCTCTGGCTCTGTGACATTAATGTTCAGAGATTCTTGAACGATGGGTTTGGTTTGACTATACTTCATATGGGCCTCGTTTCTGTTCGTTTTTGTCGACAAACATTATACGAGACCTTTTCTATTTAAGATTTTCGGTTACACAGTTTTTTGGATTGGGCCTAAAATACCGTGCTCCGATGTTATAGGAGGCGTTCAGATCACAATTGTAATATTTCCCGTTTGTAAACCGGCATATGGAATACGGTGTTTATTAACTTACCCCTCTTCCACGCTTTACTTCTCCGCTTCCATCATATGCAAGCTTCGATGTATTCCATGCATTGACTCTGGATATCCGCAT
>JAFVDI010000039.1 GCA_017478485.1 Clostridiales bacterium | reverse complement strand
TCAGGGATAACGAGGCCGATAGCCTTAGCAGCGCCTGTAGAGTTAGGTACGATGTTAGCAGCACCAGCTCTTGCTCTCTGGAGGTCACCCTTTCTCTGAGGGCCGTCGAGGATCATCTGGTCGCCTGTGTAAGCGTGAACTGTTGTCATGATACCGCTCTGGATCTTTGCATAATCATTGAGAGCCTTTGTCATAGGAGCGAGGCAGTTTGTTGTGCAAGAAGCAGCAGAGATGATCTTGTCATCCTTTGTGAGTGTTGTGTGGTTAACGTTGTAAACGATTGTAGGGAGATCGTTTCCTGCAGGAGCTGAGATAACAACCTTCTTAGCGCCAGCGTTGATGTGAGCCTGAGACTTCTCCTTTGATGTGTAGAAACCTGTGCACTCGAGAACTACGTCAACACCGAGCTCACCCCAAGGGCAATTGTTAGCGTCAGACTCTTTGTAGATCTTGAGAGTCTTACCGTCAACTGTGATTGTGTTAGCTTCGTCATCAGAAGTTACTGTGTGCTTGTTCTCACCGAAAACACCAGCGTATCCGCCCTGAGCGGTGTCATACTTGAGAAGGTGAGCGAGCATTGAAGGCTTTGTGAGGTCGTTGATAGCAACTACTTCATAACCCTCAGCGCCGAACATCTGTCTGAAAGCGAGACGTCCGATACGACCGAAACCGTTAATCGCAACTTTTACTGCCATATTGAATTTCCTCCTAAATTCCCTGACGGGATTAATTACATAATGTGCTAAAAAATGCACCGTTGAAATTCTACTCCATCAGGGGGGCATTTTCTATATGTTTTTTGTCACAAGATTGTAAATTAAGAGGAATTTTTGCCGATTTTGCCCCTGAAAGCCAAAACGATTTTTATTTCACTTTTTGCCGCCCGAAGTAAGTTCTTTGAACTTGTCGTCGATTTCTTTTTTGTCAAATGTCGAAAATAACCTCCGGTCCTCGGCATCAAGGATCCTGAAGTGGCGGGAAATTATGTTCTGCTGGATCCTGTAACCCTTGGATTCCCTGATATCCTGCCACCAGATGCGTCCACCCATGGTCTTGTCGGGGAGCTTCGCGTCGAGGCCGCTGAACGTTATTACCTTTATGAGATCCGAAGTTTCGCCTCCGAATGCGTCAGCAAGGATCGAACTGTCTGAAAAGACAACCGCAGCCGTAACCGCAGCAGACCATGAGAGAGAATTTCTCCCCTTCTCGATCTCAACAAGTGTCTTTTTGGATATTCCGACTGCCTCGGCCATCTTCTCCTGCGTCAGATCAAACTCAGTCCTTATGAGCTTGATCTTGTGGTTCATTACTGAAATAAATTCGTTGCGGTCCATAACCCCGTACCCCGTGTGTATCAAGTGACTGTTGGTGTAATTTTACACCACAGGCAGACGAAGTCAACAGAGTTTATTTAAGAACCGCGGTTACGCTCTTGATGTTAATACCCTGATCTGCAAACTTCTGCTCGAACTCCGTGCGGATGTTTGAGCTGTCGTATTCGCTGTTGTGCAGATCCCTGGTAAGACATGTAAGCTCAAAACCGGACTCCTCGAATTCCTTGAGCGAAAAGTCGAAAAGCTCGTCATTGTCAGTCTTGAAAGATATCTTCGAGCCGGGTTTGATGAATCCTTTGTACTTGGTAAGGAAATCCCTGTATGTAAGCCTTCTCTTAGGCTTGTTCTGTCTGGTCCACGGATCGCAGAAATTGATGAACATGTGGTCGACCTCATCCTTGTCGAAATAATTCTCGATGAGGTTTGCGTCACCTTTAATGAAGAACAGGTTGGGCAGTTCCATCTCATGCGCCTTTTCGATGGCGGCAAGAACAACGGAAGGTTCCTTCTCCATTGCTATGTAGAGAACGTCAGGATTGGCCTGAGCCATCTGTGTGCAGAACTTACCCTTACCGCAGCCAATCTCAAGCCATACGGGAACATCAGCGGCAAAGCCGCATGCTTCACGCCAGTGACCTTTGTTGAGCAACGGATCATCGAACCAACGCTCATGACATCTTTCCATACGTATAGGGATGTTGCGCTTTGCCCGCATCCTGCCCATAGTTATGTTTCTCCTAAATTATCAGAGTATCTTCTCGCTCAGCTTAATGCCGCCGATGACATGGTAATGCGCATGCATTACAGTCTGGCCGCCGTCAGCGCCGCAGTTGTTGATAACGCGGAATCCGTTTCCGAGATCCTTTATCTTTGCGACTTCATCGATGGCTTCCGCAACATATCCCAGGTACTCCTTGCCCTCGGCAGAAGAAGCCATGTCACGGATATCGTCGAAATGCTTCTTGGGAACGACAAGAACATGTACAGGAGCGGCAGGATTGATGTCGTTGAAGCAAAGTACCTTATCGTTCTCGTAAACCTTTGTTGACGGGATCTTTCCCGCGACTATATCACAAAATAAGCACATATCAGTTACCTCAACCTTTGACCTGGGAAGCGATCATTTCTTCAGCCTTTGCAAGAGCATCAGCGAGCTTGCTTACGTCCTTACCGCCGGCCTGGGCCATGTCGGGACGTCCGCCGCCACCACCGCCTGCGACCTTTGCAGCTTCCTTGATGATGTTTCCGCAGTGGATGCCTGCATCAACTGCAGACTTTGCAGCCATTGCCGTGAAGAGGAGCTTACCGTCACCTTCTGCAGCAAGGAAAACAACACCGTTTCCGAGCTGATCGCGGATCTTGTCGGCTGTATCTCTGAGAGCAGCAGCATCAGCTGCGTCACAGGAAGCAACAACAGCCTTGATGCTGCCGAATTCCTTGGCTGCCTTGACTGCGTCATCAGCGAAAGAACCGGCCTTTGCCTTCTGGATCTCTGCGATCTCTTTCTCAAGAGATTTAACATCAGCATGGAGTGCGTTGATCTTCTCAACGATCTTGTCCTTGGGTGTCTTGAGGGCAGCAGCAGCTTCATTGATGAGGCCTCTGTCCTCCTTGTTCATCTCATAGCATCTTGCGCCTGTGACAGCTTCAATTCTTCTGATTCCGGCTGCAATACCGGCTTCGGAAACGATCCTGAACTGGCCGATCTGAGCGCTGTTCGTAAGGTGCGTACCGCCGCAGAACTCAAGATCGAAAGGTGCATCAAAATCACCGACCGCAACGACTCTTACGACTTCGCCGTACTTCTCGCCAAAGATAGCTGTAGCGCCCAGTTTCTTTGCTTCCTCGATGCCGAGCACCTTTGTCTCGACAGGAAGAGCCTGAAGAACGACATCGTTAACCATTTCTTCAACCTTGTCGAGTTCCTCAGCTGTCATTGCCTGATGGTGGTTGAAGTCGAATCTCAGACGGTCGGAACCTACATAAGAACCTGCCTGCTCAACCTGGGGTCCAAGGACCTTCTGGAGAGCTGAGAGCAGGATGTGAGTAGCAGTGTGGTTTCTTGCGATCGAGAGCCTTGTCTTCTTATCGACTTCGATGCTTACGGTCGATCCGCATGAAAGCGTACCCTTGACTGCTTTAAGCGTATGGAGATACTTGCCTGCAGCATCCTTGTCTACTGAAAGAACTTCTGCTTCAAAATCAGATGTGAAGATCTTACCTTCATCGTGGATCTGACCGCCCATCGTAGCGTAAAGAACAGTCTTATCGGTAATGACGATGATGTCGTCTCCTGCTGAAGCGCTGTCAACCTTCTGGAGGTTTCCGTCAGCGTCAGCCTTAAGGATGTAGATGACCTTGGCATCGCACTTGAGGTTATCGTATCCGTCGTATTCTGTTGCGTTTGAATCCTTTGCGACTTCGTCAGGGATCGTATTTACGGCGAGAGCAAGGTCATCCTTGGACTTGGTTGCGGCTCTTGCAGTCTCCTTCTGCTTTTCCATTGCAGCCTTGAAGCCTTCCTCGTCAACCTTGAGGCCTTCTTCTGAAGCCATCTCGACAGTAAGCTCGATCGGGAATCCGAATGTATCGTAAAGATAGAAAGCGGAATCACCGTCGATCTTTCCGGAAGCGGACTTCTCAGCGAGGATCTTCTTGAATTCCTTGATACCGTTCTCGAGAGTGCTCTCGAATCTTGCGATCTCCTTGTCGAGCTCATTAAGGATGAAATCACGGTTCTTTGCAAGAAGCGGATAGCTGTCATCGTAAACGCTGTCGATGTAGATCTTTGCAAGATCAAGGATATTCTCGGTTGACATTCCGAGTGTTCTAGCGTGTCTTACGGCACGTCTGATGAGACGTCTCAAAACATAGCCTGCGCCTGCATTTGAAGGAACGAGCTTAGCTGCGTCGCCGATGAGCATGACGCTCGTACGGATGTGGTCTGCAAGGACTCTCATGGACCTTGTCAGCTTCTCGTCGGAATTGTACTTAACGCCTGAGGACTTCTCGATGTAAGCGATCGCATCAGAGAAAAGATCCGTCTGGTAAACATCCTTTGTTCCGTTAAGGAAAGCAAGGATCCTCTCGAGGCCCCAGCCTGTATCTACGTTCTTCTGCTTGAGCGGTGTAAGATGGCCGTCCTGATGCTTTTCATACTGCATGAAAACATCGTTGCCGATCTCGGTGTACTTGCCGCAGGAGCATCCGGGGCCGCAGTCAGGGCCGCAATCGGGTACGTCTGCGATATAGAACATCTCGCTGTCAGGGCCGCAGGGACCGTACTCTAAGCCCCACCAGTTGTCATCTGCACCAAGGTAGTAGATGTTCTCCGGCTTGAATCCGGAAGCGATCCTGAACTTTGCGCCTTCCTCATCCCTGGGAGCATTCTCGTCACCTGCGAAAACGGTTGCCGCGAGATGGTCTCTGTCAAATCCGAACACGTCGGTAAGGAGTTCGTAGCTCCACTTGCATCTTTCTTCCTTGAAATAATCACCAAGACTCCAGCTTCCCATCATCTCGAAGAAAGTGACGTGGCTCTTGTCGCCTACTGAATCGATGTCGTTTGTACGCACACAGCCCTGTACATTGCAAAGCCTTGTTCCCATGGGGTGCTTCTCTCCGAGAAGATAAGGCATGAGTGGCTGCATTCCGGCTACATTGAACAAAACGCCGGTAGAACCGTCAGATACAAGTGATACGGCACCTACGTCAACGTGACCTCTCTGTATATAGAAATCCTTCCAGGTCTTTCTGAGCTCTTTTGAAGTGAACTGTCTCATCGGTGATACTCCTAAATAAAAATAAAACTTAGAAATTATAAATCGAATAGTTTCTCTTTGCAATCAGAGACGGTCAAGTTTTGCCGCCTTGGCCGCCTTCTTTATGTAGCCTGCATATTCCGTGCGAACCTGCTCGTTCGTGATCTCGATCTCGACGTCTTTTATCGTCGTAAGCTCAAAGATCGCTGTATACAAAGTCGGAGCAAGGCCCGTAACCACATAGATCTCCAGGATACCCTTTTCGAGCTTGGTATCGTTCTTGATCATGATGTCGCGGTTGATCTTGGAGGCAAAAGCGCTGTAAGCGATAAGTGCATCCTTGCGGGTCTTTCCCTTTATCGTAAGTTCGACCGGAACGTGTTTTTCGCTTGCGAATGCGGAAACGGAATTGGAAAAGTATTCGCTAAGCTCCTGTTTCTTGATCTTCTCGCTCTTATAAGTTATGTACGGCTCGTTAGAAAAATTGACACTGCCTATACGGTCCAGTCTGTAGCGTCTCAGGGCATTTACCGTAAGCTCGTGGTCGCGCTCCACATTCTTTGCAGCGGCATTGTCGATCGCTATAACGTAATAGCAATTATTCTCCCAGTCGAGTTCTATCGGCGAGATTATCTTTTCGGAAGTTTCAGTAAGCGAATTTCCAAGCCTGTAACCATATGTGATCTTTTTTGCCTCTTTCCTCTCGATGCCTTCTCTCATCTGGTTGAGGTAAGAGATCATCTTGCTCTTGATCTTCTCATCGTGAGGATAAAGGGTTGTCTGATAACCGTTTCCAAAGCATGTTGGGAACAGATCTATGACTTTATCGCACACAGCAGTGTCAACAAACGCAGTCGTACTTATGGCGTCAACAATGAGTCTTACCTCGTCAACGGTTATCTCTTCTTCAAGTTCATTACGCCTGTATTTCTTGCCTTCGGTGCTTATCCAGGCATCACCGTGCTTGACTTTTCCTATCTTGTTGACGAACTCGTTTATCCTGCTTATGTCAGCATAGATGGATTTCCTTTCAAACGTAGTTCCCGTCTTATCTTCAAGGTAGCTGATGATGTCATTTACCGTGACAAAACTGTTTTCATCAAAAGCATTGAGATGCTTCATGAAATAGTCGTACATAAAAAGGATCTTGAGCTTGGATAATTCACTGTTAGCCATAGTCGTTCCTCCTGAAGAAATCGATAGGATAATAGTACCATTAAAAGTACTCGCGGTTAACCGGAAAATCGAAGATCCTATATTTTAAAGAAATACGATTTTTATTCCCAAAAAAACCTGCCGCCGTGATAAAATGGTAGGCACTTTTATCGAATTAAGCGGGGTGACTTCAATTGAGAACCATCAGTGAACTCGGCTTTGCGGTGCCGGAAATACTTATTCCGCAGCAGGGAACGGATTTCAAGAAATGGGCAGTAATTGCCTGCGACCAATACACATCTGAGCCTGAATACTGGGCAGACTGTGAGAAAGAGGTCGGCGGTGCTCCTTCGACTTTGAATCTTGTCCTTCCCGAAGTTTATCTCGGAACGGAAAAAGAGACCGAGAAGCTCGATTCCATTGCAAAGACCGCCGGCAGATATCTTGAAGACGGCATTCTTACGGGCATCGGAACAGGCTTCATCCTCACGGACAGAGCAACATCACTCCACCCTTCAAGAAAGGGCCTGATTGCAGCGATCGATCTTGAAGGATACAGTTTTGAACCGGGCAACAAAAACATCTGCAGAGCTACCGAGGGAACGGTTCTTTCAAGGATACCACCCAGAGTAAGGATCAGGGCTAATTCCCCTCTTGAGCTTCCTCATATCATGATCCTCATCGATGACCCCGAAGGCATCACCATCGAGAAGGCATTTGACATGGCTGCTTCAGAAGGTCTTAAGCCTTTGTATGACACGGACCTCATGCTCGGTTCAGGTCACATTAAGGGCACTTTCATTCCCGACGGTTCAGCTATCGCAGAATCCATCGTAAACGGCCTTGCTTCGCTCAAGTCCGGAAACAGCGACGGACTTCTTTTCCTCGTAGGCGACGGCAACCATTCGCTCGCTTCGGCAAAGGCTCATTGGGAGAACATAAGAGAAGGTCTTTCCGAAGACGAAAAGAAAGATCATCCCGCAAGATTCGCTCTTGCCGAGATCGTCAACATCCATGACAAGGGCCTTGATTTCGAGCCTATCCACAGAGTCATCTTCAATATTTCCGGTGAAGAATTCATCGCAAAAGCTAAGGAATATTTCAAGGATTCCGGTATCGAGCTTAACGGTGATACAGCCGGCAAGCAGAGTTTTACAGTCGTATGCGAAGGAAACAGTGACGTTACCGTTTCCCTTTCAAAACCGCCTCACACGCTTGCCGTCGGTTCTGTCCAGATGATGATCGATTCACTCGGTCTCGAGTGCGATTACATCCACGGCGAGGATTCCGTAAGAAATCTCGCAACATCAGGAAATACAGGCGTTCTCGTACCCGCGATCAGCAAGGACACTTTCTTCAGAACAGTCGAAAAGGAAGGCGTCTTCCCAAGAAAGACATTCTCAATGGGTGAAGCATTCGAGAAGCGTTTCTACCTCGAGGCAAAGAAGATCGTTAAATAATCATGGAAGAAACCGATAACAGGAAAAGTGTCTGCATAATCGGTGCAGGCCTTGCAGGTCTCACCTGCGGAATGCGTCTCTCAAGAGCCGGATTCAAGGTCACCGTCGTCGAGGAGCTTGCCTCCCCCGGCGGACTTCTCGCATACACGAGAATAGGCCGTGAATACCTGGAACTCACGCCTCATCATCTGAGGAAGAGCGACAAGTCTTTGCTTGCACTCATCAAGGAAATGGGCGTTGAAGACAAGGTATCCTGGTTTGACTCCACCTGGCAGGGCAGAGCATCACACCGCAAGGTCGGATATTTCGACGGCGGCTTCTCATGCCTCATCTCAAGTCTTGCGCAGGAGATAACAGACCACGGCGGACGCATCTGCTTTTCCACAACGGTTGCTGAGATCTCCAGGCTCGGAAGCGGTGAATACCGTACTGCCTGCATCCTCACAAACTCAACAAGATTCGTGATCGATTCAACCTACGTTATCTTCACGGGATCATGCAGAACGTTCATCAACGTAAGCCACGGTCTACCAATCGCAATGGATGACCGCGACACCATGATGAACGTCACCTACAGCGCAAAGATATCCGCATTCATGGTCGTCAAGCACGAGAACTCACAGATGTTCTACCAGCAGATGACACCCGGACCTGACACTCCTTTCGACAGAATAATCAATCACACGAGCTGCTTCGGTCAGCGCGGTTACGGCGGAAGCGTCGTTTATCTTGTCGGCAGCTGCCAGGTAACCGATCCCATCTGGATCGAATCCGATGCCGAGATCATGCTCAAATTCTTCACGGCATACAAAAAACTTTACAGGTCGATCCGCAAATCAGACATCAAGTCCTGGCGTGTCACCAAGATCCGCTACGCACAGTCAGAGCACTATCCTGAGATCGATCTCACAAATCCTTGTGAGAATCTCTATGTATGCTCTGCAGGTCTTGCAAAGATCAACAGTAGCGAGACACCCGAGAACCGCATGGAACTCACTGTCTCACTTGCTTCAAGGATATGCTCGATGATCAATGCCAAGGAAGATCAGAACGCAGCCGAGGCAAATGCAGTGACCGAGGTCACCTCTCTTACAAGAGAACTCGCCGCAGATTAAGGAGTATCCAGATCATGGGAAAGAAATCATCTTTCAAAAAGAACCGTTCGCTCAAAAATGATTTCATACCGGCAAAATTCGTCTTTTTCATATTCCCGTTCTTTATAGAAGCCATCATAGGATTCTTTACGATGGGATCTGCAGACACGGTAAGCGTACTGCTTTGGAGCATGCTTCTGTTCCTTTTCGGAATCGGTGTCTTCCCTCTTGCCGCAAAGATTTTCGGCAGATTCGGAAGCGGCGGCTTCATCCTCTCGCAGGCCATGGGAATAATCCTCACGAGCCTTCTCATCTGGACTTTTTCTTATATCGGAATTGCAAGATTCAGTCTTCCTTTCGTCGTTGGCGGATTCATCCTTATCTCAGCTCTGTGCTGGGGTTTAAAGCCGCTGCGTGAACCCGCCGTATCGAAGCTGACGGAACCTTTCTTCGTAGAAAGAGCCGTCGTAGAAGAACTCGCTCTCCTCATCGTCTTCTGTCTTATGTGCTATTTCAAGGGATTCCTTCCCATGATCAACGGAGAAAACGGTCAGGAAAAGTTCATGGATTACGGCTTCATCATGTCGATGCTCAGGGACGGCAGGCTTCCCGCAAATGATATGTGGCTCTCCGGACACAGCATCAACTACTACTATTTCGGACAGTTCATGTGGGCGCTTGTCATCAAGTGTTCCTTCATCAAGCCTGCCGTAGCTTATAATCTTGCATTATGCTCTGCCACTGCGCTTCCTTTTGCAATGACATTCTCTTTCGGAACAATGCTCATCGAGACTGCGGTCGCTCACGGTTTCCATGATTCCCCGATCCCGAAGTATCTTGCAGGAGCTCTTACAGGCAGTGCGGTTTCACTCTGGGGCAACTCGCATTCGTTCTACTATGACTCCGGGGCACTCGGACACGGACTCCTCCCCTTCTTCCAGAAACTCGGTTTCCCCGTTGGAGATACGGGTGACTACTTTTATCCCGACAGCACGAGATACATCGGCCACAACCCTGTGGTCACGACAAACGGCGGTGATTTCACGATAGAAGAATTCCCGTTCTACTCTTATCTGATAGGCGATCTTCATGCCCATGTCATCTCCATGATCGTCATCATTCTCGTGGCTTGTCTGATGCTTGCGCTGATCAATTCCGCACAGTATCCCGACAGCGCCGAAATGCAGATCAAGCGTTCTTTCAAATATCTCAAACCTTCCGGCGGAAGGCTTGCAGTCGAATACAAAAACCTCTTTTCGCTGCCGTTCATCTTAGCTACCGTCATGCTCGGTGCAGCGCAGATGACCAACTACTGGGATTTTCTGTTCTATTTCGTATTCTGCTCAATGGCAGTACTCATCGTAAACACGCGCTCTTCAAAAGTCTTTACCGACAAATGGGGAGTTTGCTATTTCGTGATCAATACCGCTTTTATCCTGTCTTTCTATCTCATTGCAGGAAGCGATCCTCTGATCCTTATCGCTCTGGAATCCCTCCTCATGGTATTTGCTTATCTGTTCTGCGTCCTGGATCCGTGCACGGTCACCAGGACAGCTTTCCAGATGAGCTTCATGTTTACCGGCGCCCACATCGTAGCGCTTCCCTTCAATCTGAAATTCGACATGATCTCGAACTCACTCGGAAAGGTCAAGAACACCTCACATCCCTATCAGCTGTTCATTCTCTGGGGAACTCACGTCATCATATGCGCGGTATTCTTCGTTTGGGTACTGGTAACCAGAAACTACCGTTTTACCACTGCTAAGAAGAAGGCTTCCGACAAGACCGAAAAGTTCATTACTGAGGATATGAACCAGAACGGATGGTCAAATCCCATACAGAAATTCTTCGGTCAGAGGAACATCGCCGACGTCTTTATCTGCGGTATTGCAGTAGTAGGCGTTCTTTTCCTCATCGCGCCCGAGATCTTCTATGTAAGGGACATATATACCGACGGATATCTCAGATCGAATACGATGTTCAAGTTCACATTCGCCGCTTTCATAATGCTGTCTGAGGCAATGTGCTATGCTGCCGTAAGGCTCATCTGGTTCGTTAAGAAGAACGGTACATTCTCTTCACCCGCGCTCATCGCAGGGTTCCTGTCGATCATACTCATGGTCATTCCGGCACACTTCACATACATCTCACTGTACCAGCGCTGCCAGGAGAACCTGAACAGATCGAACTACAAAGGTCTGGACGGAACCGCTTACATAGAAACTTACTCAAGCAGTGCAAGCTACGATGAATATGAAGGCAACCTCACGGGTTATCTGAAAGCCGCAGAATGGTTCAATCAGAACATTAAGGGTGCTCCCGTTATCTGTGAAGGATACGGAGACAGTTATACAGACAACTGCATCGTCTCCGCATATACCGGTCTTCCCACGGTTTTCGGATGGCAAACCCATGAAGAGCTGTGGCGTTTTCACGGTGTAGTTGACAAGGAAAACGACAAGCTCGTATCTGACCCTCAGCGCGACGTATGGGCAAACATCATCGCACCCCGCCAGTCTGACATCGACAGCATCTACACGGAAGATGACAGAGCGCTCATTCAGTCGATCATCAATAAATATAAGATCGAATACCTTATTATCGGCGGTCTCGAATATCAGCAATTCGACAGCAGCAATACTGAACTGTTCCAGGAAATGTTCGGTGAACCGGTTTTCTCTTACGATGACGTTCTCGTCTTCAAGACAACGCCGCAGCTGGCTTCCTGATCAGTCTTTAAGAAAAAGATCCCAGGGATAGATGTTTTCAGGCATTACCCTGACCGTCTTTTCACCGGAAGATGCATCTGCTTTAAATGTGATCTCACCGCAAGTCAGTGCCACGGGGCACTTTACCCTGCTTCCGTATTTTCCGTCGCCTGCAAGCGGATGACGGCGTGAAGCAAACTGCGCCCTTATCTGGTGAGTCCTTCCTGTTTCCAGGACCGCGCTTACAAAAGAAAGATCCGCAGTTTCATCGTAATCTATCACCTCGAAACTGAGCTTAGCATCTTTCACGCCTTTTCTCATTTTCTTTACCGGAAAAGTGCGGTTGCTCCTCGGGTCGTGATAGAGGAAATCCTCCATCGTTCCCGCTCCGTTTTCAAGCCTGCCGGAACAGATCAGAAAATACTTCTTGGATGTTATCTCAAAGCCGGAACCGGAAGTTGCTGCGCAGATGATCCCGGGCACAGGCATATCAAGCCTGTAAAGGACTCCCATGCCCGAAGGCGCGGTCTTTTCGCTGTCTTCGCCTGCTTCCTTGTACAGAACGGCATAGTCTTTGCCCTTTTCCAGAATCTTTGCCATAATCGCCTTTCAGCAGATAAACATGCTTATGTTCTCGCGTCCGCCGTCAATAAACAGCTCGACCGTTCCAACATCTTCAAGCACTGTCAGTTCAGGAAGTGATGCGTAAGCTTTCGAAAACAAGGTCCTGCCCTCAAATCTGATATTGAGCCTGCCGTCATCATAAGATACGAACCGGCTTTCGTTTGCGCAGAAGTCCCTGACCTCATGAACCGGAAGCATTACGAGCCTGTCAGCCAGATCAAAGAACAGTTCCCTCGGGCATGAAATTGACGAAGAACCGGACATCTTAGTGCTGAACAGCCATGACATCAGTATCCTCCTGCCGTCTTTGTCTTCAAAAGTCACCGGATTCAGGAACTCATCACCGGTATCCACCGGGAAGAACGGTTCTGTTTCATCATTGAAGATAAATCTTTTTCCGTCAAAATCACCGTCTGCGAAAAGAACTTTCGTCGGCATGTGTTTCTCTGACTGGATCATGAACACCCATCTTCCATCGACCTCAAAGATTCCTGGAGATTCGATAACGCTGCCGTACTTCGTATCAGAAAAGAGTTCTCCCATGTATTCCCAGTTCAAAAGATCAGCTGACTTATAAAGAAGCACTTTCGCGATGCCCGAAGAACCTGCGCCTACGGCCATCATGTAAGATCCTCCGTATCTGAAAACAAACGGATCCCTGAACTTGATGTTTGCTCCTTCAAAAGGAGGTCTTACGACAGGGTTGTTTTCATATCTGGTGAAACTGATCCCGTCTTCTGACCATGCGGCAGATACAGTCTCGCTGTTATCCCGTGAAACGGAATTATAGAACAGCCAGAGCTTTCCGTCCGCTTCAACCGCAGATCCTGATCTGCAGCCGTATCCGCTCTCATAAGGCATCTCCGGAGAAAGCGCCACAGGAAGTTCTTCCCAAAAGACAAGGTCATCTGAAACCGCATGTCCCCAATGAAGCGGGCCGAATTTAGAACTTTCGGGATTGCACTGGAAGAACAGATGATATCTGTTTTTGAACAAAACAAGACCGCAGGGATTTCCAAGCCAGCCTTTTCTGTATGCGAAATGGTACTTCACCTGACAAACCCCTGCGGTCTTAATGTTTAAACTAATTGCTTACGTTATTACTCGAGCTCGAGCAGAGATACTCTGAGAACTCCTTCTGCGGAAGCAAGCTCGTCCATGATCTTCTGGGAAACGGGCTGCTCGATAGCAACGAAAGCCTGAGCATGAGGATTGTCGGAACCGTCCTGGTTCTTTCTTCCCCAGTGCAGTGATGCGATGTTAATGTTGTGCTTGCCAAGGATCGTCGTGATGCGTCCGATAACGCCCGGAACGTCGTTGTTCTTGATAGCGAGAACTGTAGAAGACAGCGGGCAGTTCATCTCATAACCGAAGAAGGATACGATGACTTCCGTGTCAGGTCCGAAGACTGTACCGTTGATCTTGAGCTCACGTCCGTCCTCTGTGCAGAACTTAACGTTGATCAGGTTGTTGTATCTTTGGATCGTCTCTGTCTTTGTCTCTACGACTTCAATACCGCACTCATCCATGCACTCCTTAGCATTAACGAAGGAAACGTGATCGTTGCCCATACCCTTGAGAAGACCCATCATGAGTGAAAGTGTGATGATGCCTGTGCCTGTGCTCTCAGCGAGCTCGCCTCTGTAACGGACTTCGACCCTCTTGATCGGAGTAGCTTCAGCCTGGAAATACATAAGACCGATCTTCTGAGCGAGTGAGCAGTAAGGCTTGATGTCGTCCATGTTGCCTGAGAACTGAGGCATGTTGATGGCAGCAACGAGCTCACCCTTGAGTGCGCCGTCGATGAGCTCTACGATGCCCTGACCAACCTTAGCCGTAGCCTCAACAGTTGAAGCTCCGAGGTGAGGTGTGATGTAGCAGTGAGGAGCGTGGAGAAGTACGTTGTCATACTCCTGCTCACCGGGTGCCTTATTGTAAGAAGGCTCTTTGTCGAATACGTCGATGGCAGCTGCAGCGACCTGACCTTCAGCCAGAGCGTCAGCGAGATCCTGCTCGTTTACGAGACCGCCTCTTGCTGCGTTGACGATCCTGACACCTCTCTTGCACTTATAGAGCTGCTCCTTTGAAAGGATGCCGTATGTCTCTTTTGTCTTAGGTGTGTGAAGCGTGATGAGGTCGCAGAGGGGAAGGAGATCATCAAGAGTCTTGCATCTTGTAACTCCGAGCTTGTCGAACTTTTCCTGGGGAACATAAGGATCGTAAGCAACTACGTTCATTCCTACGCCCTTGAGCTTTCTGGAAACGATGGAACCGATACGGCCGAGACCGATAACGCCGGCTGTCTTGCCTTCAAGCTCTACGCCAACCCAGTTTCCGCGTCTGAAGTCGCCGTTGTGAACGCCTTCGTTAGCGGCGCAGAGATTACGGAAGATGGAGAATGCATGACCTACTGCAAGCTCACCTGCTGCCATGTTGTTGGCTGTAGGAGTATTGAGAGCGATGACGCCGTGCTCTGTGCATGCATTTACATCGATGTTGTCGATTCCCGTTCCGGCTCTGCCGACTGCCTTGAGGCAATCTGCGTTGTTCAGGAGAGCTTCGTTGATCTTTGTTGCAGATCTTACGATGATGGCATCAAAACCCTTGATGTACTGTTCGATCTCTTCCTGTGAATGGCCGAGGTACTCTTCAACCTCATATCCCTGTGCTTTCAAATACTGTACAGACTCTTCGGCAATGCTTTCTGTGATCAGGATCTTCATGATATTTCTTCCTCTCTATATATTTCGGTTTTTATTTTATGCTTCAATAACTTCAGTCAGATCTTTGAGATACTGCTTCAGTTCATCTATCGAAAGGTCACCCATGTGAGCGATTCTGAAAGTTACGTCCTTGAGCGGGCCGTAACCGTTGCTCATGAGGTATCCCCTCTCGCCCATCGCCTTGCTGATCTCGGAGAAAGGCTTTCCTGTTGTGTTCTTAACGCATGTTACGGTAACCGAAAGGTTATCGGGATCGCTGTAGAGCTCACAGTGCTCCCTTGCCCAGTCCTGAGCAAGCTTGGCCATCTCGCAGTGACGCTTATAACGGTTCTCGATGCCTTCTTCAAGGATCTTGTCGAGCTGATAGTCGAGAGCGAACATGTGTGACTCTGAAGGTGTGGAAGGATACTGATAAGGCTTCTCCTTAACGAACTTAACGAGTTCGAGGTAATCGAAATAAAGGCCTCTGTTCTCTACTGTCTCAGCCTTCTTGATCGCCTTATCGGAAACGGAAGCGATAGCCATTCCCGGAGGCAGGCCGAGGCACTTCTGTGTTGATGTGATGCAGACATCGATTCCGAGCTCGTCAACGGGGATGATGTCGCCAGCCATTGAAGAAACGGCGTCAACGCATACGATTACATCGGGATATTTCTTATATACTTCAGCGAGTCTTGCCATAGGATTGTGAATACCTGTGGATGTCTCGTTCTGTGTGATCGTGATAAGGTCATACTTACCTGTGGAAAGAGCTGCTTCGAGCATCTCGGGTGTTGTGATCTGACCGAGTTCTGACTCGAAAAGATCTGCGGCAATGCCGTTGGACGTACACATCTTGTGCCATCTCTTACCGAATGCGCCGATTGAGAAAACGGCAGCGCGTGTCTTGGTGAAACTCCTTACGGCACCTTCCATAAGACCGCTTCCTGACGAAGTTGAAAGTACAATGGTGTTATTTGTCATCATGACTTTCTGAAGCTTCTTGGAGATAGATTCCTGGAGTGCTGATGCATCCTTTGTCCTGTGGCCGATCATGGGTGTGGCCATCTTCTCAAGAATATCAGGGTACACTTCAGTAGGGCCCGGAATAAAGAGTTTCTTGTGCATGGGGTTCGTTCCTCGCTTCCACATATTTTAAAGCAATTGCATTATATACTTGCAGTCCGCCTTTTTGTAGTTGGAAAGGATGGTGCGAATACACAAAAAAGAATGCCCTCCGGCCCGATTTTTGGAGACGGAGGGCATTTAATGCTCTAATGATTTTCGCTTCAGTTCAGTTTGATCGAACCTTCAGTCGCCTGAGTGGTCTCGCCTGCTCCGGCAGCTGTGGTCTCACCTGCTGCACCCTGATTGGATGCCGTGCCGGGTTTGAACGTAACAGGGATCGTTCCGGCAATGACTCCGAGAGGAGGCAGGAGCAAGCTGTCGCCGCTGTGAGGAGTATAAGTTGCAGGATCCAGAGCGTTATATTTGATGATGATCTGGATACGGGGATCGTTCTCGTTGTCAAGGTCGATCTTGTAAACATAATGGAAAAGATCCCACCATGTTCTGTATCCGATGCTGTCAGAGAATTCGAAGTATCCGATAGGAGCCGACTTGTCATCGATCGTTGCCTTCGTTGTCTCTGTTGTAGGTACTGTATCTGCAGTTGTATCAAATGTAGGTACCGTGCTCTCGACCGGCTTCCTGCTGCATCCTCTTGCAATAAGCGAAATGACGATGATTATGCAGATGATGAGGATTGCGACAAACGCAAGGAACATATATCCGTTGCGGTTGAGCTTCATCTTTCTGCCGCCGCCCTTTCCGCCGATCACAGGTGACTTGGGTACGCCTGCAGGTCTTCCGCCTACGCTGCTCGGACCTGTGCCTGCCGGTCTGTATGAAGACTGGCCGGGATTGGTGTACTGAGCCTGCTGGCGTGCTGAAGGTGCCTGCTGTGCAGGTGCCTGGGGAGCTTCAGAGAATCCGAACTGACCGCCGTCATCAACAACATCACCCTTATTGTCTACGCCAAGGATGTTGTTGAACCACTCGTCATCGAGTGAGGACGAAGATGAAGATGAAGCAGCCTGCTCTGCGGGACCGCCGTAGCTCTGTCCGTAATCCTGATTGTCATAACCCTGAGGCTGGTAGCCCTGGGCACCATAACCCTGCTGTGCATCATAGCCGGGTTGATATCCCTGAGGCTGATAGCTCTGGTTCTGGTATCCCTGAGGATCATATCCCTGATTCTGGTAACCCTGATTCTGATAACCCTGGTTATATCCGTAAGGATCCTGGTATCCCTGACCCTGACCTTCAGCTCCGTAGTTCATGTTAGGATCATAGGAACCGTTGTTCTGCTGACCGTAACCGTAGCCTCCGCCATAACCGTTGTTATCACTCATCGGATCACCTCCCTGTACATATGCAGCCTGCTGCGTATTGTAAGTACCATAATTATTCTGATCGCTCGTCGGGAATGCCTCACCGCCATAGGGCTGGTACGGAGGGACAGCTGCTGCAGCCGCAATATCGGGAGCAACGTCTGCCGCACCGTAATCACCGTAAGCTGAAACGTCGCGTGCGGGCTGGTCGATCTTCTCTTCCGAGCTTACCGCATTGACGGGTGTATCGAAATTACCGCCGTCATACAGAGGCATCTGGGGAATGTCATCGCTCTTAGGCTTATCACCGATGTCAACTGTAGTGACCATGTTGCCGAAAGGAAGAACGAAGTCTTCCTCGGTGCTTTCTACAGGAGCCGCAGCGGGAGCAGGTGCAGGTGTGGGAACCTGTGCAGGTGCGGGTGCGGGTGCAGAAACAGCAGCAGGAGCAGGAGCTGCTTCCTGAACGAAAGGTGTTTCCTTAACTGCTTCAGGTGCTGCAGGAGCAACAGGTGCCGCAGATGGTTCGGGAGCAACGGGAGCTTCGGACTGTACAGGCTGTTCAGGTGTTTCCGTTTCAGGAAAATCAACAGAAAGCTTGTCTTCTTCCTTTAACTCGGGTTTTTCCTCATTGAGTTCGAATTCAGGTACCGGGATGGACTGTGCGCCTTCGGGTTCTGTCTGAACGGGCTTGGCGTTTGTTGTGAGATCATCTCCGAATACAAGCGGGGGAGCATTCTTCAATTCATCTGAAGATGCCTTTCCGTAAGGATCAAAAGGCTCGCCGGCAGGCTGAAGGATATTGCCGCCTAATCCGGATCCTGCCGTGAAAACGATCTCCGACGGAGCGCTTGAAGCTGCAGGGGCAGGTGCAACAGGCTCGGGTGCGGAAACAGGCTCCGATGCGGCGGAAGCCTGCTGGGCAGCAGCGGTAAACAATCCGGGCATAACGGGAGTCAGAGGAACGTCTGCTTCCGGTACCGGAATGGGCTGTGAGATCGTGTCAGATGTAACTCCGGAAACCGCACTTGCGATCGTTCCGGCATTCTCTGCCTGATGAAGTACGGATGTCAGATCGTTGATAGGCTTTGTCGGTTCATCATCAACATCGGGAACGAACTCGATGCTGGAAACCGTCTTCATGCGTGCAGGAGCTGCCTCTGCTGCTTTTGCAGCTTCTTCCGGATGTTCTCCGATCGTAGCTACGAAAGGTGAAGCGGGTTCAACCGCAGGTGCTGCCGCAACGGGTTCTGCAGGAGTAGCAGGAGCAGGTGTTGCAGGAGCTGCGGGCGTCTCGGGTACAGCAAATTCAAAATTGAACTTGGGTTCTTCCTTGACAGGTTCTTCGGCTTTGACTTCAACAGGTGCTTCAACCTTAGCCGCATCTGCAGCAGCCTGTGCTGCTTCAGCATCACTCTTAGCCGATTCTTTCATCTCGCCGAACAGGTCCTTAAGAACAGCGCCGGCATCAGGTGCTTTTTCGTCTTCCTTCTTGTCGGGGAAAACAAGGTCTGCATCTGTCTTAGCCGAAGGAGCGGCAGCCTGGTTATTGTTCTCGCCGAACACAAGCGGTGCTCCTGCTGCGGCAGCGGTAGCGGCGGCAGCCAATCCTGCTTCAGCGGCAGCAGCGGCTGCAGCAACTTCAGGCTCAGGATCGAGGTTAACAAAGCCCGCATCGGCAATGGCCTTTGCAGCAGCGCCTACCTCACCGCCTTCGACGGTTGATTCGATGATCTCATGAGGCTCGTCCTCGTATGACTTCTCCTTCTTCCTGCGTCCGAAGAAACCGCGTTTCTCCTCTTTCGTTACGTTCTCTACGAACGAAATGGAGATCTGCATAGGAGTGTTGGGCATCCTTGCGGAAGCCTGTGTAAGGATAAGTCCTGCAGCATCGCACTGGTCCTCGGCATCTGTAAGGATCCTGAGGATCTCACGCTGTCCGAGCGCGTCGTAAACAGCCTTGTTGCAGAGGATGATGCAGTCGTTGGGTGTCAGTGTAAAGAAGTTTGACCAAAGCGCATTAGCAGTCTTGGATGAGCAGTAGTACTGGAAGTCTCCTACTCTGTTGCCGTATGCGTCGATAGGTTCCATAGGGATACCGGCATCAGTAAGCGGAAATACCGTGTCGTCCCTGTAAAGAAAAGCGAGGCCGTTGCCGATAGTAACAGCAAATGCCTCGGAGTCTCTGACGATAACGCCGGAGAAATACGGATTTCTGGTCTGGTTATCAGAAAGCTTGAGAGCTCCTGCTACTTCTACGGCGGTCGAAAGGAATTTCTCGATCATGCCGTCTATCTCTTTATGGCCGTTCTTAACTTCGTTGCAAAGATCCCTGAGCTGAGGTTCAAACGGAGGGAGTGAACCGGGTTCAAAACCCTGGATCGTAGGGTGTGTGAAGACAGAAAGGAAAAAGCCTCTCTCGTCCTTGTCTATTGTGATATCTGCCTGTCTTGTCTCTCTTTTGCCGCACAGTCTGCCGTCAAGATAAAAGGCATCAGTTAAAGACTGTGACGGATAAAATCTGGCCGTCAGCGTGGTTGCAAGCCTTGTCAGGGTAGCCATTAAGCCAATCCTCCAAATAAATATTCAGGATAATTATAGCACAACGGGTTCGTACACAAAGTTTTTTTAATTTTTTTCTTCTAAATGTAATGAACGGATCCTTTCGGACCCGTTCATGCTTTATTTCAGTGTCTTTTTCATGTTTGCTTCAATCTGCTCGAAGGTTCCTGTCAGCGAATCGAGATACGCCGTGTGGATCTGCATGTCCGTTGCTTTCGGGAACTGCTTTCTCATGTTTTCCATGATGTTTGATGTCCAGAGATAGCCCATTCCGTATTTCGCATAGTAGCAGGGATCCGTTACAAGTAGCGTGTAGAAACGCTGGAAGCTTGATTTCGTTACGAACAGTCCGTACTTGTTAAGGTATCTTACGCACTCATCAAGAGTCCATCCCTCGGTGTGAATGCCGTAATCGACTCTGGTTGAAAGGAGAAGCGTAAAGTCGTTGTCGATCTCGCAGTATTTAACCGCATCCGACCTTCCGTTGCCGCTGAAATACCTCATTGCGTAATTCTCGCAATAGGTTGCCCAGCCTTCTTTGTAACCGGTCGAACCGCTGACATACATGTAAACATGCTTGGTGTGGCTCCTGGTGTAAAGTGACTGGTGCATGTGTCCCGGATATGCCTCATGAGCTACCGTTACACCGAAATCCTTATCAACATTTTTGTTGTTGACGATGATGACGTTTGAATCGAAATTATCCAGATGGAATCCCAGATAAGCCGCAGGGCTGAAGCTGTCCTCAAAGACCTTCGGAACTTCCATAAGATAGTAATCGTGTGACGGTACTGCCGGGAAATCCTTCTTGATCGCGCCTCTCAGGAAATCAAGGTTCTGGTTTACAGTTCCCTTGGAATACTTGTGCTGACTGTACTCTGACTTCCATACGGAAGAATTCTTTGTGAGCTCCGATCTGTCCTTTATGAGCTTTAAGATCTGCTGGTCGAGTGCCTTGATGTTCTCCTCAACTGTCCTCGTGCTGTTGGTCTGATTCCTGTTGAGCATTTCAAAATAGGCATCTCCGCCCTTGTATTCAGTAAGGCCTGCATCAGTTCCGCCGGAAGACTTAAGAGCACGCATACGCTTTGCGCATTCCTCAAATTCAGGGAATACAACGTTCTTCATTGCGTCCTCATTTTCCTTGATGAGACGCGCACGGTCCTCGGAAGAAAGGCCCTTGATCTTGTCGAGTCTCTCCTCAAATGACTGGTAGAGGAAGCAGTCATCCTTCTGCTCAACGAGCTTGTCGAATGTAACGGCAGCAGCTTCATAGCTTTCAGCTGATGAAGCGAAACCGTACTTTGCCCTTGTCTCCTCATATTCGCACATCTGGTCGTAATAACGGTCGATGTCCTTGAGAACATAGATGTAATTCTCAGCATCCTTTACGTTGTCAAAAGTGAAAACATCGAGGAGGAAGAGAACTTCACTCTGAGGTCCGACCAGTGAATTGAATATCATCGTATAGTACTCGAAAGCGCTGTAAGAATATGCATAGATAGATTCCTCGATATTGTAGAGGATCTTGTCATAAGCGATCCTGTCATCGCCATTGAGTGTCTCGTAGTCGATCTCAAGAAGGAGATCGCGCTGCTTTTCGTAGAATGCCTTCTTCTCGGGATATTTGTCAGCCGTTGTCGTTACGTCGCCCCATGCATTCTTGCTCGCATCGATACTTGTGAGACCGACCTTTTCGGGATTCTCGAAAAGGATGTCGGCATCGACATAGCAGGAAATGTATTGTCTGAGGATCGTAAGCTCTACTTCGTTGAGTCTGGCAACAGCATCGGAATCCTTAAGGTTTCCGGGTGTGTGCTTGGGATGGATCTCGTCATAGGAAGCTACGTGATCGGGGTATGTAAGTTTATCGGAAGTCTTGATGTATTTTCCGTCATGCTGGCCGCCGGAGGGCTTGGTTTCCTCAGTTTCTTTGGGTCTCCGAGTCTCCTCGGTCTCTTCGGTTTCCTCTGTTTCATCGGTAGGTTCGGTTTCAGTCTCACCGCTCCACTCAGGCTTATGGTCACCTGCATATTCACGCTCAGTCGGCTCGGCAAGCATCTCCCTGATGACATTGCATCCAGACAGCGACAGAATAAGCGAAGCTGCCAAAAGCGCACACAACAGCTTTCTTACATACTTTTTCATTCCCGTGTACCTCACAATTATGATTGACCCCATATTCCGGAGAAAAATGCCCGTCACACGTGTTTTTTCGCGCGCGTACCAAACATTACCCGCAATAATAACACAAAAAAATTACAAAATTTCCGCAGAATTGCGGTCATTTTCAATTCTTTCCTTTAATCCGTCATAATCTTTGTTGCCGGCGGAATCAGTCGGCAGACTTATCAGGAATTCGATCTCCGAAGGGCACATTGATTCATGCAGCATCATCTGGCACTCATCCACGATGCGTTTCTTGAGGTCTGCAAGCAGGCCGTTGTCAAAGAGGAGCTCCTCCGCCGGAATGACGGCTGAAACAAGCTTGGGGCCCGATACATCTTCAATTACCACGGAGCAGACATCGACCACGCCGGACACCATCGAGATGACTCTGTCCACCTGGGCTGGATAAACAGGGAAACTGTCGATCTTATATACCCTTCCCGGCCTGTTGATCAGCGAGAAGAAACCCTTCTCATCCATTTTTCCTATGATGCCGGTAAATAGCCAGTCCCTGCCGTCAGGAAGATGCCTTAAAGTGCCGGTTATAAGCTTTTTATCCTTCATCTTGCCTGCATAATATGCAGGTGCGCAAACGGCTATCTCGCCTGCTTTTCCGGCAGGCATGTCTTCACCGGTGTCGCTGTCAGCGATCTTCATGATCACTCCGGGCAAAGGAATTCCGATCATCCTGTCGCTGGAAGTTCCCGGAGGAGTGTATGCAAAGGCCGCTGCTTCATCGCACCCGGTAACGGTACAGAAACTCATCTCTTCCTCTCTCTTGCCTGACCTGGTCAAAAGCTCGGCTTTCTGCGGGCTCGTAAGAAGATCTCCTCCGCAGATTATCATGGAGACCGATCTCATTACGGAACGGTTGTTGATATGGCTGTTCAATCCTGCGATCGTACCGCCGTATCCGATTATCGTATCCGGGCGGTATCTGATTATAGGAACAGCTGCCCTCTTGGTATCAAACCATGTAAACAGGATCAGTGTCTGCCCCGAAAACAGAATGTCATTCATGCCTGTGGTGAAACCGAATGCGAAACAGATCTCATTAAGTAATAAGACCCTGACGGGACGGCCGAGACGTTTCTCGCTCTCTTTCTGGAGCAGCATGGTAATATTGGCAGATGTGTTGAGCAGAGAAGCATTATAGACACCGGTAGTTCCGCCATCCGTTTCACTCTCCGTCTCAAGCATTACGCAAGGTCTCATGTAGTGACTGTCCGGTTCCGGAACTTTTGCGGCCGAGGCTTCACTTGCCAGCATCGCTTCACGCCATGTGACGACCTTAAAATCTTCTTTTTTATTTCTGAAAGCCGGAACGGTAACGTCGTAGCCTGCAAGCGGATAGAGCTTAAAAGCCTGCCTCGGAATACCTGTTATGTAATCAGAATATTTGCCTATGACGACCGATTCGATATCCGTATCAGATACCGTCTTGGAATAATTCTCATACTGGTTAAATGACATCAGGCAGTACTTCGCGCCCATATTATTAGCAATCTCTTCAAAATGTTCGGTACTGCTGTTGGGCACCACAAGGACCGAAGCCGCGCCTATGCAGTCCAGGGCATATATCGAAAAGATGATCTCGGGGCACTCGCCCATGCAAAGGAGCACCCTGTCTCCGCTCGTTACTCCCAGGTTCTTCCACATGACAGCCGTACGGTTAACGTTTTTGGCCAGATCGCCATAGTTCATTTTCGAGCCCATGTACTCAAGCGCGGTCCTGTCATTGTAGATCTCGCATATGCGGATAAGCCTGCTGTACAGGGTAAAACTGCTCGTCAGGTTGGCGGCATCAAAGTTTTTGGGATAGTAGGCACTCCATTTTGTTTCCATTTGGCTTGGATTCCCCGTAAAACAAAAATCCCCGACGGCATAATGCCTTCGGGGAAAAGGTGGAGCGGGATACGAGACTTGAACTCGCGACTTTCACCTTGGCAAGGTGACACTCTACCACTGAGTTAATCCCGCGTGCCCGATTATTATATGGTCGAAGGCTTTTTTTGTCAACAGCTTTTTTACGAGTCTATATCACTAATGTCGTAATCAAGCTGAATATGGACTTCAAAGCCCGGCGCCGCCTCTTTTACATCGGCCATAATGTGGTTGTAAAGACCCTCTATATCCTTCTCAGCGAAGTCGATTATGATGTCGAAAGTTATTCTCTTCTTCTCTCTGTCAATATAAAAACCGTGCATCTGCACCACGTTCTCGTGGCTCATGACAAGACGCGTGATCTCAGAACGCATTGCCATGTATTCGTCATCACCCGTATTTCTTGAGTAGATTCCCACAGCTGTCAGTATTACTCCTGTACTGAGGTACACCTGCTGCTCGATCTCTCGCGTCAGCGCATCGATCCTGTCAGCCGTAGTGGTGTCATCGACCTCGATATGGAGCGAACCCAGATATTTGTCAGGTCCGTAATTGTGCAGCACAACGTCATACACGCCGTAAACACCCTCCACCGCTGCAACTGTCTTCTTGACATTGCCGGTAACGGAACTTTCGACCCTGTGGCCGAGCATGTCATCGACAGCCTCACGGATAATATCAATGCCCGCTTTGAGGATGAACAGCGATATGAGGATACTGACGTAAGCTTCTATATTGAACTTGAAGAGCAGATAAACACCGGCGGAAATGAGAACCGCAGTCGAGAGCACCGCATCAAACAGCGCATCAGTTCCCGATGCCGTAAGGAGTTCAGATCTGGCCTTTTTGCCGTTGGACCGGAAATACAAGCCCAGACCTATCTTTGCAAAAATGGCCACGGTAATGACTATGAGCTGAACGGCTTGAAAATCCGCCTCAGACGGCTCGATTATCTTCTTGACCGATTCGATCAGCGCAGTAATGCCTGCATAAAGGATGATGCCTGCGATGATTATCTGGGTCAGATACTCGATCCTGCCGTGTCCGAGAGGATGCTTCTTATCCGGCTTTCTGTTTGCAAGTTTTGTGCCGATTATCGTTATGACTGACGAAAGGCTGTCACTCGTATTATTTACGGCATCAAGGACCATGGCAATCGATCCTGCCGCCAACCCTGCAGCCGCCTTGGCCGATGCAAGGACCAGATTCGCTGCGATTCCTACCGCGCCTGTACGGACTATTATCCTTTCGCGGCTGTCAGTTCTGTCTTTTCCGACACCCATTTATCTGCTCTTCCTTTTCAATTTCAGTCAACGGGACTGAACATGTCCTTGCCGACTCCGCAGATCGGGCAGGTCCAATCATCCGGGAGGCTCTCAAACGCTGTGCCCGGAGCAATTCCGTTGTCGGGATCACCGATCTCAGGATCATAGATGTAACCGCATACGCACTGATACTTCTGCATAGTTAGTACCTCCGAATAATTGAATGATAAAAACATTTTACAACTACCTGAGCGTTTTGTAATCGTCCGGTCAGTTTTTTATTTCGGATTCCTGTCCTCAAAACTCACTCTGATCTGCTTAACTGTCCCAATAAAAGACCTCAAGTCTGTTATACTTTTTACTATAAAGATCCTTTGATTGAAAAATTAAAACTGAACTTTGACAACTGAATAACACAAAAAACTTTAGGTTTACTTTTGCAATGAATGTTTGTTCCAGCCCGATCGCGATCGGGCTGGAACAGCGCACCGAAGCAATATATAGTTTTAGTTG
>JAFVDI010000038.1 GCA_017478485.1 Clostridiales bacterium | reverse complement strand
TGCAAATTCCGCTTAAATAGTACACCAATTCCAGTTGAGCGGTACGCGATTCCGTAACTTTCGGTAAAGCAAAGAAAACAGCATGCCAATTGGCATGCTGTTCCGCTTCACGCGGCACGGAGTGACGCTATAGAATCGATTTATTCCGTTTTGCGCATATCTCTACCGTTACATTCCAGGCGATAAGCCTTAGCCGTCATCCTGCTCAGGCATGCATCCGCGTAGGTGCTATCCTTAAACAAATCCCACCAGTTCGCTACTGGCAGCTGAGATACAATCATGGTAGCTTTTCTTGAATCGCGCGTTTCAATAATCTCGAAGAGATCCCGGCATTTATCCATATCCAATTCCATCAAACCGAAGTCATCGATCACAAGCAGATCATACGCTGACATCTCATTCGTATACTCATAGCTTGAGTTTGTCTTTCTGGCCTTCTCGCTCTGTTGTAAGAGTGTGTTAGCGCGGATATACTTCACTGTTCTCAATTGTTGCAGAGCTGTTATACAGAAAGCGTTGGCTATGTGTGTCTTGCCGGCACCAGCACTTCCGGTAATCAGAAGGTTCTTGGGTTCGTCGATCCAATTACAAGTCTGAAGCTTCTCTATGGTGTGTGTATCAAGTTTCCTGTCAGGTTCATACAGTGATTCGTCAAAGTCTGCATGCGGATACTTGAGGGTAGCTTTGCGTAGCAACTTATTGAACTTTGTTGTTTGGCGCTGATCCCATTCGTAGTTAATCAGAGCCGTTATCCTGGTATGGAAATCTTCAAGTTCAGAGTTAGGGTTCAGGAATTGCTGCTCTAACGCTTCTGCCATATGAGATAACTTAAACTTGAAGAGCCGGTCCAACAGAATGTTTTCTTCCGTTGTAAGTTTGGGATTGTATGTATAGTCTTTTTGTCTGTACGCCATAGTCGTTCACCATTACTTGTAGAAGTCCTTTCCTCTGATGTTATCGTGTTGCGGAAGATGTTCTTCAGAACATGGTTCACCGGATTGAATCTTCCCAAGAACCTGCTTGAACGTCTTGTATCTGCATGAATTCATTTCAACGCATTGTCGCGCCACTTCTTCAACAATCCCGTGTGGAAGATCCTTTACAGAATGCAGGATGCCCGCACATGCGTTATAGGATTGCTCTTCATGCTTTGAGGACTTGAGCAGGCGGTCGATGAATTCGGACATATTGGGACCAAATACAGAGGCCCATCTTCTGTAATATGCTCCATCCTTTGAGTTAACTTCCTTGTAGTAAAGGTGCTCCGGTCTCATGTGACTATCTTCTGTAATGTAACGTGGAAAGTCACGGTAAGAACGTTTATGTTTGCATAACAGCCGATTGTAACTGTCACATATCCTTATCTCTGTATGCGTAGCCTTGAGGATTGCAGGCTTTCCGCATTGTGTGTAAACTACGGAATAGTAGTGGCCATCGTACTCTATGTGGTAGTTATCAGGAACCTTGCTGATTGCTTTGTAGTCGCAGACCGTGAAGATTTCATGTGGTAGTGGTTTCATGCACGGTTTGTCGTATCGTTCGAAGGCATCCAGTCTTGAATAAGGTCTGTCCTGGAACTTTCTGGAGTTGAGAACTGCTACTTTTTCTTTTATATCCCGGTTAATATCTTCAAGTGACGTATAAGTTCTTTCCTTTAGAGGTTCTATCAGATGCGTTTCAAGATACCGGACATGGTTCTCAACAGTAGCTTTACCTCGCGGCTTGCGTGGTGGTGGAGGAAGCACAATAGTATCGTAGAAATCCTCCAGATCTGAATACACGCTCTGTAAGACCAACTCATCCTTTGAGTGTTTGGTCACTGCAGCTTTAAGGTTATCCGGAACAAAATACTTGGCGATACCGCCATAGAACTGAACCGCATGTATAGTTCCTTCTACAAAGCTGGAAAGTTTCTCATTAAGGAAAGCTTCGGCGTAAATAAGACTGCTTACACCAAGCGTGGTAGCAAAGAAGTGAACCTTGTGGACTTCACCTGTATCGGGTTCAAGCAGTAAGAACGGCTGATCTCCGACCCAATCGATATACATCTTTTCTCCGGGTACTCTTTCTACAGCCATTGTTGTATCCCGCTTGCCATAGTGAGTCTCCACAAAGCGGTTATAGTACTCGTAGAATTGAGACTGTTCGTATCCGTCTGGATGTTCTGTTTTGTACTCGATCCAGCAGTAGGCAATGTTTATTTTGCTGCCTTTAGCGTGGATTCTGTCGTAGTAGTACTGGAAATCCGGGAGCGGGACATCCTTTCTCCTGACTTGCTCCGGCGGGTAGAACAGTTCCTCAACAGCACGTGGATCAGCCGACCGGAGTTCTTCAAGGGTTAATCCTGATGCTTCAAAGCGCTTCAAGATCAACTGAATGGTGCTTGTGCCGATGTGATAACGGGCTCGAATTACAGGAAATGAGCATTCATTTGAACGCATCTGTATCACACCGACGATGGTATTGTAATCTTGCATGGTTTCCATGCCTCCTTTCCGTAGCTTAATAACTACAGAAAGACTATAGCACGGGATAAATGCTTTACCGATGAAACGGAAAGTCTTACCGTTTGGTGCGGAACGAGTTTACCGCTGTTAGCGGAAATTGTTTACCGTCAGAGCGGAATTTGCAGCTGGCTGGCACCAAAGTTATTGTGCCATTCCGCTGGTTCAAGCTGCGAGGCAATAATCGTAGTCTTAAAGCCATATCGATACTCCATAACCTTGAATATCTGTAATGCGTCATCCTCGCTCATCCGCGTGTTAGCAAAGTCATCGATAACAAGGACATCAGGCGAGACATACCGCCGTTTCAATCGCGGCATCTCCATATGCTTTATGCAAATTCCGATAAAACAGCATGCCGATTCCGATAGAACGGCATGCTGTTCCGCTTCAAGCGGCACGGAGTAACGCTATAGAAGTATTGTATTCTGTTTTGCGCATATCTCTGCCGTTACATTTTAGGCGATATGCCTTAGCAGTCATCCTGCTTTGAATACGGCGGTCTGTTAAAAAAAGGTGAATATTCCGCCCTTGGTTGAGCCAGGTGTCCGGCGGAAGAGAGCCACCATTCCGTTCCAAATTGAGCCATCGTTCCGGTAACTGAGAGCCACTGTTACGATGAAAATTGAGCCACTTTATACTGTATTTATGCGCTGAAAGCGTAAATACACTATAAAGGAGGTCATCAGATGACCAAGTATCGAGAGATCCTGCGGCTGAAAAGCCTAGGGATCAGTGAACGTGAGATCGCTACAAGTTGTGGCGTCTCAAGAAACACCGTCTCGCGGGTATGCAAACGTGCTGCTGAATTGAATATCCAGTGGCCGCTTGATCCTACTCCTGGACCAAATTTTGTATCCTCAAAGGCATAAATTTTGTCCTTGACTATTGCGCCTCGCGATAGAATCGAATGCGGCATGCGCATCAGTTTTACTTGAAAATACGCACATGCAGCGACAAGTCTAGGCAATGAATCACTTTCAGATGAATCAACATAAAAGCATATTGTGTCTGACATGACCTTTTTCTTAACTATTTCAGAATTAACCCATGGACTATTTAAGCCTTGAATTGTTATATTATAGTCCTCATTTATTTCATCAAATATTGAAGCTATATCTTCACATGAATGCTCTTCGACATAGTTTTTAAATCCGAGCAAATCTATAAAAGCAATATAGCAATCTGTATATTCACGCATAATCGCCACCTCACAAAGAATCCGACCCTTATAAATTATAGCATTTGAAGTTTATTCTATATTGAAAGAATTATGCCTATTAAATAGCGGTCAAGCAAATGCCTGACCGCCTAGTAAATTCACAGCGAAAACACATTACTCTTCATCTTCAGCATCAATCTAATCAGATATTTCTTTGTACCTGTAAGTGATCCTTACGCCGATCTGCACACCAAGAAATGCACGTCATATCTGCCGCTATTCTGACTTAATATAGATGATTCGGCAAATGTGCGATTTATAACTTGAGTCTATGGTCTATAAAATATTAGATCTCATACGCAAAGAATGAACGTAAACGGTAAACCATAGGTACCTCGAATAAAAGCCGGTCGAGTGTGAAAATCGTAATAAATGGAAAAAGTTGGTCAACTGATTACACTTTTTCAACTTTACACACTTGGAGGCAGCTATGAATACAAGAGATGAAGTTCGCCAGATGAGGATCCGTGAATGGAAGAAAGTCTTTGAAGATAAGGCGGCAAGTGGCTTATCAGCCAAAGAGTACTGCCAGCAAAACGGTATCGGAAAGGATCAGTATTTCTACTGGCAGAAGATTGTAAGAGAATCTGTCCTAAATGAGATAAAACCGAATAGATTTACAGAACTTCCTGTTCCGGTCAGTTCTGATATGTTCGTTTCAATTACAGCACCATCTCCAATTACCATAACGGTCGGTAAAGGAACGAAATCCGTGCAGGATAAGGAATCTCTCAAGATGGTTATGGAGGTCCTTATAAGTGCTCAATAACGCCACTGGGTTCAAGCATATATACATAGCTACCGGTTATACTGATCTGCGTAAGAGCATAGACGGACTTGCAATGCTTATCAGCACAGAGTTCAAACTGAACCCGTACGATGAAGGCAGCATATTCCTCTTCTGCGGCAAAAGGAACGACAGGATCAAGGCCCTGGTATTTGAAGGAGACGGATTTCTCCTGATGTATAAACGCTTGGTCGATGGTAAATACAAGTGGCCAAGATCTGGCGAAGAGGTCAGGAATATAACTGAGCAACAGTATCGATGGCTTATGGAAGGACTGGCGATCGAACAGAAAAAAGCAATAGAAAAAGTCACTCCGCAGCGCATATAAAAGTTATGTTACAAATGTCATAAACCCCTTGAAAACATTAGGTTCCCAAGGGGTTTATTGGTATAATTAAAACATGAAGAAAAACACTCTCACCGAAGCTGAATTAAAGAAGATTCCAAAAGATGCATTGTAAACGGTAAACCATCGGTACCTCGAATATTAGTTGCCAGAATGTGAGAATTAGTGTGGAAAGTGTGAAAAGTGTGCACACTATGTCTCAAAACCTGAATATACTTTCACTGAGGATGATCTCGGCTGGTATTGTGAGTGTGTTGTAGACTGCATAAACGGCTGCGGCAGAGCCGCAAACAAGACCGCAGCCAAGAAGAAAGCTTCATTTGTTGCTCTGGTGCGCCTCTTGAAGAGTGCCGGCATAGCCACCAAGGAACTCGAACAGGAAATGTGGAAGGTCATTGCATGGGAGTGAGTGTTAATTTTTGCCGGCTGAGATCTGAGGGGTCACGTCCCCTCAGGTCCCGGCTGGCGCACGCGCCAGCGCAGATTTTCTATTTTGTATTATAAATATTTCATAAGTACCAAACAAAAGTTCTTTTAAAGGTTATTCTTTACAACGAAAGGTTTAGCCAACTCTAAATAACTATTGTTTAGGTAATAGATTCTTTGAACAGATTGCGTAGATAATCAACGATTCCATTTGCGGACTGAATAGTAGCAATCATTAATTCGTCCGTGTCAATAGTTGAAAAGTTTATATCATGTCCGCTATGACGGATAAGCTGCGTCAAGAAAACTCTTTGGGTTCTTCCATTTCCCTCTCTAAAAGGGTGAAGCATATTAGTTCTACAATAAAAATCGACGATAGAATCTATATAGCGATCATTATCGTATCCGATATAGCAGTTATTTTTCTGATTGCAGTTGTGATAAGGGTTTCCATTTGTGAGAGTTTTTTCTCGTCTTTAATACCGAACTTGTTAATCAAACAAGTCGTACCCTCATAACAATCAGCTGAAATCGGATCAATACTATATCCCATTAATCTTGTGTATTAACAAGCTCAAGTGCTTTAGTCAGAAATTCATTCCATGTGATTTCATTATTGGAATATTGGCGACACAATTCATAACCTTCATCACTAAGATAAAGGCCTTCCATTTCTACGGACGCGATTGCATTAGCTAGAGCCAAATCGTTTGACATAAGCACCTCCTGATACCAAGATTATATCACACAAGCGATAGGTTCATTTATATATAAATATAACCGGCATTCTGCCATCATAAGATGCCCTTCTTTATTAAAAAAACGTTTGTAACTAATCAAATATATTTTAAAAAGAGTATAATGTCATCATAATGTAATCTTGCATCCTAATGGTGCATATATGGTTGAGCACTTCCTGGAACTGCAATTGAAGATTATTGGGGGCATTATATGAAACATCTCAAGATCACATCGATTATCCTGTCGGTCAGTATGTGTATGTCCATGATCGCTGCACCTGTTTCTGTGTTTGCGGCTGAGACTCCTTCAGAGACTGAGACTATTGAAACTACAAAAGAAACTGAGCCTAAGGAAACTGAGAAGAAAAAGGCAGAAGAGACTATGGCTCCTAAAGAGACAGAAAAGGCTGCTGAAACCAGTAAGGAAGAGAGCGAGACTGAAGCTTCTTCCAAACCTGAGCCTTCTGAAACAGTAAAAGAGACAGAAGCCAGTGAACCTTTCGAGACAGAGCCGCAGCCTGCTGAACCTTCTGAAAGCAGTGAAACAGAAGAGACTAAACCTTCTGAGCCTGAGGAAAGTAAACCATCTGAATCAGAAACGCAGGAAACGGATGAGAGCAAGCCTTCTGAAACTGAAGAGACTGAACCAGCAGTACCTGAAGAATCTGTACCGTCTGAATCTGACAGCAAATCAAGAAAAGACGGATTAATTGCTTCGGGTAAATGCGGAAGCAACATGACCTGGACAATTGATGATAACGGCACACTGACAATTTCAGGAACCGGTAGGATCAAGTTCAACACTGGCAGCGTTTATCCTGAGTGGCATGAACATGCTTCAAGCATTAAGTCCGTTGTATTCGATTGTTCTCCGGCTGGGATTCCCGGTTATAGCTTTTATGATTGTACTAATCTTACAAGCATAGAGATCCCGAAAAGTGTTAGTTACATTGATTCAAATGCATTTTGCAACTGCACTTCGCTTAAACAGATCGTTTTGCCCGAGAATGTTAAGCGGTTATATAGCGGAGTTTTTTCAGGCTCAGGGCTTACGAGTGTTGATCTTTCAGCAATCACATATATTGAAAATGAACTGTTTAAGAACTGTAAAAGTTTAAAAACAGTAACTTTAAGTGTCGACCTTTCATATGTTGGATATTATGCTTTTGACGGATGCACAGCTCTGACTGACGTATGTTTTAACGGTACCGAGGACGATTGGAAGCATGTAAGTTTTGAATCCAACAACAAACCTTTAGAGGATGCAAAAAAGCATTATTCAGCTCCGGCAACTTCAGGAAAATGCGGAGATAATCTTAAATGGACATGGGACGGCAGCACCGGAACATTGACCATCAGCGGTACAGGTGAAATGTACGGATTCAGTGAACAATATGGCGGCTATTGCACGACTCCGTGGAGATACTATACAAATGATATTAAGAAGGTTGAGATCAGTGGAAAGATAACCAATATATCAAGTTTTGCTTTCTGTTATTGTTCGAATCTGTCTGAGATCAATATCCCTGACGGGGTAGAGATGATAGGAGATAAATCATTCTATGAATGTACGAGCCTTAAGAGCATTTCGCTTCCGGCAGGACTCAAGGAAATTGGAAAGTCTGCTTTCGCAAACTGCAGTGCACTGACTGAAGTAAAGACCGGTAAAGGTCTTGAATATATCGGTAATAATGCGTTTTCTATGTGCACCAGTCTGAAATCTTTCTCTGTTCCTTACGGTGTTGCATTTTTATCGCCTAACGCATTTATAGGCTGTAAGAGTCTTACAAGCATTACTCTCCCTGATAGTCTTGTGACGATTCAGAGTTTTGCGCTTTGCGGTCTGGAATCGCTTACAAGCGTCAGGATCCCTGCAAGCGTTAAAACAATTGAAACTAATGCATTCAATAATTGTCCGAAACTGAAGGATGTTTACTATGACAGTTCTGCCGATGATTGGAATAACATCAATATATATGGCGGTAATGACGGTATCAAAGGAGCTGTTATTCATTTTGCTGAAACACAGACATCAGGTAAGTGCGGTGATAACGCTACATGGTCATATGACGGCAGCGGCACCCTGACCATCAGCGGCTCAGGTGACATGTATGATTTTTACAACAGTCCTTCTTATGGCGGTGAACAGTATTTCGCACCCTGGAGCAAATTCAAGAATGAGATTACAAAAGTAGTCATATCAGACGATGTTACATCTGTCGGTAAAGGCGCATTCGATGAATGCGAAGCTCTTGTCAACGTCAAGCTTCCTGCAAAACTTGAAAGTATCGGTGTTTATGCTTTCAAATCCTGCATAAAGCTTGAGAATGTCAGTATACCGTCAAACGTTACTTATATTGGTGAACAGGCATTTTGTGGTTGTACCGGATTAAAGAGTGTTGACCTGCCATCAGGATTGACTGAGATAAGCAGTTGGCTGTTTGATTCCTGTGAATCGTTAAAGAACGTTGTAATACCTGAAAATGTTACCTCTGTAGGTCACGGAGCATTCAATTGCTGCAGCAGTCTTGAAAGTATAAACATACCTGTTAAAGTGACAAAGATCGGTGCTCATGCTTTTGAGGAATGCAAATCTTTAAAGGAGATCACGATCCCCGGAAGTGTAACAAAGATCGGGAAGTATGCATTTGCCGGCTGTACAGGACTTAAGACCGTCACTTTGAATGACGGACTCAAGACTCTTGATAAGAGAGCATTTAATAAGTGCACATCTTTGGAGAGCATTACGATCCCGGGTACGATCACTCGTTTGAGTCTTTCTGTATTTAAGGACTGCACAGGATTGAAGACTGTCGTAATTAAAGACGGAATTAAGAGGATCAGCTGCTATACGTTTGACGGCTGTACAATGCTGTCGAGCGTTACGATCCCTGACAGCGTTACTGAGATCGGTGACTCGGCATTCAACGGATGTGCACTCCTTTCGGAGATAACTTTGCCTGACAGCGTAAAGGTCATTGAAAGATATGCGTTCGGCTTATGTAATTCTCTTAAGAGCATAGTTATACCTGAAGGTGTAACAAAGATCCCTGCATACGCGTTCATGAACTGCTACGGCATGGAGTCCATAACAATTCCTTCAAGTGTTACTGAAATCGGTGACGGTGCATTCTATGGCTGCGCTAAGCTTAAAGATGTTTACTACGGCAGCATAGAACAGCAGTGGAAGAATATAATGGTTGGCAATAATAATCAGTCGCTTGCAAATGCATCGGTCCATTACAATAAGCCGGTTTATAAGGTAACTGTAAATTCCGGTGCTTCAAATATGGCATCAGCAAGTGAAGGCGATACCGTTACGATAACGGCAGACATGGCTCCGGCTGACAAGAAGTTTGACAAATGGGTGGTAAATGAGGGTGATGTTACTCTTGTAAACCCAACATCTTCAGAAACCACGTTTACAATGCCGGCTAAGCCCGTTACTGTAACAGCAACCTATAAGGACCTTTATGTTGCTTCGGGAAGGATCACAAACGACATCAGATGGTCATTAGATGATAAAGGCAGGCTTGTAATCCTTGGTATCGGCGCAATGACTGATTGGGCTGACAAGTCAGAACTGCCCTGGAGTGCTTACCTGGATTCAATTAAAGAAGTAACCGTATTTACCGGAATTACAAACATCGGAGATCATGCTTTTGCCGGCTGCAAAAACATCACCCGGATAGAGATTCCCTTGAGTGTCGTTAAGATCGGAGTCGGAGTGTTAGAGGATTCAAGTGATCTAAAGAACATCTACTACAACGGTTCAAAAGATGATTGGGATAAGATTGTTATTGATGCTTCTAACACAATAATTAAATATATGAATATCAGGCTTGATGACGGCACGTTCATACCGGCAGAGAAACGTGATAACACGCTCAAAGTCAGTGGCGGCAAGACTGCGAAGGTCAAGTATAAAAAACTCAGGAAGAAGGCTCAGTCAGTTGCCCGTGGTAAGCTCCTGACAGTATCTTACCCTCAGGGCAAGCTTACGTTCAGGATAACTTCCGTATCCAAGAAGAAGTATAAGAAATACTTTAAGATCAATGCATCCACAGGTACTGTAACAGTCAAGAAGAAGCTTAAGAAGGGAACATATACGATCAAAGTTACCGTCTCGGCTGCCGGTAACGATCAGTACAAGAGCGTGACTAAATTTTCTTCGTTTAAGATCAAGGTTAAGTAACCTTTGTCCTGATCTATCAACACAGGCCTCTGACATGTGTCAGGGGTCTGTTTATTTGCGGGCGCAGACAGCAAGTACTGCTAATTGCAGAATCTAATGCTCGAAGTGGTGAATTAAATTGCGAATTTTGTTATTATAAGTGCTGCTTGATTGATTATCTAATAAAAAATCGTTGGATTTTGTGAGATAATTATGCTATTATTCGTTTGTAAAAAAATCTTATCTGTTTTTTTATAGATGTGCCAATATGAAATATATATCACTAAAGAAATATGAATATATTTATCATGGGAAATCAGACGATGAGTATTCTCGTCGCTTTAATTCATATGATTCAGTGAAGGTTGGCGTTGATATTGGAAGTAACCCTGCCTTTTTTGTTGTTACAAGAGAGATTCAAGAAAAGGCTTTACAGGTTCATAAACTGGATAAGATCGTTTTGAAACTGTGTAATGATCTTCCTGCTGAGGCGATTGCTAACTATATGCTGTTGTGTTTGATCAATGAGATTCAGATCACAAACAGTATTGAGGGTGTACACAGTACAAAAAAAGAGATTCTTAATGCTTACAATAAAAAAGGTGACCGTTTTAGCGGTATTGTTGGCAAGTATAACTTGTTGGTATCAGGTGAAAGCATACCTTTAAAAACTTGTCAGGATATCCGTAATCTATATGATGAACTTGTATTATCTGAAGTTTTAGAAGAATCAAAAGATAACATGCCTGATGGAAAGATATTCCGTAAGGATATCACTTATGTTCGTGGAAGGAACATTAAACCTGTCCATGAAGGTCTCTTTCCAGAAGAAAATATCATTGATTCTATGAAAAAGTCATTGGATTTTCTAAATAACGAAGATGGAGAGATCCTATATCGAGTGGCTGTTTTTCACTATCTATTTGGTTACATCCATCCATTTTATGATGGTAACGGGCGTATTAATCGTTTTATAAGCAGCTATATGCTGACTCGAGAATTGGAGCCGGTAATCGGTTATAGTTTGTCCAATACGATTAAGGAAGAGCAGGCTTTATATAATAAGACATTTATTGATTGCAATGATGAACATAACCGTGGCGAGCTTACTATGTTTGTAGATATGTTCCTGGATATTCTCGTTGAAAGTATTCAGTTGTTGATATCAGCTCTTGAGAGCAGAAGCAGGTCATGGAAAAAGTACAATAACAATATAAAGCTGCTTCCGTTCGCTGACCGGAAGTACTTTCCGAGTTTATATAAGATCCTGATTCTCAGAGAACTGTTTGCTACCAAAAGAATAGATATCAGTGAGCTGAAAGAGGAAATGAAAATAAGCGAACCAACAGTAAGAAAGCTTTTATCCAAACTAGATGATTCCGGTCTTTTAATTAAAGAAACATCTGAAAGGAGTTATAAATATGGAATTAACTTGGATAAAGCTGATGAATATCTGAATTGATTGTTTTGTTCTTAGATCAGTCCGCAGGTTGAGCAACTAAAAGTGGAGATATCTGCGAACATGCGCCAAAACGACCTGATAACACATCTGTTTATTGACAACTTCTCATATATATTTGTAAAGTAAACACATTGGGTTTTAAAATCTTATTTAAGAAAGGATTAGCGGTATGAAGATCGGATGTGTAAAGGAAATCAAGAACAATGAATTTCGTGTAGGACTCACACCTGATAACGTTAAGGCTTATGTGGCCGCGGGACATCATGTGTATATCGAGAAGGGGGCAGGTGTAGGATCAGGCTTTACAGACAATGAGTATGTCGATGCCGGCGCCAACCTCATGGATAATGCGACGGATGTCTGGAACCTCGTTGAGATGATGGTCAAGGTCAAAGAGCCTCTTGAGAGCGAGTATCCGCTTTTCCATGACGGACTGATACTTTATACATATCTTCATCTGGCAGCTGACAAGGCGCAGACAGATGCTCTTCTTGCAGGCAAGGTCAAGGCAGTTGCTTATGAGACGATGCAGGAAAAGGACAGGTCACTTCCTTGCCTCGCTCCCATGAGCCAGATCGCAGGCCGTCTTTCGATCCAGGAAGGTGCTAAGTACTTAGAGAAGAAGTTCGGCGGTGAGGGAATACTCCTTGCGGGCGTACCCGGTACACCTAAGGCTAACGTAGTTATACTTGGCGGCGGAACGGTAGGAATGAATGCATGCAAGATCGCTGTAGGTATGGGCGCTAACGTTACCATCCTTGATATCAACCTTAAGAGACTCGAAGAACTTGATAACATGTTCGGGGCTCACATCCAGACTCTGGTAAGTACTGATTCCAACATCGAGAGAGTACTTAAGGACGCTGACCTCGTAATCGGTTCCGTACTGATCCCGGGCGGCTCAACACCTAAGCTTTTCAAGAAGAAGTATCTGCCTGAGATGAAGAACGGTGCAGTCTTCGTTGACGTAGCTATCGACCAGGGCGGATGCGGTGAATCTTCCAGGGTCACAACACATGATGATCCTGTCTATATCGAAGACGGAGTAGTCCATTACTGCGTAGGTAACATGCCCGGTGCTGTTCCCAGAACATCAACTATCGCTCTGACGAACGCGACACTTAAGTACGGCCTTGAGATCGCAGCAAAGGGACTTGAAGCGGCTTGTGAGAACCAGGCTATCGCTCTTGGCGTAAACACATATGCAGGAAAGCTTACTAATAAAAACGTAGCTGAAGCTTTGGGTTATGACTTTACAGATCTTAAAGACCTGATCGGCTGATATAGAGCATTTTTATTTCTTTAGTCCTCTGAACCTGTGTTCAGAGGACTCTTTAATTGCTTTTAGAGTAGCAAAGCAATTGATATTTAAAGGATAGTATGGAATGTCAGATATCCTCACTGTATAATTATCTATATTTTTTTATTATATTGATACGGAATTGTTGGCTTTGCGGGAATTACTGGGGGATATTATATGAAACATCTCAAGTTAGTATCTGTTTTGTTATCTGCTGCTATTACCGCTTCAATGATCGTTGCACCTGCCGGTGTAATTGCAGATGAGGTGCCTGAAACTTCGGAGACGGAGATCGTTGAAACTGAAAAAGAGACCGATCCGAAGGAATCTGAGAAGAAAGAGCCTGCTGAGACAAAAGCTCCCGAAGCGTCTTCAGAAACTGGTGTTGAAACCACAAAAGAAGAGGAGGAGACAGAACCTTCAGAAGAGACCAAGCCTTCTGAGTCAGTTCCTTCCGAAGCTGAGGAGAAGGTTCCTGAAGAAACTGTCCCTTCTGAGTCGGAACCGGTTTCATCTGAACCTGTTCCGGAATCTGAAGACAAGAAACCTGCACGTAATGAAGAAGTGCCTGTTTCTGGCAAGTGCGGCAAGAGTCTGATCTGGGAGATCCAGGATAAAGACCAATATGGTTGTTACCTTTATATCGACGGTTCCGGAGATATGTATAACTACTCTGCGGCAGATCAGACGCCTTGGTATCAGTATGGGACCAGAATCAAATATCTCACTATTTCTGATGATGTAACTTCGATCGGCAATTACGCATTCTCAGGTACGGGCGTTTGGAGTTTTAGCGCTCCTTCCAAACTTAAGAAGATCGGTGATCATGCATTTGATAACTGTAAGTCTCTTGGTTCCGTTGATCTGGACAGTGTTTTGGTTTCTATTGGTACGTATGCATTTAATAATTGTTCTTCGATAACACAGATCGAGATCCCCAAGACAGTAACCAATGTCGGATCTTATGCTTTCGCAGGATTAAGCAAGATCAAAGAGATCATGATACCGGGCGGAGTTAAGACTGTAGCTGATAATTCATTTGCAAATTGCAGCAGTCTGGAGAAAGTGTCTTTCTTTAAAGGCGTTACAACGATCGATTGCGCATTCGCCGGATGCACGAAGATCAATAATCTGATAATCCCGACGACTGTTACAAAGATCAAGGAATCTGCTTTTGCAGACCTTGCAGGTTTTCCGGATGTATATTATGGCGGATCAGTTGAGCAGTGGAAAAAGATAGTCATAGGGAATAATAACGATAAGCTAACCGGAGCGTCTATGCATTGGTCTTCGGGAATCGCTTCGGGAACGCTCGGCAGCAACCTTACCTGGACTTTGGATGATAACGGCAGACTGACGATCTCCGGTTCAGGCAAAATGACTGATGAACTGAAATACGGATGGTATCCTTTCAGAGATTACATTACTTCCATAGTGATCGAAGATAAGATTACTTATATCAGTATAGCGGCGTTTGACAGCTGTAAAGCATTAAAAAGTGTAACGATACCTGAAGGGGTTACCACAATCGAAACTGCCGCATTTATCAATTGCACTTCTCTTACGGGCATAACAATACCTAAAAGTGTAAAGACAATTAAAAACGAGGCATTTGAAGGTTGTAAGGCCCTTAAGAATGTAGTTATTCCCGGCAGCGTAACTACGCTTGGGGACTCTGCATTTAAGGACTGTACAAATCTCAAGACAGTTGACATTCCGAAGTCTGTAAAGTATTTGGCCGATACCTTTGATGGCTGTACATCGCTTACCACGATCAATTATGCCGGTACCGAAGAAGAATGGAAGAAGATAAATGACGGTGAAGGCGGAGGAAGTTTCCCGGGAGTAACTGTAGTTTTTGAGAGAGCCATGCATACAATTACCGTTTTGCCGGTTAAGAATGGTACGATTACGCTGTCCAAATATGAAGGTTATCTGAATGATGAGATCAAGATAACAGCTGTTCCGGATAAAGGTTACTACTATGCCGGTTACAGGTTTAACGGTGCCGGTAACACATATCGCGGAACGACCATATACATGCTTAATAAGGACATCACTCTTGAGTTCTGCTTCAGTGAAATAACTGAACAACAGATCGGCACTTCATTTGCGCAGCTTCCTTTTTGGTATGAGATCACCAATAATGCAACTGACGGGACGGGTACTGTAAAATGCACAGGCTTGGCACTTGTTTTAATTCCTGACGAAGCCACTGCGTTCCAGCTTTTCGGTAATACTGTTATGCCTTCGACTGTTACCGAAGACGGAGTTACTTATAAGGTAACATCCATTGCTCCGGATGCTTTCAGAGGTGTTAAATACTTCAAGAGCTTTACGATAGGTGCATATGTAACAGTAATAGGCAATAATGCGTTCTACGGCTGCGCTAATCTTACGAAAGTATCAGGCGGTGCCAGGTTAAAGACGATTGGTTCCAATGCGTTTGCAAGATGTCCTAAGCTTTCATCGTTTAAGATATCGTCAAAAGTCCTGTCCAAGATTGGAACTTATGCATTCAATAAGGACAGCAAGCTTAAGACCGTCTATATAAAGAGCACGACAAAGCTCTCTAAGAAGGGCGTGAAGAAATCCCTCAAGGGCAGTAAGGTCAAGACTGTAAAGGTTAAGAAGTCCAAGGTGAGGAAGTACAAGAAGTATTTCACCAAGAAGAACTGCGGAAGGAAAGTTAAGGTTAAGAAATAAATATATCGCAAAGTACCTATTTCATTGCAGGTGCTTTTTTTACACAGATATCTGACATTTTAATGTGACTGAAAACAAATAAAACTGTATAATGGTTCTAGAAAAGAGAGGTATATAGTGCACCGTTTTAAGTTCACATCAGTTCTTTTAGCTGCCGCAATGTGTCTGTCGCTGTTCATGACACCTGTTTTGGTGTCTGCAGATGAGACGGTACCTTCTGAAACAGAGACTACTGAATCTTCTGAGCCAACAGAAACGTCACAGTCTGAGAAGTTTACGGTCAACAGGAAAGAATCCGTCAGGACCGTTACGGGAATGTGCGGGGATAGGGCAGTATGGCTTCTGGATAATAACGGAACACTTACTGTCTCCGGTTTTGGCGATATGGATAACTGGGAGTCAGGCGACCTTGTTCCCTGGAAGAACTATAAGGACAGTATCCGTGCCGTTGTTGTTTCGAGCGGCGTTACATCTGTCGGTGAAAGGGCTTTTGACGGATGCTTAAACCTTGAGACCGTAAATATAGCTGAAACCGTGGTGAAGATCGGGGATTTCGCTTTTTCCGGCTGTACAAACCTTAAGAGCGCTATTTTGGATGAGAACTTGTATAGATCCTCTACCGGGATCTTTTATGGCTGCCCCGCTGTTTCAGTTTCATATATTGCCAGCTACCCGATAACTGTCATAGGCGGCACTTCTGATCTAAGCAAAGCATATGCCGGTGCTACCGTCACGCTTACAGTTGGTGATGCGCCTGAAGGCAAGACGTTTGACCAGTGGACCGTAAACATGGGAGAAATTGAGATCACGGTCGTTGATGAGAAGACCGCCACATTTGTAATGCCCGCCGGTTATGTTCAGATCACGGCTTCTTTTAAAGATAAAGAGCCTCAAAACAACACTCTGTCAGTCAGAGGCAAAAAGACAAAACTCAAGGCTAAGAAGCTTAAGAAGAAGTCTCAGAAGGTTGCCAGAGGGAAGGTTATGACCGTAAGGAACCCTCAGGGCAAGGTTACATATAAGCTCCTTAAGGTTTCAAAATCAAGATATAAGAAGTATTTCAAAGTTAATTCCAAAAACGGAAACGTAACCGTAAAGAAGAAACTCAAGAAGGGTACATATACCATCAAATGCCTGGTTTGGGCGTCCGGAAATGCTGACTATAAGAGCGGCAGCAGGGTTGTGTCATTTAAGATTACGGTCAAATGATATTTGACCTGATCATACGGATATTGCCATCAGATTTACTTTATTTATTGTTTTTATTATTATTAGGAAGTTGGATTAGCAATAATTCAACTTCTTTTTTGAATTGGGAGGATGTTAACCGGAATGAGCGAAAGTAATGAGTTGCTTTCAAGGTTAAAACAGAACCGTATCAGGAGTGAGAGGAGCAATAATGTCATGATGCTCCTTAAGATCATTCACTATTTGTTTGACCTTGTGCTCTTTTTCATAGCATTCATCTGGTTCAGATATGACGGATTCGATAACATCTATCCTGTCGGATACCGTTATAACTATTTTGTCGCTCTGCTGTACGGCATCATCCTGTATTTTTATACGAGAACATATAACGCAAATAACTTCGGATTTTTCGGCATCAGGAATCTTGCGCTTTCGCAGATGATCTCGCAGTTCTTTTCCGTTTCCATTACATATTTCATGGTATGCGCTGCGTGGAAACTTTTTAAAGCACCCTGGCCGTTCCTTATCATATTGCCGTTGCAGTTCATCGTAGACGTTCTTTGGACATATCTTTGTTCATTCATCTTCTTTAAGTCTTTCCCCCAAAGAAGGACTTTGCTGATCTACCGTAATGACCTTGACCGCATGAGGTTCGGGGCGATAACGGGAAAGCCGGTCGAAAGGATACACAAAATAGTCGAGGAGATCCAATATGACGGTTCATTTGAAGAACTGAAGCCCAGACTCGGGGATTATGACGCACTTTTCGTGGCAGGCGTAAATATCGACTGCCGTAACGGATTATTGAAATACTGCAACGAATACGGCGTAACATGTTATTTCCTGCCGCACATAGGTGACGTTATAATGCAGGGCTCAACACATATCAAATCATTTGATTCGCCGATCCTTTATAACGACCGCAAGACCTTAGATCCCTTATATGCTTTCTCAAAGAGGGCTTTTGACATTGTTTCGTCTGGTCTTGCGCTGATCCTATTAAGTCCGCTGATGATCGTTATTGCTCTGATCATAAAATGCAGCGACAAAGGTCCCGCGTTATACAAGCAGACAAGACTTACCAAAGACGGAAAGACATTTGAGATCCTGAAATTCCGTTCAATGAGTGTAGACGCAGAGAAAGACGGCGTAGCAAGGCTCTCGTCAGGTGAGAATGATGACAGGATCACACCCATAGGCAGGTTTATCCGCAGGTTTAGGATAGATGAGCTTCCCCAGCTTATAAACATCTTTAAAGGCGACATGTCAGTAGTGGGACCAAGACCTGAAAGGCCTGAAATAGCCGAACAATACTATAAGTCGATCCCTGAGTTCATGCTTAGGCTCCAGGTTAAGGCAGGGCTTACCGGATATGCCCAGGTCTACGGGAAATATAATACTGATCCTTATGAGAAGCTCGAGTTCGACCTGCTCTACATAAAGCAGATGAATATCGTTACGGATCTGATGCTCTGTTTTGCCACGTTCTCTACGTTCTTCCTGCCTGACAGCACTGAAGGGATCGCAGAGGGACAGACAACGGCAATGGATGAAGTTCCTGCCGGAGAAGATCGGAGTCATTAACCGATGCCTAAGATCCTTTACGTGGCTACAGTGGTCAAGACTCATATCCTGGAATTTCATGTTCCATACCTCAAAATGCTCAAGGAAATGGGGTGGGAGACAGCTGTTGCCGCAAGAAACGACTTTGAAGATCCCTCCGATTGCGTTATTCCTTACTGTGATTCGTTTTATGACATTCCTTTCGAGCGTAATCCTGTCAATCAGCGTAATAGAAAAGCCTATAAGGAACTTAAGAAGGTAATAGATGACGGCGGTTACAACATTATTCATTGTCATACACCCGTTGGTGCCATGCTTACGCGCCTTGCCGCAAAGGACGCAAGGAAAAAGGGATGCAAGGTCATTTATACTGCTCACGGATTCCATTTCTATAAAGGCGCGCCGCTGGTTAACTGGCTGTTATATTATCCGGTCGAGAAACTGCTTGCCAAAAAGACCGATGTTCTTGTAACGATAAATACCGAGGATTACCAGAGAGCACAAAAGTTCAAAGCTCTTAAGACTGCATATGTACCCGGTGTCGGCATAGATATCGGTAAATTCAGCAGGACAGAAGGGATCAGAGAGAAAAAGAGAAGTGAATTGGGGATCCCGCTTGATGCCAAAGTCCTTCTTTCAGTCGGCGAGCTGAATGTTAATAAGAATCACAAGGTCGTATTAAATGCGTTGCCGGACATGAAGAATTGCTGGTACGTGGTTTGCGGCAGAGGACCTTTGATGGATAATTATAAAAAGCTTGCTTCAGAACTGGGCGTCAGTGACAGGGTAATATTAGCCGGATACAGGACTGATGTGGCAGAATTCTATCAGATGGCAGATGTCTTTGTGTTTCCGTCATTCAGGGAAGGTCTTCCTGTAGCTCTTATGGAAGCAATGGCTTCAGGGCTCCCTTGTGTCGCTGCGAGAAACAGGGGAACTGATGACTTGCTAAATGGCAGTGAGATGCTGTTCGATGCGACGAACTTAGAGGAACTGAAGCACGATCTTAAGGTCGCGTTAAGTCCTGAAGGAAAAAAAGAAGTGATAAGGAACAAAGAGCATCTTCTTCAGTTTGACATAAACAATACTACGGAAAAGATAAAAGATATCTATCTGAGCGTTCTTGGTAAGTAAATGGAAAGACTTAAAGACAGATTAGGCGTCATTGTTAACAGCGGCTTCCTGCATGTGTTCGGAAGCAGCGTTATTAATAAGTTCATCGCTTTTCTGAGCAATGTAGTACTTGTCAGGATACTGAGCAAACCTGAATTCGGAGTGTTCACTTACGCCTGGAATATCTACAGTATTTTGTATTTGTTAAGCGGCATGGGAATAGCTTTCGGAATACTTCAGTTAACGAGCGAACACAGCGGAGATGAAGAATATGCCGAAAAAGCACTAAATTACGGAACCCGGTTCGGTACATTTTTCGATCTTTCCCTTGTAGCAGTAATACTTTTTGTCGGTTTGTTTATTCCTTTAAAGATCGAAGCATCCAGGCCCTTGCTGATCGCATTGGCCGCACTCCCGCTGCTGGAACTTTTTTTCGAGATAATGACCGCATATCTGCGAGGTCAGAAAAAGCATAAAGAGTACTCAAGGCTTGTTGTGCTCAATACGAGCGTTCTGTTCATATCATCTGCTGTTTGTGCATTCTTTTTCAGGAGCTTCGGTCTGGTCATCGGTTACTATGCCGCGTATCTGATCTCTTTTCTTTTCGGAACATTTATCCTGCGGATCCGCTTAATAAGATCAAAACTGCCTGTTTTTGACGATAAAAGGGCGATCTTGAAGATTTCGGTCACTTCTATGCTGAACAATGCGTCAACTATTTTAATGTATCTTCTCGACGTGTTTGTGCTCGGCATCGTTATTCCACAGGAATCGCTCCTTGCGAGCTATAAAGTCGCTACCTTGATACCGACAGCTCTGACGTTTATTCCAATTACATTGTTTGCGTTTTTTTATCCGTATTTTGCCGAAAAAAAGGAGGACCGTGAATGGTGTTTAAAAAGATTCAAACAGATCCTGTTCTGGTTTGGAGCCTTTAATATTGTTTTATCAGCTGTTTTGATCATTTTTGCTCCCTGGGTAATCAGTTTGTTATACGGCGCGCAATATCTTGATCAGATCACGGCCTTCAGGATCCTGACAGTTAATTATTTCTTCTCCGCAACATTCAGATACGTAGCTGTTAATATCCTCATAACTCAGAGAAAGCTAAAGTATATTTTTGTCTTATCAATAATCATCACGGTCTTAAACGTTGTGGCGGATTATTTCTTTATACAGTGTTGGGGAACAATAGGAGCAGCGGCTGCAACGTTGTCGGTTGACACATTGGCCGGTATCCTGTGTGCTGTCTATCTGGTCTATATACTGAAAAAACCAAATTCCGTGTCTGCATAAATACAAAATTGTGAGATAATATAGAAATGGAAAACAAATATAACATTGGAATAATCGGAGCCGGAACATGGGGCATGGCACTTGCGCGTTCTCTGGCTCTCAGCGGAAATTCAGTAATCGTATGGTCAGCAATTCCTGAAGAGATCGATTCTTTGAATCAGACCAGGAAACAGGTAAACCTTCCTTATATGGAGATACCTGATTCCATTGTCTTCACCAAAGATGCCAAAGAAGCATGTACAGGAAAGGATATACTTGTATTTGCTGTACCTTCGACTTTTGTAAGATCGACTGCAAAGTCACTTGCTTCTTTCATACCCGACGGACAGATAATCGTTGACGTAGCAAAGGGAATTGAAGCTAAAACCCATAATTTCTTAAGCGAGGTTATCCTTTCGGAGATCCCCGGTGCGTCTGTCGTAGTTCTCTCGGGTCCTACGCATGCGGAAGAAGTAGCAAAAGACCTTCCCACGACGATAGTTGCTGCAAATGCTGATCTCAGTATTGCCCAGAAGGTTCAAGATGCTTTTACAAGTCAGTATCTGCGAGTTTTCACCAATACCGATGTCAAGGGCATAGAGCTCTGCGGAGCGCTTAAGAACATCATTGCTTTAGCCGCTGGTATTTCTGACGGTCTGGGCTTCGGAGACAATATCAAGGCTGCGCTCATTACGATCGGTCTTGCCGAGATCAAGAGGTTAGGGGAGAAGATGGGATGCTTAAATGAGACCATCTACGGCCTTACAGGCATGGGTGACCTTATCGTTACCGCTACCAGTGTTCACAGCAGAAACAACCGCTGCGGCCATCTTTTAGGCGAAGGATATACAGCCGAGGAAGCTGTATCCAAAGTCGGCATGGTTGTTGAAGGCATCAACGCGCTTCCTGCGGCTTTGAGCCTTGCCAAACAGTATGACATAGAGCTGCCCATAATCTTCAGCGTTGATAAGATCGTAAATCAGGGAATTCCTGCCAGGGAAGTCGCAAAAGACCTTCTTGAACGCGAGTGCAGGGCAGAGATACATACTGATCTTTAATTCATAAATACATAAACGAATTTCAGCACTTGCAGTTAAGCAAGTGCTTTTTTGTGTCTAATAATATTCTCTAATCAACATAGTGCATTTACATCGGCATACCGTTATAATTGTTATGGATGAAAGGTGGTTTCCATGCTAATCAATGACAGCTTAAAACTAAAAAAAATAAGTAAATACAAGCTCAGTAAATTGAGTGGAGTACCTCAGGCAACTATAAACGATATTTGCAGCGGTAAGACGGATCTTGAGAAGTGTTCAGCCGGAACACTATACCGGATTGCCAAAGTGCTTGATATAACCGTAGAAGATATCCTGGATTCTTCTAAAGATGAATACAGACCTTCATGAAGTTAAGCAAACCTGTTTATCCCGAAGGTGTGATCATTTCAAGTAAAGTTCTTAAAACAGATTTGCCTTTGAAAAAGGCCGAAGAAAATGCGATTCCCGAATTCAAGCATTTCAACATCATGGAAAATGAGGTTAGAAATGTTATCTGATTTATGAGGACAACATCTTATACGCCTAAGATCATTCAGTATTCAAAGTATTATCACACATATTCGAATGTAATTACTTTTCGAACAGTTACAGGGGAATACCTGGTTGCAATGAAACTGCGTTCCGGAAGGGAATACAAATTTGACCGCTCTGATGTAATCGGAATCCTGCTTGAACAGGAAAGAAACGGGGATCCGCTTTCTATGGAAAGAATAAAGAAAGCTGTTACAGATCTTTATGGTTCATATGATGTGCTTTCAGACGAGATCAGGTCCTTTATTGAACAAGCTGTTCAAGATGGTAATTATGCTGAAAAGTTTAAGTTGATACGGCAATTGGAAGATGAAAACAAAACTCTCCTGGTAGAGTACATAGAAACCAAGCCCGGAGTGGTTAACCGCGATAATACAAATGATATTCTCGCTTCATTAAGAAAAAGGAAATCAAATCCTGAATAATCGCTATAATATATAGCAGGTAATTTATATGATCATTCATCAGTTCGATTCGTGCATTGTAAGCGTCACCGATAAGGATGGGCGCCATTTTACGGGAAAAGCAGAGACTTATCCCGCAGCATACGGTCTGCACGAATTCGGAAGGGATGAGGACAGCATTAAGATCAACGGCTTTCAGATCTTTCAGTCTGATATTGCTTCGATATCCGAACTGTCTTCGTTTTTCATCATACACGCTACTGATACATGGCAGCAGGCAGGCGCATACTATGTCCGCATCCAGGCAATGGCGAAGAAACACGGCATTTCGCTGCGTCAGGAATTTGACGAACACGACACGCCTGATACTAAATACATCGTTATCACTGATAATGATTTCCCGATAGCCACTGCCAGGATGTATCCTCTCGATGACAAGTCTATCATGATAGGCCGTGTCGTGGTCTTGCCTGAATACAGAGGCCGCGGGATAGGAACGATGGTCGTGTCAGAGTGCGAGAATTGGGCCGAGGATCTCGGTTTTACTCATGCGGTCGTTGACAGCAGGGATAATAAAACAGGATTCTATGAACAGATGGGATATGAGATAACCGGCGGCAAGGCTTGCTGCAGTGATACATTCCAATGTATAAGAATGGAAAAGGAGTTATGAAATGGATAAGCTCAAGATAGCATTTTTCGATGCAAAAGAATACGACAGACAGTCATTTGAATCTTCAAACAAAGACGGCGAGTTTGAGATCATGTTCTTTGAGACTAGGCTCACGCCCAATACCGTAAAGCTCGCTGAGGGTGCTGACGTCGTATGCGTTTTCGTTAATGACGACATCAATTCATTCGTTATAGACAAGCTCTATGAGATGGGCATCCGTCTGATCGCTCTCCGCTGCGCAGGATACAACAATGTCGATGTCCAGTATGCATACGGAAAGGTCCATGTAGTAAGGGTTCCTGCGTATTCGCCTTATGCGGTCGCCGAGCACGCAATGGCATTGCTCCTGACTTCGATCCGCCGCATTCACAAAGCTTATATCAGGACCAAGGATTTCAACTTCAGGCTTGAAGGCCTTACCGGCTTTGATCTTCACGGCAAGACAGTAGGCGTTATCGGAACCGGTAAGATCGGCCGTATCTTCATAGACATATGCAGGGGCTTCGGCATGAACGTCATTGCTTATGACAAGTTTCCGGCCAAGGATTCAGGCATTGAATACGTATCTTTGGAAGAACTCTGGAGCAGGGCCGATATTATATCTCTGCATTGCCCTCTGACTGACGAGAACCGTCATATGATCAATCCTGAGAGCATCGCTCAAATGAAGAAGGGCGTAGTCATCATCAACACATCAAGAGGCGCTCTGATCGACACGGAAGCTCTCGTTGAAGGTATCAAAGACCGTAAGATCGGTGCTGCATGCCTCGATGTTTATGAGGAAGAATCCAATATTTTCTTCCACGATTATTCCAATCACATCGTCAACGACGATGTCCTCGCAAGGCTCATTTCGATGCCTAACGTTATCGTCACTTCGCACCAGGCATTCCTGACCGCAGAAGCTCTGTCCAACATTGCTGACACAACATTAAACAACGTAAGGGAGTTTTTCAGTTCCGACAAGTGCATCAATGAAGTCTGCTATAAGTGCGGCCAGATAACGGACTGCAAGCAGTTGCACGATCATAAGTGTTTCTGATCCTTTAGTTGCTTGCAAATCTATTAATGGAGAACAAAATATGGCAGACACAAAAAATGTAAGCGTTTATAATGAATTAAGTCCTGAGGAATTTAATCGAATGATGGATATTGGTCTTACTCAGGCTAAATCTGATGATTCATTTGATTTGAATGAAGTTTTTGATGAACTTGAATCCGGTTTGAGTTCTAAATGAACGAATATTGCAACAAATAATCGTTTTCCGCTGGTTTCACATATATTTATTTCTATAAGGTGGATAATAAATATATGAAAAAGTTCATCAGTTCTATTTTATTAGTTTCAATGCTGGCATTATCCGGCTGCAGCGTAGTTCCTGCAATGTCTTCAAGCATTCAGGAAACATCTGAGAGCACTTCTGTTATTGAGTCTATGAATGTAACAGAAACAACAACGGCAGCAACTTCTGAAACACCTGAAAATACTACATCAGAGACAGGTTCCGAAACAGAAAAACAATCATTTAAATACAACTATGGCGTGTTCTTAAGCGTTACCAAAAATCTTGAATCGCTTAGAGACTATCATATAGTTGTTATTGACGCGCAGTACTACAGCAAAGAAGAGATCGAAGCATTCAGAAGCAAAGGTCATCAGGTCTACAGCTACATAAATATAGGCTCTCTGGAGAATTTCAGAAGCTACTATAAGAAGTTCAAAAAGCTGAAACTCGGTAAATACGAGAACTGGGACGAAGAGATCTGGATTGACGTATCTAATACTTCCTGGCAGAAATTCATCACCGACGACATAATGCCAAAACTGGTAGGGAAGGGGATAGACGGATTTTTCGTTGATAATTGCGACGTTTATTACAACTATCCAAAAGCCAAGATCATGAATGGCCTTACTGTTATGATGAAAGCTCTGGTCGGCACGGGCAAAAAAGTTCTTATCAATGGCGGTGACATGTATCTTGATGCATACTGCAAATCAGGCGGATCCTGGAATGATGTAATCACCGGGATCAATCAGGAAAATGTTTTCGCAAAGATCATCTGGAAGAAAAACAAATTCGGAAAAGCATCATCCGAAGATCATAAATACTTCGTATCATACGTTGAGCGCTATTCAAAACTCGGCGCTGATATATATCTGCTCGAATACACGACTGACAAGAAATTGATCAGCCAGATCGATGATTACTGCAAGACTCACGGCTTTGAGTATTATGTCTCGGATTCCATTGAATTGGATCTTCGGAATAAGAATTATGCCTGATCTGACATGTTCATTTTTAACCGAACAAAAACGAACATATATTCAGTAGAGAGGTTTAATAAATATTCACGCAGAAGAACTGATCCAGAGAATTATTACAATATGATCATCATAAATTCTATATTGATGTCTATGTAAATGTCTATGTTAATGGACCAAACATAGACCCGAACATAGAATTCATGATCAAATCAGGCCGAATTCTGTGTTGGTGTCTAAGTTAAGGTATCTAACATAGACCTGTACATAGAATTTTTACTTTAAACAACAGAAATTCTATGTGACTGTCTAAGATAATCCCAAAACATAGAACGGATCATAGAAACCATGGCAAAAGGATCAAAAAACGAATCAAGCCTAAAATCTGAATCCCGGTTCAGCATCCAATTTATCCTAATCACCTTTTAATACTCTTCCCAATTCACCAAAATTGTAATTATACCGAATTGCATATATAGGAAAAACCGGTAAACGAGGGTTGGATAAGTTGGCAGGATCTATCTGACGGTCTCTCCCGTCCAAGTGATGATGCCGCCGAATTCATATACATTTTTATAACCCATGGCTGCAAGTTTCTCTGAAGCTTCTTTGGAACGGCGGCCGCTGCGGCAATAAACCAGGATTATCTGATCAAGGTCGGGGAGTTCTTTGGGTCTGGACTTATCAATGGATTCGTTAGGGATGAGGATGGCATCAGGGAGGTGGCCTTCATCATATTCGTCTCTCCTTCTGACATCGACGATTATATGACCGTCTTCCCTGTTCATCATCTCTTTAGCTTCTTCCTGGCTGATCTGTTTGTATTGTAATAATTGTTCCTGTGACATTGTTGCTGATGTATTGCTGACATTTCCGCTGCAGCCTGTCAGGCAAAGCATAATGATAATTGTAATAGCTATAATCTTTTTCATTATTGATTCCGTATGCTTATTTGTTCGCTGAAAAGTCCTGAAATAATGGCTGTGAAGTAATTACAAATATAGATTCAGGCAGCCGGGACTATGCTTACGCTTGCAGATTGCTGATTGATCTTGCTCCATTTCTTGGAAACCTGATTATAGTCCTGATAGTGTAAAACACGGCCTTCTGCGGTTGCATCATACCGGCTGATCTTTAGATTTCCGCTGTTAATAGCGATGAAATAGTCTTCGATACCGATCTGTGATATGCTTCTTCCCTGCACCGGGCTTATAACATTAGTATCGCCATCCGGTCCTGATACATAAATGGTCACTATGAATATTTCGGCGCTGCCATCGTATTTACTCGTAACATTATAATTGTTTACGCCTGTAATACTTAATGATGTATTTATATTCTTTGATCTCATTATCTGGTCAATGTCTAATTCATATCCGACCTTGGGTGCTTTTCTGTCAAAGACCAAAACGATATGATCTTCGAAGACAACGAGCTTCTCAAGGCCAAGCATGTTCTTATCAGAACACGTATAGACATCTATGGCGTTCTTCTCGCCTTCAACAGGATAAGAACCGCATGCGGAAAGAGCAAACGCGGTAACAAGCAACAGGATTACGGCAAATATCTTTTTCATATCAGGTATAACGTATCTCCTTTTTACCTCTGACCTTGAGTGAGATCGAGAAAATGACGCGGATCCAGAGCAACACAATTATTATTCCTACTATGTCTTTGCAAAGGTCGATGACACCGCCGTCATGACCGGAAACAAATAACTGATGATATTCATCAAAGATGGCGTTCAGGATAGTAAACCAAAGCGTAAAGATGATGTTCATCTCGTTGTCTGACTTCAGGATCTTCATAGGGCTTTCGGCATAGGAAGTCTTTACCGATATGTTGTTCGTGCTTGAGATCGCCATATAGGAAAAAACAGTTAAGATACCGAATTCGATCGTGTGAACAATGGTATTAAGTACTGAATTGGTAGCAATATCCAGTGTGTACGCAGTTGTTTCGCGTCTGAAAGAGGTAATAATTGCATTCAGATTTTCGTTGGCTTCGTTGAGCGGAATGTTGGAAAGCATGAATATTAAAAGGATCCATGCCAAAGTGAGTGCCCAGAATACGATCGTGAGAACTACGTTCTTTCTGGAGATCTCCCTGTTTTCCCTTCGAAGCTCTGACATTAATAACTCTCCTGCATAATATAAAGTTATTCTACCATGAATTACAGATTATTACGGTTCTTTACTGCTCTTTCGATATCACGCTTAGCCTGTTTAGCTGCTTCAGTATCACGTTTGTCGAAGTTCTTCTTACCTCTGGCGAGACCAATCTCGAACTTGACCTTGCTGTCTTTGAAATAACACTTTGTAGGTACTAGCGTCAGGCCGTCTTCCTTTGTCTTGGAATATAGTCTTATTATCTCTTTCTTATGCATAAGAAGCTTTCTAGTCCTCATCGGATCAAGGTTGAATCTGTTTCCGTTCTCGTAAGGACTTATATGAACTCCGATAAGAAAGATCTCGCCGTCTTTGACCTGGCAGTATGAATCCTTGAGGTTCACCTTCCCTGCCCTGAGACTCTTTACTTCCGTTCCTGAAAGGGCCACGCCGCATTCAAACCTTTCATCGATGAAATAATCGTGAAAGGCCTTCCTGTTCTCGGCTATTATCTTTATTCCCTTTTGTATTGCCATTATATTTTCCTTGTTTTAAAGCTTTAATGACGGGCTTGCATTGAGATCGAGCCCGTGTCTGGTGCCATTAATATATTCGAAATACCCTGCGGATGCAATCATGGCGCCGTTGTCGGTACAAAGCCTCAGGTTCGGATAATAGAGTTTTAATCCCTTCTCCTCTGCTGCTTTGTCAAATGTTTTCCTTAAGAATGAGTTTGCGGAAACGCCTCCGGCAAGGCAGATCCTGTTAAGACCTGTTGCTTCGGCTGCTTTCAGAGTGTTGTCCAGCAGGATATCTGCGATGTTCTGCTGGTAGGATGCCGTAAAATCCTTCAGGTCCGGTTCTTCGCCCTTCTGTCTAATACCATTAATAAGGTTAAGCGCAGAAGTCTTGATCCCCGAAAATGAAAAATCGAGTGTATCCGTCATGTGAGTCTTGGCAAATGTGTACCTGGCAGTGTCTCCGCCCTGTCCTGCCTTATCCATCTTGGGGCCGCCCGGATAACCGAGGCCGATGACTCTTGCGATCTTGTCTATTGCTTCGCCGGCTGCATCATCACGCGTGCGTCCTAAGATCTCCATGTCCGTATAAGTGTCAACACGTACTATCATGGTATTACCGCCAGATACGCAAAGGCAAAGGAAAGGCGGCTCAAGATCTGCGAAACAAAGATAATTGGCGGCAATGTGCCCCTTTAGGTGATGTACGCCGACAAGAGGAAGACCTGTTACTTCGCAAAGGCCCTTGGCGGCTGAAAGTCCGACAAGGAGTGCTCCGACAAGGCCGGGACCGTATGTGACGGCAACGCAGTCTATATCTTCCAATGTGACTTTTGCATCTGATAAAGCCTTGCTGATCGCGGGATAAACGGCATCAACATGCATCCTTGAAGCAAGCTCAGGTACGACTCCGCCGAACTGTTCATGGAAATCAGCCTGTGACGCGATGACGTCAGATAAGATCTCACGGCCGTTTTTGACTACTGCAACGGCTGTCTCGTCACAAGAACTTTCAATACCGAGTACAAGAACGTCCTTCATATCTTCTTCTCCTTAACGAGGAAGAATGAATCAAGATAATTCTGAACTGCCCCGATATACTCATTCTTGTTGATCGTATATTCCTCGAGATAACCTGCGCCGGTGATCATGTTGCTCTTTGTGAGAGACTCGTTAAGTCTGCTTCTCTCGTTGATTATCTGGTTGATCTTGTCTGCTCCTATGAAGTTGTCGTGACCGCCGTATAAGATCAATACCGGCATCGGAAGTCTTGAGATCTCAGCTGCGAGATTGACGTTGTCAGAACCTGCGGATACCCTGATCGCGTAAGGTACGAAATACTGAGTAAGAAAACCCATGAACTCCTTCTGTGCAACAACGGGTCTGATGTAGTCATCAGACATCTTTGCCGGAGAATCGAAGATCATTCCCTTGATATAGGATCTGTCAAAACCGATGCTCCTGACGTTCTTGTCGTACTGTGAAAGCTCGACATCGTTGACATTCGGAGGCGGAAGTTTCTGATATGCAATGACCTGGGATGTGCATCCCGTTCCTATACCGAAAAGGATAACGTCCGTCGTGACGGAGATCTTTCTTACGATAGATATCGCGCCCAGAACGTCCTGCCATTCAAGATAGCCGTAGCATGAGATATCGCCGCTTGAAGTACCGGAGTTTCTCTGGTCGTAAAGGAAAACGTTATATCCGTTATCAAGCCAGTTCTCGATCATATCGATCATTTCAACGCCGAAAGGAAGTCTGTTTGATCCGGTATCGTGATTTACGATTATGGTTGATATCGGGTTCTTCGTCTTAAAGAACCATCCCTGAAGCGAAGTCTGGCCGTCTATGGACTCGAAGCTCGTCGTGCTGTATGACGGAAGGATGTTTGAAGGAACGTTTGAAAGAACGTTCTTCTCGATATTGAGAAGATGGTTGGAAGAGAAAACCGTCAGCGTGATCATGACTATGATGATGGTCGCCATGATACTCAATACCAATGCGAAACGGACGGCGAAAGGGTTCCTTCTCCTTTTCTTGGTCTTCTTATAATTTACGTATAATCCTTCTTCAGAAAATTTCATCTTCTATGTATCAGTTTCAGATCCCGCTAGAGCCGAATCCTCCGCCCCTGTTCTCTCCTATTGAAGATACATCGCCGCACTCTTTAAAAGTGCATTCCTCGACTTTTGCAATTACCATCTGAGCGATACGGTCACCGCAGCAGATCTTATATGTTCCGTGTTTGCATCCTTTTGAATTCAGAGTAAAGGGTTCACCGTTCTCTGATTCATCCTTGTAAGATGCATTGTAGATGATGACGTTGACCTCATCCCTGTAACCGGAATCGATTGTTCCCGGAGCATTGGGAACTCTTAAAGGTGTCTTTAAAGAGATGCCGCTCCTGGGCCTGATCTGGACTTCATAACCTACGGGAATGGCCATCTTGAGACCTGTGGGAACAAGTACGCTCCTGCCGGGTTCTACTATTACGTCGGCAGCTGCATAGATATCCATGCCAGCATCACCCGGATGGGCATATGCAGGTATAACTGCGGTGTCGCGGCACTTTTCAATGTAGATCTCAGCCATATCTTTCCCCCTTGGGTATTTTCGTGCGGTTAGTGATTATATCACAATCCGGATAATCCATATCTTTCCAAAGATTCCTTGAAGGTCCGTAAATAGTGCATGAGCAGTCTGCCTTATGAGGAACGGCAAGACATTTTGTCTCTTCACTGCTTACGCCATTGAGCGCAAAGATGCTCTGACGCTCGCAGAATTTGCAGTCCCTGGCGTTCTGTCCGCAGCAGCAGAAATCAGACTGCATCCACGGGATCATGCCTTCTTCCTGGACCATGAGGGCAACGCCTGTTCCTTCAAGGACATCAGAGCACTGCATAATTTCATCAGGCGATAACTCATGAGACATGAAGATGCCGTCACTGTACGCTGTTGCAGCCTTTAACGAATCCCTGCTGTAGATGTTTGCAGCCGCGGAAACGTATTTCTTAAGGCCCTTGTCGTTATACTTCTTCTTATCCTCGAAAAGCTGGGATGTAAGCACTGAAGTAAACTTAGTTCCCAGTTCCTTCTTAAGTATCTCGATCGTATTGTCTACGACTTTCTGCATCTTATCATGGTAAAAATCAGGCAGCATGAGGCAAAGCTCAGCGCCCTCTTTCTTAAGGAAAGATACAATGTCGTTTCTTAATGCCTGTACGCAAAGATCGTAAAGGCTGAAACAGTAGATATCCGCGCCTGATTCTATCGAATCCTTGTAAAGCCTTATGGTCGGATATGTATACATGACAAGGTTTCTGCCTGACTGTGTCCCTTCAGTCTTAACGATCGGATCGATCGAATGATCGAGGCTTCTCTTGAAACGCTTTGCGATCTTGTCTTCAAGAGTTCTCAGGTTCTCTCTCCTGAGCTCGTTTATGAAGCTTACCGGGCAATAAAGATCAAAGTCGCCCTCAGTCTTTACTTCCGTAACCTCAAATGCGGTATCGAGAGTCTTATGAAGCTGGGTATCGATCCTGTCGGGATCGATCGGGGAACCCTGATAATCTGAAGGCAGAGGCAATACCGTAACAGCCTTTACGCCTGAAGAAGGTCCTCCTTCCACAATGCTTTGGAGCGATACTGAACTTCCCTTGAGAGACAGCGACATCTTAACGGGTGTGCGCCTGAAAAGATCTTTTGAAACAGGTTCGTTGTGATTCATCAGGAAGACTTCCATGCCTGGTTCTATCTTCCTGAACATGTCCGGGTGAAGTCCTCTTACGTCAAGGTGATCAGGATATTCCGCAAGTTTGCCAATCGGGAATGAACATACTTCAAATGACTTGCTTTTTCTGATGGAAAGATAGTCTCCCTTTGAAGGAACGGGAAGGTTTCTTCCGAAACTCATGCGGATCTCGCCGCTTCCCCTGTCCGTCCTTATTACTCTTCCGATGAGATAACCGTATTTTCCGGGGTATTCTCCTGACAAAAGATTGCTGTCCTTGTTTCCTGACAGTGACTGTGAAGTGTAGCTTCCGCCTCTGTTGAAATTGATCAGTAGGTCTTGTCTTAATCTTCTCTTGAGATGGTCATCCAAAGCTCCGTCATAATATGCATCGATCATAGTCCTGTATGCAGAAACACAGGACCTTACATAACTGATCTCCCTCATCCTTCCCTCAAGCTTGAGAGAAGCAACGCCTGAATCGATAAGCCTTCCGATGTAATCGGTTACATCTCTGTCCTTGGGAGACAAAAGATGACCTTTCCTGAGCTTAAGACCGTCATTTAAAAGCGTATACTCTTCCCTGCACGGCTGCGCACATGTACCCCTGTTGCCGGATCTCGTACCGCTCTTGTTCATTGCGGAGAAAAGGCAAAGACCCGATACACAGACGCATACCGCGCCGTGAGCGAATACTTCGGTGTCCATTCCGTATTTGGCGGCTTTCGCTGTCCTTGAAGCGATCTCGTCCATCGTAAGCTCTCTCGGGAGAACGATGCGGTTTACTCCGAGTTTGGAAAGATTGTAGAACTCATCTTCTGAATAGACGTTCATCTGCGTGCTCGCGTTAATGAGAACATCCGGGAAAGCTTTTGCAAGCTTGATCATAACGGCTGCATCAGCGATTATGAGTCCGTCAACGCCTGCTTCAACTACCCTTTCGATGTCCGGCAGGAATTCGTCAAATTCCATGTCGTTCATTAATGTATTGACAGTCAGATAAACCTTCGAAGAACGAAGGTGTGCGTAATCAATGCCTTCTTCAAGGCCGTTAAGATCTAAGTTGTCAGCGTTTACTCTGGCGTTAAAGCGTCCTAAACCGCAATATACGGCATCGGCTCCCATGTCTACCGCAGCCTTAAGGATCTCAAGGTTTCCGGCGGGAGCCAATAATTCAATCTTTTTTCTCATTGTCTTTTATGTGTGAAAATAGAATGCTCTTTCCGATGGAAGATGATTCAGCGAGTTTCTCCATGGGCGTGGGATCGGGCTTCTTCTCCTTCTCTTCATTGAGCTTGTCCTTCTGCTTGTAGTACATCAGTTCCGTCTTGAGCGCATTGTTCTCTGCTCTTAATGTGATGAGCCTGTCGCATGCCTCGAAAAGTGACATTATGGCTGTCTTCAATGACGCGATATAAGGATTGTTGTCACGTGTCTCCTTATAGATCTCATCTGCGAGATCACCGACCTTGCGGATCCTGTCGGGAGATGCATCCTCACTTCTTACAATGTAAGTGATGCCGCCTATATTGATCTGGGCACTCTCCTCATCCTTCTTCTTGTCTTCGTTGGCACGGTAATCGCGTGCGGCGATCTTGTCCTCTAAAGTCTGGACCTTCTTTTCGGTGACGTTCTTGGCGCTTATCTCGCCCTTATAAAGCTGCTTGTATTCAACTATGCCGGAATCCTTGGACCCCTTCTTGCTGTAGGAGCCGTCAGAATACTTGCCAAGAATGCTCGAGTTAGATTTTCTCATAAGAATGATCCCCGCTTATCTGCGTAATACTTAATTATATCATTTTATTTTAAAGTATTATAAAGGTCCCTGAAATCCGTCGGTTCCAATGCTTCGGCCCTGATATTCTCCACAATGAAGTTATCCTTCACCCACTTGCTCAGCTTGTCCTTGTCACAGCCTTTAAGGTTGTTGGAAAGAGTCTTTCTGCGCTGCGCAAAGCATTTCTTTATGAATACGATCAGATCTTTATCAGGTCTGTTGTCATGGCAGTCGAAACTTATTACCGCCGAAGTGGTACGGGGCTGCGGAACAAAGCATGTCCCGGGGACTTTGGTTACGACCCTGATATTCCCATACAGCTCTGATACGACAGCCAAAGGTCCGTAGCTCTTGGTAGAAGATTCACAAAGGATTCTGTCTAATGCTGCTTCTTCAACCATGTAAACGATCTTTCTCGCGTTTACCGCTTCCTCGAAGACCTTCATCATGATGTCAGTCATGATGTAATACGGCAGATTGGATATGACGACATCGATCTTTTCGGCACCGTAATCCCTGAGCTTTAAGAAGTCAGAATCGATTATCCTGGTATCCGGATAAGCTTTTCTGAGGTAGCTGACGAGACGCTTGTCGATCTCAACGCATATGAGGTTGATATCAAGAGATGAGAGTATTTGAGTCAAAGCTCCTATTCCCGGACCGATCTCTAAGACCGTGTCGCCGGGCTTAATGCCGGCAGCATCGATAATGCCGTTTATTATTTCCTCATCACAAAGGAAATTCTGCCCGAAGCCGGCTTCAGGCAGAATATTGTTTTCCTTCATTATCTGTAAGACTTGATCTCTTGTCATCAGAGGAAGTACTTAACACCCGATTCAAAGAGCTTCTGATCCTTGGGTCCGGGGATGTTGGAGCACAGATCGATGTCATATCTTTCCGAGTGTCCCATCTTACCGAATACCCTTCCGTCAGGAGACAGGATACCTTCGATCGCACATACGGAGCCGTTAGGGTTGAACTGTGTCTCCTTTGCGGGATTGCCGTTAAAGTCAACGTAGCAGGTAGCGATCTGGCCGTTCTTAGCGAGCTTTTCAACGAGCTCGGGGCTGCATGCGATCTTACCCTCACCGTGTGAGATCGGAATCTCATGGATATCGCCCGGTTTAACGCCCATAAGCCAGGGGCTGTTATTGCTCATGATCCTGGTTGCGACATACTTGTTCTGGTGACGTCCGATATTGTTGAACGTAAGAGTCGGAGCATCATCTGTCAGGTCGCGGATCTCACCGAAAGGAACGAGACCTAACTTGATCAAAGCCTGGAAACCGTTGCAGATACCGAGCATAAGACCGTCACGGTTCTTGAGGAGATCAGATACTGCATCAGCGAGAGCGCTGTTCCTGAATGAAGCAGTGATGAACTTACCTGAACCTTCAGGTTCATCACCTGCTGAGAAGCCGCCGGGGATCATTACGATGTTTGCTTCCTTGATCTTTGAAGCAAGCTCGGCAAATGATTCGTTGATATCGTTCTGGTTTCTGTTGCGGATTACGAAAACCTCAGCCTCAGCACCTGCTCTTTCGAATGCCCTTGCGGTATCGATCTCGCAGTTTGTACCCGGGAATACGGGAATGACGACCTTCGGCTTGGCACCCTTAAGGATTCCGGGAGCTGCCTTGAATGTCTTGTCAGTCGTGAATTCCTTGATCTCAAGAGGCATCTCGGCATCGGCAGCCTTTGTCGGGAAGATCCTTTCGAGCTTGCCCTCATATGCTTCAAGAGCATCAGTAAGATCAAGGGATGCGCCGTTCCATGTGAACTTGCCTGAGTCGTTTGTCTGTCCTACGAACTTGCCGCCTGCCATCTCGACCTTGTCGATCGCATTGGAATCGTTAGGGATGGCAACAACGATCGTGCCCATCTTTCTTGAGAAGAGATCATCAAATGTGAGCTTGTCGGAGAACTCAAATCCGAGTTCGTTACCGAAGCACATTGCGGCGATCCTGGATGCAAGACCTGCAGACTTGACGACTGCGGCATTCTGGACCTGTCCCCTGTCCTCAAGTTCCTTAACGGACTTGAATACTCTCAATACATGATCCTTCTTGTAGAAGCCCATTCCGTTTCTTGCGCATGAGAGCATGTAAAGCTTCTGGCCTGAGCCCTTAAGTGTAGCGGAGATGACCTTGTCTGATTTGGACATTCCTACAGCGAAAGATACGAGCGTTGGAGGTACGTGAATGTCATTAAATGTACCGCTCATGGAGTCCTTACCGCCGATCGCAGCTGTGCCGTAATCGAGCTGAGCCCTGTATGCACCAAGGAGTGCCGAGAGCGGCTTGCCCCATGTTGAAGGCTCGCCCATTCTCTCGAAATATTCCTGGAAAGTAAGCCTTGCCTTTGAAGGATCGCAGCCCATTGCAAGGAGCTTTAACAAGCTCTCTACTACTGCGTGGTAAGAACCAGCGAACGGGCTCCACTCAGTGAAATAAGGATCGAAACCGTAAGCCATTACGGAACAGTCCTTTGTATACCCCTTGTCGAGCGGGATCTTGCAGGCCATACCTTCCTCAGGTGAATCCTGCATCTTACCGCCGTAAGGCATGATGACGGTTCCTGCACCGATGGACGAGTCGAATCTCTGGATAAGGCCCTTACGTGAGCATCCGTCGAGGGAATTGAGTGTCCCCTTAAGTGAAGCGGCGAAATCACCGTCAACTACGCCGTCAGCCTTCTTGTCGAGGTAAACCTCGCCTTCAGCAGGCTTAACTACAGCTTCGGTGAACTGGCTTGCGCCGTTTGTATCGATAAAAGAACGGGGCAGGTCAACGATCGTTTTGCCGTTCCAGACCATCTTCATCGAAGGTTCTTCAGTAACCTCTGCAACTACTGTTGCTTCAAGGTTTTCCTTCTCTGCTGCCGCCATGAACTTATCGAGATCAGCAGGATGAACGACTACAGCCATTCTCTCCTGTGACTCGGAGATTGCGATCTCCGTACCGTCAAGACCTTCATACTTCTTTGGAACAGCATCGAGATTGATCGTAAGACCTGCAGCGAGCTCGCCGATCGCAACGGAAACACCGCCTGCACCGAAGTCGTTGCATCTGATGATGAGCCTTGTAACCTCAGGATATCTGAACAGTCTCTGGAGCTTTCTCTCGGTCGGAGGATTACCCTTCTGAACCTCTGAACCGCATGTGATGACTGACTTTGTATCGTGAGCCTTGGATGAACCGGTGGCACCGCCGATACCGTCACGGCCTGTTCTTCCGCCTAAGAGAACAACGATGTCTCCTGCAGCAGGTCTCTCACGGACGATGTTATATGCGGGAGCTGCGCCAACTACTGCACCGATCTCCATTCTCTTTGCGACATAACCGGGATGATAGAGTTCATCTACCTGGCCTGTGGCAAGACCGATCTGGTTACCGTATGAGGAATAACCTGCAGCTGCCGTTCTTACGAGCTTCTTCTGTGAGAGCTTGCCCTTGAGAGTAAGTGAAACGGGAACTGTCGGGTCACCTGCGCCTGTTACGCGCATTGCCTGATATACATAAGATCTTCCGGAGAGCGGGTCTCTGATCGCGCCGCCAAGGCAAGTCGCAGCACCACCGAAAGGCTCGATCTCGGTAGGATGGTTATGAGTCTCGTTCTTGAACATGAAGATATAATCTTCTTCCTTGCCGTCGACTTCGATCTTGACCTTGATAGAGCATGCGTTGATCTCTTCTGACTCATCGAGGTCAGCGAGCTTTCCGTCTTTCTTGAGCTTCTTTGCAGCGAGAGTTGCAAGATCCATGAGGCATACCGGTTTCTTGGAGATCCTTTCGCCATATACTTCCTCTCGGTTGGAGAGGTAATCAGCGTATGTCTTCTTTATCTCTTCAGTGAGCTCGTCGTCGCCGTCGAACTTAACATCAGTAAGCTGTGTAAGGAATGTGGTGTGACGGCAGTGGTCAGACCAGTATGTATCGAGAACCCTGATCTCGGTAACAGTAGGCTGTCTTCCCTGTGTCTTGAAGAAATCCTGAACGAACTTAATGTCTTCAAAGCTCATTGCAAGACCCATTCCGTCCCTTAACGCCTTGAGCTCGGCATCATCCATCGATGTGAAGCCCTCAACGGTGGGAACGGTTGTAGGAATAACATATGTATCAACGAGAGTGTCAGGCTTTCTTGAAGAAGCTTCCCTTGCTTCAACGGGGTTGATCAGGTAACCCTTGATCTTCTCCTTGTCATCTTCTGAAACACTTCCGTAGAAAGCAACGATCCTGGCGCACTTAACGAGAGGACGGTCCTTCTGTGTAAGGAACTGGATGCACTGTGCTGCGGAATCGGCTCTCTGATCGTACTGACCGGGGAGTGATTCGATGATGAGAACGTAAGCGGCACCTGAAAGATCAACTGTCTCATCTGAAACAGTATCAACAGGAGGTTCACTGAAGACAACTGTCTTTGCTTTCTCATATTCTTCATCAGTGATGCCTGAGACATCGTAACGGTTGATGACCCTGACCTTTTCGATGCCTGTGCATTCAAGGTCATACTTTACGTCATGCAGTATGCCGCCGGCCTCAACGTTGTAGCCTTCTTTCTTTTCTGACAGGACTCTTCTGACGTCGCTCTCGTTCATTGGAATTCTCCTTTATTAAATATTCTCGGCGCTTTTAGCAAGCAGTTCTGTGTTGTATCTGAGGAATCTCTCAAGTCCCTCGCTGTCAAGTGATCCGTGTGCGAGCTTTGCCTGATCGTATATATGCTGTGCAAGACGGTCAGCCTGCTCCTTCTTTGTACCCATTCCTTCAAGAGCCTCGAGCTTAGTAATGAGAGGGCTGTCCGTGTTGATAACGAGTTCCTCGGTATCAGGGAACATGTCAGCCATCTGCTCGGGAGTCATGTTGCTCATAGCCATCATTTTCTCATACTGTGAGCGCATTTCCTTCATACGTCTGTTGTGCTCTGCTTCTCTGATGAGAGCGGGCATAGAATCTGCACCCATCTGCTGGGCAAAGACATTGAGCTTATCGTTGCCGAGAGCTGATCTGAAGAAGTCCTTGAGCTTGTTCTTGGTCTCTTCATCGGATTCCTTGCCGGAAAGCTCTGAGTCTACTCTCTGGAACCTGTTCTCGGGCTTCTTGTATTCATGGAATGACATGAAGTTGTTGTCGATCTCTTCGTTCATGATGACAACGTCAAATCCATCCTTCTTGCTCATTTCGACATATGCAGCCTGAGCCTTGGGATCCGTCGTGTATCTGATAGTCTTGTGGTCGCCTTCAGTGAGTTCTGCAAGAGTCTTGAACTTACCGTCAACGGTCTTGTAAAGGCAGATGTCTTCAACCTTCTCGTAGAACTTTTCTTCCTTCATCATGCCGTACTTAACGAAGATCGAGATGTCAGACCAGTACTTCTCGTAGTCCTCACGCTGCTTCTTGAAAAGCTCATTAAGCTTGTCGGATACCTTCTTGATGATGTGTCCCGAAAGTTTCTTGACGTACTCATCCTGCTGCAGTGCGGAACGTGAAACGTTGAGCGGCAGGTCAGAACAGTCAAGGCAGCCCTGGAGCAGGAACAGGAAATCTGGAATGATCTCTTCAATGTTGTCTGCTACGAAGATCTGATGGTTATAGATCTTGATCCTTCCCTCAAGAGACTGGTAAACGTTGTCTGTCTTGGGGAAATAAAGGATACCCTGGAGTGTGAAAGGATAATCCATGTTGAGGTGGATCCAGAAAAGAGGATCCCTGCCGTCATTGAATACGCTGTGATAGAAAGACTTGTACTCTTCCTCGGTGCACTCGGAGGGCTTTTTGGTCCACAGAGGACTCTTGTTGTTTACGGGAAGATTCTTTACGGGCTCTTCCTTATATTCCTCGCCCTTCTCTTCTGCTTCTTTCTTACGCTTTGCTTCAGCTTCCTCGTGGAGTTTATCGGCTTTTGTATCAACGAAATAGATGTCTGCAGGTGCGAAATAGCAGTACTTGCGGAGCGTCATGCGGATCGTAGCCGAATCGAAGATCTTAATTGCATCTTCTGAAAGCTTCAATGTGATGACCGTTCCTCTGTCCTTCTTATCCGAAGGAGAGATCTCATAATCCATTCCGTCTGATGACTTCCAGGTAACAGCCTCAGAACCTTCAACAAAGCTCTTGGTGTTTATGGTTACCTCATCGGCTACCATGAATGCCGAGTAGAAACCGAGACCGAAATGTCCGATAATGCCGGACTTGTCTGTGGATTCTTCCTGATACTTTGTTACGAAATCGAGAGCTCCGGAGAATGCGATCTGGTTGATGTACTTTTCTACTTCCTCCTGGGTCATTCCGATACCGTCGTCGCAGAATGCCAGTGTCTTGGCGTCGTCATCGTAAATGATCTTTATGGAATAATCAGCCTTGGGATCTGCTCCTGCCTCAGCCTTTCCGAGCTCTGCAAGACGTCTGTGCTTTGAGATTGCGTCTGCGCAGTTGGATACGAGCTCTCTGATGAAGATGTCCTTATCCTCATAGAGCCACTGTCTGATTACCGGAAAAATATTCTCGGTCGTAACCGATACCTTTCCCTTCTTTGTTTCCATTTATATCACCTCCAAATGATCAGCAATGTATTCTTCCGTATAGCCCGCATAAGCTTCGGAGATCATGTTAAGGAGCGGGTCGTTTACGGAATCGAAAGTTTGGTCATCTATATATGTGACCGGGAGAATGTCAAAAGGCGTGCTGCTGACAAAAATCGCGGCATTTCCCTTAACCAGTTCATCCATGGTGAACATGCCTGTCTTAAGCTCAAGTCCTGATCTCTTGAGAGATTCGATCACTCTTCTTCTCGTAATGCCGATGAGGATCTTGTCATCAGGTGCTGAATAAACGCAGCCGTCCATTATGACGAACAGATTGGACATGGAGCCTTCGTAAAGTCTTCCTTCGTTATCAGAAAGAACTAATTCAAAAGGCATTCCGTGAGAATTCTCTTTTTTGAACTTCTCGTTTACGGCATTCTTATAGTCACCCCTGAATATCTTGAGATTGGGTGTCTGCCTCTCCCACTGGAAAAGACTTGTGTTTATGCCGTTTCTGAACTGTTCCTCAGACGGAACGTTAACATCCACGAGATGTATAAGGAGATTATCCTTTGTAAGGACGATACGGATATTGCCGTCTGCCTTAAAACCGATCTCCTTTAAGAATGAATATGCTTTATCTGAAATATCTTCTGTATCTATCGGAAAATCCTCAAGGCCTGCAACTGACTTTGTAAGCCTTGCCATATGGTCTTCCAGGAAAAGAAGCACTCCCCTCTTGATCCTTACAGTCTCATAATATGTTCTGACATCAACAGGCTTGGAAAGCTCTTTTGCCTTGTCAGAACAGACATCATAAAAAGCTCCGTCAAAGAAAAACCTGTCTCCTGACGGATGCTCCATCAAAGGGTATGCCATCTGAAAATCTCCGCTTTTATACTTTGGAAAAAATATCCAATTGAATTGTACCCAAAACGAGCCTTTTTTACAAAATGAGACGCCCAAAAACATGCACAAAAATCACTATAATATTTTACTTGTTTTTCTTAAGGCCGCTATTTACAATAAACCCTATTGACTAGGCTCTTAACAAAGAGTAATATGTTGTCGATTTATACAGCACATTGCATAATTATTCACTTAACGGAGGTGCCTTATGGCAAAAGAAAAGTTCCTGCTTGCATATTCAGGCGGTCTCGACACATCAATCATCATTCCCTGGCTCCTTGAGCATTACGACTGTGAAGTCATCGCTTACTGCGGTGAGGTCGGCGTAGGTGTCGACAACGACTACCTCAAGGCTAAGGCACTTAAGTGCGGAGCTACAAAGTGCTACGTTGAGAACATCGAAGACGAGTTCGTTACTGATTTCGTCTACCCTACTCTCAAAGCTAATGCTGTTTACGAGGGCAAGTACCTCCTCGGAACATCAATGGCACGTCCTCTTATTGCAAAGCACTTCGTTGAAGTTGCACGTAAGGAAGGCTGCTCCACGATCGTTCACGGCTGCACCGGAAAGGGCAATGACCAGGTAAGATTCGAGCTTTCGATCAAGGCTCTTGCTCCTGAGATGAAGATACTCGCTCCCTGGAGGATCTGGGATATCAAGTCACGTGACGAAGAGATCGACTATGCTGCAGCACACGGTATCGAAGTTCCTGTTACAAAGGAGAACAACTACTCCAAGGACGAGAACCTCTGGCACCTCTCTCACGAGGGTATGGACCTTGAGGATCCCGCAAACGAGCCCAACCTCGACAAGATCCTTGAGCTCATGGTTTCTCCCGAGAAGGCACCAGATACTCCTACATATGTAACCATCAAGTTCGAGAAGGGTATCCCTGTTGAAGTTGACGGCCAGAAGCTCTCACCTGCAGAACTTCTCAAGTACTGCAACAAGGTTGCAGGCGCTAACGGCGTAGGCATCGCAGACATCGTTGAGAACCGTCTTGTCGGCATGAAGTCCAGAGGCGTTTACGAGACTCCCGGCGGAACACTTCTTTTCGCTGCTCACAGAGAGCTTGAGCTCCTCACCATCGAGCGTGACACTCTCCACTACAAGGATCTCGTATCCCAGAAGTTCGCTGAACTCGTTTACTACGGTCAGTGGTTCCACCCGCTCAGAGAAGCTCTCACAGCCTTCGTTGACGATACTGAAAAAACAGTAACAGGCGAAGTTAAGATGAAGCTCTACAAGGGCAACTGCACACCTGCAGGTACAAAGTCACCCTTCTCACTCTACGATCCTGAGATCGCTACTTTTGAGGCTGACGACGTTTACAACCAGGCTGATGCAGGCGGATTCATCAACTGCTTCGGTCTCCCGATGAAAGTCAATGCTGCAATGAAGAAAAAGAACGGACTTCTCTGATCCGTTTCATTAAACCGAAACTGCAAAACAGGCCCCCGGATAACCGGGGGCTTGTTCTGTAAGGATGGGATTTTGAATATGGTATTAGATTATTTTCTGTTTACGCTTGTTGATACAGAGAAAGGATTCTCTCCGACGAGCTCTTCCCAGGGAAGGTTCTTAACGATCTTGATGTAGTTAAATGCAACTACTGATCCGAGGATTACGATGATTGCGATTACGCAGATGAGTTCAACGAGTGAGAAGCCCTTCTTGGATGATGTCTTGTTTACCTTTTTCATTTTTCTTTCCCCCTAAATTTTTTTGGTTTGTTGTTTTGTTATGTTGTTGTGTTTTTGTTTGATGGCTTCATTATTGCAACATCAAGGGGGTTAAACCATCAGCAATGTCATTGCCGGATGATGATTAAGCAACACCTAAGGTTCCCGGTGTTGCGAAATATGAAAAAAATTAAGATTTCGGGCATAAAAATAAGGAGCAAGACTGCTCCTTATTTTTGAAATACTGATGTTTTGATCAGACCTTGAGCTCGACTTCGCCTACTGCAAGGTCAGCTTCGTGAGCCTTGAGGAGCGGGTTAACGCACTCGTTAAGGAAAGTGTCTACCTGCTCGGGGCATCTGCCGATATAGAGCTTGGGATCTCTTATTTTAAGGAGTTCGTCCATCGTCATGCCAAACTCAGGGTCAGCAGCGATCCTCTCAAGAAGATCGTTGGGCTTGCCTTCATTCTTAACGACTGAACCTGCCTGCATGGAAAGCAGACGGATCTTTTCGTGGAGGTCCTGACGGTTGCCGCCCTTCTTTGTAGCTTCCATCATGATGTTCTCTGTCATCATGAAAGGGATCTCATCGAAGATGTGCTTCTCGATCATCTTGGGATATACGACAAGACCGGAAGCAACGTTTGTATAGATTCCGAGGATAGCATCAACAGCAAGGAAAGCCTCAGGTACTGAGATACGCTTATTAGCAGAGTCATCGAGTGTTCTTTCAAACCACTTCTCTGAAGATGTCATGGCAGGATTGATAAGGTCAGCGATAACATATCTGGAAAGAGATGCGATTCTTTCAGATCTCATCGGGTTTCTCTTATATGCCATAGCTGATGAACCGATCTGGTTCTTCTCGAAAGGCTCTTCGATCTCCTTTAAGTGCTGAAGAAGTCTGATGTCATTGGAGAACTTGTGAGCGCTCTGTGCAATTGCTGCAAGCGCGGAAAGCACAGTGAAATCGATCTTTCTGGAATATGTCTGTCCGGAAACATAGTAAGAAGACTCAAATCCCATCTTTGCGCAGATCTTCTTGTCGAGCTCAACGCACTTAGCGTGATCGCCGTCAAAAAGATCGAGGAACGAAGCCTGTGTGCCTGTTGTTCCCTTGCATCCGAGGAGTTTCAGTGAAGCGATCGCATTTTCAACTGTCTCAAGATCGAAAACGAGGTCCTGGAGCCAAAGTGTTGCTCTCTTACCTACCGTTACGAGCTGTGCCGGCTGAAAATGGGTAAAGCCCAAAGTAGGCATTGCCTTATATTCATCAGCAAACTTTGCAAGCTTTGAGATAAGGACTACAAGTCTCTTTCTGATAAGAGTAAGAGCGTCGCGCATGATGATAATATCCGTATTGTCACCTACATAGCATGATGTGGCTCCGAGGTGGATGATCCTGTCAGCACCGGAACCGGATACCTGCTTGCCGTATGAATGGACATGAGCCATTACGTCATGACGGCGGATCTTCTCCTCTGCTGCCGCATCTTCGTAATCGATATCTTCCTTGTGAGCCTTGAGATCTGCGATCTGCTCATCAGTGATATCAAGACCTAACTCTTTCTCAGCCTCGGCAAGAGCGATCCAAAGAAGTCTCCATGTGCGGAACTTCTTGTCGGGAGAGAATATAAACTGCATCTCCCTGCTCGCATACCTGGAATTCAGGGGGCTCTCATAAGTATCTTTTGTCATCACGGGATTACTCCTCCAGAAGTTTATCTATAGCAGTAATTTTAGCACAAACGCTGAGTATGCTCATAGCCTTGATTATGTTCTCGACCGGCGGGAATGAAGGGCAAAGACGGATGTTGGAATCGTCAGGATCCTTGCCGTAAGGATAGCTTGCGCCTGCAGGTGTAAGAGCTACGCCTGCCTCTTTGCACATTGAAACGACCTTTGTTGCCGTACCGGGGAATGCATAGAAGCTTACGAAATATCCGCCCTTGGGATCAGTCCAGTGCCAGAGATCAGAATCTCCAAGTTCATCCTTAAGGACCTTCTGAACAGCTTCAAACTTAGGCCTTAAGATCTCGGCATGCTTTCTCATGTGCTTGTCTACTGCCGCTGCATCGGGAAGAAATCTTGCGTGGGCAAGCTGGTTTACCTTGTTGGTGCAGATAGCCTGTACGCCGAGATATTTCTTGGCTCTTGCCATGTTGTCAGGGTTAGTAGCAAAGCATGAGATACCGCCGCCTGCGAACGTGACCTTGGATGAAGATGCAAACTCATAAGGTCTGTTGGGATTGCCGGCCTTTGCGCAAAGAGAAAGGATATCAGGGATATGTCCCCTCTCGCTGTCGTTATCGGTAATGTGATGAACGACATAAGCGTTGTCCCACATGATCCTGAAATCGGGAGCAGCGGTCTTCATGGAAGCAAGTCTGTTGCATGTTTCTTCTGAATATACGATTCCGTCGGGATTGCTGTAGCAGGGTACGCACCAGATACCAAGGACCTTGGGATCTTTTACGAGTTCTTCTACAACGTCCATATCAGGACCGTTCTCTGTCATCGGAACAGGAATGAGCTCAAAGCCCAGTGTCTCTGTTACTCTGAAATGTCTGTCATAACCGGGAGCCGGGCAGAGCCACTTACGGCCTTCTACCTGGAACCAGGGCTTGTCGGACTCGATCTCGCCAAAGACCATAGAACGCATGAGTGCGTCAAACATCTGGTTAAGGGACGAAGAGTTGCCCATGAAGATATTATCGATATCTGTCTCGAGGACTTCGGCAAAGACCTTGCGGATATCATCGATACCTGCCGGAACGCCATAGTTTCTGACATCCTGTCCTTTTTCGGAAAGGAAGTCGCATCCGGTAAGTGTCTCGTACATCTTGCTTGTAAGATCAAGCTGCTCTGTAGAAGGGACACCGCGTGTCATATTGAGAGAAAGGTTCATTGCCTTATACTCTTCATAGCGCTTAACGAGAAGTTCCTTCTCCTGCTTAAGCTCTTCCGCAGTCATTTCCCTGTAGCTCTTCATGTCAGATTCCTCTTTCAAAATGAAATTCTATGTGTTGTAAATTGCATGTACATGGCGAATTCCGCCTCAAAACCTCAACAATTATAGTGAATATGCAATTTCAAAGCAATCAAATTTCATTATTTTATATAAAGAAGATTTTTTTCTACAAAATGCACCACTAAAACGGAATTAGCTCGATATTTTTAATCATTCCGCTTGTGTCATGGGTGACCTGTGCTACCAGAAATATGATATTCCGGTCAAACAAACGGTATCTGGAGATCAGATACTGCGTGGTCCTCTCTATCTTCATCCTTTTCCTGTAATCTACTGTCTCCGCAGAACTCGGGTAGTAACCCTTGTTGTGTCGTGATCTGACCTCGACCACATATATTTCCCCGTTCTTTTCGAAAACACAGTCCAGTTCGCCGACGTTATGTATTTCAAAGTTTCTGCAGATCAATCTGTATCCTTCTTTTGACATAAACCGGATCACTGTCTCTTCTGCAAGATCTCCGGTCTTTCTTCTAATCGTGCGTTTATCATCTTTATTCATAAGCAGCTCCTGTAAAAACAGTCAAGAATATTTAATAAGCCTCTTGAATTTTTGTTATATAATCAAATCCGTTGCATAAAAGTATTGTGTAACTTATGATTTAATAAATATTTATAAGGGGTGAACTAATGAGCGGCGAAAGTATATCCTTTGCAGATATCACCGCATCTCTTGAAGGTTTTGACGGAACGAGTTTTTCCGGACAGGCTTTTTCAAATTGCTGCAATCAACTTTCCATATCCAAGATAGAGGATCTGGTCTATGCTGACGGCAGACTCATCAAGAGAATGGTCACCTTTATTTCTGAAGATTCAGATTCCGACTATATCGACAATAATGTCGAGTGCGTTGACGGCGTAAATATCGTTGTCCGTTATTACCGTCACAGTTTTGCACCGGTAAATGACGACAACAGATCCGATCTCACCATCATGTTCTGCAAGATCGTCAGCGACTGCATCGCTCTTGCCCGTACAAAAGAACTGTTCGGCAATATGCGTTATGTAAATCCGGATTCAGGTCTTCACAATCTCAATTACTATCACATGGCTATCAGGAAGATCATGGACTCTGAAGACAGATTCCTCTTCTCATGTGCGTTTATCAGCCTTAAAGGATTTAACCAGCTCAACCGTTTCTTTGGTTCCGACATCACCGGCAAGGCTATCAAGATGTTTGCAAATAAGATCAATGAGTTCGTCAACAAGGAATCCGGTGAATTCGCGGTGCATGTCGGCGGAGACAACTTCGTAGTCGTCATCCTCACCTCCCGTCTTGATGCTCTCAAGACATTCCTTTCTGCCGTTCAGGTCATCCTTGAAAGTGACGGCGAAAGTTTCTCGCATATCGTTTCCGCAAGAGCAGGCATTACTACCATCATGCCCAGGCACGTTACTTCCAACGATGTATTGGGTGAATGCTCGATCACGCTTCAGATCGCAAGACGTACCGGACAGGATTTCGTAATGTTCTCAGAGATGGATGCTGCGCACGACAACCAGAAGAACATTGCCAAGACGATCTCCAGGGCTGTTGATGAGAATAAATTCCTTATCTATTACCAGCCTGTTGTATCTACTGAAGGAACCACGCCTGTCCTTTTCGAGGCTGAGGCTCTGGCAAGATGGCCTAGAGACGGAAGGATCACCGCTCCTGATGAGTTCATCGAATATGCCCGTAATTCAGGCATCGTTACCAAGATCGATCTCCATGTCCTTCGCAAAGTATGCGAAGCTATCAAGGCATGGACTGATTCCGGCATGACGCTCGTTCCCGTAACCTGCAACTTTGCTTCAAAGAATCTGTTCAATTCCAAGCTCGTCTCTGACATCATTGATATCATCGACAGCAACGAGATCGACAGAAAGCTCATCGGCATCGAGTTCTCAGAGCCTGATTTCAAAGGCGGTAGACTCCTTCTTACACAGGCTGCCCAGGAACTTTCTGAAAAAGGCGTTAAAGTCACGATCGACAAATTCGGTCTCGGAAGGTCTTCCCTCGATCTCCTTCAGGATCTAAAAGCAGATTATCTTAAGTTCGACTTCGGTCAGCTTTCCCTGGAAGATCCAAGAGGAAGCATCATCGTTAAAGATATGATCCACCTTGCAGAGCTTTTGGGCTTCACCGTCATATGCAAAGGCGTAAAGACACGTGAAGATGCAAACGAACTCATGCTCTGCGGTTGTACAAGATTCCAGTCGTTTATCTATGACAAGCCTTTGAGCGAAAGATTCTTTGAGCGCAGGCTTAAGCACCCTAACTACGACGAATAATCTTCTTTTACCACGTTACTAATTTTCGGAGGTGTCCTTTATGATTTCAGAAAGGCTTAAGAAACAGTTGGCTGCAGGTTCACAGATCCGCAAGATGTTCGAAGAAGGCAACCGCCTCAAGGCTATCTACGGAGCAGATAAGGTTTACGATTTCTCTATCGGCAATCCTGACCTTGAGCCCCCTCACGAGGTAAGTGACGCGCTTAAAGAACTTGCATCAAATCCTACTCCCGGCATGCACGGATACATGAGCAACAGCGGTTATGAATCCACACGCGCCGCCATTGCAGCAAAGAAATCCGAAGAGTCCGGTCTTGCGATTAGCAGCGGCGCAGTCTGCATGACTGTCGGAGCCGCATCCGCAATGAACGATGTCCTTCATTCCCTTCTCGATCCTGATGATGAAGTAATCGTTATCGCACCTTACTTTATGGAATATAACGGCTATATCGCAAACCACGGCGGTAAGGCAGTCATCGTTCAGACTGATGACAAATTCATGCCTGTCATCGACAGCATCAAGGCAGCCATCACACCCAAGACAAAAGCTGTCATCATCAATTCACCTAACAATCCTTCAGGTGTAGTCTATCCTGCATCGCTCCTTTCAGAGCTCAACGACATGCTCAAGGCGCAGGATCATGTCATCCATGTCATTTCCGACGAGCCTTATATAGATCTCGTTTATGACGGATTGACAGTACCCTGCGCACTCAAGTACATCGACAACCTTATCGTATGCTTCTCATGGAGCAAATCTCTTTCACTCCCCGGTGAACGTATCGGTTATACTCTCGTTTCTCCCAAGAACGCAGATTACGATGATCTCACCGCTGCCATCGTTCTTTCAAACAGAACACTCGGAAGCGTAAACGCTCCTGCTATCTGGCAGAGAGTAATAGAGAAGTCTCTTAATGCAAAGGTTGATGTTTCCAATTACGAACACAGAAGAAACCTTCTTTATTCCAATATCGTTGACGCAGGATTTGACGCGGTAAAACCTAACGGAGCACTCTATATATTCATGAATACTCCGGAAGGCTTAACCGACGACAAATTCTCTGAACTCTGCGCTTCAAAGAACCTTTTGCTCGTTAAGGGTTCAAGTTTCTCCAGACCCGGCTACTGCCGTCTCGCATTCTGCGTATCAGAGAGCACCATAAAGAACTCACGTCAGGCTTTCTTCGCGATCGCTGAGGAGCTCGGCATTTCGCACCGCGCTTCACTCTGATGGCAAAGCCCGCAGGACCTGCGGAAGCACCTACAAGCAACAAACCGATGATCAAAGCAGGAGAAGATTCTTCTCCTGTTTTTGGTATTACGGGAATTTTGTATTTCAAAGTCTGATTTTTATTGTTCAGATCGTTGTGTCTGACGATCTCCATGTCTTCCTGCTGGATCCCGGCCTGTTTTTCCTCATCCGTAGCAACATCGAACAGGTTCTCGAAAATAACGACTGATTCTCCGTAGCTTAAAGTATCAACATTAAATGTCAGCGGCACTTCTATCGTTCCGTCGTTTTTCTTCGGCGTGAACGTTACCTTGCTGCTTACCGGCTTACCGTCGATCTGAATCTGAGTTCCGTCTGTCTTGTAGAGAGTTGCGACAGCACAGTATGTATTACCTGATGTCAGACCTTTATACATTACTTTATCCATTATCTTTGCATTCCCGGTATCTTCATTGATCGTCTTTGTGCCTTTCGAGCTGCTTGCGGTTGTTGAGGCCTGGGGTCTGTATACAGTCTGGTCTTTATCATTAAGATCTTCATGCGCTGCTACCGGAGCACCATTTTTAATATCAGTCAGTCTTTCAAACACAACCAGTTCTTTATATTCAAATGAGAGTTTCACTTTTTCAAATCTTACTTCGATTATTCCGTCAGATGTTTGCGCTGTGAATTCTATGGCCTTCTCATATTTGTTCCCTTCTGAATCCAAATATTCACCACCTTTAGACTTATCCATCAAAACCGCAGTGATCTTATATGTCTTTCCTTCTTTAAGTCCTGAATATGTGACCGTATCAGTGATATCAACCGTTTCACAATAATTGAGAGTCTTGGTCTTATTGTTGCTGTCTGAAGCTGTTGTTTTGATCTTTACCGGTCTTACAGTCTGGTCTTCATCATTAAGATCCAAATGAGTGATCAGATCAATGCCGTCTGAATTCAGTATTTCCCCTGCTACAACAGAGCCCTTGAAAGCCGTTGTGTCCACATGTTCAAACTCTACTGTTATTACTCCTTCGCTTTTCCCGGGGGTGAATTCCTTAGTTGCCGTGATGATCTTTCCTTTGGAGTTGACCAGTGCCTTTCCGGTTTCTTTATCAAGAAGAGTTCCGGATAGTTTGTATTTCTTACCGGGTATCAGATTCTTATAAGTAACATAATCAGTTATAGTTACGTCTTTTCCGTAAGAAACGATCTTCGAATTCTCTTTGTTATTAAATTCATCTATCAGGCGGTCTATCAGTTCTGTCTTAATGTCAGGAACAGTTACCTGCTGATCTTTGTTGTTGATATCCGCATGGCTTAAATACAGATGTTCAGTTCCGGTCAGATCGATGATATAAAGATCCTCCATTACCGTAACCGTCTCCCCTTTAAGGACAGATGCATCGATCGTGAACATGATATTCAAAGTACCGTCTCTCTCATCAGCCCCCCTTAACATAAGAGAAGTATCAAAAGGTTCAGTTATGTTAGTGCCGTCGCTTTTAACAAGCCAGGCCCTGATCTTGTATTGATAACCCGGCAGCAGGTTCTTATAAGTCAATGTATCAGTAATACTGACTCCCTTTACGGCTGCGATCTCTTTTGAACCTGATGCTGTGCTTACGGCTGTTGTTGTTATTTGAGTCTTATAGTCGTTATAGTATTCGATCTTTCCGTCTTTCATATCATCAAGCTTATTGTCGAACATTGTAGACTCAGAGGCCTTCTTTTTTGCAGGATCATTATCAGATCCCTTAACGATGTCTTTCGGAAAACGGACTACGATTACTTTTGTTTCCGGACTTATTTCAGTTCCAGCTGGAGCTTTGCTCTCGGTGATCACATAAGTTCCCTGTGAAACAATGTAATTTCCTTCTGAATCTGTAAACAGATCATCTCCGCTGACGAAATGATCGATATCATAAGTAACTTTACCTTCATCATCCGATCTTAAGATCCAGGATCTGTCCGGTTTCTTATCTTTATAACTGTCATCATCATAAAAGGCCGCATAGTATGAAAGCGTAAATTCAGCATCACCTACCGGTATCATTGCAATGACCTGATCAGAAAGAGAATTGCTTTTTACCTTCTTTATAAGCAGATCAAACATTGAAAACACGGGTTCGTCTGTAAATCCGATCTCTGCCGTACTGTTTTCAGTTACAGTAAATGTCTTCTCTTCGGTATTAAGATAGAGTCCGTAACCTGAATGGACTTCCTTCGCCGTGTATTCTCCAGTCGGAAGAGATATCAGACCTCCTTCTTCGATCTTCTGTCTGGGATCAACCCCGTCCGGATATACGACTTCCGAAACACGTCCGTCTTTACCGAAGATCACTGTTGCCGCAGGTTTTCCGCTTCTCTTATGTGTAATCAGGTAAGTAGTTCCTTCTGGAGAATAAAGTCTGGTATCTGCATTGATGTTTTCCGGGATATCGATCTTTTTCGTAAAAAGCCCTTTTCCAAGAATACTTTCCTCATTAAGCAATATCTTATCTTCAAGGACCTGGTAGATTGTCGGATCAGCAGAATAATAAGCAACTGCGCTTTCGCCGTCTTGTTGTATCTTCATTATCAAAGGCTTGGAAGGATCTGTGATCTTATATCCCTCCGGTGCTTTTATCTCCGTGATAACATAAGTTCCCAAAGGAAGTTTAGTGCCATTGAATTTGGAAAAATATCCGGATTTATCAGCCGCTTTCAGTTTTTCTGCACTTATCTCAAACTCGGCTGAACTTTCTAATTTCCTGCTTGAACCTATAGTTACAGATGCTTTGGGCTTTAAGTTTTCTTCTCCTGATGCCAGATCCTTATAGCTTTCGATCGCGAAAGAATCATAGTAATCAATTCTGAACTTCGCTTCATCCATTCCGTGTCCGGTAACTTTATCCCAGCCTTCCGGATCTTTCTTCTCGATCACCAGTTTCCCTTCAGAACCTATCGGGACATCTTCAGCATTTATCAGAATCGTACTTGCTGAACTGTTCAGATTAACTGCATATTTGTTCTTTGAAAGAATATATCCTTTGCCGGCCGCGATCTCACTGACATAGTAACTCTTTGTAAAATCCGAAAGCACATATTTATCAGTTTGTCCTTTCTCATCCAAAACAAACTCATGTACCAGTTTTCCGTCAGATGTATAAAGTCCGTATTTTGTTCCGGCAAGTGAATAAAGCGCATTATCAGCTGTTAAACCGGCATCAGTAGAGATTTTGGAAATTCCGACATTTGCAGGCAACTGAAACACGGCATAGTTTAGAACTGCAACATGAGTATATTTCTTCCTGGAAGAACCCGATTCGCTCTTTGAATATGCAACGCCAGTAGTCTGATCTCCTCCGGGTGCATCATAGACTTTCTTTTCTGTGCCGGTATAGATCGCAGCGTGCGTCCATTTAAAAACCTTTTTCTTATTGTATCCGCCAAACAATAAGATGCTTCCCTTTCTGGCTCCAAGCTTCTTGATCGATTCCTCAAGTCCGCCATTCTTTTTAATGTTGATCCCTCCGGGTGTTCCTATATTATGAGGAGAGGTATTCGACCATGTTGTGCATCCGTCAACAAGATGATATTTGCTGTTAGTAAGGCTGATCCCGTTATAAGTTACATTTCCTTTTTTCCTTTTCAAATTGGGAATCATTCCCTTTTTGTTGACTTTCAGGCCTGATATGAGATGAAGTGCCTGAGCATAGGCAAGATTTACATATCTCATACAGTCAGCCTGCCCGTTGCCTGTTCCGTAAGAGGCGCCCTTCATTGCTTTACAGGCTGCGATTACCGCTTTTGCGAAATCAGCCGAATTCCTGTAGCCGGCATCTGTAAGGTTCTTCTTGGTCGGCCAGGTCATCCTGGATTTATCTATCGAAAACTCAGGACCGTCATAGTCTTCGATTATCTCGTCATCGTCATCTTCGTTTTTTGTATCGTAATCCGTTTCACACTCATCTTCTTTACCGGCGATCAGCATGCCTGTAAGTATTGCGGCAGCTTCAGATGTTGAACCTGCAGGAATATAGTAATCAACAGCGCTTCCGTAGTTTGAAATGCTGATCTTATATCCTTCGTTATCAATCGCTCCAGCTGTTATGACACCTTTTATACCCGCAGGAATATATTCCGAAGCATCACTGTTCTTGTTCCCGGCAGAAGCAATGACTTTAATTCCTTTAGCTATTGCTTCTTTTACAAGCGAGATGAATTCTTCATATTCACCGTTATCCTTAAGTGATATGGCCATCAAAAGATAGTCTGCTTCGTGATCAATCGCATATCTGACACCGGCATAGACATCAGAAAGCTTTCCCTTTCCGTTATCACCTACTGCTTTTACCGAAATGATGTATGCATCAGAAGTCTCATTTAATATCAGCCTGGACATCAAGGTGCCGTGTCCGTTGCTGTCAGAACCGTCATCACCCAAAAGAGATATTTTCTCGTCCGCAATGTCTGATCCGGTATCAATGATCGCTACCTTTATCTTAGCTTCAGGATTTATCTTTACTTCATTGGAAAAAGACGCAATGTTTATTGAACATATATCAAAGTTTCCGTCGACACTGTAGTTAATGTCCCCTTTTTCCATGTCTTTCAAAGCTTTTTCATAGTCATCCTTACTCTTGAAAGACAGAACACATGATCCGCCGTAATCTACGCCTTCTGCACCTTTGAAATCAGGCATGCCTTTTCTGGTAGACGCAGCTATCCTGTATTTCCCCGGAAGTTTAGAAACACCTTTAACGAAATCTTTTGCATTCTTAACAGATCTTACCTGATCACCGGCAATGCTCTTTTTGACTGTCTCTTTGACAGTTTCTTCAGAAGTTTCCTTAATATTTTCAGATGTGGTTTCACTGACAGTTTCACTGGCTGTTTCTTCAGACGTTTCAGCAGCCGTATTCTCAGTTATTGTTGTTTCCGCTGTTTCTTCAGTCTCGTCAGCATAGACAGGCCTGTATATAAACGCCTGATTAAGCGACAGAGTCAAAGCAAGCAGTATGCGTATCAGTTTGATATGTTTCTTCATGTCAGCCTCCTTTGATCAGGAAACATCTTCTTCCAGAGATGCGCGCGTAATGCTTCCGTCGCTGATGGAATACATATAAACGCTGTCAGAAAGACGTTCTGATGGCCTGACACTCTCGTTGTTAGTTGTTTTGACGATGTTAGCGAGTTTGTTCTGCTTGTAATAGATTTCTGTTGAAAGGACAATGAGATCATGTACGGATGAAGGCAGGATATAGCAGTCGGTTCCTATCTTCTTCGCAACATCTGCAATTACATCATTGTATAAGAGCGCATTAGCGCCAAAGAAATCATGCTTATTGGTAACCACATAGACCCTTTCCTTCAGCGGAGTCTTTGTATAACCGGGAAAAGCTTCTTTGATCTCTTCTTCGTCAGCTCCCCATCTCCTCATGAGCCTGCGCATGATGACTTCTATCCTCTCTGACTTGAACGGAAAAAGCCTTTTGGTATTCTCGAAAGCGAACTGGTACAGCTCATTTTCTGTAAGACCTTCAACCTCTGCGATATCGTTTGTTATGAGAAAGCCCGATACGCCGGAATTGCTTATACCGGTAATGGCTCTGTATACCACTGATAGATCCTCGAAATTCCTGTGGGGACATTTAATGAGCATCTCCATGTTATCGGCTGTGTTAACGATCTGAAATACGATCTTTTCCTTCACTTTAGAAAAATCCAGTGAAAGGATGTTCTTCGGAATGAACTTGATCGATTCCTCAAGATAGATGGCCTGGTCTGACATGGTCCGTTCAAAAGAGCCTGATTCCTCATACTGGGAGTAGAGCCTTTCCATGTAGAAAGTCGGTGCTATGAAAGCTTTACAAGGTTCTCTCGGCTTTATCGCTATTCCCGTAAGCACTTCATTAAGCTTAGGAACCTGATGAAGTTCAAGCACACAGTCCGAGTATCTCTCGGGAAGGTAATCAATGAACTCGTTCATTACCCGTTCTTTGAATTCGTCGTAATCCATCAACATCTTTAATGTCCTCCTGACTGATTTTTGGCATGAAAAAACGCACCTCATGAACTTTCGTTCACAAGGTGCGTTCATTTCTTTCGCATTATCAGTATAGGAGGCTCGCGAGTCTCATTCAATACGGAAAAGTCTCAATTTTCGGCCTAAACCGCCTTACTTGTGATCACGGCTAAAAGCCCTTCAGCCGTTGATACGCTTATGTTTGAAGCATTTTCAACAGGCTTGTTCGAAAAAGATAAAGATTTGCCGAATTCTATGGCAGCATCGCTTAACGGATAGTAAAGATTGCCAGTAGTAACGCCGGTAATCCTTTTGCTCATCGGAACAAGAGAAACAGATGTATCGGCTCCCCATCTTGATACATCAACCGTAACTGAATCCTTACCGGCAAGGAAATTCACCTGTGTAACACCGTCATCAAGAATGATGTTCCTGCCGTTTTCGTGAAGCGATGCACAGATCTGAAGGTTAGCTATTATGTGGTCCAGTCTTCCCGTCAGCGGGCATACAACAGTTATGTCTGCTTCTTCAGGAATGAATGACAAGGCCAGTTCCGTGTCAGTCATATCCTTTTCTACGGGATAAGTCTTAATGGGAATTCCGGCCTTCTTAATGGCTTCAAGTCCTTCGGAACTGACAGAATCGAAGTCACCTACGGCAAAAGCGGGCTTGATACCGTATCTGACGCAGAAATCGATCCCGCCGTCGGCAGCGATAACCTCGCCATTTTCAATAATCTTAGAAGCTTCAGCGGTAAGAGGACCGCCCGTAATTACATAGTAACGCACGACCTGAGGTCCTCAACAGCCTGACCTGCATCTTCTGCACCGAAGACCGCACTTCCGGCAACGAAATATCTGGCGCCTGAATCGTAAGCCTTTTTGATGGTCTTCTTATTGATGCCGCCGTCAACAGAAAGGAAAGTCTCAGCGCCTTTTTCGTCGATCGCTTTTCTGACGGCTGCTATCCTTTCATCAGATCCGTCGAGATAACTGCTTCCGCCAAAACCCGGAACAACAGTCATGACGAGGATAAGATCAACCTTGTCTGCAAAAGGAAGAACCTTTTCAATAGGAGTATGCGGATGGATCGAGATACCGACTTTGAGGCCATAAGACCTGATAAGCTCAATAAGTGAGTCCGGATCATTGGTGCACTCGATATGGAAAGTGATCATGTTCGCACCGGCTTTTGCAAAAGACTTAACGAACTTTTCGGGATTCGTGAGCATGAGATGCACATCAAATAACATATCAGTATATTTTCTGATGCATTCGACTACAGGAACACCGATAGAAAGATTATCAACAAAATGACCGTCCATGACATCAAGATGAAGGTAACGGGTCTTACCTTCAACAGCCTTTATATCACGCATGAGATATCCGAAATCAGCGGCAAGCACCGATGGCGCTATCTCAAAATCACTCATAATCTCTTCCTCCGTTTGTAATTGTTACGGTTATCGTAAAGTTCTTTATAGAACTCTCTGTATCTTTGCATTCTGCCCTCATCTATCATACACTTTTGAAACGCTTCGTCCACAGCACAACCAGCTTCTCCGACATGCCCGCAGTCATCATAACGGCAATCTAAAGCGTGTTCCATTATCTCAGGATATCCTTTGCAGACATCCTTATGTGTAATTCCAAGATCGAAAAGCGACAGAGAGGTAAATCCGGGAGTATCAGTAATGAATCCTTCTCCGAAATCATGAAGCTCACAATGACGGGTCGTATGTTTACCCCTCTTAAGCTTAACGCTTATTTCATTGGTTTCCATGGCGCGGGTTCCGAGGATCCTGTTGCAAAGAGAACTCTTTCCGACACCTGAAGGGCCTGCAAAAGCTGAAATCCCGTTTCCCGTCAGTTCCATCAGAGTTTCTTTGGAAACCGGATTGTCAGGTGAAGAAATCATGACCTCAAAGCCTGCAGACCTGTAGATGCCCGCAAGTTTATTGGCTTCCTCTTCCCCAAGATCGCTCTTTGTAAATATGATGACAGGCTTAATCCCGAGAACTCCGGAAATGATGAGCATCTTATCAAGAAGCTTAAGATCAGGGACAGGTTCTGTCACAGCAAAAGTCAGGAGAAGATAGTCGACATTAGCTAGAGGCGGCCTGTGCAGACTGTTTCTACGCGGAGCAAAAGCACTGATGACATACGGGATGTCAACATCGCCCGACTCTTCAATAAACACAGTATCTCCGGCCTGGGGAACGAAGTCTTTCTGTCTGAAGATACCTCTAACCGAGCAGAAGACTTTCCTTGTACCTGAATCATCACTGATCCGGACAGTATAGATCCCGCCAATGCCTTTAGTAATTATTCCTTCAATCTTGCCATCACCCATAAGAAGAGCAGTCTGTCAGCCTTCATCCTTAAGAGTAGGCTTGGGATCAGTTGGCGGCGGTGGCGGATCTATAGTCGGCGTCGTCGGTTCCGGCACAGGTGTAGGTGTTGGTACTACAGGTTCCGGAGTAGGTTCAGGCGTAGGCTCAGGTGTTGGTACCGGAGTGGGTACAGGTGTAGGCACCGGAGTAGGTGTAGGAGCCGACTTGAAGATCGCCTTGAATACGAGATCCGTATTACCGACTTCAAATGTGAAGTTGCTCGTAAGAGAAACTATCTCGCCGTTATTATCTACCCAGGAATCGAATTTGAATCCTGTAGCAGGAGTTGCCGTGAGAGTAACCTGTGTACCTTCGTCATAAGAACCGCCGCCGGTAACAGTACCGCTTCCCTCACCTACTTTGACAGTAACTACGATCTGCGGAGGTGTAGGAGTAGGCGTACCGCCGTTCTTATAGTCTTCCTTAGTACCAATGTAAAGCTTGACAGAAGACTGTCTTGCAACTGATGTTCCTGGAACAGGATCAGTAAGCATAACGATCTGTTCTGTTTCCTTGAGCTTAAGTACTTCTGCAGAACCTTCAAGCGTGCATGTGAGATTATTCTTTTCAAGCAGCTCCTTAGCAGCCTTGACTGTCTTTCCTACTACGTCAGGAACAACACTGCTTGTAGGTTCGGTAGCATAGATGATAACTACTGCAGAACCTCTGGGAATCGTTGTACCTGCAGCGGGTTCAGTCTTGATAACGAGACCGGGGCTGACAGTATCAGAAGGCTCAGGCCTCAATGAAACATCGAGATTAAGAGCCGTAAGAGATGAATAAACGTCCTTATAATCAACGCCTGCATAGTCAGCAAGAGTAATGGTCTCGTCAGCTGAAGAAACCGTTAAGATAAGCTTGCTGAAAGTGCTGCCTGCAGTTATTACAACGCCCTCGTTGATGCTCTGGGCAATTACGAGGCCGGGCTCGAACTGTTCATTCTTCTCATATTCGATAGAATAATTGATCTTATTTGCATCGAGTTCTTTAATTGCTTCTTCTGCTTTCATACCGACATAGTTCTTGACCGTATAGTCAAGATTCTGCTCGATATTCGTTGCATTGTGAACTGATTTTATAACGAGTACGCCCAATCCGATGAGAACACCGGCGATTACAGTGATGATCAGAGCGAGCAGGATATTGTCTCTGTATCTTGAAAGCCTGATGGCTTCCGCACTCTTCTCGATCTCGCTGATCTTGTCATACTCGGGATTCTGTCTGAATGAGATATTGGGTTCGGCTACGGCAACATGCTCAGCTGTCTCCGTAATGACACCGTAAACACCGTTAGGATCGACAAGGAGTGCGTCAAGCTCGTCAACAAGCTGTCTCATTGTCTGATATCTTCTCTCGGGTGACTTCTGCATGCACTTGTTAATGATTGCATCAAGACCCTGAGGAATGCCCTGCATCATTGAAGATGCTGAAGGCGGATTCTCCTGAAGATGCTTAACTGCAATGGATACGTTGGATTCACCGTCGAAAGGTACGCGTCCCGTAACCATCTCAAAGAGAGTTACACCGATAGAATAGATATCGGACTGGGGACCTACCTTGCTGCCCCTTGCCTGTTCAGGTGAGAAATAGTGAACCGATCCGATAACGCCGCCGGTCATGGTGATCGTGGTTGAAGAAGCGGCTCTCGCGATTCCGAAGTCTGTGATCTTGGAAACCTTGTCTCTTGAGATAAGGATGTTCTGAGGCTTGATATCGCGGTGTACGATGCCTTTCTGATGGGCATAGTCCAATGCAAGGCTGATCTGGATTACTATCGGTACCGCGTTTCTCCAGTCGAGGTGTCCATTCTGGTTGATGAGATCCTTAACGGTAATACCCTCAACGTATTCTTCAACAATATAACGAAACTGTCCTTCGTGACCTACGCCGAAAACCTTAACGATGTTCGAGTGATCTAGCGAAGCAACAGCTTTTGCTTCTGAATCAAAACGACGGATGAACTCGTCATCTGAAGAATATTCCGGCTTAAGGATCTTGATAGCAACGTTCAAGCCGGTGTTCATATCTATTCCAAGGTATACATTTGCCATACCACCGCTGCCGATAAGCTTAACGATGCGGTACTTGTTCGCAAATATCATGCCCTCCGGGCCGTGTGCCTGATTTGCCATTTCTTTTATACCCCTGTATTGCTGCCGGACGGTCTGCACAGCCCGGCTACTATTGTCGTGTTGTCTGAACTTCCGCCTTTCAATGAAGCATCGATAAGGCTGTCGCAGACCATTTTAAGATCTTTGCGCAGGTTCAGCGCGGCAATGAAATCCTCCTTGCTTATGAACGAATAGAGACCATCCGAACATAGCATGACGATATCACCGTAACTTAAATTATAACTAAAAAAATCAGGCTTGAGATATACATTTTCACCAAGTACTTTTAGCAGGACATTTCGTCCGGGATGCACTTTTGCCTCAGTCTCAGTAATTTCGCCTGCTTTAACCAGTTCAGCCGCTTTATTATGGTCGTTTGTGAGCTTCTGGATCTCCCTATGGTGACAAAGATAAGCCCTTGTATCACCAATATGCGCAATGGAGAGCTTCCTGTCATTTAAAACAGCAACAGTAAGCGTTGTACACATTCCCCGTGCCTCGGGATTCTCAATGCCGTATCTCAATATCGACTTATTGATCTTGTTAAATACAGAAGAAAGGAAAGCTTCGATGTTTTCATTATCCAATAAAGCTTCCGGTCTGTCCTTAAATTCTTTGATCAGGGTTTCTACAGCAAGGCGGCTCGCCACTTCCCCGCAGACTTCACCGCCGAGACCGTCTGCCACAGCCATGCAAAGGCAGCCGTTAATGACTTCCGCTATGCAGAAATCTTCGTTTTGCTCCCTGACAGGGCCTTTTTCACTGGCAAAAGAATAACTCACTTGTCTTTAGTCTCCATACCGCGTCTTAACTGACCGCACGCAGCCATTATATCCGTACCCATTTCCCTTCTTAATGTGGCATTTATGCCGCCTGATTCAAGGATCTCCTGGAATCTTCTGACCCTGTGCTTCGGAGAAGTGTGATAGTCACTTCCCGGAAACTCATTGGCTGCAATAAGGTTTACATGCCAGAGTCCTTTACCGAGGAGCCTTACAAGTGTTTCGGCATCCTTCTCACTGTCGTTTACATTTGCGAAAAGACTGTATTCGAAAGTAAGTCTTCTGTTTGTTTTTGTAATATATCTCCGGCAGGCATCCATAAGCTCGTTCAGACCGTATTTTCTGGCAATAGGCATAAGCTGCTTTCTAAGTTCGTCAGTAGCGGCATGAAGAGATACGGAAAGATTGACCTGGAGATCGAGATCTGTAAAGCGGTCGATCATTGGAACCAGGCCGCATGTTGAAATGGTAATGTGTCTTGCACCGAGATTAAGTCCGTTAGGGTCATTTGCAAGTTTTACAAAACCCATAACAGCGTCAAAGTTATCAAAAGGCTCTCCAATGCCCATTACGACAACGCTTCTGATGCGTTCACCCATCTCCTTCTGGGAAACTGCAACCTGCGCAAACATCTCGCCTGAAGAAAGAGATCTTCCGAATCCGAGCTTTGCAGATGCGCAGAACGTACATCCCATCTTGCATCCCGCCTGTGACGAGATACAAACTGAAAGGCCGGTCTTATATCTCATGACAACCGTTTCTATGATGTTGCCGTCATGAAGTTCATATACGAATTTTGTAGTGCCGTCAATCTCAGAAACGAGTTTCTGACGCACTTTGAAGCTGCCGAAGATAAAGCTTTCTTCAAGCTTTGCCCTGACAGCTGCCGGGACATTATTCATGTCCTTTGTATCTGTGACACCGGAAGACAGCCATTTATGGATCTGTCCGGCACGATAAGACTGGATGCCGTTCTCTTTGCACCAGATCTCAAGTTCTTCTTTTGTAAGGTCAAGGCAGAATTTGCCGCTCATTCTGAATCATCCTTTCTGTCCTTCTCCATCCTGCAGATGAAGAAGCCCTCACAACCGTCAATATCGGGAAAAAGCGTTATCATGCCGTCTTCGGCAGCTTTCTTCCTGTCTTCGTCCAATTCTATTGTATCAGGCAGATATTTCAGGATCGAAACCTTATGGAAACTCTTATGGGATTCCAGGAACGATGCGATCTGAGATTCGTTTTCATCGTTGTTGAGCGTACATGTGCAGTAAACCAGAGTCCCTCCGGATACTACCATTTTCGATGCGCTGTCGAGGATCGCCTGCTGAACAGGCAAAAGCTCTTCAATGCGTTCGTATGTTATCTTCTCCCTGATGTCGGGCTTTCTTCCTATAAGACCGAGTCCGCTGCACGGAACATCGCAAAGAACAAGATCGAAAGTATTTCTTAAATCCTTATTCTCTTTGCTGATCTTTGAAGCGTCACAGCATTTGACTGAGATAGACTTAAGACCAAGACGGCTTGCGTTGTCTGAAACAAGCTGAAGCCTTGCTTCACTGATGTCACATGAAAGAATGCTGCAGTTATCATGGCATATGGACGCCATATGCGTAGACTTTCCGCCGGGAGCCGAACAGCAGTCAAGGATTTTATTTCCTTCAGAAGGCGATGCGATCATGGAAGCAAGCATAGCCGCTTCACCCTGAATGAACATTCCGTATTTGGAATAGATATCAGAATTCTCCAGGCCTTTAAGACCGCCGGAGATCTCGATGGCATCTCCGATAAGTTTTGCAGGCTCAGCGAAAATACCGGCCTCCTTTAACACCGCGATCAGCTTTTCCTGATCTATCTTGGAACTGTCAAATCTTACAGTCGTTCCGGACGTCTTAAGGAAAGCCGCACCGATGTCGAATGCCCTGCTCTTTCCATAGTCTTTCTTGAAAATACCGTAGATCTCAGGCTTAAGAGATACTCTGATACCCGGTTTAAACTGATCTAGTTTTTTCTTATCTTCAGGTGCAGAAGCATATTTGCGAACGACTGCATTAACATAGCCCGGTACCTTGTGGTTATACTTCTTTGCAATCTCAACGGATGAATCAGTAACTGCATAATCAGGAATGTTTTCACCGAACTGTAGCTGCCAGACAGCCATTCTGATAATGGTCCTGGTAACGGGATCCATCTTGTCGGGATCTTCTTTGGTTATATGCTTTATAAGGAAATCGATTGCAAAAGTGTAAGTCAGCGTGCCGTAAAGCATTGCTCTCGTAAAATCAAGCTTTTTACCCGTTTCTGCGGCTGCTTTATCAGCTTTTTTGGTGACCAGATTGGAAAAAGCGCCTTCAAAATACACCTGATAGAGCATCAGGAAGCACAGCTCTCGCTCATTTCCTGTTTCTATGAGCTTTAAGATGTCCTTTTTCTTATAGCTGATCTCCGTACTCATTATTACCTCTGATCAGGAAAAGACCTGTCCGGGTTTGTAATTATGGGCCACATCTCTTGCCATGAGTCTCTTTCCGCCGGCAAACTGCAGTTCAATTATTTTGATAAAACCTTCTCCGCATTTGACTATAAGGTCTGCACCCTTAGCGGCAATGACCGTACCGGGAGCCGCGGATTCAGCAAGCGAAAGATCGGCAAAAGGCGGTAATTCTGAAGCTATCCTTGTGTCATAGATCTTAAGTTTTCTGTCACCTGCTTCTGTATAAGCACCGGGCCATGAACTTAAAGCTCTTACTCTGTTATGGATTATGCCGGCCGGCATATCCCAGGTAAAATGGCCTTCTTCAGATGAAAGCGGCGGACAATAAGTTGCTTTTGAATCGTCCTGTTTTACAGGTGTGATCTTCCCTTCTGCTATGTCAATGACTGCAGAAGGAAGCATTGAAGCAGAAAGATCTGCCAAAGCCATCATAAGTTCATCAGAATGCATGTCGGGACCGATCTCAAGTTCTTTCTGGATCAGGATATCGCCCGTATCCATACCTTCAGCCATCTCCATAATGGTGATGCCGGTTACCTTATCGCCGTCCATAACTGCTCTCTGAACCGGGGCAGAGCCTCTTCTTTCAGGAAGAAGACTGCCGTGGCAGTTGATGCATCCGTACTTCGGAATAGAAAGAACACTTACAGGAAGAAGCTTTCCGTATGCCGCAGTGACGATCATGTCAGGTTTGGCTTCAAGGATCTTATTATATGCTTCTTCAGTTTTTAAAGTATTCGGCTGATAGACTTCAATATTGTTCTCCAGCGCTGCAACTTTTACAGGCGGAGGTGTAAGGATCTGCTTCCTTCCGACGGGTTTGTCAGGCTGGCAGCAGCAAAGCACGACGTTAAAGCCTGCTTCAACAAGCGCCCTGAAATTGACAGCAGCAAATTCAGGCGTTCCCATAAATACGATTCTGAAATCGTGAGGATCAGTCAAACGGAATCACTCCTCTTCCTCGACATCTTCGTCTTCAATGCGGTAAACCTTACCGTCTACTGATTTGTCGATGAATAAAATACCGTCAAGGTGGTCGTTCTCATGGCAGATGCATCTTGCCAGAAGGTCATCAGCCTCAAGAATAAACTCATTACCGTTGCGGTCTAATGCTTTAACTTTGATATGGCTGGGACGATCAACCTCGCAAGTCTTGCCGGGGACTGAAAGACAACCTTCACCACCAATCTGCGATCCGCTTGTTTCGATTATCTCAGGATTTATGAACTCGATCTTTCCGTGATCATCACCGATATCAACTACAAATACACGTCTTAATACGCCAACCTGAGGAGCAGCAATGCCGATACCCCTGTTCTCGTAATACATAGTATCAGCGAGATCATCGAGCAGCTTTATGATCCTGGGTGTGATTTCATCAACAGGACGGGACTTCTTACGGAGAAGCGGATCTCCCTCAATAACAAGATTACGTAAAGCCATACGGTACCTCTTAAATATAAACAGATTACTTATCAGAATTCCCAGGAAGAAATGTACTTCTTCTGATCTTCAGTCAGAACATCTATATTGATCTTCTTAGTGGAAAGAAGGATCTCGGCAACCCTGTTGTCGATTTCTTCAGGTGTCTGGTAAACATCGATGGGAAGACGTGCGTTCTGTGTTGCGATATACATTGCGGACTGAGCCTGCAGAGCAAAACTCATGTCCATGATCTCAACGGGATGTCCGTCACCGGACGCAAGGTTTACAAGTCTTCCCTCTGCGATGATGCAGATCGTGTTGCCGTTCTCAAGCTTATATCCGACAACGTTATGACGGAGCTCAGTCTCGGAAACGGCAATGCTCTTGATATCCTTCATGCTTACTTCGCAGTCAAAGTGGCCAGCGTTGCAGCAAACCGCACCGTTCTTCATCATCTTGAAGTGTTTAGCAGTGATAACATCTTTGCAGCCTGTGACTGTAACGAAGAAGTCTCCGAGAGGAGCAGCCTCATCCATGGTCATAACTGTGTAGCCTTCCATAAGAGCTTCACATGCCTTAACAGGATCGATCTCAGTTACGATTACCCTTGCGCCAAGGCCCTTTGCCCTCATGGCAACTCCCCTGCCGCACATTCCGTAACCGGCTACTACAACAGTCTTTCCGGCTACAACGAGGTTTGTCGTGGCCATGATTCCTGTCCAGACAGACTGACCTGTTCCGAATCTGTTATCAAAAAGATGCTTGCATCTTGCATCATTTACGGCGATTACAGGATAAGCAAGCTTACCTTCGTTCTTAAGTATCTCAAGACGGTGTACGCCTGTAGTTGTCTCTTCACATCCGCCGATAACGTTTGGAGCAAGATCCTTAAGTTCAGAATGAAGCAGCAGAGCAAGATCTCCGCCATCATCTATAACGATGTCGGGTCCGAACTCAAGAGTCTTCTTAAGACGGCCGAAATAATCTGTTTCAGAATCACCGTGAACCGCATAAACGCTCATCATGCCGCCTGCCGCAAGAGCTGCAGCAACGTCATCCTGAGTAGACAAAGGATTGCATCCTGTGATCGCAACTTCAGCACCGCCTCTTGCAAGTGCTCTGGCAAGGCATGCGGTCTTAGCTTCTACATGCACGGAAATTGAGATCTTGAGACCTTTAAAAGGCTGCTTTTCGATCAACTCCGCTTCAATGGTACGAAGAACCGGCATATTACGGTATGCCCATTCGATCTTCTCAAGGCCATAAGGTGCAAGGCTGATGTCCTTAATTTCATAAGAGTGCATAGGCCGATCTCCTTATTTCATGCGTTTAATGAATTCCTTTACGAGCGCACAGCTTTGGGCTGACGCTGCATTTGCCGTATCAAGAACTTCTTTCTCGGAAAGCGGACCGGCGTTGATGCCTGCAGCCATGTTGGTGATGCAGGAAATACCGGCGACACGCAACCCCATATGAGAAGCGCAAACAGCCTCAGGTACCGTAGACATTCCTACACAGTCAGCTCCTAAAGTGCGGAGTGCTCTGATCTCTGCAGGTGTCTCATACTGAGGACCCTTCATATATGCATATACACCGCGTGAAAGCTTGATTCCGAGATCTTTCGCACACTCTTCGAGGAGCGATACGAGCTCCTTGTCATAAACACAGCTCTGATCAGGGAATCTGGTTCCAAGTTCATCAAGATTTTGTCCTCTGAGTACTGATTCACAGTAGAAAGACAAATGATCTGTAATTGCGACAAATTCCGGAGGCGTCATCTCAGTATTGATACCGCCGGCAGCATTGGTCAAAACAAGAGTCATAACACCGATAAGTCCAAGTACCCTGATATAGAAAACGAGTGTTTCGATGGGATATCCTTCATAATAGTGGAATCTTCCGCTCATCATGAAGACATCCTTTCCGGAAAGTTTTCCGGCAATCAGAGTTCCTGCGTGACCGGGTGCAGTAGAACTCGGGAAATCAGGAATCTCGGAATACGGAACGGAAAAATACTTGTCACAAACCTCAGTAAGAGGGCCGAGTCCCGAACCAAGGACAAGGCATATATCAGGTACCTTACGTCCGTTGAGACGTTCAACTATGTAGTTACCTGCATATTTTAAAGACTTATAGTATTCTTCCTTATTTACGATCATTACTTTTTACCGCAGCAATCCTTATATTTTTTGCCTGAACCGCAAGGGCACGGATCGTTTCTTCCGACCTTGCCTGCTTCCCTCTTAACGGGCTGTCTTGTTTCATTTGAAGCAGCTGTTCCTTCAATGGGAGTTGAAGCGGAATCAGGAGTAACTTCCTTACCGTGACCCTCAGAAATGTTCCTAGCTACTTCCTTTGCCTCGAATTCAGACTCAGGTGTGAACTTAGCTCTCATGATGAACTTAACAGCATCGTTCTGGATGGCTTCGTTCATCTCTTCGAACATTGCGGAAGCCTCGAGTTTGTATTCAACAACAGGATCGTGCTGACCGACGCTTCTCATACGGATAGCTGAAGAAAGCTGATCAAGAGCATCGATGTGATCCATCCACTTGAGGTCAACAGTTCTGAGGAGAATCTGGCGCTCTGCCTCTCTGAAGACATCAGGAGTTATCTCCTCATCCTTCTTTGCGATGATTGCCTTAGCTTCTTCTGCTATCTCTTCAGCGAGATCATCTGCAGAAGACAGTTCTTCATCTGAATCCTGAACCTTCTTAACGGCATCGAGGTCACCGAAGATCTCTTCTAACTGTCTGCCGAGTGTATATCTCTCAGAAGAAGAAATAACTCCGTCGAGAGCATAAGTATTTACGATACGAGAAGCAACGCGCTCAACCATCTGCAGATAAATGTCATGTACGTCGTTACCATTGATGACCTGACGTCTCTGCTCGTATGTGATAGTTCTCTGAACGTTGTTAACGTCATCGTATTCGAGGACGCTCTTACGTGATGAGAAATGCAGAGCTTCTAGCTTCTTCTGTGAGCTGTCTATCATTCTTGAAAGTGACTTGAACTGTATCTCCATGTCATCGTCAATACCGAGAGTATCAGCAAGACTTGTAACACGGTCACCGCCGAAGATCCTGAGGAGGTCATCCTCGAGAGAAAGGAAGAACTTGGATCTTCCCGGGTCTCCCTGACGGCCTGCACGTCCCTTAAGCTGATTATCGATACGTCTTGACTCATGTCTTTCAGTACCTACGATGAAAAGTCCGCCGAGCTCTCTGACTTCATCTGCTTCAGGAGCAAGCTCTTCCTTGAACTTCTTCTCAAGTGCGTTGAAACGCTCTCTGGCTTCAAGTACGAGTTCGTCATCTGTCTCATTGTGAGCTGTGGATGCATCGATGAGCTCTTCTGTATAGCCGAGCTTTCTCATTTCCTGAAGTGCGAGGAACTCTGCGTTACCGCCGAGGATAATATCGGTACCACGGCCTGCCATGTTGGTTGCGATCGTAACTGCACCCTTACGGCCTGCCTGAGCAACGATCTCAGCTTCGCGCAAATGGTTCTTAGCATTGAGCACGTTGTGCTTGATGCCGTATTTTGTGAAGATCCTGGAAAGAAGCTCTGACTTATCAACGCTTACCGTACCGACAAGAACAGGCTGGCCCTTATCGTGAGCTTCCTTAACTGTCTTAAGGAGCGCTGAATACTTGCCGTTTTCTGTCTTGAATACAGCATCGTAATCATCCTGACGGATAACAGGCTTATTTGTAGGGATCTGGATAACGTCGAGGTTATAGATCTGTCTGAACTCAGCTTCTTCCGTATAAGCTGTACCGGTCATTCCGGAAAGCTTTGAGTACATTCTGAAGAAATTCTGGAATGTGATCGTAGCAAGTGTCTTGTTCTCGCTAGCTACCTTAACGCCTTCCTTAGCCTCGATAGCCTGGTGGAGACCGTCACTGTAACGGCGGCCCGGCATGAGACGGCCTGTGAAGTCGTCTACGATGATGACCTCTCCATCCTGAACGATGTACTGCTCGTCCTTCTTGAAGTTACCGTTAGCCTTGAGGGCATTGTTGATATAGTGCTGAAGGTCGAAGTTATCTGAATCTGAGAGGTTCTCGATACCGAAATACTTCTCGGCTTTAGCGATACCGTTTGCTGTAAGAACGGATGTCTTAGCCTTCTCATCGATAACGTAATCAGCATCGCCTACAACATCATCCATATCTACCTTGTCATCAGTCTCAACTACTGTGTAAGACTTGAGTGTCTTAACGAATGCGTCAGCCTTCTTGTAAAGGTCAGAAGATTCAACACCGCGGCCTGAAATGATAAGAGGTGTTCTTGCCTCATCGATGAGGATCGAGTCGACCTCGTCGACAATGGCGTAATTGAGTTCACGCTGTGCGATCTGATCCTTTCTGACGACCATGTTGTCACGCAGATAATCGAATCCGAACTCGTTGTTTGTTCCGTAAACGATATCGCATGCATACATGTCACGACGGTCACGGTTGGGGATGTCGTGAATGATGAGACCTACTGTCATTCCGAGGAACTTGTAAACCTTACCCATCCACTCGGAGTCACGCTTTGCGAGGTAATCGTTGACTGTTACTACGTGAACGCCCTTTCCTGTAAGTGCGTTAAGGTAAACAGGCATTGTAGCAACGAGGGTCTTACCTTCACCCGTCTTCATTTCCGCGATTCTTCCCTGGTGCAGGATGATGCCGCCGATAACCTGTACTCTGTAAGGCTTCATGCCGAGAACACGCCAAGCTGCTTCCCTTACGGTAGCAAAAGCTTCAGGAAGGATCTGGTCTAAAGTCTCACCTTCACCAAGTCTCTTCTTGAACTCGTCAGTCTTATGAGCGAGATCATGATCGCTAAGCTTTGAATATTCTTCCTCGTAGTTCATTACAGAATCTACAAGGTTCTTGATTCTCTTAAGTTCGTGATCGCTGTGCGTTCCGAATACCGTTGTTAATAAACCCATTTACTCAGATTTCTCCTCTTGTTCTTTATTGTCTCTTTCGTTTAAACGTTTTAATGCGGTTCTGTAGCCGCCATCGGGATTGATATAGCATGTTTTTACACGGGAAATGGTAGTTGAACTGACCTTTGTGCTGCTTCTCGCCTTGCCGCGGACTCTTCCGCTTCCGCGCTTCTCGCCGGAAGATTCTGTGTTCTTCTCGGATTCGGACGAACCGGAAAGCTCTTTGATTATCTCTTCGTAGCTCTTTCCCTGCTCGATCCTTCTTACGATCTGCCAGCGGTGAAGAAATGACTGGAGCTCATTGACTGAGCAGAGATCCTTGAAGAACTTGTGTACTTCCTCAGGATTCTCAAGCGTAAGTATCGCATTATAGAGATCAGTAAGCTCTTCCATCTCGCTGTCGTTAAAGGCAGCGGCGAATTTCATTTCGTTCCTGTCCTTATTTTTGATCATATGGCTCACCCTGCAGGATTAAACATATAATCAAGGAAATACGAGCCAAAGCCAAAAAAGAAAGCTATAAACAGGAACGTAACAAACAGAACTGCGAGCACTCCGATCAGACATCTGGAAAAGAAAAGATTCTTCTTGGCTTTCCTTAAAGTGTCACCGATGGAGAGATTTGCAGTACTGTCCGTATTGATCCTGGAGTTTGCCAGGCTCGGTGTTCTGACTGTATTTTCGTGTTTCAAACAAGATACCTCCAAATTTACCGATATATGATAACGCAATATCGATTTTAATACAATAAATTAAATATAAGGAAATATCCTGCCAAAGTTCGGATTTTTTGACGGCTCAGGCATATTTGGTCGATCTTCCGTATTCCTTGATAACAAGGTTCACGCCCTTGCCCTTAGCATACTCTGTCAGAGATTTTACCGTATTTTTGCGGTCAGCGGGAGAATTGCCCGGAATTACCACCGTCAAAGTCTTGCCTTTGATGTTTTTAACACTGTATTCCTTTCCGTTTATCACCTTATCGGTGCCGTTAAATGAACTTAATTTGTCAATATCGGTCTTAATGCTCTTAGTGATCTTGGATTTCGACTTGTAATAAGGCGCTGTCAGATCGATGGACTTAAGCGAATTGACATTCCCGTTATCATTGCTGTCAATTACGGGAAAAGTCTTGGGCAGATTAGTGCCGAAGATTTTCCTGAAGCCGTCTCCGCGGCTGAAATTATTAAGGCTCCATATGTCGCCTGTATCATTCCCGTTTTCGTCACCTGAAAGGATAAGCGATGAATCCCCGTATAGCGGTATTACCGAATAAACCGTCCTGTGCTTTCTCCCTGCCACCGTAAGGACCGAATAATCAACTGTAACCTCGATAATGTGCCGTTTGCTGCTTATATCGAACCTGACATCGATATCATCAGGACAAAAGAATGAAGAACCGCCGTTGCGCTCTTTGAAATACTTTGTAATGTTTTTGGCTACGGTTCCGGCAAGAACGCCGTCCAGGACCTTTTCCTCAAGTCTGTGACCTGATATGGATTCATAACCTCCGGCAACTTTTGCTATAGTTCCAAGCACCGATCCAGCCTTTGTCCCTTCTATCCCTGTATCAGGGAAAGCGTTTAACAGTACTGAAGCAGCATCCCCCGCGGGCACAGTCAGCGGATAGAGCAATGAAATGTTCTCACAGCTCTGGTTGACCGCCCTTGTCATGAGGATATCGGTCCTGTACAGATTAAGAGCGCTGATTATACAAGCTAACAGGATAAGGACTCCCGTAAAGCAGATCGATGATTCTATTGTTACGCTTCCCTTTTTGTTTTTCATATTTTCTCACCTGTAGAGCGCATAGCTCCTTGTAATGCTGATCTTCTTTATTCCTGTATCGGCAGTTGCGGTCAGGCCCTTATAAAGCTCGCCATAGTCTCTTCGTAAGATCAGAAGTCCTCTTTCGAGCATAAGATCATCCGGAACAGCCTGCATGAACAGAAAGAGAAAATCCCTGTATCCTGCCGTTACGACCTTTTTGCCGTCTTTCTCGTAAAGAGCAACACGTTCGCCCTTTCTTAAAGTCTGTATGTCCTTACCTGCCTTGAAAGTTGCTATGAGGACAATGAGCGCGACTGTGATTATCCTGTAATCGATGTCTACAGACCCTTCAGAAACAGCTGCGATTATTGCAGATATGACCTTTGCTACCGCATCAACTTTGCTCCTGTACTCTTTATCCGAATAATCCCTCAGGAAATTAGTGCCGGTAAGTACCTGCAGCATAAGGAAATTAACCGCTGCAAGCGACTTGTTTCCCGTTAAACCCGTAAGTATGTATTCAGAATCGTCACTATTCTTCTCATGGATATCTGAAAAAGCCGTTCCGTTTATCGATGCATCTATATCCTGCTTAAGCCAGCAGTCAAAGTTATACGCAAAATAGTTCGCTTCAAATATGTGCGATGCCAACTTGAAACTGCTCTTGCCAAGCTTGCCGTGAAGATCGATAAGGCCATCGAAAAGCTGTATCGCAGGCTTCATGTCTTTTAAGCTTATGTTGAACGACAGATCCTTAAGGTCGTTATCTTCTTTTTCAAGTTTGTTTTTCAGGGAATCGAAGAAACCGAGTTCTTTCTTGAAATCGTCTATATTCAGTTTTTCGCCTGCTTTTTCAAACCAGGAACTGATCTTCTCTGCTCCCTGTATTATCTCCGTAACATATCCGGCCGCAGGACTTGAGGTATACTCCTTGATCTTATCCAGTACATCTGAATCGATCAGTTCACCTATCATCTCTGAAAACACATCAGCGACCTGTATCAGGACTATTCCCGTAGCTCTGTACGAATAATACATCCCTATTGCATCCTTTAAGGCTTTCTTGTCGATCTTCTTATATCCTGCCAGATCGATCTGCGGACCCTTGTCATAACCGCACGCAAGGAGCGCTGAACGGTATACATCGTCATCAACGGCGGTCATCGTAAATGCATACACGCCGTATACATCAAACAATTGACGGTTGTATTCGCACATGATGCTTTCAACCTGCGCATCTACTGCGTTATTGACCTTCGTAATGTAATCAAGTTCCCAGACAAATTTCAGGAAAGTGCATTCGATCAGGATCACTGCAGAAAGAATGATCGCAAGAAATACCGAAGAAGCTCCGAAACGTCTCTTTCTTGATTTTATGCGTATTCTCATAACCGGATACCTCAGGATGCAATACTTGCAGCCTTTCCGTAAATAAGGCGGAAGTTATCGGAAAGGCCTGTCAGATAGGTGCAGAGCTTCTCGGGAGACGCATCATAAGACACGGCTGAGCCGATCTTCCTGTCATTAAGCAGCTTTAAGTCGCTGTTCTGGAAAGCACATTCCTCAAAACCGTACCTGCAGTCATCAACTGCAGACATGGCAACTGATTCGGGCGCAGTAACCATGAAAGTTAACAAAGATATAACCAAAGTGAAAACGATCGCCGATTCAAGTGTGGACATAATCCAGGCCTCCTTAGAAAGATTTTGATAATCTTACAACGGAAAACCCTTTGATATATGCGACAAAAACCGACAAAAACCGACAAATAAAAACGCCCGGCGGACCGGGCGTTAAAAGCTGTCAAAGCATTGATGCTATTATGTTTCAAAGCATTTTAAGCAGACACAGCCGCTATATAATACTATATAACGGTTTTTGCGTATCAGGCACGGAGAGTGATTCCGTATTTCTCACCAAGGTTATTAAGGATAGTGCTTACGAAGCCGTCGATCACCTCAGGCTTGAACTCCTCATCCTTAGGTGTGAAGACAACGCTGTATGCAAGACTCTTCTTGTTAAGGCCGAGCTGAATGCCTTCATAGATATCAAAAAGCTCGATCTTGGTGATGTATTCACATGAAGCCTCGATCTCCTTTTCGACCTGAGCATTTGTAATGCCCTTGTCCATAACGAAGCAGAAGTCACGCTTTTCCTCAGAGAACTTCGGAAGCGGAGTGAACTTTCTTTCCTTGCCATAGTACTTGCTTAATGTACGCAGGTCGATCTCGGCAACATAAGCAGGAACTCTCATGTCGAGCTCATCACAGATCTCATAGAGGACCTGACCGAGATATCCTACCTCTTCTCCATCACAGATAACCTTTGCCGTTCTGCCGGGATGCAGGAATGTCAGTTCAGTCTTCTCATAATCGAACTTAACGTCAAGAGAGTCTGCTATAACGTCAACAAGGCCCTTAAGCGAATAGAAATCCTCATTCTCGCCGAAAACGCCGATGCAGATAGTCTCACGCTCATCAGGATATTCGGTCAAAGGCAGAGATTTCGGCAGGAACTTGTTGCCCATCTCGTAGATGCGGCCTGTAAGAATGCCGTTCTTCTGGTTACGTGCCATTGCCTTGATCATCTGAGGAGCAAGAGTCGTACGCATAATGGACAAGTCGATGTTGATAGGATTCAAGATCTTGATGGCAGTTCTTTCAGGAGCATTCTCGGGAAGTCTCAAAAGATCAAAATCAGAGGGCGAGAAGAATGAATAATGAACGCCTTCTGATGCACCTGCTGCGCAGAGGTCACGTCTGATCTTGAGTTCAGAACGCTGCTTGAGGTTGTATCCGCCGCTTGTGACCTTAGCCGTGGGAATGAACGTAGGAACGATGTGATCGTAACCGTACATACGGATGACTTCCTCAGCTACATCCTGATATGACTCCATGTCCACACGGTAACCGGGAATGGCGATCGTAAGAGAATCTCCGTTCAGTTCAGGCGCGAAATTAAGGCCTGTAAGAATACGAACGATATCTTCATCAGGAACCGTAATTCCCAATACGCCGTTTACCTGCTTAACGCTTACGGTGAGTTTTCTGGGTTCGATCGAATTGCCTGTGTTGATATCGAATGATGTCTTTGAGACCTTACCGCATCCAAGTTCTTCTATGAGATGCAGAGCTCTCTTCATAGCCATTACGGTTGTATATTCGTCAACGCCCTTTGAGAACCTGAGGGACGAATCAGATACCTGGCCCAAAGCCTTGGAACTCTTACGGATATTATCGTGAGCGAACTTTGCAGCTTCAAACATGACGGCTTTAGTGGAATCCAGGATCTCTGAATTGAGTCCGCCCATGATGCCTGCAAGAGCGACAGGCTTCTTGCCGTCGCAGATAACCAGGTTATCAGATGTAAGAGCAAATTCCTTCTCATCGAGGGTAACGATCTTTTCGCCATCCTCAGCACGTCTTACATGGATCTCACCGCCTTCAAGGTATGAGAAATCGAATGCATGCATAGGCTGACCGAGCTCGTACAGAACATAGTTGGTGATATCAACAACATTGGAGATCGCAGAACAGCCTACGAGAGCCAGACGTCTCTTCATCCAGAGCGGCGATTCGCCGATCGTAACATCGGAAACATAATGACCGATATATCTAGGGCAGATATCAGGAGCTGAAACACGGATGTTGAAGTCGACAGAGACATCGCTCTCCGTATAATCGAGAGCCGGCTCTTTAACTGTCTTTCCGAGAACAGCGGCTACTTCCCTTGCGATACCGAAAATACTCTGGCAGTCAGGCCTGTTAGCCGTGATGGATACATCGAAGATATAATCATCAAGGCCTAAGATAGGCTTAACGTCTGCGCCGGGGACACTGTCAGAAGGCAGAACGAGAAGTCCGTTATATCCCGCCCCCGGGAACATATCCTCAGTAACACCGATCTCAACGCCTGAACAGAGCATACCGTATGAATCGTAGCCTCTGAGCTTGCCCTGACCGATTGTCATGACACCTTCAACCGTAACATGATCCTTTGCAGTAGCGTAAACCTGAGCTCCGATCAGAGCCAGAGGATACTTGCCGCCTGCTTCAACATTATCAGCGCCGCAGCAGATCTGAAGGATGCCGTTCTCGCCTGCATCAACCATACAAAGGTGAAGATGTGTGCCTTCGATCGGTTCGCATGTCTTAACTTCACCGACAACGACTTTGCTGATGTCCTTGCCTACTTCATACTTTTCCTCTACCTCGAACCCGCAGCTGAAAAGCTTTTCTTCAAGGACATCCGGGGTAACGTCAATATCAACATAATCTTTAAGCCAACTTAATGGTACTAACATGATTTTGCCTCCTTTTCATTAGTCATCGATCTGTTCAAGTACGCGCAGATCAGACTCAAACAGGAGTTTGATGTTGTTGATTCCGTACTTGAGCATGGCAATACGATCGATACCGATACCGAAAGCCAGACCGCTGTATTTGTCGCTGTCAATGCCGCATCCTTCAAGAACCTTCTTGTTAACCACGCCGGCACCGAGAACCTCGATCCAGCCTGTTCCCTTACAGAGCTTGCATCCCTTGCCTCCGCACTGGAAGCAGGAAACGTCAACCTCAACGGAAGGCTCCGTGAACGGGAAGTATGACGGACGGAGACGTGTTCTGGTCTCTTCTCCGAAGATCTTCTTTACGAATACATCGAGCATACCCTGAAGGTCGCAAAGCGTAATGCCTTCATCTACTACAAGTCCTTCCATCTGGGAGAACATCGGAGAATGCGTGGCATCGTCATCTGAACGGAAAACCTTACCCGGAGAGATGATCTTGATAGGCGGCTGCTGGGATTCCATTACGTGAACCTGACCTGCTGATGTTTGTGTTCTCAGAAGGAATTCCGGGCTCAGATAGAATGTATCCTGCATGTCGCGTGAAGGATGATCCTGCGGGATATTAAGTGCAGTGAAGTTATAGTGATCCGTCTCGATCTCATTGCCCTCATAGACTGAGAAACCCATTGAACCAAAGATGTCTACGATCTGGTTTCTTACCTGGGTATTGGGATGAAGATAACCCTTCTTGAGCTTTTTGGAAGGCAGTGTGACATCAATAGTTTCAGCTTCATAGCGTGCCTTCTGCTCGGCTGCCTTGAACTGTGCATCCATAGTATCGAACTTTTCGGTAGCCCAGTTCCTGATCTCATTGACCATCTTGCCGTAATCGGCCTTAAGCTCCTTAGGGATCTTGCCCATCTCCTTCATAAGTGAGCCGATCTTACCTTCCTTTGAGTCCATAACGCTCTTTCTGTACTCAAAAATGCCCTTTGAACTCTTGATCTCGGTAAGATCAGATTCGATCTTAGATCTGATCTCTGATAACTTTGCGCTTAATTCACTAAGTTCAGCCATTTTCTTCTCCTCCTTGTCCGCAGCTTCAAAAATTAAAAAGCCCACGGCAATTATTCATTGCCATGGGACGAATTGCATATTTATCGCACCTTCGCGGTACCACCCATGTTCGAAAAGCCCGTTCTAAGCTTTCCGCACTTAAATCACGCTGTAATGCCGCGCACCACATCTGCTTAATCAGCCGTACAAGCCGTTTTCGACAGAAGCTCCAGTGTTGAAATTCATCCGTTTGCCCTTTGTATCGTGCTTTCAGCCGGTGACACGACTCTCTTTTACGGTAGCAAAAAGACTACTTACGCACCTTCATTGCAGATGCATATTGTACATATATAAGCATCGTAAAGTCAAGCAAACCCTTATTCTGCAAAGAACGGGTTGTATCTGATCTCCAAACCTATAGTCGAATCGGGTCCATGTCCGGGGAAAACACAAGTCTCAGGTGACAGCTTCCTGATCACCTTAATTGATTTCTGCATGAGTTCAAAAGAACCCCCTGCCATGTCCGTACGGCCGATCGAGCCTGCAAATATAGTATCGCCCGTAAAAAGATAATCCTTGCCTTCGTCTGAAAACAGATAACAGACCGAGCCCATTGTGTGGCCCGGAGTCTTGATCACTCTGATGCTGAGATCACCGAATCTAACGGCATCTTTCGGATCTTCATATGGAAAATCAAAGGTTTTGGCTGCTCCGTCCATGTAAGAACAGTTCGTGCGGGGATCCGCTGCGAGTGAAGCATCATCAGTACTCATGAAAATCAGGGCATCCGGGAACTTCGAGTGCCATTTATCAATATATTTGATGTGATCGTAATGTCCGTGGGTGATCAGGACCGCCGTAAGAGACTTGATCTCTTCATCAAGAGAATCAGGGTCAACGGAAGGATCTATGACAAACCAATCATTATTAAGATGCGCCAAATACATATTTGACGCTAAAGGTCCCCTGGGGATGCATTTGATCTTCATGGAAATATCAGGCGCCTGTTCCCTGTCTGTCAGCCGCATTCCACTCACGGTAATCGAGAGCGCCGTTATCAATAGCCGTGATCAGGATCTCTGCTGAAGCGATGTTCGTAGCATAAGGAATGATGTTCTGGTCACAGACATCAAGGAGCTCAGCGGGATTGGATTCACTCTTGGTCCTGCCGTCTCTCAGATAAATGACGCAGTCAATGCCGTTGAACTCAGCTCTGGATGCCAACTGCTCAAAACCGCTCGAATAATCTACAGAAAGACCTGAAACATCAAGATCAGCAGAAGATTTAAGAAGCTTGGCGGTATTATAAACAGAGATAAGCTGATGCTTCTCTAAAAGGGGTTTATAGGCAATGCAGAAGTTGACAAGAAGCTCTGTCTTCCTGTTATCAGCCATCAAAACGATCTTCATCAAAAAGCCCCCATTAAAGATTCTGCCTGAATTTTATCGTATTATCACTACTCGGACAATTTCCCTTTAATACAAAACTGCGGCAAAAAAACTGTCTTTATGTCAATTACACCTGATTATCAGGCGAGATGGTCACCGGGTACGGGATTATTTATATAGACAGGGTAAGACTTCGAAACGGGCTCATTATAATAAGCAGCGATAAGTTTTCTGGCGATGATAGTGGTTGATGAACCCCACTCACCTCTCTCTACAACGAGAGCGACAGCAATTTCCGGGTTATCTTTGGGTGCGTAGCAGACGAACAGACCGTTGGAATACTCTTTTCTGATCTTCTCGAATCCCGTCTCGGCCGTTCCCGTCTTACATGTAACCTTTATCGGGAATGACGAAAACTGCTTCTGGGCCGTTCCTCTCCAGTAATCCGAACCTTCAGTAACGCAGACCATCGCGTTGCGGACAGCCTGTATATTCTCTTCCGGGATACCGATATCAACGGATTCAGCCTGACCTTTATAAAGGACCGAACCGTCACTAGCAATTACAGAATCAATAATATAAGGCTTTACAAGCTTATTTGTAGCTATTCCGGCTACGTATCTGCAAAGCTGAAGGATCGTAAAGCAGTTATCGAACTGACCGATAGAAACCTGGGCAGTATTTGACGGGAACCAGATCTTGTCGTATTCGGATTCATGAAGGAGTCTCTTTGTCTCTCGGCTGGACATGACGCCCTTGATCTCACCGGGCAGGTCTATCCCGGTCTTAACACCGAGACCGAATCTCTTTGCCATGTCGGAGATGTTATCGATACCCGTACTTACACCCAGTCTCATAAAATAGATATTGCAGGACGTACCCATGGCACTGTCAAGGTTAAGCGGGCCGTGACCGCCGACACGATACTCGAGGCAGCGGAATATCCATCCGTCAACGTCCAAAGGCGAAATACATGTGATCCAGTTGGATTCCGGCGTAATAGTACCGCTTTCAAGTCCTGCAAGAGCCGTGATCGGCTTGAAAGTTGAACCGGGAGCATACATCGACATGATGGCACGGTTCCACAAAGGCAGATCCGCCGCGGTCATTTCAGCATACTCATCAAGTCCGAGATAGTATTTAACCTGTTCGGCTGCCTGCTGATCACCATAGTTAGCAAGAATAAAGTCATTCGGGTCATAGTTAGGGTAAGATCCCATGGCAAGGACAGCTCCGGTCTTTACGTTCATTACGACAAAAGCGCCTGAGCTCGCCGTTTTGAAACCTGTATGGTTTCTTGCTTCTTCTTCCTGGGCATCGTTGATATAAGTCTTAAGGGCATCCATTCCGACTTTCTGCAGTTTGGAATCTATCGTCAGATTAACGGTTGCGCCTGCTTTGGAAGGCACACCGTAGTTTGAAGGGACAAACATTCCCTCCTGCCCTCTTTTCGTCCAAATGTTATAAGGCGTGATGCCGCTGTCACCGTGAAGATATCTCTCCATCTGTGATTCAACACCTGATTTTCCTACCATATCGTCATTCGTATATCCGAACTTGGACAGATCCTGGAAGGTAGTCTGCGATATCTGTCCGACATAACCGAGCACGTGGCAGGCATAAAGAGCTTCAGGTGCATATGTTCTTGCATAACCCTTGCCGCAGACGATACCCATGTAGTGATAATTCTCTTCATTGAATATCTTTATAAGGTCTTCCGGAACGTCAGTAGCTATCTTGATAGGTGTTCCTTTAATAAAAGCCCAGTTATCTGTAAAAATCTGATATCTGATCCTTAATATCTTATAAGCTTCCTCTATCGTATATCTGTTGTCCAAGTTGAATTTCTGTCTTAGATAAAGGAAAAAGACATTCGGATCCGTCTTAACATATTTATCCGAATATGTGACGATAACGCCCTGGGCATAGTCCTCAAGAGCAAAGAGATTTGAATTGCTCTGCCAGGCCCTTATCTTCTCCTCTTCCTTAATGAATGTCGGATTCGGATCCATGGTAAAGTACTGGTCAAGTTCCGATATAGAGATGCAGTGGTACTTGTCGAAAAGGTTTGCCAGCTCAAGACAAAGCGTGTTAAGTTCACTGTCGCTAAGGTAAGCATTGGCGAGCATGACGGTGTTGTACTCGATGGAAGATGCAAGTTTTAAGCCCCTGCTGTCAAGGATATCTCCCCTCGGAGCTTCCGAAACATACTGTCTTAATACACCCGACGAGCTTTCAGACATAGTCTTCTGGTAATCAGAGAACTGCAGACTTGCAGTCATAAAGAGGATAGCGACTCCGAAAGAACAAAAGATGACTGCCAAAACAAGGAAACGGTTGCTGAACAACGAGACGAGGCGTCTGAAAAAGCCGCCCTTGTCGTTATTTCCGCCGTTATCCGAATTGCGGTCAAATGCGCCGTAATCTTCTATCTTCAGATTTGTAGCCATGAAGTATCCTCATTAGTCATAATAACATCATCTGAAGTCTTTCTTTGCTCAGACAATGATACAGGACCTGCAAATCTCATAAGCAGGATCAAAGGAATGCCTGCAATAAGATTAAGCAAAGTCTGAAGAAGGCATGATCTCACAACGATCTCATAGAAACCGAGCTGATAGCTTCCTGCTGAAGGAATGATGATCGTCCAGCTGTAAGCGAGAAAATGCCCGCCGATCTTATAGACCAGCGTGCAGAATGCTATCGAAACAAAGGCAAACGGTACGTTTCTATGCATTCTCTTTGTAAAAAAGGATGACGATAATGCTCCTGCAAGAAACATAACGAGCATTCCGATCCCTGCAGTAACATGGACCGTCCCGTCAAATCCTATAATTGCAATAGGTGCAAGGCAGTCTCTTACGATGCCGGTAATCAAACCTACGACGGCTCCGTCAATGAATCCATTGAAATATCCGGTCAGAACCACAAAAACAAAAGCCAGGTCAGCTGTCTGGCCTAAAAAGCCAAGCCGGCTCGGATAAGATACCTGCAATGAAGATAAAAGCAGGATATATACCGCATAAACTATTATCTTTCGGATAAGTCTACGGCGATCCATCAGCCCTGCCCGCCTGCAACCGGTGCAGACGATTCTGAAGCTCCGGGAACTCCCTCCTTCTTATCATCCGCATTAAAAGGAATCATTACGAATACGTCCTCAAGCTCTCCGATATTAGAGAAAGGCCTTAAAGTAGCTGTAACTTCAGTAGGATTCGAGTAATCAACGGAAACAATGGTACCTATAGGAATACCGTCCGGGAACAGTCCTCCTTCGCCTGAAGTAACGATAACTGTTCCGGGTTCGAGCTTAATGCCTTTATCGAAAGCCTTAACACGGCAAAGGCCGGATTTCTTCAGGACAGCATCACCGCTTACGATGACAGAAGCACCGTTAACTTCGTTTACTTTACCGGATGCGGAGAACCCTTCATGAAGAAGCGGCAGGACCATTGAATTAGAGCCCTGTGTCTCAATAACGCGGCCTACAAGGTTCATCTCCGTATCAACGACCGGATAGGACTGCCCCTGCTCCAAAACGATACCCTCGTTTTTGCCTGCATTGATCCTGATTACAGAGAACCATTCATCGGCTTCTCTGGAAAGGATCGAAGCGCCATAGATATCATAATTGCTGAATGTATCTCTGATATGGAAAGCATTCTTAAGCTCTTCGTACCTGATGGCGGCTTCCTCGTACTGGTTGAGCCTGTACTTAAGGTCAGCGATCTCTTCCTTCAAAGTTTTATTCTCTTCCCTGATCGCAATTCCGTCAGCAATGGCTGCCCAAAAGTCAGAGAACGCATTTCCCGTAGCCTTTACGCCTTTTTGAGCAGGTGAAACTGCATTTGAAGACAGTCCGACGACGCCTTTAAGAGGACTTCCCGGCAGGAAGCTCAGAACGATACCCGCTATCAGGAGCAAAGATACCGAAAGAACGATAAACCATTTCGCCGTCAGTAGCTTCTTCAAAGCAACAGCACCTTACCTTTAAACCTTCTTGCCGCAACAATTCTTATACTTCTTGCCTGAACCGCAAGGGCACGGATCGTTTCTGCCGATCTTGTCAGAGTGAGCGATGTTTGCAACACGGTAATCGTGGGTGATCTCCTTCATCCTCTCAACAGTGAGAACGTTCTTCCATGCAGGGATGTTATAAAGCCAGTCAGCCTTTGCATCGTGCATGTTGTAGTAAAGCTTCTCATAATCTATGTCGAGGCTGATCTCAGTCTCATCAACGATAGCTTCGAGATCGAGAGCGTCGCCGTTCTTAAGGCTGGACTTGATGCCATCGAGAAAACCTATAAAGATCTCCATGTTTGAGGCATTGAATCCGAACTTTCTTGAAAGTGCGAGAACCTGACCGTTAAGGAATTCAGCATTATCAGGATATGCTTCGAGGATCTTCTCATAGCAGCCCTTCTCAAGCTGATAGTAACGGTTTACGTACTCGATGTACTCCTGCTCATTGGAATTGTTCTCAGATCTCTCGATCCATGTCGTATAGTAGCTCATTTATATATCCTCCTAATGATTTACAGATTTGAAGCGACAGCCTTAAGGAAATCAGCAGTATTAACAACCTTCTTATCCGGATGGTCGAGAAGGCTGTTAAGATCTCCGGTAATTATACCTGATTCTATTGTGGAAACGGCACTCTTTTCAAGTCTTGCCGCAAAATTCTCCAAGTCGGGAAGGCCGTCCATCTGGGCGCGCTTTCTGAGTGCTCCTGACCATGCGAAAAGCGTAGCCATCGGGTTTGTGGATGTCTGCTCACCCTTGAGGTATCTGTAATAATGTCTGGTAACAGTACCATGAGCAGCCTCGAACTCGTAAACGCCTTCGGGTGAAACGAGTACGGAGGTCATCATCGCAAGGGAACCGCAAGCTGAAGCGAGCATGTCGCTCATAACGTCGCCGTCGTAATTCTTGCATGCCCAGACAAAGCCGCCGCTTGAACGCATGACTCTTGCTACGGCATCATCGATAAGCGTGTAGAAATATGTGATGCCTGCTTCAGCGAACTTAGCTTCGAACTCTTCTTTGTAGATCTTCTCAAAGATGTCCTTGAAACGTCTGTCATAGACTTTCGAAATGGTATCCTTAGTGGCAAACCAAAGATCCTGCTTTGTATCGAGTGAATACTGGAAGCATGATTTTGCGAAAGCGGTAATAGACTTGTCCGTGTTGTACTGGCCCTGGAGAACGCCGCCGCCTGTATATTCGAATACAGTCTGCTTTTCCTGTCTTCCGTCGGGATAAGTAACAACAAGATCAGCTCTTGCGGGGCCGTCTACCAGGAATTCGGTATTCCTGTAAACATCGCCGTAAGCGTGACGGGCAATAGTGATCGGCTTCTCCCAGCATGAAACAAAAGGCTTGATGCCGTTTACGAGGATCGGGCTCCTGAAAACCGTACCGTCAAGGATGGCTCTGATAGTGCCGTTAGGGCTCTTCCACATCTGGTGGAGGTCATACTCAGTCATTCTCTGGGCGTTAGGTGTGATGGTTGCGCACTTAACAGCTACGCCGAGTTCTTTTGTCCTGTTGGCAGCATCGATGGTAACCTGATCTGCGGTCTTGTCCCTGTTGGGCAGTCCCAGGTCAAAATACTCACTCTTAAGGTCTACGAACGGAAGGATGACGATATCTTTGATCTCTTTCCAGATAATCCTGGTCATCTCGTCGCCGTCCATCTCGACGATTGGTGTCTTCATCTCGATCTTACTCATATATTTCTCCTTGAATAATTAAAGTCCAATAAGCGATTTTAAGTCTTTACCTTTAATGCGTCAATTGTTACCTGTCACCTGTCGCTGCTTTTACCAGGATAATCTCCAAAGCATACCTCTCGTCTATCAGGCCGTGTTTAACGTCCGAATCAGACGCACATGCTGAAAGATAAGTCTGCAAAAGTCTCGGCATCGAAAAGCTCTGGGCCTGTCTGACCAGCTTTCCGGCATAAAATTCGTTCATTCCGGCCTCTGAGACAAGAACTCTGGCGTCTCCAGCCTCTTTTGCCATGATAAGGCGCTTCAAGTGGTTTAATACCTGAACTCTTATCTGAATGAGCGGTTCTCTCATGGCAATGAGATTATTCAGCGTTCCGAGAGCTTTTGCGGGATTCTGGCTTCCGCATGCATCCATGATGTCAAATATCCTGCCGCTCAGATCAGGCGGACAGCAATCTTCAATGATATCATCGGTTACCCTGCTGAAACCTGCGTTTTGGCAGTAAAGCGCGATCTTAGCTACTTCACCGGAAATTGTAAGCATTACTGATCCGCATCTTGAGATCAGCGATCTGGAAGCGCTGCCGTCAATAGTAAGGTTATATTTGGCAAACATCCTCCCGACTCTGGCTGAAATGTCATCATCCTCCATGGCACCCATTGAAACTACCGTGCCGTTCTGAACAAAAGCTTTAAAAACCTTTCTTTTGGCATCAGCCTCATCCTCAACGAAGATCACGACCGAAGATGAAGGTATATTCTTAAGAATCTCCAGATCCTTATCTGTAACCTCCTTACCTGTAACTCCCGACTGCCTGATTATTACGAGACGTCTGTCAGACATCATGGGCGGCATCGAGACCATCTCATCGAGCCTGTCAAAACTGAACTGGTCATCGCTCCTTGTGTCGATAACGCTGAAATCTATGCTTTCAGCGCCTTCCGTGATATATTTCTTCTTCGCTGTCTTTAAAGCTCCGTCGATCAGGTACTGCTCCTGGCCATATAAAAGGATCAGCCCGAGAGAATCCGGGTGATTCAGGAGTTTGTCAAAGAACTCTTTATATCCGATGACGCCCTTGGGAAGACCTTTGGCTTTAGCCATTGGATTTATCCTCCTTTTTGGCTTCAACGACCCTTCCTTCGGGATAGTAGATGTTAACGTCAACGTTGGCGTTGATTCCGGGGATCTTTCCAGTTGCACTGAACTGCCAAAAATGGAACTTTCCGACATAAGAAGGCTGTGTCTTCCAGTCAGCGAGCCAGATCTTATGTCCGCCCGGTCTGAACCAGTTCCTGAGGAAGTAAGGATTTGCGTAGATCATGGCCTCATATCCGTAGCTTTCCATCTCGGAACAGAACAGGTAGAACATGTTGTTGAGGTCAGATGAGTTCATCTTGAGTTTCTGGAATCCCTTCCACTTCTCAAAGTCGTAAGCTACGGGGAAATCGATCTCTTTGCCCTTTAAAGCCTTTGCAAGCTCGGCGCAGTGCTCTTTCATCAGCTTTTCCGTGTTGTCTACGCTGTAGTAATAGACGCCGACAAGGAGTCCTGCAGCTTTGGCTTTCTTATAATTCTCCTCGAATTTGGTGTCGATACCGAACTTGCCGTTGTTATAGATAGCCATACGGATAATAACAAAATGGCAGCCTGCATCTTTTACCTTCTGAAAATCAATATTACCCTGATATTTCGAAACATCTATGCCGATATAGGCATTTCCGGAAGCATATTTGTCCTTAAGATCCGAAAAATTATACTTTTTCTTGGTAGTATTGCTAGTGCTGCTCTTGCTCGAAGAAGAGACCGGTTTCTTCGTGGGAGTAGGCTTCTTGGTATAAACCTTTACGGTAACATCGATCGTCTTGCTGTTGCCGGCATCGTCAGAGATCGTCATCTGGATCGGATAATCACCTACCGTGTTTATATCGACATCACCGGTGACCTTGAGTTCAACCTCCCTGTCAGTGTCATCAATATAGCCGACATATTCGTCAGCAACGAACTCCTTGCCTTTGAGCAGTTGAATGGTCCTGGGATAGCTGATAAATACGGGAGCTTCCGTATCAACCTCCGGAGGATCCATATGAAGCGATGCGGGAATTGTCTCTTCGGTAGTGGTAGTCTCAGATGATTCATCGGAAGATGACTCCGAACCGGAATCTGCAGGCAAAGTAGATTCAGAACTTGTGCCGTCCTTAGTTGTTACATATTGATATTGGTTCGCATTGAGCATGCATCCCTGCATCAGCATAACGGCAGACATGCAGACAGAAAGCGAAAGAGCCTTTATTTTCAAGCTTTTATTCATTAATTCCGAACTCCGTCTTAAGTTTCTTGACTAATTATAACAAAGATAACTATATTTAAAGTCGGAAATAGTGAGGAAATAAGAAACAATATGACCTATGTTATACTTCGATTGAGGAGAGTGAAATGGATTCCCGCGGGTTAAACAGATCAAGGCGTATTACCGTTATTGCTGCAGTAATCCTTGCTGCTTTATTCGTTTCGCTCGTATTTGTTACTCTATTCCCACGTATACGCAAAGAAACAGTCATTAAGGGCATTACGGAGTTCAAGACCGAATCATTGGCTCCCGCAAGCACATCCGAGCACCGTTTTATATGCACAATGTCCGGATTTGACTCAATGGCGTTCTTCATAATGGGCGGTGATGCCTCATCTCTTACTGTAAGCGTCTATAATACTGACCTTGCTCAGGATGTCCTTAAAGATGTCCGCATAACCAATGATATGTGCACTCCCGAAGGCAAAGGCACCGTTATCAGGCTTAACCGGCCTGACGGAAGCGGATTTCCGGCCGGACATTATTCAGTTACCATCACTAACGGTTCATCATCTCCTGCGGAGCTTGTAGTCGAAAAGGAAGACTCATCGCTTACTGTAAGACTTTTCGTAAATACGGTCATGGGATATGTTGTGTTTGCGGCTGTCTGCATAATGCTCTTCTCGTTCGCTGCAACCTCTTTATGCCTGTATCTTAAGTCGGGAAGCACTTCCTCACTTTCTACCGAGAAGCTCTTTTTGGCAGCCGTTATCCCTTTAAGCATTGCCTGCATATTCCTTATCCCGCCCTGGAGCACAGGAGACAGCGAAGCTCACTATCTCGCCTGCTACCGTCTGTCCAATCTTTTCCTTGGCCAGCACGGGAATACCGAATGGATGGGGCGCTCTGATGATGTTGTATTTTTCAGGGATATCTGGTGGAATTCCACGACACCCACAACAGGTGCTTACGAGGTCCTGAAGAGGAACTTTCAGACTTTTGCTGCCGATAAGACTTTGATCGAAATGACGGCAAGATCTGAAAAGATGAACTACTATTCCGTTTTCTGCTATATTCCGCAGACCTTTGCGCTCGTAATAGGCCGTCTTATAGGCTTCGGACCTGTTTTTAACTGCTATCTGGTTAAAGTATTTACTGCAGTCTTTTACACATGCTTATCTTACAGGGCGATCAGGAAAGCCCCTTACTTTAAAGAGATCATTGCTTTATGTGCCGTTCTGCCCTCCTCTCTTATGATGAGCGGAGCTTTTTCCTATGACCCGATGGTCATTATCACTTCACTCAATTTCATAGCTTCCGTACTCTTGCTCAGAGAATCACCCGAAGAAAAGAAGCCTCTTGTATTCGCTTTTATCTGGGCATTTATCTTAGGAGCCGTAAAAGGTGGCGGATATCTGCTTCTTCTGCCCCTGCTCCTCATGGTTCCTGCCCGGAAGAAAGGCCTTAAGCACATCGGCAAGTTCCTTCCTATGGTTTTCGGATTATTCTCAGTCGCTCTCTTTGACATGTTCCTGCCCGACCGCACCCTTTACCAGTTCGGCAGCAAAGGAAACGGCTTCATGACCGCTTCATTCGCGCTTGAGAACCCTGTATCTTATCTCGTAATGACCATTAAGACTTACGGAAGGTTTGCAGGCGAAATGCTTGAGGATCTGTTCGGTTCCAAGCTATGCTGGGGTGAGAAAACGATCCCGTTTGCATTCAGTCTGATCATGCTGATCGTCCTGCTGATAATCGCAGCATCAGATGAAAGACTCGACGGATTTAAGAAAAAGGACATCCTGATAACTTCTTTAGTTGTCTTGATCGCACTTTTGTCCACACCCGCAATGCTTTTAAGCTGGACTCCCGAAGGTTCCGACGTGATCTTGGGCATCCAGGGACACTATTTCCTTCCGGTTCTTCCGTTATTTGCCATCGTCACCGGAAAAGGTCTTAGAACCATTGCAAAAAAGGCCGGAACATCAGGTGCGAAAGCACTGAAAACATTCCATTCCGCATCTTATCCGGTAATCGTGATAATGACCTTCTATGCATTCTATTTCATAATGCATCTGTACCTGACCAGATAAAGCGCAAGATCAATAGAATTCCAATATCACGGCGCCGTCAATATCGGTCCTGTAAACCTCACTTCCGGTTTTAGCAAGTCTTTCAAGTGTTTTGGGCGAAGGATGTCCGTAAAGATTATTCTTCCCGACCTGAATGACTGCAATCTCAGGCTTTGAACTGCCAAGGAAAGAGCTGCAGCTCGAATATCTTGATCCGTGATGGGATACCTTCAGTAGATCAACATCTCGTACCAAATCTGAAGATGCAAGTATTTCTTCGGTTTCAGCATCGATATCACCGGTGAAAAGCATTGTCTTTCCGCAGCAATCGAGAAGTATTACAAGACTTCCCGGATTGCCTCCCGTCTCGCACTTTTCAGGATATATGACCATCAGCCTGACATCTTCAGACAATTCAAACACCTCTCCGGCCTTAGTCTGCTTAAGATTCCGCCTGAAAGCCTTTGGATCAGCTTTTCTCGACAGGAGCGACTTATCAAAAGCTTTTGTATCTGAATCAGAACCGACAAATCCGGTATATATACATCCTATACGGCCTGCCTGATCAAGTGCCGCGATGCCGCCTGCGTGATCCTGGTCCCAATGTGTCATGAATGCAATATCTACGCGGCTTATACCATAATAATCGAGCAGATCAGAAACATTCTTTTCGCCTTTTTCATAAGTTCCGCTGTCGATAAGACATGTGGTACTCCCTGCTATGATCAGACAGCAGTCTCCCTGACCTACATCTGCAAAGATCACTTCAGCCTTTACATGTCTTACGAAGCCGGAAACCAAAAAGCCCGTACTGACCGCCAGAAATGCGCATGAGACCTTTAAAAGAAGTTTTCTGACCGAGAAAGGCGGCAGGAGCAAAAGAACTAAAAACATCCAGAAACTCAATATCAAAACCGTACTCAAGGGCCTTCCTGATGATGTATCCAAAACAATGCCGCCGCCTGTTCCGACAGTCTTTCTCAAAAGACGTAGGAATAAGCATGAAGGCGCTGAAAAGGCATATGAGAAATCTTTTGGAAATACGGTGGTTAAGACGACTCCCGGAATGAACATCATACAAACACATTTAGCAATGATTCCGCCCAATGCCTGAACAATAAACTGAACGATACCATATCTGCTGTTTACCATTGTTGAGAACGGCATAGTTCCAAGCCATGCAGCAGCCTGCGCGCTCAAAGCCGTTAAGATGCTCTTTTTTACCTTCAGGAATGCCAGTTTACCTGATATCCTGCCTGATAAAAGTCTTATGGCAATGCAGGCCGAAAAACTGAACAGGAACCCCGTTCTTGCAGCACAGAATGGATCGGCAGCCATCATGATAAGAGCGGCAGCTGACATTGCCGAGACAGTATCCTTACCTGCAAATGCTGTAGAAGACATAAACGCTGCCCTTGTAACTGATTCACTCCATCCTGTGACACAAGCAATCATTAACGATAAAAGCACATAGATAACTGAAGATCTTCTCCGGTCAGGGACCAGAACATTCAGAAAGAACGGCAAAACAGCCAGAAAGCCTGCGAAATGAGTGCCTGACACAGCCAGGAGATGTGAACACCCTGACAAAGAGAAATCCCTGATCATACCGGCTTGTGCCAGTGACGAATCACCAAGACAGACTGCGGCCAACAGAGCCTTATCTTCACTGTCCCTGCCATATGTGAATCTCTCAAACAGTTTTTCACGGACCCGATAACAAAGATCCGGAAACGAAAGCAATGTTTTCTTTATTCCCGAAGCCTTTGAAACCAATGAATATGTATCTGCATAGAACAAATACCTGATGCCTTTGCTCTTCAGATACGCAGGATAATCAAATTCACCGGGATTTCCCGGGCTTTCAGGCACTTTAAACTTTCCGGAAACAACAAAAACGTCTCCTGTGAAAGTCTGCGGAACCTCAACATCCTTTCCAAACCTTAATTCAGCCTTGATTCCTTGTATCACTACATTGATCCGGTCAGAGCCTGAGAGTTTTCTCTCGCACGAGATAACTGTTCCGTTGTAGTATCCGTCTTCACTTCCATTCAGAGGAACACCCAGGACCGATGTTATGCGGATGCAGCAAGAAATTATCAGGACAATGCTGATCAAAGAACAGTAGAACAAGAGATATTCACTCTTTCTACATGAATAAACACATAATGCAGCGAGAAAGACCGATAAAACGAACATTGGAATCAGATTCTCAGACAGATAAGTCAAAGAACATGCGGCAAAGAGCATAAACGCAGGAACCGGCAAAGGTCTTTTAAGCATGCGTTCCACTATTGTTTCAGATGCTATGCCTGCCGGAGTTCTTGGAATATCGGGTTTAATTCTGATAAAATCTGACATGATTTGATTTTAAAGAGTATCAAGCTCAAAATCAGCGTCAAAATACCTACAAAAACCGACAATTACCGACAAGGTGAACATACTTATGAACGATATGAACATCAATTTTAATAATATGAAATACAAGATCACTTGTGCTGACGTTAAAGGTCTTCCGGTGACTGATCTTCCCGAGATCGTGATCTCAGGCAGGTCCAACGCCGGAAAGTCCTCTCTTATCAATGCTCTGGCATCTTCCAACAAGCTTGCGAGAGTTTCTTCCAAGCCCGGAAAGACCAGAGAGATCATATATTTTGATCTTGACGGAAAAGCTTTGGTTGCAGACCTCCCCGGATACGGTTATTCTGCTGCTTCAAAGGAAGTAACCGCAAAGTTTTCAGACCTTTGTGACAACTATTTCAGATGCGGAAGAAAGATCTCTCTTGTTCTGTTCCTCATGGACATAAGGAGGACTCCTTCTGAAGAAGACATCGGAATGCTCGAATACCTTAATAATGCGGGTATTCCCTACATCATGGTGCTGACAAAATGTGATAAATTCTCCAATGCCGAGATCAGAAAACAGCTCGGAATCCTGTCAGATTATTTTGATTTTAAGGATGAAGCCCTTGTTTTTGCTGTATCTTCCAAGGATAAGAAGGGAATTAACGACTTAAAATCCGCTATTTCCGGCATAATTAGCGCAGACTAACTATGCAATATATAAAGCAATACAAAAACATCAACAACTTTCTAATTTCTTTTCGTGCAAAAAATTCAAAGATTGTCATTTGAATTAACAAAACTATCCTTTAATATTTAAGTATTAATGAGGAGGGTGTTGGTCTGCGATGAGCGATCTGTATGTCAGTTCCGGTTTTGATCAGGCTTCTTTGCCCCCTTTCGGACCTATAGGTATTATTTCACACACTGCCAATAAGGAATTCGTTAAGAGCGTTTCCGATCTTATTTTCAATAAAAGGTCCGCACGTGTTGAGAAAAAGAGCAATCCCTATGTAAACAGTCCCGGATACTGCCGCTCTGACTATATTATCGATTCAGTTTTCAACAGATATGATAACGGAGAAGGCACCTTCTCCCTTCTTGAAAGCGTCCGCGGTCATGATATGTACATCATTACCGATGTTCTTGCACACAGTTACAGTTATGACCTGGTTGAAGGCGAACACGTCATCAGCCCTGATGATCATTACAGGGATCTTTTGAGGATAATCACCGTTCTTAAGGGCAAAGCCAAGCGTATCAACGTTATCATGCCTTTCGTTTACGAAGGAAGGCGTGAGAAGCTTGATTCGCACAGAGAATCCTGGGATTGTGCCGAAATGCTCAAGAAGCTGTATGAACTGGGAATTGCCAACCTTATTGTATTTGATCCTCACGACGGAAGGATCGAGAATGCTGTTCCTCTCATGAGCATTGAGTATCCGAGATGTCAGTTTAAGTTGACATCTTCTCTTCTCAACCGTTTCAGTTCCATCAAACTGGATAAAGATCATACGATCGTTGTATGCCCCGACGAGACCGGTGTCTCAAGGGCTATTTTTTACTCTTCTCACCTGAATCTGCCTCTGGGCATCTTCTATAGAGACAGGGATTACACACAGAAGATCAACGGAGAACATCCGATCAAGAACTTCATGTTCCTCGGCGACGATGTCAAAGGCAAGGATATCCTCCTTATCGATGACATGATCAACTCCGGAAACACAATGCTCAGGACAGCCGAAAAGCTCAAGAGCTACGGTGCCGAACACATTTACTGCCTTGCTCCGTACGGATTATTTACCAACGGACTTGAAGTATTTGATGAAGCATACGAAAAAGGTCTTATCACTGCTGTATGCTGCACCAACCTGATCTACAGAGCTCCCGAGCTGCTCGACCGCGAATGGTACGTTGACGCTAACATGATCCCTTATGTAGCAAGGATCATCGAAGCACTCAACCTGGACGAATCGATCTACGACCTCATCAACTCAACATCAAGACTCACCGACCTTGCCAGCCAGATAAGGATCGGAGAGCTTTTTGAACAAAAAGACGAATAAAGTAACAGCAACACAAGAAAGGCAGGCTGCACACTATGACTTCAGCATCCGATGAAAAAGCTTATTCCCGTTATGACCAATATGGTGATAACCCGATGGCACCGGTTGGCCCTATCGGTCTTCTCGCGCTCAAAGGAAGTGAGGAATTTACCGAGAAGGTTAACTTCTACCTGAATAAGAGACGTTCGGAATACCAGAAAGAGCAATTCGTCAACACCAATCCCGGATTCTTCAGAGAGGATTATACGATCCCTCTCGAAAATGCGAGATTCTCTTCCGGCGAAGGCAAGGCTGTCGTTAAGAATACAGTCAGAGGTCATGACCTTTACCTTATCAGTGATGTCATGAACTGCTCCTGCACATACAAGATGTTCGGCCAGGACAACAGAATGAGCCCTGACGATCACTATCAGGATCTTAAGCGTGTAATCCTCGCCTGCTCCGGTAAATCCAGACGTATCAACGTCATCATGCCTTATCTTTACGAGGGCCGCCAGCACAAGAGAAACGCCAGAGAATCCATTGACTGCGCTTTCGCACTTGAAGAGCTTTACGAGCTCGGTGTTGCCAACATCATTACTTTCGACGCTCACGACGAGCGTGTTGCTAACGCTATTCCTCTCGCAGGCTTCGAGAGCCTCCCTACCACATACCAGATCATCAAGGAAATGTACCGTCAGATCCCTGACTTAAGCTTCTCCAACGTTAAGTTCATGATCATCTCACCTGATGAAGGCGGTATCTCCAGAGCTATGTACTATGCTTCCATCCTCGGTGTGCCTCTCGGAACATTCTATAAGAGAAGAGACTATACAACTGTCGTAAACGGACGTAACCCGATCGTAGCTCACGAGTTCCTCGGTGATTCCGTTGAAGGCAAGGATATCCTCATCATCGATGACATGATCTCATCCGGCGACTCAATCCTCGACATCGCACGCGAAATGAAGCAGAGAGGCGCAAACAGAGTTCTCTGCGCAGTTACTTTCGGTCTCTTCACTGAAGGCATCGACAAGTTCAACCAGGCTTACGAGGAAGGCATCATCACAAAGGTATTCGCAACAAACCTCATCTACAGACGTCCCGAGCTCCTTCAGGCTCCCTGGTTTGCAGACGTTAATCTTTGCAAGTTCGTTGCGCTCCTTATCGATGCCATCAACCACGATGCTTCCCTGTCCAACCTCATCAATCCTACCGAGAAGATCAAGAAGCTCCTCAAAGCCAAGGAAAACATCGGTTAAGACATGGCTACGCGTTCAACCGGAAACTCATCAGGTACCAGAAGATCTTCCTCATCAACAGCGAGAAGATCATCTTCTGCCGGAACAAGAAAGACCTCAACAGGCCGTCAGAGCAGTTCTTCAAGAAGATCTGCTCCCGTTCAGCCTGAACCCGGTTTTATTGAAAAGGTCAAAGCTAACCCTTTGCTTAGCCACTTGATGATGCCCATTATCTTCATCATCGTTGTTCTGGTTATAATAGGGATCGATCTTCTGTTTGCCTGGAATGATTTTTCCAGATTCTTCAAGATACTCGGCGTTGAGATATTAGCTGCCGTCATAGTGTGGATACTAAAGATGGTCTTCTCGAAGCAGAATTCTTCCGAAGATTCAGTTTCCGAGGTATAAAGTTTTGCCTTTAGACGGAATTACCTGCCAGCTTTTAGCTGATGACCTGAACAAGACTCTGTCCGGTTCCCGCATCGACAAGATATTCATGCCTGACAGGCATTCTGTCGTCCTTCATATCAGGACAAATGAAGGTGTAAAGAAACTCCTTATCTGTGCTGATCCGAGCCTTCCGCGCATTACCATCACCGAAGACGTAAAGGATAACCCTGCCCTTCCGCCTTCTTTTTGTATGCTCCTGCGTAAATATATTGCCGGAGCAAGGATAAACGCCGTTACGGATCCCGGATACGAACGCGTTATCGAAATACACTGTTCAAACACTGACGAACTGCGTGACGTTAAGGAATACAGGCTTATAGTCGAACTCATGGGACGATTTTCGAACATAATCCTGGTAAACGGCTCGGGAAAGATCCTGGATTCTTCGGTCCACGTTGATTTTGAGGTCTCAAAGCTCAGAGAAGTCATGCCTGCAAGGGTTTACAGCTATCCACCCGCCCAGAACAAGCTCTCAGTCGAAGAAGCACTTGATATGGTCCGCAATGGCGAACTTCCCATTATCGAAGACGAAAAGTCACGCCCAATCGGCAAAGCCATCATAAATTCGGTCAAAGGAATGTCTCCCGTGCTTTCAAGGCAGCTTTGCCTTCAGTCTGATGCTGATGAACGTCAGACGATATCACTTATGGGAGAAGAATCGAGAAAAAGACTTCTTGAAAGGCTCGATTGTTTCCTGACAGAGATTGCTTCTAGATCTTATACTCCTCACGTTTACTTTGACGAATGCAATATTCCTGCCGAGTTTGCTCCGATGGAGCTTTCTGGTTACAGCAGTTCAAAGTCCATGGATTCAATCTCGGATGCGATCAGACTCTATTACGATGCCAAGTTCTCCGAAATGGATCTCGATGCCGCAAAACACAGACTAAGACAGATAACCGACAGCGCTCTTTCCAAGATCATCAAGAAAAAAGAGGTTCACGAATCAGATGCTGCTGAAGGCGCAAAAGCTGATGAATATAAGCATTACGGAGACGTGATCCTTACTTATAAGTACATGATCAAGCCCCAGGATACTGTCCTTAACACAGAGGATTACACTACTGATCCTCCTTCTGTCATATCCATACCGCTCGATCCTTCGCTCGATGCTTCCGGCAATGCACAGGACTATTACCGCAGATTCCGAAAGGCTAAGCGCAAGGCTGAAATGTCCGAAGAATATATAAAAGATGACGATCTCGCAATCATGTACCTCAGATCGGTCAAGACAGCAATCGATGCAGCAGTTACCCAGGAAGACCTTGATGCCATCAACGAAGAGATCAAGGCTGAAGTTAACGGCTCACACGCTGCAAGAACCGTCACAAAGCAGAATGCCGGCGATCCCAATAAAATGGTCGGCGTTGCCAAATCAGGCAAAGCATCCACAAGAGCGCTCCGCGAGGCCGCAAAGCGCGCAAATGCAAAAAAGAACAACAAACCAAGCAAGAATACCGAGAAAGCTCTTCCCTTCCGCAGATACAGATCTGCAGACGGTCACGAGATAATATGCGGCAGAAGCAACATCCAGAACGAAAAACTCACATTTACCGTTGCTTCCCGTAAGACTGACTGGTGGTTCCATGTTAAAGGGCTTCCCGGAACACATGTTATCTTAAGGCCTTTTGACAATGAAGAGATGCCTTCGGATTCTTCCATCCTTGAAGCTGCTTCACTTGCAGCTTTCTTCTCCAAGAGCATCATTCTTGAGGAGCATAACGCGGCAGCGGGTTCCAGAGCCGGAAAACTCAAAGCCGAAGTAGATTATTGTCCCGTATCCCATGTAAAGAAAATACCGGGCGCAAAACCCGGCATGGTCATTTACGAGAATTACTATTCCGTTCTTATTGATTCCGAAGAGCCGAAAGAACGCCTTTCTTAAGCTTCAAAGCTTTTGATTATCTTATCCTTAAACTCTGATTCGTCGAGCGAGAAGCAGCATCCGCAATATTTCTGCCTGTATAGGCCTATCTCTTTTGCAAGCTTCTGTCCGAAATAAAAACCCGGTCTGAAATCCAGATAATAGAACTTAACACCGTATATATCTGCTTTCTGTGCTGAGATCTCACAGATCCTGTCATGCTGCTGATAAGGACTTACGAGAAGAGTCGTGCAGAACGAATCGTATCCGTGATCAGCACAGTACTTCGCAGTCTCTTCCATACGCTTGTCATAGCACATTTCACAGCGGGACTTATACTGTTCAAGATATTCTTTTGAACGCCAGTAATCCTCTTCACAGGCATCACCTGCTTTTACAAGCTTAAGACTATAAGAATCACAGGCCTTTTGAAGGTTAAACAGCCTTCTGTCCCATTCAAACTGAGGATGAATATTGGGATTGAACCAGAAACAGTCAGGCTCAATTCCCTGTGAAGTCAAAAGTTTCAGCGGATACATTGAACAGGGACCGCAGCAGCAATGAAGCAAAAGCCTGCCGCAGTCAGCAGGATCCAGTGAAGGAATCTTCAGTGTATCGGGAAAACCTTCCATTATTCCTCTTCCCCGTTGCTGTTCTGCCAGTCATCGATAGAAATGTTCTGATACTGAGATCCGGAAGCATTGGCCTGGGAAGCTTTACCACCGGGAATAAACGAAGGCGGAGGCGTCATGCCCAAGTGCTTGAAAGCTCGCATGGTAAGCATTCTTCCTCTTGATGTCTTCTGGATAAATCCGTTCTGCAGAAGGAAAGGTTCATATACATCTTCGATAGTAACCTGATCCTCGCCTGTAGTAGCAGCGAGCGTATCAAGGCCGACCGGACCGCCGGCGAATATATCTGCGATCGTCATGAGCATCTTGCGGTCGATGTTATCAAGACCGATCTCATCGATGTCGAGCTGCTTAAGGCCAAAGTCTGAAACCTCTTTATCAATGATGTCCTTCTCCATGTACATGGCGAAATCGCGCATTCTCTTAAGAAGTCTTATCGCAATTCTCGGCGTACCTCTTGATCTTGACGCGATGTTTTGCAGGCCGTCCTCACTGATATTGATACCGAGAAGTCCTGCATCACGCTTAAGGATCTGCATTAGATCAGGCGTCTCATAAAGTTCCAGATGGTTTATCATGCCGAAACGGTCTCTCAAAGGAGATGAGATCATTCCCGCTCTGGTTGTTGCGCCGATAAGCGTAAAATGCGGCAGATCAAGCCTCATGGATCTTGCCGCGGGACCTTTGCCGATCATGAGATCGAGCTTGAAATCCTCCATCGCAGGATAAAGGATCTCTTCAACATTTCTGTTGAGTCTGTGGATCTCGTCTATGAAAAGAACCTCATTCTCTTCTATATTGGTAAGGAGAGCAGCAAGATCACCCGCCTTCTCGATCGAAGGACCGGTCGTGATATGCATTCCGACACCCATCTCATTGGCGATTATGCCGGCAAGAGTGGTCTTTCCGAGTCCCGGAGGGCCGTAAAGCAGAACATGATCCAAGGATTCTCCGCGCTTCTTGGCAGCTTCGATGAAAATCCTTAAGTTCTTCTTTATCTTCTCCTGGCCTGAATAATCCTCAAGTCTTAAAGGCCTTAAAGTCTTCTCATCAACATCAGAAGGCTGCTTGACCCTTCCTATGATGCGGTCTTCCTCGGCCTCATATCCGTAATTATCCATCATGAGAACTTACTCCCGGAAGCGATCTTGAGAGCCTTCTTGATAAGAGCCTCAAGAGAGATTCCTTCCTCATATGCGGCAGCAACAGCCTCAGCTGCTTCCTGCTCTCTGTAATCAAGAACCATCAATGCACCGATTGCATCATCGGCAACTGAACCCATGGCTGAAGCAGGTGCAGAACCGGAAGATGCAGAAGAAATGACAGATGCGGCAGTTCCGCTGCTCTTTGTCTGTCCCTTAAGCTTATCCCTGAGTTCGACTATGATCTTTTCAGCACTCTTCTTGCCTAAACCCTTTACGCTTGAAAGGATAGATACATTATTGCCCATGACGGCTAAAGCGATCTGCTCAGGCGTTAGCGCGGAGCAGATATTGTGAGCTACCTTTGGGCCGACGCCTGATACGGTGATCAGCTTCAGGAAGATATCCTTCTGATCTGCAGATGCGAAACCGAAAAGAGAAATATCGTCTTCCCTGACGCTCTGATATACATAAACGGTAACTTCTTCGCCGTTTGCACCGAGTGTTGATGAAATAGCAAAAGGACAATTTATAAGATAACCGATACCGTTATTGTCGATTACCATCTGGTTATCGTTTCTGGATATGATCTTTCCTCTGATATATGCGTACATTTATTCTTCCTCCGGAAGATATTATCTCATAAAACCTGTTTTTAACCGAATTCGTTGCGTCTTGAATAACCGTAACGGCCGTACTGATATCCGGAAACAGCCTTGCCTGCAAAATTGATGCCGGTATTGGCAAGACAGATAGCCAGAGCCAAAGCATCTGCGGCATCGTCAGGCTTGGGTATCTCTTTAAGACCAAGTATGGATTTGGTCATAAGCTGGACCTGTTTCTTCTCTGCAACACCATATCCGGTGATCGCAAGCTTAACCTGACCGGGAGTAAATTCGAATACATCAATGCCTGCTCTGGCAGCCTCAACGAGAACTGCTCCTCTAGCTTGGGCGGTTCCGATAACAGTCGTATGGTTCTTACCCATGAAGAGCTCTTCGATCGACATATAGTCAGGTCTGAACTGTTCCAACATGAACTTTATCTTCTCATTGATCGCAAGAAGCCTTACGGGGAAATCAGTCTTAGGCTTTGTCTCGATAACGCCGTAATCAACTACTGAAAACTTATTGCCGCACTTATCGATTATGCCGTAGCCGGTAATTGCGTATCCGGGGTCTATTCCGATGATCCTCTGGGTATTCTTTTCCGGCATTGATTACTCCTTGTAAAACATTTGTTCTTATTTTACACCAAAAGGCTTTTTAGGCAATACCGCAATTACCGGATCTTTCTCCTTGGGCGGATTTGGACCTATCTCAAATGCTTTGCTTGCAAGATCAAAAGCAGAATAAAGGCGTTCGTCGGCATCCGGAAGCGGATTCTTTTCACCCTGGCAAAGCGCGCACAAAGTATCACCTTTCTTTACCTTGTCGCCTTTCTTGACGCAAAGGATCACGCCTGCGCCGAAATCGATCTTATCGCTTTTTTCAAACCTTCCTGCTCCGAGCGTACATGATGCACGTCCGATAAGGTTTGCTCGGACATTGGTAATATATCCGTCTTCGGGTGCATTGATATGCATGGCGTCAAAAGGATAGTCAACATACTGAGGCGATCCGTCCTCATTTATTACGCCGCCCTGGGATCTTATGAGTTTCCTGTATTCTTCGAGCGCTCTTCCGTCTGTAAGCCTCTTCAAAAGATCGATCCTGAGTTCATTATCGTCCAGATCCATTCCTTTTCCTGCGAGTCTTACAAGTTGGAAAGCAAGTTCAACAACGACTATCTGAACATCCTTACTGCCCTTGCCGCAGAGAGTATCGTAAACTTCCTGCATCTCAAGCGTATTGCCAACGTTTCTACCAAGAGGCTGATCCATATCCGTGACCACCGCGCGTGTCTTTATGCCTGCGCCCTCGCCGATCCTTATCATGGCTGCAGAAAGTTCACGGGCACGGCTTTCTTCCTTCATGAAAGCGCCGAAACCGCATGTGACGTCCAAAACAAGCGCTTTAGCGCCTCCTGCGATTTTCTTGCTCATGATGCTCGATGCGATGAGCGGAATGGAGTCGACCGTTCCGGTAACGTCTCTGAGCGAATAGAGTATCTTATCGGCAGGTGCGAGATCAGGAGTCTGGCCTGATATGACCATTCCGGTATTTTTTATCAGTTCAGGGAATCTCTTTCTCGCTATCTCGCATTCGAATCCTTCGATGGATTCAAACTTATCAACGGTTCCTCCGGTATATCCGAGGCCCCTGCCGCTGAGCTTGACGCTCTGTATGCCGTAAGTTGCGAGCAATGGCAGGAGCAAAGGCGTGACCTTATCTCCTACGCCGCCGGTACTGTGCTTATCAACGGCAATACCTTCAAGAAAAGAAAGATCGTTCACATCACCCGACCTGGACATCTCAATTGTCAGAGTCGTCATCTCACGCTCTGACATGCCGTTAAGTACTATGGCCATCAAAAGCGATGAGACCTGATAATCAGGAATGGAACCGTCAGTTACGCCTTTTACGAAAAATGCGATCTGCTCATCAGTCAGTTCCCTGCCGTATCTTTTCTCAAGAATGATGTCGATCATCTTCATGGTAACTACCCCGGATTGTCTTTATATAATAAGAATACCCCAAATACGTGCCAAAGTGCTAAACTATTCCAGACGAATTGAACACTTGGAGGATGAGATGGCAGATACAGCTAAGCCTTTATCGGTAATAATCATAGGATGCGGCCGCGTGGCGGTAAAGCATCTTAAAGCCATCTCCAAGCTCAAGGGATTAAAGCTTGCTGCCGTTGTTGATACCAATGCGGATTCGGCAAAGCGTCTCCTTGGCTCTGTTAAAGGTTTTGCAGATACTCCGGTCTTTTCCGATTACAAGGAAGCCATAGATAAGGTAAAGCCCGACATCACATCCGTTACGGTTCCTTCGGGCCTTCATTTCCAGATAGCTTCTTATGCGATGGAGAAAGGCAGCAATCTCCTTCTCGAAAAGCCCATGACCATGTCTGCTTTTGAAGCGCGCGACATCTACGAGCTTGCTCAGAAAACAGGCTGCAAGATCGCAATGGGACACATTTACAGATACTTCCCCATCGTAGGTCTCGTCCGCGATGATATCGCAAAAGGCGTATACGGTAAGGTTACCCACGGAAACATCACCGTCCGCTGGGGCCACGATGAATCCTATTACGGAAGTGCTGCATGGCGCGGAACATGGAAGAGCGACGGCGGAGCCCTGATGAATCAGACTATTCACGCGATAGACCTGCTCGTCTGGCTCATGGGATCTGAACCCGTGTCCGCTGAAGCAATGATCTCCCAGCGCCTGCGCAATATCGAGGCTGAAGATCTCGGCATGGCCATCTTAAGACTCGAAAACGGTGCCCTTGCATCAGTTGAAGGCACTACAGCCACATTCCCTTCCAAGCACATGGCTGACTTTACTGTCTTCTGTGAAAAAGGAATGCTCTCGATGGGTATCGACTCCAACAAGCCGCACATCAGGATATTCTCACTCGATGAAAAAGGCAGGACTCATAAGCTCAACGGCAGATATATCCGCCGTCAGCTTAAAGAAGGCGGTTTATTCGCGTATAAATGCGCTCTGAACCCCCACATGGGAATCTATAACGATCTTTACAACTCGATCGTCAACAACACACAGCCCATTGCAGACGCGTATGCGGGCTATTCTTCCGTAGACACCATGATGGGCATCTACAAGTCTGCAAAAGAAAACCGCCAGATACCTCTTCCGCTCACCGAAGATTTCAGTACGGTCGACATGACAGGTTATTTCAATTAATCAAAAAGGGGATCTTAACGATCCCCTATTATGTGTTCCATAAAAAAGCAAACAAAAAACCGTGAACCAAGGTTCACGGTTTTTCTTTGGTGCACCTCCAGGGACTCGAACCCTGGGCCCACTGATTAAGAGTCAGTTGCTCTACCATCTGAGCTAGAGGTGCGTTAGCGCAACGGACAATATTTTATCACACCTTGTGCCTGTGTCAACAGGTAATCTGAATAATTACTTGTTGTCGTCAAAAAATTCGCTGAAGTCGTCGTAAGTTTCGTCATCAGAAGCGATAGCAGGCTTAATCGGTTCATCAGGAACAACAGGTGCAGCGGGAGCGACAGCAGCTGCGGGAGCCGCTTTGATCGTGGCACCGGCTTCTTCTGCAGGCTTCTCTTCCTTTTTCGCAGCAACTGTTTCTTCCGGCTTTTCTGCAGGAACTTCTGTTTTATCGGCCTCTTTTACAGGCGTTTCTTCTTTCTCTTCAGATTCAAGAAGTGATTCATCAGGCTTGATTCCGCGTTTTTCTGCTTCTCTTACGGCAGCTGCACGCTCACGGGCCTCTTCAAGCAGGCGCTGCTGCATCTGTCTTCTCTCTTCTCTTGCCCTCTGCTGTTCTTCTACGGCCTTCTTGAGCTCCTCTTCCTTACGTATCTTCTCTTCAGCTGCTTTGATGGCTTCTTCGCTCATCTTTTCCCTGTTGTAATTGATAAGATCAGAAAGAGATTCAGGAGCCTGAACAGCGCTGCTCATGATCTCGCTCATGCGCCTGCGGCTCTCTTCAGCAATGCGCTTTTCGCTCTCGGCAACTTCGTCACCGAGTTCCTGCAAAGCAGCAAGTTCTGCGGCTGTAGCTCTGTCGGCAGGTACACCTTCAGAAGTATAAACAGGCTTAGGTGTCTTGATCTGGATATCATTAACACCGGAAGCGGAAAAATCAGAAGCCGCTTCTTTAATAGTCTTCATGTCCGGCAGCTCAACGCCCGGAAGGACTTCATATTTTCTTTCTTCGCTCATACAACACCCCTCGTTCTGAAAATAAGCAGTAAGACAATGATGATCAGTTCGATTACACATGCAATACCAAGAAGTATCGCTGGTAAGTTCTTCTTCCCGGAAACCTTTTCTGTTTCTTCAGGTTTGGTTTCCTCTTCAGGTTCTTTGGTTTCGGCTGCAGGCTCCGTTTCAGCAGTCTCTGCCGTATCTGAAGCCTTTTCCTCTTCACTCTTTTCAGCCGCCTTGGAAATGATCTCAGAAGCTTTCATAAGATCATCCCTGATGGCCTTGGCAACAGTCATGAAATCCTCTTCTGATGTTCCGAATTTCTCTGCACTGCTTTCAAGCGAAGCAACGTCCGGCGCCTGTGTTCCCTCCAAAAGAAGAACTCCGAAAGATGAATCGTCACTTACATTGCTTGAACCGACGATATACTTCTCGAGTATCTCCTTGATAGCCGCTTCCCCCTTCTCGCGGCCATCTTTGAAGGTCTCAGCCATCTTGGCAACAACAGGCTTAACAAGACCTGAATCCTCATCGTAAACGTTATCCTGTACGCCGTCGGTCATGAGAGCAACCGCATGACAGTCATCAACGGTAGTCTTAATGAATCTCATGTAATCGGCAGCGTGTCCTGCAGTAATGAAAAAGGTTGTTCCGTCCTTCTCATTCTGAGGCATCGAAAACGGTGAAAGGCCAGAAGGTGAGATCCTTACGACCAGTCCGTCTCCCAAATGACCAACTATCATCCTTCTGTCTTTAACTGCAACAAACAAAAGAGTGCATGAAAGCTGATCAAGTGTATCAAGTTCTTTCTCGGCCATGATGTCCGCAAAAGCGATCCTGATCTTGGCCATGAAATACGATCTGACAGCTGCTTCGCGGTTCTCTGAATAAAGAGCATCGAAATGTTCTGTCAGGATATCTGAAATAAGCTCAACCGCACAAGCCGAGCCGAAGCGTGCATGTGTATATTTCTTTCCGCCGGCTCCGTCAGCAATGCAAACAACGGATACACCATTCTTCTGCACAGCAAAAGAAGCATCTTCGCAAGGGACTTCCCTGCTGATATGCTTGCGTCCGATGGTTGTTACACAGCCTACGGTAATGCCTGTATACATCTGAGATTATCCTTCGTTAAGGAAGTTCATGAAATCATCGACAGCAACAGCAGAACCCGTAGGCGCTGTGTTGATGTGATAAAGAGCATCATCGTTCATTCCGGAAGAAACGATCGAAGATGATGAAGATCCGAGGAATTCGAAAAGCTTACCGAAATCTGCCGAGTTAACGGAGATGGGCTCTTCACGCTTAAGTGAAAGACGCTTGAGAATATCGAAATCAACACCTGAACCGACACCGATATTGAAGATAACAAGCTTATCGGCAGATTCAAGCTCATTGCATGCCTTGATGGCAAGTTCCATGTTCTGCATCGCGTTAGGACCCTGAGGAGCACCGTCCGTGATGACTACGAGCCAAGGCTGATAGTACTTGATGCCCATCTGCTTATAGCCTTCCTTACGGGCATTGAGAAGCTCCAAAGCTGTAAGGATACCCTCGCCGATAGGCGTAAGTGTCGTTGAAGCAGTGATCTCAGGAATTCCCTTATCCTTTGAGATCTTACCGAAAGGCATAACGATATCTACCTTTGAACCAAAGGTAACAATAGCGATATCCGTTGAATTGCGTGTATCATCATTATTCTTAATAGAAGCCAGGAAGTTCTGAAGACCAATATTAAGCTGCTTGATGGGATTACCCATCATCGATCCTGATGTATCAAGTGCGAAACAGATAGGCAGACGTCTTTTGGTGCTGGTACCAAAATCAGCTGTACTGAATACTTCTCCCATAATTAACCCCCTCAAAATAATCCATACAAGATTATTATATACATAATATCGGAAAAGTATCAGAACAAACCAAAAAACTTCTTTCTCTTTTCCATTTCCTCTTCCTGCCCCGGAACTTGGTCCCTCGGTACATATTTACCGGTAGGAGCATTGGCGAAAACTTTCTTCTCAAAGATAGGCTTTCCAAATGTCTGAGGCATTTCGTCACCGCTTGAAGGCTCAGCTGAAGATACCTGTTCTGACTCGGCCTCCTGCTCGGATGCGGCCGGAGCTTCCTGAACCTGTCTTGCTGCCTGTGCAGGTGCACGTGAATGAGCAGCCAGTTTCTTCTCTAATTTCTTCTGAACGGCAGCCCTGCCTGCTTCAACATCAACGGAAACCTGTTTGTAGTTTTCCTTCGGGAAGACCTTATAAGCTTCAGGATCATCGTAGACGAAATTCTCGAGTTCCTCTTTGTACTTAACTACGGCATCAAGCCACTCAAGCGCTTCAAAAGATATTCCGTTCCTGAATGTCTCATAAAGCATCTTACGGAGTCTGTCAGACAGATATTCCCAGATATGGTCATATCCGCCGATCGGGATAAACTCATTGTCGTTCTCATAGTTATAAGGGAAATTGTGATTGATGATTTCTTCCCTTAATGTCTCAGCGCCGTTACGCGTCGCATAAGGATGCAGACCGCAGAAAAGCACTGAGAATACGAGCATTGCGATCGAATAGTCCTCATCACGGAGCTGTCTGACGAACTGTGCAAAGTTCTTGCCCCAGAGTCTCATATCAGTGAACTCCTCTGTACCTACAGGACAAGGGAGATTATCGACCTGAACGCTGTCCATATCGATAAGATAGACTTCCGAAGAAGAATTGATCAAAGCATTCTTAAGCTGAATATCACCTGCGATTACATCATGCATATGCAGGTAGAGATATTTCTCGATAAGTGACAGGAGCGTTGTAACAACGTCGAGCCTTGTCCACTCGGGGAAAGCTTCAAGGATGGCATCAGGACCGTCGAAAACGGTTCCTAAAGTCTTACCCTGCCCCAAAGGCATCGTATAGCCTACGGGCGCATTGCGGAAGAACAGAAGTTCAAGCGGAATGCAGAATCCATTTCCGGTAATTCCGAGTTCGATCAGCTTCTTAAGCTTTGCCCAGCGCAAAGGGTTGATGATTCCCTTATGATAGATCTTGGCCAGACGACCGTCGGTATCGGTCAAAAAGACCATTCCCTCTGCACCGCCGCTGAGTCTCTTGACCAGTTCATACTTCTTAAACTTCTCAGTAGTTACTACATCTGAAATGCTGGCATTACCGAAAGATTCAATATATGAATTGTTATAAGCGAGTTTACTCGGCTCCGGCGGAGGGAAACTCCAGATCAGAGAATCTACAGAATCAAATACCTGGAGACTTCTGTCGGTAATAACGGCAATATCGCATCCGAAATCCGGACGCTTCTCGTAAAGTCGCTTAGTAAATATCGAATGTCTTGTAGTAAGGATGCAGCATCCGTCAGATATACCTGTGATGTTAGCAGCAACCTTAAATGTCTCAAGTTCTTTAATGAGGTGCATCTTATGCTCGGCAAGAAGCGCTGAGCATATCTTCTTCATCGCAAGAGCAGTATTCCTGTCCTTGGGATCCTTGATGCGAAGAGTGCAATAATGGAGCGCCTTAAAAGACTTACTGACATAAACATCCAAGCCTTGAGCCAGGAGCTTGAGCAAATCATCAAATACAGGCGTACCTGCATACTCAAACAGAACCGAATAATCTAAGTAAATAGACTTATATCCGTATAGTTCTTCAAACATAAACACCCTACCGTAATTTCCTTAATATCAAATTTAATTCCAAACTGAAAGAAAATCAACAAAAAATGTGATAAATAATAGCAATATATGGAAAAATTGATATTTTTATTCAATTCCGACAAGTTTCATCAGGAATCTGGCATTGGATTCCCTGCTGATTCCGTCAGCCAGCTTGTAGTCGAAAGTAATACCTGTATCCGAGTACTTCTCTGAGAAATGGTAATAGCAGATATTCTTGTAAGTATCTACGGTACGGTCGATCATGGCGTAATCATGGGTTGTCATCATGCCGCAGATACGTTTTGCGGAAAGATTCTTGAGAACAATGAGCGCGCCTTCGGTACGGTCATCTGAATTAGTTCCGCGGAAGATCTCATCAATAAGGAACAGCAATGCCATTTTACTTTCCTTGGCGCACTTTATGATTCCGGATATCCTGACGAGTTCCGCCTTGAACGTACTCATATCTTCGCCCAGATTATCCGTAATCCTCATTGAAGACATTATCCTCATCCTGCCTAACGAAAGCGAGCTGCACGGGACTTTTGATCCCATGTAAGCCAGTATCGAGCAAACACCTACAGTCCTGATAAGTGTAGTCTTTCCGGACATGTTGGAACCCGTGATGAGGGCTATTCCGGATCTGATGGACACAGAGTTGCTGACACAGGAATCAGGCGCCAAAAGCGGATGAGAAATATCTTTACCTTCAAAATATGCATTGTCATCAGAAGACTCACTCTTTTCGATAACAGGGAAAGAACTGACACCGCTGATGAAAGAGATCTGTGAAGCGCACATCAGTGATTCGATCTTTGCAAGATCATTTACCGCATGAGCAAGGCTGTCACCATATTTATCAGCCCAGCCTCCCATAAAATAGCAGATAAACTGATCGAGCGGAAAAACACTGTTGATAATAAAAGCAAACAGAGGCTGGCTTCTGAGACCCGCAAAGAACAATATGAAATTAAGCGAGGATAAAGAACCTGTAACAGACTTTCCTCCTTTTCCGGCAATTAATTCCTTCAGATATCCGTCTTTAAATTCAGTCTTCTCCAAAAGTGAATAAAGCTTATGTATCGTGGACACCTGAGAAGGCATTCCGTCAGCAGCATAAAAATAATATGCATTATTCTTGACACCGGCTGCCCAGTAAAGAAGATCGATCAGCAGGACACCGAGAATGCAGGGACGGAGAAAAGCCGGAAAAAAGATCAAAGATGCAAGCGGAATGAGCCACAGACAGACCAAAACCTCTGCCATGATCAAACGTCTCTTCTTTACAGGTCTTTTTTCGGATGCAAAATCGATGAGTGCCTTAGGGTCTTTCTTCATCTTACCGAGCATTGCCGTAGCCTGGTATTCTTCAAGAAAACCGGGATCTGAAGAAAGCTCGCTGACGGCCTTCTGTCTTGTGATTATCTCTTCTGCCGTCCTGATATCATCTCCGTTTCCGAGAAGTTCCTTTGCAAAAGCCCTTCTGCCGAACGATGTCTCAGAAACATTAAGCCTTGCGAACAAAGACTTCCTGCCGAAAAGGTCAAGATCTGTGCAGTAATCGTGATCGTCTGTATAGAATTCCTGTCCGCTTGCATATCTGACAGCATCTTCCCTGTCATCGCGGCGTTTTAAACCGTTGCAGACTATTTCGAAAAGAGAATCAAAATCACCGTTTATCCTGGATATGTATTTTGAATTTACGATTCCCAGAGCCTCATAGTAATTGAGTTTTGCCGAAACCTTACCGTGGATGATGCAAAAAACCACAAAAACGATCAATAAAACGGCTGCGATCAAAAAGAAAACAGAATTCTTTACCGCAAAAGCGGCGATCACTGATGCGACGCCTAAAACAAACATAACAAAACGAGAAACGGACAACAGAATGCTTCTGCGTCCGTACTGTTTCATAAGATCTTTGATCTCGAGGCTCTTATCTTCGAAAAACTTTGAATCTGCCTTCATTATTGACCCTTACGATTTGGATTTAGCAGGCTTCTTGACCGGAGCCTTTGCTGTCTTGGATTTGGGAGCAGCCTTGGACTTTGTTTCCGTTTTTGCTTTAGCCGCGGATGAAGCCTTTGTTGTTTTGGTACCTGACTTGGCAGACGTCTTGGTTTTGGCACTGTCAGCAGATTTGGAAGTTGTCTTTGTCTTTGCTGCAGTCTTGGATTTAGCTGCCGACTTTGCTCTGCTTACACGCTTGGGAACGCAGTTATCGAGGACCTCACCGACATTGTCATGAATCGTAAGGAGCGCCTTAAGATCCATATATGTGGAACTCTTATTGATGATGACGATCCTGTCATGCTTCAGGAACTGAGCAAATGTGGCAGCAGGATAAACCGTAAGAGAAGTTCCTGCAATGATAAGAAGGTCACACTTCTTAACAGCCTTGATCGCATCATCAACGTCCTTATGGTTAAGGTTCTCCTCATAAAGAACGATGTCAGGCCTTACTATTCCGCCGCACTTCTCACAGTGAGGAACGCCTTCCTGCGCAACAACATATTCAAGATCGTATTTCTTACCGCATTCCATGCAGTAATTCCTGAATACAGAACCGTGAAGCTCAATTACGCACTTGCTGCCGGCTTCCTGGTGAAGGTTATCGATATTCTGTGTAATGATAGCCTTAAGCTTTCCCTGTCTCTCAAGCCTTACAAGAGCTTTGTGTGCCTTGTTCGGCCTTGCATCAGGATAGATCAGCTTACGCTTATAGAAATCAAAGAAATCCTCAGGATGCTCCATGAAGAAATCGTGGGCAATGATATCGATCGGCCTGTATTTAACGCCGCTGTCAGTGTTATAGATACCGGTACCGCTTCTAAAGTCAGGGATACCGCTTTCCGTAGAGACGCCGGCACCGCCAAGAAAGACGATGTTTTCAGACTCAGCAATAAGCTGCTTAAGCTGCCTGAGCTTATCTTCTCTAACGCTTCCCAGCCTGTCTATTCTAGTCTCCACTGTTTCTTCCTCGCTCCGACTGTGCTTTTAGGCCTGCACAATTAATTATTATGATCGACTATACCATCAAAATCGAAATCCCCGTCGCCTCCGGTGCTGTCAAACGCACCTGCAGCGCCAAACATTTCCTTGCCGGTAACACGTTTCTCGTCTCTTCTCTGCTCGACCAGATTGCTCAAGGCTTTACGGACTCTGTCAGGAGTCTTGATATTCTTGATCTCAAGAATGGGTGTTGTCTTGTCAGCCGTATTAAGGATTACGGATCCTACCCCGAAAATCTTCTGACCGAATGTTTGTTTGAAGGTAAGGTCCAATATACGGTAAAGCAGGATCTCTTCCGATTTGACGTTGAAGACACCTGTCTTCATGTAAAACTTATTCTTGCTGAAAGAATAAACCGTGAACGACAAAGGTAGGCCCAGATATCTCTTTCTGTCCTGCCAAAGAAGTTCTTCGTTCTCTGTCAGATTAGTAAGTCTGTCGATCTTAGCCATAACAGGATTCCTCCAAACACGGACAGCAGATCTTTATCAGATGCGCCATCTAATATCAAATATATTATAAAATCCTCTTATGTGCGTCAATTTAAGCAAAATGAAACACAAATATAATATAAGACTACTGAATTTTGGTCTTCCTTATCGGATCGAGAATGTCGTCGTTATCGAAAAGTCTCGAGAAATCATAGTTCTTCATTGAATTCGGACTGATTATCGTTCGATCAAAATACAGATAATTCCTGCCGTAGATGTGATACGGCTTCGGACCTGCACCGAAGAAGATCCTGAAACCTTTATTCTTAAGATACTCGGCACGCTCATCGGTACCGTAGATATAGTTTCCGCCAGGATATGAGATCATGTGTGTATCAGGAATCAGAGAGCCTATCTGCTCCATCCATTTATTCGTGTCATCCACGATGCCCGCAAGATCCGTCTTTCTGGCATTAGGAAGATATCCGTATGTGCATGAAGCAAACTTCCATCCGGTGTCTTTAAGCCTCTCGACAATATTCTTTACCGCATTGCGGTTATTCTCCAGTTCTTCGTCGGTATATTCCTGCTGAGGAAGGTTTGCAGCATTAAGCTGCTTATTCCTTTCCTTAACCTGTTCACGGCTTACCACATAACCGAAACAGGAATCATGCCCGCCAATGGATACGATACCCTTTGAACCGTTGTAGGTGAAATCCTGATGTTCGCTTACGAAAACATCAAGGATGCCTATGGCCTCAGCCGTCCTGTTAACAACAGGATCTTCAGTACCGTCCTTGCCCTTGATCGTATATTCGCCGCAGACCTGCTTCTCATCGTTTAACACCAGTCTTCTGCATGTTCCGCAGACATATGCCGCAGGATCATAGCTCAGATTCTCTATTATGATGACCAAAGGCTTCTTTCCTTCAGGAACCGTAAGGTTACGTTCAAGGATAAAACCCGGATCTGTGGCAGACATCATGTCCTCAGGATCAACAAGAACATATCCTTTGTTATAAAGAGTCTGTAGCAGATTCTGAAATTCAGTGCCTGTAAGATAAAGACCTGTATCGCCCTTACCGAACTCAACGCCGAATGCCGTCTCCGTATTTGCGATAAGAGATCTGACGCAGAGCACTTCAACATGTCCTCTCCACTCTACTGTCTTAAACGTATGACTGGTAGCCGCAAGAAGGTCTGAATGGATTTTATCGTCATCAGGGAATATCGTCGCTAGATCAGAGAAAAGCTTTTCTGCCGAATAGAATTTGTATGTCTCAAGCATATGCTCGCCTTCTTCCATCATCGGCTCATACATTGCTGTCTTGATCTCTGCAATGCGCTTTGAAGAATAATCTCCTACAAAGCCTTCATACTTTCCGTTGACTGTCTGATAACGCTTAACAGCTTCAACATAATCGCCGGTAGCAAGAGACTTCTCAGCTACCCTGACATCGCCCGTTGCCGTCTCGATATAGTCGAGTTCACGGAGCATCGGACCGGAGATCGCCGAGAAATTACTGATCGGCGAAAGCTGATTAAATACAAAGATAACGTCCGGTTTTTCAATCTTTCCCAAAAGGAACTGCTCACAAAGGCTGTTCAAACGCCTTGCGACAACCGATGCCGTAAGTTCCTGCATAGAGTCAAGGAAAGCAATGTCGCTGTGCTGAGGCACATATCTCGTGGTAACGATCCTGTCGCAGATGAGGTCGACCTTTTCCTGTACGATCGATTCCATCTGACCGAGAAGCTTAATCCTTTCATCGTGCATATTGTCATTGGCATCAGGGCTGTCTGCAAGAACCTGGTCCTGAACATTTCTATATATGGAGAGCGCCTCTTCATAGTTACCTGATTCAAGAGCAGCCGTGAAATCAGGGATCGTACTGTCTTCATAGGCATTGATCCTTGCAACAACCACCATGACGACGATAAGCACGATAAGCACAGCGCCGCATGCTGCTGCAGCTGCGCTGAAGCCTTTGTTTACGCGCTTTTCATTGTCGCTTATGTGATAGCCTGCAGAAAATCCCGTCACTTCAGATCATCAAAGCTCATCTGCTTTGCCTCTAGGGATTTCTCCCTTATGTAATAACCGATCGCAGGAAGCTTCCTGATCCTGTAATACTCAGGATCCTCTACTTCCACTTCATCAAGCAATGACAGGCTTCTCAATACAGAGCCCTTCTTCGAAAGGAGAAGCTGTACGCCCTGTGTTGTCCTTGTCGTCTTAAGAGGAACAAGCGAGCATTTGAAAATGACAGCCTTGTCAATGCTGCTCGTGGCAACCATATCAGGATCCTCGTCTTCTGCAAGGAACTTGAAGCCGACCGGCCTGCTTCCGTCAAAGAATGCGTTAACAAGCTTTTTACGGTTCTGTTTTGTCTCATATGTACTGATCGGGAATCTCGCCGCCTTGCCGTTCTCAAACGCGATAAAGAGTATTCCCTTGTAATCCGTCGTTGAGATCATGAACATAGGCCTCTCGCCGTCTTCCATCTCAAGTTCCGAGTTAAGGAAGTGACCGAGATCGCCCGGCTTGGTATCAGTGATATCGTAGACGTGCGTTTTATAAAGATTGCACTTATCGGTAAAGATAAGGAGATCAGATCTGTTCTCGCACTCAAAGCCCATGAAGATCTCATCATCATCTTTAGTCTTGAGCTCACCTGCACTCTGAAGTGATTTCATGGTGTGCTTCTTAAGATATCCGTGACGTGTGAGCATGAGATGGAGCCTGTAATCAGGGATAACGGCGGATTCAACAAATGTCTCTGTCTCTTCCATCCTGACAAGCTCGGACTTTCTGGGCTGTCCGTATTTCTCTGAGACTTCCCTGAGCGTCTTTACAATAAGGCCGTTGATCCTTCTGGGGCTTCCCAGGATATCCTCAGTATCGGCGATGTCAGCCTTGAGCTTGTCCCTGTCGGCGATCCTGTTGAGGATATACTGCTTATTGATGTTGCGGAGCTTGATCTCAGCAACATATTCAGCCTGCTCCTCATCGATACCGAAACCGTTCATGAGGTTAGGGATAACATCAGCTTCAAGTTCAGTCTCTCTGATGATCTTTATTGCCTTATCGATGTCCAAAAGAATTACAGCAAGACCGTCCAAAAGATGAAGCTTCTTCTTCATCTTATCAAGGTTAAACCGCAATTCTCTCGAAACGCAGCTCCTTCTCCACTTAAGCCACTCGTCGATGATCTGGGAAATGCCCATGACTCTCGGCGTGCCGTCGATCAGGATATTGAAGTTGCAGGAGAAAGTGTCTTCGAGCTTTGTAAATCTGAAGAGTTTTGTCATGAGCTGCTCATGATCGGTTCCCCTCTTGCAGTCGATCGTGATCTTAAGACCGTCAAGGTCTGTCTCGTCTCTGATATCGGCAATCTCTCTTGCCTTACCGCTCTTAACAAGATCTGCGATATTATCGATGATAGCTTCAACGCTCGTGGAATAAGGTATCTCTGTGATCTCGATCAGGTTATTGGATTTATCCACCCTGTATTTAGCTCTTACCGAGAATGTACCCTTTCCGCTGTCATAGATGGCTCGCATCTGGTCCTTGTCATAAAGGATCTTTCCGCCTCCGGAGAAGTCCGGTGCTGGCATGATCTCCAAAAGATCACATGAAGGATCCTTCATGTAAGCTTCTGTGGCTGCGCAAACTTCAGCAAGGTTAAATGAACAGATATTGGATGCCATACCGACGGCAATACCCTGGTTAGCATTAACGAGGACCGCAGGGAAAGTCGTAGGAAGCAGAGCCGGTTCTTTAAGTGTACCGTCATAGTTATCGATCATGTCGACGGCATCTCTGTCTATGCCCTTGAAGATCTCCTCACAGATCTTCTCGAGCCTTACTTCGGTATATCTCGGAGCAGCACACTGCATGTCCCTCGAATACTGCTTACCGAAGTTACCCTTGGAATCAACGAACGGATGAAGCAATGAACCGTTGCCTCTGGTAAGTCTTACCATCGTGTCATAGATAGCCTGGTCTCCGTGAGGATTAAGCTTCATGGTCTGACCGACAACATTTGCGGACTTGGTCCTGTTGCCGCCCAAAAGTCCCATCTTATACATGGTATAGAGAAGCTTTCTGTGCGAAGGCTTAAAGCCGTCGATCTCAGGAATTGCACGCGATACAATGACGCTCATTGCATACGGCATGTAGTTGATCTCGAGCATGTCGGTAATAGGCTGGTCTATTGCCGGCATATCCTTTGCATTACTGTCAGTAAGCCTGCTCTTTAAGGAATCTGAATTGATATCTTCTTTTTTCTTTCGTGCCATTTACATCACCCTAGATCAAGCATATCGAGGTATTTCTTACCGTCAGTCTCGATATGGAGTTTTCTTCCTGCAAGATTGTCGCCGAGAAGCAGATCAAAGACTTCAGCTGTCCTCTGTGCATCTTCGGGACAAGCTTTGATAAGTCTTCTCGACTTCGGATTCATAGTGGTCTGCCACATCATCTCAGGCTCATTCTCACCCAAACCTTTAGATCGCTGTATCGTGCAGAGCTTGGGATCGACCTTTGCAAGGATCTCGGTCTTCTCTTTCTCGTTAAAAGCAAAGTAAGTCTCTTCCTTGGCATTCTTTCCCTTTGGCCTGTATGTAATCTCGAAAAGCGGAGACTCCGCTACATAGACATAACCTTTCTCGATGAGAGTCGGCGTAAGTCTGTAAAGCATTGCAAGGATCAGTGTCCTGATCTGGAATCCGTCGACGTCGGCATCGGTACAGATTATTATCTTATTCCACCTTAGGTCATCAAGATTGAAAGCACTCATATCCTTGGTGTGCTTATTCTTGATCTCGACTCCGCATCCTAATACCTTAAGGAGATCCGTGATGATCTCACTCTTGAAGATCGTTGCGTAATCTGCCTTAAGACAGTTCAATATCTTACCTCTTACGGGCATAACGGCCTGGAATTCGGCGTCGCGGCCGAGCTTAACGGAACCCAAAGCCGAATCACCCTCAACTATATAGAGTTCGCGCTTTGCAACATCCTTTGTCCTGCAGTCAACGAACTTCTTGATCCTGTTGTTGATATCGACCTTGCCCATGAGGGTCTTCTTGATGTTGACCTTAGCCTTCTCGGCATTCTCCCTGGCACGCTTGTTTATAAGGATCTGCTCGATCGTCTTTGCAGCGAAATCCTTGTTCTCGATAAACCAGATCTCAAGGTTATCCCTGATGAGCTGTGTCATGAAGTCCTGAATAAACTTGTTGTTGATGGCTTTCTTCGTCTGGTTCTCATAAGATGTCTGCGTGGAGAACGTATTAGTTACAAGGATCAGTGAATCCGCAATATCCTGGAACGTGATCTTGGATTCATTGGCCTTATACTTTTCCTTCAACTTGATCTGCTTATCGATCTCGGCTACAAAAGCGTTCCTTACGGCCTTATCAGGTGATCCGCCGTGCTCGAGGAAGCTGGAGTTGTGAAAATATTCAAGAGCATTTACTTCGTTATTGAAGCAGAAAGCGACTTCCGCCCTGACCTTATACTCGTCACGGTCTTCCTTATCTCTGCCCCTGCCTTCGCCGGAGAATGTGTAAGTCTCGGTAAAGCCCTTCATGTCACTTAATTCATCAACATATCCCTTGATGCCGTCAGGATAAATGTACGAGAACTCCTCGCCGGTCTCTGCATCCTTGAGGATAAACTCGATACCGCTGTTGATGACTGACTGACGTTTGATGATCTCTTTAAATACTTCAAGCGGGATTATGGTCTCGGTAAAGACCTCTGTATCAGGCTTCCAGCGCTGGATCGTACCCGTACGCAGGAACCTGTAAGGCTCTGACTGAAGATCCGTTACAGGGCTTCCCTTGCGGAAAGACATGGAATACTTCGTCTTATCACGGAAGACCGTTACTTCGAAGAACTCTGAAGCATACTGTGTAGCACATGCACCGAGTCCGTTAAGTCCCAACGAAAACTCATAATCGCCCGAACTGTTGTTATTGTATTTACCGCCCGCATAGAGCTCGCAGTAAACAAGCTCCCAGTTATATCTTCCTTCTTTGGCATTATAATCAAGCGGGATTCCGCGTCCGAAGTCCTCAACTTCGATAGTACCGTCAGGGAATCTCGTGACAATTATCTTATCTCCGTAACCTTCGCGCGCTTCATCGATGGAATTGGACAGGATCTCGAAAAAGGAATGGATGCATCCTTCGAGATTATCTGATCCGAAAATAACGGCAGGCCTGAGTCTGACTCTGTCAGCACCCTTGAGCATCGAAATACTCTCGTTGCCGTAATCTTTCTTACCCGGCATAATTTCCCGAACTCCTTATTATTAATTATTTATATAAGTCTTGTTCGATTATAACACAAAGATTTCAATATCCTTCAAGGGCAAATCCACAAGAAATAAGGTTGTCCGCATAATCGAACAACCTTATATTGGACAACATTTGATTCGTTTCAGATATTCGGTATATCTTCAGGCCTGCAAGGCTTAAATTCGTTGATTGTACCCCTGCCCGGATAAGTGAACGGACCTGTATAGACAAGCTGGAACTTAAAGGCAAATGTATTGAATTCAGGCGTCACGGTGATCTGATACTGCTGCGGACGGTGTAAACCATAACCGCCGACAGTTACCATATGCGTACCAGGACCAAGCATTAGTCTTACGGGGTCTCTGTCTACAAGATCACCACACTCCCTGCCGTCTAACATGACCGGGGTCTTTTGTATGGCATGTAACAGATAAAAATCCGGTTGTCTGTACATCAGCAGCTGACCTGCATAAGCATAAGCCTTACCGCATACGGGGCAAGGATAACCAGCAGAAGTATCTTTCTTGATATTGTCAGTTACATGACCGCAGTCAGGACAAAAGATCCTGTAACGTCTGTGTACAGGAATAATGATATTGCCGCCTTCCATAACAGGCGGTTCATAAGGAATAACCTGCTGAGAAGACTCGTCATAAGAAACATTTATCGAAGTTCCGTCTTGAAGCGGCTGCGGAGCCTGAGGCGTTTGAGGAGCCTGTGAAGCCTCTCCTGCCGGAGTGCCGCAGTTAGAGCAGAAAGAAGCCCCTTCATTTAAAGGTTTCCCGCATTTAATGCAAAACATGATCATCCCTCCTTATTCCAAGGTTAAAAATATTTTATCATATGCAGAAAACAGTATAACAGCTCAGAGCAATAAAAAACCTCTTTCATCTTGCGATAGAAAGAGGTCTTTCTTTTTTAATTGGTGAGCCATGGGGGACTCGAACCTCCGGCCCACAGCTTAGAAGGCTGTTGCTCTATCCAGCTGAGCTAATGACCCTGGAGCGAGTGATGGGAATCGAACCCACGTGGTCAGCTTGGAAGGCTGAAGTTCTACCATTGAACTACACTCGCATATTTCGCTGAAATCATTTTCAGCGAAGTAAATGTTACACTAACGTCCGAAATAAATCAACAGTAAAAATTATGCCGTCGGCGGTTTCTTTGTAAGATAGGTTTCTGAAGCGTAGAAGCCGTCTATCGTCTTGTACCAGCCGTTGCTTGTTCTTGCTACGACTACGACTGTCTGTCCTCTTGAAAGAGTGCCGATCTTTGTATATTCAGTGCCGGGACCTTTTCTAAGGTTGAGGAACTCACCCTTAGTAACCTTTGCATAATAAGTAACCTGCTGATCAAGTGTGGTTTCCTTCCAGGTAACCTGCTGATCGTTGGTAAGAGGGCCCTTATAAACCTGAAGCGACGTTGTAGGCGCAGTAGTTGTTGTGGTAGTTATCAATGAAGTGGACGGAGCGGTGTCAATAGTAGGCTTGCTCTTCTTTCCGCATGCAACAGCACTTAAAGCCATTACGCCGATAAGCATTCCGGCAGAAAGCTTTACAGCCGTCATTTTGCTGTTCACGTGTATCACCTCCACATATATTTATTCATCATATGTATTATTACATATTTTTCATAAAAATTTGTATTATTTTTATTACAAACTAAATCAACGGTAGTCAGGCTCTAACAGATAGAATGCTTCGTGGTCTCTGTACCTGCCGTTTATGTGCATGTAAGACACCCTCTTTCCTTCTGCCGTAAAACCTGCCCGTCTGATAAGGCTGATGGACTTTTCGTTCTCCGGAAGTATGAATGCCTCGATCCTGTGCATCTTATATTCCTTGAACATAAAACTGCACGCCGCTTCCAAAGCTTCGGTCATATAGCCTTTTCCGGTGTGATCCTTATCAAGATGGTATCCGACGGCACAGCTCATCATTCCGCCGTAAGCCAGATTAAAGAACGAAACCCTTCCGATTATCTCTTTACCGTCCTTTAAAGTTATCCATAGAGGAACAAGCGTACCGTCCAGAAAAGAATCGCAGTCATATGCCAGAAATTCCTTTTGTTCAGGCAATGTGAAATATGAATCCGGATGAGTCTGAGCGAACTCCCTGTGGAAATCACGGTTCTTTATGAAATAATCCGCAACACGCTGAGCATCGCTCTTTCTTAAGACCGATAGCCTGAGCCTTTCGGTCTCGATCGCAAAAATTTCATTTCTTCCGCGCTTATTTGCTATCTGATAGCTCATTCTTCAGGCTTATCTTCGCTGTCAGGAGCATCATCTGAATCATCACCGGGCTCGTCATCACCAAAATCATCCGGGAATTCCGAAGGCATGTCTTCGGGCTTTACCTCAGGCTGGGCAACGCCCTTTGCAGCCAAGAGCCTGTCTCTTACAAGCGCTCCTGATTCCGAAAGAAGACCCTGAGGCCAGTGGCCTGCAAAGATATCTTCAAGTGTATATCTCTCACCGCCGAAAATAAGCGCATTTGAACTTGAAGAGTTGTTTCCGCCGATATACGAATTGCACCAGCTTATCTTGTTCTCTTCAAGGAAATCAAGCCACTTAGCGGTATTCTCTGCATGAGGCGCGCTTACGCCAGAAGAATCAGTAGACTTCCATTCGGTCGCGATAACGCAAAGTCCTGCTGTCTTGGCATTAGTGATCTTCTCCTGAAGTTCTACGCCGTCTGTATAAGCATTGAAATGCACCGAATAAGCAATGTTTGCGCCCTTAATCGGACTCTGTGCAGCTTTATCGATATCGCGGCACCAGTCGGATGTTCCGACGATGATCACATTATCCTTATCGATAGTTCTGATTGCCTTGATAACCGCTTCTGCATAAGGCTTGACGGTATTTCCCCATTCGATATTTACTTTTTCGTTTTTGCCCTTTTTATTCTTGATCGTTTTGGTTCCGTTAGGTTCATTGCAGATCTCATATATAAGATTCGGACTGTCAGCATAAACGCCTGCGATTCTGGTAAAAAAATCAACAGCCTTTTTCTGGTTAGTCGCAGGATTGCCGGTAGCACTTATATGCCAGTCAACGATTACATATATACCCTGCGCAACACAGAGATCGATGATCTCACAAGTCTGTTTAAAATACTTCTCGGAATTCTTAACATAAGATTCAGTAACGCTGTCTGCAGGAACCGCGAGCCTGAGAACGTCAATACCCCAGTCTTCAGCAAGCGTCTTTACTGTTTCTGCGCCGAAGAAACCAGCACATTCGCTCAGGACGTCAGAACTCATTCCCCTGAGAACAACAGCCTGCTTTGTCTTTGAAGAGATAAGCTGTCCGTTAGATACGGAAAGCATTCCGTATGTCTTTACAGGCGATTTGGTAACAACCGGAACACTGGTAGGTTCAGGTCCCAAAGGCTCTGTTTCCGTAGGGGCCGGAGTTGTCGTTTCAGTCGCAGAAGTCTCAGTCGTTGTCGGCAGAGTAGTTTCAGGAAGAGTCTCAGGCCCCAATGACTTGGAACATGATGACAGAGAAACCGCCATCGCCAGAACAAGAATCAAAGCCGTAATCTTTAATCTCATATTATTTAAACACCTCAAAAAATTGAAATTTAGGATATCAAATTGTATTTCAATATTCTCAAAATAATGTATAATCAATTAAGTATTATAAAGCAACTTACACAAAAACAAGCGGTTTTTTAATACAACTGGCAGTTAACATAATAGAAACAGTTTATTTATAATAAAACTTGTTAAATAAACTATAATTAAGATGTGAACCATAATCATTCAGGAGTACTTTATGGGACGATCTGACGCTTTAAGAGATAAGATACAGAAGCTCGGCACTAAGCAAAAGCTCGGTGCGCTTGTTAAATTTGCCGACAACCCTGATGATGATGTCAGAATGGCCGTCGCTATTGCAATGGGCCTCATCCCTACCTATGATTCCGGCATGGCTCTTATCCCGCTTCTTCGTGATGTTTCACCTCAAGTACGTGCCGCTGCCGCTACTGCTGCTGCCGACATTCACGCTAAGCATTGCGAAGAGTATGTTAAGAAGCTCGCATTTGCCGATCCTGATCCCAACGTCAGACAGGTTGCAAAGATCGCTTTCGATAAGCTCAAGGATACAGTAGTCTGATATTGACCGAATAAATTACTAAGGGCCGCACATTAAGTTGCGGCCCTTTTCATTGCTTTTGTGATAACCGAATCAGTTTTCGATGATCTCAGCTACTTCTCCTGCCTTCTTATAAATGGAATTTGCAGGGATAACGCCTCTTACCATTGAAAGCGGATATACTCTGGAGCCTCTTCCTACAACCGTTCCGGGATTAAGAACGCTTCCGCATCCGACTTCAACATTATCGCCGACGATCGCTGCGAACTTCTTAAGTCCGGTCTCGATATTGCCACCTTCATAGTGAACATTAACGAGTTTCTTGTCGGACTTGACATTGGATGTGATGGAGCCGGCACCGAGATGAGCCTTGTAACCGAGAACGGAGTCACCTACGTAGTTATAGTGAGGAACCTGAACATTGTCGCAAAGGATAACGTTCTTGAGCTCTGTTGAGTTACCTACAACGCAGTGTGTACCTACGATCGCATTTCCTCTGATGAATGCGCAGTGTCTGACTTCTGTCTCAGGTCCGATGATCGCAGGTCCCTTGATATAAGCAGAATCAAATACTACAGCACTCTTCGCGATCCAGATGTCCTCTCCCCTTTTCTCATAGACTTCAGGATCGAGTGTAGGTCCGATCTTCAGAATAAAGTCCTTTATCAGGGGGAGAACTTCCCACGCATACTTCTTACCTTCAAACAACGGAGCCGCAATCGTATGGCTCAGATCGATCAACTCATTGATTTCTAACATGTTTTACCTCCATATAAAATGCGGCCGTAAAGCCGCATAATTTATTTTGACTGTGTGCTTATCTTAACAACACGAAGTTTCTTGGGATTCAGGTTTTCAACACGGAAATACTTGTTGGGATCCTTACTTCTTACCTCAACAGGCACTTCAACAACACCCTCTTTGTTATCCGGTATTTCGCTGTAGTTAAGAGTAGCAATGATATCTCTTGCAGTGAGCGCGTTAATTGTATTCCTTCGGCCGAATATCCTTAATTCAACCTCATCGATCGGGTATGAAACCGAGACATCCTCCCTGTCATCCGGATATGTAATGGGAACAGTAATATTCCTGCTGACAACCGGGTTATTGTCGATCTGGATATAAAGCCAGAGGAATGTCGACATGAACAATGAAACAAGAAGGAATATGACTCTTGTAGTTACGCTTACACGCTGCGCATTTGTGGTCTCGTCTGCTTCCTTCGTCTTAATGACAAGCGGTGTATTCTTCTCGGCAGGCTCCTGTTCGCTTCCGTCGTTCCCGACAGTCTGTGCAGGAGCGGCCTGAGTCTTTTCAGCCTCTGCGGTAGCGATACGCTTGCGGAATCTGCCGAAGATCTTGGATATACCGCTCTTGCCTGTTTCAGTCTCCGTAAGACCTAAGAGATATGAAAGATTTGCTTCAAGCTCTTTTGAATCCTTCATCTCGAAAAGTCTTCCGTTAACAGCAATAGAAGTCTTTCCTCTTTCTTCGGAAACAACAACTACAACCGTATCACCCATCTCACTCGCTCCGATAGCGGCTCTGTGCCTTGTTCCGGAACGTTCAAGAGCATGCATTGTAACCGAAAGCGGAACGTGACAGCGTGCTGCAACGATCCTGCCGTCTCTTATGAGAAGGCCGCCGTCATGCATGGGTGAACCTTTATAGAAAATGCTCTGAAGAACTGAACTTGTTACTGAAGAATCGAACTTAACAACATTCTCCTGTGAAAGAAGCTCATCAAGCTTCGTCTTGCGCTCGATAAGGATAAGCGCGCCGGTATATGATCTGCACATTTCCTTGCATGCGATGCAGATCTCATTGATAAATGTAGAAAGCTCTGTGCTGTTGAGCTTCTCCTGGTGCTTGAAAGGATCAGTAAACCTTGATGATGTGCGCAGACCAACCGTCTCAAGCGCTCTTCTAAGTTCGGGCTGGAACAAAACGACAAACAGGATGGCAACAACATAAAGCATCCTGTTGAAGATGAAGCCGACCATGTCGAGTCCCATGATGCCGCAGAACATAACAAAGATAAGGATGAGAACGATACCTTTGATCAGCTGCCACGCACGTGTCTGCCTGATAAAGAGCAATATCGTATAGAAAAGGAACGTTACGAGAAGGATATCTGCCGTATACCGGATAAAATCCCAGGGACTTCCAAAGAACAGAGTGCCTCTGTCAAGGCTGTTGATAAGTTCGTTAATGAACTCAAATATCTGACTGATAAAAGCGGAATTGGACATCAATCAGGCTCCTTTGGACTTCCTGTATAACTTAATAATTATAACATAACATATGGAGATACAAGTCTTCCGCGGGAAATGACACACATTAGCCTTAATTGATCGTCAACGAAATTCATATTGCACTTATCAAGTCCTGAAACGTTGTTTTTCAGGGCATTCAGACGCTTTAAAGGCGTGACGGTCAGCGCATTGATTATCGATGTTCTGCCGATGCCGTATGAGAATAGTCTTTCAGCTTCCTGTGCAAGATTGGTTACTGACCCGGCCAGATTTCCTTCAGGCCCGAAATAAGTCCTGCCGCCCCGCGATTCTACAGGGGTTCCTCCTAAGTCATAGATACCGTCAGGCATTCCTGCTGCCCTCATTGCATCAGAAATGACTATTACCCTTCCTTCAAAAAGTTTGAAAAGCATTCTCAATACTGTCTGATCCACATGTATCCCGTCACAGATGACCTCAATATATGAGTCAGGATCGTCAAAAGCCGCCCCGAGGGGTCCGGGGTCACGTTTCATACACGGTCTGATGGCATTAAGCGCATGAGTCAGGGATTTTCCGCCATCTTTGAAGAAGCGCATTGTCTCCTCATAATCAGATTCTGAATGACCGAGCGAAAAGACATACCTGTTTTTATATTCTTTTACAATATCACCGGCTCCTTCAAGTTCAGGAGCAATGTCGATCATCTTAAGAAGTCCCGGATACTCTTTTTCAACCTTTTCGATGATATCTGCCATCTTATCTGAAGAAACCAGGTTTCCGGGGTTTTGCACTCCCGCTCTCGAAGGATTTAAGAATGGTCCTTCAAGTCTTAATCCAAGGATATCCGCATAAGGATCATTGCATGAAGAAAGCAACTCTTTTGCTTCAAAAGCAGCTTTTGCCGCCTTCAGGATCCTTTCCTCATCAAGAGTCATTAAAGTGGGCAGAAAATCCGAAACACCAAATGAAGGAAGCTTTTTTGCAAGACTGACGATATCATCGGTGTTTCCGTCGGAGACATCAAACCCGAAAGATCCGTGTATATGCGTATCAACAAAACCCTGAACAGCAGTAAGGCCGCTCATATCACGTTCTGATACAAGCTCAGAACCGTCATCTGCCTCGATTTCAGGGATCTTCGTCCCATCTTCAAGTCTTATGTTCGTCAAACGAAGCATGTTATTAATTCTTCTTGGTAGTCGGCTTCTTCGTGGGCTTCTTTGTAGGTTTCTTGGTCGGCTTCTTTGTAGGCTTTTTAGTAGGCGTAGCAGCCTTTTTGGTCGTTGCGGCCGTTGACTCGCTTGTTGTCTCTTCAGTTTCTTCGCCGGACTCGGAAGGCTTGGTTGCCTTTGTTGCTACAGTCGTCTCCCCGGTCTGGCTTTCTGAAGCAGCTGAAGCTCTGGCTGCTTCCTTTGCCTTATTTGCAAGGTATTCATCATACTGTTCCTTTGTCATGCCGTGATCCGAACCTTTGAGAAGCGATTCCACGATGATGAATGCAATGGCATTGACCCTTATCTGGAGCCTGTCTCCGCTGCAGTCGATCTCACCGTCTCCGTTACGGTCATAATCGGGTTCAACGAGAATGGAATCAAGGAATTTCGTGGAATCATCATGAGTGAGTCTGACTTTTCCGGAATAATTCTGAAGATTAAGGTTCTTCGTTTCCTTCATGTCTTCCATTTTCGTGAAGTTGTATTCATAACTGTCAAAAAAGACTACAGGGATCCCTGCCTCATCAAATACGACATAGTCGGATCTGTTCGCGGAAACCTCATTGTAGATGTCAACGTTGCTATCGCCGTTAAGATCAACCTTAACTCCGGATTCATTGTAATAAAGGTCAAATCCGTAATTGGTATAAAGAGTATTGGCAAAACAAACGTCATAAGCCTGATAGAGTTTCCTTCTCATCTTGTATTTATTCTCAAGATTTAGAGACTGATAGCCGGCAGAAGCATAGACTTTATCTCCGGCATAAAGGCTTTCCATGCAATACATGACGTCTATCATCTCAACTTCTTCAGAAGACAGCGATTTAAAGAAAGCTCTGGCGCCTGCGAAATCATCGTTTCCCGCTCCGAAAGCAACAAAATAAACATCATAAGCAAAAGCCGGATACTCCTTGAAAGCTTTCATTGCAGTAAGCAGGCATGCAGTACCGGACGCATTATCCGAGATACCGTCATATGAATACTCAAGCGGTGTGGTTTCAGCAGTAGTTTCACCTTTTTTAACTACCGTTTTGCTGATGATCTTGGCTTCAACCTTCTTATCCTTGGGCGGAAGATTGTCGTAGTGGGCACCGATAACGGCGATCCTGTGCTTAGTAGTTGTCTTTCCTTCATCATCAACGCTGATAAAACCGGTACCGGGTATCTTTACCACATAATTCCGGGATGAGCCTCCGTCAGCATTAAATGACTGGATTTCAGGTTCATACTTAAGTTTGACCATTTCTTCCCTTATAGCCTCGCCTGCACCCTTCTCACCTTCGGAATAAGGCTTTCTGTCAGGGAAATCAGCTGCGATCTTTCTCGCAAAGTCAGAGCCGTAGCTGCCGTAATCTGCCGGTTTTATCTTCTTGTCATCACCATTTTTGCAGGATGTGAGTATCATTGATGAGAACGATGTGAATATAAAGACCACAGCCAGCGACAGCGAAACAAGCTTCTCATTTCTTATGTTCTTAAAACTTATCACAATAAATCAAACCTCTGATCAATTATTGGGACTGATGACCGCTATCCTTCTTTCGAACAGCTTCATTGCCTCAGTCTTTTCAATGTTGCGGATAACCCATTCAAGTTTTCCTTCAGCGTTTTTGTCATAATCTACCACACTTACGGTCTTATCCTTATTCCTGGAAAGATTCTCCTCAAGCGCCTTCCTGATCATCGAGCCGGAAACGCCCTCAAGCTTGATGGAAAGGCCGAGTTTGGAATAGATCGGAACAAGGACCGACCTTATCTTCTCGGGAAGCGATGCATAAAGGCTTATCGCAAGAGCCTCACCTTCAGAATAATTCATAAACCTGAAATAGCCCTCGATCGCTGCTGCTATCTCATTTCCAAAAGTCAGGAGCATGGGATTCTTACGTTCAAGCGCTGCCCTCGCGGCATAGACCCTGTTAAGGAACAGACGCATATCATGAGGTGCGGAATCCGTTATCGTTGAAAGATCCGTTAAAAGCGCCGGATTTGCAAGCAGTCCGTATCTGATTATCTGAGCATATCCGTTGGAACGGAATTTTGCAGGAACCGTCGGAAGGAACTCAGGATCGATGAAAACTGCGTTCTGGCAGTTGGAAACACTTGCCGTATCCTTATGTTTCCCGGAATTCACAAAAGATTCCAGCGATACAGCGGAATCGATCATTGCGCCTAAAGTAGTCGGGATAACGATATATCCGGGCTTGCCGGTATAAAGTGAAACAGCCATGGACGTACAGTCAATGACTCCGCCTCCTCCAAGTGCGATAACGCAGTCACTTGAACCGAATTCGAACTCTGTGAGGTCAGCGATAATCTGGGAAACGGTCTTTAAGTCCTTATTGCCGTCCTGTGCATCGATCATGATCAGATAAGGCTTGATATCACGCAGGACAAACTGGTTTTCGATCTTATTGTAGTAATATCCCGCAACCTGACGGTCAGATATGATGGCGACCTTGATGCCGCCGGTCTTCTCCTCTTTCTGAAGAACTTCCAGCATGTAACCGGCTGCAAAATCAGCGGAAATACCCGCTCCGGCAAAGCAGTCGAAATTTCTGTTGCAGTCTAATCTGTCCAAAATCAGCCTCCGGCTTCCTGAAAGTTAATTTGTATATTACCACAAAAGTGTTAGAATATACCCTCAAGCATTATATTATAGAGGTTATGTATGAAAATAAGAACGCGTTTCGCACCCAGTCCTACTGGATTTATGCATGTCGGAAACCTTCGCACCGCGCTTTATGAATACCTTACGGCAAAGCACGAAGGCGGTACTTTTGTATTGAGGATCGAAGATACAGACCGTGAACGTTACGTCGAGGGTGCAACCCAGGTTATATATGACACATTGAAGCTTGCAGGCCTTGAGCACGACGAAGGTCCTGATATCGGCGGCGAATTCGGCCCATATGTTCAGAGCGAAAGGCTTTCTATGTATAAGCCTTATGCAGAGAAGCTCGTTGAGGAAGGCAAGGCTTACAGATGCTTCTGCACTAAAGAGCGCCTCGAAGCTCTCAAAGAGAATGCTCCCGAAGGCACCGGCTATGACCGTCACTGCAGGGATCTTTCCGCTGAAGAGATCCAGAAGAACCTTGATGCAGGCATGCCTTACGTAATCAGACAGAAGATGCCTCTTACAGGATCCACTTCCTATCATGACCTCGTTTACGGTGATATCACTTTCCCCAACGAGGATCTTGACGATCAGGTCCTTATCAAGACAGACGGCTTCCCTACTTACAATTTTGCCAACGTAATCGATGACCACACAATGGGAATCACCCACGTTGTCAGAGGAAGCGAGTATCTTTCATCAACACCGAAATACAACCTTCTTTATGAGGCTTTCGGATGGGAGATACCCACATACATACACCTGCCCCTCATCATGGGCAAGTCAGTCGACGAGGAAGGCAATGAAGTGATTTCCAAGCTTTCCAAGCGTCACGGCTCAACAGGCTTCATGGATCTCGTAAACGAAGGCTATCTGCCTGAAGCGATCATTAACTACATCGCACTTCTCGGCTGGGCTCCGAAGGATACAAGAGAGATCTTCTCCCTCAAGGAGCTCATCGAAGCATTCGACATCAACGGAATCTCCAAGTCACCTGCCGTATTCGACTACGACAAGCTCTCGTGGGTCAACCAGGAGCACATCAAGGCAATGACTGACGAGGAATTCCTCACACACGCAAAGCCTTACTACGATGAGGCCGGCGTTGATCCTTCCTGCTATGCCCTTCTCGCTGAGCTCTTAAAACCAAGGATCGCGAAGTTCAACGAGATCACCGAGAAACTCTCATTCATCAAGGAATACGGTGATTTCGACCTTGCTCTTTTCGAACACAAGAAGAGCAAATCAACGATCGAGTCATCCAAGGAGATGCTCGAGAAAGCCCTCCCCGTACTCGAAGGCCTCGAATGGGACAGAGACGCCATTACTGAAGCAATGAAGACACTTGCCGAGAGCCTTGAGGTAAAGAACTCCGTTGTCATGTGGCCCGTAAGGATCGCTGCTGCAGGTGTTGCGGTTACTCCCGGCGGATGCGCTGAAGTAATGCTTCTCCTCGGCAAAGAAGAATCAATCAAGAGAATTAAATACGCTTATTCAAGACTTTGATCAGGAGTGTTCGTTATGGCAGAAAGCAAGAATTTTATTGAGCAGATAATCGACGAAGAACTCAAAGAAGGCGGAAGAGTCTACGGTAAACAGATCCACACCAGATTTCCGCCCGAACCGAACGGCTATCTTCACATCGGCCACGCTAAAGCTTTGGAGATCGACTTCGGCACAGCCGAGAAATACGGCGGTCTCTGCAACCTCAGAATGGATGATACAAACCCCACCAAAGAGGATGAGGAATTCGTTGAGGCTATCAAGGAAGACATCCACTGGCTCGGCCACGACTGGGATGACAGATTCTTCTATGCTTCCGAGTATTTCGAGCAGATGTATGGATTCGCCGTTGAGCTTATCGAAAAGGGTCTCGCTTATGTCTGCGAGCTTACTCCCGAACAGATGCACGACATGAGAGGCGATACACAGACTCCTGCACAGAGCCCCTACCGTGACAGACCCATCGAAGAAAGCCTTGATCTGTTTAAGAGAATGAGAGCCGGCGAATTTGAGGACGGAAAGATGACTCTCCGTGCCAAGATCGACCTCGCTTCAGGCAACTTCAACATGAGAGACCCAGTTATCTACAGGATCAATCACCTGCCTCATCACAGAACCGGTAACGAGTGGTGCATCTACCCCATGTACGACTTCGCTCACCCGATCGAAGATGCACTTGAAGGTATCACCCACTCCCTCTGCTCACTTGAATTCGAGGCACACAGACCTCTTTACAACTGGGTAGTCGAAAACATCTCCGTTGAGTGCAAGCCCCGTCAGATCGAGTTCGCAAGGCTTGGCATCACCCACACAGTTCTTTCCAAGAGAAAGCTCCGTGCCATGATCGAAGCAGGCATCGTTGACGGCTGGGATGACCCCAGAATGCCTACTCTCTGCGGTCTCAGGAGAAGAGGCTACACGCCTGCCTCCATCCACAACTTCAGCGCAAGGAACGGTGTTGCCAAGGTTAACAGCGTTGTAGACTTTGCATTCCTCGAATACTGCCTGAGAGAAGATCTTAACGAGCACGCAAAGCGCGTAATGGCAGTAATCAACCCGGTTAAGCTCGTGATCGACAACTATCCCGAGGGAAAGGTCGAAGAGGTCGACGTTGAAAACAACCCCAAGGATGAGACAGCAGGAACACGTAAGGTTACATTCTCCAGAGAACTCTACATCGAGCAGGAAGACTTCATGGAAGTACCCGCTCCTAAGTATTTCAGGCTCTTCCCCGGCAATGAGGTACGCCTCAAGTCCGCTTACATCGTTAAGTGCGTATCATGCGAGAAGGATGCTGACGGCAACGTAACCGTTATCCACTGCACATACGATCCCGAATCAAGAGGCGGCGATCCTGCAGACGGAAGAAAGATCAAGTCCACCATTCACTGGGTTGACGCTTCCAATGCAGTTGATGCTGAGGTAAGGCTATACAACAGGCTTTTCACCACCGAGCAGCCGGATCTTGCCGACTGCAATTACCTTGATTTCATCAACCCTGATTCACTCAAGGTCATCAAGGGCGCAAAACTTGAGAAGTCTCTTGAAAGCACTCAGCCTCAGGACAGGTTCCAGTTCCTCAGAACAGGTTACTTCTGCGCTGATTCCAAGGACTCCAAACCGGGTCACCTGGTATTCAACATGGCTGTCTCACTCAAAGACAGTTATAAGCCTGAGAATTAAGACAGTTTATTTATAAGACCTGCCGTCATCCGGCAGGTTTTTTTATGCTCGAAAATTTTTTCGAAATAACGGGATGTTTTTGTCACAAAATGATTTTTCGTTTTGTTATATGAGGTGAAGGGCCACATAAGGATCCCATAAAGCTTAAGCTGTACGGCCCCTAAAATGTAAACGACAAGGAGACAAGTAAATGGCATTGCCTACTAACAGAATTTCATTCATTGAAGACTGTTATGCGTTATACGAACAGAAGATGTTCCGTGTGGCATTGGCCGTATTGCACGACGAGTCGCTTGCAGAAGACGCCGTTCAGGATGCTTTCCTGCAGCTTATAAAGCATAAGGTGTTCTTCCCTAAGGCAGACTCCGACGATTGCAAGAGGTACATCATAACAGTTATCAAAAATGCTTCGATCAACATCTATAACAAAAGAAAGAACGAAACAAAGATCGTAAGCTTTACAGAAAACCTTGAAGAAATCGTAAGCAGCGAAGTCGTTGAACCCGACATTGAATCAGAAGATGGGGCTGTATGCACTCCCCTTATCAACTCTCTACCCGAGAAATACCATGATGTCGTCGAATGCCTTGTCATAAGAGATTATTCGGTCAGACAGACCGCAGCGAAACTGGGCATCTCAGAGGCAAATGTAAGAAAACGATATGAACGGGCCAAGAAACTGATGCGTCAGGACTGCAGCGAAGCTTAAACCGGAGAACCTCACAACTGAGGTAAGTCCTTTTTAAAGGAGATTACTATGGAAAAGAATCTAAACGAAGAATTATTCGAAAAAGATATCAGCATTGAAGAATTCGATCACATCACTGACGGTGTTGAGGATCATGTTTTCTCTGACAGATATCTGGCGGGAAAGGAAAAAATGATGAAGACATATACACAGAAGAATAAGGCAAAGATGACAGGAATTTTCCCAAAGGTAGCAGTAGCAGCCGCAACCGTACTTGTTCTCGGAACTCCTTTTGCAGTTAATGCAGCAACAAACGGAGCATTGTTTGCAAGCCTCTGGGGCACTGAAGGCAAGACCAATATTCCCAACCATACTGTTACGGTAGTCGAGTCCGAAAAGATCAGAAATGACGGAACACCCGTTAAACACACCTTCGAAATGCCCAAGGTTGAATTTGCCGACATGGATCCCGATAAGGCCGCCGCTCTCCTTAAAGGAAAGCTTATGGCAAATCCCGTAGTCACTGAATTCGGCGGTTACAAGTTTACCGTGCTCGCAGTTGCAAGAGACGGAAACTGCATCGCGGTCGAATATACGATCGAGAATGAAAAAGGTGTTAACCTCCTTAACTACAACAAGCTTTCCAATGAGACAAAGGGTGCATCGACAAACGAGGACCAGAACTTCATGTACTATTTCGGAGCAGGCCCCGGAAAGACTTATGTTGATATGTCAAAGTCAACATCGACCAAGATCTTCTGCAGAGAATACATGTCCGACGTCGATTTCCTTTCGAAATATGCCGATCCTGCTCACGCTGAATTCCCTACAGATGCCGGCATGAAGCTTCATATCTACGAATTCAACGACACGATGACATCGTACTATAAGGCAGAAAAGGATCCTTTCAAAAACGTCAAGGATCAGGTTACAGTTGACATACCGTTTGCGGATAAGATCGACATGAGCACAACTACGGGCAATGACAGCGGTTCTATCAAGCTCTCCCCTATTTCAATGGTATTGAAGGGTTCTGCAAAGCTTTACGGCAAGAATCATTACGGAGATGATTATAACCCTGAATTCAGCGAAGGCGTCGACTACCTCAGAACCGTAAAGATCACATATAAAGACGGAAGCGAATATAACGTCTATAACAAAGGTAATGAGAACGGCAAGGGCGGCGTTGCAAGCTATGCATACATGGTCGGCGAAAAGGATTCTGTAAGCATCATGTTCAACCGCCTCGTTGATACGAACAACATCTCCAAGATCACTGTCAACGGAATCGATTTTAACTTTAAGTAATCCTGAACATTTCCCCCACCACCAAGAAGGCCGTCCGTAAGGGCGGCCTTTATTGCTTTATCAGTAACCTGCGAGGAATTTCTTTGTCCTCTCCTCTTTAGGATTGGTAACCAGTTCGTATGCGGGTCCCTCCTCCACTATCACGCCGCCGTCCATGAAAACGATACGGTCAGCAACATCTCTTGCAAAAGACATTTCATGAGTAACGATTACCATCGTCATCTTCTCGGCCGCAAGATCCTTGATTACATTGAGTACGCCTTTGGTAAGTTCCGGATCCAGTGCAGATGTCGGTTCATCAAAAAATATGATCTCGGGATTCGTGGCAAGAGCTCTTGCAATGGATACTCGTTGCTGCTGTCCTCCCGAAAGATTGCACGGATACTCGTTTGCCTTATGTATGAGATGCATCTTTTTCAAAAGCGAATTGCAGATCTCATCGGCCTCTGCTTTTGACTTCCTGTGAACATGGATCAAAGCTTCTGTAATGTTTCTCCTGACCGAGAAATGCGGAAAGAGATTGAAGTTTTGGAAGACCAGACCGAATTTAGTCCTGATCTCTCCCAACATCTTCTTATCACAGTAACGGATCTTTCCGCCATTGGTATCGCAGAGAACATCTCCGCCTATTACGATCTTTCCGGAATCAACTCTTTCAAGTGTCGTGGCACATCGCAGAAGCGTTGATTTACCGCCGCCGGACGGGCCGATAACTGCTACGATCTCTCCCTTTGCAACATTAAGGTCTATACCCTTCAGTACTTCAAGGTCATTGAATGATTTATGTATGTCATGCATCTCAAGAATATTCATTTCACGACCTCACGAGTAATAGTTCATGTGTTTCTCTATAAATCCCAGCAGGGACTCGATGATGAAGTTCATCAGATAATAGAACAGACCTGCAACGATAAAAGGCATTACCGAAACCTGAGCGGAAGCAAGCGCGGAAGCCTGCGTGAACATCTCGGTAACCGCAAGGACCTGAGCAAGTGACGTATCTTTTACAAGCGTGATAACTTCGTTTCCTACCGAAGGAAGCACTCTCTTTACTACCTGCGGCAATATGATCTTGAAATATGTCTGCATCTTTGAGAAACCGAGAACCTGTGCAGCTTCATACTGCCCCTTCGGCATGGACTGTATGCCGCCTCTGAATATCTCGGCAAAATAAGCCGCATAGTTCAAAGAGAAACCGATTATCGAGGCTATGAACCTGTAATTGAAAGGTCCGACCTCAATGCTTCCCGTTGAAATGCCAAACAGATAATACGGTCCGAAATAGACCAGAAGGAGCTGCAGCATGAGCGGAGTTCCGCGCAGGACAGAAACATAGACCTTAAAGAATGCAGATATCGTCTTGATCTTTGACATCTTCCCTGCTGCAACGATCAGACCTAAAGGCAATGAGAATATTATCGTAAAGAAGAAGATTCCAAAGGAAAAACCAAAGCCCTGACCTAACAGTCTTATCGTCGAAATGAAAGTTTCAAGATCACCTGTAACAAGATCAACGAGCTTCTTTATCACCAGGATAAGAAGCGGTATTGCAAGGACTCCTGCCGCTGCGGTCAGCAAAACAACGCTGAACGGCTTCTTGATTTTTGCGCCTTCAGGATAGTTCTTCTTATGGGAATTCATTATTATCTCTGACACGATGAGACATACAACTGCCATAACGACACAGCAGCCGGTCAGAGTAGAAAACAAACCACTATCCAATGAAATCCCTGCAAAACTCATACAAGCGATTATAGCATACTAAAGCCCCGCCCGAAATGATATCGAACGGGGCTTTATGTGTGTTTTAATTAAAAATTACTTACCGATGGTGGTGATGTCAGAACCGAACCACTTGTTCGAGATCTTAGCCATTGTACCGTCTTTGGCCATATCTTCAAGAGCCTTCTGAACCTTGTCTCTGAGCTGTGTGTTGCCCTTAAGGAAGCCTACACCGTACTCTTCAGCGGAAATTGCTTCATCAAGTATCTTAAAAGGCTTTCCTGATGTCTGGATCTCATAACGTGCAACGATCTCATCCATAACGATCGCATCAACGCTGCCTGACTCGAGTTCCATCATTGCGTTAAGATAAGAATCGACCTGAACAAGTTCCTTGAAAGAAGCGGTAAGCTCCTTGTTACCTTCGAGTGCCGCAAGTCCTGAAGAATCCTTCTGTACGCAGACCTTAAGACCTGCAAGATCAGCAAGGGATTTAACTGTGGAATCGTTCTTTACGACTACTACCTGCTGGTTCTTCATGTAAGGTGAAGACCATTCATACTGTGTCTTTCTCTCTTCTGTCATGGTAAAACCATTCCAGATGCAGCTGATGTTGCCGCTCTTGAGCTCGTTATCCTTAGAATCCCAAGCGATAGGCTGAGCAACAAACTCCATACCCATTCTTGAAGCGCACTCTTTTGCAAGATCAAGATCGAAGCCTGTATAAGAACCGTCCTTATCAACGAATCCCATCGGCGGGAATTCATTATCGAAACCGACTACGAACTTCTTCTGTGCAGACTTACCGCATGATGTGAGCGGCATAACGAGCATGACTGCTGTAAGGCATGCTGCAAAAAACTTTGTTAACTTCATATCTACTACCTCCAAAATGCTTGCCTGAAAAGGCAAAAGCAATTATAGCACTTATTATTTCGTTCCGAATATTCTGTCGCCTGCATCGCCGAGGCCTGGGAGAATATAAGCGTTTTCGTTAAGTTCTCTGTCTACATTTCCGACATAGATCTCGATGTCGGGATGCGCTTTTGCAAGTCTTTCGATACCGTAAGGAGCTGCGATGATGCACATGAACTTAATGTGCTTACCGCCGTGTTTCTTGATGGAATTGATCGCATCAACTGCAGATCCGCCCGTTGCGAGCATCGGGTCAACGACAAGGATAAGACGCTGATCGATCGGATCGGGGAGTTTGCAGTAATAATCATGAGGCTCATGAGTAACAGGGTCTCTGTAAAGGCCGATGTGACCGACCTTGGCAAGAGGAGCAAGTGCCTGAACGCCGGGAACCATGCCGAGACCTGCACGGAGGATCGGAACGATCGCAAACTTCTTACCGTCGATCATGGGAGTCATGGTCTTCTCCAGCGGTGTAGTTACCTCGACCATCTTCAAAGGCAGATCTCTCAGTGCTTCGTATGCTTCAAGTGTGGCAACCTCTTCAACAAGTTTCCTGAATTCATAGTTACCTGTCTCAATACTTCTCATAAGCGATATCTTGTGCTTGATGAGCGGATGCTCCATTATCTGTACATTAGCGAAATCCTTGTACTGCATACATTTCTCCTTTACCACATTGAAAACTTCAAGGTGAAACAAACCTCTTGAACTATTTTAGTTTATTGTTATTTTTAGTCAATAAACCTTCCGCGGACAGCAGCCGTTTTGTTTCAAACAGATGTCAAAACGGCTGCTTGTTTTTTACATAAGAGTGCTATTATAAATTAAATTCACATATACAACGGAGGGTTTGTTATGGGTAAATCCAGTCTTCAGGATGGAGCTGTCTACGACGCGAAATCACTGGGTGCCGGCCGTGTTATCGTGCTTGGTTTCCAGCACATGTTCGCAATGTTCGGATCAACCGTCCTCGTACCGATCCTCACCGGCCTGTCGGTTTCTGCCACACTTCTTTTCGCCGGTCTGGGAACACTTCTTTTCCACCTTCTTTCAAAAAGAAAGGTACCTGCATTCTTAGGTTCATCATTTGCATTCCTTGCAGGTTATTTTGCCATCGCTCCCAACGGTGAGGAAGAGCTTCTTCCTTATGCCTGCTTCGGTGTCGCACTTGCAGGTCTTGTCTATCTTATCCTTGCAGGACTTATCAAGGCTTTCGGCGTTAACCGCGTAATGAGATTCTTCCCGCCTATTGTAACAGGCCCCATTATCATCGCCATCGGCCTCTGCCTTTCTGCCACAGCCATCAACAGCTGTTCTACAAACTGGCTCATTGCAGTTGTTGCGATCCTCATAATCGTTATCTGCAACATCTGGGGTAAGGGCATGATCAAGATCATCCCTATCCTCCTGGGCGTTGTAGGTGCTTGCGCACTCTGCATCATCCTTACACTTACAGCAGGTAAGATCAACGGCGATTATTACACGATCGGCGGCAATGCAAACTTCCAGCTCTTCTCTGTTGCAAGCATCAATACTATCAAGGACGCTGCATGGTTCGGTCTGCCCTTCGAATACAAGAATACGGTATTCAATATCTTTACAAGCGGAACGCTCAATACGAGCCTTCTCATCACAGCTATCATCACCATCGTTCCCATCTCTCTTGCAACCATCGTTGAGCACATCGGCGACATTTCAGCCATCTCTTCAACTGTCGGCAAGAATTACATCGCTGATCCCGGACTTCACAGAACACTCATGAGCGACGGTCTTGCAACAACATTAGCATCACTCTTCGGTGCTCCCGCAAACACGACATACGGCGAGAATACCGGCGTTCTTACACTTTCAAAGGTCTATGATCCTTTCGTGGTAAGACTTGCTGCTCTTTTCGCGATCTGCTTCTCCATCTCGCCTAAGCTCGCAGCATGCATCTCTGCCATCCCTACACCCGTTGTAGGCGGAATCTCTCTCGTACTCTACGGCATGATCTCCGCTGTCGGTGTAAGAAACGTAGTCGAGAACAAGATCGACTTCGGCAAGGCTAGAAACGTCATCATCGCAGCCATCATCCTCGTTCTCTCGATCGGTATCCAGTATTGCGCTTCAGGTGCCATTAAGATCCCTGTCGGCAAGAAGGCTGTTGAACAGACTGTCGAGTATTTCAGCGTTGACGGTGAAAAATACGTTATCGATGCTGCAGGTTCAGTAAACATTCCGGCTGAAGCAATCGCTAAAGCAGGCAGCCCCGTTAAAGAAACCGTCACAGTCGAACAGCCTTTGGTAGTCATCTCATTGTCAGGTCTTGCGGTAGGCTCGCTTATCGGCATCATCCTCAATGCGGTTCTCCCCGGAAAGGATTATGTTTTCGAGGACAATCAGGAAGCAGCCCGCGCAAAGGATTCAACCATAATCCCTGATGAAGATGA
>JAFVDI010000037.1 GCA_017478485.1 Clostridiales bacterium | reverse complement strand
CTACAAGAGCAAGATTTATGAGTCCGATCCTTTCGCACACCTCGACCAGAACGGCGTAGGCCAGCTGATCCAGATGGCTGCTGAGAAGGGCCGCAAGGTTCGCCCTGACATCAAGCTCGGCATCTGCGGTGAGCACGGCGGAGATCCGGCTTCCATCGAGTTCTGCAACAAGGTTGGTCTTACTTATGTATCCTGCTCACCTTTCCGTGTACCGATCGCAAGACTGGCAGCAGCGCAGGCCGCGATCACAAACGGCGATGTGAAATAACACAGGGGGATGCCCCCGCTGTGTTATTCGATGCACACGCGTGCGGAGAGCGGCTAGACCTTGCCTTACAGGCAACCCGCACGCGGCGCAGCGGCTCGCTTTGCGAGCCTTAACTGATCTGAAATACTGATCTGAATACTGATTAAACAGTAACCGAGAGGGGCTGTGAAAGAACCGGATTGAACCGGGCTTTCACAGCCCCTCTTCCATACACCGGGGCGCCATTTATCTCTGCTGTTTCTCGTGGCGTCATTTTCCCATAAAAAGAACCGCGCTTCGAAAGCCCGGCCCCTGGTGTAAAATATAAGCATGCAGCCTCTTAATACTTTACGGGATGATTATAGGTTAATGAGACAAAAAAGATTTTGAGTACATGGATTATAAAACATAAAAAACCCGGCGGCAGAGCATAAGCTCCGCGACCGGGTAAATAAGTCGTATACAAGTCCCTTTTACGCCAGACCTTTCCAGGTGACTCCGTAGATCTGTTCCATGACCTTGCGAACCTCGTCCATCATGTGCTGGCAGGCTTCACTCTCCGTTGCAAACCGCATGAGGCCGATCTTGTTCTTCTTTTCACTGAAATACACTTCCCATGTATTCTGCTTGTCTTTTCCGATACAGATTCTGCCGCCGTGTGATCCGCCCCTGAGATTATATAAATGAGAAGGAACCAGATGCTCTTTGAAGAAAACTTTAAGTTCTTTTACAGTCATAACGCACCTCCCAATATTTGATATCGCTTCAAGTAGTATTTGAAACTACATATACTATAGCACGTGATTCACTCTGTTGCAATACGGGAAGGGACAAAACATAAATAAAGTATTAAATCTGAAAAAACGTCATCAGATAAGCAAAATAGAGAAAAAGAAAGAATAAGATAGAATAATAGAGGAATAAGAAGAAAACAGCGCATTTCCATCGGTTGCAAACAAATGTGGATAAAACTATTATACCAACTAGGGTTAGCACTCGACATGGATGAGTGCTAACAATCAATTACCGAATATGTTAATTGATCATTCACGCATGATAAAGGAGGCGTAAATTATGAAGTTAGTACCTTTGGCAGACAGAGTTGTTCTTAAGCAGCTTGAAGCAGAGCAGACCACAAAGTCCGGCATCGTCCTTCCCGGCCAGGAGAAGGAGAAGCCCCAGCAGGCGGAAGTCATCGCTGTAGGCCCCGGCGGAGTCGTTGACGGAAAAGAAATCAAGATGGAAGTCAAGGTTGGCGACAAGGTCATCTATTCCAAGTATGCGGGAACGGAAGTCAAGCTTGAGGAAGAGAAATTCATCATTGTCAAGCAGAGCGATATTCTTGCAGTGATCGAATAAGCGACAGACAGATCATTTCAGACTATATTTTGAATACGGAAAAGAGGTAATAAAATGGCAAAGGATCTCAAACACGGCACAGATGCAAGAGTAGCAATGGCTGCCGGCATCAACAAACTTGCAGATACAGTTAAGATCACTCTGGGCCCCAAGGGCAGGAACGTAGTTCTTGACAAGTCTTACGGCGCACCTACGATCACAAACGACGGCGTTACGATCGCCAAGGAAATCGAGCTCGAGGACAACTTCGAGAACATGGGCGCACAGCTCGTCAAGGAAGTCGCCACAAAGACCAACGATGTCGCAGGTGACGGCACAACAACCGCTACCGTTCTGGCACAGGCCATGATCAACGAAGGCATGAAGAACCTGGCTGCAGGCGCAAATCCCATCGTCCTTCGCAAGGGCATGAAGAAAGCTACAGACGCAGCAGTTGAGGCGATCAAAAAAATGAGCACTCCCGTCAACGGAAAAGCTCATATTGAGAACGTTGCGACCATTTCCTCCGGCGACGCAGAAGTCGGAAAGATGGTAGCCGACGCTATGGAAAAGGTCTCCAAAGACGGCGTTATCACCATCGAGGAGTCCAAGACCATGAAGACAGAGCTTGACCTCGTCGAAGGCATGCAGTTCGACAGAGGCTATATCAGCGCTTACATGGCAACGGATATGGACAAGATGGAAGCGGTCCTCGACGATCCCTTCATCCTGATCACCGACAAGAAGATCTCCACGATCCAGGATATCCTTCATCTTCTTGAGCAGATCGTCAAGATGGGCGCGAAGCTCCTGATCATCGCAGAGGATGTGGAAGGCGAGGCCCTCAACACTCTGATCGTCAACAAGCTGCGCGGCACCTTCAGCGTTGTCGCTGTCAAGGCTCCCGGCTACGGCGACAGACGTAAAGCAATGCTCGAGGATATCGCGATCCTGACCGGCGGTACTGTTATCAGCTCCGACCTGGGTCTTGAGCTCAAGGATGCAACACTTCAGCAGCTGGGCCGCGCAAAGAGCGTCAAGGTTGAGAAAGAGAACACCGTCATCGTCGACGGCCTCGGCGACAAGAATGCTCTGGCATCCCGCGTTTCCCAGATCAAGATGCAGATCGAAGAGACCAAGTCCGACTTCGACAGAGAGAAGCTTCAGGAGCGCCTTGCAAAGCTCGCAGGCGGCGTAGCGGTTATCCGCGTAGGCGCAGCTACCGAGACAGAGATGAAGGAAGCAAAATATCGCATGGAGGACGCTCTTAACGCAACTCGTGCAGCTGTGGAAGAGGGTATCATCCCCGGCGGCGGAAGCGCTTACATCCACGCATCCAAGGCTGTTGAGAAGGCAGTCGAGACACTCGAAGGCGATGAGAAGACCGGTGCCCAGATCGTTCTGAAGGCTCTGGAGGCTCCTCTTAACCAGATTTCCGAGAACGCAGGTCTTAACGGCGCCGTTATCGTAAACAAGGTTAAGGAGTCCGAGGAAGGAATCGGCTTCGACGCTTACACAGAGAAGTATGTCAACATGATCGAGGACGGCATCCTTGATCCCGCAAAGGTCTCCAGAAGCGCTCTGCAGAACGCGACTTCCGTAGCATCCAGCTTCCTTACAACAGAGGCGGCTGTCGCTACCATCAAGGAGCCCATGCCCCCTATGCCCGCAGGCGGCGCGGGGATGATGT
>JAFVDI010000002.1 GCA_017478485.1 Clostridiales bacterium | reverse complement strand
GAACAGTTGCAGGATCACCCAGCGATTCCCGCATGATCGAAGAGATAAAGATCAGGATAGTTCCTGCAAACGAAGGAACATCCACGACAGTCAATTACAGAGCCCACAGGGAGAGCCTCGGCTGGGGCAGCAAATGGTCAAAAGACGGCAGTGTTGCGGGACAGCAAGGCAAGTCCAAGCAGATCGACAGCCTCGAGATGAACCTCACGGGCAATCAGTACAAGGGCGGCATCGAATACCGTTCCAAAGTACAGAAGACCGGCCTCGAAAAGAACTGGTCATCTAACGGCATGACGAGCGGAACTCCGGGCAAGAAAATAGATTCTGTCGCGATCAGGCTCACAGGCGAAGTCGCTGATCACTACGATGTCTACTACCGTGTCTGCGTTCAGTCCGTAGGCTGGCTCGGCTGGGCAAAGAACGGCGCTGAGACAGGCGTATCAGACCTTTCATACAAGCTTGAAGCTATCCAGGTAGTTCTCGTTGATAAAGGCTCAGCTGCGCCGGGCAATGTTGAAGAGATCAAGAGCATTGACAGCATTACTCAGATCAATGCGAAAACGCCTCTTCTTCCCGGAGCGGGACTTTTCAGGATGGGGGAGAACGCAAAGGTCTCTTATGCGGTTAAATCTTCAGCAGGCTGGTCAGAGATAAAATCTGACGGTGAGGTCCTGGAAGTTGCAGGACCGATCACCGGAATCGCTGTCGGAGTGAATCTGCCGAAAACTTATATTGACCTCTGTGTGGATATGCCTGATTTCGGTGAACCCGTTACTGACGGAAAGGTTTCCTACGATGCTCCGTTCTCACTAAGGATAATCGATGCAGGTAAGAGGATCGAGAACCTGACAATGGATATCTACAACCCGAATGATACAGATGACACACCTTACTCGGCAAATGGCCTAAGACTTTATTTCAGGGTAAAGACTTCCAAGGAAGGCTGGATGGACTGGGCACCGGAGGTGAACGAAAAATTCGAAGACGAGTTGCTGAATTACGCCGGAACCGATGAGGTCGGTCAGACCATTTCCGCAATCCAGCTCATCGTGCTCCCCTCAAACCAGAGACCGCCGAAAGAATATGGCGGAGTTACTTCTGAAAATGACCACGCATTTCTGTCAATGGATGATTTTCCTGCACCGTATCTCGTAACAACAGGAAATAAGTTTGCTGCGTGGTGCAAAAAGACATTCCCTTATAACAAAAAGAACACCAATGAATACAACGATAATCTTTGGAATGGATACATGCCTTGCTTATGGGTTTCAAAAGACATTAAATACAAATATGGCGGTTCCTCAAAGAAGAAATGCGACTGTTCGGGCTTTGTTGTCTATGTAATGCGTTCGTTCTTCCACAAGAAGGTTTACCACGGTATGTATGAGTTGTCTCACAAGACCGGAAAGAACATATCGTACAGCCAGATCAGACCCGGAGACTGGCTCTGTGATTATCATAACCACCACGGCTGGGTGCATTTCTATGTCGGCAAAGACAACTACGGTCATGATATAGTCTTAACAGGCTATACGGACGGCTCAAAGTACGTTACACCGACCTTTGAATTCTGGGATATTCAGGCATGGTTAAAACAGCCTAAACATGCCTTGAGAAGAAAATAAGCCGGTATCAGATCTCGAAATCGAAACTGCTGCGTATCTTCATGAAGGGCCTGACCTTTCCGTTGGCCACTTCAAGATGGGCGGGGTGGTCCTTGTATGCTTTGAGCGCATCGAAATCCTCGAAAAGTGAATCGAGCATCGCGTCGCCGCTCGAACCCGGAAGTCTGGTCGTATTAACACGGATCTCAACAAGTCCCGGGATCTTTCCAAGGAGTCCTTCAAGACCTTCCTTAACGCCGTTCTTTATCTGCTCTTTTTCTTCTTCACTGTATTCGTCTTTGATCGTCCAAACGATAACGTGTCTGACCATGCTGTCCTCCTTAACCTGCGTTTGAAACGCTCTTTATGAACTGCATCTGGGGGCTCTTCTCATCAAGCTGCATGAGCTCGATCTTTATTCCGTCGGGATCGTGGGTCCAGCACTGCCAGTTGAAGTCTGCGCCCTGCATTTAACCACGGATTCCGTAACGTCTGTGATCACGAGATCTCCGTTCTGGTTATATATGTAGATGGTAAGTTCGACCAGGCCGTTCCTGGGATTGCGCCTGACAAGATTGGTTATCCTCGCTTTTCCGGTAAGGACGTCGCCCGGGAAAACAGGCTTGAACCATTCCATTTTCGTTGACCTGCCTGCGATCAGATCGTCGCAGAAAAAGTCGACTTTCAGATAGTTTGCCCAGACTGCCATAAAGCTCATTACGCCCGGGGCGATCAGGCCTCCGAACGGCGTCTTTTTCGCATATTCCTCGTCGGTGTGAAGAGGTATGTTGTCGTACTCTTTCGCAAAAGCGACCATCTTGTCTTTCTCGATGGTTACGGGCTCGATGTCCCTCGTCATGCCGATCTCAAGATCATCAAATAACATATGCATTGCCTTTCTATTGGTTGTTTACGAACAATGCCCTGTATTCGCCGGGCGCCATTCACACAGGTTCGCGTTCAGGATGCGGGGACAAGCTTCCAGGTAAATCCGGGCTTCTCCTTGATGAGATCATCGTAATCCTCCGTATTGAACTGGAACGGATAGTTCATGAAGTTTGCCAGCTTGATCATGGAGTTACCGCCATCGATGAAGAATGCTCTGTCAGCGCCCCTGCAGATCGTATAAGTGCCGTTCTTGTTCCTTAAGATGACGAATACCTGAGACTCATCATTTGAGAACCAGCTGACGCCGATGCTGTTGTTCTGCGCAGTCAGATAAACATTGTCGCCTTCGCCGTCCTGAAGAAGTCTCATCCTGTATCTGCCTGCATATCTGACGAGCTCCACTTTGACATCGACATTGTTTTCGCAAGCCGGATCTGCGGACACTAAATGATACTTTCCTTCAGGAACCGGATTTCTCGACTGTGAAAGAGTCTCGTTATAGTAGGCTTTGTATTCTTTCATTCCGTCGACGAGCTGCTTTCTGACAGTGCCCAATCCTGCCGCAGCGAAAAGAAAAACCAGCGTTCCTGCGATGAAATAGATGATGCCGGAATCGATTGTAAAGCGCGCATTCTGAAGCTCTTTGAGAGTTGTTTTCGAGAGCTTCTTCATCATTGAGATAATGCCTGCCGTACCGACCGGGATCAGCATGACCATGTAAGACATCGTGTAGAACGGAGCAGCCTCCCAGATAAGATGGAAAACATAGCCTCCGACGAAAGTGAGGAACAAAAGAAGTGCGGGAGAACCCTGCTTCTTACGTCCTGATGTAACTGCAAATGCCGCGCTTCCGAGGAACATCAGGACCTGATACACCTTGAGGCAGGATGCAGCAGCGCTGATAACGAAAGGACTTGCAAGGAGCCACGCCAAAGGCGAAGCGTTGCCGTCCAGATAGACGTTTCTCGAAGGGAACTCAAATCCGCAGTGTGTGGGATCTGACCACTGGATCAGGACCTTTCTCGTGTAGAAACCGATGCCGTAATTCGGTTCGCCCGTAAATTCGCTAAGACTCTGCTTAATGCTTTCTTTTGCAGCTGCCGACTGTACTGCCTGATCGAAGCCTGAAGCCGCATAAGTCGAAGCGTTGTAGCCGTTATAGATGCCTGCTTCTTCCTGCATGCCCATCGCGATCCATGACCACTTCGAAGCGCCTTCGGATACCGCATGTCCGATGACCGCGCCTACTGCCAGATTGAGTACAGCATTGATTAAGACTGAGCATGCTATTACCGCAACAGGAATATAAAGCTCTTTGAATCTCTTCTGCCTTAAGAATTCTGCGGCAAGATAGATCATTACTGCTATTGCGAATATGATGAAGTTATTCTTGAGCAAACATGCGATCGCAGGGAATGCGATCAATGCAGCCGTCTTCTTAACTGATATTTTCTTCTCCGATGTTTCAGCTGCAAGTCTCATTGCCCTTACTGCAAAGAACATACCGGGAACATCGCCGTAGATTATCACCGATTTAGCCTGCAGAGGCAGGAACAGAGCGCCTGCCGCCATGACAAGGATGCGGCCCTTCTTAGACAGACCGAACCTGCCGCCGATCTCTGCAAGATCAGAATAGATAAACGGAACAAGAATGGCGTTGATGAGCATTATCAGAGTGTTGTTGTAGTGTCCCGCGACAAGACTCAGAAGATAATGGATGACGGCCATTCCGATGTTGTTGGGATAGATGCCCAGATATCCCGGAGGAGTAAAAGTTTCTGTCTCACCCCACGAGAAACTGTATGCCGCCTGCTGGACCGAGAGCTGGTCGACATTTTGTCTGACTCCGTTTATTGATATTACAAACAGAACGCTTTCGATGAAGATGACAGCCTTGAGTATGCGCATCGCCTTCGAGTACGTATCGGCGTTCTCGAATTTTGAAAGGCGTCCCATTGTCTTTTCTGACTTAAGGATAAAGATGCCCGCGGCAAAAACGGCGGCAAATGCAATGAGCAGTATCAGTATGGGATTCAGGAACAATACCCTGACGCTCCCCAGATCGGAGATCAGTCTGTATGTCGCGACGAAACAGACGGCGAAAAGATAAAAGCAGGCCGCAAAAGCAATGACAGTCACCACTGCTTTGTAGAAAGAATATAACTTGGATTGGCTCTTAGAATTCCCCATACGAAAACATTATATAATTAAAGTGTCCCATTTGATATTGACCTGTAAACAGTTTCTTCATCATCGATGCCGTTCAGGGCATAGCCGTGCATCGTGTCTCCACTGTTACTTTCATAGAGCACCAGCATCCTGATATACATTATCTTCGGACTGGTAAGATCGGCATCCGGAGTGTAGTTGAACTGGTCTGCAACGATCCGGTTGCATTCTGCGATCACTTTAGCGATCTCGCGCATTTCCGCATCCGAAGTGCATTTGAATTCATAGGCCGTTGCCTCATTAGTCCCGTTCCTGTTCTTAAAACATCTGCATGGAGCAAGAACTTTCATGATGGCATCGTCATAGTGATCACGGACAGCCTTTGCATATTCCACTCTTGGCCAGTAACCGGGATATGTATCGTTCTTGAGTGCATAAACATTGAAAGTCAGATCGCGAAGATCAGACTTAAAAACAAAACAGATGTCATTGCCGGCTTCTTTAGTTGAAACGCAACTGGCACTCTCCGGGACCTCTGTTTCAACAACGTATTCCATCCTTTTTTGAGAAGGTCGCCCTGCACAGGCGCATACCGGAAGTGCCATGAATAACATCAGTAATACTGCCAGATAACGTTTGATCATTTTTCGTCCATCCTCTGATCCCAAATATCAAACACATTATAACAAACGAAAAGAACCCGGCCGATGCCGGGTCCTTTTCTAACGGACGAAATATAGAAAGGGCAGGTATTACACTAATTCCCAATAGATGTCTATGAACATTGCAGCTGCATCAGCTGAAAGGTTGTAACCGTTCTCTCTTGCGACTGTGCGGAACTCTCCTGCACATGTGCGGAGATCCATATAGTATCTTGTTCTCTTCCACTCTCTGATCCTCTCCTGGAATTCCTCGAAAAGCTCGGAAGCTTCCATATCCTCAAGAGTATTCAGATAAGGGAACTCTTTGCGCTCGGTGTTCCAGGGATTGTTAACGATTACTTTCTGCTTTTCCATTGTCATTGTTGTCATGCTCTGTTCCTCACATTCGTGTTTTTGATTTGGATGGCTAGAGTATCACATGACACGGAAACACTTTAAATCACTAATGCACTATGTATTTGTCGATTAAGCGACATAACGGCGGTACATTGTTGTTAAGTTTGAAAACAGCGGTAAAAAACGGGCCTGAAGCCCGCTTTGAGATCAGATATCGTACCTGCCCCTGCTGAGTCTTTGCTCGAAATCCGCAACAGAAAGAGGCTTGTCGAAGAAATACCCCTGAGCGATATCGCAGCCGTACTCTTTAAGGATATCAACATGGCGTGGTGTCTCTACGCCTTCAGAGATACATTCAAGGCCCAGCTGTCTCGCCATGGAAACAACATGTCTGAACATAATGCGGTTTATGCTCGATTCGCCTTCAGTCTCTTCAGGCAGAAAAGCCTTGTCGATCTTAAGCGTGCTCCACGGAATGTCCTTTATCAGATTCAGTGACGAATAACCGATGCCGAAATCGTCTATGGAGATATGGAATCCCAGATCCCTAAGCCCGTTAGCCATGCGTCTGAGCTCTCCGTATTCGATCTCAGACGTCGTCTCGGTAAGCTCGACCTCGATCAGCTCATGAGGAACGGAATACTTGTCGACGATCTCTGCGATCGTTTCAGGAAAATACGTGTTGAGAATGTGCTTTCTTGAGAAGTTGATCGATATTCTTATAAGCTCCCTGCCTTCATCAGCCCAGCGTCTCATGTCTTTGCAAACGTTTTCGAGCATGTTGAAATCGAGCTTGCAGATCTCACTCGTCTCCTCAAGGAACGGTATGAATTCCGAAGGCGGGATAACCTTGCCGCCCCTGAACCATCTGCAGAGTGCTTCAGCACCAACGAGCCTGCCGTCAAGAACATTGACCTTCGGCTGATAGTACGGCTTGAATTCGTTCTTCTCAAGCGCTTCAGAGAACTGCTGTTGTATCTTCATGCTCTTTTCCCTGTTGCTGCGGAAAGACTCATCGTAGAATACGGTATTATCCATTCCCCCGTTCTGGGCAACGCGGTATGCGCTGATCTTGCTGCTCATGATCGCATCGACCATTGCATCGTGCTCGTTCTGAACGCGGAAGAAACCGGCACTTGTGGAGATGTTGACTCCGACGCCTTTGGGTGTCCTTACCTCAGTCTCGGTAAGATATTCAACCACGATCCTGGTCTTTTCCGCAGGGCAGATACCGAGGAAATTGTCGCCTCCCAAACGGGCAACAAAACTATCGTCACCAAGGAGTTCAACAAGTTTGGCGTAGTGCGAGTTCATTATCACATCGCCAGTCTCCCTGCCGAACTCCTGATTGATCAGCGAAAAATGTCTGAGGTTATAACGGAAAGCAATCTTGTCACGGAGCTGATCCTGCGCAGCAGCCTTTCCAAGATAATCGAACCAGTTGCGCAGATTCGGGAATCCTTTTTCATCAAAGTAGGCGAGCTTGTAAAGTGCTTCTCTCATCCTTTTGCGGCTGATGTAACTCAATACCGTTCTCATGACGAGATCCAGCTTGCTTTTTTCGTCTTCATTCAAAGGCTTTTCATCCGGAGCCATATATGATGTGATAACGGCTCTGGTCATTACGCTGGTAACGACGCGGTATGTAAGCACCACGTTGCCTTCTTTGCCGTTATCGTAACAGCTGAGAGTCTCACCGTTGTCTTCTCTTTCCTCCTGTTCATTCTGGTAGACTCTCGTCTCAGCCTTACACAGCCTGAACATAAGACACATTTTGATAAGGAGATTCTTGACCAGATCAACATCAACCTCAAAAGTGGTCATGGCCGAAACAAGTTTTGAGAAAAGCTTATAAAATGCTAATTCCAGATCAGTCTCTTCTGAACCAGGAATACCCTCGGCAAATCCCGGATCAACATCCGCTTTGCCGACCGAACTCGGTATCTTGCTTCTTTTTTCAGACTGTCCGCTAGTCATACAATCCTCGTGATAGCATATAAAAAACTCTTTACTTTTCCTATTATACTAGCCGCTTATAGAAATTGCACCATTTAATGGTTTGTTAACAGGCTTTTCACTGATAAGATATTAAAACATTATTATGCATATGCGGATTACGGAGCTCATATGATCGATTACGAAACAATAGCCAGGAACAACCACAGAAGCGGCATGAACTGCGCAATGGCAGTCTACGATGCGCTGGGAATGAACAATACAAACAAGACGACAGCTCCCCGTCCGCGTGATAACGGCGGCTATTGCGGAGCAGTGCTGGCTGCAGAACAGACGATCAGGGAGATGGGCGGTTCGGATTCCGACATAGATGAGTTCGAAAAACAGTTCACCGCAAAATACGGACACTTAAAGTGCGCCGAACTTCGCGGCTTCATGAGCGGAAAATGCAATGACTATGTAGGTTCAGCAGCAGCTATCACTGCTAAGATGGGGATAATGTCCCCTCATGTCTGATCCGGATATTCCCAGAATCCGCCCTTGTGAAAGTTCTCATTTCCGAGCGGAGTTGCCGTCAGCTTGAAGATCACGCAGCCGTCAGGACAGACGATGGTCTTGGTATACTTGCCGTCACCGCCGAGGTTTTCAAGATCACCTCCGCTCCTGACAGCTTCCATCAGGGGATACAGCATCATCATTGTCTTGGAGCAGATTCCGTAGCCGTCTTTGTTTACGGGACATCCGTATGTGCAAGTATACCTGTCACCGATCTCTTCGCCGTTGCGGCAGTATCTCTCGGTATGGTCACCATGAAGGAAACCGGTTACCTCAACCGTGAATTCGTATTCCTCGTCATACCATTTCTTCATGAAGTTGCTCCTTATCTGGAATAGACTCCCGTTAATAATTCTTTCTTGTACGCTTCCCTGTTTGGCAGATCGGGAAATCTGTCAGCAACATCCGCGGCAGCCTGATTGTCATAAGGTATGCTCAGGATGGTCAGCCTTATGGGCGCTCTTATCTCTGAGCCAAGCTCACCTTCGATCAGGAGCGCGTGGCAGTTCGTAACGCCGAGTGAATTGCCGACGCTTCCCGTGTTGACTGCATAGCCGAGATCCATCTCAAGGATATAGGGCATGTGGCAGTCGGCGCTGATAAAGCCGTTGTGGAGTTTTCCCTTTGTATCTGTGTATCCGGGACGGAGCTCATCCATCGTAAGATAAGGATGGAAATTGGCGGCTACCGGCCTTCCGTGGATCAGCCTGAAGTTGATGCCGCTGATGAGGACCTCATCTTCCTGCGGAAGGGATTCAAGCCATTCCAGACGTTCTTTGCCAAGCTGTTCTGCATAGAATCTGTTCATCTTAAGCCATTCGAGCTGATCGGGATCGTAAGTGCTGCTGTCTTTTTCGCAGAGCTTTCCGGTCTCAACGCATCCGATATCCCAGTTGCCCGAAATGAAATGCCTGCAGTGAGTCCTCACCCAGTCCAGTGTCTTGTCGCTCTCGGGGCCCTTGCCAACTGCATCTCCAAGGAACCAGATGTCATCGGGCATTATCCTTTCGATCTCCTTTTCGAGAGCCAGCGTTGCGGGCAGATTGCCGTGGAGATCTGCTAAAAACAATATCTTCTGCATTCAGTTTTCCTCTTGTTCCATTATTCTTTTTTCATCTTCTTTTATCATATCCAAAAGTTTGGACCGGGCTTCTTCCAGTTCACCGGCACTGTAAGGGAGCCCTGAGATCCTGGTATGCTCATCCGCATTGTCCCCTTTCATAAGCTCTTCCGGTGCATAACTGATCCGTTCCAGTCCATTATACATCTCTGCATTTGGTAGAACGGCTGCCGTGTTATAATATCTGCGGATAAGGGAATATCTTTATGGAATAACGGATAGGGAGGATTTTGTATGTCGTTTTGTCCTATTTGCGGTACCGAAAACAACAATGGCGCAAAGTTCTGCTGTAACTGCGGAAGCGCTATTTCTTCAGATCCCGTTCAGCAGTCAGCTCCTCAGGCGCCTGAGGGTTTTCAGCCGATCCCTGCACCTTCAAATGAAGGGTTCGTGCCGATAACTCCGGAGAACCCGCTTCCCGGCTACACACCCATCCAGCCGGTCTATGCGCAGCCCATCACCCAGCCTGTTCAAAAAGCGGTCAACAAACCCAAGAGCAACGGCTTCTGCAATGCAGGCCTCACCTTTTCGATCATAGGTCTTTGCACTATCGGTTCAACGTCGTTGATCGGACTGATCCTCTCGGTCATCGGATTCTTCTCATCAAAGAAAAGGAATCAGCCCGGAACCGGCAAAGCCATTGCCGGCATGATCATGTCAGGCATCATAGTCGTCGGTCTCGTTCTTACTTTCGCAGTGTGCTGGAAGGATCTTAAGGATGAGTTTGATGCCGGAACCATCAATAATCCGATCGATTTCTACTATGCGCTCGATCATGCAAACGAAAGAAACACCGAAGAATACAAAAACAGAGCCAAGGCAGTCAGTTCACACAACTGGGTCAATACCATTAAAGGTGACGATACATATCTTGAATTCGGAGCCGGTTACACTTACAAGTTATCCCCTTCATATGCGAATGCTGAGGATAACTCCGCATCAGGAAAGTATAAGCTCTACCTCGGCACCGATGCCATGGATCAGATCGAAAGAAGATACAGGGATTACCTCTCCAAATCCGATGTCAATAAGCTGATTTCACAGAACCCTGATTATAAACGCGACAACTTCATAATCCTTGTTCTTGAAAACGGCAGCGGAAAAGACAAGATCAACTATTACGGTTTTGCTTATAAGACCACAAGCGGAGCCAACAGGATGGTCCTTTTCGAAATGAAGACCAGAACAAAATACGACTTCGTCGACTCGAAATACTACAAGGCGAACCACCTGGATAAACAATGATCCGCTGATCTTTTTTGCAGACAACATATTGCCCCGCGTTTGTTGCTTAATCATCAAACCGGGGCATTATTACTGATTGCCTCACCCTCCCTGTGCCGCAATAATGAAGCCATAAAAGGACAACTACTTCTGCAAGGAGGAAATCAAAATGAAAAAGGATAATACCGGAAAGGGAGGTTCAAGACTCGTCGGAATGATGATCGTTCTCGCGGTGATCATCGTTGTAGCTTCAACGATAGCTTTCGGTTATCACAGCTTGTCCGGCAAAACCCAGCCCGCAATGTTCTGCGGCGTAGAGACGATCCCTGAGGCATAAAGCCTTACCGAATATTTCCTTATTCATTTCCTCTGGAATCACTCATTTTCGTTCCCCTGAAGTGATAATATCAGCACTGATAAGGAGGAACGGAAATGAGAAGATTTAAAAACACGGCAGCCGCAATCCTTACCGGCGCGCTCGTACTCTCAATAACATCATGCAGCATAAACAGCGATCCCTCTAATACAACAAACAAGATAGTAAACCCGTCAGTATCAGTCGGGTTGTCTTCAGAGGCAAAAAAGCCGTCAGACGGTCTTTCAAAGATCGCAGCTGTCAACTATGCCGATCATGAACTTTCCGAAGCAGATGATCTCAAGACCTTGGAACAGAAGATCGAGACCAAATATGGCGTGGATATCGTCTATGGCGGAGATATCAGAACGGAATTCGGTGATGAAAGCGAACAACTCGTGGTCGAAAAATACACTGATGAAGCAAACATAAAGAAGGCATTGGCCTCGGTAGACAACATACTCAAGATCTATCCGAAGACCTTTTTCTATCAGCTCAGGCTTTCTGAGGATAATCCCCTGAAGATCTATCTGACCGGTCATATCAAGAGTCTTACCTATCCTGATGCATCGATAAATGCTTTTACGTCAGACACGGATTCTAAAGGAGAGTTCTATCTTGTAATCGATATTGCCGGCCAGAGCGGCATATTCAACCCGCCTGACGTAATGCACGAGATAGTCCATCTTACGGATTTCAAGCTCAGGTCAAAAGGTCTGATGAAGTCAGAAGACTGGGCCAAGCTCAATCCCGAAGACTTTGCATACCGAGACAAGACCAATGCCGATGCCGTTATGAAATACAATTTTGCACAGGCCGAATACTGCCCGAGAACAGATGATTCTGATATATCCGGCGTATACTTCGTATGTCCGTACTCACAGGCAAATGAGTTCGAGGACAGGGCAACACTCCTGACAAATGCAATGATCCATTCAATCTATAATTACGAGGTCGAGCCCGGCGTCTACAAGTGCCCTCATCTGCAGGCGAAGATGGAGTTCTGGTTCAGCCAGGTCAGAAAAGGTTTTGACACGACTTACTGGGAGAACATTCCCTGGGAAGACAGTTATTCAAAACTTAAATAAGCTTTTCACATATAGTGTTGCGGCCTGACGGGTTTCTCCCCCGTCAGGTTTTTTCTTGTAATTACAACTTCTTTTGTTGTATCTTTATTCCGGATAAGGGAAAGGAGACCGAACGTTTCATGCTCAGGGACATAAATGACCCAAGGAAAGACATTACGCCGTTTGACAGAGCCAAAGTGCCTCCGAGGCAGAACCTCCTTTTTCTGCCTCTGATATGGCTCATCTGCAGATTTGCAACAATGCCTTACAAGCTCAAGATCGAAAAGCACAACATGGATGGCATAAAGCCTCCTTTTCTCGTATACTGCTCGCATAATTCCTTCATGGATTTCTATGTGACTCCGCTTGTCCTAAAGCCCTTCAGGGCAAACTACATCAGCGAGCTCGAAGGATTTGAGACCTGGGGCGACTGGCTCTACCGTCAGGTCGGATGTCTTGGCACGAGAAAGTTCATCAACGACCAGTGCCTGATCCGGAACATAACGCGCGTCATCGACAGGGGCGATGTCATGGTCATATACCCTGAGGCAAGGTATGCAAACGTCGGTACGAACTCCAACATGGCGCCTTCAATAGCAAAACTCGCAAAGCTTCTGAAAGTGCCTGTGGTTACTCTCAACGCACAGGGGTGCTATCTCCAGCAGCCTATCTGGAACCTGAAGCCAAGAAAAGGTGCAAGGCTTCACGCAGACCTTAAGTGCGTGATCACGAAAGATGAGATCGAAAAACTCTCCGTTGATGAAGTCTTAGGCCGCATAACGAAAGAACTCACTTACGACGAATATAAATACCAGTTCGAAAAGGGCATTAAGATCTCTGATCCGTGGCGCGCCGAAGGCCTTCATTTCCCGCTCTACAGATGCAGAAAATGCGGCACTGATTTCGCGACGAGATCATCCGGAAACAGACTCTACTGCAGGCACTGCGGTGATTCATACGAGATGGATGAATTAGGACAGCTCCATTCTGAAATGGGCGAAACAATACACATTCCCGACTGGTATGAATGGCAGCGCGGTTTCGTTCACGATGAGGTCAGGAGCGGCACTTATAGTCTCGATGTTAAAGTCAATGTCAGAGGACTTCCGAACGCGAAGAACTTCATTGACTGCGGAACCGGAAGGCTTACTCACGACTGCAGCGGCTTCACGCTCACTTTCAACAACTACAGGAGTGGAAAGGAAGAGACTCTCGTCTTCCCCGCAAAGTCAATGCCATCGGTGCATACCGAATACGATTTCAGAGGGAAATACGGCGACTGCATCACGCTTTCGACTTACGATGACACGTTCTTCTGCTATCCTCTCGAAGAGAGCCGCGATCAGTTCAACCCAACCAAGATCCAGTTCGCGACAGAGTTTATGGGCGGACTTTACGACAAGCCCTGATCATTTATCTCAGACTTGAGTAGGTGTACCTCTGACACTGTGAACCATAGCGGTAACGTAGATCGGAGTGATGACTGCAGCAAGTGCTGAAATGCCCATGATCAGCGAGATCACATTATCATAAGAACTTGCTATCCTGTGGTTATTGATGATGCTCAAATAGTAGATCACGCGGACCAGTGTTTCGGATGCGCCGATCAAAAGAGCGACAGTCTCAAAGAGCCACATCTTCGGGATCACATTTTCGTTATTTCTGTTCTTATAGAAAACGATGATGATTATAAGTGATACGGCTGCTTCGATGACAAATGCGTCGATGCTCTGTACCATTGATAACCACATTGCAAAATTTCTTTCTACGATTACCTTTGACAGCAGCACGAGAACGATCCTGTTAATGATATATCCTCCGATATAAACAGCCAGCACGGGAATGTATATGAGCTTTTTTCCGTAATTCTTATGGATGAAGATACATATGCATACCAGAGCTCCGATACCGCACAAAAATGATACCAAGGTGAGTCCAGCGGAGAAATTCGAATAGATCCTGATCGGGAGCATGCGCACGAGAAAAACTGAACAGGAGCTCATGATGACCGATAATGAACTGATGATATAGCCTATTCCGAGCACCTTGACGGACTTCTTTTTGCCGGCAGTGATCACGATGCCGGTTATAAGCAAACCGAGTCCGGCGATAAGCGGTAATATCCTGATAACGAAATATAAAAATACAGCAAACGTAAAACGCATTGTCTTTCTCCTTTACAGAGCACCTGTACAGGTCCCGATTTCCTGACACATTATACAATAAAAGGAAAGTAATCTGTTTCGGCAAGATTGCGTGAAAAAGGCCGCTTCAATATGAAGCGGCCTTTGAAGTCTTTTCGAGTAACGGATTACTTCTTTACTTCATTGAATCCTTCTCTTGCAGCATATGTTGTGTGCAGGAGCTCGTGAGCCTTGTGAGAGTTAGGCTCGCCCAGATACTTCTCATAGAGTTCGATGATCTGGGGATTCTTGTGAGACTGACGGAGTGTCTGACGCTCATCCTCGGAATAGAGTGCCTGCGCTCTCTTCTCCTTGTATGTGTCGAGGATATCGTCTGCCTCGTTAGGCATGAAGCAGGGACGTACGTAAGGCTGACCGCCGCCGTTGATGCATCCGCCCGGGCATCCCATGATCTCGATGAACTGATACTTTGACTTGCCTTCACGGATCTCGTCAAGAAGAACCTTAGCGCTCTTCATGCCGGAAGCGATAGCAACGTTGACTGTTGTGCCGTTGATGTCGAGGGAAGCCTCACGGATTCCTGCATCGTGTCCACGTACAGCCTTGATCTCGATAGGCTCGCACTCTTTGCCTGTGAGCTTGAAGTAAACAGTTCTGAGAGCTGCTTCCATAACGCCGCCCGTAACACCGAAGATTACGCCTGCGCCTGTGTAGTCGCCCATGATATCCTGATCCCACTCCTCATCAGGGAGACGGTTGAACATGATGCCTGCACGGCGGATCATTCTTGCGAGCTCACGTGTTGTGAGAACTGCATCAACATCAGGAAGACCGTTAGTCTTGAGCTGCTCTCTTTCCTTCTCAAACTTCTTAGCAACGCAAGGCATGATGGATACAACGAAGATATCCTTAGGATCGATGCCCTTCTCCTGTGCCCAGTAAGACTTGATGATGGCACCCTGCATCTCGTGAGGAGACTTGCAGGAAGAAAGATGAGGAAGGAGATCGCCGTAGTTGTACTCAGCATAGTTGATCCATCCCGGTGAGCAGGAAGTGATCATAGGCAGAACGCCGCCGTTCTGGAGACGTCCGAGGAGCTCTGTGCCCTCTTCCATGATCGTAAGGTCTGCACCGAAGTTAACGTCATATACTCTCTCGAAACCGAGTCTTCTGAGAGCTGCGATCATCTTGCCCGTGCAAGGTGTGCCGACAGGATTGTCGAACTCTTCGCCGATAGCTGCACGAACTGCAGGAGCTGCCTGAACGATAACGTGCTTGCCTGCCTTGAAAGCAGCGTCAACCTTATCGATCTCGGAGTGTTCCATAAGAGCGCCTGTAGGGCAGACGTTTACGCACTGGCCGCACTGGATGCAGGGAGAATCAGCAAAGCTTCTGTTCTCTGCAGGTGAAACGAATGTTGAGAAACCACGGTTCTCGAAACCGAGGATGCCCATGCCGTGAGCGTTGGAGCAGCGAGCGATACAACGTCCGCAGAGGATGCACTTTGATGTGTCACGGATAAGTCCCGGAGCAAGCTCATCGTAATGTGTCTCAGAGTGAACACCCTGGAAAGCATCTTCTCTTGCGCCTGTGATCTGAGCAACATGAAGGAGCTCGCACTGGCCGTTCTTATCGCACTGCTGGCAGTTCTTGTTGTGGTTGGAGAGCATAAGCTCTACAGATCTTCTACGAGCCTGTACTGCTGCAGGTGAGGAGATCTTGATCTCCATACCCTCAGCTACAGGGTAAACGCAGGATGCAACGAGTCCTCTTGCGCCTGTTGCCTCTACGAGACAAACACGGCATGAACCCTGGTTGCACTCTCCGTGATTGAATGCACAAAGTGAAGGAATCTCATAGCCACAAGCTTTAGCGGCTTCAAGAATGGTGAGGCCGGCTTCAACCTGATAAGGCTGACCTTCAATTTTAATATTGACTAAACTCATTCTATTGCCTCCTGATCAAACCTTCGAAATTGCATTGAACTTACATGTGCTGATGCACGCGCCGCACTTAACGCACTTATTGGCATCGATAGCCATAGATGCGAGCTTGTGTCCGGGTGCAACATACTCTGTACGTGTGATGCAGCTTGCGGGACATCCCTTAGCGCACATACCGCAGCCGATACACTTCTCAGCGTCGATCTTGTACTGCATAAGGTTCTTACAAACATGAGCAGGGCACTTCTTGTCAACGATGTGAGCAAGATACTCGTCACGGAAGTGAGCAAGTGTTGAGTTAACAGGGTTGGAAGCTGTCTGGCCGAGAGCGCAGAGAGAGTTTGCCTTGATGGTCTGGCTGAGTTCCTCGAGCTCGTCGAGATCCTTCATTGTGCCCTTGCCCTCAGTGATCCTTGTGAGGATCTCGAGCATTCTCTTTGTACCGATACGGCAAGGTGTGCACTTACCGCAGGACTCGTCGCAGATGAATTCCATATAGAACTTAGCAACGTCAACCATGCAGTTGTCTTCGTCCATGACGATAGCACCGCCGGAACCCATCATTGATCCCTTAGCTACGAGGTTATCGAAATCAATAGGCTCGTCGAGGTATTCCTCTGTAAGGCATCCGCCTGAAGGACCACCTGTCTGGATAGCCTTGAACTTCTTACCGTCAGGGATTCCGCCACCGATGTCATAGATGAGTTCTCTGAGTGTAGTACCCATAGGAACTTCTACGAGACCAACGTTGTTTACCTTTCCGCCGAGAGCGAAAACCTTTGTACCCTTGGACTTTTCAGTACCAACGGCAGCAAACTTGTCAGCACCCTCTCTGAGGATGTAAGGAACGCAAGCGAGTGTCTCAACGTTGTTAACGCATGTAGGCTTGCCCCAGAGACCCTTAACTGCCGGGAACGGCGGCCTCGGCCTGGGCATACCACGCTTACCTTCGATAGAGTTGAGGAGAGCTGTCTCCTCGCCGCAGACGAATGCGCCTGCACCGAGACGGATCTGGCAGTCGAAGCTGAAGTCGGAACCGAGGATGTTCTTACCAAGAAGACCCTCTGCTCTAGCCTGCTCGATAGCGATCTTAAGTCTCTTAACAGCGATAGGATACTCGGCACGAACGTAGAAGTAACCTTCGGAAGCGCCGAAAGCGTAACCTGCGATCATCATACCTTCGATAACTCCGAGAGGGTTACCTTCGAGGATGGAACGGTCCATGAATGCACCCGGGTCACCCTCGTCGCCGTTACATACAACGTACTTCTGATCAGCCTGAACGTTGAGGGCGAACTGCCACTTTCTTCCTGTGGGGAATCCGCCGCCGCCGCGTCCTCTGAGACCGGAAGCGAGAACTTCATCGATAACTTCCTGCTGAGACATTGTGAGAGCGCGCTTGATGCCCTGGAAAGCACCCATGCCGATTGCCTCGTTGATATCCTCAGGATTGATAACGCCGCAGCCGTTGAGAGCTACACGTCTCTGCTTCTTATAGAAGAGGATATCATCCTGCTTTGTGACCTTCTCAGATGTCTTAGGGTCAACATAAAGAAGACGGTCAACGATCTCGCCGCCGATGAGGTCCTTCTCAACGATCTCATCAACATCCTCGATCTTAACCATCTTATAAAGAGTATCCTCAGGGTAGATCTTTACGAAAGGTCCCTGTGAGCAGAAACCGAAGCAGCCTACCTGATTGACTGTAGCCTTGTCCTCGATTCCCTTCTCCTTAAGGAGCTCCTTGAATCTTTCCATGATCTCTGTGGAGTGAGCTGAAAGGCATCCTGTACCACCGCAGAGAACGATGTGACGGAGTCCGTCACCGCCCTTGATCTTATCGTCGAGGCTCTTTGAGAGAGCTTCAAATCTCTCATTAAGGTCATTAACTGTGCTTATCATGCCTTTGCTGCCTCCTCTTTGAGTTCTTTAATGATCTCCGGAACCTGGTCAACCTTAACCTTAGGGTAAACCTTGCCGTTGATGCTTACTGCGGGTGCGATACCGCATGCACCGATGCAGCGGAGAGCGTCGAGTGTGAACAGACCGTCTTCTGTTGTCTCACCGGGCTTAACGCCGAGGAGCTCCTGGAACTTGTCGATAACGTTCTGGGCACCCTTAACGTAGCAGGCAGTACCGAGGCAGCAGCCTACAACGTACTTTCCCTTCGGAGTAAGAGAAAAGAATGAGTAGAATGTAACAACTCCATAGATTTCTGCAACCGAAATACCTGTTTCCTTGGAAACGAGTTCCTGAACCTCGAGCGGAATATATCCGTACTCATTCTGAATGTCACTCAGGATCATCATGAGAGGTGTCTTATCGTTCTTATGACGTTGACAGATCTCTGTAATCTGAGCGACAGCAGCTTCTTGTAATTTTGCCATGAAAAAACCTCCTGCCTCTTTTGGGAATATTACAGACTTATCTATTTTACTTTGGAGATGGTCAGTTAGTAAAGGCTAACTACGGTTTTATAATCGGGATTATGTATCAAAAGTGTAAATTGTCTGAACGCAATTTAACGAGCCTGATATCCCCTTTGCCCTTTACTGAATCCTCATGTTTCTTTGACCTGATCTGCCCGCTGATCAGGAAAAAGAAGATGAGCAAAGACGAGGCTGTCGTCGACTTTCTTGTTATGCCCGGGATCGTTCAGACGCTCGATTACATCAACGAAAACCCCGAGTGCTACCTGGTCAAAAAAGGCGGAAAACAGTACCTCGTAAAGATCACGAAGGACTTCATAAAGACAACCGAGCTTACGGAAAAGGTCACTTCTTCAACCTTCGTCATCGGCTCATACAAATACAGAAAAGCCGTTTACAAGATAGTGAAATAAGCACATAAGCAAAACAGCTACCCGAGGGCAGCTGCTTTTTTACTTATCCTTTGAATTGACCTTCACTATGACCTCTGAGTGAGTCTGCACCATTGGTCCAGAAATTATCTGCAATTCCGGTATTGTTGCTTACGACATAATACTGGATCGGAATATCCACTTTTTTATCTCGCTTGCTTCCCACTTTTAAATAATTGATCTTGATACTCTTACCATCAACGGTCTTTCCATCATCCTTGTATATAATCTCAGGATTGTCAGTCGGATATTTGTATCTCCACTCTCCGTTAATAAAGAAAATAGCAGGAGCATTCTTATTTGCAACATAGCCGATATAGTAAACGGTATACAACTGACTGTCAGCCAAACCCATTTCAGGACGTCCGCAGCCAAAGATCAAAAGATATGGTTCATTATCTCTGGTACGGTCAAAAAGCTTCAGCAGTTTCTCTCCGTATTCTTTCTCTTCGTCTGTAGCATTACTGCCCTTTCCGATATCCCATCTGCGGTCACCAGCACTGCCTCCGCCGCCTTGCTGACCACCATGGTTTGCTATACCAAGCTGAGAGACATATCCTCTACCATAACATTCAACGATGGTAGACTGGGCTGCAACGAGCGCGTAATGAGCTTCTTCGTAATACTGATCTTTTTTTGCTTTCTTGATATATCCCGTCAGCGAAGGAACAAGTATAGCTGCCAGAACAGCAAGGATAACGAGGACAACAATAAGCTCGACAAGCGTAAACGAATGCCTGCTCCTGATTGATGTTTTCCGGACCCTCTTTGACATACCCTGCTCCTAAATAAAATAGATTTATCACCCTGTTTTTAATTATAACACATTTCCGCCATATTTTCAGGTCAGTACCGTTACAGTTCAAGCCTTCAACGCTCAGACTTCAAAAGCGCATAGTAACTGGCATCAACCAGTCCCTGATTGTTGATATCGGAACTGCGCATCGTGCCCTCGAATTTCATGCCGCACTTCTGCATGACTTTGCCTGAATTGGGGTTTCTCGGATCGTGCCTTGACTCGATCCTGTTCGCGCCGACCACGTCAAACATGAAATCCATGACGGCTTTGAGAGCTTCAGAGGTTATGCCCTGATGCCACCACTTCCTGCCGATGCAGTAGCCGATGTGGACCATGGATGTGTCCTCATCCTGCTTTACGACCGCGATGCTGCCGACGGGTTCACCAAGTTCTTTAAGGACGATGGTCCAGTTGTAATAATCGTCTTTTTCATAAAGCGGAATCCAGGTTCCGATCACCCGCTTGCTTGCCTCAACACTTTCATGGCATGGCCAGGTAAGGTATTTTGTCACTTCCGGATCTGATGCCCAGTTCTTATGCATGAACGGTGCATCGTCCAAAGTAAATCTTCTTAAGATGAGACGATCTGTTTCAAGTTTTCTCGTGCCGCAATGATTCATGTTAATAACCTAGCTTCTCTAAAATCTATTTAGATTATAAGTCAAAAATACTCATCTGCCTGTCGGGAAGATCGTTAAGATATCTGAAGCACTCATCCGGGTCACTCATTATTCCGTTGTCTTTGCATGTCTTCCTGAAGATGTTCATCAGTCTAACGTTGTCAGGTGAAGTAACTTCATAAGCATTTCCATAAGTGTTTATGTATCTTTCCTTCATGCCGGGGAAATGCTTGTCGAGCGCTTCATAGAAATACTCCCTGTCGCCTTCCCTGAGCGTTACTCCCATGCCGAAACAGATGATACCCTTCACTCCGGTGCGGACACATTCTTCAAGGATGCGGGTTATGTTTTCTTCGGTATCGTTAATGAACGGAAGGACCGGTGAAAGCCAGACTACTGTGGGAATACCCCTCTTCTGCATTTCTTCCAGGACCCCGATGCGTTTTTGCGTATTGCACACATTCGGCTCTAAGATGCTGCAGAGTTTTTCATCGTAAGTAGTAAGCGTGATCTGGACAACGCATTTGGCTTTCCTGTTGATCGAATCCAGAAGATCTATGTCTTCCAATATCCTGTCAGACTTGGTCTGGATGGCCAGACCGAAGCCGTGCTTCTCGATGATCTCCAGACACTTTCTCGTCATGCGCAGTTCCGTCTCACAGTGCATATAAGGATCTGACATCGAGCCGGTTCCGATCATGCATTTGCTTCGCTTAGACCTTAAGGCCTGTTCCAAAAGCACGGGGGCATTCTTCTTTACTTCGATATCTTCGAAGGGATGCGTAAACTGATAGCATGCGCTCCTGCTGTCGCAGTAGATGCAGCCGTGCGTACAGCCACGGTATATGTTCATGCCGTTAAAACCGTTCTTGTTATGAAGTATTCCTTTCGCTTCAACGAAATGCATATCAGTACTTTCCGCGTATTCTTTCAGCAATTCTTCATAGTCACTTACGCGTTCCACTTGTAGAGCCCGGCATAGATGCCGTTCTTCGCCATGAGCTCGTCGTGGGTTCCGCTTTCCTCGATCCCGTTCTCGGTAAGGACAAGTATGCGCTCCGCATTCCTGACTGTTGAAAGACGGTGCGCGATCACGATCGTAGTCCTGTTCTTTGCAAGTTTCTCAAGAGACTCTTTGACGATATTCTCGCTCTCGTTATCAAGCGCGCTCGTCGCCTCATCAAAGATGAGTATCGGCGGATTCTTAAGGAACACTCTCGCGATCGAAAGTCTCTGCTTCTGTCCGCCCGAGAGCTTGATGCCGCGCTGCCCGATATCGGTATCGTAACCGTTTGGAAGTTCCATTATGAAGTCATGCGCATTTGCAAGTTTCGCAGCTTCTATTATCTCTTCCCTCGTGGAACCGGGCTTACCGTAACTGATATTCTCAATGACGGTTCCGGCAAACAGATAGACATCCTGCTGAACGATTCCGATGTGATCACGCAGGCTCTTAAGTTTAAGGTCGCGGATGTCCTTCCCGTCGATCTTTATCGAGCCGCCGGTAACATCATAGAACCTCGGGATGAGGCTGCAGAGCGTCGTCTTTCCGCCGCCGGAGGAACCGACCAGCGCTACATAAGATCCTGCCTCGATATCGAGGTTAATGTGACGCAGCACCCTGTGTGCACCTTCCTTGTACTTAAAAGAAACATCATCAAAAACAATGTCGCCCTTAACGTCTGTCAGGTCGACGGCATCCTCTTTGTCCTTGATGTCAGGCTCTATATTAAGTATCTCCGTGAATCTCTCAAAACCTGTGTATCCGTTCTGAAACTGCTCCGTAAAGTCAACGATGACTCTTATCGGTTCAGTGAAGGTGTTGATGTACAAAAGGAATGCAATGAAATCCGGAATCTCGACCAGATGCTCAGAGATTAGGACACCGCCTGTAATGATGACCGCTATGTTTACGAGAAGTATGAAAGCCGTCATGCCGGACTGGAACAGTCCCAGGTAAAGATAACTGTTCTTCTTGGCACTCAGGAAAGCATCGTTGCCCTCCTTGAACTTATCCATCTCGATCTCTTCGTTTGCAAAAGACTTAACGACCCTGATACCCGAAAGATTGTCCTCTGCTCTCGAGTTAATCTCCGCAACCTTCTTCCTGTTCTCCTTGAAAGCTCTGCGCATCTTCTTGTTAAGCAGAAAGACAAAGATAAACATCAGCGGGAGCATGACAAAAGCCGCAGCAGTCAGGTATTTGCTGATGCCCATCAGGATGATGAAAGCACCGATGATCTTTATGAGCGAGATGACGATGTTCTCGGGACCGTGATGCAGGAGTTCAGTGATCTCGAAAAGATCGTTGGTGATCCTGCTCATGAGCTGACCGGTCTTCTGATCATCATAAAATGAGAACGAAAGCTTCTGCAGGTGTGAAAAGATCTCTGCTCTCATGTTGTATTCCATCTTTGCACCCATGACGTGACCCACATCGGTTATGTAGTAGTTCGCAAAGAACTGGATAACGACAAGACCGACCAGCATGATGCCGAGATGTATGATCCTCTCCTTTGCGCCAACCTCAAGGTAAACAACATCAGAAGTTATGTAGCGGACAACGAGAGGTATGACAAGGGAGATCGCCGAAGCCACGATAGCAAAGAACATGTCCAGAAGGAATGTCCCTATGAAAGGCTTATAGTAGCTGACGAGTTTTTTCAGATTCTTTAACATCATTGCATAATACTATCACAAAGGAAAAAGAACAAAAGGACAAGCAGATCTCACTCCCGATAAATAAAGACGTCAACATTTTCGTGAAACGTTGACGCCTGAATGCAAATTAAACTGAATACCTGGATCACAGTGGCTTTCCGCATTTGCTGCAGAACTTTCCGTTGCCTCTCGGTGCACCGCAGTTGGAGCAGAATCTCTTCACCGCGGGCTGTGCAGGCTTGAAAGCAGATGTGGTTGCAGACACGCCGGCTGCGACTGTGGTTTCTGCTGCGGCACCCTTCATCTGATTGATCTGTTCCATTATCTTCTGCATTTCTGCGGCCTGTTGTTCCATTATCTTTTTGGCCTGTTCTTCAGCCTGGCGGCGCTGCTCTGCGGAAAGCTGGCTCAATGACTCCTGGGCCTTTTTGTTGGCCTCTTCCATTGCCTTCATCTGTTCCTGGGGAGTCATGGCGGCAAAGGCTCTTGTCTTTTCCAGCTGAGAGATCCTTTCAGCAGATTTTTCGTCAGGAGCGATGTTTGTTATGGAAAAATCATTCAATGTAATATTCCTTGCGCCGAGCTCGGCAGCAACTGTCTGACCCATTACATTTGCCTTTGCAGGCAGATCTTTGTGCGAAACAAACTCGTTGCTGTACTTGGAAATCTGTTCCTGGATCGCGGCTATTATCATCGTCTGAACAAACTGAACATCCGACTCACTGCCTTCTCTGTCTGCACATGACACGGACGCCTCGCCCGTAATGTTCAGATAGATCGAACGGTAATCCGGATCGATGTAAGGTATCGTCTGATCGAAAACAACTTTAAAAGCTCCCATATTGATATCTCCCTTATAATATTTCCTGAAAAACCATCACAGTTCTTTATACATTAAGATCTCATCGCGATATGTTCCGTCATCGAATATCAGTGCACGGTGACGGATGCCGGTCTCGACAAAACCGCACTTCTTATATGTGGCGAGTGCCCTTTCATTTCCTTCAACCACTTCAAGATCGATCTGTTTCCAGCCGACCTGTTTTGCAAGTTCCGTAAGATAATCGAGCATTGCCGATCCGATGCCCAGTCCCCAGTATTCCTTATAAAGCGCGATTGCAAGAGAACAGCGGTGCCTGAGTTTCCTCTGGTAGCCGATCCCGTTTACGCCTGCGTTGCCTGCGACCTTGCCGTCAACTATCGCGATCATCATTACCGCGTACGGGTTGTCGCGGAGATCGTCCAGGATCTTCTGCTCTTCTTCAAGAGTCCATTTAACTTCATCCGGGTAACGCAGAAGGAAATCCGTTTCGCCGGGCGTCGCCTTCAGATACTCGAGCATCTGAGCGGCATATTCGGATGAATTAGGCTTAAGGATACATTTCCTTCCGTCTTTGAGAAGGATCTCTCTTTCTTCAAATCTCATTTCAAAACCTCAGAATTCAGTAAGATCCCACTTCATCGGAAGATACTTGCCTTCGCCTTCAATGATGTTAAAAGCGTTCTTCTTGGAATCGAACTGCATGTATCTCTTCTCGGTCTGGGAACCATACCATGAATCAACACGGAGGACATTGCCCGAACAAAGATAGATGTAATATCCGTTTGTTCCGGAGAGCAGGCAGTAATCACCAAGTCCGGAGTGACTGACGATGACATTGGTAAACTTTGTATCGATGCCGTCATCGATCAGACCGATGAGCAGTTCATCGATCCCGTCGCCGTCAAGATCCCTGAGAAGATATCCGATACGGTTATTCTTATCCTTAAGTTCATCGGGCACCTGCAGGTTTCCGAAACTCTGCGTGAAACCGTTCTTTATGCCGTCCCTGTAATACTCAAGACAGTTCTTGTACCATTCTTTTTTAGGGTTCTTGCATCCGGTAAACCCGAATACAACGGTCATCAAAAGCATTACCGATAAAACTGTTGCGGTTAGTCTCTTCATATTCAATCTCTCCCTTATTCATTTTCTGGTTTACTATTCCGAATAAACCTTTCCCATAAATATAGCAGAAATTTTTTAGTTTTGCAGAAATTTCGACCGCCATCACGAAGGTGATGTTTTTTTGCGAACAATTCCGCTCACATTGGTCGCAAACAAGCCATGAGCGTTTTCCGCACAAGTGAGCGAAGCGAGCGGACCTAAGCGAGGGAACTGTTTCGACCAAACCATTGGTGCATACCCGGTCCGACTTCCTCGTTAGGTCTTGATACAAAGCCGAACTTCTCATAGAAGGTCTCTTTGCCTTTCGCTGAAACAAGCGTCACCATGAATCTGTATCCGGGCTTTAACTGTTCATCAATGAAACTCATAATGTTCTCCATCAAAGTGCGTCCCAGGCCCTGTCCCTGATACTCGGGGATAACGATAACATCGGCTATGTACATGACATAACCCTGATCCCAGATGACTCTTGCGAGGCCGATGGGCCTTCTTCCTTCATCTTCCCTGATACACCAAATGTATGAATGGTCGAGTCCGGCCTTTGCTTCCTCAAGAGGAAATTCGCCCCACCCGACAGCTTTTCTAAGCCCCATGTACTCCGACGGGCTTATCGAATTGTTTATGAACATATATGCCTCGTTAACCTTCGAATCTTACATCGATCTGAGGATCGTAATACGGACAGCCGAATCCCGCCATCAGATCGATTATCTTGTTGAGTTCTTCTTCGTTCATCCTCATACTGCAGTCAAACATTACAGACTGTGAATTGATATGGATGGTAAAGTTGCCCTGCAGTCCACCGTAGTTATAATCGTCCAGACGCTCATATTCCCTGAATGTCTTTTTAACTTTCGAAAGGATCTCAGCTTCCGGAAGCATTGCCAGACCTGTAACGGCAGAGCCTTCAATGACAGACTTCTCATATACTTCACGGGCGTTCAGATCAGCGCCGTCTTCATACTTCCAAAATGCCAGCTGTCTTCCCATAATCTGCTCCTTTATGAGAAAATCCCATTAATATCGATTATATCAAAAAACACGTTCTGCAAATGCCTGCCGGCAATATGTTATAGTGGGAAAAAAGAAAGGGTAAAAAAAATGGAATTAAGGATCGCACTGCTTCAGCTTCTCCCGGGAAAGACTCTTGAAGACAATCTTTCTGCCGGAGTCAAAGCATGCAAAGAAGCTAAAGCAAAAGGTGCTGACATCGCACTCTTTCCGGAGATGTGGAGCGACGGATATTATCTCCCGCAGGATGAAGAACATGTAAAGCGTCTCGCCATCGGCAAAGACAGTGATTTCGTTAACAAGTTCAGGGATCTCGCTGCCGGACTGAACATGGCGATCGGCATAACACTGCTTGAATCACACGATCCCAGGCCGCTCAATTCCGTTATCTTTTTCGACAGGACGGGAAAAGAGATCCTTCACTATTCCAAGGTCCACATATGTGCATTTTCGGATGAGGTTGTTTTGTCTGAAGGAGAAGATTTTTACACGGCGGACCTGGATTTCGGAAGAGGAACGGTAAAGTTTGGTTCCATGATCTGCTTTGACAGGGAATTTCCCGAGAGCGCGAGGATACTGATGCTCAAAGGAGCGGAACTCATCCTTGCTCCGAATGCCTGCCCGATGGAGATCAACAGGCTTGCTGCGCTGAGGACCAGAGCATATGAGAACATGGTTGCAGTAGCAACATGCAACTACCCGAAGGGACAGCCGGACTGCAACGGCCATTCAACACTTTTCGACGGCGTGGCATGGGTGCGCGGTGAAGAAGGCGCAAGAGACATGTGCGTATTCGAAGCTCCTGAAGAACCCGGTGTGTATGTCGCAACGCTCGATCTCGATAAGCTCAGGACTCACAGAAGCGAAGACATAATGGGTGACAAATATAGGCACCCAGGGAAATACGGAATCCTCTCAGACCCTGAAGTAAAGGACATCATCGGCGGTGAGTTCGTGCCCTGGTAATCTCTCTTATTCGGACGAGGTCTTGCCTTTCGAAAGCTTGTAGAGCTCCTCTGCAGCAAGACGTGTCTTGGCAACGATGTCTCCTTCTTTCGGAAAACAGAAATACAGACAGTCATTCGTTCCGATTGAAACGATATCGCCTATCTCATACCAGAAATAATCCGAGTTGACGCTGTAGGATGCACTTGGAGACTGCTCGTAGTGGAGTTTGCCGTCACAGCCGTCCAGAATGAATCCGTCCACACTGTGGCGAAGCCTTCCCGTACCGACCATATAAAGTGCCTTGGGATCCTTCAGTATCGCTATGTCGCAGGGAACATCGAGAGAATAGGTCTTGTTTTCGATCTCTTCTTTGATCTGTTCTCTTTCCCACGCAAACCAGTCCGGTATGTGTGTAAACTTCGGCTCGACATTGATGCCTTTGAGTCTTCCCAGAGTATCAAGTTCATATGTCGCGCCGCACTCTCTGCAGGTCAGGCTGATGCCTTTTCCAATTGTTTTTCCTTCGCTCATGCAGTGAGGACACTTATAAAGGATCCTGTTGAGGCCGTCTGCCCTGAATGGCTCGTCTATCTCGATATTGTTATCCTGCTGCCACTTGAAATAATCCAGAGTGAACTCTTTGTCCACTATCTCGTCTATGTCCCTGACTTTGGTATTGGCAAGTTCTTCGGGTGTGAAAAGGCATTTCATCTGACAGCTTATTTTGACGTCACGCTTTTGAAGATTGTTATAAAGCGGGTCTCTGGCAAACGCTCCGAAGGTCGTGATCATGACAACAGGGTGCTTGAGTTTCTTGAGCAGAACGCCGAGTCTTCTGGGGATCCTCGTGCCTGTTCCGTCAAGGGAATAGCCCGCTTCGGGATACATGAGAACACTCGCCTTATTCTCCCTTAACGCATGATCCATATCTGAAATGAGCGTCAAGTCAGAAACAAATTTACGGGTAGGGATACAGCCCAAAGATCTCATCAGTCCCTCTTTTCCGACGAGCGCATCAGACGTGCAGACGATGCTGAACGGCCTGCCCTTCAAAACTTCAAATGCAATTGCAAGATCAGTGAAACTGCAGTGGTTCATCAGGATCATCCACGGACCGTCACCGGCTCTTTCCATGTCGATCTTTTCACAAGTGAAATGCGTCTTCTTAAGTTCGCCTCCGAGCAGCATCCTTGCAACACCTGCAAGAAACCTTGAAGGTTTCCTGGGCTTCTTATGCTCCCAGGAGGGCAGTTCCATTGCTTTTTCGTAACTGATGTTCTTCGTCTTGATCTTCATTCTCAGCAGTTCCCTTCATAGACATATTTCAGTTTTTCTCTTGCAATATCAGCCAGCTTGTATATTTTTGCAACGTCAGTCGGCATGCCGTCGCTCATCTTATATCTCGGGAAAAACCTTGAGATATGGAAAGGTATTTCTTCTGACAGCCCCGCGATCCAGGAAGACACTTCGCGCATTTCATCTTCGGTGTCGTTCATGCCCGGGACAATGAGCATAGTCAGCTCGACATGACAGTCTTTTACCGCTCTTTCGACGAATGCTCTTGTCATGTTCAGATCGCCGCCCAGCACGTCACGGTATGTCTTTTCCGAAAAGCTCTTGATGTCGACATTCATCGCATCGACATAAGGGATGATCTCTTCCAGAACCGAAAGTTCCGCGGTGCCGTTAGTGACCAGGACGTTCTTCATTCCTTTATCCTTTACGAGCTTTGCAGTATCTTTGATGAACTCATAACAGATGAGAGGTTCGTTGTATGTGAAAGCCATTCCGATGTTCCCTTTGATCTTGTATCTTTCTGCAAGCTCAGCAAGTTTTTCGGGTGTTACCGTCTCCGCAAATCCGGTTCCGTCAGATCTTGAGATCTCATGGTTCTGGCAGAAAGGACAGAACAGGTTGCATCCGTAACTGCCGATCGAAAGGATGTTTGAACCGGGATAAAAACGCGAAAGCGGTTTCTTCTCAATCGGATCCAGCGCGAATGAAGTATAGCGTCCGTAGTTTAACGCAGTGATCTTTCCGTCAACACAGCCCCTTGCTTTGCATGCACCGGTCTTTCCTTCAGCGATATCACAATGTCTGAAACAGACTTCACAAACTGCCATTCACTTGTACCTTACGACTTCAAATCTCTGAAGTGAGTAATTATCCTCAGGAGATATTCCGCCCTTCCGTCTTGCGATGTCTATCTGATCCTCGACGGTATCAACGCCTTCGAGATCCGGGAGAAGAAGCCCCCGCTTATATCCGCATGTGACTATTACCCCGTACCGCTTAACGTCAAGCTTGTCAGGTCCGTCTATGTCTTCAGGTTCTCCCAGTATGTCGACATTGATCTCCAGAAGATCGAGTTCGTCTTCCCTGACTTTGTCGAACCTCGGATCCCTTGAAACCGCACTGACGGCATTGCTAATTATCTCTTCGGCGATACATTCCTGAACGGGTGCGATCGTTCCTATGCAGCCCCTGAGCATTCCGTTCTTATGCACGGAAACAAATGCTCCCGCTCTCGAGGAAACGGCTTCGGGCGGAAGTTCATTCTTCAGGATCTCAGGTATATCTTCAGGGAACCGCGGTGTCTTTCCTGTCCTGACGAATCTCTCGATGGTTGCCCTTGCAAGCTTTACGTATGCGGAAGCATCCGCGGAACTCACTTTATCTGCAAGTGCTTTGAGAAAACATCTTTGCCCGTTCTTTCCGCCGGGTCTGAAAATGCATATCCCATAACCAACGCCTGTCACATCCTGGTGTGAAAGGACCTCTGACTTAACGTCGAGTCCGTCAAAAGTTCCCGCCATTATACAGAAAGATCTGTGCCCGCATTCTGCTGCCTTATCGAGAAGGCTGCCGTCAAACTCGAGCATTCCTCCGAAGTCTGATTTTGCTGCCGCTTCCATGATCTTTTCATCGTAAACGGGACCTGCGGGATCAAAGCCGTATGGGCCGTAATCCTTGAGCTTATGCGAAAGATCGCCGCTCGCAACGATAACCGTATTTCTTTCGAGATTCTCTGCTGTTTCTTTAATATATGTTCCTAATTTATAGTGATCGGATAGAGGAAGACCGGAAAGGCCGATCCTTACGATCTTTCCTCCCTTATAGTATTTCCTTATGAAGTACAGGGGAACCATGGTGCCGTGGTCCAGTTCCTTTTCGCGTTCGCCCAGAGTTCCCGCCGGGAATCCGTCACATGCGAGAAGTCCGTGAAGCAGACTTACAAATTCCGTATCGTATGTCTCGCTGAAGCTCTCCTGCGGAGCACCGAATCTGCCGAAATTACCGGTAGCGCCTTCACCGGGTGAGATATGAAAATAATCTCCGTACATCACGGAATGGGGACTTAATATCACGATCGTATCGGGCGCTGTTTTTGCGATCTCCTGACCGACACGGTCATATGCGTTTGTTGTTTCGACGATCTCCTTTTCGCCGCCCTTTCCTACAGCCGGAATGATGAGCGGCGGATGAGGCACCATGTATGCAGCAATGATTCCCATATGCATAACCTCTCAGCCTGAGTCAGTTTCTTTCTTCAAACATTTTCATTATAACATCTCCTCAATCACTGAAATTTCACTGAATTGTTTTCAGGTTGGTTAAAGGTGAGGGGTTTATCGTAAGACCATAAGACTTACAAAGGGGTAAATAACCATGAAGAACAAAAAGATAATGATGATCCTGGCACTTACGTTGTCAGCATCCATGCTGCTTCCGCTGGCTGCATGCAATACCGCGGGAAGTACGGTTCCCGCATCTGCAAACACCACTGCGGAATCATCAGACAGTAATGAGATAAGCAATTACAATGACGGAGAACATGCCATTGAAGTAAGCGGAAAGACCGCGGAATATTCGAACATAAAAGTCACTAAGACAGGCAGTTCGTCTTCCGGTGATGAAGCTGATTTCTATGGCGACAATGCGGCTGTTTTCGCAACAGAAAAAGCAGTGTTAACTCTCTCGGGCATCACGGTCAACACGGACGGAGCACATGCGAATGCCGTGTTCTCATACGGCGAAGGCACGACGGTAAACATCAGTGATTCAACCATAACAACTTCAGGCGACTGCTCCGGCGGACTCATGACGACCGGCGGAGGAACAATGAACGCCACGAACCTGGATATCCACACGACGGGCAATTCATCAGCGGCCATCAGATCGGACAGGGGCGGCGGAACGGTAAACGTGTCAGGCGGAACATATAAGACAGACGGGACCGGTTCTCCCGCAGTCTATTCCACAGCCGACATCACGGTAAGCAATGCATCTCTTGAATCAACTGCATCGGAAGGCATCGTTGTTGAAGGAAAGAATTCGGTTACGCTCAATAACGTAAACCTGACAGCCAACCACAGCACCCACAATTCGGATAAGACCGACAACTTAAATGCAGTCATGATATATCAGTCTATGTCGGGTGATGCATCGGTCGGACTCGCAAGTTTTACAATGACAGGCGGAACGCTTACCAATAAGCTTGGTGACATTTTCTTCATAAATAACACGGCTGCGAATGTGAATCTCGAAAACGTGAAGATCGAAAACCAGGATGCTGACGGCATCTTCCTGAGAGCTGCAGCTGCAGGCTGGGGCAATGAGGGCAGCAATGGCGGAAAGGTAAATCTCTATCTTAAGAAACAGACACTGAATGGTGACATAGCAGTTGACGGAGTTTCACAGCTGAATATGTACATGACCTCAGGAACAGCTTACACCGGAGCCGTAAACACAGACAACAAAGGCGAAGTCTATGTGGAGATCGGATCAGGTTCCAAGTGGGTCTTAACCGGTGACTCGTACATAACATCGCTGACTTGCGATGCAGATGCCATAGATCTTAACGGACATACGCTCTATGTCGGTGGAACAAAATACAATGCGGGAACAGAATCCAAAGGAACTGCCATTGAGATCAAGTCTGAATCCTCATCCGGCGGACAGCCGGACGGCAAGCCCGGTGAGCCGCCTTCAGGAGAAAGACCTCAGGGGGATCCGCCGTCAGGAGGCCCCGGCGGAAGCGGCGAAAAGCCGCAGGGAGATCCCCCGTCAGGTGATCCTCCGTCAGGAACTCCCGGTGGAAACAACGGATAAGATCATTTGACGAGTCGTGCGTTCTTAAGCGTACAGTAGGTATCCTTTCTTTTATGATACATGCAAAGTAATACTTGTCCGTAGCTTCATGACGGATATAATGCTATTCTATTTCACAGTACTTTATTAAGTGTCAGGAGAACACTATGCTGCTGTTTGTTCTAGCTCTCATTCCGGTAATCGGACTTTTGGTATTCGTGTATTTAAAGGACAGAAAAGAGAAGGAACCTTTCGGCCTTCTGGCCGCTCTCTTTTTCGCGGGAATGGCAACTGTCATTACTGCTCTTATCGGTGAATGGATCGGTGAAGCTGCCCTTGGGCTGGTATTTGAGGAGAAAACAGCCGCGTTTCAGATAATCAGCGCGATCTTCGTCGTAGGTTTCTCCGAAGAGATAGGAAAATTCCTTGTGCTCTGGCTCATCACATGGAAGAACAAGCACTTCGATTACAGCTATGATGCGATCGTTTATTCCATCTTTGTCTCACTTGGTTTTGCATGTTTCGAGAACGTCGCCTACGTATTTACAAACGGTGTCGGAACAGCTATCGCACGCATGCTCACGGCAGTTCCGGGACATGCCTGTTTCGCCGTATTCATGGGTTTCTTCTACAGCAAGGCAAAGTACGCAAGCCTTACCAAAAAGAAAGGCGCAAGCGCAAGGTACATCCTTCTCTCGATCATCGTTCCTATCCTCATTCACGGTGTATATGACGCGATCATCATGGTCTGCGGCTTAACAGAAGATGCAGCAGCCGTATTGGGCATACTCCTCTGGATAGGTTACGTCATCGCGATGTTCGTCGTATGCTTTATCCTCGTTATCAGATCATCAAAGCATGATTTCTGCATTATCACTCTGCCCGAAAATATCCAGACGGTATACAGGCCTTCTCTCATCGGCGACTGGAAATGCACATGCGGCAGCGTAAACCGCATGAACTTCTGCCCGAAGTGCGGACAGCAGAGACAGCTGGTTGCAACATGGTACTGCGCTAAATGCGGAAGTCCCTCGGCTTTGAATTTCTGCGGAAACTGCGGAAGCCCGAAGCCCGTATTCCAGCCTCCGGTACAGAACCCGGTTATTTGAGGTTCACTCCCCGCTCTTCGGTTTGGCCTTTGATTTAGCCTTGTTATCGTACATGCTCTTATCTGCCCTGTTGACTGTATCGGTCAGATAATCGTCGATATCAGGGTCAAAGACGGCAACGCCGTAAGCAATGTCGATCTCATCCCATTTGTTTTCAGCAGCAAGATTGGTCTCACGCTGTTTGTGATCGAATGTATGGAACAGCTTTTCCCTGTTCTTAAAATCCTCATTCATCAGGAATACGATGAACTCATCTCCTCCGGTCCTGAAAACAGGGCTATGGTCGAAAACCTTACAGACAAACTGGCATGCATTCCTGAGGTAGATGTCCCCCTTCTCATGTCCGTACTTGTCGTTAACTTCCTTCAGGGTATTGCAGTCAAAAACGGCAATGGCAAGATCCATGTCATACTCTTTGTCCACACGGTCCTGGAGCCTCATCAGATACTCGTTATAAGAGCTTTTGTTGCGGACAGAGGTAAGCGGATCGACAAATGCTTTTTTATTGAGATCCTTAACCTCGTTATCCTTTTCGATGACCATCTTTTTTGCTCTGAGCATGTGGATGATCAGGTCGGTAATTATAAGCAGGATTACGGCAACGACCGAAAGGATGATGAAAATGTTATCCTTAACGACGTCGATCAGACCGTTCTTAACGTCTTCAGTGGAATAGTAGGTCAGAGCGGTATTAACGACTGAATCCGGAACTATCGTGGTTACCCTCGAAAGGATCGAATAGAGCTCGGTATTTCCTTCTGCAACAACAAAAGAGTAATCCATTTCAACGCCCGTATAGACCGTGGTCAGGCGGAGTTTTTCACACTGTTTGGAGATGTTGCTGTAACGGTATCCGCTGATGATCACGCAATCGGCTTCACCCTTGGCGATGGCGTCGAGGCCGGCAGGAGTGTCCGGGAAATACTTTCTCTTCCATGACGGATAATGATCCGCAAGAAATATGTCGTAGTTGGTATTTCCTTCATTTACTGCAACGATTATGGGGGTTTTCATCAGGAATTCCTTTTGCTCGGAAGCCCTGACAACCGCGACCATTTCAGTCCTCATCAAAGTCGGAGTCATTACCAGGCCAAGCTGTTCGGCATCGTAATCCGTAAGATTTCCGGGGAACACACAATCGATCTCTCCCCTTTGCAATGCCTCTATCGCCGCTGAAGAAGTCGGATAGCAGACGGGCTGGAATCTAAGATCAACATTTGCAAATGCCTGAGTGGCATAATCAAGATAATCCTTCAAAGCACCGGTGAGTTCACCGCTTGCAGGATCCTTCGCGCAGAATGCAAGGTAGTTATCCTGATATCCTATCTTGATCGTACCATGTCCCGAAAGCCATTCTATTTCATGTTCACTAAGATACTTGCTGGTCTCAGTGCTCTTGAGATACTTATCGTGAAGCTGCTGGTTATAGTATTTGTTCTCATCCTGTATCTGGTTGAGCGCGGCTTCCAGATCGTTTAAAAGGTCGGGTCTTTTCTTACTTACGGCAAAAAAGAAATCAGAAGTACCGATCTTGCAAACGGGAACAACATTCGACACATATCCGTAAGTATCCATTGTAACTACGGCATCAACGGTCTTATCAAGTTCCTTAAAAGAGTCTTCCTGGTCACCTTTCAGCTCGACTATCTCGGCACTGATCCCGTGTGCCTTTTCCCAGTTAAGCAGAAAGTCTTTCTGGACCGTACCGAGCGTTACGCCGATCTTCTTTCCGTTGAGGCTCGAAAGATCTTTTGCTGTAATATCCTTATTTTTGGAAGAGATGAATAAATAGTAGACCTCTGTTCCCATCGGAATCGATGAATAAAGGATGTCGCCCGTACGCTCATCGGTATAAGATACGTCACTGAGCAGATCTATCTCGCCATTTTTCAGCTTATCCATGAGATCCGACCAGGTGCCTTCAACGTACTTATATTCCCAGCCGGTGTAGGCGGCAACTTTACGCTGATATTCGTATGAATAGCCGGTCTTTCGTCCGTACTGGTCAGTAATGAAATGTGGTGATTCATGCCAGCCTACGCGCACCGTTTTCTTGCTCTTTTCCGCGGATACCGGAACAGGCATGGAAAACACGGCGACAACCGCTATCATCAGCCAGGCAAAGACTAGTCTGACCACATTTCTTCCCTTATTCATAATCCGCGTCCACTTTCTTGCCGGTCTTGGGTTCCCATGCATAGACCTCATCGAACATGAGCGGCTTGGCATAATAGTAGCCCTGGAAGCTGCCTACGTTAAACTTCTGCAGGATATCTCTCATACCGGAAGTCTCAACACCCTCAACACATACCTTAGCGCCAAAGAGCGAAGCAACTCCCGCAAAGTATCTCATGAGCTCTCTTTCAGCATTGTCCTCTTCGATCTTTGTTACAAACTCACGGTCGATCTTAATGATGTCGAACGGAAGTTCCTTAACAAGTCCTATGGATGAGAAACCTGTACCGAAATCGTCCAGTGCTATCAGGATGCCTCTTGATTTCAGCTGTGCCGTAACGTTCTTCAGGAGCTTTATGTCAAGCAGCCTGCAGCGCTCAGTAACCTCAAAGCAAAGGTGATCCGGCGGATATCCCATCTCATCCAGTATGCGGAAGACCATGTCTACGAAGTCATGTTTTTCAAGCTGCGTATAGGACAGATTGATGTTAATGACAAAATCCGGAACCTTTGTGAGTATCTTCTTTGCCGCGAAGATAGCTTCCCTGATGATCCACTCACCGAGTTCAGGGAAGAGGGGATCAGACTCGAGAAGCGGTATGAACTGATCCGGAGGGACCATTCCGTATTTCTCATTCTTCCAGCGGAGCAGTGCCTCTGCAGAGATAAGCCTTTCTGTCTGCGCATCGACAACGGGCTGATACAGAAGATAGAAGCCTCTGTATCCGTGCATTATCGAAGCGCGGATATCGTGAAGCTTTTCGAGTCTGAACTTGTTGTCATCATTAAGATTATTGTGGAAGACTACCATGTCTCCCTGATGGCGGGCCTTTGACTCTCCGTATACGAAGTTAAGGCAGGCATAGATAGTCTGTGAGTCAACGTTAAAATTGTCGACCTTAAGTACGCCGCCGTTGACTTCGAGCAATATCCGCTTGTCATCAACCTGGAATGCTTCACGGAAAAAGTTGCGGAATCCATCATATCTCTGCTGTATCTCATCGATATTAAGACTGTTGCTTATGATCGCAAACTTAGTGCCGTCGATCCTGTAACAGCTGCCTGTATTTCCGGTCGTCTCAAAGACTTTTCTCGCAAAGAGCTGCAATACCCTGTTGCCGAAATGATATCCGTAGACCGTGTTGATCTCGGCGAACTTACTGATTCCGACAGCAATGACATTGACTGAAGCCTTCCTCTTGATCCAGCTCTCGAGATCTTCAAAGAAGCCGTACTGATTGCGGAAACCGGTAAGAGTGTCGACATGTCCCTGGGAACTGTTATTCCGGATGGTACCGATAAAATAATCAGGTTCTCCGTTGGCGTCTCTTAATACGATGCCCCTGCAGGTGCACACGTTATATTCCCCGTTTGTCTTTTCAGCACGGTACTGCATGTCATGTCCTGACGAATATCCGGAGAAGATCTCATCGATGCCTTTTCTGAATGCGTCTCGGTCTTCAGGATGTATGTGGCCTTCCCAGATGTCTCCGGCAGCATACATGTATTCTGAGGGCAGCCCGAAAGTGTCGACACATGCCTTCGACCATTTCGAGAAATCGTATTTCATGTCGCAGACATACACGTAGGTGCCGTCAGCAACTATTTCATAGGACTTGAAAAGCGCCTCGAGCAGTCTTCTTCTGTCATCGGTTATAACCTTGGCATTCGTTTTTTCATTAGCCAGATGATTCTCAAGTCTGTTTTTCTCTTCCTTAAGACGCACCTTATCCTCATACATGCGGTCATCGGCGCGCTTTAACACTTCTTCAACGGCCTTGTCTTCACCGGCTACATATTCAGCCAGACCTATGGCGATGACCGGACCCGAATCAGTCCTGAGGAAATCCTCGATCTGTCTTTTGAACGCGGAGACCGTGGAACTTCGTTCATCATAAGCCTTATCTTTCAGTACTACAACAAACTCATCACCGCCGATCCTGAATACGGGGCTGTGTGAGAACCTCTGACAGATGATCCTGCAGGCATTCCGGATGTAATCGTCTCCCGCTTTATGACCTTGCGTATCATTGATTATCTTGAGATCATTCAAATCGCAGAAACAGATTCCGAAAGATACGTTTCTTCCTTCGTTGATATTGTTCTGAAGTTCATTTTCGAGCTCAAGAAACGCCGTCTTGTTTCTTATGCCCGTGAGACTGTCTTTTCTGGCATTCTCATTTGCAATGGAAATGGCATTCAGCTGTTCACTCTCTTTTCTTACCTCTTCATCTCGGTTCTCGATACACACGATGAAATGTGACTTGTCGGAAGACCAGCTTACGGTCATCCTGGTGTACTTAGGTTCACCGTCTTCAATGACCATTCTGTAATCTTCTACAAGCTGCTTGCTCTTTTCGAGTCTGGAGATGAAATTATCCTTATTGACGAACTGCTTGATCCTTTCCCTGTCTTCCGGATGAATGAGCTTATCCACATTGTATTCTGTACTTCCGAAAAAGTCATCGCCTTCTTCATTGATCTCAAGCTCTCCGTAGAGTTTGTGAGTGGAAAACTCCACATAGTATGTGGTCTGGGCATCAATGTAATATATCATATCATAATGAGATGCCAGACTCTCGGCGATCTGCGTGAAAGTCTTACTTTTCAGCTTAGATGCACTGAGTTCAAGCTTTGCCTTGATCTCATCATCGATGTTCTTTAGGCATACAACGATGTGCTTACCGTCATTTGACATCATCTCCGTATGTCTTACATGTTTAAGCGAGCCATTCGTGATCAGACGGAATTCGCATGTGTAAATACCGTTCGTTTCGAGATTTTTCAGCATCGCATCCTTGTAATGGATCTTGATGACCCGCTTAAGATCTTCCGGATGAACATTCTTCCTGAGGGTCCTTCTGCTGACTGAAAAGAAATCCTCGCCCATTCTCGGCACGTTCAGTTTCTTATAGCTTTCAGTTGAAGCAACCTCAACGTACGCACCGGTCTCGATCTCAATGTAGTACAGAATGTCATACTGTGCAGCAAGGCTCTTGGTAATCTGGTCATAAGCTTCCCTCTGGCGCATCATTTCCTGCTGATGCAGTCTCGAGCGGTGTTCCTCATCAATATTGAGGACGCCGAGGATGAAATAATCGTCATTATCATCAAGACCGCGGATCAGCCTGAGAGAGTGCCAGGTGGGAACTCCGTTGATCATCAGACGGTATTCAATGTTCTGCATGCTGCCCTTTTTCATGTCAGCGAGCAGTTTGTCTTTCTGGATATCCTCTACGAATATATGCTGGTCTTCTTCGGCTATGACTTTCCTGCAGTCACGGATAATGTTCTTAAAGAAGTCGTCTCCGCCCTGTTCGAGGTTCAGGGAATGGAATTCATGATTAACGGAATACCAATAGTACTCATTCGTCTGCGCGTTAACATAATAAACACTGGAGTAGTCACCAAGCAACGACTCCGCTATTTTCTTGAAGATATCGTCCTGTTTCGTCATAAGAGCCTCCGGATAAGGAGTCTGATCTCAGCGGGAATGAAAAACAGACCCGCAGAAACGGCCTATGATTTATTATATATCAAGAAAAATTAAAATTCTTTGAATAGATATAAAATTTTGGCTGTCATCTTATTTCCAGACCCGCAAAAACAAAAAGACCCGGTTCAAAATGAACCGGGTCCGGACAATCCGTAAAATCTTAATTCAGAGCTTAAGGAATGTAGTCAAGCTCGATCTTGTTGAGAACATCATTCTTGAACTCAAAAGTGAATGCCTTGGAACCAAGGAACTTCTTGGACTTCTGCTTGTAAGAATATGTGTCGGTGTGATACTTTTCACCGTCATAGTGGCTCTTGTTGCTTCCTTCAGGTTCACCGGCAGACTTTACGAGCTCGTCCATTGTCAGGTTGAGAGGGAAATCAAATGCAAGATTTGCCTCGTTCTTGTAATTCTCGGTAAGGCTGGGAACGCTGATCCTGTAGATAACGCACTCACCAAGTGTCTTCTCGCCGTCATCTACGTTCATGACATAGACAAGAGCAGACCAGAACTTGTCGAGTCTGATGCGGAAACCGCCTGTAAGCTGTCTCTGGTTCTTCTTGATCTTCTGATCGAGCTTCTTGAGGTCGCTCTCTTCGAAAGGAACGCCGTCATCGATCATTTCCTTAAGAGTTGACTTACCGAGTGTGTACTTCTTGCCGTTGACGGAGAAGTGCATGTCGTTGAAATCAACAACCTTGCCTTCGAATGCTTCACGCTTAGCTTCGGTAGCCTCTGTCTCGGACTCGGTTGTGGTTGTGGTTGTTTCCTCAGTCGTTTCCTTCTCAGTGGTTGTCTCTTCTGTTGTCTTTTCTGTGGTTTCTTCTGTTGTTTCCTCTGTTTTCTCTATACGCTCTTCGTCGTCATCTCTGTCACGCTTGCCGGACATATTGCAGGAAGCGAGAGAAAATACCATAGCGCTTGCGAGAAGCAGAGCTGTAATCTTTTTGCTTTTCATTCCTATTGGTCCTTTTCCCAAATATTTGCCTGATGTAAACCATCAAACGAGACGATTATAGCACGATAAAAAAGCCGCGGAGGTTGCCCGATATACCACAAAGATTCGATACATAAGCAAAGAATTTGTTTATTTTGATTATGCAACTAATGGTTTTTCGACACATATGCCGCATCTGTCCAGTTTTTTCGTTCAAAAAGCGACACCCCGGACTAAAGGTGTCGCTTAAGCATCAGAAACAGCTTATTTTGCTGATTGTTTCGGCAGCCCTGTCAGAACATAATGTAGCCATCAAACAACAAACACAAAACAACCGAGGGTACTAAGGATGAGGAACATCAACTAACCAATTTTTCCCATTTCAATAATTCCTCACTCCGTCATCAGCGCTAAGAAATTAGCGCTGTTGATTTTATACCGGTTTTTTTGCGAGAAATTCAGCAACCGAGTGAGGTTTCTTAACGGTATCTCCGACATACATGATGAACCCGCATGACTTAAATTTCTTTGCTTCCTCAACAATGGCTTCTCTGCTGTCCACAGTCCCTGTGCCCTTGACAACATGCTTCCATTTTGACGAACCCCAGCTGGCCGTAACAGACTGCACGTTAATAAACCTGTATCTGCCGTCGGGAAGTTCATAGACATATGTCTGGCGCATCATCTCACCTGCTCCGTCCTCGAAAACGCAGAACCAGCCGTTGATGATCCCGGATTCCGGAAGAGAGGCTGAAGAAGATTCTTCCGGCCCTTCGCTTTTTGCGCTTATCACTATCACGGTCGGTCCGTTATCAGGTTCTTTTTCACGCGTATTAAGTTCATTGACCCTGCAACCCGCCATTCCAAACAGCAGCGATGCCGCGGCTAAGCAGCACATATTTTTCCATATTTTGTTTCTCATTCCATGACCCTCCCTTAAGGTTGATACCTTAAGTACAGGTACGGGCGTGAAAATGTTGCATCAGAATCCGGCTCTGTCTCCGTCTTCCTCTTTGACAGGCTTGAATACGCCCTTGAGATCACCGTACCGGCTGTTCTCAGCCTCCCATTTTTCGAACTCGTCAACAAAACTTTTTTTGCTGGCGATCCCGTTCTTTTCAGAGCTGAATTCGCCCGTGGGAACGGTTTTCTTATAACGCGCAAGTTCTTCGGGGGTAAGCCTTCTTACAAGATCAGTGCCTTTCGGGGCATCACCGGTATCGATACGCTTCCCATGCATGTATATGAACGAGGAATACTCGGATTTGTCCATCTTGTCTCTTCTTGCCGTGAAATTGACATAAGCATTGTAATCTCCGTTTCCGCCCTTGTAGTCACCCATGTTATTGGACTTGTCGAGCAAGGTCCCGAAGATCCAGCAGGAAAGGCCGAAACCGACACCGGAAGCAAACAGAAATGCAAGTATATCGATCATAATGTCACCCCTGCCTCTTCTTCATGAAATTAAACATCGCCTTATCCTGCGTAAGCTTGATGTTCTTTATGACCCTGACGACCTTTCTTATTCCGGTCGAGAACAGAGCGATTATGCCCACGACGAGCAGGCCGATGAGCTTGCCTCTGTTGTTGCTGCTGCTTGACGAACGCCGGCCGGAGAAAAAGACCGGGAGAGTCTCCCTGAAAACGAAGAAACAGGCGACCGTGACAATGATCCCCAGACCAATAAGAAGGCCATAGAATAATGGCTTCTTCCAGGGCAGCGCACCTACCACTTTTCCCGTCTCGCCGTTGACTAATATGGTGTTAGGCTTGCCCTTATATTTGAACGTAATGAACCACGCCGGAAGCATTGCATATATCATGTCATTGTCGAGTTTCAGGGACGGCAGGGATGATATGACTTTTTTGCTCGATGCCGAAACATCATTCAATGCCTCGTTGTTGAAATACTCCTGTGCCCTGAGAAGCGCTGCGCTACTGATGTCACTGTAGGTAACATCGGATACGTTGGAGTAGAAGCCTGCAAGATAATCTTCATCAAAAGTCTTAAGATCTCTTAAAACAAACGGTTCAAGCTTTGCAGAGCTCTCGTCTGAAAGAGCGCGCGATGCATCGAGCGGGAGATTCTTGAGCTTCATGCTGCCCGCCCTGCCGAAATACCTTGTGACCGAACTCTTGCCCTGCTTTACCTCTCCCTGGATAACAACGGCATCATGAAATTCAGCATTGACTATCCAGTAAGGCAGATAGATGCCTCTGCAGCAGTCAATCGAAAAGTTCTTGATCTCCCTTGGAATAAAGAAACCTCTTCTGATCCTCTCCCTTGCGAGTCCGATCGCCCTTTCCTTCGTGACAGAGAACGGCATGATGAATTCAGGACACTTCTGCTTAGCTATCCTGCTGAAGACAATGTTTGGATTCCCACAGTAAACACAGGTCGTTGAAGCCTCTGTTCCGTTGACTATGATCTCGCCTCCGCATTCACTGCGGGAATATACATAACAGTCCATCAGATCCTTGTCATCAGTACCGTTGATCTTGTTGAGTGATTCCGCGTCAAGTCCTTCCCTGTATTGCTTGGCCTCGGATTCGACCTCCTGCGCGAAGAAAGTGCTTCCGCATGCCGAACAGACGAGTTTTTGCTGCGCCGGATCGAAAACCAATGCGTAACCGCAGTTTTTACAAAGTGTTGCCATGATCTACCCCTTTTTCGAAAATCCCATAATTCCCGAAACTATAATAAAAAATATGCAGTTAAAAATCAAATATTCAAAATATATGCTATGATTTTAATACTTAAGGGATGGGATTTCAGACGGACAAATTCATGGATCAGATAACCACGGGAACACCTAACACACGAAAAACGCTGAAAAAATGGGAGATCATCCTTTATGCCTGCGTTTTGTTTCTTTATGTTTGCATAAATATTTTCCTGATGCTCAATCACGAGGTATGGAGGGACGAATCTCAGGCCTGGCTTCTTGCAAAGCAGTTATCCTGGACGCAGATTCCCGGATTATGCGCATCGGAAGGTCACCCGGTACTATGGTTTTATCTGCTCAAGATCACGATAATGCTGGGGCTGCCCTTCAGATATTTCGGCATCATAAGCATTTTCTTCATGACTCTGGCTGCCGGTCTCTTCTTATTCCGGTCCGGCTTTAAATGGTTCTCAAAGATACTGGTCATACTGTCGCCGGTATTTTTCTACTATAACCCCATAATCTGCCGCAACTATTCGGTTGTCGTGTTCTTAGTATGTGCACTTTGTACCTTTTGGAATGACAGGCATGAAAAACCATTGCTCTATGCGGGTGTAGCAGCTCTGCTCTTTCAGTCGCATGTCCTGATATTCGGTCTGCCCATAGGCTGTGTTCTCGACATGTGCATCGATCTGATAAGAAACAGGGAACACAGAAAGTTCAAGCATTTCAGCGGTCTGTTCCTGTCAGTATTGAGTTTTGCCCTCATGATCCTTGAACTGAAACAAGATCCCGGCTCAAAGAATTTCATCAACATAACCCCTGATTTCATTATGAACAGGCTCAGGGACGGAAGCTGGGTAACACGTTTGATCGGTGTCACCGTCCCTTTTGATCACAACGGAATAAGCATCGGCTCAGTAGTCCTGTTCGTTGCTTTCATTGTTATCCTGGCATTCTTATTCATGAGCCTTGACGAATCCTTCAGAAAGCAGCACCTGAGTGATCTGCTGGTCTATTCCTGCGGTATCGGCGTCTATCTCGGCATCGTTTTGTTTGTCAGAGACATGGCCCATATCCAGATGGCAATTGTCTTCTGCGTTTTGATCCTGTTCTTCTGCTGGATCCTCAGGGACAGCAAAAAAGGCATTATCCTCGAGATAATGCTTCTCGTAATGTGTGTGCCTCTTATACCGAAGACCCTTGTCATCGACGCCTACGGCGATATCAAAGAACCTTATTCCGGAAGCAAGGAGATTTCGGAACTGATCGACAGGAATGTTGAAAACGGCAGTGTAATATTGATCAACAACCATTTTCTAAGCACTTCGGTAATCTCGTATCTCTCAGATTCACCTAAAAACTACATTTTCTGGGATGTCGATAACGACTGCGAATTCCGCATGCATAAATGGGGTGAAACGAACGCGGTCTATATAGACGAACGCAACATATCCGAACATGTATCTGATACGGCAAAGAAAAGCAGCATCAGCGGAAAAGTATATTATGTAAAGTGCAACGAGTACCTTCCGGTTATCCAAAACGGAAACGTCCTCGTTTCAGGTTTTTTTAATTCCAAAACAAGATTCTATATTCCGGAGATCGAGGAGAACAGATATCTGGAGCTCATTGACAAGAACAAGTCGGAGAATCTCTGCAGCGAATATTATCTGTTGTACAAGTTGAGGACATGACACTATGGGCGAGATCAAAACAGACAAACAGGAATTGAGCGCCAAGAAGAACATTAAGAAATGGGAGATTATCTTATATGTCTCCATACTCGCGCTCTACGCAGCCGTAAATATATATCTTATGTCCTGTCACGAGGCATGGATAGACGAGGCACAGGCCTGGGTCCTCGCAAAGCAGCTGTCGTGGACTCAGATCCCGGGACTGTGCGCATCAGAAGGTCACCCCGTCCTTTGGTTCTACATCTTAAAGATCACCATCCTGCTGGGTCTTCCCTTCAGATACTTCAGCGTTATCAGCATATTCTTCATGACGCTGGCTTTGGGCGTTTTCCTTTTCAGATCGGATTTTAACCCGGTCTCGAAGATCCTGGTCGTTCTTTCACCGCTGTTTTTCTACTACAATCCGGTCATATGCAGAAACTATTCTGTCCTTATGCTCTTCGTCTGCCTGCTTAGCGCATTGTGGAAGAACAGGCACGACAAGCCGATACTTTACGGGGTGCTGGCTGCTCTTCTGTTCCAGACCCATGTCCTGATATTCGGTCTTGCGATCGGGTTTACGCTCGAGATTTTCGTCGATCTGATCGCAAACAAAAAACACAGGGGTCTCAAGCACATCTGCGGACTGCTGATCCCTTCTGCCAGCTTTGTCCTCATGCTCATGGAGTTAAGACAGAGATCAGGCTCAAAGAACTTCATCAACATTACGCCTGATTATCTTCTGAACAGGGTCAAGGACGGAAACTGGCTGTCACGCCTGATGACCATTTCCTTCTCGCTCGATTACGAAAACATCAGGGTCGGCGTCGCCGTGCTTCTGGTTACGTTCATCTCGCTCATTGCATTCCTGTTCCTGGCTTTAGATAAGGATTTCAGGAAGAAGTTCCTTTACGAAGGTCTGGTATATCTGTGCGGAATCGGCGTATATCTGGGAATCGTCCTGTTCGTAAGAGATATCGGTCATATCCAGATGGCAATAGTTCTTTGTATGATAATCTTGTTTTTTTGCTGGGTCATGCACGAAGCGAAAAAGGGCATTGTCTTTGAGATCATGCTGCTTCTCATGTGTGTTCCTTTGATCCCGAAGAGCCTGTATTTTGATACATATTACGACATCAGGCAGCCTTTCTCCGGAAGCAAGGAGATCGCTAAGATAATCAATGACAACGTTGAAGACGGCAGCGTAATAATGATCAACAATCACTTCCTCTGCACTCCGGTGATCGCTTATCTTTCTGATTCTCCGAAGAATTACGTCATCTGGGATCTCGAAAACAACAAGCAGTTCTTCATCCATAAATGGGGTGAGACCTATCCGGACGTAATAAACGAAAGCAACATTGCGGAATACGCAGATAAGATCATTAAGGAAAACGGATTTACCGGCAACATCTATTACGTTAAATGCAATGAGTATCTCCCTACGATCAAAGACGGCAAAGTCCTTGTTTCCGGCTTCTTCCGCGAAGGCACCGTTGTATATGTCCCCGAGGTCCAGCCTAATGACCGTTTGGAACTGATAGACAAGAACAGAACGCTGAATTACTGGAACGAATATTACCTGCTCTACCGGTTTAAGACTCAGACATAAAACAAGCCCCGCACCAAATGGTACGGGGCTTGTTGATAAGCAATGCTTTCCGGATATTATAAGTATCCGCCGCCGAAGTTGCCGGTAACACCGAGCAGTTTTTCGAGCTCGTTAGGATCATAAGCTGCATCCATGGCTGTCTTCTTTGTAATGAGTCCCATGCCGACGAGTCTTGTAAGGTCGTTATTGAGAGTATGCATTCCGACATGGCCTGCGGAAGCGATCGCGCCGGGGATCATCTGGATCTTATCTTCAAGGATAAGGCTCTTGATGGCGCTTGTTCCGAGCATGATCTCGTGGGTAAGAACACGTCCGTTGCCGTCTGCCGTAGGCAGGAGCTGCTGTGAGATAACGCCGCGGATACAATGAGCAAACTGTGCGCGGATCGTTGCCTGCATTTCGATAGGCGAACCGTCGATGATCCTGTTGATGGTCTGTGCGGCACTCTGTGTGTGCAGTGTGGAAAGAACAAGGTGTCCCGTCTCTGCTGCAGTGATCGCTGCTGAGATCGTGGCAAAATCTCTCATCTCACCGACGAGGATGATATCCGGGTCTTCACGGAGCGCTGAAGTAAGAGCATAAGAGAAGGAGTCAACGTCACGGCCGATCTCACGCTGGTGGATCATGGCACGGTTATGGGGATAGATATACTCGATAGGATCCTCAACGGTGATGACATGCTTTGCAACGTTCTTGTTGATGAAATCAACGATTGCGGAAAGAGTGGTTGTCTTACCTGAACCCGTAGGTCCCGTAACGAGGATGATGCCGTTGTTGGCAGTAGCAAGCGTCTTGAGGACTTCAGGGAGACCAAGAGCTTCAAATTCAGGGATCTCAGCCATGAGCAGACGGATGCTGCAGGCGAGATTGTTACGCTGATGGTAAACGTTGGCTCTGATACGGACACCGTTGTCGATCATGCGTCCGACGTCAACATCCAGGCCGGATTCAACTTTCTGTATCTCTTCATTGGTAAGGATCGTATATATCATGTCCTGGGCTTCTTCAGCAGTAGGACGCTCGTCTAAGATATGGAGCATTCCGTATCTTCTTACTGCGAGATTGGTACCCTGGGTAATATGCACATCGGAACAGTCATGTGAAATGGCGTAATCCATAAGTTCTTCAAATGTCATAAAGGTCACCTCCGTCAAAATGGTAATTATTTAGATTATAAATTATTTCTTATTTGTTTGTTATATTGTTTTCCTTAAAATCCGCCTGATTTCCGCATTGACAATGCAAGGGTCGAAGACTACTATTATTGCTTGTGAAATCTCACACTGTATTACGGGAAAAATGAAATGGAGGATTTATCATGCGTAAAACGGTTGCAAGTGTTTTAGTTGTTTTCATGGCTCTCTTCATGTTCGCTGGCTGCGGCAAGAAGACTATCGAGCAGCAGGTTAAGCCCGCTGAGCTTCAGAAGATGGTCGACGAGATGAAGGAGAATGCTACATTCAAGAGCGTTTACAAGGATGCTGCCATCGAGGTTAAGGAGAACTCAATTACTTACAAGTATTGGTACAAGCAGGAATTGACCGACGAGCAGATCGAAGCTGTAAAGGCTCAGCTTGAGAAGAGCGGTCTTGACAAGCAGATCGACAGCCTCAAGAGCTCATTCAAGAAGTCAACAGGTATCGAGCCTGATTCCGTCTCTTTCATCTACTACACAGCAGATGACAAGGAAATCGCTAACATCTCTAAGTAAGTCGTCCGGATAATTTCCACACGATCTCAAACGCACGGTAACTTCGGTTGCTGTGCGTTTTTTTCATACCATTCATAGTTCCTCACCCCTCCTTTGTTTTTGTTTGCGGTCTGATTATCACCTCTCTGATGGCGCTAAACAACGGTCAATACGGCTCTGATCTGTTGCATAAGCGACATCCGGTGCCGGAAATGTCGTTTTCGCGGTCCTGAAACAAAGCACGGATAAAAGGTGTATAATAATGTTTATATTTTTTGATATTTGGTGGATGGATGGCGGAGCAGCAGGCGGTCTCGAATCAGCTCAAAACCTGGAAAAGCATTAAGAAATGGGAAATAGTAATCTATATTCTCGTTCTTTTGCTTTATGTCGCTGCAAACGGTTATCTTATGTTTTTCCACGAAGCCTGGAGGGACGAGTCTCAGGCATGGGTCATCGCAAAACAGTTATCCTGGACACAGATTCCCGAAATATGTGCATCTGAAGGCCATCCGCTGCTCTGGTTCTATATCCTGAAGATCAGCATACTGTTCGGTCTCCCCTTCAGATATATCAGTGTCATCAGCATCTTTTTTATGGCTTTAGCCGCAGGAGTACTGCTGTTCAAGTCAGATTTCAAATGGTTTACGAAGATCCTGATCATCCTTTCGCCTCTGTTTTTCTACTATAATCCGGTGATCTGCAGGAACTATTCGGTCATCATGTTATTGATCTGCCTGCTTTGTACGCTTTGGAAAGACAGGCACGAAAAGCCTCTCCTGTATGCCATTCCGGTAGTGCTCCTTTTCCAGTCGCATATCCTGATTACAGGTCTCGCAATAGGATGCATCCTCGATATGTGCATTAACCTCATCTCCAATAAGAAACACAGGGACCTCAAACATTTCGGCGGTCTGCTCGTTTCGGCGGCAAGCTTTGCGCTCATGTTCCTTGAACTGAGACAGAAACCGGGTGCCGAGCACTTCATTACGATCACCGGGGATTATGTATATGACAGGATCAAAGGATTCGACTGGCTGATTCATTTGAAGTCAGTTTCCGATATGTTCGACTATCCCGCTTTAAAGATCGGATCAGTCGTTTTGCTTGCCTCCGTTATCAGTCTCCTTGTTTTCATGTTCCTGTCCTTTGATCCGGACTTCAGAAAAGCATGCGGAAACACCGGATTGGTATATCTTTGCGCAACAGGCGTTTATTTCGGGATCACCGTCTTCGTCAGGGATATCTCCCATATTCAGATGGCTATAGTCCTGATCATGATCATCCTTTTCTTCTGCTGGACATTGCGCGATTACAAAAAAGGCTTCCTTTTCGAGGCCGTAATGATCGTATTATGCGTCGCCTTCATACCGAAAAGCCTGGTCATTGACCCTTATAATGATATCAAGGGCCATTATTCAGAGAGCAAGGCGCTGGCAGAAGCCGTGGAAAAGAACGTTGAAAGCGGCAGCGTGATATTCGTAAACAACAACTTCCTGACGACTTCCGTAATCGCATATCTTTCAGATTCAGCGAAAAACTACACATTCTGGGACGCGGACAATGATGAGGTGTTCTATATCCACAGGTGGGGATCGAACAAGCAGTATCTCGATGAGAGTTCCATTGCGGCATATGCAAACGATACAATAAAGAAGAACGGTCTCAGCAGGAACGCCTATTTTGTCAGGGGCAATGTTATCATTCAGCCTAAGCAGGAATACGGTTCGCTGACTCTGATCAGCGGCTGTGAAGACGAAAACTTCTGGAAAGAGTATTATTGGTTATATAAAATAAAAACACAAACGGAATAGGGAGGGAAAAATGAGTCCGTCAGATTTCAAGTTGTCAGTAGTTATACCGTGCTATAACGAAAAGAACAGCATTCACACCATCGTCGAAAAGGTGCTTGCATCACCCATCGCCAACAAAGAGATCATCGTGGTCGATGATAAGAGTACCGACGGCACCAGCGATATCCTCGATAAGGAGATCGCGCCGCTCGTAAGCAAAGTCGTCCATCACGAGGTCAACCAGGGCAAGGGCGGCGCACTCAGGACCGGCTTCAAGCACGCTACCGGCGATGTCGTAATAATCCAGGATGCCGATCTCGAATACGATCCTAACGAGTACCCTCTTACCGTCATGCCCATCGTAAACGGCGAGTGTGACGTATGCTACGGTTCACGTTTCTTAGGCCAGAAAGCCAAGGGCTACATGGCCAACCGTATGGCCAACAAGTTCCTGACGGGACTTTCAAACATGTTTACGCATCTTCATCTGACGGACATGGAGACCTGCTACAAGACCTTCAAGCGCGAAGTCATCCAGGCAGTCGACATTCAGGAAAACAGGTTCGGTTTTGAGCCTGAGATCACTGCAAAGATCGCCAAGATGAAGGTCAGGGTCAAGGAAGTACCCATCTCTTACTATCCCCGCACAAACGAAGAGGGAAAGAAGATCGGATTCAAGGACGGTGTCAGAGCGATCGTCTGCATCTGGAAATACAGAAAAGGATAATCAAAGATGAACGGCCAGATAAACTTATTCATTCCCGGAAGGCTTTGTCTGTTTGGCGAACATTCAGACTGGGCAGGTATGTACAGAACGGTCAATGCAGGTATCGTCAAAGGTACAGCAGTCGTCTCCGGTACCGAGCAGGGCATTTATGCCGTTGCCGAAAAGGCTGAAAAGTTTATCATGTGCACTTCCGCCGATGAGTCTGACAGCAGATCCTGGGAATGCGACATGGATAATTCCGCGCTTCTTCAGGAAGCACAGAGCGGCGGATATTACTCTTATGTTGCCGGTGTCGCCTCATACATAAACGAAAACTATTCTGTCGGCGGCGTTAAGATCACGATAACAAAACAGGATCTTCCCCAGAAGAGCGGACTGTCATCATCCGCAGCCATCTGCGTTCTTGTGGCCCGTGCATTTAACCAGCTATACCATCTCAGGATGAACACCAAAGGCGAGATGCAGGCCGCATACCGCGGCGAACAGCGCACGCCTTCCCGCTGCGGACGTCTTGACCAGGCCTGCGCTTACGGCGTAAAGCCCGTTCTCATGGATTTTGACGGCGTTGAAGTTGATTCAAAGATGCTCAGGGTCGGAACCACTTTCCACTGGGTAATAGCCAACCTGATGGCCGGCAAGGATACGATCAAGATCCTGGCAGATCTCAACAAGGCCTATCCTTTCGCCAACAGCGACAAGGACAAGATGGTCCAGGAAGCGCTCGGTGAGGATAACCAGCGCATCGTGAGCCAGGCAGTTAAATATCTTGAAGAAGGCCAGCCTGCCAAACTCGGCAGCCTGATGAAGGAAGCGCAGGAACTTTTCGACGAGAAGATCGCTCCGGCAAGTTCGGAACTGACAGCACCGGTCCTGCATTCTGTGCTGAACGATCCCGAGATACAGAAATACATCTACGGAGCCAAAGGAGTCGGCTCACAGGGAGACGGAACGGTCCAGCTTCTTGCAAGGAGCGGAAAAGACGCCGCGGAACTTCAGAAATATCTGCTCGAAAAGCGCGGCATGCCTTCTTTTGCGCTGACGCTAAAGCCCGGACAGACCATCAAGAAAGCCATCATCCCGCTTGCCGGATTCGGAACCAGGGTCTTCCCTGCAACCAAGACCGTGCGTAAATGTTTTCTGCCTCTGCTCGATACCGACGGACTACTCAAGCCCGCTCTCATGATCATGCTCGAGCGTCTGCTCGAAGCCGGCATAGAAGACGTCTGCCTCATCATCGGAGAAGACGAACAGGAAGAATTTGACCGTTTCTTCTCGCCTCTTCCGGAGGAATACCGGGAAAAGCTCCCTGATGAAAAAGCCAAGTGTGAGGATTCTATCCTCATGATGCGCAAGCACATAAGCTATGTATATCAGAAAGAGCGCAAAGGTTTCGGTCACGCCGTCTGGCTTGCAAAACAGTTCACGGACAACGAGCCGGTCCTCCTGCTGCTCGGAGATTTCGTCTATCGTTCAAACACCGACATCAGCTGCTGCAAGCAGGTGATCGATGCATACAAAGAGTGCGGCCTGACTCTGGTCAGCATCAACGAAGTCCCTGTGGAGAGGGTCGTTCATTACGGCATTATCCACGGCGTTTGGGACAATGACGAGCAGACCATGATGAAGGTGGACAAGATGGTCGAAAAGCCCACGGATGACTATGCAAAGGAATATCTCGGCATACCTGACAAGGGCGGGGAAGAAAGATTCTATGCAACGTTCGGCCAGTATGTTCTTACTCCCGAGGTCTTTGCGGAACTCGATAAACAGATCAGATCCGAAGAAGGTCCCTCCGAAGGCAACGAGTACGGCCTGACTGCCGCGCTTGATGCAGTCCGCGAAAAGCACGGCATGTATGCATTTGTGCCCGATGGAAAATCCTATGACATCGGTCTCCCCGACGCATACCGCCAGACAATGTGGGATTTCTGCAAGTAAGGTCTCTGTCTTCAGTTCAAAACTGTATTTCATACAAAAAACCCCAAAGTCTTTGTCCAACTTTGGGGGTTCACTTCATCATAAGGCAGCTTCTTTTATTTTCTTATCACGTCACTGTTTTACGGATCCGGTTTTTCCGCGAGTGAAAATGCGGTCTTCTCCTTGTCGATCGTCCTTTTCAGCTCATCAAATCTTCCGCGAAGCTCCTTCATCTTCGCCTTTACGTCTTCGATCTTTTTTTCTATTTCAAACGCTTTGGCTTCTGCTTCCTTGTCAGAACCCCGGAAACTGAGCCCGGATTTACTGCGCGCATAATCTTTGCCTTTCCTCATGCTGTCGAGTTCCTGATTGAAATGCCTCCACCTGATGTAGCATGTGACGGCACTCTGAACGTTGCTGAAGAACTCCTTGTGTTCTTCGTCCGAATGCAGGATTGCTTCATCGGCTCTGTCCGTAAGGCGGTCTTCCATGAGCGGAAGCATCCTGTCCTCAAGCTCGATATCCGGGATGTTCTTCCATTTGCCGGCACAGAGGATCCTGCCGAACAGGGCCTCATGATCCTTGGAATCGACCATGAGCATGTGCGAGAACCTCTGGTCCGCCTCGGTATAATCGGCTGCGGCAAGAGCCTGTTTGGCCTTGCGAAGAGGTTGATCGAAAAACAGTGACGTGCCGTATGCGACTCCGCAGAAGCTGCATGCGTAGAGCCTCTTTTCCTTATCCAGGATCAGCCGTCCTCCGCACTTGGCGCAGTTAACATCTTTTAACACATCCGCAAACGGATCAGGTCCGGCATCGACTTTGGAAGCATATGCGGGCTTATATCCGTTAACGGCAGGATCGAGAACTTTTAATTCCGTGTATGTTTCCGAATACTTCTTTTTGATCTCTTCTGCCTCTGAAGACATTTTTGCGGCTTGGCTGTGATCAGAAGCCATGTTCCGTTTTTGTTTGGCTTCATAGCTCTTCTTGTCGATCTCATCACTGACGAATCTGACGGCACTGTATATGGCAACGGGCAATGCTGCCGCAGGGTATTCCTTTACTATTCCACTGAGATTATCCTTTGATTCTTCCCTGGCTATATCGACCTCAAGCTCATGGTCGGCTATTGCCTGAAAAGATCTTCTTGCCATTTTGGTGCGCTCGTCCTCCCCGGCGCAGAGTTCCTTATACTTTTCGGCCAGAGCGAACAGTTCGGAAAACTTGTCAAAATACGCGCTCCCGGCATCGGCTTCTTTTTTTGCGTTATGCAGCGCACGCCTTGCAGGCTTAATTTCACAGCCTTTGATCTTCTCGATATCGCTCAGGTTTTCGACAGATGCTATCTTTCCTTTCGCAAGTATCATCCCCAGGTGGCCTCCGAAATCACGGGGGTTCTTTGACAGCACCGTCTTGAATATTCCTTCGGCGGTATCAAATCTCAATCTCCTGAGAGCAGATGCTCCCTGTGCTGACAGCTCTTCACGGTGGAGCTCGACAACATTGAATTCATTGCCGCAGAAAGGACAGGCGAACAGCTCATGATCCTCATCAAAATTCAGGACACCGGCGCATTTTGTACATGAATAGCTCTTAAGTTTTGCCATAACACATCACCCTTATTCCATGCAAATATCTGACAGGCCTAAAACTTACGTGTTTTTATAATATCATTTTTGCATGCTCTTTATAATCTGACGTGCCAAGACACTTACTTCGCCAGTCCGGACATCGGAACGATAACCTGCATGACGTACTCTTCGCCTTGGTTAGCGCACATGATGACGTAGATCCTCTTGCCGTTTTTATCAAATACTCCGTTAAAAGTCGAAAAGCCGGCCGTGCTTCCACCGTGCAAGATCCACTGATCCATCTGCTGCCAGCCGAAACCGTAGCCGTCGACAAAATTCATCATCTCCTTCATCGATCCTTCACTCAGGAGATGGCCTCCGAACAACGCTCTGTGATACTTAAGAAGATCGGCTGCTGAGGAATGAACATCGCCGCAGCCTTTGCTTGAATTAACAGGGTTATACCATGCATTTTTCCTGATCGAAGCCTGGACGTTTCCTTCTTTCATCGAAGTCGAATCAGTCATGCCGCAGGGCTTGAATACTGTCTGCTCCATGAATCCGGCGTATGACATTCCGCTCTTCTTTTCGATTATCCCGGCAAGAAGCGTGTAATTCGTGTTCGAATACTCAAATTTAATATCCTGTTCAAAACCGGGTTTTCTGCAAAATGCCTGTCGGACTATCTTATCGCCGTATTTATTAAAGAAATTGCAGAAGGCCTCTCCACTCGGATTGCCTGTTCCGACAAGCTCCAAAGCTGTCTCTTCGCCCCAGAAACCCTCCGGATCATTGACGTAATCATCAATTCCCGAACGCATGCGCAGAAGGTTCCTGACAGTCACTTTGGAAACCTCGCCGTAGAAAGGGCATGAACTGTATTCGGGGAAGAAATCGCCCAACGTGTCATCAAGCTTTATCTTGCCTTCTTCAACGAGCTTCATGATGCAGACGGCGGTCATTGACTTGGTTACCGAGCCGATCTCATATGTTGTATACGGAGTAACTTCACTGCCGTCTTTATCTTTAAGACGCATGCCGGCAGCCACGATAACGTCATCGTCAGTCGCAATGATCAATGAACCCCTGATACTGACATTATCCTTTAACTGGCTTACAAGACGCCCTAACAGATCCTTATACTTCGGATCCCCGTTGATCCAGATGTTGCCCTGTACATTGCTGAGCTTTTTGATCTGCTCATCAACATCGGGAAGTTCCTTCGGGGCCTCACTCCCAGTCTGCTGAGTTGTCCCGCTGACTGTTGTGGAAACAGGTGCGGTCCCTGTACAGGACGGCAGACAGGATGCCATCAAGATGCAGGCAAGCAAAGTGCAGATCGTTTTTCTGATGCGTACGGTCCTCATTAGAATTCTCCGATGGTTTTCTTGTCCTAAATCTATCAGTTCCTGTTCATACTGACAATCGACCGTTGGTAGAACCCCTTGTTTTCAAGGGTTTGCAGGTATCCATCTCATGATCAGGACGGCACGACGCGTACAATAAACCGGCAGCTTCCGTCTTTGTATTCTTGGACGCTGTAATGCCACGTCCAATCTGTTCTCTGCGGATCAGGACCGACCAGCGAAATGTCGACTATGATCTTTGAAGAACCGCCATCACAAGGTCTTACAGACTCAAGCTCATATGTGGCCTCATTTTTGACCTTTTTGTCTGAACCTTTTGCTGCATTCAGCTCATCGATCGCTCTCCCAAGCTTGAGTTTTTCTGCCATTTCTTCCAAACTGCTGAATTTTACCGTTTCTATCTGCAGATCAGGATCCTGGAAACCTCTTGTTCCGTATCGCTCAACGTAATCAGCTATCCGCGGCATGAGTGCCTGTTCGGCAAGCGACACACGGTCTTCCGAAGACAGATTTCCATGCCATTGAAAAGTCGTCATTGGCGCGAAAGCAATCATGACCAAAAGAAAGAAGGCAGCAATGGCCGCAAGTACTATTAACACAGTGCGTACTGTCTTATTTTTCATGTTCACTCCTCCCAGGCTGTTCCTTATGATGCAATCGTAGCACACATGTTGTTGAATCGCAATTAAATTTTATCGTTTTTCGATATAATTATTTCGAATATCGCGAACAGTGATGAGCATTCATTTAAGCGGGTGCTTGTTTTCGAGCGATTTAATGCTGCGCCAATGCCATCATAGTGCCGAAATATAAAAGAACCATCAATACCAGACTAAGCGCACAACCGATCAATCCCGCAAGCCAAATTGCATGGTGATAATCTCTTGAGTCTCTTGTAGTAAATGAGAAAATCAAACCGATAATCGAGAATATTGGAACAAAGTAGACAACACACATGATCACACTCCTGGTGCCAAACGCACTCAGCAGGTAAACCGCAAAACAAGCAAAGGAGAGTATGGCCATAACAAGAGGAACACGGTAGGAGTTTGAATCCCTTGACCTTCCGGATTCCTTGCTGTTGCCGAACTGATCAATGTAGTTGTCGTTCATAAAGTATTACCGCTCCATCATCACTTTGTATTCAGAAGTGCCTTCTTCAAGCTTCTTGTTACCGGTAATATGAAATCCGTGGGCCTCATAGAACCTGATCGCATCTGCATTCTTCTCAAGCACCCACAAGAATTTAGCGTCATGTTCCTTTTTGGCATATTCTATCAATTCCGCGCCTATGCCCTGTCCCTGAAAGAAATGCTCCACATACAGTTCGACCACTTCTTTTCCCACTATCCGGATAAGGCCCTTAACGATACCGTCAGCTTCATAAACCCAGATGTTTCCAAGGATCTCCGGATCAGAATACTGCTCGGCTACAGGGAGAACCTGGATCTCTCCAAAGGAAACAGCGTCGTTCCTGAAGATAACGCGGTAATTCATGCGCTTAACAAAGACCAGGATCTCGGCAATCCTGGAAATATCTTCAATTGCAGCTTTTCTTATCAAGAAGTTCTTGCCAGTTTGCTCCATACTATTCCTCAATCTAATGAAAGCCCCTGGTTTAGGGGCCTCCAAGTGATTTGTGCAAATTCCAAGCGAACACCCGGTTTCGAGCGGACTTCCGCACAAGCGAGCTTTGCTCGCGCGGAGGACCTTAGCGAGGAAGCGGGTGCGAGCTTTTTATTCGTACTCAACCATGGTAGCAAAAAACAGCGTATTTATAACTACATATCTTTTATATAACATATTTTTATATATACATTATCCCCTTGATTTTGTTTTACAAAGAATTTTTGGGTCAATAATTGGTCACGCTTTTATTCATTCTGTGGACTATTCTGATCTCGTTCAATTGTCTCCTTTATGGCCCGGTTAATGAATTTATTAATTGATTCTCCTTGTTGCTTGGCATGTTGACAGATTATATCTCTTTCACCCTGCTCAACACGGATTTGGATCAAATCAAACTTCTTTCTGTACTTTTCGGTAGCTTTCCTGCCAACTTCATCATATGTCATAATTAATCTCCATGCATTTTGTATCATATTTATCATATATCATATGCATGTACATATCAATAATACAAACTACTACCTTCATCCAGTATGTTAAGACCGTGTGTTCTAAGCTTTGTACAAAGTAAACAAAACGCTTATATTTGTTCTTTTCGCACCTCTTTTGCGTAACATTCGATACTCTTATTGATGTTAGTATTCTTTCTAGCCAAAATAAAATGACTGATTTTTTTAAACCATTGTATCATAAGGAACAGGAGGTTTCCGTTACATGGCCAGAAAGAACAAACAACATAGCAAACAGTTTAAACTTGATACTGTTCAGTATGTCAAAGATCATCCTGATCTGACTCAAGTAGAATGTGCCAAGAATCTCGGTATCAGCATTACCACACTTTCCAGATGGCTCTCACAGTATCGTGATAACGAAGGTGATATCCCCGTTCGCGGTTCCGGTAATTACGCATCGGATGAACAGAAAGAAATCGCTCGTCTTAAGCGCGAACTTCGTGACACACAAGACGCACTTGATGTCTTAAAAAAAGCCATCGGCATTCTGGGCAAAGACTGACAACTGCTATCTATATTGAAACGGCTGCCAAAGCAGAGATTCTCAAAATAAAAAGACGCCCGTTCTCTGTTTCCGGAATGCTGAAGGTTCTCGGCGTCTCTTATTCCGGCTACAAGGCTTTCATTAGCCACAAGCCTTCTAAACGTCAACGGCGCAAAGAAGAAATCAAGACCGAAATACGCTCTATATACGACAAGTCTAGGCAAAACTACGGTGCTCCAAAGATTACAAAAGAACTCAATAAGCGAGGGATTAAGATTTGTGAGCGCACTGTCGGCAAATACATGAAAGAAATGGGGATACGAGCTCAATGGATGAAACATTGGACCACCACAACCAGAGATTCTGATTTCAGTAAAGACCTTCACAATATCCTCGACGAACAATTTAACCCGGAACGCCCTAACGCAGTGTGGTGTACCGATATCACCTATATCTGGACTTACGACGGCTTTGTATATCTCAACAGCATAATGGACCTTTATTCGCGCAAGATTATCGCTTGGACGCTTTCTGGCAACATGGAAGTATCCAGCGTTCTCAACACAATAGAAAAAGCAAAATCAAGACGCAACACTGATTTACCGTTGATCCTGCATTCCGACAGAGGCAGCCAATACGTTTCTAAAGCATACCGTGAAGCCACTGAGCGCTTCCAATTAAGCTACAGCCACACAGGGTATCCTTACGACAATGCGTGCATCGAATCCTTCCACTCACTTATTAAGAGAGAATGGCTCAACCGATTCTCAATCCTAAACTATAACCAAGCTTACAGGCTTGTTTTTGAGTATATTGAGACCTTCTATAACACCACGAGAATTCACAGTCACTGTAACTATATGTCCCCGGACCAATTTGAATCTCTTTATGAATCTCTTAATCTTGAACTTGAAAGGAAAGTAAGTTGAAAATCTCTCATTTTATGTTGGCCGATTTATTGACAGAAGACCATATACTATTATCATATAGTTTAAATGCTCCTGTCCTCAAATTGTAATCCTATTTTCATTCAAAACTCAATATATTGGTAAGATTGCGGAGCAACATTTACACCGAACTCCTTTAATGTCTTAGGCTTTTTATATCGCTTAATATTATTTAATTTATAAGCAACAGCCTCTTCTCTATTTGCGTAATAGCTATCGTAAAAATCTTTGTCAATTCCAGCTTCATCTTTTGTTTTTTCCCATAGTTCCTCCGGAGTCTTTATTAACACCGATTCTACCTCTGCCTCTCCGACAATTTTACAAACAGGAACCGTGGAATAAATGTATATCCTATCTATATTTTTCTTACAAACCTTCTTCCTATATTCATATTTCTTTTTTCCAGCCATAATCTGATGAACAAATTCAGGTCTGATTGACATTAATACTGAACACATAGTTCCCCCAGTGCCTATACATTTAATAATTTATGCTAAATTCCAATATAACCACAAGTATCTTCCTAATACTCGTTCTGGCGGATATATTCTATTGCCTGCCCCTGCATTACAATGTCAACAAACTCATCGTCCGACAATGGGAAGAACCCCCAATAATTATCTCTATTTAGTCCAATCCGTTCAATTAATTCGTGCCTAACGATTCTTTTTTTTAAAGGGAAATTATACACCATGCTGATGACTTTTAATCCTCCGCGTCTATACCAAAATTCAAGATCTTCTTGATCAAAAACCGTATATCTACTAGTAAAAGAATAGAAGTCCTCAAAACTTTTAAATGAATCTTGTTGCCTTACATCCGTCACTGTACAAACTGTTGTTGCCACAGCCGAATATTCTGCAGTTCTACCATTCTCTGCAGTTCTATACATCACTAACAAATCACCCTTTTTAATAGCTTCCACGCCTTGTATAGAACATACATAATTCTTTTGGATTGAATTTGTATATGAAATATCCTTAATTATATTTCTGCTCTCATTAGTAAGAATAGATTCTGGAAATAATTTTGTATGATACTTAGGATAAACACTCAAAAGATACTTACGGGTACCTTTACAGGTAACAAAAGGATAATCTTCATAAATGTCACCAACATAAGTGCGCATATTTTTAAGAAAAACTTTCTCCTTCTTTCCGTCTTTTTCTTTTATTCCCCACTCTTTGAATCCATATCGACTTATTAATTTAATTAATCCCTCATACTTTTCAAATATAGTCACATAACATACATCCGCATTTTTATCAATTGCATAATCGAATAGGATTTTCAAAAATTGCTCTCCCAGTCTAGTTCCATGTGCATCTATTTTGAAAGTACCAACCTTCAATATTCTCTCTGCCACAATATTGGGAATTACATCTTCTACTATTTTTTTTTCTTCCATTTTTAAATAAAGAAAACCATGCAAATTATTATCATTATCATATTGAACATAAGCATCTTCATGATATGCTTTCTTTCGTACCAGTTTTCAAAGTCTTCATAGTCCTCTTTCAAGGAATCAAAAAAATGATCTGAAAGATCTATCTCTCTAAACCCAAGATGAAGTAAATTAGGGTATTCCATTTTGCCCTACCTCCTAAAACAGATGGCTGTATGTTTCCTCTTTAGAAGAAGCTGTTATATAGCATACTTCTATTCCTTGTTGCTCCAATTCTTTTGCATACTCTCTTTCTTTTTCTTGAATTTGCTCTATTAGATTCTTTTCAAGTTTATGAACACCATCACGTTTATACATCTTGTCATATATCGAGTCAACGTCATCTTGAAGAAGAATAATTGTGTCAAACATTCCTTCAAAAAAACTTAAGGGAATTCGTTGAATACTATCATTTTCATCTAAGATAACCAAATGGCCATCTAAAAGTACTGTTTCCTTGTGTTTTTCAAAATATATTTTTAATGTTTCGAATAGCAACTTTTGATTTTCCCCTACATTTTTCACACGTTTATTCCCAGCATCTTCAGCATCATGATATTGGGCTATTATTTCACTCGCTGAAATAACCGTTAAATTTCTGATGTGTGCAAGTCTACTCTTTATGAAATATCCCTTTCCTACGCCATGAACACCAGATAGTATAATTTTTCTACTCATCGCGATCTCCTATATTTGCATTCAAAAATGCCACTAACGACGTAACAGGAAGCATTCTCGGAGCAATTATAGCCATCGCTCCTCTAGATGTTAACTCTACAATCTTTTTTGGCTTTTTAGTTTTGCCGTCGAATAATGAAGGAGCATACCTATCACCTTGTTCAAGTACATAATCCATTAATCCAATCATAAACTCTAGGCACCATTTACCACGAATAAAGTAGTGTTCTTTCTCTTCAAGAAATCGTTTTTTATACTGATTCAACACTTCAATTTCTATATAAGCTATACCAAGTTGCTCTCTAATGTACTCGTCACTCGATTGATCTTTTATGACCTTCTTCCAAATATTATCGCTACTATAATCCAGGCATTTCCGTACATCAAGTCTTTTAGCAGTATGAGCATGTGAACATTGATACTTATATAAAATATAACCCATCAAATTGTACGAACCTTCGACAAAGGACTTCCATTTTCCTTTATATAAGTTTTCTATTTTGTTCCTTTCCTCAACTGAACAATGTGCAAACCCGTATAAATCTTCTAATAACTTCACAAACATATGCAAAGTTACGGCATCATTCTCAAAAGAGTACCCATCTGTAATATACACATTTGAATCATATGTCTGAGGTTCATCTGCCCAAAATGAGAGGTCTCTATCAACAAAAAACAACACTCTATTTTTCTTATAATTGTTCCAGTCAATAAATTCCCAAATCTTCAAAACGTTGTTCTTACATTCAACCGGAAATTTATGAATAATAATTTTAGGAACAATGCGTTCAACTTGTTCTGCATAGTAACTTAAATCAACATCCCCTTCACAAAAAACATACACATCATTTGCATCACTTTTATATGAAGTTAAAAATCTATGGTAATATACATTTGGCAGTTTAACAGCCTCATCTAACTGCTCAAGAATGCCCATTTTTTACTCCACTGTTAAAAAAGTATCCAAAGCTTTTGCAATATTACGAAGAGAATTATTATACACAAACGGTGACTGTGTAGCGGCAATTAATGATCCACATCTTCCACTTTTTATTACATCCTCTAATATACTCTGCTGCCACTCTACAGATAGCGACAATTCTGGTTCATCAATAATAACCATGCATCTATCAGGATTGGCTAAATAAACATAACTAAAAAGTGAAACCAACTGCTTTTCTCCAGAAGTGCAAATTCCGCTTAAATAGTACACCAATTCCAGTTGAGCGGTACGCGATTCCGTAACTTTCGGTAAAGCAAAGAAAACAGCATGCCAATTGGCATGCTGTTCCGCTTCACGCGGCACGGAGTGACGCTATAGAATCGATT
>JAFVDI010000036.1 GCA_017478485.1 Clostridiales bacterium | reverse complement strand
CTTACGCTGTTCCCAAGGGTCAGTAAAACCTGGAAATCTGATTTCTGGTGCATTTTTATTATTGCTTTTCATCGTGCACCTCCTCAGAACGGAAATTTAAGGCCAAGTTCGTCAAAGTACTTTTTAAGCTCGCCTTCAGCCGATGTAATCTCGGCATTAAGATTCTCGATATCCTGTGCCTTAGCAGCAAGATCAATCTCTTCTTCTTTTTCTGAGGTGTCGACATAACGTGGGATGTTCAGATTATAATCATTAGCTTCGATTTCTGCCATGGTTGCAACATGGCAGAACTTGTCTATATCCTTACGATCCTTGTATGCTTCAATAATCTTATTTAGATGTTCCTCTTCAAGTGTATTCATATTCTTACCGGGTTTAAATTCCTTTGAAGCATCTATAAACAGAATGTTATTGGAGTTGCCGTTACGTTTGCTCTTGAGTACAAGCAAGCATACAGGGATACTGGTTCCGTGGAAAAGATTTGCAGGAAGTCCGATAACCGCATCAAGCTTGTTGAGATCACGAACGATATATTTTCGAATCTGCTCTTCCGCAGCACCACGGAACAAAACTCCGTGAGGTAACAGTACTGCTATTCTTCCGTCATCAGGATCCATGTGATAGATCATATGCTCAAGGAAAGCATAATCGGCGTGCGACTTCGGAGCAAGTTTACCGGCACCTGAATATCTTGGATCATCTTCATATGCAGGATCAGCTGACCATTTAAGGGAATACGGGGGATTACATACCTGAACGGTCATCTTCTCGTCTTCATAATAGTCATTTGTTAATGTATCGCCCTTGTAAATATCGAAGTTATGATAATCGACACCATGCATGAGCATATTCATTCTTGCAAGGTTGTATGTTGAAGCATTCTTCTCCTGACCATAGAAATGACCTACACGTCCGCTGGTTAGGTGCTTTTGAACTTCAAGAAGCATAGAAGCGGAACCGCATGTACAGTCTCCTACGGTACGAGCCTCTTCCAGTCCTATCGTTGCCAGCGTTGCACAAAGTTTTGACGGACCGGTAGGAGTAAAGAATTCGCCGCCTTTCTTACCGGCATCCGATGCAAACAAGCCGATAAGGATCATATAAGCGGTACCCAGAACATCGAACTTGGCATCATCAAGCTTGAAATCGATCATGCCAACCTTGGTTATAACCTGGCTAATAAGAGCGGTTCTCTCAGAAACACTATCTCCGAGATCCGGATCTTGAAGCTTCATATCATTAAATAATCCCGTAAAGTCAGACTCTGACTCCTGTCCCATGGTAGATGCGGTAAGCTCGCTGATCGCCTTTTCATAGTCTTCAATAGAGAACGATCTCTCAACAATGCTTTTTTGAAGATTCTTATATAAGAACTCAGGCTTGATAATATATCCCAGCTTGCTTAAAGACCATTGTTCAACAACGGATCTGAAGTCGTTATTACTAAAGGCTTCTTCATATGTGAGTCCGTCATTTTTGAGGATTTCTCTCATATAAGATTCTGTTCTTTCGGACAGGTACCTGTAGAAGATAGTACCGAGAATATAGTTCTTAAACTTAGAGGCATCCATATTGCCTCTAAGGTCATTGGCGATTGCCCATAACTGCTTTGACAGCTCGTTTGCCTGTTGTTGATATGTGCTATTATCCATTATTTACCCTCCGCCTTATATTTGCAGTAAAGCTCTGTTATTAATGATTTGATTCGCTTGATCATTTCTGTGGTTCTAAGAAGACCAAAGTTTAGATAATCAATCTCAACTCTGATTTCTTCATCAGTTATCTGTTTTGAAAAGGTATAACTATTGAATAGTCTTGTGACTCTCTCTGTATCGACATTCAGTTCTGTAGAAATCATTTCAAGATCGGCAACAAGAGATTCTCTCTCGAATTCTTCGTATTCCTTGATAATATCGGCGTCGGCATCAAGTTCAAAGAAACGGGTATTAATGAATGTCTTCATTATTTCTCGCTTGTATCTTAGTGCTTCATTGTCAGAACGCTCTATTTCACGAAGGATAAGATCTGCAGAACGTCGCATTTCTTCGGGATTCTTACGATTGACCTCTTTGAGAAGGTTAAGGATATAAACTACGTTGATCTTGTCAGTTCTTATCAGCTCAATGTCAAAGTCGACATCAACCGGGACTGGAACTTTTTCAGTTTCACGTTCTTTCTTTAAGATGTCGTAGAAATATAAGTACCAACTTTTATATGCTTCGTACTCATCTTCGCTAAGTACTATCGAAAGATCCTTCCAGTCGAACTTTGAGAAGGTTTTCAAAATAGCGAGTGTTTTTGAAACTGCTCTAAAAGCTACAACAAACATTCTGATATCATCCTCTGATTGAAGATGTCCAGCTTCCGAAGCTGTCGGTGCGATCCTCATCAATTCGCCTGTTTTTGTTCTCCACTCCTCTGTATAGTATTCATAACTGTTGAGAAGATACTCATCCGGATTGCCGTCACCTGAGAAGAGTTTTAGAGCATCGTCCTGAGCCTTTTTTATATTACGATATGTGATGATTTGTCCAAACTGTTTGGATGCTTTATCGACACGGTTTGTTCTGCTATATGCTTGAAGCAGTGAGTGCCAAATAAGGTTTTTGTCAAGATATAGCGTATTTAAAGGTTTAGCATCAAACCCGGTAAGGAACATATTAACTACAAGCAAAAGATCTACTTGTGGAAGTTCTTTTTGTTTCAAGCGTTTTTGTATGTCTTTTCGATATGAGTCAAAAGTTTCCGTACTGAATGATGTTCCAAATAAGTCGTTGTAATCATCTATGCATGAGTCTAATAACTCTTGGGAGTGTTCATCCATACCTTCATCTTCATCAACATCTTCATTAGCTTGATAAGTAAATATGGCCGCTATCCTGAGTTTCTTATCTTCAGGAGCTTCATCATTAAGTCGTTTGAACTCTTTATAATACATTCCGAGCGTTTGTATTTGATCTACAGCAAACATGGCTGTATATACACTCTCGCCTTGAGGATGAACATGTATCTGATGATTCTTAAAAATATGCTCAGCTATATTTCTTATTCTCTGTTTGTCATGATACAAAGAATTTATATCCACATTATGTATCCGACAGTATTCAGGATCATCAAGCCTATCGGGATCAATACCTTTTGCTTGAACATTTTTAACTAGAATTGATCTTTGGTATTCGACGGAAAATTTCAATACATTTCCATCCGCTATTGCATTTTTGATCATATATTTATGCAGACACGAATCAAGATTTTCTCCGGCATAAAAGAGATCAGCTGTTGTTTGATTATTGCTACCTTTGTTTTCCTTAAAAATAGGTGTACCAGTGAATCCGATATAGTTGGCATTATCAAAGCGGCGAGCGATATCAGCATGCATCTTGCCGAACTGAGATCTATGGCATTCATCAATGATAAAAACGACTTTGTCATTACGCATGCTTTCCAGCAATTCATCGAACTTACTGTTATTTGATGCCTTGGCAAGCTTTTGTATTGTGGTAACAATTAGTTTCTGTGATTTGTCGCGCAAACGATTGATCAGAGCGTAAGTGTTTGTGGTTCTATCAACACAATCCTTCTCAAACGAATTATATTCATCTATGGTCTGGTCATCTAAGTCTTTGCGGTCAATGAGGAATATAACTCTATCTACCGCGTTTTCATCTCTCAGTAACTGTGCCAGCTTAAAAGATGTTAGTGTTTTTCCTGAACCAGTACAAGCGAAGATAAATCCGTCTTTATTAACCTCAAGCACTCTCTTTTTTGCGGCTTGGACTGCATAAATTTGATATGGTCGCATTACCATCAATGTATCTTCGGTAGTTTTAATTACCATATATTTGAAAATAATATCGGTAAGAAATGTCTTCCTGAAGAAATCCGAAGTGAAATCAGATAGATCATTGATTCTGTCATTGTTTTCGTCTGTCCAGAAGAATACTAAGCTCTTGAGAATAGGTCTTCGCTGACCATTTAACATCTCATTTTCATTGCAGAAGTATTTTGTCTGGACAGAATTCGATACTACAAATAATTGAAGATAATGAAAGAGTCCTTTGAAAGAGAATTTGCGATATCTGTTAATCTGATTAACCGCCTCGTTAATCTCAACGCCGGGTCTTTTAAGTTCTATCTGTACCAATGGTAAACCGTTAACGAATACTGTGACGTCATATCTGTTCTTATAGACAACATCATCCTTGTGTTCAGGATCCATTGTTATCTGATGAGCAACTTGATAAGTATTACGAGTAGAATCAGGTGTAAAAAACTCCAAATAAACAGTTTCACCATTATCAAGCTGAAGGATATATTTGTCTCTTAGAATCTTAGCTGATTCATAAACAGTTTTATTGTCTACATATATCAGAAGACGCTCAAACTCCTTTTGAGACAACTCGGCGATGCCTTTCTTCTCAATGAGTTTTGTAGCATTTAGCTTACACAGCTGCGACCTAAAGTTGTTAAGCACATCTGTATAATTATTTAATTCGATGTAATCATAACCAATGCTTTCCAGCTTGTTTATGAACATCTCTTCAACTTCATATTCTGATAACTTACCCATTGTTTTCACCATATTATTATGCTAAAGCAATCAAACTATTACTCTTTAAATACTCAAAAAAAGCATCTAAGATCTCTTTAGTTCTATTGTTGATATCTTTTTCCTCAAAATTCTCCTTTGCGTTAGCAAGACATTTTAAATCAGAAATACAAGTTCCTGGCTTGTATCCTCTGGAACCTTCAAACCCCTGATAATATTTTTTCTTATCGTTGAATCTATAATCTGATGCACGAATGTTGATTCTCTTTTCCAGAAGAGACTTATTACCAAGTTTTTCAATAACAGCAGCATTGCTTAAAGACTTCTCATTTTCAAAACGATTTTTGGCATAAATATGTTCTATTTCCAATGTAGTATCAAGAGGGATCAGACTCTGATCCTTATTATGATAAGCCCACCATGTTAACATTGACTTTGTAATACCTCTGTTGTTTGTAAAAACATAGTTATCAAAGGATGTTCGCGTTGTTTTCTCATCAAACAGATAATCCGCAAAATCAACATTATCGTGTTTTACAACACTTATCATTTCTGCGTATACCGGGGTTCTTAGAGAGTTAACGCCTGGATTGGTTACCGCATATGTCCATATGAAAGCAATGGTTTTCTCGAGAAAACTAAGGAATGCCCCTTCTTCAAGCAATCCGCCTCTGTCTTTATTGCTTAAGTAATAGACTGAAACAAAGTATGTCCACATACCATTTGGAGCATAATTCAAGATAAACAGCTTTTTCAGCACATCATCGGAGAATCTCTCTTCGTCCTGTTTCGAAACAGACTCCCAGAAATCTGTAAGATCCACAATGTTGTCGAATGTTAAATCATTCTTTAACAGAGCATAACTGTCTTTTTCATAGAACTTTCTCAAAGCTTCTGTGGTAGAAGATTTTATTCCCATCTTGGCTCTCTCATAATACATATAACGAGTAAATGCCTCGTCCATAGGAGTACCAGATATAGGATGATAGATTTCATTACACTTAGATTCCAACGCCTTCCAACGTTTGATGAAAGTATCCTTCTCTCCCTTAAGAGAATAGTGTTTATACAACTGGGCTTTAAAAATATCAGCATCAGACAATGGCTTTCCTCTGTCGTTAAGGGTTGAGAAGATACGCAGAGCAGTATCCTGAGATTCTGCTTCAATCGGAAGTAAGATGCAATTCTTCATTATTCGTATCGGCAAATAGGGATAATATGTTGGGTATGTGTGAAGGAACTCCTCAATCTTCTTCTGAAAGAACCGATAGTTAACAGCATAATTGCTCTTCATCTTGTCCTCAACGATTCCAGTTTTTAAAATGGAGAGGAATTCTTCCTTGTGCTCATCTGAAGCTACTTCAGAATCTATCTTCAAAACATTCATATCGGGCTTGTTAAACTCGTTCGTCTTCCAGATGCAGGCTTCTATCATTTGTTTTGTAGCAAGAGAATTTTCGTCTGCCATTGTACCAAATGAACAGTAAAAAGCGCGTAGAAGTAGCAACAGAGTAGTTAATCTTTGTTGGCCATCAATTACTTCTTTTTTATTATTATTGTCAAATGTAACGATTGGACCTAAGAAATATTCGTCATCATTATTGAATTTTGAATAGTCGTTTTCTGGTATTGCAAAGGAGAAAATATCATTCCATAAGGTTTGACATTCAACTTCATCCCACGCATAGGGACGTTGATAATCGGGAATCAAGAAGTATGCATTTTTGTTGCCAAACAATTCATAAACCGTTTTCTGATCAACTACTAGTTTAGACATTTTTATTCCTCCTTGGCCAAATTTGTTTTTATTACTAAACAAATTCTACTATCTTCTTGTGTCCATTAATGGGACAAATAGCACTCAACGGATATTCGGATTATACGGATTATATTATAAATAAGAAAAAATTGACATTATGCTCTCAGCATACAACCTCGTAGAAACAAGTGAAAAAGTTCTCAAACTATCCAAATAGGCAGTCTGAGTGCTGTTTGTAAACTTTTAGTGACTCGTTATCCAACTATTCCAAATCCAAGTATACTTTTGCTGCCAACAGGGTAAGAACCTTCTGCGACTTTATCGTCCTTGTTACCTTCAACCGTATAAAATCGACCATTTGCGACCTTAGTGACAATTCCCACATGATCGCCGTGACCATCTCGCTTGCCGTCTTCAAGCCAGTCGAAGAAGATGAGCATGCCCGGACGGATGAGCTTGTCATAGTTGGTACTGTTGACATCAGAGCCTTTGATCCATTTTCCTTTTGTCTTAAACCAGTGGACACCGTCACCGACAAAAGAGAAGTAAGGGATCTGACCGGAAGCTCTAAGCCCGGTCTTATCAGCACACCAAGATACGAAAAGGGCGCACCAGGCAATTCGCTTGCTGCTCCCGGCCCATCTCCAGTACTTTTCGCCGCCTTTGTTGCCAAGCTGCGATAAAGCGAGGTTTACCAGTTCATTCGATCCTGAACCAATGCCTTTGAGGATCTGAGCCCATAGTGAAGCGTTCTTAACATCTAGGAGTTCTTTTAGCTCAGCTAGCTGTTTTACATTGAAGGAGAGGGCAGCGGCTTGCTGTTCTGCTGTTTTGTGAGTTGTCTTGATATGAAGAATGGTCTTGGTTATCTTCTTTTCGGTATAGACTGGGTTTCCGTCTGCATCTTTCTTTTGTTGGCCTTTCTCGTCTAGCACCGGGACCTTTTTCTTTTCGGTAACCTTTTCGGTTGTGTAAGTCACTGAGTTCATCTTCCAGAATATGTCTCGAAGTACATTTACATTGGCGTCCGTGATATGAACCACATCTGTCGCATCTTCAGTCTTTGTCGTGACATAGACGGCATAGACTGAGAGAACATCAGACCAGGGTGCCTGATAACCTTCTGTAGTGAGCTCATCATGAGAGACTTTCTTTTTTATGCTTTCGATCTTATTGTTGTATTCCGAGTTGATACTTAGAATGACATCCTGAAGAGATCTTGTTTTATTGCCAGACTGATTACCGACAAAGAAAATGCCGAAAGAGGATGCGACGATACCGCCGACCATGCCTGCAAGGACAAGTATCAGCATAAGAGGCACAGCGGCGGCGCCCAATGTACTGAAGAGCTGTTTGGTGCTTTCGATTATGCCCCTGACGATCCTTTTGACCCATTCAGCGGACTTCTTAGCCATTTGCTCGGTCCTTCTCACTGAAACAGCCTTATGAGAAGCAATAGCAGCCTGCTTTGCTACTTCTGTCGCGCTTTTGACGATTGCTTGCGAAGCTTCAATTGAGCTTTTTCTAATGCGGTCAGCTTTATGGATCGATCGGTCACTCGTCTTGATATCCGGCTTTTTTCTTTTTATCTGTCTTCTGAGAGACTCTTTGGCAGCAATCGCGGATTCTCTGGAAGCGTTACGGGCGGAGGCTTCAAGCTTGTCTATCGCTTCCTGATCTTCGGTTTTATCTGAACTGCCTGAGAGTGACCTTGCCTGCCTTATGGCGGATATACCGGTTCTCCTTGCGGCATCCATAGTTGCCGTAAGATCAGATTGTCCCGATTTTTGATCAATAATCGGGACAACTTTTGTTATTGATTTCTCTGTAGCAGGTTTTATGTCATCCAAACGCGATACCTGCCTGATATTGTGGTCGCGTTCCACTTTATTGATTTGTGGCATTTCATTTAACTCCTTTGCTGTGTTTTGGCTTGAAAACAAGCATATGAGAAAGCCCCCGGGTCAATCCCGAGGGCCTTAGGTAACATTTTGTGTGATTTAAACTAATTCTTTTGTGTCTTGATTCTGGGTACTAAGTTCATTTTTATAACGCTTTATCAGGTTATAAAATGTACCTTTTTTGAGTTTGGACCTTTCCATAAAGTCATTTGTTGTCAATTCTTTATTGCGCCATGCAGCATAATCTTTCTCCCAATTAGCAGGATATGGTGTGGTTGGACGTCCAAATCTAACATTTGCTTCCGTAGCGCTTCTTTGACCCTCGGCTTGCCTTACTGCAACATTTTTACGCTCTAAAGAGGCTTTATCCCTATACAACTCAACAAGCAGTTTATTGGCAAAGGGTTGGTTCTCAAAAGTTGAAGGGACGGTGATGATATACAATTTTATATTGTTAGAATATGCCCACTCCAGTTCTTTGGAGATTTCACGACCGGTTTTTCCAAGACTAAACAATGAATCGACTATCAAATCACGATCATCCGACGAGAAGATTTCCTGTTTTAATCTTTGCCAAATGCTATCCTCGGCTTTAGGATTGTGTGAGTCGTCAATTATGATTTTTTCGCAGCGATAGGGCTGAAAAAGCGCCGACACAGATTCCTTTTCATCATTTGGTCTTATTTTTGCGTAACCAATCATTTATCTAAACCGAAAACCTCTCTTGAACTTAATTCCAAAGAATTCTTCTGCTTTATCCAACTCCATTAGTATATAGTTATTTTGCACTTTTGCCTCGAGAAATTCGGGAAGGGCATCGGCATATCGTCTTGCTTCATATTGTTTTTCACCTGGAGTATAGACCAACTTGTTGCGTTTACGGTCAATAACAAAAGCTCTTTTGTTGTGCTGGTAGTTTGTAATGATCTCTGCTTTGATATCGCGTGTCATGGCAGTATCTACACCGAAATAATCTTCAAAAGTGACTTTTCTCATGTATTTCGGGGTTGTACCACAGGCTTCGCTTACGATTTCGCAAATTGTTTCGGATGAAATCTTAAAGAGATCAGGATGCCAGTTCTCGTCTTCTGCTTTGTCTGATTTGATCAATTCAAGCAAATCATTAACTCTGTCAATCATCTTACTCAAGTACTTACAGTAGAATGAACCGTTCAGATTTTCGATATTGTCATGAACAAGTTTGTGCATGTGTGCCGCATTTACATTATCCAACTTCAAATCGGAAGTTATATATAGCATTCGTTTTTTTAGAGCCGGCTCAATACTTGTAGTGATGTCGTTTGATGTCAGAACAAAAGAAGGGATGGTCGTAATACCCGATTGATTTATATTGTCATCCTCTTTAATGATCTCATCAGCATTTTCCTTAAACCTTGTTCTGCTGATATCATCGATTAAAATCGGTATTTCGGACACATTCTGCATAAGTCCGCGTACTGTTGTCTTAGTCCAGTGTTCTCCTGTGAATGACTGCAGATCCTTTAAGAACATAAACTTTTGGATAACCTTAACAAAAGAGGATTTTCCAGAGTTTTTGTCTCCAACAAGAACGGCGAAAACAGGGTAGTAGATAGAAGCATACTTATGCCTATATGCTGTGTTACGGACCTTTCCGACAAAGGGAGTCAAAAACATATAATTCATCAGAAGAAAAAACTGATTCTTTGTATTTTCGACATTTCCAAGAAATCTGTCATATCCTGAAAAGAACCTGTCTAAAGCCTCAATATCCGCCTTTACCATTTCTTGAGATGGATCCAGATTGAATTCTTTGTCGTTAAGTACCGCTTTATGATTCAAAAGATCTACAGAAAACTCCGGGTGTACTTTTCGGATTTCAGCCTCCTTAACAACCTTTTTACGGAATGATCTTATAAGATCATTAGTTTTAATTGGTGTTATCAGAACCTTACCTATCGCGTCTTTCTTTGCGACCGCATTCACAACACCTTTAATTCTATTCTTGAAGTTGCTTACATCTACTGCAAACTGGTATTCATCATCAGAGACAACACTTTCGGATTCAAGAATGATTCCGGCTTCTTTGGCAATGGCTTCGGCAACTATTGGTATTTCCTTGATTTCATCTTTTTCATCTTTTGGAAGACCGGTTTCACTGTAGTATATGGCACTTTTGATTATTTCTTGTGTGCTCATATCCTTTACCATGTCGAATTCATTCATAGCCCATTCATATGCACCGGGATCATTATTGAACACAAGAATGCTTTCTCTTTGACTTCCGCCTTCAAAAGCTTTATCCGAAAAGTTTGCCGAGCCGCAAATTACTCTAGTGGATCCGTTCTCGGCTGTAAGGATATACAACTTTTCATGAGCAATAATTTCTTTTGCCAGATAAACGGAGACTTCATCATTAAGAATCCTATCAACAAGATACTTGTTACGCCTTATTCCTCTTAGACATGAAGCCTGAAAAGTCATAAATGGGGCGTCATCTTCTTGGGCGGCCATGACTTCCTTGATATCATATTTAACACGGAACTCCGACCCGAGAATAATTTCCGCTGTCCTAAACAGTTTTAAGGTCTTGTTAATAAAACCCATACCATATGAGAAGGTTAAAACCTTGATGTCATCAAAGCCAGTAAATAATTCTTCAAAGTTCGTGTCGTAGATTTCTTCATATTTGCATAAAACCGCCTGTAAACTCTTCTCTTTTACAGTTCCAGACAAATCAAATATGGATACTTGACTGTTTTCCATAACGCCTCCTGTCAAATAGTTCAATAAATAAAAGTATATGTTTTTGAACAAAACAAATCAACGAAAACTTGCCGTGCTCATGTAAAAACCCCTTGTCAACTTGTGACAAGGGGTTAGGGGGTGATGTGACATACCAATAAGAGGATATTTGAAAGGTAGGGTACATGGTACGTCGAAGTTCTTAACTTATACTACCATGCAAGGCATGGAATGGAATTAAGAAGGTATTAACCGCTTGCAAACTTTCCGTTATCTGATGGCTTTGTAGTCATCAAGTGGTAGAGCTTCGTATCCTTATTGAACTTATTAACGAAAGGTACGAGAGCGGCACCGTACTTGATAAGACCCGTGCCTGCAGGCGCGTTAGTGATATAACGCATCTGAATATCGGAGATGTTCAAAAGCTTTGCAAGCTTGGCCCTGTCCGATGCTGCCTGGTTGAGCATTATTACGAACTCCGAGTTGGAAAGCATCGTGGATGCCTGAATGGAGTCCAAAAGATACTCGACATTCTGCGTGATGGCGGTAGGGTAGGCGTTCCTTTTACGGAACTGTCTCCAGGCAGAGTTAAAGAACTGTGCCGAGAACTCGTTTTCGAATACGACATGGAACTCGTCGATAAAGACATGTGTACGCTTACCTTTCTTCCAATTAAGGGTTACTCGGTTAAGCATAGTGTCCGTTATGACAAGAAGTCCCGTGGGCTTAAGCTGGCTGCCTAAGCCGTGTATATCGAAAACGACGACCCTCTTGTCCATATCTACATTGCTTTCACGCCCGAAGATATCAAGAGATCCGGTAGTGAAGAGCTCAAGCGATAACGCTATCTGCTTTGCTTCACGCTCCGGCTGTTCCAAGAGCTTCTCACGGAAAGTGCAGAGGGTAGGGACAGGACCGCCTGAAGACTTAGTTTTCTCGGCATCCCGGTAAACGGCTGCGGCACAGCGGTCGATTATGGACTTCTGTTGAGGCCCGACGCCTTTTTTATCAATCTGCTCAACAAGGGACATGATGAACTGTGACTTAACTACGATAGGGTCGTTCTCACCATAGCCGTCAACCATATACATCGCATTGAGCCTGTCTCTTCCGCCGGCCGAAACCCTAATGACAGAGCCCATTTCAGGGCCCATTGCTTCAACAAGAGGCGCGTACTCGCCCTCAGGATCGCAGATAAGGATGTCGTCATCCGTATTGAGCATAAGGAAGGTGATGAGCTCCTTAGCCGAGAAAGACTTGCCCGAACCGGGAACGCCCAAAAGGAAGGCGGACTGGTTTAAGAGGTTCTCCTTGTTGCACATGATAAGGTTATGGGAAATAGCGTTCTCGCCGTAGTAGATCCCGCCTTTGTCCATGATTTCCTGCGTTTTGAAGGGAAGGAATACTGCCAGGGATTCCGTGTTAAGGGTCCTGAAACAGTCTATCTTCCTGACTCCGAAGGGGAGGACGATGTTGAGCGCGTCCGCCTGCTGCCACTTGAGGACCGCCATCTGGCAATGTCTGCCTTTGGCGACGGCCTGAAGACTTTCGGTATCGAGATCAAGCAGTTCCTTGCTCTCAGATGTGATCGCCATTGTGATGAGGCAGAGCATCATTCGCTGGTCACGGGTTGTGAGGTCAGCCAGGAACTCCTTTGTCTTGTTACGCTGCAACTCCATATCGTATGGGATAACAGCTGAGAAGTTATTGTTCTGGTTCTGCTTTCTCTGCCAGTTGGTGATGTTGGTCTCAACGCCTAATAGCTTGTTCTCGACCTCACGGATCGCTTCATCTGTGGGGACGGAGAGAACATCAATTGAAAGCATCAGGTTTCTGTTCATGTCGGTAAGCTCGGCAATGGTGTCATCGCTGATATAGTTGCCGTAGTCCTTGAGAAACAGTACTCTGACATATTTCTCACCGAGCTTGATATAGTCCGTGCCGCGTTCGATCGTATCCGGACATATATAGTCACGGAAGTCATGACCGAGCTTGGCTCTCTTGGCCATATCGAACTCGAATGTGGTCTCATCGCCCTGACGGTAGAAGTCGTGAAGGATACGAAGTTTTTCCAGAGCATCCAGTTCTTCAAGCCTGCTGCCTAAAGAAGCAAAACGCATCTGAAGGTCAGCTCCGGTCCTGGCGAAGTAGATTCGCGCATCCTCAACGCTTCTTTTGTTGATGGACACGGTTATATACTTCTCCTGAGTGATGCCGTTAGCACCGGTAGCCTTTTCCAGGAGCATGTCGTTATACTCCTGACGGTAATCGTCAAGGCCGTCATGCTTCATCGGCATGAGGATCGAGTTCTCGAAGTCCTTCTTGTTGAGCCTGTGGTTGTTTACCGTGATCTTGGTCGTAGCAGCACTGTCAAAGGAATTGAGAACGTCGGAATAGAGCAGGAACATGTTCTCTTTATCTCCTTCACTTGCCACCAGATAGTTGATATCCGAAAACTTCCAGGTTTTGGCGAACTTGTTCGTGCCTACCTGAAAGATTCCGTCAGGCCAGATCCGTTTAATTGGAACGAGGTCCTGAACCCTTCTTGGGACCTTGAAAGCCTCCTTATCCTGCTTCAGCAGTGTCATTATGCTCTTGAGCATTCATAGCCTCCTTTTCTTTTGCATCGAAATAATCCTTAAGCGCTTCCTTATAGATGTTGTTGGCCCTGCAATTAAGCTTTCTGGGGCAGAGGAAGCAATCCTTGAACCATGCCACGAAGATCTTCTCCATTGGCATGCCGTTGTACTTGATAAAGCCGATCGCAGCAAAAGGCAGAGCAGCGGCTATACAGAGGTAAGTAATTGCATCCTGGGATATCTTTTCCCGCATGCCGAAGTAGATCCCAACGGCAGAAGCAATAGCACAACCGGAGCAGATCAGCTGGCGGATGTTAAGTCCGAAGAAAACGCCTTCGGTATATTCTCTGATGTCTTTGTTTATGTTTATTTCCATGTGTTTTCTCCTTACAAGCCCATCATGTCGTGGATTATCCTGTCAGAGCCCTTAACGAGGCCGAGCAAGACCAACATGTTGAATAAGACCTCACTTACATAGCTCCATACCATCGCAAGCGGTTCCTTGGTCGTATCGATTTCCGGCATTGAACCTGCATAAGCGGTGAAGATGACGCACGCGAGCACGATAACGACGCCCTGAAGACAGACGCCTGCATAGCTTTTAAGGAAGCTCTTGGCGATGTTTTCCGTAGGCTGGCCTGCCATAGTAGAAAGCGGTATAGGTGCTATAGCCGTATACATATAGATCCTGAAGAACCTGCCGTACACGGTTAGAAGCAGGATAATGCCGACTACTATGAACGCGATATGCGCAATGAAGCAGACAGCCCATAATGGGATGGCACCATCAAGGATTCCGACACCTTCCATGGTCGTTTTGACTTTGGTTGGTATGGAAAACTCGAGGGCAGTGCCGATCTTGCTGGAAGCGGCCACCTTTGCTATGACGCTTTGGACGATGGTGACGAAGTTCACCATGAGCTTAAGGCAGTTGTTTATAAGGGCTTTGGCTATCGCAAACCGTACAAACACCTTTACTGCCGTTTCAGGCTTTTTGAGCTCGGCAAAGCTCCCGCAGGTCTTTATCACGCCGACCGTGAAGAACAAGACCAGGAGAGCCGTGCCGATTGCGCCCAAAGCACCGTTGATGGTGGTAATGACCTTCCAGATGGCGCCGCCTTTAAATGACTGAGGTGAAGTAGTAAGGATAGCCCACATCTTTTTGAGCATCGAGCCAAGGTACTGAAGACCCTGCATGAGCTCAAACCAAGCAGCGGTACCCATCAGATCACCCCCTTATCAGATGACACCGGGAGCGATTGCCTGAAGGATGGACTTGGCAAAGACGATGATGAGACCGCCGGCAAGGCAAAGGAAGCCCTGTGAACGCTGGGAAGGATCGTGGCTCTGGAAGCTCATACCGACCTGGACAAGACCCCAACCAGCGAGGATGACACCGATCGACCTGATGATGCCGAATATGATGTCAGACATGTTCTTGATAGCCTTTTCCGCATCACTGGCAGCAAAGACCGGTACCATGGCTACACAAACTACGGCAACTGCTACAGAAATTGCCAAATAGCGCTTCAGAATTGCTTTTCTCTTGTCTTTTTCAAGGTTTGTAACATTGTTAATCTTGTGATTCATAAGCTTAATCTCCTTGTTTTGATAATCGTTTTTCGAGATCCTCACTGGTGAGGACCGAATACTCGTGTTTGTCTTTGACGATCTTTTCGAGGTCGATGGCTTTGCTCCTGATTTCAGGATCGTCACCGACGAGACTGATCTTGGCGATGGAATTGTTATCTCTGCCGTGGATAAACGGCTCGGCTCCGCCTTCTTCCGTGAATGCGATCTTCGGATGCTTCATGAGATCATACTTAAGGTCCATGACCGGGTACTCGCCTCTGATGAAGAGGATCCCGTATCTGTTATCGAGCATTCTGACCTCGTCGGGTGTCATGAGATCTCTTGCCTGGATTTGGCTGTTCTTGGTAAAGCTCCCGTTTCGTCCTTTGTTCTGGCCGTAGGAGTTCGTATCGATCGTTTCCTTGCCTAAGAGCTCGCTGACATACTTATGCGTTCCTTGCTCATTGCCGCCTAAATAGAGGAATTCGTCGCAGTTGCCTACGATGGATTCCCAGTTCTTTTCAAATAGAGCCTTCAGCTGAGCAAGGTTCTGCAAGATTATGCTTACGGATATCTCACGGGAACGCATTGTTGCCAGGAGAGAGTCGAACGAGTCAGGGAGGCAAACGTTGGCAAACTCGTCCATTATGAAATGGACATGGTAGGGAAGACGGCCGCTGTGTTCGAAATCGGCGCTCCTGTAAAGCTGTTGGAACAGCTGAGTGTAGAGCATTCCGATAATGAAGTTGAAGGACTGGTCGTTATCCGGGATGAGTGCAAAGATTGCTCCGGGCTTTTCACCAAGTTCACGAAGCCTGAGTTCATCGGTCTGCGTTATGTTCGCAAGGGAAGGCAGGTTGAACTTCTCGAGCCTTGCGATAAGGGATATCTGGATTGACTTCAAGGTCTTGGTAGCACCTGAGTGATAGCCTCTGTAGTACTTCAAGGCTATATGCTCGGGGTCTCTTTCCTCAAGCTGTGCAAAAAGGATATCCAAAGGCGATTCGTAGTTGGAATCGTTTTCGTTGACGTCTCCTGCTCTGATCATGTCCATGACCATCGGAAAGTTCTGCTCTTCGGGCGGAGCCTCATAGAAGAGATAGAAGACCACTGCCTTGAGCAGCATCTCAGCCGCCTGGTCCCAGAAAGGATCCGTTGTCTGGCTGCCTTTTGGAGTCGTGTTCTTTATGAGGTTCGTAGTCAGCCTTTGAATATCGTCATCACTTTCGAGGTATACGAACGGGTTATAGCAGTGGCTCCTGTCGAGGTTGATCAGATCCAGGACTCTGACATCGTATCCCTGGTCCACAAGATAGTTTCCGCATGAACGGAGAGTTCCGCCTTTAGGGTCAAGGACTACCATTGAAAACTTGGTTTCTTTGTTAGCCTGAAGGATATTCGGCATGGCATAGAACCTTGTCTTGCCTGCGCCGGCACCGCCGACGACCAGGACATTGAGGTTTCTTCTGTGTTTATGACCGTCAAAGCCTATCCTTACATTTTGAGTCAGGATCTTGTTTGCTTCCTCAGGTTTAGCCTGATACCGCTTGTTTATGATGCCTGCCTCGCCCCATTTGGCAGAGCCGTGCTCTTCACGGTGCCTGTAGTTCTTTTCGGTAGAGAGATATATCGCTATCCCGATCACATATATGAGACAAAAGATAAGGGCAACCCGAAGGCTGCCCTTACCAAGTGTTATATGAAACGGATTATTAAATATATCGTCTGCATTTTCCAGGATCCCCACAAGCCCATTTGTGATGAAGTACGGTGCTGACTTTAGTGCGAACCATGTCACGGGGATGAGGCCTGTAAGATACAAGGCGATCCTCGTACCCGAAAACTTATTAGTTTCTTTCCGCATGCGTAATCACCTCGATTTGGGAATGATCTTTTCTGTTGCTTTAGCAAGCTCTTTTGCCGCCTGCTTTTCAGCGGCTATGATTTTCGCCTGTTCTAACTTCTTTCGGACCGAAGGTCTCTTTTCAGCATCGTCCGATATTGTTCTGTCTTCTTTGTTTTTCGATCTCTTGACGGAGTTTTGCCCGGACGCTGGATCTCTCGACGTTCGGGCCATAGTAGGGTTTACGGTCTGGCCCTCTTCTTTGGTGGGGTTTGGCTTTTCGGGAGCCTTTTTCTCCTGAGTCTTGGGAGCTTCAGATCTTTCCTGAGCAGGCTTTTCCTCAACATTTTCAGCTTTGACCTCGACATTTTCCTTGTTCGGGACCGCGATATCGGCAACAGCTTCCTTATAACCGGCAAGTCTTAATGCCATGATCCTTTTGGAGCCCTGTCCGGGAAGGATCTCATATCTGCCGTCAGGCTTACATAAAAGACCGACAGGTTCTATGAAGCCGGGACCTTTTGCCTTGATCCTAGCTGCATACTTTTGAAGCTCAACATAAAGCGTTCTGTTCTGCATTTCAGGATTAGGGATGTTATCGATGAGTTCAAGCGGGACCTTAAACTGCATGTTCAGCGGTTTTACAAGTTCGCCGTCATCTAACAGGATCTCAGGCTTGATCGTTTCGACCTGCTTAACGGTAAGCTTAAGGTTCTCAAGAACGCGGTTGACCTTGGAAGCATCAGTCGCATAGACCATGATGTCTACCATGCCTTTCTTATCCGCTTTGTCTTTCAACATGACGAACGGGAAGCCGAACTTTTTACTGGCAGTGGTGAACGCCTTGAGATACTCTTCCGGTACGGTGAATACCTTTTGAGGTTTACCTGATTTCAGGAATTCCCAAAGTGTAGCCTTGCCTTTGGTCGTGTGATCGCCTTGAAGGGCGGAGTAGATCATGTGCGCTACTCGCATAGAAGCTTCGCCTGAGAGTCTTAAGACAACTTCGCTGCCTTGCATGACCATTCTGACGATCTGATCGGCTGTTTCATTCTCAATAGCCATTTGTCTTCCTCCTTTGTTTTGTTATTTGTTTGTTTTTTGGCATTAAAAAAGCACCCCGATGAAGGGTGCTTTTTAATGAGTTTATTATTTGTTTCTTAAGAATTATAAGCCGTATTCGCTGGGGCTTACTTCAACCATCATATCGGTATACTTTTCGACAAAGGTAAACTTGTGAGCGTTGATCATGGCATCTCTATAGCCTACCAGACAGCCTTTAGTTTCATTGTAGAAAAGTGGAATGAAAGGTATTTGGCTGTGTAATGTGCCGTCAGTACCACTGAACTTTCCAGTGTTTGCGACATCAGCACCGGCCTTAAAGAAAAACAACTGAGCGTCTGTTTTTCTGTTTTTGTCAGTAGAGGAAGATAAAGTAACTGTTTCCAAACCTTCTATCTGACAGTATTTGCCTGATGTTTTGGTTACAGAAAAATACTCATTGCAGAACTTATCGTAGTTGCTCAGATCTTCAGGAGCGACCTTCTTGATGTCATCCAGAGTAAGGCTTGACTTGAACGAAGGCTTAATAACATCTTCAGCCGGTTCGGTTGTCGTTGTCTCTGATTCTGTAGTTGTTGTTACTTCGGTAGTAGTTTCAGACGCTGTTGTGGTAGCTTCAGATTCTTTTTTTGCATTTGAAGTACTGCATGCTGTCAGCAACAGTGTTGAAGTCAAAAAGATTGCAAATAATGATTTCTTCATTTGTACCCTCCTTGTTCGCAGTCGTTATATTGTAAAAAAAACTTGATAAGTGTCTATAAGAGTCATCTTGCACTTTTCCCGAAACTGTCATGCTGAATTTGCGATCTTATTGTCATTTTGTTTGTATTTACAGGTCTTATTTCAGGCTCTTTCATAGGGGCTTCGGCAGCTTCCAAGACACGGTCTGAGCTGATAAAGACCGCATCACAAAGCTTGATCTGCTTTTTGAGTCCACGGATCTTTCGGGCGTTGTCCCTAATTTCGCTTTTTGTCTGCTCTATCTTAGGCGCGTCATGATGGCGCACAGCGTATTTTTTAGCTGAATAAAGCTGTTTTCGCTTGATATATAGGGCTTTTAGCTCGGCTTGAAGGTTATCCGTCTTTTCCTGCAGAGACTGCTTATCCTCGATCTTGTGCTGGTACAGAAAGTCCATCTGTTCGATATACCGGTCAAGCTTTGCAATATCTTCCCTGAGCGCCATAGGTATATAGTCTCTTTGGGAATTAACCGGTTTACATATAAAAGAATATAACCTTATACAATAACGGCGGTATGTGTAGGGAAGACCTGAGCCTTTAGGCTGTTCATCAAAAGGGGAGGGTTCTTTCCTCTCAAACAATAACGGCGTACCTGGAACAAGTGTGTTCTCAACGATACGCCGTCTGAGTGAGTCATAATCGTAATCGGGTCCCAGACCATCAAGCCTGAAGAAGTTTGCAGCACCAGGAGGTTTAATTCCCGGATGTTCAAGCATTGAACCGTCCTTTCTGAAGAATTTGAATTCATAGCCCATTTCTCTAAGGACATCCCAAAATTCCTTTTCTCTGTGAGACAGCTTTATCGCGTAGTCGATATCCTGACGGATCGTTCCTCTTACGGTCAGTTTTCCTTGCCGTTCGGCACGCCACTCATCATAAGACTTGCCTTTTATGCCGGAAGGATCCTCTACGATGTGAAGATTTGCTTCTCGGCATAGTCTGTCGCTTACCATTCGCATCTGCCTATAATCCGCTTTGGTCCTGCGGTACTTAAGGCCGTCCACGAAAGAAACTGAATTAACAAGGAGATGGTTGTGGTAATGGCCGGTATTGAGGTGGGTTGCTACTACGACTTCAAATCTGTCGCCCCATAACTCTCGAGCAAGCTTTACTCCGATTTCGTGAGCTTTCTCTGCAGTAATCTCACCTTCGCCTTCGAGAAAAGACTGATAACCGTGATAAGCAAGCCTGCCGCCAGTCTTATCCCAATATAGTTTTGTTTCAAGAAACTGATCGGCGGCAGTGTCGGGGTTGCAGTTAATGCCTGTTACATACATCATCTGTTCGGTCTTATCTGCATTACTGGCGTAGTCGATAACATCACCGACTGCCTTTCGAGCGGCTATGGCTTCGGGAGTAAGTTCGGGCTTTTCTACGGTTTTATCTGGATTGACCACATAACTTACTACGTGATCGACGCGTTCAGATACATACCATATGGAAGTTACTGCCATCAGCTATCTCCTTTCCCGGGCCTGAAGGTCCGATATAGCATTCTTTCAGTTTCTCGGATTTCGGTTTCGCAGTTTTTCAATTCAGAACTGTGAGCTATGCCCAAAGCGTTCAGTTTTCTGACGAGCTGGTTGAGATTTCCACCAATTCTTTTTACCTCTATGATGAGAGCCGGAAAGTCGGCAGGTGGAGCCGAAACAATTTTCTTATCCAAGAAAGTTTTTCTGGCAAATTCGCTCATGCTCAGCCCCGATTTTTCAACTTTATTTTTGATGGCATCATACTCACTTTTGGATACACGAAAGTGGATCTGAATTGGTCGCTCTGTCTTTTTGTGGGGCATTTTCCGCATCTCCTTTCTTATTGTTAGTTTTGATGTCCCGTGTATTAGCAAGCATCGCGTTTGTGTACCACAAACACATTTTGCTTGTCAGGGAAGACCCTGAAACCCTGGTGAAAGCCGTTGGCTTTTTCCTCTCGGAAGGGGTTCTTACCTGACTGGATCCTGATGCTTGCTTTGGGCGATTTGAGATTTCAGATAGTCGTTATAATCTTTACCGGTGGGCGGGGGATAGTCCCGCACAACATAATTTTTTCTTAGGATTTTTGAGATGTTCTTTGTGGCGTTCCTGCCAGGCTCATCGTTATCCAGGTGAAGATATATGTGACTGATGTCAGGATAATCTTTTAGGAATTGTTCGAGCGCTTTTGGAATTGAGTTTCCGCCTATGCCTCCAAGAGACAGATATGACTCCTTACGCCAGTTATTGCCCCTTAACTTGACACATGTGGCGTATGAAAGAAGGTCGGGAGCGGATTCAAATACGTGAACTTTTCTGGGGCTGTCAGCTCGTACCAGCTTGAAGGAGAACCTCTTATCGCTGCCTTTGACATCACCTTTGTAACCGTCACAAGTTGATCTGACGGCACCGTATTTGGGTAAGCCTTGGCTGTCATAGCCGACGAAAAGCACATTTCCGTATTTAGCGGTTTCATATATGAGCTTGCGCTTTATGCACCAATCTATGATCTCTGGATCGATGCCTCGTCCTGTAAGATATTTCCTTACTCGGGTCGTATCATCGCTTATTTCCGGCATCACAAAGACTTTAGGCATAGTTTGAATGGGTTTAGGCGGTGGCAGGGGAGTGGCATTATTACCGATTATCCTGTCTACTGCTTCGTAGAAGGAAAGGCCTTTAACTTTTCGCAGATAATCCAAAGCACATCTTCCGCCGATACCTTGTGAGAACCAGCACCATTTACCGTTGTTTATAATGAGCGAATCATGTTCTCGCGTACAATAAACACTTCCTGAGACATGTCTGAGATTATCGGGTTCATAGTAAGAAAGATATGTGAACAGATCCATTTCCCGAGCCTTTTTGACATCTTCTTTATTGTAGTAGTTCACACATTAACTCCTTTATAAATAATGGGAGGGACCTTTTGAAGATCCCTCCCAAACTTACTTAGGTTCTTTCGAAGAATTCGCAGGCCATCTTTTCTCTTTCGTGACGACGTCTTTCCTGTTCGCGCTTAACAAGTTCATTGATGCTGATATGCTTTAAGGCAAGGCACCTTGCGGCAACATCTATTGCATCCGGGCCATTGAACATGACATTCTGCATGTTCATGCCGCGTGCGTTTAAGTCTTTCAGGAAGTCCGGGTCAAAGAGGACGTCCTTGATGTTGTCAGCCACATTGTTCTTAACAGAAGTGCAGAATCCGCTGACAACACCAGTTACACGGTCGTCTTCCCAGAGTAGGTTTCTCAAGTGATTTGCATCCAAAAGATCGCCTACGGGACACTCAGACAAGACTGTCATGCAGTTCTTGAACGTATCTTCGATATACTCCTTGTAGGTCATCTTGCATCACCTTTTCCTTTTCCGTTCCTTGAGGCATACGCAAGTCCGGTCTCAAACTTCTTCTCCTGAGCATCGTAGTGATAGCACTGGTCGGAAAGGAAATCTCTGGGGTCAAGTACTGTTTCATTGACGTTCTTGACCATCTTGTTGAGGTCTCTTGCGTTCGGGCCGCCGTCATCCTTGATGAGGATGAATTCGTGAACAGAAGAGGGGAGCATATAAAAGCTTCCACCGATCTGCTCGGCTGCCTTCTCGGCAAAGTCAGGATATGCTACTACGGCTGCACCCTGGAATCCGCTCTGGTTGGTAGCAATATAAGTCACGATGCCGACTTCCTCGGGATTAGGAAGGTCTTCCTCGCTGATAAGGTGCTGGATCATGTCAACGAGAGGGGTGAGAACGAGAGGCTCGTTAGCGAGTGAGTTCTTCTCGGCATCAGCAAAAAGCTGGTCCTCATTGATCCCGTATGTCTCCATGAGAGGCTTGGTGATGACTACGACAGACTTGCCGTTGTCGTCAGAGAAGTCGTCGAGGTGTGCATTTACAACGAGTGCCATGTCCTCGATCTTCTTGTGAGGAGTTGTCTTAAGAACCGGAGAGTTACCGGGTATGAGCCTCAGATAGGTGTGATCCTTGACCTTGCTGTAGTCGGTGATAAATGACTTAACACCCGCTTCCTTAGTCTTAACGACCGAGATGTTGTCCTCGATGGTATTTACAATCTTGAAGGTCGCCTTATCCATGCTTTCGCCGTTTTCAACGTCGCGGTAGATCTCCTTGAGCCTGAATGCCATAGACATCTTTGACTCGCCGACCGATACCATGAGTCTGTCGCTCATGCCGTCAGGGGAGTCGATCGTGTCGAACTTGAGAGAGATAGACTCAAGCTCTCTGTCCTTGATCTCTTTTGTGACGAGGTCCATCAGGTTTGTCTTGAATGATTCGTAATCCATATCGTTTCTTCCTTTCTCACGCGTTATCGCATGTGTCGAGCCTGGTCTTTTCAAGCTCCTTCATAAGTCCGGATTTTTCGGGACTGGCTTTGGGCTGTGCGCGCTGTCTGTCCTTTCCGCTTAATGCTTTAAAGTAAGCAAAAAGACTGACCTTGCTGCCTGTCTTTTCAGGCCACTTCTCCGGCTTGGGTACTGTGATTTCGTCTGATCTCATATCAGAACCTCCTTGTGTTTTTTATTTGCCTGTTTCCAGGCATTTAAAAACCTGCGTTACCGCATCACTGGAACGCAGGTCTTTAATGATGTTTAGCTGACCTTTACGGTTATCTGGATACTTTCTTCCGTTACTCTCGTAACGCTGCGCATCTGTATAGTTGCGAAAGCAAGGCCGGTCCTTGCACTGTTGACTTCGCCTACGAAGTCACCCAGGCGCTTGATGGTCTTGTTAACTTCCTTGGAATCGGCTCCGATCCAGTATCCCGAATCATCACTGCAGATAGGAACGCCTGACTTTCTGAGCAATCCGATATATCTGCGAACAGTTCTGGAACTGATACTGAAATGCTTTTCAAGGACCTTGCTGTGAACTGCATTTGCCTTGCCGATGTGATTACCTGAGAGGTATTCGTATATTTCTTTTTCTTTATTCATATGAGAAATCTCCTTAAGTATTTACAGGCACACAAATCACGATGAATTCCGTAGCCTTTGGCCAAAAGATCTTCTTGTTAAACGGATCCCTGCCGTAGCCGCATGTAGCAAGGCACAAATGCTCTGTGCTGAACAAATCTGCAGTCAGGTACGGATCGACGGCAGAACCTTTGACATAAGTGGAACTGACTATCGTGTATTTGTGCTTCACGCCGTCTGTTGTCGTAACGATGACTTCTTCGCCTATCTTCTTTTCAAGCTTCTGGAGCTGCCAAAAGATGGTTTTGTTCTTCATCCTGTGTCCGAAGATGGTGCAATTACCTGCCTCGCCGATATTGCACGTGTCGGGGAACCTCCCCACACCGTAGCGCAATGCGGTTTTAGAGCAGGAGTCCCATATTGGTTCTTTTACCTTTATGCAGGGGATCTCAAGTATTCCGATAAGCTTCAGTTTTTTGTATGTAGATGAGAGTGTTTTCATCTGATACACGAGATCAGAAGGGGAAATGTCTTCTTCTCCCATTTCACCATCGACTGAATAGAAGTCAGAGTCCGGAACATCGTAAGTTACATCGCCTCCACCGTTGTTTATCACATTTTCAATAGCGATCTTTGCGCCGTTTGACACACTTTTTCGAACGAAGCTTTTTATCAGGTAAATGCCCACCAGGGCAATGCCGATCAGGAAAGCAGCGATAAGTATCGTTTGGAGCAGGATCCTTAATGCTTTGCCATATTTCATGTTTCCTCCTTGAAAATGGAAAGCCCCGTGAGCTTTTGATGAAAACCCACGGGGCAGAAGAAAGGGGGTGGTGGAAGAGGGTTATGTCGAAAGTTTCTTTTTGCGTCTTGCCATCAGAGCGATGACAAGAGCAGACAAGGAAGCGAGAGCTACACCGAACTTAACGTAAGTCGGAGAGATCTCGCCTGTCAGAGGCATGAAGTGGATAGTGACTGTCTGGTTCTTATCCTTCAAGTCCTCATGAACGCCGATAAGGATATTGGTCTCTACATCGAACACTTTCTCGAACACGACGATCTTGTCGCCTTCGGAAAGTCCCTTGGAAGAGAATGTGATCTTGACTTCCACTGTTCCGGAAGAATTCTCGGGAGTGAACTCGAGTGTTGCGGTGACGGGCTTTCCGTCCCTCATGAGCTGAGCACCGTTCTTCTTGTAGAGCGTTGCCTCAGCACGGTACTTCCTGCCGGGTTCAAGGCCCTTATATGCGATCTTATCAGTGATCGTTATGTTCCTGACTTCGGTTGAAGCAAGGAATATGGACTTCTTGCCCTTGATAGTTGCTGTCGTGCCAACCTTCGGAACATAGACTGTCTGGCCTTCATCATTGATGTCGGCATGGACCGCATACTCTACTTTGTTGTAGGTAAGTGACTCAAAGACAACAAGCTTTTCGCCCTGAAGCAGCGTGCTGTTGAAAGTGAATGTTACTTCAACAGTGCCGTCTGAAGTTTCAGGCGTGAACTCTGTGCTTGAAACGATAGCGTTACCGTTTTCGTCCTTGGCTTCTTTGCCGGTCGATTTAACGATAAGCTTTCCGCTCATGGTGTATGTCTTGCCAGGTACGAGATTTCTATAAGAAACTGTATCTTTAATGGTTGCCTGGGTGGAGTACACAACAGTCTTACCGACTTCGGTTGTTGCCTTAGTCCTGATATCCGGGACATAGTTCAAAACGGAATCCTTGATAACATCTTCGGCAGTATCAATGGCCTTGTAGAAATACTCACCGCCGTCAGTCCAGCCTTCGGGGATACCACGAACCTGGAGTGTTCCGGGAATGAGCTCTCTTACCTGGTATTTGATCGGAGTTCCGTCAGCATAGTTAGGTCTAAGCAGGAGCTTTTCAGTCCTGCCGCCTACAGAAGCACCCGGGATACCTGATAAAGCACCTTCAGATGTGTATGTCCACTGAACATTACCGTTCTCATCGGATACGCCGTTTGCATAGACTTTATCGTTCTCATCAGCTACAGCAAAGACGAAACCAGCTTTGTTCAGTGTGTCATCAGACGCTTTGAGTTCCTTTGTCAGTCTGTAACTCTTAAATGCGGGCTTGTTTGTTACACTGTCAGAAGTAGCATGGAACATATTTCCACTTGTGAAGTTCTTGTAGTAATACATACCGCCGTTACTCCATCCTTCGGGGATCTTCCACATAGACTTAAGACCTTCAGTCTCGAAAGTCTCACGGATCTGGAATTGTGCATTGCTCGGCAATTCGATCTGATATGCAGAGGTGTTTGTAAGAAGGGTTGTAAGCGCACCATGCTCAGGATCCTTATTCGTGCTGTAGTAATCAGCGATCTTATAAGTCCATCTGACACGGCCATCTGCTTCGGAAACACCGGTGCAGAACAGGGTTGAACCTGAATAGATCTCAAAAGTGAACCCTGCACGGCTTGAATCATCAGTTACGCGCTTTTCAAGACTGAAGTAAGCAGGACCGTTGATCTCCGGGACCGCGATATCGACACCGGGCTCGTTATCTATAGTGAACTCTGTGAGCAGTTTTCCGGTTTTCTCGTTACGCATTTCAATATCAGCATCTCTGTCATTGTTCATGAACAGCTTGATCCTGTAAACACTGTCGTTGAGATAGTATCCGTCAGGTGCTGTTGCTTCTTGGATCCTGTAGGTTCCAAACGGGAAAAACATTGTGCTCAACTGAGCATCATAAATTGCTTTCAGTGAGCTGTTATCACCGCTTACAGTAACACTTCCATAACCGGCCAGATCCTTAAGACTTAAGTCACGAAGCTGATCGGGATTGCTGATAGTTATATAGAAATCGTCTTCCGGTGTCTCGTTGTTATCGAAATCATCAGGAGTGAAGACTGCAGGGTCATAAGGATAATCTGCATCGTAGTAACGTATGCGGAACGTAGCCTTGTTCATCGGAGCTGAAGCGTGGTTAACGCCGGTTTTACGAAGCCTGATCGTGAGTGGGTCAAATGTCGGGATATCGTAAAGTGTTACGGTAAAAATGCCGCTACTCAGAGTGAGCTTAGCTTCGCCATCGCCTTCGACTGTGGTTACAGTGCCTGCGGATGTGCTTGCCAGATTGAGCTTATAGACTGAATCGTCGACAAGGTAACCGGGACCTGCTTTGGTCTCTTTGAGATAAACGGTGAGGGGATAATTGCTGATCGTAGGGATCATGCTGTCTGTTTCGCCTGCCTCGTCGAACTCGATCGTAGGCATAGTGGAATAAGGGGTCGTGCATGCTTCGTCAGTGTAAATTCCGTAAGTTGTTCCCTCAAACGAGTAACATTCGCCAAGTAAGTCCTGATCACCGATACATTTCTTGACGAACTTAAGACCTGTTGTGCTTGTGCCGGTAACACGGACAACGAGCACATAAGAGATCCTTGAATCGCTGTCATCACTCTTGGGGGCCGAGAATGTCGTCTCAGTCTTTATGATTCTTGAAATGCCCAGAGACTTGTTGTGAGCAGCGTATTCATAGTAAGACTTTCCGCTGTTGGCAGAACCGGCATAGATTGCTGCATGAACCCAATGTGTAGTTGAACCGTACATGATGATGTCGCCGGGAACCGCGTATTTGTTGATATGCTTCGCAGCCGCCGAGAGCGTCGTGCATTTCTTTGACTTTGAGGATGCTGAAGGCTTTGTACGGATACCTGCATAGTTGATCCAGGCACCACAGCTGGGAGCTGTATTGCCATTGAAGATCCTTGCACGGTAGGTCTTGGAACTGGACTTGTAAGCGTACTTAGCCTCATAGTAGCTGGTCCCTGACTTGAAGGCAGGTTTGCCGAGTGCGAGGTAGTAGACCTTGTTTACGAAGCCTATGCAGTCAAGGTTATATGTGCCACCGTCTAAGCTGTACTGGTATCTGTTGTCATCACAGATATCCTTTGCGTACTGGAGAACACGCTGATGGAAGACGGAAGCGGACATCTTGAGGTCGTCACCGCCAAGGATCTTCTTGGTGTTATCGGTAAAATCACTGTCGATGCCGAAGAAGATGTCATCACCGACGTACTCAACACCGTCTTCTGAACCGGCATAGCTCACGACTACTCCTGAATCGTCCTTAGCAATATACTTGCCGACGAACGTTGCGGAAGCTTCTGAAGTAGAAGCGGCAACTGCGTAGTAATCAACGGCATCTCCGTAGTTGGAAGTGGCCGTTTTGTAGAAATCGTTCTTGACTGCACCAATGGTGATAACACCATCTGAGCCTGCAGGAAGATACTTGGATGCGTCAGCATTATTGTTACCGGCTGAAGCGATGACAGTCGTTTTGGATGCTGTTTCCTCAATGAGTGACTTCAAAGCAACATATTCATCAGGGTTATCCTTGATTGAGATCGCCATCAGGATGATGTCAGGCTTCTGGTCGGCTGCATACTGAAGTGCATTGTAAACATCGGAGACAGTGCCTTTGCCGTTATCACCGACAGCCTTCACTGAAATGATATAGGCCTTGTCTGTGGATTCCTTGATCAGGTCAGCCATGAAAGTACCATGGCCGTTCTTATCCTTCACGTCGGAACCGATAACGGAATATGCTTCATCAGCGCCGTTAACGCCTGTATCGATTATGACGATCCTTGTTTTGCCTGAAGAGCATGCCGAAGCGGTCTTAATGGCGTATTTAGCGTAAGCTGAATAATCAGCAGTACCGCAGAGACCGACAACGCCGTCTTCCGTATAGCCATAGCGATGAGAAGCTGCATACTTAACAGCCGCACCGTATTCTGAGCCAGTCTTAAACCAGAGTGTATAGATGCCGTCAAAGTAAACGCCTGCATCAGGCTTTAAGGCTGAAAGATCATCTTTGGTAGCGACAATGAGCTTGTCACCATCAGGGAGAGCAGCAACGAGTTTGATATACTCGTCAGCAGACTTTGCCTTAACGATCTTGGGTGTTTCAACGGTGGTTGTTTCTGACGTTGTTTCGGAAGGCTCGGAGCTTTCCGATGTTTCAGAAGGCACTGTGGTTTCAGAAGGCTCAGTCTTTTCTGTCGGAGCCGTTGTCTCAGCCGTTATTGCTGACACTGAAGGCTCTGTAGTTTCCTTTGACTCTGTCGTTTCTGAGGGCTTTGTTTCGTCTGAAGGTTCTGTTGTCTCAGAAGGTACCGCTGTTTCAACCGGCTTTTCTGAAGCTTTTGTTGTTTCAGAAGTCTCAGAGGATTCGGTCTGTCTCGTTGTTTCTTTCGGTTTTGCTGTCTCTTCATGATGCTTTGTTTCCTCTGTGGCTTCAGTCTCAACTGTTGTCTCGGTGGTATCGGCAATTACCGGAACCATCGGAGCGACGTTCTGAAGCATGAGAAGTGAAGCGACTGCAAAAGCACAGATCATTTTTGAAAACTTCATTTATCTCGTCCTTTCTTAGTTTGTTTGAAGAAAGCCATAAGAAAACCCCCGCGTATTTCTACGAAGGGGTTTCCTTGATGACTAATGGAGGGTTCTCTGATTACGGTTTATACCTGTAATCACGCTTGTTTTTGAGTTTCCCTACTCCATATCTCCCGTAACCGGGATAGTTTTCTTTTAAGTAGGCCCGGACTTTATCGTCTGAAGCCTCTGTTATTTCCCAAAGCCCGCTTTTAAGCTTGTGAGCCGTAAGGCCCTTGATAGTGAACTTATGGAAAGTGCCTGCTGACGTACTTCCACAGGATACCTCAGCATCACACGTGCAATACGTATAAGGCTTGGGTGTTGGTGTGTTGGTAGGTTTCTTGGTAGGCGCCTTCGTTACTTTCTTGGTCGTAGGTTTTGCCGTAGTTGCTTCATTTTCCTTGCCCGGATCCTTAACTGTTTTCTTAACTGCAGTTTTCTTTGGCGCCTTCGTTGGAGCCTTGGTCACTTTCTTGGCATTGGTCTTCTTTGAACTATGCGTGGGCTTGCTTTCTGAAGCCTTAGTTTGAACCGCCGTTTCCACAATGCTTTCAGAACTCGGCTCACTTTCATTTAAAACGGAAGGCTCGGTTTCCTTACTCGTTTCCGAAACAACGGCTTCTCTTGAAGATTCAGTACAGACCTCAAACTCTTTTTTATTATCTGAGCTAAAAGAAGAAAGAACGGGCTTATCGTTCCTACTGCAACTGGTCAATCCCATAACTATTGCATAGATCAACGCTATAAAAGCTATCTTGATCAAAAGACTTAGCAAAAGCTTAAATAAAGGCTTCATACGAAAATCCCCCTTTCGAATTGCTGGGCTAAAAGAATAACTGAAACGTTATGCCTTAAGCCTGTCAATTTCTTAACCTCTTGCCTGAATCTTAAAACACCAAACAATCAAGGTAAAATGTGCGATTTCTTTCTCTATCTTTCACTGGCTTGCAATATCTTTCTGTATCTTCAGGATATTACAGTCTACCGTAGTGATTAAACACTTCTCTTTTAGCTTGATAGTTTTATTGATAGAAGGGGTTAGTTAGGGGTGTGGGGGAAGGAAGGGGAGCGCTAAGTAACACGCGTACGCATTTAGTTATATTAGCGCCCCGCCTTTTGAGATCACCTTGCTTCCTGAGTCTTGGGCTTGAGCTTGTAGGCTTCGACCATTGACTTCAAGGTCTTGTTATCGACCTTTCTCTCGTCTCTTGTCCAAGTACCGTCCTTTGCGGAGGGCTTGTTGGGTCTGGAGAGAACTGTGGTTCCGTCCTCGGGGAGCTTGACCCAGAGTGCCTTGCTGCCGTAGTGATCGCTGTGGACCATTGTCACGGGAAGGACGAACTCTTCCCAGGCACGGTTGTCAGCAGGATCCTCGTTCGGGATAGAGATGGCGACCATGTCCTTGCCGGTCTTCGTAGTGAAAGGTCTTGCGAGCTTACGGGAGAACTTGATCGTAAGCATTTCGGCGGTGTTCTGCGTTCCGTTTGTTTCGTAGATTTCCTGATTTTCCATGTTTTTACCTCGATTCTCTTTGAATATTGTTTTGTGCGGGTACTTTTGTGCGGTACTTCTGATAGAACTCCAGAGCCTGCATGATGTAGTCCCTGGTATCGTCGTATGACACGCTTTCCGGAATGTATTTCCGGAGCTGGACGTAGGGAAGATGGATTTTCTCCTTTTGGTTCGGCTTTTCTTCCTGCATGATGGACTCGACAACGGCATCCGTTAATCTTCCGTCTTCTGAGAACTTCCTGAGCCTGATGGCCTGAGCGTGCGATGGTGTGCAGTCGCACGCCAATATCTGGTTGTAGACCATTTCCTGCTCATCGCAGGTCAGGTATGAAAGCTCAACGGCAGGGCGGAGTGCGATAGCTCCCTCATCGACGAGATCAAGGAGATCAGGGATAAGCTCTGTCAGGCGAATAAAACGTCTAACTTGAGTTGCGCTGTCACCAGAACTTTCTCCGATATACTCAGCGGTTTCACCCAACTTCCCACCCAGTGGGTTGGAAGTTAAATCAGTTCTTTTTCCTTGTCGTTTAAGGGCTTCAAGACGCATTTTGTATGAGTAAGCCTTCTCGCTTGGCAGGATTACCGACCTTTGCAGGTTGGATTCGACCATGAGGATTATGGCTTCGTCACGGCTCATTTCACGAACATCTGCCTTTAAAACAGAAAGACCTGCGATTTCGCAGGCCTTCTTTCTTCTGTGTCCGGAAACGATTTCGTATCGTCCGTCTTCTTTTGGTCTCAGTGTGATGGGGGTGATGAGTCCCCGTTCCTTAATGCTCTCGACCAGCTGGTCCATGTCCTCGTCCATTCTTACCTTGAACGGATGGTCAGGGAAGTCGTCGATAAGTTCGATGGGGATGTCATAGATCTTCGGAAGTTTGCCTTCCTTAATTTCTTTATCATCCTTGAAGAGTTCATCGTACGCCGTAAGGCCGAGATCTAGTTTGGGTTTGTCTCTCAAGACTGAGTACCTCCTTTGCCAGATTTGCGTAGGCATCGGCTACTTTACCCTTAGGATCGTGAGTAAATATGCTTTCGCCTACGTTTGGACATTCGGTCGCACGAACTGAGCGGGGTATCTCTATATTAAATACATTAATATTAATACCCATTGCATCACGTAATGCATCCGAGATGTCTCTTGAGTTGTTTGTCCTGGAATCGACCATGGTCAAAAGGACGCCGTCAATCTCCAGGCCCGGGTTGATCTGTCTCTTAATCCTCGAAATTGAGTGTAATAGGAGATCCAGGCCTTTGACCGAGAGATAAGACGGCTCACAGGGGATAATGACCGAGTCTGCAGCTACGAGCGAGTTGATGGTCATCATGCCGAGTGACGGCATACAGTCGATCAGGATAACGTCGAAACTCTGGCGGAGCGGCTCGATTGTCCTTTTTAGTACCGATTCTCTGCTCATGCAATTGAACAGAGCGGTCTCGGTACCGGAAAGGCTGATGTTTGAAGGGATAAGATACACGTTCTCGAAACGTCTGATAGCGTCGTTCTTGAGAACAAAGTCTTTATCTTCTCCGGTCATCTCATATGCCATGAGCTCCGATAGGGTGATATCCAGGCCGTCCGGGTCTATGATCCTGCAAGACCTTGTAAGGCTTCCTTGCGGATCGGCATCGACCAGCAGGACCCGTTTCCCGAGCTTGCCAAGAGCAACTCCCAGGTTGAGCGCAGTGGTTGTTTTCCCGACGCCGCCTTTTTGATTGGCGACGGCAATCACTTTGCATTTGTCATCCAATGCTTTTTCCTCCTTTGCTTAGATTTTTCCGCGAAGCTTTTGGTCCCAACAATAGATACAGTTAGCCCGAAGCTTTGAACGCAGCGGCTTCACGTATGCAATTAATGTCTTTAATTGTCCGACGGGGAGAAGTCGAGCTCGGTGACGCGAATCACCGAGGCCTTCACCTATAAGTAGTGGGAAAAGGCAAAACGGAACCGGTAAGGTCAAATTCGCCCGAAAATCGACAAAAATAGCTGAAATCTGATACCCTGAGCACCTTTGAGGCCTTCTGCGCATATAGATATGTAATTAATTTAGAAGTAATTATTATAAGAAGACGTATCTCACAGCGGGAGATCGTCGATACACATATAGTAAACGCCGATACGTTTTACGAAGTCTTTATCACTGAAAGAGAGCTTTTGTATTCTTATCGGCTTCTTTATAAGTCTTTTGAGGCACACGGCCAGCGGAGCCGCCCATATGATGACCATATTCACTTTACTCTCCTCTCAGGAAAGCTTTGAGTACATCCATATCGATAAGATATCTATTACCGCTTTTTGTATGCTTTAACTCGCCGGAAGCTATCCACCTTCTCAGCATATGAGAGTTTATGGGAGTCTCCGGGTCTTCTTTTCGAAGTTCTTCTATAGCACCATTGATGGTTCTTATCACGTTTGCCGCTCCTTTCCTTGTTTCAAGGATATTCACAGAAGCATATGAATTCCAATGTGTAAACCCAAAATTTAAAACGCGGGGATAATCGTACAAATTCGGGGAAAACCGTGAAAAACTGGGGGAAGAACGTATAAAACCCGGGGAAAACCGTAGAACGGTCCTTTTAATGACACTCATGAGATTTCTGCCGATGATAGAATTGAGCTAGGAACATGGGTTAGAACAAATAGTAGGCACTAGGTAGCGTATCGTTCAGTTATGGAGGTACAAGTGCATGAGATTACTAAGATTCTTTTTCCGTCTGATTACACTCCCGATCAGAGCCGCATTTTGGCTGATAGTGATAATAATCAACATCTTGACGTAAGGGTTGGACCTCGATAAAATTGCTGATTTCATGTAAAAGGATTAAGTAAATGACAGTAAGTGAAGCAAAATGTATTTTTATGGAATATGTTAAGCCTAAATGGGGTGATGTGAAGATATTGTCTATTGACGAAAAGAAGGGCGCTTTTTTGTTCGAGTTTTCTTGGATTGATGACGATTTTCCTGTCGACTATCCGGCTATAAGTGTCAATAAGTCTGATGGCAGTGTTATGGAACTTGATTTTACCAATGCTGATCATCGTAAGATTATCTACGGAGAATGATGCAATGGATATAAGAGGTTTTATCGCAATGCAGAATTGGGTATTTGCAAAAACTTATGCAAAGAGCGCTCCACACGAGTACATTGTATTGAGTAAAATAATTGGTGAGAACGGTAAAGAGGACTTCCTTGAGTTTGCAAAGATAATACGAGAATATGGATTCCCAGCTCGTTTCTTCAGCAGACAGAACAACTATTATTACATCGATGGTTATTTCTATTGGACTATGGATGAGCGTGTGGAAGATACAGATCTGATAAATCGATGCAAAGCCGAAGATTACGATCTGTCCTTTTATCCGAATATCCTTAAAACAAGGAATCCAACTATAAATAATTGAAACATACTTACATAGATGTGATAATAACAGAAATTAGTAAAGGCCATTAGATACATTGGGGTAGCTTTCTATGTCTGAAAATGGATCTAAAAACAAACTAAGCAATATTTTCATCTCACCCAAAAACAGTGTAAAAAAGGATGACAAGAGCATTGCATCTGATCTTGTTCTGGAAGAAATCATTACCAAGTCTATCCAGATCCCGGGAGTAAAGGTTGATCGCAGTAAGTTTCTGGCTGAGAGCTTTTCTTCGAATGTCGATAAATTGGAAAGTGTAATTAATGACGGTCCCATTGAAGCTGGTATTTCAAGAGAAGAAATAAATGCTGTTGCGAACAAACTGATAATAAAGAGAACTAGTGAGTCATCGATTGCGTCATTTGCCGCTGGTATTCCTGGAGGACTTGCAATGGCTGCAACTATCCCTGCGGACATATTGCAATTCTTTGGAATGTCTTTAAGGTTGGCGCAGGAATTATCATATCTTTACGGTGCAAGCGACTTATGGGAAAATGGCCAAGTTGATAACGAAAAGGTCCGTAATCAACTGATTTTGTACTGCGGCGTTATGTTTGGAGTATCTGGTGCAGTTTCAGGCGTTCGAGTGTTGTCTACCCAGATTGCAAAAACAGCATTAAAGAAAATACCGCAGAAAGCTCTAACTAAGACGTTTTGGTATCCGATAATAAAAAAGATATGCTCATTCGTTGGTTATACCCTTACAAAAAAGACTTTAGCATCTGGTGTATCTAAAGTAATTCCTGTTGTTGGTGGTGTTATATCCGGAACTATAAACTTTGCTTCTATGATGCCGATGGCTAAGAGACTTAATTCCACTCTGGATGATGCTGTCTTCGATTATTCTGAAGAAGAACTCGAGAAAGATATTGAAAAACTGGAAAATGAAACAGGGGAAGTCACTGAAGCAGAGAAGAAAGACTTCAAAGAATCCTTTATGAATGGATTTAATAAGACAAAAGAAGGTTTTAGCGATTTCGTTCAAAAAATCGGCAATAGTAAGAAAACCAATAAATCCGATCCATATGAAGAGATAAAAAAACTCAAAGAATTACTTGATTTGGGAGTCATAACAGAAGAGGAATTCAATCAGAAAAAGAAGACGTTGTTGAATTTGTAATATAACATGTAACTATATAACTAGAAGAACCTAATGCTTTTTTTGAATATGTTGAAAATGGAATAATAATCAAATAAGTGAGAGAAAGGTATCAAACATGCGTTTTTAACGCTGTTTGAACAATGTAAAAATATTGTAAAAACCGCCTGATATACTACGCATATCAGAGGAAATGGTATTTAACAATACCATTTCCTAATGATATCTGCACACCATTCAGGGAGGTTTATTTATGAAAGCAATTAAGAGAATTATTTCTTCATTGTTGGTAGTTTTCCTATTAATATCTACATGCTTGTTATTGACACCGCCAAAGCCTGTGTTCGCAGCCAGCGGAGTTTACGATAAGTTAATATCGCTCAAGAGTAAATTCCCTGATGGAAAATTCTGGAATCATGCAAAGCCAGCTTCTGAAGTTGGTCATGATTGTAGGGATGAGTACTTTGCAGATTTTGTTACCAGTAGCCCTTGTGCTTCACATAATAGTCAGGTCGGTGCTGGACAGAATGACTGCAATTATTTTGACGGCGGTATTCAGTGCTGTGGATTCGCAAGAAAAGTCTTCTTTGATTTATTTGGTGAGCGTGAGACAAGCAATAGTTTGGTTAGGAGGACTGATACAGGCAACTTACAGGTAGGCGACTATGTTGCAATAAATAATGAGGGTCATTATTGTGTTGTTTTATCGGTGAGTGGTTCAACGTTCACTTGTGTTGAATGCAATCTTGATCAGCTTGGCGCATCATATAATTGTAAGATCAGATGGAATTATTCTTATAACAAGAGCCAGATTACATATTTTGTACACTCCAGTAAATGGGATTCTGTAAATAACAGCTATGTTGTTAATCCGTCTATCTCATGGTCCGTATATAGCAATCAGGAGATAAAAGAAGGAAAAGTTGTTCTTGCAAAAACCGCAACTCTGAGCGGTGCAACTATGGATAATGTTTCTACTGTAGGTATCGATATTTATAATTCAAACAATTCGCTAATCAAGTCGAAAGAAGAAGTTCCTAATAGATCAGGTCATACATATGTTGATATTTGGTATGATCTTAGTTCAGAATTGGGGCTGTCTATTACTCCGGGTACAGCATATAAATACTCTTTCTGGGTAAAAATCAATGGTAAAAAGTATGAAAGCACTAGGGAAACAGTAACTTGTCCTCCCGTATATACAGTTAAATTTGATTCTCAAGGTGGTAGTTCTGTATCTCAGATGACTGTAGGTAAGAATCAGAGCATATCCACACTTCCTACATCAACCCGTAGCGGATATGTTCTTGATGGATGGTATACTGCTGTTTCCGGTGGCACAAAGCTTACAACAAGCACTAAGATTACTGGAAATATAACATATTATGCGCATTGGAATAAAAACAGCTTTACAATAACTTTGGGAACAGTCAGCAACGGTACAGCTTCATTATCAAAAACCTCAGCGAGCCAGGGTGATGAGATTACAGTAAACACTAGTCCGGCTGCAGGATATACTCTCGATAAGATCACAGTAAATGGTACAGCGATAACTGGTAACAAGTTTACAATGCCTGCTCAGAATACTACTGTAGGCGTTACATTTAAAAAGATTTCTTACACAGTTTCACTCAGTTCTGTAAGTAATG
>JAFVDI010000035.1 GCA_017478485.1 Clostridiales bacterium | reverse complement strand
TGTAAAGCCTTTTTCCAGGCTTACACCATTGGCTCCGAAAAAACCTTTTGTAAAGTTATACTTAAGAAGTGACTCAATGGCTTCTTCACCTACGATTGCTTCGGTCAGGTTTTTAAACTCTCCACCTAAGATAGAAACTCTGAATCCATTTGCCGAAAGCTGCATCGCAAGAGGAAGTGAATTCGTCACATAAATGCTGCCTCTTCCGGTAAGATAGGGGAGCATCCTTGCGGTAGTTGTACCTGCGTCAATGTAGACGAAATCATCGTCAGTGATAAGTGATGCGGCATAGGCTCCTACCTTTTGCTTGGCGTCAACATTAAGTTCCATTCTGTTACTTACGCTGTCGTCATGGGTAAAAAGTGAACCCTTAAGGCTGGTTGCGCCTCCCCGGACGCGTTTCAAAAGTCCATCCTTGTCAAGCAGCGACAGATCCCTTTTTATGGTCGATTCTGACACATTCAATTGTTCCATCAGCTCAGCTATAGTGGCTGTTCCCGCCGAATCCACCACGGAAAGAATCCTCACAAATCTTTCCTCGGCAAGCATTTTCCCACCTCCATTCTTATCTGAAAGCCCCCAAATCTTCATATATTCTATATGGATTACAGGTTATCCAACTCTATACTATTTGGTTGATTTTCGTTCAACTTCGTTCAACTAAGGTTATTATAAATCACGTACTCGGTCATCTTCAATCATTTTCGTTCAGTTCCGCTAACGAAAAATTGTACGTGTTTTTGTGCAATTTGACGAATAATTAACAAAGTTAATTTAATAGGGGTTTGTACATTCTCATTTTTTTGCATCGAAAAAAGGAGGGGCGTTTGCCCCTCCTCACATGAATTATATTTAACTGATATATTTTGATATACAGACAGTTGACTGACGGAGCATAATATCAACGCTCGTCGATTCTGCCATGTCCGTACCCGACTGAATTAATTTTCAGTCCGGAAGTCCCTGCATATATTTATCCATATCTTCTGCAATCTGCTTTGATACATTTACGGCTGCAACTACTGTCTTCGCACCGGTAACAACATCGCCTGAAGCAAATACACCGGGCATCGTTGTCTCACCATTCTCATCGGTCTGAAGAGTTCCCTTATCATTAAGCTTGAGTTCCTGATCTCTTGTTACCAGGCGATCCTTCGGAACCTGGGAAACAGAGATGATAACGAAATCACAGGGAACTTCAACAGCCTGATCTTCATGTACGGTGCCCTTGCCTTCCTCATCATAGGTAACAGGAGCCATGACAATGCAATCGTCCTTTATCTCAAGAGGTGACTGGCAGTACTCAAACTTAACACCGTCAAGCTTTGCGTACTCAAGCTCCTTAGGAGATGCTGAAGCTGTGTCTCTTCTTACATAGACAGTAACATTTCTTGCTCCCTTACGGATAGCTGTACGGGCTGCATCCATGGCTGCATTACCTGCACCGATGATGGCAACATTCTCACCTATGTAGTAGACATCCGGATTGTTGAGATAATTGATAGCGTAGGCTACATTACCAAAGGACTCACCCGGGATACGAAGGTGCTTGGGACGCCATGCACCTGTTCCGATAAATACCGACTTATATCCATCAGCAAAGAGATCCTTTATGCTGGTTGAACCACCGATATTGTAGTTGGGACGGAACAGAATTCCAAGCTCATGAAGTCTCTTTGCATATCTGTCAAGTATTGTTCTAGGAAGACGAAACTCAGGAATACCGTATCTCATGACACCACCGAGCTTCTCACGACCCTCGAAGATAGTGATCTTATAACCCTTCTGTGCCAGAAGAACTGCAATGGTGATTCCTGCAGGACCTCCGCCGATAACTGCAACCTTCTTTCCGTTGTAGGGCTTCTTCTCAAGCTTGATACGCTCGAAGCAGGAGTCTGAAATATAGTTCTCTATAGCGGAGATATGAACCGGAGTTTCCTTGATTCCGCGGACGCAGTGACCTTCGCACTGTTTCTCATGATCGCATACCAGTGAGCATACGATTGAAAGCGGATTGTTATTGAAAAGCATTACCGCTGCATCCATTATCTGCTCTTCTTTGAGAAGTCTGATCATCTCCGGTATGTTTGTATTGATGGGACAACCGGTACGGCAACGCGGGTTCTTGCACTGAAGGCAACGATTAGCTTCGTCTAAAACATGTACAGCCATAAATATCTCCTCTCTTTAAAGTAAACGTTAAATATTTTCTACTTTTTCATGTTCGCTAATAACCTTAAACACAAAGGGAGTCATAGTCAACAAAAGTTAATTTATTGACATTGATTTTAGGTTTAAATACAAAGTATCGGATATGAAGTCAAGCCCGGAGCTCGATATTTTTGACTTATGAAGAAAAACTCTTGTCCTGCTAATCTTTTGTACAATAAATAACCCCTTGGTTCTTTGAGAATCCGGCGAAGTGAAATTCGTATCCTTCCCGACTGATTTTTT
>JAFVDI010000034.1 GCA_017478485.1 Clostridiales bacterium | reverse complement strand
CCGTTTCAAATATAAAAGAGCAACAAAAAACGCAAGCCCGTAATCGGACTTACGCTTCTTTGCTGCTCATTACGCGAGGTAGTATATCACTTTTTCTCAAAATTCATAAGCAGTTTTTTAATTACTCAGTCAGTTATATTCCTGATTTAATCCCACCAGGCAGACATATTTTCTTCGTCAAGTTCATCGACTTCGCCGACAAAATCCATAAAAGCTTTCCGCTCATCCTCCGTGAGATTTTCGAGATCTTATGATCCGATGAATGTCTGATAGGATGCTTCCAGTTGTTCTAATGAAGGTTGTTCATCAATGGCAGGTATCCAATCGAATTCGGATTCACCTTCGACAAGTGCATCGTATTCAGAGTTCAGCTGTTCGAACTCTTCTTGAGTCAGCTCATTATCGTCAGCGTCATAATAACGGCATACACTCCCGTTTTCACCTGTTTCTTCGTTGACTTCGAGATCATAATATTCTGCACAGCATGGTTCTGTCACAAAGCCGTTATCGATCGAAAGTCGTAAATATGCGACATACCGGGGTATTCCCACACTGTTTTCCGTGGTCATGTTTGTGACAAGATTCCATCGGCAGCCGGCATCGTCAGTATAGTAACGGACAGTATCCATGTTCCACAGATCGGGAGATTCCCATTCTTCGGTTATAAGTACCAGCCCGCCTTCTTCAGATACTTCGTAGATGGCGTTGAATGTATTATGTGAAGTCCCGGCCCATCCGGACTTTATTATCTCCAGCATCCTGTCGTTATCCAGATCAGTTACCGCAAAGCTTGCACCGTTTAATTCGTTCTCCTCCGAGAAATAGGAATCATCAACCGTCTGAAGCTTCCATGTATCGTAATTGTCGTAGATTATCTGAAGCTGCATTTCGATATCGTCAGATAGAAGTGTTGAAGTCGTTGCCTCTTCTGAGGTCGTTTCTTCCGTTGCTATAGTAGTGGGACCAGTATCGGTGCTGCTCCCCGTGATGTCTGATTCTTGTGTGCAACCTGTTAAGAGCGATGAGCACAGAAGGATGCTCACCGCTGTCTTGCGATAGTTATTCATGTATCTGTTCCTTTATCCTGATGATTTTCCTGACAGAGGCATCTGCCTCTATCGTAGTAATTATATCATCCTGGTAAAGAATGAGGGAAGAATTGAAATTATCTGCGGAGCGCGAAGCAGCGGCCAACAGGAGCAAACAGGAGCTCGTCGCAGAGCTCTCACACGACATAAAGACGCCGGTCGCCACGATCCAGGCCACATGCGAAGTCATGGAGATCAAGTATAAGGAGCCTGATATCCGGGAGAAGGTCTCTGTGATCAAGTCGAAGGCCGCCTCCGTGGAACAGCTCGTCGACAACCTGTTCCGCGCGACTCTTGATGATCTTGAGGAACTGAAAGTATCGCCGCGTGAGGAGAGTTCCCTCATAATAGATGACATGTTCAGAGACTTAAGGTTCTACGGCACTGTTGAGCGTAAAGCATCCACGCCCGAATGTCTTATCGTTGTTGACAGATTAAGGTTTGAGCAGGTAATAGACAATATCGCCGGCAATTCATTTAAATATGCAGGAACACCGCTGGAAGTCGATTTCAGATCAGATAAGGACAGCATTCGCGTGATCCTGTCAGACAGGGGCCCCGGCGTTCCTGAAGACGAACTTGCAATGCTGACGACGAAGTTCTACAGAGGAGCAGAAGCCTCTGAATCAGGCAAGGACGGATCGGGTCTTGGCCTTTATCTCGCGTTGCTCTTTATGGAGAAGATGGGTGGCGGGCTTGAATTAAGGAACCGCGAAGGCGGCGGTTTTACGGCTGAGATAATCATCAAGAAGGCATCTTAAGTAAGCTAATCTTAATGTTAAGTTAATGTTCGGCTATCTTCCTGTTAAGGATGGGCAGGTATTATGTACCCATACAAAACAGGAGGATAATTCGGAATCCCTTATGTTTTTGCAAAATAAAGTATTCAGTTCGAGATGTGGTCCTTCACATTCTCTAAGAAATCCAGGATCCTCTTATTGATATCGTCTATCTGTTCACCGACGAAATGCGGTCGGTGACCGCCGCCCATCACCTTATAGATACTGGCTGAAGGAACTTTTTCCTGGAGTTCTTCAACAGTCCCAAACGGGTCATTCTCGCCGTTGATAAAAAGGGCAGGGCATACAATTTTATTCCATTCGTCATCAGTAAGATTGGGGTGCTGCTGCCAGTCGGCAACAGTGTTCCTTAAATAGGTCTCCCAGTCGCCCTTGTGGGCATCGTGATGCCTGACCTTCATGTCTTCTATGAAATCGGTTGCACCGGCCTTAATGAGATTCTCAGGCAGCATATCGGAGGCGCCTTCAGGTCTTGCGTGAGCAGCTCCTCCAATCGTTACGAGACTCTTTACCTTATCAGGGTATTTCGAAGCTATATAGCACCCTACATAGGCACCACAGCTGTAGCCTATTAAGTGCGCGCTTTCGATGCCAAGCTTGTCCAGAAACAAAGCCATGTCATCTGCGGCCATACGGCTGTTCCACGTGAGGTCATCGCAAATCGATCTTCCGTGACCTCTGAAATCAGGGAACAGGCATCTGTAACGTCCTGAAAAAGGGAGGATCTGACCAGAGAAGGCCAGCAATCCTCTGCTGAAATGGCTGTGAAGAAATAACACTGTATCGCCTCTGCCAAATTCTTCGTAGTATAGTTTCAGTCCGTTTAATTCTGCGTATGGCATAAGTTCTCCGCCTCTGTTTATTAACGAATCATAAGCTCTTCATCGGCTCGCCCCAAGATCCAAGATCACGGCCGTCCGTACTTACATAATGCTGTTCGCCTCCGGCAAGAACCTGCTTTATAGACTTAAATCTCTCGATAAAAGGAACGTCCTTATTTGTCAGGTCTTCTCTCATTGTCTCGCCCATGATCTTGCAAAGGTAAACATCGCATTTGTTATCGAAGCTGATCTCCTTAAAGACCTTGAGTTCCATGCTTACGGGACTCTCGGCAATCGTAGGGACATCAAGGACTGCGCCTTTCTCGACCGTGGGACTAAAGCGCATTTTATCTTCGTGCTCTCTGCCGCCGACGATTCCGTAGTAATCAGCCAGAGGGAGGAGCTCTTCAGTTACGAGATTAGCGGAAAAGATGCCGTTCTTACGGATAAGATCCTTTGTAAGCTTCTCACCGCCGATGCATGCCATTACGCCCATTCCGTCGCCTTCGCCGTTTAAGTCAGGAGCATTGATATAGCTGAACCAGCAGAACAGTCCTAAATTAGGAGTGCCGTCCTCTCTGTATGTGCCGTATAAATACAGCTGCTGCGGGCAGAAATCGTTCCAGTTTTTGACTTGTACTTTTTTCATGTTATTCTTCCTTTCACTTACGGGGATTTCTTCCTGACTGCTCGAGATTTAAAAGGATACGGTCAAGGTAGTTATCTATTTCCGCAACTTCTTTTTCAGTGAATCCTTCGTAGAATATCTCGTTCATTTTCTGTGATACTTCGTCGTACTTTCCCTGAAGTTCACGTGCTTTATCAGTCAGGACTATCAATGATTGTCTTTTGTCTGATGCGGCTGCTTTCCGGCAGATCAGGCCGGATTCTTCCATGCGCCCCAGCATTACTGTGAGCGTATTCTTGGCAAGTCCCGTCTTCTGCGAGAGTTCCACGATCGGGACTTCATCCTTCTGCCACAGAACGTAAAGGATCCTTCCTTGAGGACCGTTGAATTCCTCTACGCCGCTGTCCTGCAGAAGCCGCTGAAAGATTCGTGACTGCACCTGCTTGATCTGAGGTATAAGAAAGCCTGTTCTAGATTCCACATATCCTCCGGAGAATATTAGGATTAAGCTAATAGTACTATATAGAACTATCGCGGTCAAGGTTCTATATAGAACTTTTTTGACGGTGCGAAAAAAGACATAACGACATATGTTAAAATTGTTTTTAGAAAACTTAAGAGTTAAGGAATCCTCTGTGAGGTAACTTCATCATTTACTTTTCTTCCTTCTCAATCATATCCTTAAGCTCAAGAATAAACTGCTTCCAGGGATCCTTCTTTGTATCAACATAAGTCTTCTCATCAATGCAATCACCGGCACCGAGTTCAAAGAGCTTCTTGCGGAGAGCAAGGTCACAGTTCTTGTGATGCATAATGAAGTAAGGAATCTCGACGCCGTCATCCCAGTTATACTGATCCACAAAGGCATCCAGTTCTTCGAGAGTGGTATTCTTGCTAAGCAGCTTGCTCTTCTTATATGACTTAAGGTTCTCTTTGCAGATTTCTTTACCCCTTGTCTTAAAGTAATCCTCGTTGCTAGTTGCTTCACTTTGAATATCCGGAACATATAAAGAGCCGTTAATATAGTCTTCCCAATTCTCGCCAATCTCACCAGAGAGGAAATAGTTTCTTATGATTCTTTCGACCCTTTTGTCTGGCTGGTCATTCAGGATTGACTCGTAATTAGAAATATCCCCCTTAATATATTTATCTGTTTTATCCTTGGCAACCAGATCCTGGACTGTGCAAATAAGGTCATTCTTAATGGCTAACTCAAGTGCGAAAGAATAGTATTCACTGACAGACTCTTCGCTGATAAAGTTAGGAAATGACATTATAAAAACTGATAGTCTCGGCTGCATGAATTTATGCAGAATTACTCGTCCAAATGCCGAAAGTACAGAAATAATCTTAGAAGAATAAATCTTTGCTTGTTCCAAACTTAAAGACATGTGTGTCTCTTCGCAGAACAAACGGAAAGATACATCACTGCCTTTTTCAGCTAAATAATCAAGAAATGCAATTTTATCTTGCTCGTCAAGAAGATTTCCTTTTTCTCTGAATAATGCCTTATTAGTCTCAATAACATTAACATCTTTATTTGATTGATAAATAGAAATGATCTCGTCTAATAATTTCTGCATGTCCCTGATTCCTAGTTTCGTTAGTATATCTTTCTGTCTATTTTCCTGACAGAGGCATCTGCCTCTATCGTAGTAATTATATCATCCTGGTAAAGAATCCTTGATTATAAATATATTCCTTATAAATATATTGCGAGTACTCTTGTGCCGTTTTCGTTCAGAATTTGTTATATTTCTGGTGATTTGTATCAAATTTCAGACTATTTTCAAAAATCATGCACAATATCGACCTCTCCCACTGCTTAATAGTGAAGACACAAGTTGATCAAGGACGGTTACTCAGGTAATCGTCCTTTTCTTTTGTAACTTCATTCACTTTACATATCGCTAAGCCAAGGAGTCCAAAGCAGACGGCTAACCGCATCTACTAAATGGGACCTACAGCTTGGCGATAAATCTTTAAGAAGGAGGAAAAACGCATTGGAAGACAAATGCAAAGTGATTGCCATCGCTAACCAAAAAGGCGGCGTTGGGAAAACAACCACTGCAGTCAACCTGGGAGTAGCACTCGGTCATATGGGTAAACGAGTTTTGCTTATCGATGCAGATCCGCAAGGAAGTCTGACTCGAAGTTGCAATATCAGTAAGCCAGATGACCTTGACGTAACACTCTCTGAGCTCTTGGCCTATCAGATGTCTGGAGACAGTAAGGATATGATCTTCGATGATCCTATAAGGCATTTCGAAAACATTGATCTTATTCCATCCAACATCAGTCTTTCCGGTACTGAGACAGCTCTGTTCAACTGTATGAGCAGAGAATCTGTACTGAAAAGAACGATCAAGCCGCTTCGAGACATGTACAGTGTAATCCTAATAGACTGCATGCCGTCACTTGGCATGATGACCATCAACTCTCTTGTAGCAGCTGACTCAGTCATTATCCCTTGTGAACCGTCTTACCTGTCAGTTAAGGGTTTAGATCTCCTGCTTCATTCCATATCAAGGATAAAGCGGCAGATCAACCCGGAGCTGAAGATCGAAGGCGTTCTCATGACGATGGTTGATTCCCGAACAAACAACGCAAGGGACATCACGAGAGCTTTGCGAGATGCAATGGGTATTAATATTAATGTATTTAATATAGAGATACCCCACTCAGTCAGAGCTACCGAATGTCCGAATGTAGGCGAAAGCATATTTACCCACGATCCAAAGGGTAAGGTTGCCGAAGCCTACTCTAATCTGGCAAGGGAGGTGATCGGACTTGAGAGAAAAGCCCAAGTTAGACCTAGGCCTTACGGCGTACGATGAACTCTTCAAGGATGACAAAGAAATCCGTGAAGGAAGACTTCCCAAGATCTACGACATCCCTATTGAGCTTATCGATGAATTTCCTGATCACCCGTTCAAGGTGAAGATGGATGAAGACATGGATCAGCTCGTAGAGAGCGTCAAGGAACGGGGACTAATTACACCTATCACCTTTAGACCCAAAGAGGACGGACGATACGAGATCGTTCCGGACACAGACGAAAGAAGGCCTGCGAAATCGCAGGTCTTTCTGTTGTAAAGGCAGATGTTCGTGAAATGAGTCGTGATGAAGCAATCATCATGATGGTCGAGTCAAACCTTCAGAGGTCAAAGATCCTGCCTAGCGAAAAGGCGTTTTCATACAAGATGCGCCTTGAGGCACTTAGAAGAAGATCTGG
>JAFVDI010000033.1 GCA_017478485.1 Clostridiales bacterium | reverse complement strand
TTCAGTAAGCAAGGTCACAGGCGAGAATGCTGTCACATGGACATCTTCTACAACACAGCTTAAGATCAGTCTCCCTGACGGTACATACAAGCTTGAAGAGAATGCTGCACCTGCAGGTTATGACGAGATCACAGCTATTACATTTAAGATTGAGAACGGCAAAGTTACTGGAACATCAAGTGAGACTGTAAGTCTCGATACAACGAACAACGTAGTAACCGCTTTTGACAAGCTTACTATCACAAACACGACGTTCAGCAAGAAAGATTTTGCTGATAAGGGCAACGATAGTGCTTCCGAACTCGTTGGAGCTACTATGAAGCTTACGGCAGTTTCCGGTCCCGCTACCAGCTGGAACGGTGATGCTTGGGATGCAGCAAAAAAGAATGGCCCTACTATTAAGATGGTGGTAGGCGAGAAGGCAGTTACCTGGACTTCAGAAACTACAATGCTTGAACTTGGTCTTCCTGACGGCGATTACATGCTTACGGAAGTAACACCTCCTTCAAACTATGCAGTAATTACAGAACTTTCATTCACGATTAAGGATGGAAAGATCACAGGAAAAACCAGTGAGACTACTGCGATCGATACGACAAAGAACGTCATCACAGCATTCGACAAGGCTGAAGGCTCTGAAGTAACCATCTCCAAGAAGGATATGGCAGACAAAGGCAAAACGAATGCCGATGAACTCTCCGGTGCAAAGATGACGCTGACAGCAGTATCAGGTGATGCTTCCAACTGGGATGAAGAAGCCTGGAAGAAAGCAAAGAAAGATGGCCCTGATGTAAGTCTTGTAACCGGTGAGAAGGCTGTTACATGGACTTCAAGCGATAAGCCGCTTAAGATCAACCTGCCTGACGGTAAGTATGAACTTAAGGAGAACTTGGCTCCTACCGGATACAATGTGATTACTGCAACCACATTCGAGATCAAGGATGGAAAGGTTGTAAGTTCATCATCAACAACAGTAACGGCTGACGGTAATACAAATACCGTAACTGCATTTGATGAACTTATTATCACCGACATCGTCTTCAGCAAGAAGGATTTCGCAGATAAGGATAAGGACAATGCCGAAGAACTCGAAGGCGCTACCATGAAGCTTACGGCTGTATCCGGTCCTGCAGCAAAATGGGATAACGCAAAGTGGCAGACATCACAGAAGCAGGGACCTGCGATCAGCAAGGTTACCAATGAGAATGCCATCGAGTGGACATCAACTAAGACACAGTTTGAGATAAGCCTCCCTGACGGTGAATATGAGCTTAAGGAAACAGCTGCACCTACGGACTACGACTATATCACTACACTCAAGTTCAAGATCGAAAAAGGAAAGGTAACCGGCACTACATCAGAGACTACTGCTATCGATGCTGATAAGAATATTATCACTGCATTCGACAAGGCCGTAACCCCTCCGGGTCCCGACACTTCAAAGGTCACATTCAGTAAGCAAGATATGACCAAGAAGGGACCTGAGCTTAAGGGTGCTACGATGAAACTTAGCACGACTGATACAGCTGTTGATTTCAGTACGCTCACTCATACCGGCGGATCTAATGTTGAGGTTACGAATGGCAACAAGACCATTACATGGAAGACAACAGACAATCAGTTCTCTGTATGGCTTCCTGACGGAACCTATACTCTTGAAGAAACTGTTGCTCCTAACGGTTATAACGTAATCACCAAGACTACGTTCACGGTAAAAGGCGGAAAGGTTGACAGTTCAACATCCACAACGGAAGTTGACATTGACGGTGTAAACAATATCATCACTGCATTTGATGCTGCGAAGTATTTCGATATTCAGCTCAGCAAGGAAGATATTGCACACAACCTGATCGCAGGCGCTAAGCTCTCTGTTACGAGCAAAGACGGTCACGACCTCACAAATGTAAAGATTACACAGGGCAGCACTGTAGTAACTCCTGCTTTCTCCAACGGCAATCATACAGTTACATTCCCTTCAAGCGGTGATTCTTACACTAAGATCGAGGGCCTTAGAGTAGGTAAGTATGTTCTCGAAGAGACAACTACACCTGAGAAGTATCTGACGGCTGATGCTATCGAATTCGAGATCACGAATGCCGGTGAACTTAAGTACAACGGACAGACTTTCGTTATCGGTTCAAGGATCGTCATGATCGACCGCGCGGATCCTTCGTACTTTACACCTGTCACGATCAACGGTCTGGACAAGGAAGACAGGACGGATGTACCTGACATCGAGATCACGATCAAGTCCAAGACTCCTACAGTCGATCTTACAGGCGTCAATCCGACCGGCGGAGATGTAACCGATAAGGGTGAGAAGACCATCACGATCAAGACAAAGGGCGGCCCTGTTGAACTCAAACTTCCTGACGGTGAGTACACGATCACACCTAAGGGACCTTCGAAGTATGACAACGTTCCTTCGACACCGTTCAAGGTTGAAGGCGGAAAGGTAGTACCTACAGGAACACCCGGTGATATCGTGATCGACGATCACAACATCACCATCCTGCTCCCGAAGTCTAACCCGAACAAGAAGCCTTCGAAGGGATCAGTACCTGCTACAGGCGTAGGCATTAGCGCTACCAACGTAGCCGGAGCAGTTCTTGTATCAGCTGCGCTGACAGCAATGGGAATCTGCATCGTAGTCTTCAAAAAGAAGAAAAAAGAGTATTAAGGCATCACTTGACTGATCGCCAAACGACCAAGGCATCAATAGGGGGCATCTCGAAAGAGAGCCCCCTGTTGCATTTCAGGGCTTTTGCGGGCCCGCGGAAAAACAATTAAATCTTTCAAAATTTATCCTTGACACTGTACTATCCGAAAAGTATAATTATCGAGCCTGCTTAAAGCGGCATATGCGGCCGTGGCGGAACTGGCAGACGCGCACGTTTGAGGGGCGTGTGGGTAACTCCATACGAGTTCAAGTCTCGTCGGCCGCACCATTAAGAAGTCCTGAAACACTATGTTTCGGGACTTCTTCTTTTTGAAAGTTACTCAAAAGTTACTGCGGAGTTACTTCTGAATTTATATCTGTGATAAGGGAAGACAACGTTCCCTCAAGTTCATTGTTAATAATCTCTGAGAATCTTTTAGCCTCTGTATTTACTGAGTGAGAATATATATCCCGTGTTGGCATGGAGGGAGAATGGCCTAATTCTTGCTTTAATACATAATCAGGTACGTTCTTAAGTAAAGAAACGTGCGTGTGCCTTAAAGAGTAGGGAGAACCGGGAAAGCCAAGTTTCTTGTATTCTCGGTAAAACTCACTCTGCCAAGGCTGGCCGCCTAAGATGTTTGGAAACAACCACTCTGTTTCTAAGTGTTCTATCTTCTTTAGTTGTTTTTCTACGATATCCAAAGAACGTGGTGTTAATATGAATCTGCGGACTGCGTTTTTGTTTTTGCCGGGCGTTATCCGACCTCTTTTGTCAATTGATCTGACTATGTTTATTTCTCCGGTCTGAAAGTCAATATCAGATTTTTTTATACCAAGCAGCTCACCAGTTCGCAAACCAGTACAAACACCAAATTGATAAGCATAGATAAAGTTACCGTCTGTGCCGTTCAGCTCGTTAAATAGCCGCTTTAAATCATCTGGCTGCAATATTTCTCTTTCTTGGCTGCGAACGGCATCGTGAGGTATCTGAAGGGGTATCAGAATAGGCTCGCAAACTTCTTCGACCATTGCCAAATACCTTGTGAACTGATTAAGACAAGAACGGATCTTCTCCAAAGTCTTTCTAGACGGTCTGGAGCCGTCGTGTAGTTTGGCATCCATGATTACGTTTTGAAGCATCTTATACTTTATCTCTGTAACAGGCTTTCTGGCTATCTGCGGAAGAATATAGCTTTCACCAGCTTGTTTTAATGCTATATAGCCCTCTGTGTTACCGTGAATGTTCTTATAATACGCGAGAAAAGCCGGCCAAAAGTCTTTAACCGTCTTATTAGAACGGTTTAAACCACCTTCGATGAAGTCTCTGCCTTTCTTAAGCACTGCTTTTTTTCCGGCCAAGCCCGGTTTGACAGAAGTAAACGTCTTGTGCGCCCCGTCATCTCTTACAACTCTGTAAAACCACTTTCCCTTTGATATAAACGGCTCGTTCATTTAATCCTCGCATAAACAAAATTTATTTTGTTCATAGTATCACAAAGTCAAAACGACTGTCGAATAAGCATAAATGCGGTTCTTGGGCGGGGAGATTTACCAAAGTGTATAAAATACTTGACAAAAAAAAAAAGATTTTACAATTGATGATAAGGTTATCCCGAAGACAGAAGAAAAGGAGAAAAAGCAAATGGAAATTGAGCTTTCTAGAGGTACCAAGATCAAGCTCAGACTGGTAGAGAATGACCTGCCTCTTAAATGGCTTGTCAGCCGCCTTGTTGAGTATGGAGTGTCAATTACAGCCCCTACATTGTCTCAGATTCTGAACAATAAGTATTACAAAGGCAATGTTATGGAGACTGCATTGACTATGTCAGAAAAGATCCTCGACAAATACGAATCTGCTATGAAGCTGCAAAACGAAAGATGAAACCTGATAGCGAATTTTACAGTCCAAAAGAATTGATTAGGCTTTTCGGTTCCGTAAAAGAGCTGGCAAATGCCATCAATAAATCTTACTCATACACCTATGAGCGTCTTAACGGCGGCAGAGGAAAGACCTTTACAGTACGTGATAAAGAGCTTATCTGTGCAGCCATTGAGAAGAGCAATGTTAAGAGCAAGGTATCCGAAGAGCTTCTACAGCACGATTACACGGTCAGGGAGTTGGTAGTTATCTTAGAAAGTATGCTCAAAGCTCTTAAAGGTACAGATGAGTTTTATTACAGTTCACTGAGCGTCTTGCCGCTCAACGCACTTACCGCTGCCGACTATGCGATTATTCCGGTCCAGACAAATGTCTTGGCCGTACAAGGTATGGTCGATCTTCTTAAGACCGTACACGATGTCAGGGAAGAACTTAACGACAAGCTGAGTGTTGCCGGAATCCTTTTTACTCTTGCCGAAGAAGCAAGCCAACCGAAAAAGGCTTTGCTTTCAGGATGGCTCTTGAAGCTATGAGAAGGTTTCCGGGCCGACACAAGGAAAATGGGGGGCAAATTGCCCCCAATTTATCTGAAGATATGGAAAAGGGCGGTAGAGCCAGTGAAGAATTGGCAGCTATTGTTGGTGAAAGTCCAAGGAATATAAAGAGATACGTTAGATTAACCTATCTTATACCTGAACTTCGAGCTGTCGTTGACTCCAAAAGGCTTAAAGTCGTCCCTGCGGTCGAGTTATCCTATCTGGAAGAGAAGAATCAGAAGCTTGTCTTCAGTGCCGTATTTAACAATACAGACAAAAAATCGCTCAATATAGAACAGGCCAGACAGATAAGAGCCAAAGCCGATACCGGATTCCCGTTGAGTGAAGCTATTATTTCTGCCATAGCAAATGACGGTGACGACAAGAGTACAATTCTTAAGTTGACCGGAAAGATCAAGAGTCTGCTTCCGAAGGAAGTCAAACTGGATGATGAACAGACGGAGCTTTATATAATCAGATGCATACTGGCATATCAGGAAAACGAAGCTCAAGAAGCACAAAGCAGTAAGGAAGGAGAAGCATAATGAAGAATTTTTTTAGAACATATAAAGCAAGCATTATCCTTGGCGGAATAGCACTGTTGTTTATCGTATCTTCCTTTGCGATGATAGGTGCCGAAGATGCCAGCACTATAGCAGCCGGTCTTCTTACAGGTGCTATCCTTGCCGGCATATGTGTCCTTGTGACATTTGCCAAATTAAAAAAGCTTAAAAAGGCAGAACAAGAAAAGGCTGCAAAGCGGGCAGAATTAGAAGCTGCCGTTGCCGCAGCTACCGAAAGAAGAAAAAGAAAGCCGACTCCGGTTCCTATAGCCGAGCCGTCTAAGATATTGTTCTATGATCTGGAAACTACCGGTCTTAATGCCGGAAGTGACGAGATAATACAACTTGCCATCGTTGACGGTAACGGCACAGAACTGATGTTAGCAACAAAAAAATCAACTCTTACTGCTTTACGGTATGCTATAAGCCCTCGTTAAATGTTGTAATGGCTCGATTAGGCTTTGACAGCAAACAACAGTCAATGGTTCTTAGTTTTTTAACAGAAGAATTTGACGAATATTTCAATGAAATCATCAACGACCGATACATAAGTGCAAGTCAAGCAGTAGCCAAATTCGCAGCTAACGAAATAGACAATGTCGGAACAAAATACAATAAATGGTATGGCGCAGCGCAAGGCACGTCTTGGTGTGAAATCTTTGTAGAATATGTCTTAACAAAGTCAGGATACGGAAAGTTTGTATCTAGGGCGGGCGGAGTTACTTCAGCCTATAACTACTATGTTCACTCTAAAAATGCCAAAATTCACGTTGTCGAAGGTAAATCAAAAGATAACCTCGGTGTTATCCCACAACCGGGCTGGCTGGTGATTTTTGAGTGGGGCGATAACGATAAATACAGAGACCATATAGGAATTGTGGAATCGTATAACGCAACAACCGGTATTGTTACGACAATAGAAGGGAACACTTGGACTGGAACACGGCAAGCCAACAGCAGAACAAAAGTATGTAGGCTCCATAGACGAATAACAAGCTCTACCAAAGGTCATCATATATACGCTTTTATAGAGCTTGCATATCCTAAAAAACTACAAAACGCATCTGCTAGGAAGTCTTCAATAGCCACAAACAGATACAAAGAGGCGACTCATTACACTAAAATATGCAATTCAGCATCGGCTTTCTTAAAGAATAATCCCGAAGTAATGGGAGCTATGCAGTATAGCATTAAATATTTAGTGTTAGGATTACCCGAATGGTTCATTACCGATACAAACCCGGATACACATAACAGAGCGCTTAATGCCATAATAAATGTCTATTCAGGAAACCACGGAAAACCAAAAGCCCAGTGGAAGCACCCGTCTGAGATAAGCCTAGGCATAAAAAATTATGATAAGTCTCCGTATATTCTCGATACGAGTTATTATAATTTGCTCGCAAACTACTATAAAACGAAGATGAGGTAACAATATGGTATATTTCGTTGATATTTACGATTTTGAATTAAGTTCAGATAGCATAATGACATCGGAAGAAGTAAAAGAATATGCCGAAAGTGCAAATTTAGAAACGGCAAGGCATTATGAATTTACAGACTTACGCAAGGCAAAGCACGTTTTTGAGATAGCTAAGGCTGCTGCCGTTGCTTCAAAAAACGAAGATGACGTCTTTGAAGTACGCGGTATTAAGCTGATCGAAGCAGAATCTGAGGATGAATCGGAATTTCAAATGACGATTGACAGTTACTATCCTGCAATTGACATATGAGGCTGCAATATTAGCGTGTTATAATATCTAAAATCAGGAAAGGAGATGTTTATATGGCGTTGGTACCGAAAGGCTATGTCATGTCTGGAGACCGTGTTGTTGCTTCGATAGAGAACGACATGGTTACAGTTATCGATAAACAGAGATGCCCATACTTCTTAATGAACATCTCCAACATCGAAGTTTGGCTTGAAGATAGAGCTTTTGATACAACAAGAGGTCATTCAAGATCGTTGCGTCGGGTATCAAACCTGACGGCCAAGACGGATGCGGAGATAGCCTTACACTTCTATGGGGCTACCATTACCGATAATTATTGGATAAAGTTCACGGAAAACTATAATTTGTCCTATGAGGATGTTCGTTTTAAAACGGATCAATTATTCCAACTGGCACTGAGCGGCGCTGCTTCGGATCTGAATCATAAACCGGAAGATATAAAGTCGCCGCAGTTTACTGTTTCCGGCTGCCTTGAAAAAGGCTGGAAGCTTGAAAACGATAAATGGTACCTTTATAAGCGTTCTAATTCCATTGAGCAGTTCAATGAATTGTTCACGGCTGCCGTTTCAAAGGCTCTCGAAATAGATACCGTTATCTACGAAGCAACTACATCCGGGGTCAGATCAGCCAGTTTCGCATCAGGTTATAACTTCGAAGATATGAAGGGTATTATCGGTGAAAGATATGCGGAATACGACTATGTGTATGACACTATAAAAAACACATTTGGTCCGGAAGCAGCGTTAGACTATATAAAGCTCATATATGCTGATGCTGTTTGCTGTAATCAAGACAGACACAGTAAGAATTTTGGCGTTTTAAGAGACATCGATACCGGTTCCTTTATCTCTCTGGCACCGAATTATGATTTTAATCAGTCCGTGTTCGGAGATAGTATTGACGTGAATACAAAGGTAGAGGCTTCTGCAGATCGCCTTATTACTGATTTTTGCGCTCTGATTAAAATCCGAAAAATAGACTGTTCACTGCCACAACTAACAGAAGAGACACTAAGGAAAGCAACCGAGGGATTAGAAAGATATCCTGAGTACGAAGATGCCATACGATTTATTCTTCACCGACAACGGTTGATTAGCAACTGTCTGTCTGTTGACAACTGTGTTCAACAGACATATCCGGAAGAAACCGAGGAACCGGATGACACTCCGGAACACTTTTGAAAATCTATCTAAGTAAACCCCGTCATTGACGGGGTTTTTTCATTAACGGGAGGAGAATATGACCGAAAAGCAAATCTATAACAGACTTAACCGCTGCTATCTCAATTGCATGGTTGATAACAAGGAACAAATAAATACGGACGAGTGGTACGGTACTGACGATATTAAGGACTGGGAGTGGCATAGGCCGGGCAACGACAAATATTATCGCATATATCTTAATCCGGACAGCACCATTACTTGTTACGAGAAGGATACCGAAAATGGAGAATACCATATAACAGCCACTTTCAGTAACAAAGATTATATGTTTGAGCCTGAACCGTCTTTGACAGAAGAATGCGACGAAGAACCGGAGATTTAAAGGAGTAAAGATATGGCAAGTATATTATTCTTAAAGAGGAACCGGATCCGACACCCGAATTGAATATGAATCCTGATTTAACTATGTAAAACCCTATTCCAACATTATTATTCTTGTGATTATAACACGGTGGTGTTATAATATGTTCAAAGGAGAATACCTATGAACAGTAGTTTTAAGTTGATTTTTAAGAATAGCGGTATGTCGATGTATAGTCTGGCAAAGAATACTGGTCTGCCTTATACAACCATCAACAGATTAGTAAATGAAAAACTGGATATAAACGACTGCAATGCCGCAGCGGTTTATAAAATAGCTAAAGCTTTGGGAGTAACTATGGAACAGGTAGTTAGAAATTATGATTTTTTAACAGGAACCGAAGGTGAATACCTAGGTGTTAAATATAAATGGACTAAAGATAACGAAAATCATCAACTTTTAGTGCTTTTTGACGGAGAACAAGAAGTCTTCGTCTGGCAGGCGAAACGGCTGCTGACAGACGAAAGAAAGCGAGAAGGATATCAAGGTGTCGTAAGATTAGCGGTTAAAGACTATCTAGTTTATAAACAGTCATCTTCACGATTAAAGGAAGTGAGAAAGAAATATGTCAGACACTAATTATTATTTTTTAATGCATCAAAACAACAATTGTGCAATTCTTGAGTTTAATTCAATTACTGGTGGCCTAGTCAATTATGATGTTACTGACAAGGCTCTTATGCCTATGAACGGCAGAGCTGATATTAGAAGTCTGAATAATTGGTGGATCCATCGTCCGTTTCCAAGCACCAGAGAAGATATGAAACAAGTCTTAAAGAGGGCCGGAGCAAGTAATCCCGAAACCTATCTTCTGAAAAACTTAGCCTTAAGTATGACAGACACCTATTGGATCTGTCCTGTTGAAGAGCCTTCGCTGCAGTGGGACGACGTTAAGCTGACTAATCAGATATCATTAGGTAAAACCAACATACCTTTTCACAATATTGATACCTATGATCCGAATGCGTCTCTTGGCGGCCAGATGTCTAAACATTGGGATTTATCTAATAATCCGCCGGTATTAGTTAAAAGGGCTATTGAATATGACAGCCAACAAGCTGTTAATGAAGTGTTTGCAACGCTTATTCACTCCCGCCAGCCAAAAGCACCTGAATATGTTTCTTATAAAGCTTACCGAGATCCGCAACAAAATAAATTCTTACTGTCATCATGTGCAACATTTGTTGAACCCGGTCTTGAGTTTCTTCCTGCCTACGAGATAGGAACCGCAGAAGATAGGGATTTATCCGACTACGACAAATATATCAAAGCGTGGGTCAATTGCGGTATGGATGAAACAAAAGTCAGGGAGTTCTTTGACTATCAGACTATTACTGATTTTATTTTATCTAATGTTGATCGTCATCTTGCAAACTTCGGTGCATTAAGAAGAGCAGACACATTAGAGTTTATAAAACCTGCACCTATTTACGATTCCGGCAACAGTATGTTTTTTTCGGAATTTAATACCGAGCGATTTCTGTCAAAGCCTGAATTATTAAATAGAAATATAGTTTCCATTTATGATAAAGAAGAAAAAATGATGGCAAGAGTCAAAAACAAGAACATTGTTGATCTTGACGCACTGCCTACAAAGGAAGAAACAAAAGAATTGTATCTTTCTTATGGTATTCCAGAAGCTAAAGTAGATTTTATTGTAGATGCTTATCAAAAGAAAATTGAAATGACGCGGGAGTTTCAAAAAGGTAAAAGTGTATCAATGTTTAGCGAAACCGGCATGAAATACAAAAAAAATACTATACGCTGGTGTTCCTCGCCTTCAACACTTTCTCAAGAAACTAAACCAACGGAAGAACCCGAACCTGAACCAGACACTGACGATGATATAGACATCTAAATAAAGACTCTCTGCCCCGGTGTAATGCCGGGGCTTTTTTTTTGGCCGTTTAAAATCTAAATAGATAAAAGTTACCTAAGTTGCGCTTTTTGTGTAAAAACAAAAAGATGAGAAACCGAAAAGGCCTTTATTTTGTATTATCTTTACTTATAAATAAACATAAAAGCGAGTTCAAGTCTCGTCGGCCGCACCACATACAGTCCTGAACCTGATGGTTCAGGACTTTTTTATTTCAGTTTTATATTCGGGATTTAAAGATTATCCCTGCGCCGTTCGTAGTAGAACATGAACTGCTGCATTATGCCTGCAGTTTCAGGATATTTCGAGCAATCAAAATTTCCGCCGTAGTATCTGTCGACGATCCTTTGTATCCAGACATCGACAGGGAAGCGGGATGTCCTTGCAAAAGCGAACAGCATCACACAGTTCGCGACCTTTGTTCCAACGCCGTACATGGCCGTCAGAGCCTTATAGAGCGCCTCGTCATCTAAAAGGGTAAGAGAACCCGGGTCAAGCAGTCCGTCGTTGAATCCTGCGGCTGCCTGTGCGATATAAGGCGCCCTATAGCCTACACCTGTTGCCTCGATCTGTTCCAAGCTCAGTGAAGCCAGCTCTGAAGGTGAGGGGAATGCATAGTATTCTTTCTTTAACGGTTTGACAAACGGAGCTTTAAGATCGGGCGCAGCAATCTTCTTTCCGCAAAGAGAGCTGATTCGTTCCACGGAAGTCGTTATTGACGGAATGGAACGACGCTGCGAGATTATGTAGCTTATTACTGTCTCGAATATATCCTGCTTTAAGATCCTGATGCCGCGCGAAAATACTGCAGCTTCCTTAAGATATTTGTCTTCAGGTTCAATGGAAGATACGGCTTTTTCGTAATCACGGTCAAGATCAAAAAAAGATGCCCAGATCTGAGAGAATTCCTTTTCGCTGCATGAGAAAGCGAACTCGTTATCCCCGAGATCCGCGACCTGAAGATATCTTCCGAAAGCAACCAATTCCGTGTGAGTTTCATCTATATCGCGGATCCTGAACGCCTGACCGGAATCAGCGATCTTGTGCATGTCGAAAAAACCGATCTTACGTGTGACCATACTTATCTGTGGAATCCGAGCTTATAGTAATTGAAAAGATGGCAGATCTTGCTGCCGTTATAGAGCTTAACCCTCTTGTCCGCTTTGAAGCCCGTTGCTTCCTCAAAATCGTCATCCGGAGTGATCAGGGAGAGCCTTATGCCCTTTTTGCACTGGCCTGAAGGGGTAAGAAGCCTCCTGGCTATCAATCTGTAGATGTCAGCTGCTTCTTCGGGCGTCATGAGCCTTCCGCCGTAGGGAGGGTTGGTCAGGACGAGCTGTCTTTCCATGCCCGTGTAAGAAGCAAGCGATTCGGGAGAGAGCTCGCGGGCATCTTTAATATCAAATCTGCAGAAATCGGCTACTCCTGCAGCTTTTGCGTTGGCAATGGCTGAACGGACCGCTCTTGAATCGATGTCTGAGCCGAAGAAATAGCAGTCATCGGGTGCTGTTAAGTCTTCGTTGTCGATCGCTTCCTCCAGAGCCGTCCTGTAGGCTTTCTTTCCGATGTAGGGAAGTGCTTCGTAATCGAAGTGTCTGAACCTGCCCGGAGCGATCCCTGCGGCCATCTGGGCTGCCTCGATGACGATGGTGCCGGATCCGCACATCGGATCCACCAGAGCTTCCTTTCCGAACGGGCTGTATCTTGCGTATGTGATCATGCCGGCGGCAAGAGTCTCTCTGATCGGTGCTTCGTGAGTAAGAGGCCTGTATCCTCTCTTGTGAAGGCCTTCGCCGGTCGTGTCTATGAGCATTCTGCAATAGTTGTTTACCAAAGCAAACTGGATGCTTACCGTTCCAAGGTGTTCATCCTCTTCGATGACAGCATCGGGGCCTAAGCCTCTGGAAGCCGCAAGGCTCCTTGCTATAGCTTTCTTTGTAAGCTTTTGAAGCATCTTTATGCCGTCGAGCTTGGACTTTCTTGAAAAACCGTTGACTATAAATGCCCATCCCTTCGGAATGAAATCGTTCCAGGGAAGCTTTTTGCAGGATTCAAAAAAGACTGCGCCGTCCTCGGTGAAGTTTTCGGAAGAGCCGGTCTTGAAACCGCCTACCTCGAAAAACACCCTTTCGGCGTGTCTTGCCCACATATTCACGCGCGCGACGTCCAAAGCCCAGTCGTCTTTGCCGGTCTCAAGCGTGATGACACCGTCTCTGACATCTAACCTGGACTTGTCAAACCCCCTCGCGAGGAGGTCGTCACGGGTCGGAGCTTCAAGTCCGAATAATGTGGTGATTATTATTTTCATGCGGAGATTATAACACCAATTTATAGCACTTTATGAACTTTGATGAGAATTGCCATGTCAAGAGGAATTTTTCAAAAATAGTTGTACTTCTCTCGTGGACACTCTGTTGCATTAATATGCGAAAAATCACTGTAAAGCCTTATTTTATTAGGGTGTCAAAGAGCCTTTATCATTTCGTAACTGTTTTGTCAACAAATGGTAACAAAATATCAAAATGCTTGTATTACTTGCTTTGAGGGGCAAACTAATCCTGAAAACCTGTCTTTTGAGTTATCGACAAAGTTATGCACATTATGAACATTTTGTGCATAAGGAAAGACGTTTAATCCTGCCGAATATTTGCTATAATCAGCACTAAATTATTAATAAGGAGAGCATTATGTCTGAGTTGATCGAGAAGGCGAAAAAGGCCCGCGAAGCTTCCTACAGCATGGCGCTTTTGACACGCGAACAGAAGGACAGGGCCCTCACGGCAATAGCAGATGCTTTAAATGCCGGAAAGGATAAGATCTTTGAGGCAAATGCCGAGGATCTCAGGAACGCGGAGGATGCTAACCTCGAAAAGCCGCTTATCAAGCGTCTCAAGTTTGCAGATGCAAAGCTCGCAGATGTAACAGACGGAATCTTAAGCCTTAAGACACTTGAAGATCCGGTCGGAAAGCAGACTCTTCACACGACTCTTGATGACGGACTTGAGCTTTACCGCGTAACATGCCCCATCGGCGTTATCGGAGTCATTTTCGAGAGCAGGCCTGATGCGCTCGTCCAGATCGCAACGCTCTGCCTCAAGAGCGGAAATGCCGTCTTCCTCAAGGGCGGAAGCGAGGCAGCCGCTACTAATAAAGTTTTATCTGAGATCATATATGAGGCCGGTGTCTCTGCAGGACTTCCTGAGGGATGGCTCAATCTCCTCACGACACGTGCTGAGATTGCTGACATGCTCGGTCTTGACGAATATATCGACCTGATCATCCCCAGAGGATCGAATGCTTTCGTCCAGTACATCATGCAGCACACCAACATCGCCGTTCTCGGCCATGCCGACGGCGTCTGCCACACATATATCAATGAGAAGGCAGATCCCGCCAAGGCGATCAAGGTCGCTTTGGACGCAAAGACCCAGTATGTCTCGGTCTGCAACGCTACAGAGACGTTCCTTGTTGACGAGGCTCTCAAGGATACTGTCCTGCCCGAACTGGTCAGTGCGCTCCGCAACGCAGGCGTCACTATCTACGGTGATGATTATGTATCTGAGAAGTTCGGCGCCGAGAAGGTAACCGAATGGCACCACGAATATCTTGACATGAAGTGTTCCGTCAAGGTCGTAAGCGGCATTGACGAGGCCATTGCCCATATCAACCGCAACGGATCGGGCCATACAGACGCCATCATCACTGAAGACAAGGCTGCTGCCGAGCGTTTCATGCTCGGAGTCGATTCGGGAAGCGTTTTCCTGAACTGCTCAACAAGGTTTGCAGACGGCTTCAGATACGGATTCGGCGCAGAAGTAGGCATTTCAACGTCCAAGATCCACGCCAGAGGACCTGTAGGCCTTGAAGGACTGGTTTCTTACAAGTATAAGCTGATCGGAAACGGCGACATCGTTGGAGACTTCGCTTCAGGCGCCAGGAAGTTCAAGCACATACATCACAACTGATATTTATTATTCGGAGGCACATACATATGGTAGTTACAATCGGTTCTGATCACGCAGGTTACGATTTAAGACAGAAGGTCGTTGCTCATCTCAAGGAAAAGGGCATCGAAGTCATTGAAAGAGGCGCTACCACTGCAGACCAGCCTTATTCATGGGTTGAGGCAGGAGAACTCATTGCCGAGGACATCCTCTCCGGCAAAGCAGAGAAGGGTATCGCCATCTGCGGAACGGGCATCGGCATTTCGATCACATGTAATAAGTATAAGGGGATCCGCTGCGCTCTGTCCCACAACGAGTACACCGCAAGGATCTGCCGTGAGCACAACGATGCAAACGTACTTGCCTTCGGTGCAAGAGTTATCGGACAGGCCGTAGCTCTCGCTATGGTCGATGCCTTCTTCGAGGGCAGTTTCGGAGGCGGAAGACACGGTGAACGCGTCAACCAGCTCAAGGCTTTAGAGGACAAAAATTTCAAGTAAGGAACGGCTAACCTCTTATTTTGGTGCGTTTTGCTCCTTTTAGGTGTATAATGTCGGAGTAAGAAGGGGGAGGATCTATATATGTTACAGGTCGCGCTCTTTGCCGGAAGCTGGATATCAGAGTTCTGGCAGGCATTTTGCACCAAGTTCGCCGAGGCGTTTAAGCCAGGTGATATAGGTGCAGAGATCAGTGAGGGTATCCTGCAGGTCCAGAAATATTTTGACATAGGGAACTTTAAGGTCCTTATTACCGATGCGGTCATAGTCACATGGATCGCTGTCATTGCTTCCGTTATCGTTTTCCGCCTCATGGTCGGAAAAGAGACGATCCGTCCCAATACCAAGCAGACCATCCTTTGGATGCTGGTTGATCTTATCATCAGTTCGGCTATGGGCTTTGGCATGAACAGGAAGGAAGCCGAAGAGGTTGCGCCGATGATCATGACGTTCGGCATCATCATTACCGGATGCAACTGCATTTCCTATTTCAAATTCGCGCCTCCGGCCAAGAACGTCGGTTTCCCGGTCGCATGCGCAATTGTTGCGATCATCTACGTTATCGCTATTTCGATCAAGTTTGTCGGTCTCAAGGGTTTCTGGGTATCGCTCACGACGCCTCTGAAGGCAATGCTGCCGTTCAAGATCCTTGATTTTATTACCAAGCCTGCTTCTCTTGCTCTCAGGCTTTTCGGTAACGTGTTCGGATCATTCGTATTCATGGAATTCATCTCCATAACAGTTCCGATCATTCTTCCGGGAATCGTCGGACTTTGGTTTGATATAACGGATGGTCTCCTGCAGGCGGTCATCTTCTCGTATCTCACGATGAGCTATATCGGAGAGATAGTTGAGGTAGGCCACGAGTTTGAAGAACACCCCGAAGAATTCAAGAAACCCAAGAAGAAAAAGGAAACTGAGGAGGCCCGGGCCGCCGCTTGATTACTTTGCGAAAAAAGAAAGGACATATAGGAGGAATCTAAAATGGAAAGTGTATTACTGGCATGCATGCCTATCATCTCAGGCGCTGTTATTGCAGGTATAGAGACAAGAGCAGTTGCAGCTATCGCAGCAGGCATAGCTATCAGCTGCGGCGCGCTCGGATCCGCTTTTGCAATGGGTAAGGCTACCAGCCACGCTCTTGATGCAGGCGCAAGACAGCCCGAAATGATCGGTAAGATCCAGTCCATGCTTCTTGCAGCGATCGTTTTCATCGAGACACTTTGTATCTATTCACTCGTTGTCGCACTTCTCCTGATCTTCATGTTCAGATAAGGGCTAATTCTTTTCGGACATAGAAGGGAGCAGTATATATGCTGTTTGAAGCGCTGAAAATTCTGGCTTGGGAAGAGGAATCCTCTCTGTTTTCCCCTGACCAGTTCGCAGGTTACGCGGTGACCATCGTTCTGACGATCATTAACGTGCTCGTCGGTTTTCTCATCATTAAGTTCCTGCTTTTCAAACCGCTTATCAAGATGATCCACAAGCGTCAGGAAACCCTGAATGCCGAGCTTGATGCGGCTGCGAAGGCAAAGGAGGAAGCCGACAAGGTCATTGCCGAGTCCAAGAAGACCATCGATGAAGCTAAGTCTCAGGCTGCGCAGATCATCGAAGAGGCAAGGGAGAACGCCGGCAAGAAGACTGAGGCTGTTATCGAAAAGGCTAACGCCGAGGCAGCCAACATCATCGAGAGAGCTGAGGATGACTGTGCGCGTATGAAGCGTGTCGCCCTCGAAAACATGAAAGATGACATTACAGACCTCGCTGTAGAGATCGCCGAGCACGTCATCGGTGATGCTGTTCCGAGAAGCGAGCTTTTGGCTTCTGCCCAGAAGCATACAGATGTATTTGTTGATGCAGAGGTGAAAAAGGGTGAGTAACGTTACTCCTGACAACGTACAGAAACCCAAGCCGAAGGGAACGCTTCTGCGTATCGAGACTGCGGGAGATATCCCGCAGGATAAGCTTGAGCGTATAGCCGCGAAGTTTGCGCATCATTACGAGATACCTTCTTACAGGGTTAAGATCGAATCCAAGCCTGCACTTGTCGGCGGATTCATCATCTATTATCACGGTGACCGTTACGACTATTCCGTAAAGGGCCAGCTCACCCGCATGAATGCTTTTATCAAGCGTACCAGGGCTGACAGTTTCAAGGTCACTGATTCATTCGATCACAGTAAGGCAGACAAGGAAATCCGTAATGAAGACGGGGAACTCCTTGAATCAGAGCTCTTTTCCGCAAAAGAAGTCAGGAAAGAGATCGAAGAGGCTCTTGCGCTTTTCCCTGAGACATCAGGTCCGAGCCTTGATAATGCGGAACTCTGGCAGTTGGATGATGCCGAATTCGACAGGCGAGTTGAAGAAGCGATCAGTTCGAGTGAAATGATCGATGAGATCGGTACGGTCAACTCCGTAAGCGACGGCGTTGCAAGCGTTACGGGACTCCGTCACTGCATGTCAGATGAGCTTATTACATTCTCTTCGGGTGCCACAGGCATTGCCATGAACCTTGAAAAGACCAAGGTCGGCGTCGTTATCCTTACAGGTGAGGACACTGTCGTTGAAGGAATGAGCTGCAAACGTACTATGACCACGGTAGAGGTCCCGGTAGGCAACGGACTTTTGGGACGTGTCGTAGATCCTCTCGGACGGCCGATAGACGGCAAGGGCATGGTCAGATATGTTGATACGCGCCCCGTTGAATCTCCCGCGCCCGGTGTTACGGACAGATCAGAGGTAAATACGCCTCTGCAGACTGGCATTACCGCCATCGATGCACTTACTCCTATCGGAAGAGGCCAGCGTGAGCTTATAATCGGCGACCGTCAGACAGGTAAGACTGCCATCGCGATCGATACCATCCTTAACCAGAAGGGCAAGGATATCATTTGCGTTTATGTTGCGATCGGTCAGAAGATGAGTACGATCGTTTCTACGGCAAATCTTCTTTCCAGAAAAGGCGCGCTCGATTATTCCGTAATCGTTGCGGCATCCGCTTCCGATTCAGCTGCAATGCAGTACATTGCACCGTTCTCGGCATGCGCCATCGCCGAGAAGTTCATGTATGACTATCACAAGGACGTCCTCATTGTTTACGACGACCTTTCAAAGCATGCGCAGGCATACAGAGCAATCTCACTGCTCCTCAGGCGACCTCCGGGAAGAGAAGCTTACCCCGGTGACGTCTTCTACCTGCACTCGAGGCTTCTCGAGCGTTCGGCAAAGCTTTCCGAAGAACTGGGAGGCGGTTCCATTACTGCGCTCCCGATCGTAGAGACTTTGGGCAATGATATCTCAGCTTATATTCCTACGAACGTCATATCCATCACTGACGGTCAGATCTACCTGTCGCCCGAACTTTTCTTCTCGGGTCAGAGACCTGCCATTAATGTCGGTCTGTCGGTATCCCGTGTTGGCGGTGCTGCCCAGACCAAGGCTGTAAAGAAGGTTGCAGGACCTTTGAGGATCTCTCTTGCTCAGGCGCGTGAAATGGCTTCTTTCTCACAGTTCGGTTCTGATCTCGATGAGAATACGCAGCTCCAGATCAAGCGCGGATCGGTACTCAATGAAGTTCTCAAGCAGGAGCAGTTCAAGCCATGGACTATGGCTGAAGAGGTATTCATCCTCTACATCGCTACTACCGACAAGATGAATTTCCTCGCCAAGGAAGACATAAATGAATTTGTTTTTGCTTTCGTTGACGATACCTGGGAACGTCATCAGAACATCTTCGATTCCATTACGGAAGAAGGCGTTCTGTCGGATCAGGTTAAGGCTGACATCGACAGTGCCTACGAGGCTTTCAAGGACCTGTTCCTTGCTGAACATACCGAATATCAGAAAGAGGACTGATAAGGTCCTCATCTTTGGAGTTTAAGTAATCATGGAAACCTTCAGTGCCATAAAGAAAAGACAGAAGAGCATCAGCGACATCAGTCAGATGACCAGCGCGATGCAGCTTGTCAGCGGAGCCAAGATGCGCCGCTCTCTGGCACTTCATGAATCGATGTATCCGTTCTTCAGGATCTGTGTAGAGAGCATGCAAGATATCTGTACGCACTTTCCGGAGATCAACAACCCGTTCTTCGTTCTCAACCAGAAGGAGGAAGGTGAGACCTGGAAGATCGGTTATTACGTTCTTTCAGGCGATCAGGGACTTGCAGGCGCATATAACAACAATATTGTTGCCATTACCGAGGACCATATACAGAAGAAGATCATCGACAACACGAAAAAGGGTCTTCAGACCAGATATGAGCTCAATATTTTTGGCCGCCTCGCGAGAGAAAAGCTCGAAAGACACGGCTATGTATGCAATAGGGAGTTCTCGTTCCCGATCACCGAACCGACCTATTACGATGCGCGTACTGTTAGCTCGATGATCAAGAGAAAGTTTCTTTCGAAGGATTACGACCTCATATATCTGCTCTATACGCATATGGAATCCTCCGTAAAGATGGAGCCGATGGCGGTAAGACTTTTCCCGGTCGACATGAAATCCATTTCGAAGCTTCTGCCGGATAACGTGCTTGATGCCGGAATGGCTGTTGACCAAGGCTCGGATGTTGAATACTTCCCGAACGTTAATGCGGTCTTCGACTATCTTATCGATTCTTATGCGAACGCGATGGTATTCGGTGCAATGGTCGATGCTTATGCAAGCGAACAGACTGCGAGACTTACCGCGATGCAGAACGCGAACGACAACGCCCGCGAAATGATGAAAAAACTGGACATCTTAAGCAACCGCGCAAGGCAGGCGAGGATCACGACGGAACTTACCGAGATCGTCAACGGTGCCGAGCAGGCCGGAAAGATGTAAGAACGCATAGTGACAGAGTTACATGCAACGAAATAAAGGTTTAGAGACAAGGAAGAGGAAATAGGATATGGCTATCGGCAAGGTTATTCAGATCATAGGACCTGTAATCGACTGCGAGTTTGACAGGACTGAACTGCCCAGGATCAACGAAGCGATCAGGATAAACAAGCGCAGCATAGAAGGTCAGTCCGTCAGTCCGGACGATGAGTCTGGTTCATCTGTTCCTGCCAAGGACGCGCTGAAACCGAATGCTTCGGATTTTATCTATGCTGAAGTTCTCCAGCAGAGAGGCAACGGCGTCGTCAGATGCGTTTCTTTTAATCCTACCGAAGGCCTGATGCGCGGACTTCCATGCGAATCACTCGGCTCCGCCGTTAAAGTCCCTGTCGGAGAAAACATAGCAGGAAGGCTTTTCGACGCACTCGGAAGACCTATCGATCACCTTGGTGACATCAATCCCGACAATTACTGGCCTATCCACAGAAAGGCGCCTTCTTTTACCGAACAGTTCCCTACGGAGACCATCCTTGAGACGGGAATCAAGGTCATCGACCTTCTCGTTCCGTTCTCCAGAGGCGGTAAGATCGGTCTTTTCGGAGGCGCAGGCGTAGGTAAGACCGTCCTGATTCTCGAGCTCATCCGCAATATCGCGAGCGAGCACGGCGGCTTCTCGGTATTTACCGGCGTCGGCGAGAGATCACGTGAAGGTAATGACCTTTGGAATGAAATGAAGGCGTCAGGCGTTCTCGACAAGACGATAATGGTCTTCGGTCAGATGAACGAGACATCAGGTGCCAGAATGAGAGCTCCTCTTGCAGGTCTCACGATGGCAGAATATTTAAGAGATGAGAAGCATAAGGACGTCCTCCTTTTCATCGATAACATTTACAGATTCGTTCAGGCCGGTTCCGAGGTTTCAGCTCTTCTCGGCCGAATTCCTTCGGCAGTAGGTTATCAGCCTACGCTTACGGAAGAAGTCGGCGAACTTCAGGAAAGGATCACATCCACACGTAACGGATCGATCACTTCCATTCAGGCAGTCTATGTTCCTGCCGATGACATCACAGACCCTGCTCCTGCAACTACGTTCTCACATCTCGATGCTAATATCGTTCTTTCACGTTCAGTCGGCAAGCTTGGTATCTATCCTGCCGTAGATCCTCTTGAATCATCTTCAAGAATACTTACGGAAGAGGTAGTAGGTTCAGAGCACTATCATGTCGCGCGTAATATCCAGGCCATGCTCCAGCGCTATAAGGAGCTCCAGGACATCATTGCGATCCTCGGCATGGAAGAGCTTTCAGAAGCCGACAGACTGACGGTATCCCGTGCGCGTAAGGTACAGAGATATCTTTCGCAGCCTTTCTTCGTAACTGCGGATTCAACAGGCTTTGAGCCTCGTTATGTACCTCTCAAAGAGACGATAAAGGCATTCGGTGAACTCATTTCCGGCTCGCTCGATCACATTCCTGAACAGTGCTTCTTCATGAAGGGTGGTCTTGACGATGTCATCAAGGCATATAAGGATCTCACTCCGTAATGGCTGAAGAAACCAGACATAAGATCCATCTCATAATCATTACCCCCAAGAAGACTTTCTATGAGGGTCTGGTCAGTTCTGCCGGATTCCCGACTATAGACGGTGAGTTTGGAGTTATGGCCGGTCACACACCTTTTGTTGCGGCTCTCTTTCCGGGTACATGCACGATCAGAGTTGATGATGATATAAAGCACTGCGTAATCTCGGAAGGCTATGCCGAGATCAACCAAAGGGCGATCATAGTCATCTGTAACTCAGCCGAGTGGCCTGAAGAGATCAAGGTCAGACAGATCTTTGAATCTTACCGTGACAGCATGGCCGAGCTTGAAAGACAGAACAAGGACGGCAGTGCAGGTCAGGTTTACGCCGAAGATGTTAAGCGTATGGCTGACAGGTCTCTTGCCAGGATGCGCTTTATTGAGCATTACGGATCAGAGGCTCAGAAGTCCAGGCTTGCCCAGTTGAAGGAGGAAGGACTCTGAAGACGAAGTCGACAGTACCGACAGTGATCTTCTGACCGTTCTTTATCTCGCATTTTCTTCCTATAGCAACTTTTCTGTCGTCTATATATGTCGTTCCTTTTCTCGAACAGTCGCTTATGTAAAATGTCTTTCCGCTTAAGTAGACTATCGCATGAAGCGGATCTATTGACGGATCATCGATGACTATATCCGAAAGAAAGACATCAGAACCGATAGCAGTTCTGTCCATCATCAGAGAGTAAGAACGTTCTGTTCCGTTCCCGGGAGAAAGTGCCGTCAAAGTACCCGTGATCAGCGGTGTTACTGGATGCAAAGGCTCGGTTTCTTTACCAGAGGAATCAGCACTTGCGCGTATCATTTCACTTTCATCATCATCTGAGAAAAGTATCATTCTTCGCACATCAGAAAGAGAATTATCCTTGCTCTTTTCCTTGCTCTTTTTCGTCCTGTTATCGATGAAATACTTTACAAGGAATACTCCTGAAGCCATGACAAAAAGAAGTGAAGGAAGAAATCCTGCAAATACGAGTGAGGCTGCGGCAGCAATGCTGCCGGCCAGAGACCACCAGAGTTCCGGCTTTTTCTTTGTTTCTCCGGCCCGTCTGTCCGGCAGGTGCCGCGGCGCTTTGGAAGTATCGATCTCCGTGAATGTTTCCGGTGTTGCGGAATCTATCCCGGAATATCTGATCTGACGCGCGCATTTAACGAATAGTGATTCATCGTCGGTCTTAACGCTGTAAACAAGTTCCTGTTTCTCGTCGTTTGTAAGTACGCCGTCGAAGAACGGTTCCGACAGAAACGTTTCCAGTCTTTCCGCACCTAGAGAAGAAAGCTTTATCGTATCCGCTTCGCTTTTTGCGGGAATAAGACAGAATCTGATATAAGCACCGTTTTCATCTGTAAAGACGTATTCAGGATTGAGTATAAGCATGGAAGGGCTTATCAGATTGTCAAGAATATCAGGAACAGAACAAAAAAAGTCACCTGCGGATCTTCTTCTGTCTTCCAGAAGTTTGGATAGCTTTCTGGAGTGGCGTAAACCATGCATCAGAGCGCTTCCTGACTGCCTGATGGAGATCAGACCTGAAAAATCAAAGTAGGCAGACGGCGAGAATCCGTTTAAGTCTATGCTGCATGGAAGCAGGCACCCGGAACGATTCATCGCAATTACTTCACCCGCATAATTGAATATGAACTCGGGAGAATCGAACCGTTCAACAGCAAAATACCCGAAGGGACCTTTTTTGATCTGCATAATCAGAACGCCGACTGAATCTTCGTCTCGTCAAAACAGAAGTTGATTATCTTCTTTCCGTAAGTCATAAGACCTTCTCTGAAGAGCAGGGCAAGTGAAACGAGCACAGCTATTATGATGACGATCTCAACCGTTCCCATTCCTTTTTTGTTTCTGCATTTAATCCTTTTTCTCATTTGCTATACCTCCTTTATGTTCTTATATGCCAAGTGAAATAATTGCCGGTGTCATTGCGACCATTAGGACGCTTATGAAGTCGAGCGTCATCGGGAGCAGAAGTCCGAGAGCCTCACGTTCCTGTTTCTTTCTTGCGGCATTCCTGCAGAGATTCCAGCAGGAGGATGCCTGGAGCTGTAGAAGATTTAATACTTCAGCGGTTCCGAGCCTGTCGTATCTGGCTACGAGAAGCAGCGCTGACTGTGCTTCCGGGATCTGGATCCTCAATGAGAACCGTTCGACTGCCTCAGAAGCCGTGATGCCTGACAGCATCATTGCTCTGAGGTTCTTTATTTCCAAGGAAAGACTCTTGTTATCACCGAATGCCTTTGCACATATCTCTATTGCTTTAGGCAGCTGCATGCCCGCTTCCAGAAGGGTGGACATGAGACACATGAACAGAGGTATATCGGTCATCAGGTCTTCTCTTTTTCGTTCGACTTCAGATCTGACCTCGCGGCTTCCGAGTATTGCCATCAGGATAATAAACGGGATTGCAAAACACGGATTCTTTCCAAGTTTTATCATGACTGCAATTGCTATCAGTCCGGAAGCCGCACAGATCAGGATCTGTTTTTTAAGGTACTGCTCATAAGCGAGCCTCGGATTGACCGACAGTTCGTTGAAGAGCTCGTGCCTTGAGGTGATGAAACCGGTCGGAAGGATACGCTTGAAGAAGGAAGTTAGTGGGTGTTTGGGGGAAACCTTTAAAGAATCATCGTAACCTAAGCTGACCGATGAACGTATCCTCCTTCCGGAATCGTGGGACATGTATTTTAAAAGCATTGCACATGCGATCACGCATATGCCGAATGCTATTGCAAGGAGAACTGACCCTATGTTCGTACGGCGGGCCATATCTATATAATCGCGGCTCATATAGTTGAGTGCGAAAGTAACTGCGAAGGGCATTGCACAGAGTATGGCAGCTTCTGCGTTCTTTCCTGCGTTTTGCGCTGCTATTTCGCTTTGTACCGCATTCATTTCTGAAAGCATCTGACAGGAACTTCTCAGTATTGCAAGACTGTTGTTTCCGATCTCTCCTGATATCGCGAGCGCATGAAATATCGGAACCGTTTCAGGAAATCTGACAGCTTCGGCAAATGAATTAAGAGATTTCTCGAGACTTGTATGTAGCTTGAGATCGTTCTCAAGATTTATGAGGGGCCTGATCAGCATGCACCGTTTACCAAACGTGTGCTCGATAACAGGACGCATCATGAGAAGAGATTTCTCTATTGAATAACCGCTCGATACGCTGGTACACAGAACCTGGAGCATGACCAGGAGCTGAGTTCTCGTATGACGGCAGCCATTTGAATAGATCTTCTTCATAGCTTCTTTCCACGGGAATAATCCGAGGAGTGCAGACAAGATCAGTCTGATGCGTGAAGAAGTGATAAAAAGGGAGGAGGCGGCATAAAGCGCAGCCGCAAACAGCGGATATACCCAGATGGTCTTCAGAAGAAAGACTGTGCCGGGTTTCAGTGCTGCGGGCTTAAGCTTTGTAAGCCATGACACTCTTAAGTTCTTCGTCGCTGCAGATACGTTCAAGTCCCTGTCCTCCTTTGTTTATGTATAGTGTCTTAAGTTTGTATTCGTGGCCTTCTGAAGGCAGCACGCTGCATATCTCATCAATGTATCTTCTTCCTTCACGGCTTCTTGATATGTGTATGATGAGGTCTATTCCCATCGACAGCTGTGTAACTATTGCGTCGTACGGAAGGTTTGACCCTGCCATTACCATTCCCGTAAGTCTTTCGAGCATTTCGAAACACGAGTTCGCATGACCGGTGCACATTGAACCCGGGTGCCCCGTGTTAAGTGCATTCATCATGTCGGCGGATTCGGAGCCTCTGACTTCTCCGACAATTATCCGGTCCGGTCTCATCCTCAAAGATGCGCGGATCATCATTCCTATGTTTACTTCACCTGATCCGTCAGGCCCCGGAAGTCTTGCCTCCATCCGTACCAGATTGTCTATTCCCTGAAGGTTCAGTTCTGCTGAATCTTCTATTGTTACAACGCGTTCGTCCTTGGGAATGAACGAAGAAAGACAATTAAGAAAAGTTGTTTTGCCAGAACCTGTTCCGCCGCTCAAAAAGATCGTCTTTTTGTTGCGTACGCAGCTGCTCAAAAACCTGGCTGCTTCCTCGCTGATAAACCCTTGTCTGATAAGCGTTACTATGTCATGCGAAATACCGGTGAATTTCCTTATCGTAACCGTGGTCTGTGATGCTATCGGTGCCAGGACAGCGTTGGCTCTGGAACCGTCCGGAAGCCTCAAGTCTGAAATGGGATTGGCTTCGTTAAGCGGTCTGTTTCTGTTTGCAAAGAAACACGAGATCACTGTTTTTAAGGTTTCTTCATCTTTAAACTTGATATCGGATTTGAACAGTTTTCCTCCGCGCTCATAGAAGATCTTGTCCGGGCCGTTTACCATGATCTCAGTAATGGTCGGATCCTGCATGAGCGGTTCTATAACATCCATCCTGCGCAGGGAATTAAATACGCGCTTTGCCATGTCGCGTTTTTCAGAGAGCGACATCCTGATGGAATCCGTATTGCTGATAACATCGGCTATTATTTCTTTCAGCCTGTCGTCAGTCGGATCGCTTTCATTCCTTATCGCATTGAGTACGCAGTAAGTAAGCTGCTCTTTGATCGAATCAAGGTCTAAGGTCTTGTTCATATCGCTTCTCCGATCATTCCGCCGGGAATGTCTGCATAATCCGTGACAATGGTACCGTGCGTGAGTGCGCGGCTTATAGAAGTTATCAGGCCTGAAGCGGCTGTTTCTTCGTTTCTGTTCTTTCCGGAAAACAGGATCGTGACTCTGTCACAGTCGGATACAAGGACCGGAAGTTCGGCAGATCTGAATCCTTCTGCAACAGCGAGAACGTTAATCTTCCGTTTTCCGTCAGTTATAAGCTGCCTGCACTTATCTAGAAGTATCCTGCAGCGGGTGCTTCCTATGTCATATACATCGTCATCACCTTTGGAAGAACCGGGTGTCAGATACCCCATGCTGTCACGGCTGCAGTATTTGAAAATGTCATTGGGATCAAACTTTTTCGATGAACATGCTTCCAGTAGACCTGTCATGTTGCCCGCCAGGAACTCGCTTCCTTCATTATCGGGAGCTCTGAGCCTGCTGGTGAAATCAAGTCGCAGGGAAAGATCCGCATCGGTAAGGTCCTGGTAATTATTCCTGATGTAATTCTCGCGGTCGCTGATATACACAAAAGGGATCAGCACCTCGATGCGGCCTTTTCCGGGGTCAGTTGTATTGCTGACCTGATCCTGATCAGAATTGATCCCGAGCGCATTGCAGATCTTCCTGCAGTCAACGATCCCGTTCTGGTCCAGGACCGGCACCGGCCTGTCCAGGCATTCCTTAAGTGACTGCAAGGTGCTGTCGTGAGGGAGGGGGTCGAATTCTTCACCAAACTGCCTGGGGTTATACAAGACTTTGGTAAACTCGCCAAACATGTCGCCGTCAGTATCAGAGCGCGTTTCCAGATACGGATTGGTTATGTAGGCCTCGGGATATATCGTCCCAAGCCTTGCTTTCATAAGAGCGTACATATACTTGTCTTTTTCGTAGATCTTGATCGTGAATGCCATTGACTGATTACCTCCTTGCCCGAATGTTGTGCTGGTTTTGAGTTCTTGCTTGCCAAGGATTGTATCTCGGAACGGGGATGGATATTACCGACAAAAACCGACAAAAACCGACAAGAAAAATCCGGTTTTCGGGCCAAAACGGAGCGTAATACTTAATTATTCTTATTACGATTCTGCGGTTTGTGTGAAGAATTTGCGGACAACTGAAATGATCGGCGGGTTTTCCGCTTTACAACGGCTTGGATGATATGTACAATTAAGCCGCTGAAACAATTTTGAGTTCATTGCTTATCAAGAGAGGCTAGAGGGAACCGGCCCAGTGAAGCCCGGCAACCGCGGAGAGCAGCGGTGCCAAATCCGGCAGGACACCAAATCAGGCGACCTGAAAGATGAGGAACGTTAACAGATAGCGTACGCCTTCCTTTCGGGGAAGGCGTTTTCTTTTGGCAAAGGCATTGAACGGAAAGGATCTTTATGAGAAACAGAACAGGCAAGTGGCTCTTTACTTCAGAGTCGGTAACAGAGGGACATCCCGACAAGGTCTGCGATCAGATTTCTGATTCCATCCTTGATGCTATCCTTGCGGAAGACAGCACGGCACGTGTTGCATGCGAGACATGTGCAACAACGGGAATGGTGCTCGTAATGGGCGAGATAACTACATCTGCTTATGTTGATATCCCTTCCATTGTCAGAAACAGGCTTAAGGAGATCGGCTATGACAGCAGCGAAGTAGGTTTTGACTACAATTCCTGTGCTGTCCTGACATCTATCGATGAGCAGTCTCCTGATATCGCCATGGGTGTAAACAAGTCGTTCGAGGCACGTCACGGCGGCAGCGATGAGCTCGATACAGGTGCAGGCGATCAGGGCATGATGTTCGGTTACGCAAACGACGATACTGAAGAACTTATGCCTCTTCCTGTCTCGCTTGCACATAAGCTTACCAGACGCCTTGCAGAAGTGCGTAAGACAAAAGTTGTTGATTTCTTAAGACCTGACGGAAAGAGCCAGGTTACCGTTGAGTACGACGGAAACAAAGTTAAGAGGATCGATGCGATCGTTATTTCCACACAGCACAATGCCGACGTATCAAGCGAAGAACTTGAGAAGTTCGTTAAGGAGCAGGTTATTGCACCTGTAATCCCTGCTGAGCTGGTTGATGAGAATACTAAGATCTATGTAAATCCTACAGGACGTTTCGTTATCGGCGGACCTCAGGGTGACTCAGGTCTTACGGGAAGAAAGATCATCGTTGATACATACGGCGGATTCGCACGTCATGGCGGCGGAGCATTCTCCGGTAAGGATCCTACGAAGGTAGACCGTTCAGCATCTTACATGATGCGTTATGTTGCAAAGAACATCGTAGCTTCCGGAATCGCATCAGAGTGTGAGGTTCAGGTTGCTTATGCCATCGGTGTTGCTGAGCCTGTTTCCGTAATGGTAGATACATTCGGCACAGGTAAGATCGCTGATGAGAAGATCACAGAGATCGTAAGATCCGTATTTGATCTCAGACCTGCTGCTATCATCCGTGATCTTGATCTCAGAAGACCTATCTATGCACAGACTGCAAGCTACGGTCACTTCGGCAGAACAGACATTGAACTGCCTTGGGAGAAGACCGATAAGGCGGCTCTCATAAAGGAAAAAGCCGGTATCTGATATGTCCCGTCCGATGCTGTCTGCTGATGACGTAGGGCAGCAGGTCACGGACCTGACAGTCAAGGCCGTAAAGGTTTTTTGCCCGCGAACGAAGAGTAATTTCGTATCGTTCATGACTGACGGAAGATTCATGGCCTCAGGCACATCGAAGATCGATGTCATTGAGGGCGGGATCTATGTCATCTCGGGCAAGGTTACTCTTTGGAACGAACGCGTCCAGGTAAAGCTTTCATCGATCAAACACGCGGATACCGGTGATAACCGGTCCGTGTTGATCGCGTCTTTTCTTGCGGATAATCTGACAGGTTCCGGCAAGATACTTTCAACAGCGCTTGCCGAAGCTTTTGGAGATGAAGTAATCGATGTTCTTCTGAACGATCCGGGCAAGGCCGCGGATGAGATCAAGAATCTGTCCAAGGAAAAGGCGATGTCTTTTTGCGATGCCGTTACCGACAATGAAGAATTCTTCAGGGAAGGACTGGCTGCCCGCAAACTCGGACTTACGCAGGAACAGATAAAGACGCTTTACGGCATGGGCGAGCTGTCGGTCGAGAGGATCAAAGAGAACCCGTATGCGCTTATGACTAAAGGGATCGCAGATTTTTCGCTTTGTGATAAGATCGCGATCGAAGCGGGATTTGAAACCCTGTCTGATATCCGCGCGGCTGCCGCTCTTTTCGAAGCGGCGGAATCGGTCTGTGATGAGACAAAATCAACGAAGCTCAGACCGGTGCAGGTGAGAAAGAAAGCATTCTCGATGCTTAATGCGGGGGAGTGCGCAAAGATAACTTCTGACGATTTTTCGAAGGTGTTTCCGGCAGCATGCAGGATTGCTGTCGAGAACAAAGAGATAGCGGTATTTAAGTTCGCTGAAGACAAGTGCCAGGCGGCTGATCCCTTGGATGAAGAAGCGTTCATTTCGCCGATGCACTATTTCAAGGCAGAAGCTGCGATCAAGAAAAGAATTGAGAAGTTCCTTTCGATGAAAGTGAAGGCTCCGTCACGGGCCGAATCCGACAGGATAATGGCAAAGTATGCCGACAGGATCGGCATCGTTCTTGATGATGCGCAGCTTGCGGCGCTGCACCTTTGCATGTACTGTCCGTTATGCATTATCACAGGCGGTCCCGGAACCGGAAAGACCACGATCATGGGAATACTTGCGGAGTATTTCCGTGAAGCGAATATAACCAGCGTGTTTGCAGCACCGACGGGAAGGGCGGCGAAGAGGCTTTCTGAATCGACTTCCAGTCCTGCGGCAACCATTCACAGGATGCTCGGAGTAAGGCCTGTCGATGACATAACCGGAAATACTTATTTTGTTCACGATCACACCGATACGATCAAGGCACGTGTCATCGTCATCGATGAGATGTCCATGGTCGATACGGAGCTTTTTGAAAGGCTTCTTGATGCGACGGACGAGTCGACTTCTCTGATACTCGTCGGAGACCCTGACCAGCTGCCTTCAGTAGGGTGCGGCAACGTTCTGCGCGACTTGCTCTCGTGCAGATCCGTTCCTTCGGAAAGGCTTACTTTCGCGCACCGTCAGAACGATGACAGTTCTATCGCCGCGAATGCATACAGAATACTTAACGGAGAACCTCTGGTCGCAGACGGGACTGATTTTGAGATCATAAAGACCGTTGATGACGAAGAGGGCTTTGCAAAAGTAAAGAACATGGTCAGGGGAATGCAGGACGAGGATGCCGTGTTCCTTACGCCCACTAAGAACGAGAACGTTATGCTCGGAACCGTAAGACTGAACTCGATGCTTCAGGAACTGTTCGTCTCTGAAGCTGGGGGAGCGGACGAGCTTCCCTGCGTTAAGCGTGGTTCTTCTGTTGCTTTTTTTGAAGGCGACAGGGTTATGCAGACACGCAACGATTATTCCGCCGAATGGCTCGATCCGCTGACCGGAGAGACCGAACAGGGTGTCTTTAACGGCGAGATGGGCAGAGTTGACAGCGTCGACCCGATAGAAGGCACGATGACGGTGTTTTTCGATGACGGAAAGACTGTTAAGTATACGAAAAAGATGCTTGAGGATATCGAGCTCGCATATGCCGTTACCGTGCATAAGTCACAGGGCTGCGAGTTTGAGCATGTCATTATCCTTCTCGGCAAGATGAATGCGCTGTTATATAAGAGAAACCTGCTTTACACAGCCGTCACGCGCGGAAGGAACAGGGTAACCATAATTGATTCAAACGATACGCTCTCGCGTTTTTTGAGAGCGGCGCACGGCGAAGAACGTGCAACAACACTTAAGGAACTTCTTGCGATAATAGATCACAAACGGGGACTTTGATATGACCGTTTTAAAACACTTAAGGGGAGGAGTCTCCTCTGTTTCGGCATTTTTGAAAGAGACGCTGAACTTCATGTTTCCTGACTGTTGCATGGTATGCGGAAAACTTGCCGATGCAGATGACAGATTCTCCCAGTATGAGGAATTCTGCAGGGCGTATTACGGCAGGCCCTCCGGACTGCACATGTGCGGGAAGTGCCTGTCCTCGTTTGCTCCCAACGATTCTGACAGAAGGTGGATGTTTTGTCTTTCAGACCCGTATGACGGCGATCCGCATCCGGATCTGCCGCTCTATATGCCTTTGTCTTACGAAGGTGCGGCGAAAAGTGCTGTCCCAGCAGTTAAGTTCGGAAAAAAGCCTGCGCTTGCCGGTTTCATGGGGTGTCTTCTGGGGACATGTCTTAAGAGCGATTCTGTACATGCCGATCTGATCGTTCCCATACCGCTTTCTGCCTCAAGAATGAAAGAGAGGGGATTCAACCAGGCAGAGGAGATCGCAAGACCCGCTGCCGCCGTTCTGGGCATACCTTATGCGGGAAATGTTCTCATTCGCACCAGGGACACTGACAGGCAGACCGAACTTAAAGGGAATCTTTCCAGGATCGCAAACGTTTCCGGTGCTTTCGGAACATCTGAAGAATGGGATATCAGAGGGCTCAGTGTAATAGTCGTCGATGATGTTGCCACAACCGGTTTTACGCTTCATGAAGCCGCGGAGGCTTTGTTTGAGGCCGGAGCTGCAAAGGTCCTTTGCGCTGCAGTGGCAGGCAACCGTCTGGCGAAGAATGCTGAAGTGTACTGATACCGGCAGAAAAACACAAGATTTATTGCGATATTATTGCATTTGCTCTTTTTTGTTTGAAATGCACGCGTTTTATTTTATAATTAAGGTGACCTTAGCATTGTGGCCTCTAAATTGGACCTACATGACATAATTATGAGCTTGGACCGTTTGGTGGAAATAAAGCCTTTTTAGTTGGACTATTGAAGTCAGACGCAGAGCATCAGCCCTGGATAATCCGGGTGTCAATCAGAGTCTGCTATGTTCGGGTCGTTTTTTAATGAACAGGATGGAAGTGAATTAGCGCTTGGCTCTTTTTTACGGTGTAAAACAGACAGCAACCCGTGAACCTGCTGCCCGGACGGCGGCGGGTGTCGTTTTTTTATGCACTGTTTTTCCTTGTTACGGATGGTTTTCAGGTGAACGATGTACCTGTTGCCGATGTTGAAGCGGCAATTAACTGAAAATCAACCATACAAGGAGAATAACCATGAAGCTTTACAACACACTTACAAGATGCAAAGAAGATTTCAAGACGATCGAGCCTAACAAGGTAAAGATGTACGCTTGCGGACCTACGGTCTACAACTACTTCCACCTTGGAAACGCAAGACCGTTTGTTACATTTGACACGCTGAGAAGATATCTTGAGTACAGGGGATACGAGGTTACTTTCGTACAGAACTTCACTGATATCGACGATAAGATGATCAAGCGTGCGAATGAGGAAGGCATCACTGTCGAGCAGCTCGCAGACAGATTCATCAAGGAATACTATATTGACGCTGACGGACTTAACATTAAGCGTCAAACATACCAGCCCAGAGCCACTCAGTCGATGAAGGCAATAATCGGCCTCATCAAGGCTATGGAAGAGAACGGCTACACTTACGTCATCGAAGGTGACGGCGTTTACTATGATGTTTCCAAGAAGGCTGATTACGGTAAGCTCTCCCACTATAAGCTCGACGAGCTCGTGGCAGGCGGCGGCGAGAGAAAAGCAAGCTATGAAGGCAAGAAGAACCCGGGCGATTTTGCTGTCTGGAAGTTCAAGAAGGAAGGCGAGCCTTTCTGGGACTCACCCTGGGGCGAAGGCAGACCCGGCTGGCACATTGAATGCTCTGCCATGATCAAGCAGTATCTTGGCGATACTATCGACATTCACGGCGGCGGACAGGATCTGATCTTCCCGCACCATGAGAACGAGATAGCACAGAGTGAGGCCGCAAACGGTTGCAAATTCTGCAATTACTTTGTTCATAACGCGTTCGTCAACATTGACGGCGAGAAGATGAGCAAGTCCCTCGGCAATTTCTTCACGATAAGGGATATCGTCAAGAAGTACCCCTACAACGTAATCAGGTTCTTCATCCTGCTCGGTCACTACAGGAGCCCCATCAATTTCTCTGATGAGCTTCTTGCTGCTGCACAGACCAGCCTTGGAAGGATCAGCAACTGCGCTTCGCAGCTCGCTTTCGCGCTTGAGAACGGCGCAGATTCACACCCTGCTGATTCCGAGACTTCAAAGAAGCTTCTTGAAGCTGTTAAGACTGCAGAAGAGAGCTTCATCGGTCACATGGATGATGACCTTAATTCCGCTGACGCGATCACGGATATCTTTAACCTCGTAACTGAGGCCAACAGGGCAATAGCAGCTGATGACGCTTCCGTTGATTCGCTTAAGACTGCTCAGGCCAAGATCCTTGAGCTTACGGACGTACTTGGCATAAAGCTTGACGATGCAAAGGAAGAGATCCCTGCAGAGGTCATGGAACTTGCGCAAAAGCGTGCTGAAGCAAAGAAGGCAAAGGATTTCGCCGAGGCTGACAAGATCAGGGATCAGATCACTGCTCTTGGCTACAGCATCAAGGACACGCCCAAGGGACCTCAGCTCGAGAAGATCAAATAACGGAGCTTAAGTATGATAAAGCCTTTCATAGCATCGGATCTTCGTGAAGTATCGCCGCTCGTGCTGGCGTATATCGGCGATGCGGTCTATGAAGTCTATGCCAGATGTCATGCGTCAAATTACGGTGCAGGCAATAACAACAAGCTCCATAAGAGGACGATAAAGTATGTGTCGGCGGAATCCCAGGCTGAGATCGCAAGACAGCTTATGGATGAACTGACTGAGACAGAGGAGAGTTATTTCAGACGCGGAAAGAATTCCAATCCGCACGCGTCATCGAAAAACGCTTCCCATGCCGATTATATGTATGCTACTGGTTTTGAGACCCTGATCGGTTATCTTTTCATGGATAATCAGGAATCACGTATGGAATATCTGATCCAGCGCAGTTTTGAGATAGCAGACGGGATCAAGCCTATCAATTCGATAGACGATGAAGAGAATGCAGGAGATGAGTGATTTGGAAGAACGCCGCGGTAACAACAAATCCGGAAACGTATCCGGTGACAAGATAGAAGGCCGCAATGCGGTCAGCGAAGCTCTTGCTGCAGGCAGGACGATAAACCGCATCTGGATCTTAAAGCCGGAGGGCGGCAAGCGTCTTGAACCGGCACTCGCAAAGATACTCGATGCTGCCATCAAGCAGGATACGGTTATTTCGCGCGTTCCGCGCAATGTTCTTGACCGTATGAGCACGACTCATAACCATCAGGGTGTAATTGCCTCTGTTGCGCCTCATGAATATGCAGATCTTGACGATATACTCTCTAAGGCAAGAGATGAGGGCAGGGCGCCTATTCTCATAGCGCTCGATGAGATCAAGGACGCATACAATCTCGGATCCATGCTCAGGATCGCAGACTGCTGCGGTATTGACGGTGTCATTATTCCTGAAAGACGTTCCGTATCGCTTGATTCAATGGTTGCAAAGGCCTCGGCCGGTGCCATGGAATATGTTCCTGTTGCAAGAGTCACAAACCTTGCGCAGACCTTGAGGAATCTTAAGGAAAAAGAAGGGTTCTGGGTCTGCGGGACCGACATGAACGGCAATGTAACCTATGATAAGGCCGACTATTCGGGAAACCTTGTCATTGTCATCGGAAGCGAAGGCGACGGAATGAGGGAAGGCGTCAGAAAGTGCTGTGACTTTACTGTCGAGATCCCCATGGTCGGTCATGTAAACAGCCTTAATGCTGCGGTTGCCTGTGGAGTAGTTGTTTTCGAGGCAGCCAGACAGAGAAGAACGGAGAACTAAGACTTAATGTACGGAAAAGCTTTACAGAACGGAAAGGTTATGGTCAGGAAGGCCGGGGCGGTCATCCTTGCCGTAGCCATTCTGTTCTCGCTTTCTTCGTGCAATATCGTCCAGCGCATCCAGAAGCGTTTTGATAACCGCAGCGAGGATATTTCCAAACAGGAGCTTGCACGCCTTGTCAGCAGCGCGATCATGGACAAAGATAACGTTGCGGACAGTTATTCGTCGATCCCCGAACGTCAGCTTGACGGTATGTCATATTCGATTTTCTATCAGTACTGCGACATCTTAAGAGATATGTCGTCCAGACACGGAAACATCACGGCTTTCAGGTTCCTGACTACTGAGGAGACTGCGAAATATTTCTCCGATTCAGATGAGAAAGCCGGTGAGAATGCCGTTTCCATGAAGTCTTATGCGGGACTTACAATGGTCGAACTGATCTACGAAGAGGATTATGACAAGAACAATCCCTGCAGATTTGCGCTCCAGTTCAAAAACGGCGGCTATACTCTCGCAAACGATTATGCAACGAAAGCTGTTGAGGCTTACGACTACATCTCGCATTACTTCAAGATGATCAGTGACGGCAACACAGCAGGACTCGAATCGATCATCAAGCCCATGCTTACTGACGACATTTACATTTCATCCGTTGTCACTTCCAAGGCGTCTTACCTTATCGATTACTACAAGCTTCATGTTAAGAGCCCTGTCAGGGAATATAAGCTCAAGACATTCCTGCCGACTCTGGTCAGCTACGAGATCCCTGAAACGATCGATGCGAGCGGAGAGAATATCATTTCCAGAACGGTCAATCTTTTCCGCAGGAATGACGGCGCTTTCTACATAGATGACACCTTCGTTTCAAAGGGAGATGAAGTCAGCTTCTGCCTGGGCGGAACTCCGGTGCTGCACTGCGGATTGACTTATTCAAGGTCTGATATCCTTACGCTTTTCGGAGATCCCGTGATCGAAATGCCCGGTTCTTCCGACGATAAGGGAATGACTGATATCCTGTTGGCTTTCAATGGCGTCATGCTGCGATTCGAAGGAACGACTTCATCTGACGGCACATGGAGTTCAGCCAGACTCGTAGCTATTTCCGTTTATCACAATAACTCCGATTCTCCGGCTGCGACATTTGACGGACGCCTGTTTGTAGGAATGAACATCTCGGAGCTCCTGCTTGTCTATCCCATGATCGACGAGACCGGTTTTGTCTACACATTTGAGACAGCTGAAGGTACTTATAAGCTTGAATTTGAGTTTGATGAAAACAAGAACGTGAAGAAGATCCGTCTTGGAGAGGTTTCCTCAAAGAATTAATGCTCTTTATTCAACGCACTTGGCTTTAAGGGCAGATATCTCATCATCAGACATTCCGTTATATCTGAAGAAGTTTGCGATGTCGCCGGACCACTTTTCATCGACATAGTCGAGGAAGATCTTCATGTTGATCTCATCTGATCTCAGGAGATGCTTCATGTCATCAGGCATTTTCTTCATCCTGCGCTCGAGCAGCTTTTCGAGATATTTGTATGAGACAACATAGTTCCTGATTATGTTTTCTCGGGATGCGCCTGCCAATAGGTAGAGCATTGCCGTGATGGCACCGGTACGGTCTTTACCGTGGGTGCAGTGGTAGAGGGTAAGCCCCTTTGAATTAAGAAGAAATCTTATGACTTTTATAACGTCACTGCCGAGATCTTCACAGATCCTAACGTAATAATCCCCGAGATGTCTCGTCCTTATGAAGTCAATCAGGTCATCGCTCAAGTTGTTGGGATCGCCGGGGAAGAGAGATACGAAATGAAAATCTACATCAGGGTCATTTTGAAACGGATTGCCGAAATCACGGAGTTCTGCTTCTGCCCGGAGGTCAACGACAGCTTTTACGCCGTAATCCTTGATTTCCTGAACCTCTTCGTTTGAAAGACGTTCAGGGGAACTGGATCTGATGAATACGCCCGATCTGAAGACTTTGCCGTTTTCGAGGGGCATTCCGCCGAGCTCACGGCTGTTGGGGAGCTTCAGCGATGTTATAAGCTGGCTGTCGGGATTGTAGTCTGTCATGGGCACCTCTTTTCTCGTGCGCTATTCTAAACAAGTTTTGATTGACATTCAAGCAGTCAAGTAATATTATAAATAGGCTAATCGGGAAACTGATGCAAATTTGCGCCTATAGCTCAACTGGATAGAGCGTCTGACTACGGATCAGAAGGTTGTGGATTCGAGCTCTGCTAGGCGCGCCAGATACGAAGCTGTAGCGTTTGCTGCAGCTTTTTTTATTCCTTAAGGAGGACAGACTTATGAAGAGATTGCTAGTTGTCGTTGACTGCCAGAAAGATTTCATTGACGGCGCGCTCGGTTTTGAAGGCGCAGATGCCATAATCCCCGGAATCATTGAGCGCATAGCAGAATATAAGGCTGCCGGTGATGAAGTCGTTTATACGATGGATACCCACACTACGGAATACATGAATACCCAGGAAGGCCGTAATCTTCCCGTTATCCACTGCGTTAAGGGTTCTGACGGATATAAGCTCGCGCCAGAGCTCGAAGGCCCTCTTACAGGCTGCAAAGGCTTTGACAAGCCGACATTCGGTTCTCTGGAGCTTGCCAACTACATTGCATCCAATGCTTCAGAATACTCTTCAATAGAAGTATGCGGCCTTGTCTCAAACATCTGTGTGGTTTCAAACGCAGTCCTTGCAAAGGCTTCAGCTCCTGAGGCTGAGATCATTGTCGATTCAAAGCTTACGGCTTCTTTTGATCCCAAACTTCACCAGGCTACGCTGGATGTTCTGGGCGGTATACAGGTAAAGGTTCTTTAATATATTTATTTATTGCAAAAACAGCACCCGCTGTGATACAATTCTTACTCGGTTATTTAAATAATAATTATTATTTGGAGGATATAACATGGCATCCACGATTGAGAAAAAAGAGCACTCACAGGTAGTTATTAGCCTTGAGGCTGGAATTGAGGAGTGGAAGGCTGCGCTTAAGCAGGCTTACAACAAGAACAAGGGCCGTTTCCAGGTACCCGGTTTCCGTAAGGGTAAGGTTCCTTTCCAGCTCGTTTGCCAGTACTACGGTGAAGGCGTCCTTTATGATGATGCTATGAACGAGATTGCTAACAAGCAGTATCCTGAAGCAGTTAAGGAGCACGACCTCAAGGTTGTTTCCCGTCCTGAGATGGATGTAACAGGTCTTGATGAAAATGGCCTCAAGTACACGATCTCTGTTTATGTTAAGCCTGAGTTTGAGCTTGGCAAGTATGAGGGAGTTGAGGTTCCTTACAAGGATATCGAAGTTACAGACAAGGACGTTGAGGATGAGCTCGAGCGTATGGCTAAGCGTAATTCCTCTCTTGAGGAAGTTACAGACCGTCCTGCTGCTGAAGGCGATACAGTAACCATCGACTACGAGGGTTTCAAGGACGGCGTCGCTTTCGAAGGCGGCAAGGGCGAGGGTTATAACCTCAAGCTCGGTTCACACTCATTCATCCCCGGTTTCGAGGAGCAGGTTGCAGGTCACAGCGAGGGCGATGAGTTCACTATCGAAGTTAAGTTCCCTGAGGATTATCACTCCGAGGATCTCAAGGGCGCTGATGCTACATTCAACGTAAAGATCCACGCTATCAAGACAGAAGTCGTTCCTGCAATCGACGATGAGTTCGCTAAGGACGTTTCCGAGTTCGATACACTTGCAGAGCTCAAGGCTGATATCCGCAAGAACAAGGAAGAGAAGGCTGCCAAGGATAACAAGGCTGCTTTCGAGAATGAGACAGTCCGTGCTGTATGCGACAACTGCGAGATCGATATCCCTCAGTCCATGATCGACAACGAGGTTGAGCAGATGGCTCAGGATCAGAACGCACGTATGAGCAGCCAGGGCATCGAGCTTTCCATGTATCTGCAGTATCTCGGCCAGACAATGGAAGAGTTCAAGAAGTCTCTCGAGCCCATGGCACGCGTAAGAGTTAAGTCTTCACTCGTTATCGAGAAGATCACAGAGAAGCTCAATCCTGAGGTTTCCGATGCTGATTATGAGGAAGAACTCAAGACGATCGCTGATTCTTACAAGATCGACATCGAGAAGGTCAAGGAGTCGGTCGGTGAGGATGCTTCTTTCATCAAGAATTCCATCCGTGCAAGAAAGACAGTTGAGTACCTCGCATCCAAGGCTAAGAAGGTTGAGCCTAAGGAGCCTGTAGCTGAGGAAGCTGCTGAGGATAAGAAGCCGGCTAAGAAGACAGCAGCAAAGAAGACAGCTAAGGCTGACGACACTGCTGAAGAGAAGCCTGCTAAGAAGACGGCAGCAAAGAAGACAGCTAAAGCTGACGATGCTGCTGAAGAGAAGCCTGCCAAGAAGACTGCAGCAAAGAAGACAGTTAAGGCTGACGATGTTGCTGAGGGTGAGGAAAAGCCCAAGAAGACAAGAGCTAAGAAGGCAAAGGCAGACGAAGAGTAATATTCTTCTCCCGATAAAATGCTGAATTATAGAGCGTCTCACATATGAGGCGCTCTTTTTATTCTTTATATTTTCCTTTTTGAATACTGTTCCTCAATTTTCGCAAGCGTTTTTGACAGTTTCTTTACAGAACCTTTTCTATTTATTTAGGTTTATAGAGTTGAAAAGGCTTGTGTGGTATACCCAAGTTATAAAGGCCGAATAGCCTCTGTTTTCAGCATGCTCTTGTTTTGCCGCTATAACGGGGCTCATGGCGAAAAAGTACCGTTCTGAATGCACGGCATTTGGAACGTAATTTGAGGAGGGTTTGCATGAAACGTTTATTGGCAGGTTTTGTTGCGGTATCAATGACAGTAGGTATGCTGCCGACCGTTGTATTGGCAAAAGGCTTGGACTATGAGCCTGAGGAAACAGAGGTCGTAGAGACCGCTGAGGAAAAAGAGACCGGGAAACCGGCGGTTAAGGAAACGGCAAAACCGGCTGAAAAGGAGCCTGCAGAAACAAAGGCTGAGGAACCTGCCGAACCTGAAAAAACAGAACCGGCTGAAACAAAGGAAACAGAATTTTCTGAAAGCGAAGAAAAGAAACCTGAGCAGACAGAGGCAACGGAGGCCTCCGAGCCTACTGAAACCGTGAAGGAAACCGATGAAACAGAAGCTACTGAAGCAACAGAGCCTTCTGAATCAGGCGACAAGGAACCTGAACAGACTGTTCCTGAGGAATCTTCCGAACCTGAAGCAACAGAGCCTTCCGGAACAGAAAGTGAAGAGACTGCACCTGAAGAAAACAAGGTGCCCGTTGAAACTGACAAGAAGGCTGCGAAGGCTGCTGAAGGAACTCTCGGTTCGCTTTCCTGGACATTTAACGAAGAGACAAATGTTCTCGCCATTAGCGGAAAAGGCGCAATGGAAGATCAGAACGCCCCGGAAGATTATCCGTGGGCAGCATACAAAGATCAGGTCACCAAAGTCACGATCGGCAAGGGCATTACTGCCGTCAGTGATCATGCATTTGTAAATTTTGATAAACTCACAACGGTTTCTCTTCCCTCAGGGCTGACCAGGATAGGTATATCCGCTTTTGACGGCTGCGTTGAACTCAAGAGCATTTCCATTCCGTCAACGCTCAAAGGGATTGGAAGCAAGGCATTTAATTGTTGCTACAGCATAACGAAGATCGTAGTTCCAAAGGGTGTAACCAAGATCGGTGACTACGCTTTCCAGTCCTGCACTGATCTTTCAAGCCTGACCATAACCAAAGGCGTTAAGGAGATCGGCTGCCGTGCATTCAGTTACTGCACCGCTCTTAAGAGCGTTTCGATCCCCGCAACAGTATCAATAATCGGTGAAGGCGCTTTTGAAAACTGCTACAGACTTAGATCAGCTTCGATCGCCAGCGGTGTAACCATGATCGAACCCAAAGCTTTCTACTACTGCACATGCCTTGGCAGTATCTCGATCCCGGGCTCTGTTTCTTCGATCGGCGAATCAGCATTTGAGGAATGCAGATTCCTTGATAAGGTTTCTATCGGAAACGGAGTAAAAACGATCGATGATTACGCTTTTAAGAATCTTGACTATCTTGATAAGATCGTGATCCCCGGAAGTGTATCGTATATCGGTGCGGAAGCATTCAGCGGCTGTTATAATGTCAGGAGCATATCAATCGGCTATGGTGTAACAAGAATAGGAACATCCGCATTCTTAGGTTTGTATAAAGTAAAGAACCTGGTTATTCCGGACAGTGTTGTTGCAATTGACAGCAAAGCTTTCAAGAATTGTGCTTCTCTGACAGCTGTCAGCATTACAGAGGAGCTTCACCATAATATCGGCATCGATGTTTTTGATGGATGTACAGATCTTACCCTGGAAAAATTTACATATCTTCAGGACAATCCTTTTGCAGTAAGCGGAAAAACAGCTACGCTCAAAGTCAAGAAGTTAAAGAAAAAGGCTCAGAGCGTTGCAGTAGGAAAAGTGCTTGGAATTACACCGAGCGGCACCGGCATCGAATGCGTTAAGGTATCAGGAAATAAGAACATCTCTATCAATAAGACTACCGGAACCGTAACCGTTAAGAAAAAGACCAAGAAGGGAACATATTCGGTCAAGATCAATATCAGATCTACGGGAAATGCCTCGTACAAGGGTTCTGACTGGCAGACAGTAACGTTCAAGATCAAAGTCAAATAAGGCTTCTTATTAACGGGGGTTTTATATGCAGTTTAGAAATCTCATCAAAGCTGTATCTCTGGTGCTTACGACAAGCATCGTCCTGGGCGTTGCGGGCGCAACAAGATATGTTGCTGCGGCGGGCATCACGCTGTCAGGTTCGAGCAACGTTCAAAGATACGGTGACATAGACGGCGTTTGGGATGATTCGAGCGCCACCCTCACTTTGAAGGGAAATACCGACGAGAACAAAGAATACAGGCAGATCGAAGCCATTACTGTAAACCTCAACAATTCTACAGGTTTCGACGGTTCCCTCAAGTACAGCGTCTACGTCCAGAGCAAAGGCTGGCAGGAATTTAAGTCAGCAGGAACCGAAGCAGGCACCAGGAACAAGGGCCTGAGGATCGACGGCCTCAAGATGGAACTTACCGGAGAGCTCGCATCCAAGTACACAGTACAGTATTCCGTTCAGCTTCAGAAGAACGATAAGT
>JAFVDI010000032.1 GCA_017478485.1 Clostridiales bacterium | reverse complement strand
GACGGCCCTCAGAGAAAGGGTGACCTCCAGAGAGCAAGAGCTGGTGCTGCTAACATCGTACCTAACTCTACAGGCGCTGCTAAGGCTATCGGCCTCGTTATCCCTGAGCTCAACGGCAAGCTCATCGGTGCTGCTCAGCGTGTACCTACACCTACAGGTTCAACAACAATCCTTCACGCTGTTGTTGCTGGTGAAGTTACTGTTGAGGGCATCAACGCTGCTATGAAGGCTGCTACAAACGAGTCTTTCGGCTACACAGAGGAGAAGCTCGTTTCTTCCGACATCATCGGCATGAAGTTCGGTTCACTCTTCGATGCTAACCAGACAATGGTTTCCAAGATGGATGACGGCAACTCCCTCGTTCAGGTTGTTTCCTGGTATGACAACGAGAACTCTTACACATCTCAGATGGTTCGTACAATCAAGTACTTCGCTGAGCTTGGCTAATTCAATAGCTTAGAGTTTAAGTAACCAATTACGCCCCGGTTCTTACGAGCCGGGGCTTTTTTATGTTCATTTTGGTCCAGACGATGAGCGTGGCTGGAATTCTCTGTTAGGTCCTCACTTTTCTTTCAAACAGAGGACGAAACAGGGGATCTGGCCGCTTTTACAGTAAAATCCTCTGTTAGGTCCTCTTATTCGCTCAAAACTGAGGACCTAACAGGGGACAAAAGCATCATTATAGCGTGAATACCTGCCGTGGCAAATTAAATCTGAAGATCAGGCGAAGATCTCCACCACGGAGACTTCAGGGACAGCGCCGAATCTCAGGGGGAGCTTGTTGCATCCCACGCCGCGCGTAATGAACAGCGTTGTTCCGTTATGCTCGAAAACACCTTCAATGACATTGGACTGTGGGAGCTTATCTGCGCGCAGAACGAGGAATTCGAGTTTGAAAGGCATCTTTATCTGGCCGGCATGGAAGTGTCCGCTCAGCATGAAGTCGACGTGATCTTTCTCCTCAAAGTGCAGGATCGCGTCCGGATTATGTACCGCAAGGACTGAAACGCAGTCTTCCGGCACTTCGGGAACTTTATACCAGACGCGGTGCTTTCTGCCTGAATCGTCGATCCCGAAAAGCACGATCTTTCTGCCTGTTGCATGTGACGTAAAACTTATCTGTTTGTCTTCTATGCTGTCGAAAAACGCTTTGCCGTCAGATACGTCAAAGCCGAAATCATGGTTGCCTGAGACGCCGTAAAACGGGATATTGAGCTCGCTGCAGGCATCGGAGATCTTCTGGAGATAGGAAAGGCATTTCTTATTGACCTGATAGTTGTTGCAGATATCGCCGCCGAATACTACGGCATCGAGAGGAGCCGATGCATGGGCTTCTTTTAACGCTCTGATAAGACGTTCAGGCTTTATGAGGCATATGTCCGCATGAAGATCTGAGAAGAAGAACAGCCTGAGGCCGGGTCTGCCGGATGCCTGTGGGTCCTGTTTCTTAAAACCGGGCTCTTTGCCGGCGGGACGCATGCTGACCGTACTTACTTCAAGTATGTGAGGTTCGATGAGAGCCCATATAAGCAAGAATACCGCTGTCAAAACGATCAATGTGAGTATTATGAGCGTAATAAGCATGCCTGTGGGCAGATCTTTCACTTGAATCACCTTATTTATTGTTTTAATTTATATGTATATTCTTTTTAATTATAATATACACAGAGCAATCCTGTGATATAATCCTACATAACAGATATTAAAACCTTTTAACATAAGGAGGGTGAAAAAATGCCTAAGACAGAGATTACCTACGAGATCATCGAGCAGATCGGCATCCTTAAGGAGAACAAGTCCGGCTGGCAGCGTGAGGTCAACATTGTTAAGTGGAATAACGGTAAGCCGAAGCTCGACATCCGTGATTGGGGCCCGGACCATCAGAAGGTCGGCAAGGGCATCTCTCTTGATTTCGAGGAATACAGCACGCTTAAAGCATTTTTCGAGGACGGAGATTTCTCGAAGCTCGACGTCTGATATCTGCCGGGTTATACCGGTTAATTCTGATTATTTATGAGAAGCAACGAACGCGCGGGAATAGTCAGCGTTATTATGCTCTTTTTGTGGGGGACTCTGTTGACAGAGCCCTTCCATATTTTTGTGGATTATATTTCCGGTGCGGCCAGGCTTTCCGTAAAGGGACTTGGCGGCAATGACATTCTCTGCGCGCTTGCTTCATATGTGGTCCTGATCCTGGTGATCCTTCTTCTGCAGAAGCTGATAATCACCAAGGCAGGAACTTACATTCCCTGTATTCTTGCGATAGTAACAGCCGGAGCTTTCTGCTACAAATCGCTTTATGACGGTCACATCGACCTTAAGAGAGGAATAATCCTCGCTGTTTTAGTAGCCGTGGTAATGCTGTTCTACATTATCAAGAACGATTCGCTTCTTTTGTGGGCTGCATCGGTTTATACGTACAGCATTTCAACTGCGCTTATTACGGCGCTGCTTTTTGTTCCGCTTTCAAAGCTCAACAGTACGGTTGGGAAGATCCTCTATATCACACGGTACAACACCATAAAGATCACTGAGCCGTTCAACGGCGTTGCTGGTCTGCCGGAACTGGTGTGGGGAATATTCCTTGTCCTTGTCGCTTCTTTTCCGATCGTTTTTCTTGCCACACAGAAAGGGAAGTCATGATCTATGGAGCAGCTTGATCTGTTTGCCAGCCTTGAACAGGCTAATAACGTATCTGAACCCGATCCCAGGGAAGAGTATCTTGAACTCGTCAAGACGCTCAATTATCATGCCGAGCGCTACTATGCCCAGGATGAACCCGAGATATCCGATTATGAATACGATACGATGAATAACCGCCTCAAGGAAATCGAGAAGGAACATCCTGATTGGGTCGTTCCCGAATCTCCCTCAAGACGCGTCGGCTGGAAGGCTGAAAAGGGCGTTCTCGTTAAGCACAATGTACCGATGCTTTCGCTCCAGGATGTATTCTCGCGCGAGGAAGTCGATGAGTTTGTGGCTTCGATGAAGGAACAGTTCGGCGAAGAAGCCGAATTCCTCGTTGAGACAAAGATCGACGGCCTCTCCATGGCGCTCAGATATGAGGAAGGTGAGCTAAAGCTAGCCGTTACGCGCGGCGACGGCATCACCGAAGGCGAGGATGTTACCATGAACGCCAAGATGATCAAGGACGTCGTAAGGACGCTTCCCGAGCCCGTTCCCTATATCGAGATAAGGGGAGAGGTCTACATGACGAGAGAGGCCTTTGCGAAGGTAAATGAGAAGGCGGAAGAAGAGGGCAAGAAGCCTTTCGCCAATCCGCGTAACTGCGCTGCGGGAACACTCCGCCAGATAGATACGAGGATCACCAAGGAACGCGGATTGTCGCTGTTCATATTCAATGTTCAGGAGACACGCGGAATCACATTCAAGACACACCTGGAAGGCTACGAGTACCTCAAGCGCAACGGCGTTAAAGTCATTGAAACTTACTATAAGTGCAAGACGGCCGATGAAGTCTGGGATGCCATCCAGAAGATCGGCGAGGCAAGAGGATCTCTTGCTTACGATATAGACGGTGCGGTCGTTAAGCTGAATAACCTTGCCGAAAGAGAGACTCTCGGCGCAACGATCAAATTCCCGAGATGGGCCATCGCCTACAAGTACCCTCCTGAAGAGAAGGAGGCCCGGCTGCTGTCGGTCGAGGTAAATACCGGTAGGACGGGACGAGTCACTCCCGTGGCCATTTTCGAGCCTGTAAGACTATGCGGAACTACCGTTTCCAGAGCAACGCTCCATAACCAGGATTTTATCGACCAGTTAGGCCTTGGAATAGGCGACACGATCGTTGTTTACAAATCAGGTGAGATCATCCCGAAGATCAAGAGCGTCGTTAAGTCAAAGCGTCCTTCTGACTGGCAGCTTTATCAGATGCCGAAGGAATGCCCCGTATGCGGCCACACGCTCGTCAGAGAGGCTGACGCAGCCGATCTCAAGTGCGTTAACATGAGCTGCCCTGCGACCGTTGCTGGACGCATAATCAACTTCGTATCCCGCGACTGCTTGGATGTTAAGGGATTTGGTGACGAATACATCAGAAAGCTCGTCGAGGCGGGTTTCCTGAAGGATATAGCAGATATTTACAGCCTTGCTTCAAGACGTGACGAACTCATTGAAGCACATATATTGGGACTTGAAAAGAATACGGATAAGCTTCTTGAGGCGATCGAGACCTCGAGAAAGGATAGTCCCGCCGACCGCGTGCTCGGAGGCCTGGGCATTCCGGGTGTCGGCAAGGCAACTGCCAAAGAGCTGATAAGGACCTTCGGTTCAATAGATGCCATTGCGCAGGCTGACAAGGAAGCGCTGTCACAGGCTTCCGACATCGGTGAGATAACTGCAGAGGGCATTTACGGCTTTTTCCATGATGCCGACAACATGGCGCTGATGCAGCGTCTTAAGGATGCCGGCCTCAATATGCAGCGGTCTGAAGAGATAATAGGAAGCAGCCTTGCAGGGCTTTCGATATGCATTACGGGAACACTCCCCGGAATGTCGAGAGATGAGGCTTCTGCTCTCATCGAAAAGAACGGCGGCAAGGTCGTATCTTCTGTTTCGAAAAAGACTTCATACCTGCTGATGGGTGAAGACGCTGGCTCCAAGGAAAGAAAGGCTAGGGAACTCGGTGTTCCGATAATAGACCTTGATCAGCTTAAAGCCATGACAGGCGGTGAGTGACATGAGCATCAGCGAAGAGAAAAAGGAGATCAGATCAGAGATCAGGCGCAGACGTCTTCAGCTTGATGACGAGTTCCTGAATGAAGTGGATAAAGAGCTTCCGCAGGCTGTCTTTTCGATAGATGACGAAGATTTCAGATCAATACTCAAGTCTTCCAAAAGGATCGCTCTTTACAGGGCATCAGGCGGTGAACTTCCCTGTGACGGCCTTGCTGAGTCTTTCATGAAGAAAGGCAAGATCTGCTGTTTCCCGAGGATAGAAGGGGAGAATATGGTCTTCTGCGACTGCAAAGCTCTTGATGAGAGCTGCTTTAAGACAGGCGCTTTCGGCATTATGGAACCACTGGATTCATTAGCTGCAGTCGATCCTGAAACCATCGATATTGTTGTACTGCCTGCAGTTGCATATAATGAAGAAGGTACGAGGCTCGGGCAGGGCAAAGGTTATTACGACCGTTTCTATGCCGGGATCAAGGGTAAAAAGCCGTTCCTGCTCGGTGTCTGCTACGATTTTCAGATAAGCTCCGAGATCCCTGTCGAAGAGCACGACATAACGGCGGATGTGATCTTAGCGATCCCGACCGCAGAAGATGACGACGAAGAGGAAGAATGACAGATGCGCTATTATCTTGTTAATCTTGTAATTCACTTGCTGATCCTTGTGGTGCTTATCCTGCTTGCATGCATATTCGCGATGCGCAACCGCAAGCGCAAGACAAAGAGCATCATAGGTTATTTTCTTCCGACTGTCTTTGCCATTCTTGCAATACTCGATCTTGTTCTGTTGTCGGCACCAAGGCTTATGGACATAAGCAGCGTAGTTGGCAGGAGCTACTATTACGACACCGGTGAGGTAACTGAAGTTTCTTTCCTTAAGACCAGTTTCGTGGTCGATGGCAAGCGTTATTACATCAATCCCCTGAGACTGAAGATAAAAGTGGGGGATACGGTGCGTATCAAGCACACCCAGTATGCCCGTTTTACGTCTGAGGTAATCGATGTTTCGAACGTCGAAACATTGCCTTCAGAAACGGAAGAGAAGAAGTAAGATCCGTCCTCAAAAAATAAAAGTCTCTTTTAGGCCCCAAAAGTCTCATTTTCGGGCCGTTTTTTTGCATTTGCATCACTTTACCCCCAAAAGTGCTTTCTGCCGTTATAAACTTCAGGCATATAAGGAGGTGACACAAATGGCAGAATTCATTCGTGAGTACAGAGGCGGGATCGAGATGTCAGTTGTATGCAGTGATCTGAGCCTGCTTGAGAACATCAACGCATTACTGGGGAGCAGCGGCGTCCTGAGCATCAGGGGCGAAGACGGCGTGATCCATTACATCATTGACGGGAGGCATAACCGTCAGAGGGCATCTGCAGCAGTAACAGCCCTCGTTAAAGGGAGTACAGGCCGTGTCGACAATGAATTCTTTGAGACATGTCTTAAGAGCGTTTTCAAGGAATTCGGACTTGATATGTCGCTGATAGGAACGACTGTCCTGTTTGACGCCGTTAAGGCCATCTACCTTTCAGGGTCAAACGTCCCGCTCAACATGAAGACTATCTATATTTCAGCTGCAAGGACCTACAAGATGACCTTTGCCCAGATCGAAAGGGATGTCAGGTACGCGGTGAAGAACAGTGCATTTGCGGGCATGAGGAGCCGCAATATCGTGCAGAGCCTCGTGACCCGGACGGGAAGAAGACTGAAGTTCGGAACACAATGCCCGTAAAGGCAGACAAAAAAGAACGACCGGCATATGCCGATCGTTCCTTGGTTACAACTTAATCAGTTAAGAAGTAAATTACTTCTTCTTGCCCTTCTTAGCGTTGACCTTATCCTTGAGGGACTTACCAGCCTTGAATGTAGGAACTGTAGAAGCAGCAATCTTGATTGTAGCGCCTGTAGCAGGGTTACGGCCGCTGCGAGCAGCGAGCTTCTTTGTCTTGAATGTACCGAAACCAACAAGAACAACCTTGTCGTTCTTAACAAGAGCACCCTCGATTGCGTTGAGAGTAGCCTTGAGGGCAGCCTCTGCGTCCTTCTTGGAAAGACCGGACTCAGCAGCGATTGCGTCGATAAGCTGTGACTTATTCATGTTATTTTCCTCCTAAATAGCCGTATCACGACCTTTATTGCAAGCATATTATTGACTTAAAAGCAAACGATGTCAAGGGTTTTCGGGCGTTTGGGGTCAATTTTATCAAAAATTTTTACTAATGTGCCATATTTCATGACAATGAATGACAAAAGCCTCTTTGTAGTGTATCCTTTTACTGCTAAAAATATATATTAGGAGGCCTATTATGGTTGTTACTAAAGATACTATTATCGGTGACGTAGTTACCATTGATGAGGGCATTGCTCCCATCCTTATGTCTGCAGGACTTCACTGCCTCGGCTGCGCTATGGCATCAGGCGAGTCTATCGAGGAAGCATGCATGGTTCACGGCATGGATTGCGACGCTCTTCTCGAGGAGCTCAATAACTATCTTCAGTCTATCGGCTGATCAGTAGGTGGCGTTGAAGATCACCTCAAAGGTGGTCCCGACACCTATCTTGCTCTTTACGGTGATCTTGGCCTCGTGCTTGTCGCAGATGAGTTTTACGATGGCGAGGCCCAAGCCCGTACCCTTAATGTTAATACCCGAGTTCTTCGCCCTGTAGAAGCGGTCGAAGATACGCGGGAGGCTGTCTTCAGGAATTCCAATACCATTATCAGTTACAGTCACGTGGATGTTCTGCTTGTCTATTGGCAGGTCACCGCCTGTTCTCCATGCCTTGATGGCGATGAGAGCTTCTTCTCCGGTATAGTTAATGGCATTTGAAACGAGGTTCTCGAATACGCGTGATACCTTGCGCGGATCGCCTTTGATCATAAGAGCGTCATCCTCGGGAATATCGAGCGTGATATGCTTTTTCGTTCCCTCAAGATCCATCGAATACATCATTGTGACTTCATCGAGCATCTCGCAGAGTGATATGTCAGAGAAGTTGAATTCCGAATCACTTGCCTCCATTCTGGTGAGTTCCATAATGTCGGAAACGATCCTTTCCATCTGTTCGGAACGCCTGACGATGTTTGTCAGGTAACCTTCGCGCTGCTCAGGACTCAGTCTGTCGCCGGAAGAGAGCATGAGTTCGGCATATCCGCGGATGGCGGTGATGGGCGTTCTAAGGTCGTGAGATACGTTGGACATGACGTTTTTACGCGCCTGCTCGCCCTGCATCAGCTTCTTGTTCGTTTCTATGAGGTCACGGTTGATCTCTGAGATGTACTGCGTCTTTTCGCGCACCTGACGCTTGAGGTTGTCGGAATCTCTTACGAGCTGCCTTTTCTGGTTGATGTATCTTGAAACGAAAATGACCTCGACCGCGATAACGAACAGGATGTAAAGGATGCTGTATGTCGGAAGCATGTATACCGCGGTTCCGTCGAGAAGGATCGAAATATACAGAACGAAGAAAACGAAGCTGACCGACATTGCGACGAGGAGCTGGTTAGGGTTCCTGTGCCTGTAAAGAAGGATGTCCTTAAGCAGATTGCCCGTTATCACAAGCAGTCCGAAACAGATGGCTGCAAAATCGGGAGCGACTATACCTAAAAAGAGGTCTAAAACAAGATAAGTTACAAACAGAAGCGCTCCGGTCAGGAAGACCAGCAGATGGTCGATCCTGAGAAATTTTATGTGGGATTTACGGGTCCTTCCGTATCTTAGGATGCATGTGTTGATCGAATACGCGAATACCGCGGAAACGGTTATGAGCATGAACCTTTCGATCGCGCGGTAATGCGCATTTACGGGTATGAATCTGAAGTCGACGAGGTAGTAGACAAAGATCGAAGTGAACGCGATGATGAATGACCATATGAGGAGATTATCCTTGTAGTTGCTCGCGATCAGATAAGAACCTGCAATGATGCCTATTGCGAAAAGAAGAAGCATGACGGAGAAGTGACCGCCTAAGAATGCTGTCCTGAGACTGACTGAAGCCCTGTTCTGCAGGAGCGGGTATGAAATGATGCCCGGATTCGTAACCTTGGAAGGGCAGGAAACGACTATAGTGAGATCGATCTTTCCGTCTTTCGGGACCAGCATGCAGAAATCCGCAAATGCCCTCGTGTTGAAATAGGGCATCATCTCGCCGATCACGCCGGCATATTCTCCGTTGCAGTAAATGCGGGCGGTTCCGTTGATGTGATGGAAGCTCAGGTATAATGCATCGATCGAAGGGGCACACTTAAACGAGTTTACATAAGCGACGGAGTGGGTCTCGGTCCCGTCCAGAATATAGGTCTTGTAATCTATGGGACCGGTCTTGTTGAACCACTGGGCATTGTTCTCGTAATCGTACCATCCGCGCCAGCTGTCAGTGAGGGTTACGTCCTTGGCATGAAGCAAGTCGCTGTAAAGCGAATCTGTTCCGGCTTCTGTTTTGGAGACTGCATCGTAAGGCGAGACGTTCGGGATGATGTCCCAGTGCTCTGAAATGTAAGTTGAGCAAGCTTTTGCCTGAGCCAGTTCATCTGATATCAGGTATGCTTTTATTTCGGGATCGTATTCGGATCTGATACCCGTAAGTGAGTTAAATGAACTTACCGCTTCGGTGCAGGCGATCGTCGCGATCATGAGGACAATGAAGGTAAGGAGCGCAAAACTTACAGTCTTTCTGCGTTCCTTTTCAAACTCTCCCAGAAATCTTCTGGCATGCTTGCTGCGCCTGTATTGCGGCATCGTCTCTCCTCGTAACCGGATGTTGTCGAAAATGCCCCGGGAAACCATAAGTCTGCCCGGGGCTTTGTTCCTTTACGTATAAGCCCTGCGGGGCTCACGTGATATCAATACTGGGTGTTCATGCTGTTCTTGACCGGGGGATAAGCGAATGAATATCCGATACCCCATTCAGTCTTAACGAACGTGATCTCCGGTGCGATCTTCTCCATCTTCTTTCTGAGATAGGAAATGTTGACCATTACGAGATGGTTGTCGCACGGTGAATCGTCACCCCAGACATGAGAATAGATCCTTGTGAAAGGTACGATGACATTCGGTGTCTCTGCGAGCAGGCAGAGGATATCGAATTCACGGTTTGTGAGATGCAGAGGCTTATCCTTGAGGGTAACCTCACGTGTCTTGATATTGATCTTGAGCGGCGGATACTCTACGAGGAATCCTTCACTCTTCATATTACGCTTGATGTGAACGTTGATACGAAGGCTGAGCTCAGGAAGTGAGTAAGGCTTTGTGATATAGTCGTCTGCACCAACCTTGAAACCCTTGATAACGTCTTCCTGCTGATCCTTAGCAGTAAGGAAGATGATAGGGCAGTCGGTAAATGTGCGGAGCTTCGGAGCGAGATCGAATGCGGATCCGTCGGGAAGCATAACGTCCAAGACTATGCACGCGAAATTGTGAACCTTTACCTTTTCAATTGCTTCAGCGCAGGAAGTCGCCGTAATGACTTCATATCCCTCACCTACGAGAAAGTCGTGGTTCAGTGTAAGGATATCGGTATCGTCATCAACGAGAAATACCTTTTGTTTTGCCATTCCATTTACCTCCAATCACAGTATAAGACCGGCATTTTATTACTGGCCGACTCAGTTTTACAAATTTTGGAATTTTTGATAATTACACAGTTATTATATACCCTCAAACGCAAAATTGCACAAGGATTTTTTCTTTTCTTATATAAAGTGATCAATCTGCCGGGGCATCCGCGGCATAGAAAATATGTTCGTTTTATAGTATTATCAGACTATGAAAAGGATAATCTTCCACATCGATCAGAATTGCTATTTTGCTTCCGTTGAGATGATCTCCCATCCGGAATACCGCAATGTTCCCATGGCGGTCGTAGGTGATCAGGAGGCGCGTCACGGCATTGTCCTGGCAAAGAATGAACTTGCCAAGAAGTTCGGTATTAAGACCGCCGAGGCGATATGGCAGGCGAAGGCAAAATGCCCCGATCTTGTTCTGGCGCCTGCCCATCACGAAAAATATGAGTTCTATTCAATGAAGCTCAGGGAGCTTTACTACGGCTATACGGACCGCGTTGAACCGTTCGGACTGGACGAGTGCTGGCTCGACATGACCGATGCATGCAGAGATTTCGATGAAGCCGCAAAGATCGCTGATTCCATAAGGGAGATAGTAAAGGAAAGATTTGAGCTGACATGTTCAGTGGGAATCAGCTTCAACAAGATATTTGCCAAGCTCGGCAGTGACTACAAGAAACCCGATGCAACGACCGTGTTTACCGACAGGGACTGGAAAGAGAAGATATGGCCGCTTCCTGCTGATGATCTGCTTTTCGTCGGGAGGAGCACGATGGGGCGTCTTGCGAAGATCAATGTCAGGACCATTGGCGATCTTGCACGGACCGACCAGGAATATCTGATCAGGTATCTCGGCAAGGCCGGAGACACCCTGTGGCGTTATGCGAACGGACTGGATGATTCTCCCGTCGCCGTTGCGTGGCATAAGCGTGAGATCAAATCCGTGGGAAATTCCACGACCACCGCGACCGATATGACCTCAGATGCCGCAGTGTCCGGAACGCTTCACATGCTTTCGGAGAGCGTTGCGGAAAGGCTCAGGAAACATAAGCTTAAGGGGACCGTGATCCAGATCGAGATAAGGGACAGGGATCTTGTGCGCTGTGAGAAGCAGAAGGTTCTTTTCGAACCGACTGACAATGCCGGAACGATCTATAGCGCAGCGAAAGCGCTTTTCGATGAATCATGGGACTGGAAGAACAGCATAAGGAGCATCGGCGTCAGGTGTGCAAAAGTCATACCTGCAGATGCGGGGATCCAGATGTCTATATTCACTGATGAGGAAATGCGCCAAAAGACGAGTAAACTTGATAAAGTAATAGACGGTATAAACAGACGCTACGGCAAGGGCGTGATCGCCAGCGCCGCGGAAGCGAAAATGCAAAAGGATGAGGACCGTGCAGCGCCTGTCGGCAAAGACCCGTTCCATCCGGAGGACAGATTCTGATGCTGACTGCCAATGAGCATTACAAAGCAAGATTCGGATGCAAGATGTACAAGGCTTCGATAAGCTTTGCGAGAACATGTCCGAACCGCGACGGAACGAAAGGAAAGGGAGGGTGTATCTTCTGTTCTTCCGGAGGATCCGGAGAGTTTTCGTCATGCGTAGAAAAAAGCATTACCGGACAGATAGATGATGCCATTTCGCAGGTATCGAAAAAGGCCGGACCGGACGCGGGATATATCGCGTATTTTCAGAGTTTCACCAATACGTACTGCCTCCCTGAAGAGCTTGCAGATGCAATGGATGAAGCCGTTTCACATCCTAAGATAAAAGCATTGTCTATCGCGACAAGGCCTGACTGTCTTCCTGATGAGATCATGGAAGTCATATCCGAAAAGGCGAATCAGATACCTGTCTATGTGGAGCTCGGACTACAGACATCAAGTGATAAGACTGCAAAGCTGATCAACAGGTGTTACGAAACGAGCAATTACGATGATGCCGTAAAGCGTTTAAACCAGGCCGGCGTAAACGTGATAACGCATGTGATATTCGGGCTCCCGGAAGAGTCAGAAGAGCAGATGCTGGGCAGCGTCAGACATGCCGTAAACGCGGGCACTGACGGCATAAAATTCACATGCCTTTACGTCCTTAAAGATACGGTCCTCGAACAGATGTGGCGGTCAGGTGAATTTGAAGTATTGGGCAGGGAGGAGTATTTTGATATTGTCGAAAAGGCATTGAAACTCTTGCCCTCAGACACCGTGATCCACAGACTGACGGGCGACGGTCCGAAGAAACTTCTTTTGGCGCCGTTATGGACCGCTGACAAACGCAGCATAATCAATTACATCAACAGGAGGTTCGCAAAGTGAAAGAATATGTCACAGCGGCTATGAAGGCATGCCAGGCTTATATAGATAATGACATGAGATCGGCAAGCGAAGAGAAGACACGCCGTGTTCTGGCAGAGTTCGAGATCAAAATCGCGTACTTCCAGCATGAGAGGATCATCCACCTGATGGTCACGCTCTCATTTGCGCTTTTTCTGCTGCTTTCGATCGCCGGCATATTCATCTTTCCGCGCGAGTTCACGATAACGGCGATACTTCTCACATGCATCTTTTTCGGCCTTACGATAGGGTATGTCATGCACTATTATTTCCTCGAGAACAGCGTTCAGAAAATGTATCACATGCGTGATGACATCATCGCTTTCCTCGACAGCGATCTTAAAGAAATAGGACTTACTGACAGCGGCGCTAAGAAGAGCTGACGTTATCCTTTGTAATTGAATACTTACTGTGTGATAATAGACGGAGCTTTTTTCGGAGGAATTATATGAGCCCTTTTCTTAAGTATGTATGCGTATTTTTCATTTCCATGGTCCCGCTCATCGAGCTCAGGGGCGCGGTACCCATCGGTATCACATATTTCGGACTGAATGAATACGTAACTCTTGCCGTATGCGTCATCGGCAACATGATCCCCGTGCCCATCATCTATCTGTTTGCCAGAAAAGTACTGATCTGGGGAAGCACATGGAAGCACGGCAGCGGATTATTCAAATGGATCCTGAGAAAAGGCGAAAAGGCAGGCAAGAAGCTCACTAAGAACGGCGACGCCGGCATGTTTATCGCGCTCATGCTCTTCGTCGGCATCCCGCTTCCCGGAACAGGCGCGTGGACTGGCACTCTCGCTGCATCCATGCTCGACATGGACTGGAAAAAGACTTCTTTTGCAGTTATCCTTGGCGTTCTCATGGCAGGCATCATTATGTTGGTAGTAAGTCTTCTGGCAAAAGCCGGCATAACATCGGTCGCAGACTTCTTTTAAATGAAAATCACTTCGTAGTATAATTTGACAATCAAAGCATTAAAAAGGGGTGCGAAAGCACCCTTTTGTTGTGCATGCTGCACAAACAAGTGATTTTCATTTGGTATTGTTGCAGTATTGTTACATGGCTCTTGAGGTTGTACTATAAAGTCAGCTCCAAGGAATACGGAAGCGATAACTTCCAAGCTCCAAGGAAGGCCGCCCGAAGCCAAAGTCGAATTAGACACAGGGAAGAACCAGAGTGGAATCACTTGTGGCGAAGCCGAAGAAACGAAGCCGGAGGGAACTACCAAAGGTTGAAACGAAGTCAGAGACGGGAAAGCTGAGGGAAAGACGAGCAAGCGGTTGAAGGTGAGAGATCATACAAGCCGCAGGTTGTAACAAATAGTTGATTCGGTATTCGGAACCGCGATCGGTGAGATGTCACCTTCGACAGGAATGAGCCGAAGCCGCAGCAGATGTTACACCGGTTCGTGCAAACCGAGTAGCCGATACCAGCTACGCGATGTCATTAATCGAAACCCGTTGTGGGAAGATTAAGGCAACCTGAAGCGAATAGCAAATGTTCGGCGAAGGGAGACATGAGATGCACGGTGTGATTGAAGTTGCAGCAGTCAGTTAGTTGTGACAATATCACATAAGCTCGGGTTGGTATTAAAGGAAAGGGCCTTTAAAGGACGGAAGCAGAACAAAGGCAGCGGAACCTCCGCAAGAGCCTGAGAACCATCGGATTTGGTTCGTTGGAGCAAAATAGAATCCCGCAAGTGAAGAACTTGCGGGATTTCTTTTTGCTGTTTTTGCTAAAGAGTAATTGCATTTCGAGCGGACTTCGCTACATCGAAGCGCGGAGGACTGAAGCGAGGAATGTGATTACGCTTATCTCTTCTTGATCTGCGCGATGTAAGGAAGATTTCGTCCGATCTCTTCACGGTCAAGACCGTAGCCTGCAAGCCACTGGTCGTTGATCTCAAAGCCGCAGTAATGGACCGGGATCGTCATGAGAAGCCTGTCAGGATTGACGAGCATTGAACAGAGCCTGATCTCCTTAGGACGCTTCATCTCGAGATTCTGGATGATATACGCGGTGGTAAGACCGGTCCTGATGATGTCCTCAACAACAAGCACGTTCTTTCCTGCGATATCGAGCTCGATATCCTTGATAATGCGGACGACACCGGTTTTCGATGTAGTATCCGGGATATTTGTAAAACCGATCATGTCGACCTTGATGGGCAGATCGATCGCGCGTGTAAGATCCGCAAGGAAATACATTGCGCCGCGGATCAATCCGATAACTATCAGCTCCTGACCTTCATAATCTTTTGCGATCTGCTCTCCCAGTTCGGTAATGCGTTTTTTAATGGTCTCTTCGCTGTAGATAACGCGCTCTACGCCAAGTTCGTCAGATAAGATCCCCATCAGTTGTTATCTCCGTTGTTCTGCATTCCGCCCGCGAGCTTCAGGCGGTTAACCAGTTCGTTAAAGTCCTTCTTATACACGATACGTATATTTGTGCCAGGATAGAGCTCTCTTACCAGGCGTATCTTCTTGTTCTTCTTCGTAACGTATTTCTGGTCCATCGTCGTCAGTTCAAGATAGAGATTGAATCTGGGCAGATAGAAATCAGGCGAGATCGCCAGCGTAACATTGCCCTCGGCATCCCACTCGACAGGGAACGTCTTAGGCTCATATATCCATTCGATATTGAACATGTCCAATATGCGGGCAAATTCTTCCTCGGTCTCGTTCTTGAAGACGGGTGTCTTTGTCTGGTGATTGACCGTGCCGTAAGCCATGTTCTCGCGTGCGAGTTTTGCGCGCAGATCATGCTTTCTGGAAAGCTCGCAGATTGCATCGATGCATTCGTCAACGCTGAGTCTGTCGGTGTTGAGTATCAGATCATAGTTCTCAGGCGCTGTGACATCTTTCGAAAAGATGGTCTGAACGAATCTCTTATGCTTGCGGTCACCTATAGTAATGACCTCGCGGGCTTCATCCTCGGTTATTCGGTAGCGCCTGGCAATCGTACGTACGCGTGTCTCTTCGCTTGCGGTAACTCTGATATGGACTGCACCCGGGTATCCCGACAGTACCATGCAGCCGCCGAGTCCCAGAACTATAAGATTGGAATCTGAGGAGGCTGAAGCCATGGTGCGGATACGTTCAACAAGGATATCGGCGTATGTTCTCTGGCTGCCGGGAAGGGCAGTCTGGAAAAACTTCGCGCTCTCATTAAGCCTGTCTAATGTTCCGGGATTGATCTCACCGTAGAAATTGTCGAGGGCATACTGGCGAGAAATGACTTCTGTACTAAGGCGCGCTGCCAGTCCGGAAGCGATCTCGTCCCCGAGGCTGCCGTTCTGCCTTGAGATTGTTATTATCGCCATAACCGATCCCCCGAAAAACTGATAACTCAATTATACCCTAATAGTTTAATATTCAAAAAATAAAAAGAAAAAATGCGTTGACTTTAAATAATCTATTAGTTATAATTTCACGTGCTATGCGATGCCATCTTAGCTCAGTTGGTAGAGCAGCTGATTTGTAATCAGCAGGTCGTGGGTTCGAGTCCCACAAATGGCTCCAAGGTTCAAAGTCCCGCAGACATTGCGTTTGTGGGACTTTTCCTTTTTGTGGAAAATGGCTGATTTTGCTCGAAAAAGCCGTTTTGGGTAACTATTGGGTAACTATTTTTGAAAAACCGTGAAAATCGCCTTCTGGATTAGAGCTTCTGCTCCTCAGGCAGACTGGATGTCATTTAAGAATTTTTCAAAAGCTTCTCTTTTGATTTTTCTGTGAGATCCGATCCAAAGAACAAACGGACAATCAGCACTGTCTGAGATCTTTCGGATCTTGTTTCTGCCAATACCGAACAATTCTGCTGCCTCGTCAACGCTTAACAGTTTTTTCTCTTTAAGCTTGTTAAGGTCGTAAACTTTTTTCTCTTCCGGTTTCTCAACCGGGTTGATGTCCTTGCTGGCTTTAAGATCCTTCAGGATCTCAGCATAGTATGCTGTTGCTTTGACCTGTTTAGAGCTGTTGGAGCACTGCTGGTCGATAATAATGTTGACGTTGTCTTTTTCTTTCATGATACTCTCCTTAGATTAGATACTTTCTGTGACGACTGTGATGATGTGACGGTATTATTCTTACCGTCTTGTTCATTTTCGAGTTCGTCACGCTCGGGGTCTAAGACTTCATATGGAAGATCATCATCGTTATTGTCTTCCGTTATGAAATCGCCCGGTTTAGGCAATTCGACTTTGGTTAGTGTCAGATGCGAGCCGTCGCGGGTATGTTCCCTTTTGAAGACGATACCCATCTTTAAGAGCTGTCCTTTTCTGTTCTGGAGCTTTCCGCTTATCGATTGTGGCTTTTTGGCAGCTTGGATCAATTCGCATAGTTCAGTTGCAGAACCTTCAAAAGAGCCATGTTCATTTACATAGTTGACGACTCTTTTGAGATCTTCATCTGTTTGGAAAGCATCTTCTACCGGTGTGTTCTCTTTGACAAGATCCCACTTGCAAGTGGTGTTGTCGAACTTGAGAGTGAGAACACGCTCTTCGAAATCTCTGCATCTTGAGAAAAGTTTGATGTTTTCATCCTCGTAAGTTTCTTTTCGGAAAATAAAAGCTCCGTCAGATGAACCGAACAGTCCGTTGGTTCCTGATATGTCTTCGAAAGGGTCAGAAGATTTCATTTTGCGTACATGATGAACAAGCAAGACAGTGATATGATTGTCTTGTGAGAAATCATGAAGCGGCTTTAAGGTGTTGTAATCACCCTGGTAGGGACTTTTAGTAGCGGTAGTCTGTTCGCAGCGGACTGCCGCTAACGTATCTATAATGATCAACCCTATATTGGGATGCTCATTAAGTTGTTGTTGCAGCTGATCTTCTAATCCTTTTCCTATGGCATCCGCATTGGTTGTATATATGAAATTATCAGGATATTCTTCAGCAGTGCTGAAAACACGATCCTGTAATCTGCGTTCACCATCTTCCAGGCATAGATACAAGACATCTTTCTTTCTGACGTCATAGTTCCAGAACTTGGTTCCGGTAGCGACACAAAGTCCTATCTGAAGAGCCATCCAGGATTTGCCGATTTTAGAACTTCCGCAAAACAGGAATACCCCCATTCCGGGAAGAAAGTGTTCTATCAGCGGCTCGACTTGTACAAAGTTTTTCTCGGATAGTTCTTTAAGGTTACTTGTTTCAAGAGCATTTACTGTTTTCATTAATATACATATCCTCCTTGTTTATCTTGATATGTCTCTTGAAATATTCCGATTTGGTTCGATCTTTCGTTCAAGAAGTGAACTGTTCCTGACGATCCGTTCGCAATCAGAAAAGCATTCGTCACATAACTTGAGCTTGTGCCTCACATCTCTTATTTCGTCTGATGACTCTTTGATCATTCTTTTGATATGAGATGTCTGGTAGGCATATTCAGGCTTTTTGGTTCCTCTTAAGTATGAATACAATTTCTTCCTTTCAGCTATAAGATCGTCTAGTTTTGACTGATAACTTTCGCGAGTATCAGGTATTGTCTGCTTGGCTAAGACCCTGTGCTTATACATGAAGTCCATCTGTTCGATATAGTGGTCTAGCTTTGCGATATCTTCCCTGACCGGCATCGGTATATACTCTCTTTTGCGGCTGGGACTGCTGACAAACGTATAAAGTCTGAAACAGTAACGCCTGTAGATTGCAGGAAGACCTTCCATCGGCTCTAAAGGCGGATCCCATTCCTTGTAGTTATACGTCTTTCTCGGAAGAGCGAATCCCGGACGGCAGCTGTTCTCTATGGTCTTTTGCTTGATGACAAAAGGATCATATTCAGGACCGAGGCCTTCGAATCTGAAATAGCCTTTCGCTCCCGGCGGTTTGATCCCCGGATGCTTAAGAGGTCCGTTCTCGCCGTGAAACTTGAATTCATAACCGAGCATCTCCATAAGTTCAGTAAACTCATTCCATGAGCGTGAGAGTGCGGTTACAAAATCGATGTCTTCACGGATCCTTCCGCGTATCGTATAACGGCCTTCGCGTTCGGCAAGCCACTCATCGTAGGTCTTTCCTTTGGTGTTTGACGGCTTGTCGATAACGTGCAGGCGGTGTTCACGGCAAATGCGGTCGCTTACCGTCTGCATGCGTCTGTAGTCCGACTTGAACCGAACGTACTTCAGACCGTCTGAGTAAGATACTGAATTCAGGACGAAGTGGTTATGGAAGTGACCGGTATTGAGGTGAGTAGCTACTACTACCTGGTACCTGTCTCCCCACAGTTCTTTTGCCAGCTGTACTCCGATCTCGTGGGCTTCTTCTGCCGTGATCTCGCCCGGACCTTCTCTGAAAGACTGGTAACCGTGATAGGCAAGTCTGCCGCCTTCCTTGTGCCAGCGTCTTTTGACAGTCATGAAATCTTCTATCGCTGTATCTGGATCGCAGTTCAGACCGGTGACGTACATCATCTGGTCAGTTTTGTCTTCATTGCAGGCATATTCGAGCATGGCACGGAGAGAACTCATAGCAGCGGCATTACGCTCCGGCCGCTGAGTAGTCTTCTCAGGATTCTCGATATACTTGATGACGGTATCTATGCGTTCCTTGACCGCCCATATGGATGTTACTGCCAATTCGGATCACCTGACTTTCTGATCGTACGGCCGAGACGGGTCTTCAAGAATTCTTCCGGATAACCCCTGGTGCTCTGTCCTGTGATCAGACTTCGCACATACTCGGATCTGGAAAGACCGCTCCGTTTTGCCAGCTCCAACAACAAGAGATTCTCTTTGTCATTGAGCATTACCTTGAACTCGTGGGTGCGGGTTCGGTTACGTTTTGATCCCATTTTTCTTATCACCTTCCTTCTGTATTGGGATGTAATCTGTGATCGCATCTTGCGATACACGGGGTCTCAGGGGGTGTTCCCCTGACAAGCTCTGTATCTTCGGTGTTCCCGAAGATACGTTGCTTGCTAAAACATAAACGAAAGGGTATGGGGAGGTTAGGAACGGGTGTTGTTCTTCCTTTTCGGCAAAGCAAAAAGAGACGACTTGTACCAGCGCAAAAACACTCCCGTTTTTGCGACAGCTGATAGTTAAGAAGAACAACGATTCTGTTCCTGTGACCGCTATCCCGGTCCGCTCGGCTCGATCAGATCGGGCAGGGAGGAAGACTTCAGTAGAATAATGATTGCTGCGTTAATTAAATATGTTCTTGTTTCATACATTTTCTTCACCCCGCTTTCTCTGATAGGATATGCAAACTTATGTTCGTTTATGAGCGAATTATACGAGGGGAAATATCGAATTGCAAGGGGTTATAGTCAATTAGTCCGATAAATGGAACAGGAGGGGGAAAGTACGATTAATGGAACAATTGACTTGAGATAATTATAATTTATGCCGCTGTATCAAGTGGGGAAATAAGCTTTTCAAAGTATATAAATCAGTAGACTTTGAGAGAAGACTTGGCGGAGTCTTTGTAGTAGTCATGTTCTTAGAGTATTATTGTGAGTTTTTGGTCTGAACCGTAGTTATTACCACAGCTTTTAAGTTTTTTGCATTTTATTGGAATGAATGTCCTCCATGTCATACTCGTGTGACACCGCAGTGTTATGATGTTTGCATGGAGGTCAGAACCGTGTCTTACAAAGTGTTGATTGTAGAAGATATGCCGGAACTTCTTCAAGCTATGAGCGGCTTTTATCGCGAGAAAGGTGCCGGGCTTTTTGAGGTTGTGACTGCATCTGACGGAAATGACGCTTTGGCCAAGGTTGCAGCTAATGACTTTGATCTCATGATCTTAGACATTATGCTTCCTGGTGCCTCGGGATTTGATATCTGTAAAGCTGCCCGTGCCAAAGGCGACTGCAGGATAATCTTTGTTACCGCTTTGGGTTCCGAGAACAGTGTTTTGAAAGGGTATGAGACGGGTTGTGACGATTATGTCGTCAAGCCTTTTTCGCTTAAGTTGCTTTATGCCAAAAGCTTGGGTCTCCTAAATCGTTCCGTTAAAACTGAAGATAGTGATCTTCTTAGTTGCGGGTCCATATCTCTCAACAAGCGTTCCATGATCGTCAAAGTCAAAGAACGCGAGATCAGTATCAACGCAAAAGAGTATTTTCTCCTGGTCTATCTTCTTGAGAATAAAAACTCCGTTCTGTCCCGTAAGGACATTCTCGAACATGTTTGGGAAAAGGATCTGACTGTAACGGACAGAGTCGTGGATACTGCAATAATGCGCCTTCGCGACAACCTCGGAGAAGCTTCCGGTCAGATCAAGACAGTGATAGGCAGAGGCTACCGGTTAACGGAGGAATAAACCATGAAAGTGCGCAAAAGTATAAAAAAACCAAAATTCATACTTGCATATTTGGGCAGTCTATTAGCAGTAACAATAATACTTGCATGCATGGGACTGATCGTGTTTGGATTTACTTCTTATATGTATAACAAAGAGGCGAAATCGCATGCAGACCACAGTGAAGCCGAGACGTGGTCGTACTTTGATAGTAATCTATTGAAAGTAAACATTCCTGCACAAGATATCGTCGGCATAAAAAATCAACTGGTGGAGCATTTCTCGGAATCGAGACAACGGTTTAAAGTATATTCAGGCGATGAGATAATAGCGGATTCTTCTCAAACCATGCTTATGTACTACTATAAGGATGATGATTATCGTTATTTGGAAGTGGCGGACAAGAAATACCTGGAATACTTTAAGGCGCCGGAATTCTCAAAATACTGGAAAACAGATTCTGAACGATATTCCGAAGAAGATGATGAAATGCGGTTATTGCCAAAGTTTTATGAAGGCAAGTCGATCGATCTGGTTGTCAGAAAAGCCTATATAAACATCAAAGATTGCAAATTTATACCCGTTGTTTGTGAGGTATATGACCACGATAACCATGATGACGGAACACCTACAGGACCTGTGGTCAGCATTCCGTTTGAAAAAGGAAGCAATATCCCCGATGGATATACTCTTTACAGTTCAAATGCATATTTCCCGAGTTATAGTGCAACTATCCAAGGTTTTGACGGTGCGGACAACGATAACGAGTATCTGGGCATGCAATATGTGAGCAATGCTTACAAGTACTACGGCATTAAGAACACCCGGATGGAATACATTCCGTTTACCACCGTATACGGAACTCAGATAAGGAACGGCATATGCCTGACCCTTGCCGCTTCACTCGTTTTGGGCATTATCCCTGCGACAATTGTGTATAACATTCAAAGACGGAAATACGACATTTTTGAATACAGACGCAAGATGACTGATGCAATGGCACACGACCTGAAGTCTCCGATGGCTGCAATCTCGGCGTGTGCGGAGAACCTTTCAGACAATATAGACACAGAAAATAAGGAATATTATGCAGGTAAGATTCAAGAGAAAGTTGCTCAGATGAACAAGATGGTTAATGACATCTTAGAATTCTCAAAATCTGAGAATTCACTTGCCGTGATAAACAAACAAAAAGTGGATGTAGGAGGAGTTATCGCAAAAGCCTTGGCTGACAACGATCATACGATAATCGAACGCGCGCTGAAGATCAACTGTGAAAAGAAGACAATAGAAATACAGACGGATCTAAAACTTTTCAGTCAGGCCATATCTAATCTGATAAACAATGCAGTCCTATACAGCAAAGAAGACAAGGCAATCGATATTACTTTTGATGAAAACTCTCTGGTGATCTCTAATATCCCCAAGGAGAAAATCGATGATGCGGAAGGACTGAAACAGCCGTTTGTAAAAGGGAGCGCAGAGCGTGGAACGCACGGCAGCGGACTGGGCCTTGCCATTGCGGAGAACAACCTGGCAATACTCGGGTTTAAGCTTATCGTCAGCAGCGATGAAGGAAGATTTGTAGCAACTGTAAAACTGTAGATATTTTCAATCAGATCATGGTTTATATCAGAGCATATTTACATATGTTCATTATTGGAATTGCATTTTGTGGAGTCTTGATATGAAAAAAGCAATAGTAATCGCGCTCATAAGTCTTATCGCAGTGTGGAGTGTAAGGATCTACAGTATAAACCAATCTCCTCCAGTCACAGCTTATTATGATATTGGTGATAAAGTTGAGTGCGGCGGGTTGGAACTTAGCTTTATCGAATCTCATATTGACGATCCGGATGAGTTTGAAAAGCGGTTCGGAATAGATTTCGAAAATGAATGCGGCGATTACAAGATGATATCGATATTAATAGATGTCAAAAACACATCGGATAAAGATATCAGTATTGATGATATCTGCGAAAAAATCGGATACGGATTTGAGTCGCCTGTATGGGGCAGTGCGCCGGATATCATAGTCCAAAACAAAGTTAATTCTTTTGACCGGTATATGCTGCCGTCAGGTGAAACAAGAAAAATATGGTTTCTGACTGAGATCAATAAGAAGTGCTTTAAGGTGAGTAATTGGAAAAGGGTGAAGAATTATCCGTATTTATTTGTTTTCACATATGTTCCGCATAAATCTGCAGTAAGGATAAAAGTATGAGGATAATAAGATTTGAAGTATACAGAGCCTTTCATAGCCGGACCTTTCTCGTAAGTCTGCTTATCGGATGTTTTATCTGTGCTTTTGATATGCTTGTTTTTTGTTCACAGGTGGAAAATGCGAATTTGCTCAAAGCGTGGATAGGAACTGATGATCTTCTGAATATTAATCCGGTGTTTTATGTTCTGCTTCCAGTAATTGCGTGTCTTCCGTATGGCGGTTCACTTTATACGGATATAAAAACCGGATATGAAAAGAATATATGCGTAAGAGCTTCAAGACTTGAATATGCCTTTGCAAAGGGTGTAGCTGTTTTCTTAGCGGCATTTGTAAGTGTGTCGCTCCCGCTTGCATTGAACCTGTTTATCCTTGCTGGTATCTATCCCAATTACATTCCAGATACTTTTCGTGTTTTAAGCGGATTAAGACTGCCAGACAGGCGTTTGTTTGCTGCGTTGTGCAACGCCCATCCTGCTTTATATAGTATTTTGTTTATATGCATTGACGGTATCTTTGCCGGAGCAATATCGCTTACATCATTAAGTCTGTCCAAGGCTGTTAAAAGTCACTTTACGGCTGTAGTAACACCTATGGTCATCTACATCGTTTCGAGTACGCTTTTGTTTCCGAATGATGATGATCCCGTGATCGGTAACTGGTCCATTATGGATATGGTCAATCCGTCGCCAATAGTGACAACGTTATGGTATCAGATGCTGACAGTTTTATTTGTTGTTTTAATTATCAACATTTTCTTTATCTGGATATTTTCAAGAAAGAGGGACGTATTATGAGCGAGATAGTGATAGAAGGATTGACTAAAAAGATAAAGGGCGCGTTGATCCTTGATAATGTTACAATGACCCTTACTTCAGGAAAGATATACGGATTCAAAGGGAAGAACGGATCCGGCAAGACAATGCTCATGAGGGCGATCTCAGGACTTATCATTTCGGATTCCGGTAAAGTTGTAATTGACGGTAAAGAGTTGCATAAGGATATCCCTTTCCCGAAAAGCATCGGGGTCCTTATCGAGAATCCTGCATTTCTCCATCAATATACCGGTGTCAAAAATCTTAAGCTGCTTGCCGGACTGACAGGCAAAATTAACAGTGAAGAAATAAAGACAGCTTTGGAACGGGTGGGATTGGATCCTGCTGATAAAAGAACATACAGAAAGTATTCTCTCGGCATGAAAGAGAAGCTCGGGATAGCGAACGCGATCATGGGAGAGCCTGATATCATCATACTCGATGAACCGATAAATGCGCTTGATGAAGATACAGTTCATAAGATCAAGAATGTCCTTCTTGAGTTGAGGGATAAGGGCAAGCTGATAATAATCGCATGCCATGACAGGGAAGAGTTGGAATTCCTGAGTGATGTTATCTATGAGATCAAAGACGGATCGGTCGTTGACAGGAAGGATATTTCAAATGAAGATGCTTAAGTACTTAAGAAGAGATCTTTGGCTTGGTACGCTGAAGCGCTCATATCTGTTTCTGATTCCGGTCGTTTTCGCTTTGCTGATGTCTTTGCAGTTCTCGGACATAGTAAATTCGTTTAACGAATACAACAATTCACATATAAGCGTGACCATAATGGACTATTATGTGTTTGCCATGAAAGGGCTGGATTACTATCAGATAGATCCTTTTTACATCTATCCGTTGCCGCTATATTGGTTTACCTTTCAGATGGGACTTTCATATTTCATAGCGTACTATCCGGAAAGAGATTATTCTGAAAACGGTGTAAATATACTTGTTGCAGGAAAATCGCGTGCTTCCTGGTGGATTTCAAAAACGGTATGGTGCATAAGTTCTGCCTTGATCTATTACATCGCTGCATTTGTTTCAACTGCTGTTTTTGCTTTGATCCAGGGAGCTTCACCTTCTCTTGGAGTAACTAAAGACTTTCTGGTGGCTTTTTTTGGCTATAACATTACTTATGTTTCCTATTCCGATCTGATCATGATCGCCGTGATCGTTCCGTTTTCCATAACGACTGCAATATGTCTTGTTCAATTGCTGATGAGTTTTGTCATAGCTCCTGTTACCAGTTTTGCAATCACATGCGGGATGTATGTACTGTCAGCTTACTACACTTCTTGGTTCCTCCCTGGGAGTTTTACGATCTGGCTCAGGAGTTCATATTTTGACGCGAGAGGGCTTAATCCTATGAGCGGCTTGGTTATAGCTGCGTTTTTGGCGGTGATTGCTGTCGGATACGGGGTAATGCATTTTAATAGAAAGGACATATTATGAAACGTTTATTAGCATTGATAGTGTTTGTCATATCAGCATTTTGGGTTATTTCTTTTGTGATAAACAATGAGAAGAATAAGAAGACTCCTTACGAGCGATTTATCGAGACTTCTCAGACGACTGAAAGACGCGAGTATGAGCCCCGCGTGATCTATAACGACGACAGAACGGTAAAATATGAGATCTTGTCGTATGAATTCATAGATGATAAGGACATTGCCAAACAGACAAAATATCCCGGAAAGTATTTCCTGAATGTATCCGGAGAATTTGCAAGTGAATACTTTCTTGAGAATCATCTTCCTAACCCGGATTATTTGTTAAAGGATACAGATTATTTTGCATTGAGACGGGATTTCCCTCTGTATGAAGAATATGTCGAAAGCTACGGTGAAAGGGGCATGACTGAAGCGGAAGCGGAAGAATTCTTGGCAAAGCATGAAAAAGACTATTCAACTATTTATCATCCGAAGACCAAATACCTTTTCTTGCATTGCAGGATTACAAATATAAGTAATACAGAAGTTGAAGAGGCGATACATAACTTTGAAATCATAGGTACGCGTAACAACAAATTTGTTGGTTTTAGCTTTGCATATTGCTATTTTGATGGACCGGTCTATACTGATGTTTATCCGGGATGGCATACTTTTGAGCGTGGGGAAAAACCGCTGGAATGCGTTATAGGATATATGTTGGTTGACTACCGAGGTTTTTTAGATCTGTCTGCACCCAATACTTACTATTACGGCAAACTGCCTAAGAGTATGGATGATATGGATATGACTAAAATTAATTATGCCGGTCTTGATAGCTTTACTGTTGTTAATGATCTGCCTGAGTGAAAGCGGACTGGGCCTTGCCATTGCTGAGAACAACCTGGCAATGCTCGGGTATAAGCTTATCGTCAGCAGCGATGAAGGAAGATTTGTAGCAACTGTAAAACTGTAATCAATTTCAAATCAGATTTGTTTGGAAACAAAGCATATATTTCATATGCTTGGGAAATTATTGACAAAAATAGGAGGTAACTTTTATGAAAAAGAGTTATAAAACACTCGCATTGAGTTTGGCAACAATTCTGGTCTTTACTGGATGCGCATCTGCGGAACCGGTTACGACGGAATTCACTACCAGTGAACAATCAAATTTAGTAAGCATTGGATCAGTCAAAGATAAAGTGACTGTTCCGAGCAAGGAGCCCGAAAGAGTGATATACGAGAATAATCAAGCTCTAAAGATTGAGGTATCATCTTATGATCTGATCGATGATACCGACATTTCAAAACAGACAAAGTATGACGCGAAATACTTTGTCGAGGGTAAAGTCCCCGATTCGGATTATGTTTATAACTATACAGATTATAAAGCGATGATGAGAGATTATCCGAAATACGCCGAGTATATTGAAAGCAATTGCGAAAAGGGAATGACTGAGGAAGAAGCTGAGAAATTTGAACGTGAGCATAAGGACAAGTATGCGGCGAGTAAGCATCTTAGAACGAAATATCTTTTTATACGCTGTAAGATTACCTATCAGGGCGACGCGCCAAAAGAACAGGATCTCGGAAGCGTCAGGATGTTTGCAATGAACGGAGATAAAATTGCCGGATTCGGATTTTTCGATTGTTATTTTGATCACTCTCAGCATATTGATTCTGCTGATAAAACAGTCGATTTCTTTGATTATAGATTTGAAAAGAGAGGTGACAGCATAGAATGCATTCTCGGATGCAGACTCAGAGAAGATCAGATAGATATTTCAAAAGATGCAAAATACTATATCGGAACAGAGCCGTCCGAGTATTATCCGGAAAACGCAACGAGTTATCCTAAGCTTTATAGCGGAATGCAGGTCGCGTTAGCTGATCTTCCAAAAATGTAATCATATAAAAGGTAAGTGGACGAATTGGTCAGACATTGTCTGACCATTTTTCTTTGCAACCGGTATTTGTATTTCATTTAATACTGTTGATACATCTGTGATGTATGATACAACCATAAGCATGAGGAGGCAGAGTTATGTCATACAGATTATTGATCGTTGAAGATACACCAGCACTGCTTCAGGCCATAAGTGTCTTTTTTCGTGAGAAAGGCGCCGGAATCTGGACAGTTGTGACATCGTCAAACGGAAATGAAGCTCTTGAGCTGGTCAGGAGTGAAGAATTCGATCTTATGATCTTAGACATAATGCTTCCCGGTGCATCGGGTTTTGATATCTGCAGGGCAGCACGTCAAAAGGGAGACTGCCCGATCATATTCCTGACGGCATTGGGCGCCGAATCCGAGATAAGCATCATAATAGATGGATATAGATGATATGTGATATTAGATGATTATCCTTCTTGGATACACTTAATAACCCAAAGCTGAAAGAGAACATAAAAAAATGAAAAAAATATTGGTGTTGATCATGTTAGTGCTTAATATCGGCTTGTCGCTGATTGTCACTATAATTGTTAAGCAATATGGAATTAAAAACTTTTATGAGTCATACCAAGGTTCTGTTACGCTGGCTGAAAATATCGAATTATCGGATGAATTTACAATTCAGTTAAACGGGAAACCGGTTTTTATTCCTAAAGGAACAAAAGGCACTGTCTCATATATTGTCAACTATTATAGTAGTAACTGTTTAAGTGTAAGTTTTGATCTCGATGATGGAAGCGAATTTGGTGCTGCAGTGCCGATTGATGGAAAAGTAAATTATGAAGGCCTGCAAATTGATTTGAAAAAGTTGGAATCTTCGGAAAAAATAGTTGCTGAATATAGAAAAGCTGAACAAAAGATAAACAGTAAGATTAAAACGACTGAGGTCTTGGCAGGTGTATTGACTTTTATCATTCTTTCTGTAGTAATCGTATTTTTCCTTTCTAGGATATTGAGTACGAATGACTAATTCCAATGTCCGATTTTCGGAGAATTGCCTTTTTGCAGAACGATTAGGTTCTATTATTGTTACTCTTGATTTATTTAAAGACACCGCTTCTGCGGTGTCTTTTGTATATTTATCAATAATTATCCTATCTTACCCTAATGCAGAAATAGTCTGCAGATAATCAGAACACTTTATCTCTAGTTTGGGCTCCAATGGAGTCAAAGTTTATTTCTTACAACAATACCCATTTTGATCGTTAGCTTTTTGGCTTTTTTTGTTAGTATTTTCATTGTGAAGGTTTTCCTTTAATGAATATATTGTTAAGGTGGGTATTTTCGATGTCATCCATAAAAAAAGTTGTTTTGACGTTTGTTGTGATTGTTGTGCTAGCTGGAATAGGCTATGGTTTGTATTCGCAGGTGATAGTGCCGACTGCTTTCGAAGCTACCGAAGTTGAAGTTGATGATTTAGAAAAAACAGACGAGTTCGTTACTACATTTGCAAAAGAATGCGATGCCGGAATGCGCCCTGATACAGATTATCCGGTTTCATATTCTGGAAAGTTACCGAGTGACAATCCAACTGATTATAAGATCGCATACTGTTATTTCAAGGGAGTAAACAGGAGTTTTCTTGATAACTATAATGTTTTGGCAGATTTTGGAGATGCTTCAAAATACAAAGAGAATATTATATTTGCATGTAATTCCGATGCAGCATCCTGTATGAGATTGTCAAGACGCGATGAACGTGGTGCGAAGGTAATTCTAGTGCTTTATACAGGAAACCTATCCGAGGCACAGATAAGAGAGTTAATACAAAGTGTCACCTTTACCGTAAAAGCAAAAGGTGACTTTACCGGAACCAGATCTCAGACAATTTCTTATAAAATGTGTGACAAAATAGAATTTGTGCCTGTCTCTGAAGAATAAATTCGCATGATTACTTGCAATATTATAGACAAAGCCTCGGGAATCCGAGGCTTGTTTTGTCGTAGGAATAATGGCGCGAAATTACTCGAAAAAACATAAATGGATTATAAGAATAACTCAAAGACTATTCTTACTCATATAAAGAACTGCCCAAGAGTCATCTCTTAGGGCAGTTTTTCTATTCTATTCGGATATTTTCAGGATATTGTTATTCCGAAAAAAACACACCGTTGATTTCAACACCTTTTATGTTATCTATTCTTAGAACAGTTCCAAAGTTATACGAGAAATAGCCGCTTCCAAACCATCCTATTGACGTTTGACCAAATACCTTACCGGTGATCGGAAGTGACAGAATATCCGTTCTTTCACCGTCAGATGAGACTACAACAAAGCTGTTTATATCTATTTCGGTTAAATCCTCATCTTCAGGGTGTGTCCAATTTTTATCCATCCGGCTCACACCGTAAGGAGTAAGCGTGATTTGTGTACCATCTTTTGCATGAAGTGTTTTGGTCGGTACATTTATCTTGTTGATCAGATCAAAGTATATACCGTCGTAATACGTGTAATCTTCAACAACT
>JAFVDI010000031.1 GCA_017478485.1 Clostridiales bacterium | reverse complement strand
TGTTCTTTTGTGTATTTCATAGTAAATCTCCTGTCTTGCAAGATTTAATGCTTGTCTAGTGAATGTTTACATCTGTTCTGATTATAGGAGATCCTGTCTAAGAAATAACTGACCCGTGTCTAAAAAAAGCTTACCACTGCAATTACGACATACCACTGCAAAGGTTATTGGGGACACGCCTCATTTTATAACACATTTATTGTATTTTTGTCGAATTTCGGGCGAGTTTCGGATTAGACGTACAGTTTTGGCAAAGTTCCTTACGTATATATAGAGGAACATTTTTTCTGAGTTCCTTTTTCCCCCTTCTACATCTCAAATTACATACCGCGAAGAACTGAGTCCAAAGCTTGCGGCTAACTGCTTCTATGTAACAGGGACCAAAGCTTCGCGGAATAAAAACAAGGAGGTGATTTGCTTTGAGTGCAAATCTCGCAAACATTCTCGGAATAACGAGATCAGATATCATGTTCAAGGATGAAAAGGAGATCATGGAGAGTAAACTTCCCAAGATCCACGAAATCCCCATTGAACTGATAGATCCCTTCCCCAACCATCCGTTCAAGGTACGGATGGACGATGACATGTACCAGCTCGTAGAGAGCATCAAGGAACAGGGCCTCATCACCCCTCTCCTGCTGCGCCCAAAAGAAGATGGACGGTATGAGATCGTTTCCGGACACAGACGAAAGACGGCCTGCGAGATCGCAGGCCTTTCTTATGTTAAGGCTGATGTACGTGAGATGACCCGTGACGAAGCTATAGTCCTCATGGTCGAGGCAAATCTTCAGCGTGCGGTGATCCTGCCAAGCGAGAAGGCTTTTTCTTATAAGATGCGTCTGGAAGCGATTAAACGCATGCCCGGCAGACCGAAGAGTAATTATTCTCCACCGGAGAATAATTCTGAAGGAACATCGTCTGCCGCCATGGCTAAAGATGTCGGTGAAAGTGCAGCGACCATCTTTCGTTATATCCGTCTGACTGAGCTTATCCCTGAACTGCTCGACCTAGTAGATGAGGGAAAGATCGCTGTCCGCCCTGCCGTAGAGCTCTCATATCTCTCACGAGAAGAACAGAAATCAGTTTTTAAGCAGATATCAGAGAGTAACAGCTTGCCGTCTCAAGAGCAGGCCGCCAGTATGCGAGAATGTTCCAGGAATGGAGGCCTTAACATCGACAGGATCAATGAGGTCATGCACGGAGACAAGCCCAAGCGCAAAGAAAAAGTGCATATCGATCTCGATAAGATCAGGAATACCGCTCCCGATGTTACAAAAGACAATGCAGAAGCTTATGTTTTGCAAGCTCTGGAGTACTACGGGAAACACAGAGCTAAATCAAAGACAGCAACCAAGTGACAAACCTTTGAAGCCAGGATCCACATCGAATCCTGGCTTTTTCAGGGGTTTCAGGGGACTCTCCCCTGACAAGTTTAAGCGGATGTATATACAGACGCGTTGCTTGCTAATACACGGGACAAAATTCAAAAACACTAAAAGGAGAACTCAATATGGCAAATAAGAAAAACAACAGAACAGTCCAACTTCTAATCAGACTCACACCCAAAGAGTACGAATCAATAAAAAAGAAAGCAGCCAAAACAGGATTGAGCCTCAGTTCATTTGTCAGACAGTCAGTCGATAACGTGAACATCATGGAAGCTCCTCCCGCTGACTTACCAAAACTGATCTCAGAGATCAAAAGGATCGGAACAATACTCAACCAATTGCTGTTCAACCTCAAGTTTAACGGCACCGTTTATCCTCATGAACTTGAAGAATGCTCTCAAGAACTCTTCGAAACAGTCAGGATGTTATATCGGGCGTTCAAGGCCCCGAAAGGCGGTTGATCACCTTACAGCGTCACTCCCTCCGGTGACGCCATTACATACCCGCACGGGTAAATACAAAAACAAGGAGGTCTTCACAATGAAGAACAAAACATTATCAATTTCAGAGAAATCACTTCTCACACCGGAAGAAGCAGCCGAATACTTCAACATCGGCGTCAACAAGATACGGGCTCTTACTGATGGCAAAAACTGTCCGTATGTCTTATGGAGTGGAAACAGGCGCTTAATCAAGCGTAAACCCTTTGAAGAATACCTATACAAGCAGTATTCGATCTGACCATTTAATGGTACTAGGCACTTATTGTTAGGAATGGGAGCAAAAGCTATAATCAGCTTATGCTCTCATTCCTTTTGTGTTTTGGGAGGATAATTCAATGATCAAAACAAGATATACAAAAGGACGAGTAAGACTAAAGGAAGGAGAATATTTAAGGAAAAACGGAACCTTTGAGTACAGATGGACTGAGAACCGGGTCAGACGCTCGGTTTATGCCAGAACACTTGATGAGTTGCGAGACAAAGAAAACGCTGTTTTAAACGGCACAGCTATTGTTTCAAATAACATCAAATCAGATAAAGTCCCTGTTGAGCGGTTGTGTGAAGATACGAATGTAAATGTTGATACTACCGTCAACTCATATTTCGAGATCTGGAAAAACGTTAAAAGCGGGATCAGACAAACAACATTTGATACCTACTTAAAACTCTACAACCGTTATATCGGACCTAACATCGGTACCATATCACTCAAGGAATTAAGTTACAGTAAGGTCGTAATGTTTTACAAAAGCCTCATTGAGAATCGAGGACTGGGAATTTCAATAGTAAGCAATATCAATATAGTCCTTTCCATGATCCTCAATGTTGCTGTCAAAGACGGAGTGCTTCAGACAAATCCCTGCACAGGAGCCATAAAAGAACTTAACCGCAAATATTCCAGTACCGTAAAAGAAGTCAAGGCTCTGACAGGCGCAGAACAGGCTGCTTTTGAAGAATACTTAAGCAGACCCGGCACTTACCACTACCTCTGCCCTCTTTTTACGGTAATGCTATACACAGGAATCAGGGTCGGAGAGCTATGTGCCCTAAGATGGGAAGACGTCGATTTCGAGAAAAATGTGATCCATATCAACCACACACTGGTATATGACGGCACATCAAGCTCTGAAATGACACTGAATCCGCCAAAGACAAAGACAAGTGAAAGATGTATTCCCATGAACGCTAAGGTCAGAGAAGCTCTCATTGAGGAGAAAAAGCACCAGGAATCATGCGGGATACGCTGCAAAGTCAGAGTCAGCGGTTACAAGGATTTCGTATTTCTTGACGGCAACGGCGATTTGTATCACCTCAAGAAGCTCAACCACAAGCTGGACAGGATTTCGATAGCGATTGACAAAGAAATCAAGAGCAAAGGCTCTGTAAATGGTCTCACAGGCTTTCCTCATGTACACAACCACATGTTAAGGCATACGTTTGCGACAAGGATGAGAGAAGCCGGAGCCGATATCAAGGCCACAGCCGACATCATGGGACACCATGAAGTAGGAATCACTCTTAACACTTATACAGACGCTTCGGAAAAATTCAAAATGAAAGAGATATCCCTGCTCGAAACAGGTGGTGGAAACCTTGCAGGATGAGCTCAGACCTTACCACAAATTTACCACGAATTTACCACAATTGTCGTAAACTCGAGTGAATTTGGGTGAATTTTCGTAAAGATGTTTCAGAACGGCCACAACCCCAAAACCCTATAAAATAAGGGCTTTTCAAGGCAAAACAAAAGGGTCTGCCAAACTTGGCAAACCCTCTGTGGTGGGAAGAGGTGGATTCGAACCACCGAAGTCACTGACGACAGATTTACAGTCTGTTCCCTTTGGCCGCTCGGGAATCTTCCCATGTATTAAGTTGTTTGTGTAGTTGGTGGGCCTTCGGGGACTCGAACCCAGGACCCGCCGGTTATGAGCCGGATGCTCTGACCAACTGAGCTAAAGGCCCACGTTTACACAAGCGGTGCGTTTTTAAGCGCTTGAATAGTATATAAATATTGACCCCGTTAGTCAAGCACATTTTTGCGCAAGTCTAACGGGGCCAAAAAGCCTTATTTTGCAGTAATGTAACCCTTCTTCGTCAGAAGCTCTGCCGTGAGCATTCCGCCGCCGGCTGCTCCTCTGAGGGTATTGTGTGAGAGGCAGCAGAACTTATAGTCGAAGATGATGTCATCTCTCAAGCGTGCAACAGATACGCCCATTCCGTTCTCGAACATAGCGTCGAGCTTAGGCTGGGGACGGTTGTCCTCTGCAATGTACTGCAGGAAGTGCTTAGGAGCGGAAGGCAGACCGAGCTTATAAGCTTCGCTCTCGTAGTTGTTCCAAACGTCGATCATCTCTTCGATGGAAGGCTTGTTCTCGAAAGATACGGATACTGCAGCCGTATGTCCTTCCTGAACAGCTACACGGTAGCACTGAGCAGAGATAAGGGGCTTTTGTGCGATCTCGATGTGATCGCCTGCGAACTTACCCCAGACCTTGAGAGGCTCTTTCTCAGACTTCTCCTCTTCACCGCCGATGAACGGGATCACGTTACCGACCATCTCAGGCCAAATATCGAAGGTCTTGCCCGCGCCGGAAATAGCCTGATATGTGCAGACGTTGATAGCCTTGATGCCGTTCTTGAGGAAAGGCGTGAGAGCGGGAACATAGCTCTGGATGGAGCAGTTAGGCTTAACTGCGATGAATCCTCTTTGAGTTCCGAGTCTTTTTCTCTGAGCATCGATGAGTGCAGCGTGATCGCTGTTGATCTCAGGGATGATCATGGGAACGTCTTCTGTCCAGCGGTTTGCGGAGTTGTTGGAAACAACGGGAGTCTCAAGCTTTGCAACCTTCTCTTCGAGGGCCTTGATCTCATCCTTCTTCATATTTACCGCGCAGAAAGTGAAATCGATCTGCTTGCAGTATTCTTCTATATCTTCCGTGCTGTACACGACCATCTTCTTAACATATTCAGGCATCGGCAGATCAATCTTCCAACGGCCTGCAACAGCTTCCTCGTATGTCTTGCCTGCAGAACTCGGGGATGCGCAGAGAGCTACGCACTCAAACCAGGGGTGATTCTCAAGCAATGTGATAAAGCGCTGTCCTACATAACCCGTAGCACCGATAACGCCGACTCTTAACTTCTTTTCCATACTCTTTTACACTACTTTCATTCTGTATTTTGTCCGTGTATCACGCACAATTGTTTTTGGTACGTGCACAATATTATCACAATGACTTTTTTATAACAAGTACACCCGCAACAAAAAACACGAATTTCGCTATGCTAAAATATAACAAGATAAACAATCAGGGAGAAATAAACGCGTGCAGACCTTTCCCGTACTTGATCAGTACTGCAATTACATGCTTGCCGCGCTTGGCAGAGCCGAGCTCACCGTCAAGGAATATTCCTATGACATAGTCTGCTTCTGCAGGTTCTACAAACAGGACAAGATGATGGTCCCTGCCGATACCCCTTTCGAAGAGATCGATGTCTCTGACGTTGACATAAAGATGCTCAACAAAGTAAACACTGATGATATCCTGGCATTCATAATATGGCTTTCAAGGACAAGAAAGCAGACAAACTCTTCCAGGGCAAGACATATCGCCTCCCTTAAGAGCTTCTTCAAGTATCTTCACGCAAAAAAGAGACTCATCGATACCAATCCTGCCTACGATATCGAGACACCTAAGATAGGAAAGCGCAATCCGAAGTATCTTACTCTTGAGCAGAGCCAGAAGCTTCTGGAAACCGCCTATGCTTCCCCAAAGGAATCAAATGCACGCGATTACTGCATGTTAACGCTTTTCCTCAATTGCGGAATGCGTCTGTCAGAACTCCGCGGGATCAACACCAACGATATCAGAGGCACTATCCTGACTGTTATAGGTCAAGGTAATAAAGAACGTACGATCTATCTTAACGACGCATGCCTTGCGGCGCTCGATGACTGGCTCGCGGAACGCAACACCATAAAGATCAAGCCTGAGGCCGGGAAAGCCCTTTTCGTTTCAAAACGAGGCACGCGCATTTCAGATGACATGATTCAGATAGTCATAAAGCGTCTTCTGGATGAAGCAGGAATCGATACGCGCGTATATTCGGTACACAAATTGAGACATACTGCAGCGACGCTCATGTACAAATACGGTCATGTCGACATAAGGAACCTTCAGATGATCCTGGGTCACCAGAGCGTCTCCACTACCCAGATCTATACCCATGTAGATGAAGAAGCTCTCCAGAGAGCCGTAGACAGCAATCCTCTGGCGAGCTTCGATCCCGAAAAGAATTCAGGTAAATGATCTTATCAGCCGCTGGTTGCTGAGATCACAGGCTCGGTTGTCTGATTGATCACAGGTGCCAGAGCGGTTTCCGTCGTCGTAGGCGGAGGTGTCGTCTCTGTTGCAGTAATATCAGGCGCATTCTGCTGCTGGGCAGCACCCTGTGTAACAGGGAGCCTGAGCTTGATCGGATAGAAAGGAAGCGCTGCGATATACTGCTGCTGAATAGAAGATTTTTCGAAAATGCTCCTCTCCCTGATAAGCGGACTGTTCCTGTAAGGGAAAGTAACCGCTACATAAGCGACAAACCATACGATACCCGCGAGGATAAGGATCTCGAATACAAGAAGCGGAGTGACCTGGAAGAAACTGCTGACCTTGTTGAGCTGCTTGGTCCTCTTGGTCTTCTTGACATCAGTGGAAATGAATTCCGCCATCTTGTAGCTCTTTGAGTCGATCTTGGCAATAATCTTTTCAATCATGGAATTGCGCGTATACTCATCAAGCTTTCTCTCTTCAAAAGAAAGGTTTTCGGGAAGCGGGTATTCAGCTACGATGGCTTTTGCATTCTCGAGCAGGATGTCGCCGAAATCGTAGATAACACGCTCACCGGGAACATTCGCACGCTTTGCGTAAATATCCAGATAAGACTTAACGATCGCACGCTCGCACCTTGTAGGCTCCTTGGTTATTCCGAAAACGGAGGAATAGACCATATCGACCGTAGCCATATAGAAATCTTTCAGATTCTCTCTGGTAAGTTTCTCATTCCAAAGTTCTTCAGACATCGTTATACACCTCCATTTCCGGGATCGTCGTCATTCAGGAAAGCCATTGGATCCGCAGGCTGCTGCGGATAAGGATTCTGTCCGTACATATCCTGTCCCTGCTGAGGCTGGTATGCCGGCTGACCATACTGCTGCTGACCGTAAGGCTGCGACTGATATGGCTGCTGATATGGCTGCTGATATGACTGTTGATATTGAGGCTGCTCGGGAACATATTGCTGCGGTGCGGCAGGTTCCGGCTGATACTGCTGGGGTGCCTCCCGGTACTGCTGCTCGGGAGCATACTGCTGCTGATAAGGCTGCTGATACTGCTGCTCAGGAGCATATTGCTGCTGGTACGGCTGCTGATACTGCTGCGGTGCAGGCTGATACTGCGGCTGCTCGGGAGCATACTGCTGAGAAGGCTGCCCCTGAGGCATCTGATTGTATTGCATGTCAGGCTCAGGCTGAATCGCTTCGCCAAACGGAGAAGCATCATTGTAAGCCATTGCAGGCTGTGGCTGCTGCTGCGGCTGGGGCTGACGCTGAGGAACGGGCTGACCATAAGGATTGCCCATGGGAGCATTATTTCTTTCCGTTCTCCTTCTCGGTTCGGGTTTGAGCGAAGGATCACTCTCATCGACCATTGAAGAATAAGCGGATGCAGGATAGATAAACGAGATCAAAGCCACAAGCACAGTCACAATGATCATGACGATCCTGACGTTATCGACCATGAAAGCAGTCATCGCAATGGGCACGACCGCTCCGATGCCAAGGTAGAAAGCGTACTCCGCACACTTACGCAGATTAGTCCTGATCCTTCCGTTGCAGATCAGATAGAGTGCGTAAATGTAATAGAAGTCATGTATGCCGAGGCTGATACCAAGGAGTACTGATGTTACGACAAGTGTCTTGGCCGAAGGAAACATCGCAAACACCAGAAGTCCGAGGACTGTGGAAGCACTCTGGATCAGCACCCTGATCTTTGATGTAAGGATATGCTCGTAGTGATTCTTTATATAACCGCATACAACGCATGCGGAAAAAGCGCAGACAAGATAGAAGAATGATGATGTCGCAAGCGAGATGCCTACATTGCCGAGGAAGTTCGGAATGAATACGAGCATGAACGAGAACGAGACACCGAGCATGAGGAACGATGAATTGAGGAACCTCCCTGCCCTGGAGTCAGACAGGACATGAAGCCAGCTGCCCACCGTAAGAGGAGCTTCCCTGACAACAGAGTTGTTCTGCATGAAATAGATCATTCCGACAGCGGTAAGGATCAGAGCCGCACCGCTGATAACGGCAACGATAAGAAGTCCGAAACGCTCATAGCAGATACCTGTAATGACCGTGCCGACCGATATTCCGAGGAAATATGAAGTGCTCTGTACATTATGGATTATCCTGTCGCTGTAATCCTTATAACCGAGCTTGCCCGCATTGATCCTGTAATCCCTTAAGAAATCGAGCGGCATTCCGAAGCAGAAGCCGACAGGAAGCGCTATAACTGCCGTTGCGTAAGGAATGTTGATAATGCCTGCAACAAGAGCAAGGAAATATCCTGCACCGGTTACGAATATAAGCGCGACACGGCTTGTAAGCTTGGATTTGAGTTCATATCTGATCGAAGAGAATCCGAAGAAACCCCAGATGAACAGCAGAATCGATACGGCGATCAGGGCATGTACCACATAGACCGGCATATCCGAAAGCGAATCCTTGAAATAGTCCGCAAATGATATCGGAAGCATGACGGATCCGAAAGCCGCAAAGAATGACAGGAACCTGTTCGCATTCTCACCGTACATGACAAGTACCGGAGTATTTCCGGTAATGCCCTGCGACATTGTCGAAATGATGAGATTGAGTTCAAAGATGGCAATACCCATTGAGATCGCGATCGAAACGATCGTGAATATCCATGAAAGGCTCATGCCGTTTAACGAACCCTGGAAATCATCCCTGGGCATCATGATCTCAAGGATGCCGGACACCGTGTTTTCGGATGATATTATCGGAGAGATGGCGCAGACATAGGCCTTCCCTGCTTCAGTTCTCTGTGTAAAAGCTGTTTCCTGGAGCTGGAAGCAGTTAATGTACTGGTCGCCTACACCTGTCAGATAGTACTGCTCCGTGGAATTAACATCAGCTGCTGAAGAATAGAGTCTTAAGAAAGAATCTCCCGCCATTGTATATACCGAAACCGTATAAGGCTTGTTTTCGGCATATGAGTAGATCGGGAGCATATAGGACATATTCTCGGAAACGCGTGTATATGTAAGCGCGGCGGATGACGAGACTGCACATTTCGACATTGCGTCGGCGCGCTCGCTCTCGAGCGTCGTGATATATACGGAAGAAAGCTGCCTGGACATTACGAGCAGAACGACAAGGATGATCGCGAAACAATATCCGATAGTCGAAGAAATGAGTCTCTTGTCACGAGCCCTGGAAGACTCTTCCACCTGTGCGCCTGCATTTCCCTGCCTGCGGCGGAGAAGCTTGATTATGAGTTCCTGAACTATGAAGATGACCACACCGATAACAACGGCAATGATGACAGCCGTAAGGATCCTTCCCTCGAGCTTGTTGCCGAGTTCATAGAGACCGTCAAAAGTGCACTTGTACTCAAATACGCCGACGCACATACCGGTGCTGTCATGGATCGGGAGAATGATGCTCTCGTAATTCTGTCCTTTGACGGCGGTAGGCTCATTTGAACCTAGCCATGTTGAGATGTCGCGGTTCGCAACCGCAAATTCGGAAGTATCACCAACGCCCTCACTTACAAGAAGTGAAAGCTGTCCGTCCTTGTATGCGAAAAGTCCGTAACCTTCAGCAGAAAGATTCTCGCTCGTGGTATCAGCCATCATGAGGCTTAAGAGCGTGCCGTACTTGAGAGGTGAATTAACGGTAGCTGATGTGAAATCATCACCGTCGATGCAGATCTTTGCAATGTCGCAGACCTGATGAACCTTTTTATCAGAGATGCCCTTGAACTCACCTTCAAACTGAAGTCTCATATGATGTACCGCGAACGAGACAGCCGCGATAGACACGATAAAAGACACTATTGTAAGAATAACGATGCGCACGAGGCGGTCTACAACACTGCCCCTTTCCTGAGCGCGATCATTCCTAAGATTAGCCATAAGTCACTCCTCTAGCTATGTAGTCAGAAAAACTCAGTATATTATTATACACTAAATATTAAAAAAATATAAAAGGCAACTGCTAAACAGCAATTGCCTTATTGGTTGCGGAGGTGGGACTCGAACCACACGACCTCCGGGTTATGAGCCCGACAAGCTACCAACTGCTCTACTCCGCGATATTAAGATGTGCGCATTCTCCGGAATAAATGGTGCTCGTGACCGGACTTGAACCGGTACGGATTTTACTCCGACGGATTTTAAGTCCGTTGCGTCTGCCAATTCCGCCACACGAGCCTATCCGTAAATGCCAAATGATAATATCATCGGATACCCTTTATGTCAAGGACGAGACTTTGCGGATAAAAACAACAGGGATTGCACTTGTAACTGATTTTTAATAATATAGTCTCGCTATAGACTCTAAAAATATTGAATGAAAATCAATTAACGATAGAATAAGACTATATTAAAAAATCTGTGAGGGGAATAACTATGCCATTTGATCCAGATGATTTGAACAAGAAGAACAACTCTGGCAAAGGTCAGAACAAGTCCGGCGAAGATTTCATCAATTCTTCGTTTGCGGTACAGTTCAAACCCGGCGACAAGTCCAACTCTGTTTCCGACAAGCTTAAAGAAGGCAGCAGCGTTAAGGATGACTTCGATAGTTTCAAAGACGAATTCGATGATTTCGAGATCGATGATACTATCAGCGCTTTCAAGCCTATAGGACAGAAAGAAACACCCAAGGAAGAGCCTAAAGCAGAACCTGTAAAGGCTGAACCTGCGAAGAACAAAGAAGCTTCCATTCCCGCTTTCCCCAAGGACGGCGGTACGTTCGACAGAAAGCCTTCCGATAATGTTTCCAAGGGTCCCGATAAGAGCAACACTCCCGTTTTCGGAAGCGATAAGGGGCAGTCCAGGCCTGCTGCTTCCCAGAAAAAAGACGAGAAGCTCTTCAATTCAGGAAAGGATCTTGATTATGCTACATCAGAGCATGACAAGGATAAGAGCCCTTTTGCAAACGCAGAGCGTCCCAGTGCGCACAAAGCTGACAAGAAGCCTGAAGTTAAGACATATGGAACGGTTTCTTCCGGCGTAAACGCTTTCAGCTCAGCTAACATCCTTGATGACATCCCTGAAGTCGGTGCAGAAGAAAAAGCTGCTCCCTCTCCTTTCGTTATCAGGCCTACACCTTCACCCAAGCCTGCTATGCCAAAAGCAGCAGAAACAGCTCATCATGCTCCTAAGGCACCTGCAGCTCATACTGCTCCCGCTGCAGCTAAAGCTGCTGAAAAGAACGAAAGGCCCGGACACACAGCTCCTGCCGCTGCAAAGGCTGAGCAGAATGAGAAAGCTGCGCCTGCTCATACAGCTCCCGCTTCAGCTAAAGCTGCTGAAAAGAACGAGAGACCCGGACACACAGCTCCCGCTGCTGCAAAGGCTGCCGCTAAGAACGAGAAGCCTTTTGCACCTGCTCATACGGCACCTGCTTCAGCAAAGGCTGCTCAGAACGAAAAAACTGCTCCTGCTCATACTGCTCCCGCTTCAGCTAAAGCTGCTGAAAAGGGCGAGAAGCAGGCTCCCGCAGTATCTGCAAACAAGCCTGCTTCCGGTCAGCGTCCCGGCGAAGCTGCAAAGTCCTTTACAGCTCCCACATTCTCAAGACCTGCTCCTACGGGTGCTGCCATCGAATCTATCAGACCTGAGGACCCCAGAAGAGCCCTTGCAGTTGAGAAGAGCCAGAAGACAACCACTACAACTCACACAAAATCCGGTATTTCTCCTGTCGATACAGTTAAGAAGACAAAGAAAAAGAAGGTTGCCAAGGCTCCTAAGGATCCCGGAATCGGCGGAATCATTACTCTCGGCGTCATTATCGTTGCATTCGTAGGTATCCTTCTTATCCTGCAGAACATCGATAAGATCGGTCAGGTCTTCGGAAGAAAGCCCGTAGAAACGCTTCCTACGATCCAGACAACTACAACAGCTACAGTTACAGAGACTACTACGGCTGCTACAGAGACCACCACAGAAGCTACGACAGAATCAACAACTGAAGCTACTACCGCAGAGACAACAACAGAGGCTACTACAACTGAAACAACAACTGAAACAACGACCGAAGCTACAACAGCAGCTACGACTACCCAGGCTACGTCACAGACTACTGCCAAGAAGCCTGTTAACTATGGTATTGCTACAAGCAAATTCTCCGCAAAAGTTACCAACTTCAGGAACACTTCAGGCGGATTCAAATACGATGTAGTTATGGTCAACAAGTCAGGCAAGACAGCAAGCTTTAAGAAGTCACTTAAGAGCGTAAGCCTTTCACTTCTTACAGAGCCTGCCATCAAGAGCATGTCTTCCTCTTCACTGAGCTTCAAAGCCAAGAACGGTCAGTGGGTTGGTACTCCTAAGAGAGACTTCTCCATTAAGCCCGGTAAGAAAGTAACCATTACCGTTACTGTTAAGACATACGGCTATGCTCAGTATTACGCTTACAGAGCAGTTAACTTCAAGTACAATTAACTTCACCGATCAAGGAGTTACACAAAAAAGAGGCATCATCGTGATGCCTCTATTTTTATCTTATGAAATCAGGATGATCTCCCCTGCTGTCTGCGACATGGAATCCTATGCGTTCCACCCTGCCTCTCATGCAGGCATTGCATTCTGCTGCTTCTTCACCGGTACATATCTTGCCGTCATAGAGAAGATATTTCTTACGCACATTGACCGGCGACAGATTGGGCATCATTACATTGGCTCCCGCAAGGATACCCTTCTCCCTTCCCATCACATCCGCAGTTCCAAGCGCCGTTGTGGCAGGCAGAAGGACCTTCGGGAATATGAGCCTTAATATTGCCAGCAGGCGCAGCGTGCGGTCCACGCTTCCGTCCGGCTCATCTTTAAAAGGTGTATCCTTATGCGCTATGAAAGGCCCTATACCGATCATATGCGGCTGTAATTCTTTCATGAATACAATATCTTCATATATATGATCGACAGTCTGGAAAGGCGTGCCGACCATTATTCCGCATCCTACCTGGAAACCGATCTTCTTAAGATCGAAAAGGCACTTTTTGCGTTCAGCGCCCGACATGTTCTCGGGATGGAGTTTACAATAATGCTCTTCGTTGGCGGTCTCGTGACGCAGCAGATACCTGTCAGCGCCTGCATCGAAATACTTCTGATAACTATCATGCGGTTTTTCGCCGATCGAAAGCGTAACGGCACAGTCCGGATGAGCTGCCTTGATCTTCTTTATAAGATCGACGATCACTTCATCTGTATAGTACGGATCTTCACCGCTCTGCAGGACAAACGTCCTGAACCCCATCTTTTCGCCTATCCCGCAGCATGAAAGGATCTCTTCTTCAGTAAGCCTGTATCTTTCCGCCTTGAGGTTTCCACCTCTGATGCCGCAGTAATAGCAGTTGTTCCTGCAGTAATTGGAAAACTCTATAAGCCCTCTGAGATATATCTCTTTATGAAAGTGTCTTTCAGCGACTTCACGTGCGGCTTCAAACAGATACTCGTTATCGGAACCGTCGCATTCAAGAAGATACGCAAGATCCTCTTGGGAGATGCTCTGCGTATCTTTCAATGAATCAACAATTGAACGGAATCTCTCATCCATATCACATCTGATGTCTTACGGTCTTATACTCGTCTCCGTCTTTGTAGAACGGACACTCTTTGCTTCTGCTGTGAGACAGCCTTATTACTTCATCCTCGTCAAGATCAAGATCACAGAACGCTTCGCCCGTGATCTCATCTGTAACGGAATACATGCAGGTATCGCAGCTGTTCATTCTTCTTTAGCCTTAACCGTATCGAATACAAACTTATCTTTCTTGTAATCGATCTTAAGGGATACGACGTCCTTAAGCCCGCCTGAGAGGAACATGTCGGAAAGCGGATCCTCAATGTTCTTCCTGATAGCCTTTCTAAGCGGTCTTGCGCCGTATTTCTCGTCGTAGCCTACGGCAGCGAGCCTGTCGCCTGCAGCCTTTGTCATAGAGCCCTTGATGTGCTTGTCTTCGAGTGAGCTGAATACATCCTTGATCATGATATCGACGATCTGACGGATCTCCTCAGGCTTGAGAGACTTGAATATGATGACATCATCGACCCTGTTAAGGAACTCGGGACGGAACGTCTCCTTAAGAGCGGATTGAACGTGCTGCTCCAAAGCCTCATGTGTGCTGTTGAAGAAGCCGATCGTAGATGCCTTGGCAGAACTTCCGGCATTTGATGTCATTATGATTATGCAGTTCTCAAAGTTAACGTGCAAACCGTGGCTGTCTGTAAGAACACCGTCATCGAGCATCTGCAAAAGGAGATTGAACACATCCGGATGAGCCTTCTCGATCTCATCGAAAAGGATTACAGAATAAGGCTTTCTCCTTACCTGCTCCGTCAGCTGTCCTGCATCATCGAAGCCTACATATCCCGGAGGGGAACCGATCAGTTTGCTTACTGAATGAGGTTCCATGTATTCGGACATGTCGATCCTGATGAGAGCTTCCTCCGAATCGAACATGACTTCGGCAAGAGCCTTAACAAGCTCTGTCTTACCTACGCCGGTAGGTCCGACGAATATGAAAGATGTAGGCTTATGCTTCTTTGTAAAGCCCGCTCTTGTGCGTCTTACGGCATTGGAAACGGCATGTACTGCCTCTTCCTGACCGATGACTCTCTTATGGAGCCTCTCTTCAAGGTGTGCGAGCTTCTCTGTCTCTGTCTCAGAAATAGACTTGAGGGGGATTCCCGTCCACATTTCGACTACTCTCGCGATATCCTCGACCTGGATAGGATCGGGCTTCAAATCGTTCTCCAATGCCTCAAGCTCGTTGGTGAGCTTATCAACCTTGGCCTTGAGTTCGGCAGCCTTCTCATAGTCCTGCTCGCGTTCTTCGGGCGAGGAGTTCTCCATGGAATCTATCTGCCTCTGATGTTCAGCCTTGGCTTCCTCAAGCGACTTCTTTGTGCTTGCAAGCTTAACGAGCTTCACGTTCTTGAGGTTTGCCGCAGAACCCGCCTCATCGATAAGATCGATCGCCTTATCGGGAAGGTATCTGTCTGTGATATATCTCTTTGAAGCCTTTACCGCAAACTCGATTACTTCATCGGAATAAGTAACGTTATGGTGCTTCTCGTAGTAATCCCTGATGCCCTTAAGTATCTCAATGGATGTCTCGATCGAAGGCTCGTCGAGCATGACCTTCTGGAAACGTCTCTCAAGAGCCGAATCCTTCTCGATCTTCTTATACTCGGCTGTTGTCGTGGATCCCAAGATACGCAGTTCTCCGCGCGCCAGAGCAGGCTTTAGGATGTTTGCCGCATTGGTCGAACCTTCCGCGTCACCTGCGCCGATAATCGTATGAAGCTCATCGATTACAAGTATGATGTTCTCTGCCTTGATAGCTTCGTTGATGACGCCCTTGATACGGCTCTCGAACTGTCCTCTGAACTGGGTTCCTGCGACCATTGCGGGAAGGTCAAGCTGCCAAACCTGCATGTTGAGGAGCTTCTCGGGAACGCTGCCTTCAACGATCTTTACTGCAAGCCCCTGGGCAACGGCGGTCTTACCGACACCCGGAGCGCCAATGAGAACAGGATTGTTCTTGGTCCTTCTGTTAAGGATCTGAATGCATCTTTCGATCTCCTTGTCACGGCCTATGATCCTGTCGATCTTGCCTTCTGCGGCACGCTCAGTGAGGTTTGTACCAAACTCGTTGAGGAACTTCATTCTTGGGCGGCCCTTGCGTCTGTCCTTGGATGTATCCTTACCGTCAGCATCCGAGCCGGGCCTTCTGCCGAAGATGTTGTCGAAGAATGAGGGTCTCTTGTCATCAGGATCCTTATCGTTATCCTTACCGTCGTCTGACTTCTCGGCATCTGCAACGCCTACGGGTGTGCTGTCTTCATCGAATTCATAAGAATCGTCATCCTCGTCACCCATGGGGTCGAGTTCTCCGCCTGCAAGCTGCTTAAGGAAATCACCGGGATCGACTGACATGCCGTTAGTGGAGATCATCTCCTCAAGCCTGTCACTCATCTCGTCAATGTTATCCGCATTGATACCTGTTGCCTTGAACATGTCGGTAACACCGGCAATGCCCGATTCATATGCGCACTTGAGGCAGAAGCCTTCATCTATGCGCTTACCGTCTTCATAACGGCTCGTAAAAACGATTGCATGTCTTGTCTTACATATGCTGCAAAGTGCCATGTGCTTTATTCTCCGTCTTTATTATCTGTCCCTTGTTCCTTGATCTTTCTTCTCACTCTCGGACCTGTAATTATATCATATTGTTCCTCTTCGAGCCTTGCGGTATCGATAAAGGCTGAGATGTCGGCATACTGGCCGTTCTTGCGTGCCTTCTCGAGCACGGGCTTGAGGAACTGACCCGTATAGGACTTCTTTACCTTGCAGATCTCCTCAGGGGTTCCCTGCGCTATTACCTGTCCTCCGTCGTCACCGCTCTCGGGACCGAGATCTATTATATGATCCGCGGTCTTGATGACGTCCAGATTATGCTCAATTACTACTACGGTGTTCTTGTTCTCGGTCAGACGCTCAAGGATCTCGACGAGCTTATGTACATCAGCGACATGAAGTCCGGTAGTGGGCTCATCAAGGACATATATCGTCTTTCCCGTCGAACGGCGGGAGAGCTCTGACGCAAGCTTTATCCTCTGCGCCTCACCGCCTGACAGAGTGGTCGAAGGCTGTCCGAGCTTGATATAACCGAGTCCGACATCCTGCAGAGTCCTGACCTTCTTATAGATGGCACTGTGATTCTTGAAGAACTCACAAGCCTCATCGACCGACATTTCGAGGATGTCGTTTATGTTCTTGCCGTTGTAATGTACTTCCAGAGTCTCCCTGTTGTAACGCTTACCCTTACAGACATCGCAGGTAACATAGATATCGGGCAGGAAATGCATTTCTATCTTGTTTACGCCGTCACCTGAGCAGGCTTCGCATCTGCCGCCCTTGGTATTAAAAGAAAACCTTCCGGGACCGAATCCCCTTGCCTTTGCATCAGGAGTCTCCGAAAAGAGCTTTCTTATCATATCAAAAAGACCGATATAGGTAGCGGGATTACTTCTCGGCGTCCTCCCTATTGGGCTCTGGTCGATGCATATGATCTTATCGAGGTTGGAATACCCTGTTATCCTCTCGCACTGAACACGTGTCTTATGCGCGCCGTTGAGCTCATATGTAAGATAAGGGACCAGCGTTGAATTGATAAGCGACGATTTGCCTGAACCCGATACACCAGTGATAACGGTGAACAGCCCTATCGGTATGTCAACGTTGATGTTCTTCAGGTTATTGACCGTAGCGCCCTTGATGGAAAGCATCTTCTTGGGATCAGGCTTCCTTCTGTCGGAAGGTACGGGAATGAATTTCCTGCCGGAAAGATAATCACCGGTGATCGACTCGGGTGTTGCGATGACCTCATCCACAGTGCCCTGAGCCACTACCCTGCCTCCGAATACGCCGGCTCCCGGACCTATGTCGATCAGGTGGTCAGCTGCCCTCATGGTATCTTCATCATGCTCGACCACTAAGATCGAGTTTCCGAGATCCCTGAGCTTATAAAGCGTCTTGATAAGCTTATCGTTGTCTCTCTGGTGAAGTCCTATCGAAGGTTCGTCCAGCACGTAGAGCACGCCCTGAAGGCCTGCGCCTATCTGCGTTGCAAGTCTGATCCTCTGGGCCTCTCCGCCTGAAAGAGTCGAAGATGACCTCGAAAGCGTCATGTAATCAAGACCTACGTCGAAAAGGAAGCGGAGTCTTGCGGAAACCTCTCTTAAGATCGGAGCTGCGATCTCGCCTTTCATCTTGGTGAAAGTGAGATCATTGAAGAAAGTTATCAGGTTCTTTACGGAAAGATTCGTAACTTCACTGATGTTCTTTCCGCCGATCTTTACGGCGAGACTGTTGGGATTGAGCCTTGCGCCTCCGCACACGGGGCAGACGTCAATGCTCATGTACCTTTCGTAAGATGCCTTGGCATCTTCAGACATAGACTCTCTCCAGCGTCTGTTGACACTGGGCACGAGGCCTTCCCATGCGGCATAGTAATCGCCTGATCTCGGATATACGGAATTGGTGGTGTCTATCTTCATCTTCTCACCGCCATTGCCGTACATGATTATGTCTTTGATCTTATCCGGAAGCTTATAGTAAGGCACGTCGAGAGAAAACTTGTATTTCTCCGACAAAGCCGTTATGAAGCCTCTGCCCCAGCTCTTGGGATCATCGAAATTCCATCCCGCAGTCCTTATGGCGCCCTCGTTGATCGAAAGCTTCGGATTGGTTATGCAAAGCTCGGGATCGACCTTGATCAATGTACCGATACCGGAACAGTGAGGACATGCGCCTTCGGGGCTGTTAAACGAGAAACTCCTTGTAGTTATCTCTCCGAAAGAGATACCGCAGTCAGGGCATGCAAGGTTCTGCGAGAAGAACTCCTCGTTAGTCTCGTATTCCTTCTCTCCGCCCTTGCCTTCTTTCGCAGTCTGGGTCTCAACGAGCAGCAGACCGCCCGAAAGCTTGAGAGCAGTCTCGCATGAGTCATTGAGCCTGGTGGTATTTGATTCCTTGATGACGATCCTGTCAACGACAACATAGATCTCATGCTTGTTGTTCTTGTTGAGCTTGATCTCCTCATCGAGCTCATACATTATCCCGTCAACCTTGACTCTCGCATAGCCCGAACGCCTGAAGCCTTCAAAGAGCTTGCTGAACTCACCCTTCTTGCCCCTTACCATGGGAGCATAGATGATCATGCGCGTGCCTTCGGGATATTCCTTGAGCTTGTCTATTATCTGATCGATCGTCTGCGTGCGTATCGGCTTACCGCACTTAGGGCAGTAAGGCTCACCTACGCGTGCATAAAGGAGTCTTAAGTAATCATAGATCTCGGTAACCGTGCCCACGGTCGATCTCGGGTTTACGACCGTTGATTTCTGGTCGATCGAGATCGCCGGAGAAAGACCTTCAATGCTGTCGAGGTCAGGCTTCTCGAGCTGGCCTAAGAACATCCTTGCATAAGAAGAGAGCGACTCGACATAGCGGCGCTGTCCTTCTGCATATATGGTGTCAAAAGCAAGCGAAGACTTACCTGAACCCGAAAGACCGGTAATGACGACCATCTCCCGTCTCGGGATATCGATATCTATGTTCTTGAGGTTATGCTCACGCGCACCTCTGATCTTTATATACTTATTCTCGTCCATCTTAATATCCGCCAATGATCCACATTTATTAACAGTGAATTATAACACGGATCAGGGCAGGATTCGTGTCAATTAAGAGGACAATTTGTCACCGGCATTATCCTGATTACCCGAGGCTTACCGTCACTTTTTGATGTACGTAAACGGACATCCGTAGAAGCTGTCGTCTTCAGACTGATCTATCTCGATCTTCTGGATGACCGCCCCTGCTTCAGGAACCTTGAAGACCAGCTCGTGCTCACCTTTTGAAAGATCCGCATCAAAGCTTATCTTGCGCTGGTTATCGAGCACCGCGTTGCACCAGCTGACATCATGTGCGGTTCCGATCCCATAATTTTCGGGAAGCATGTAGAGTTCCCTTGAAACCCCGTCCAGTCCGGCAAAGAACTTAACGCGGCTTTCCTTGTGCGGATTGTTATTGGGAAGCAGACAGAACGTAATGTGATACGTGCCTTCATGGTTTATCGCGAACTTATATGTAAGCGACGGCGCATCAGAATCCTCATAATCTTTTGCAAGCGGATAAGGCTTCATGGCAGACATGGCTTTTCCGTAGTTCTGTATCATCAGCCAGCCTGATCCGTCCGGCGCATAAGAATCTGCAAAGCATCCTGCAGACATACCTATGTATCCGAGAGTCTCAACGAACGTACCGGTGCTGTAATCTGCCGGATCAAAGACCCTGGCTTTAATGGGGATGTCAGTATGATCCGGATGATAATTTATCGAAAGCGTGCTCTCGGAATCCACTGACAGCATTGACCAGTCAATGCTCACCTTGCAGCACATTAATCCTGAAAAGATCTCACAGACGTCAATGTTGATCCACTCTGCGCTAGTACTGAAAGACAGACCGTCCTTGTTGTTAAGCACGATCACTGTCTCTGTATTGTCTTCAAACGAAGAAAATACCAATTCGCCTGCGTCATTACCAAGAATAACGGGTTCGTTAAAATTGATGGAGACCAGCTGATCTCTGCACTCTGCATAATCAAGATAAACCGGCTCGGGATATCTGGAACCTTCATCGTTCCAGTTGACGAAATCGACGTGCTTGGATGACATCATGCCCTTCCACTTGCCGCCGCTCATGTCCTCGTTATACTGTCTTACGAGCTCTATGTCCCTGTCTATCGTCTTTTTGAGAAGATCCGCGATGTTATTGGCCGCATAAACGTTCCAGCCTGCGAGGAGCCGGTTCAAGCCTGCGTAAATCATCATCTTCCTGAGATTTGCCGATGCCATTGCAGGAAACTGTACGAGCCCGAAAAGAGCATTGCCGCGGTCAGTCGTAAAGTCGATGCCGAGGCTCTCTGAAACGGTTTCTATCTGATCTGCACGCCTTAATTCCTCGAATGCCTCAAGGCTGTCAGCAAACTTGAAAGTATCGGGATGCGTAGCCTCAGGACGCCTGTCTCCGTTAAATCTCGGGTATTCGGTAAGGATCTCGAAGACATCCTTCTTCTCTTCCTCGTTAAGTGACCCTCCGAACTGCTGATTGATCCATTCCTGCAGGAAATCATCTGTCAGATCCGGTTCGCTCCACTTTTCAAAATCGTAAGCAAGTTCCATGAAATAACTGAGCGGGAGCTCCTGCGGACGGAGGTCTCCGACATTTGCTATCCATATCTTCCTGATGCCGTATGCATAAGCCGTTGTCAGCTGTTCCCATGCTTTAATGAGCGGAGTTGAATTGACCCATTCATAAGAGATTGGATCGCCGTGATAGTCGAAGTGATAGTAGATACCCCAGCCTGCCTTGCGGTCCCTGATCTTCTCGTCAGGTACTGTTCTGAGGTTTGCAAAGTTATCGTCTGACAAAAGAAGCGTTGCATCTTCTATTCCTTCCCAGGCAGAAAGACCTTCCGTATCCTTGTCACAGTAGAAGTAATCCTCAACTTCCTTATAGAGTGCGAGGACCTTGACCGCATCACCTAAGCCATGCCTGTTAAGTATCTCTTTCTGCGCGGTTATGGTGTGCTTGAGAAGGTCGATGTTGTCCTTGAGCGTTGCGTCTTCACCCAGGATCTTACTGTCCCTCTCTCCTCTCATTCCGATCGTGATGAGTGAACGGTAATCCTTGTTGCGCACAACGGAGTCTTCCCAGAACTTTTTCAAGCCTTCAGGATTCGTGTAGAAGCTCCAGTCCGCTCCGTACCCTTGCGAATTACTCTTGCTCATATAGTGTGAGAACTCTTCTCCTGCCCTGAACAAAGGCTCGTGGTGGGATGTTCCCATATAGATGCCTAGTTCATCAGCAAGCTCGGCAGATGCAGTCGGGAATGCTTTTCCGTCTTCGCTGAAGACAGCGCTCCACATAGCAGGCCACAGGAAATTTCCTTTAAGCCTTAAGAGAAGATCAAAGACCTTCTCATAGAAATCCTCATTAAAGTCACCGAATGCGTTGGTTACCCAGGAACCGAGTGACGGCCATTCGTCGTTAAGGAAAAAACCTCTGTATTCAACAGAAGGCCTCTTTGAAACATACTTAAGTTTCTGCTCGTCAGCTTCAACTGTCTCTTTCTTTTCGGTAACGGCATCACCGAAATAATGCCAGGGGGATACTCCGAACAAAGAAGAAATTTGATAAAGACCGTATTCAACGCCGAGCTTGTCGCTGCCCGCTATAAAGATCACGAGCCTGCCATCTTCCTGACGGTAATCTATCAGGTACTGTTCTTTGCCGTTCTTTATCAAGTCAGGTACGGTTATTGAACCGGAGGATAACAGGCCTTCAAATCCTTCTTCATTCCATATGCCTGCAGCGATCACAAGGTCACAGCCTTCAGCTGTTCCGTTGGTGAGATCGAGATCTCTTACGACTCTTACGTGCTTGACCTTGCAGCCGGATACTTTCCTGATGTCCTGAGCCAGAAAACTGGCTACCCTCAATATGCCCTTGTCTTTGCCGCTTACGAATACCGCAGCTTTTGAATCCTTACCGAACAACCTTATCCCTGACATATCCTACCTCTCAAATCCAAAGCATTGCTTTCTCGGCAAATCTTGCGCCCAATATGCTCTTATTCTGCGGATGCAGTTCAAACGGTTCAGACAGATCTTTTGCGCTTACTGATGCACACAAAGGAACCATCTCCGGCGCATTGAGCTGCATTTCCTGAACAGTCTTCCATCCGTCCTGGATAGTGAGTCCGTCATCGGGGAATCCTGTCGCGATATCACCGTTCTTGCCGTTTGAAGGATCGTCGAAATCAGCCATTACCGTGCAGATAACGGGAAGGTCGTCATTAAAGACTTCCCTGAACTTTAATACCATTGCTTTGAACTTCTCATCGTAGCGTCTGGGATCGTTCGCATTGGATTCACCCTGATACCACCAGATGCCCTTCAGCGCGATGTCTTTTACGGGAAGAACCGAAGACTGGAACAATGCGGACGGGATCCACTGTGCCATGAAGAATCTGTCCTTTTCGATATCTGTCCTTGTGCCGATCTTATACTGCCATTTGCCTGTGAGATCGATCTTCTTATTGCCGGTGGAAACATAGTACTGATGTTCGGGCAGGAATGCGCCGCAGCCGTGCTCTACGAGAAGACGTACTGCAATGAGATTCTTTCCCGGCTTTAATACTTTTGCATCAAAAGGATACTTTCTCGGCGGGTAGCAATAACCTGTCGTACCAACCTCTTTTCCGTTTATGAAAGTGATGTCAGAATCGACCATCTCGCCGAGATAAAGGAATGCCTCATCACCTTTAATGTCGCCTTCTTCAAGCTCGAACTCACGGTAAAGCCAAACGCTTCCGAAAAAGACGTCACCGTCACTCGTGTTCCTAATAAAGGGCACTTCGATCTCTGATGCGTTTTCGGGGATCTTATCCTCAAATCCCTTTCCGAGATCATCGCCTAAAGCGTCTACCCACGCAGCCTGCGTGATGTCCTGATTCTTAAGGAATTCCTGGACTTTACCGTCTCCCATGAAAGGCTTTGCTTCTTCTCTGTAATTTCCGAATCCGTCTAACAGATCCAAAGGCATCCAGGCTTCGATGGATGCTCCGCCCTGTGCCGCATGAACAAGTCCCACAGGTATTTTTGTCTTATCGTAAAGTCTCTTTGCAGCGAAAAATCCTACTGCGCTGAAATCCATGAGTTCCTTTCCGCATGCCTTTGTCCAGGGTGCATCGGGAACGTTAGCTTCCTTTGCAGGATCGAGCCTGTAATCAGGCGTAAGGAGATACTGTCTAACATAAGGATAATCAGATGCTTTGACTTCATCTTCAGTAACGTCAAGTGTCCTGTATACGGGAAGCTCCATGTTCGACTGGCCTGAAAGATAGTAAACATCACCGAAGCAGACATCTTCATAAGTAACAGATTCAGTCCCGGAAGATACGGTCAGCTTATATCCGGTTCCCGCTTCGTGAATGCCGAGAGGACAAACGAACTTGCCGCCTGCAGCTGAAGTCTTGTATTCTTCTGTCTTGCCGTCCTTTTCGAGCGTTACGGTGATTTCACCGTCAGCCTTACCGAAAATGCGTGATTCTTTGTCTCTCTGGAGTATCATCCCGTCTCCGAAGATCCCGGCGGGAATAAGTTTTCTAACATCAGTCATAAGCGGGCATAACCTTTCGTTTTGATCTGATTATACAGCTTTGCATACTATAAACAAAAGCTTTCAAACCTCTTGTAAAGATTTTCGTAAACAAATCAGAGGAAAAAGTTTACGCTGAAGTTTACAGTGATCCACACGCACAAAAAAAGAGCACCTCTCAGGTGCTCTTGAATACTGGTGACCCCAAGCGGATTCGAACCGCTGATTGCGCCGTGAGAGGGCGCCGTCTTAACCACTTGACCATGGGGCCGTTTGACTTTTGCCCGTGTATATTACCACAGGTTTAAGTCAGACGCAAGCATTTTAAGTTATCTCTCGTTCATCGGAACGTAGGGCCTTCTCTTGTTGACGCACTTGAACGCAGGACGCATGATCCTGCCGCCGCTTACGAGCTCTTCTATTCTGTGTGCGCTCCAGCCTGCTATTCTTCCGCATGCGAAAAGCGGAGTAAAGAGTTCCTGAGGGATTCCGAGCATTGAATAAACGAGTCCTGCAAAATAGTCGACATTTGCGCAGACGATCTTATCGTTCTTCTTTACCTCGTGGAATACATCAGGTGCGAGCTTTTCGACGCGCAGATAGAGATTGAAAAGATCCATATTGCCGGTCTCTCTTGCAAGGAGCTCAGCATACTTTCTGATAGTGACTGTCCTCGGGTCAGAAAGCGTATAGACTGCGTGTCCTATACCGTAGATCAGGCCCGAATGGTCGAACGCCTCTTTCTTGAGGATCGATGTAAGGTATGCCCTTATCTGGTCTTCGTCCTCCCAGTTGCTTACATGCTCTCTTAAGTCCTTCATCATGCCGTATGCCTTGTTGGATGCACCGCCGTGCTGAGGTCCCTTGAGAGAGCCTACGGCAGCTGCTATAACGGCATACGTATCAGAACCTGTGGAAGATACCGCATGTGTAACAAAAGTGGAGTTGTTGCCGCCGCCGTGCTCAGCGTGGAGCACGAGCATGAGATCCAGGATCCTTGCTTCAAGCTCGGTGAACTTTCCGTCGGCACGCATCAGATAAAGGATGTTCTCGGCAGTGTTGTACTCGGGCTTCGGATCGTGGATATAAAGGCTGTGGTGCTCAATATAGTGTCTTCTTGCCATGTACGCATAAGCGATAAGGACCGGGAATCTTGCGATAAGTTCCGTGCACTGTCTGACGACATTCGGGATGTCTGTCGCATCAGGATTATCGTCATACGAGTAAAGCGCGAGAACGGATCTTGCGAGCTTGTTCATGATGTCCGGAGACGGAGCCTTCATGATCATATCCTCGGTGAAGTTCTCGGGAAGCCTTCTTACGCTTGAGAGAAGATCGTTGAAGTCTGCAAGTGCTTCCTTAGTGGGAAGGTCGCCTGTAAGCAGAAGGAATGCGATCTCTTCAAAACCGAATCTCTTCTGCGGGAAGAAACCGTTAACGAGATCAGAGATCTCATAGCCCTGATAAAAGAGCTTTCCTTCAACCGGGATCCTGTCGGCATCGTCAACGATGTAGCTCATGACCTCGCCGACCTCTGTAAGGCCTACGAGCACGCCTGTACCGTCGTTGTTGCGCAGGCCGCGCTTAACGTTATATTTCGTATACAGATCGGGATTGATATGCGATTTGACGCTCGCGATATCGGCGATCTTATTTATAAGCTGTTCTTTCTGTTCCTGATTCATATGATCACATCCTGTCCGGCTATACCGGTGTTGCTGTTTGAGAAATGACTCTTATGCGTGCTGCTCTCTCGTGAAGTTCAGAAGTCCGCCAGCGAGGAGCATACCGCACTGTCTGTCGGAGATGCTGAGCGTAGTTGCGAAATCGTAGCCCTGAGTCTTGTTTGTAACGATGACGGGCTTGCCTTCCTTTGCAGCCATGACCTGATTCCTTGCGTCCTTGATCTCGAGTTCGTCTAACAGACCGAGCTTGTCGTAATCAGCCTTATCATTGAAAACAAGAGGCAGGATACCGTTGTTGATGAGGTTAGCCATGTGGATCCTTGCAAATGAGAGCGCGATAACGCCCTTTACTCCGAGCTGGAGAGGTGCGAGAGCTGCATGCTCACGTGAAGAGCCCTGACCGTAGTTCTCACCGCCTACGATAAATCCGCCGTTGTTCTCCTTTGCTCTCTTAGGGAACTCCTCATCACAAGGTGTGAGGCAGAAGTCTGCAAGGTAAGGAACGTTACTTCTGTAAGGCAGAAGCTTGGAGTTCGAAGGCATGATGTGGTCTGTGGTGATGTTGTCCTCAAGCTTGATCAACACCTTTCCGTCCACTTCTTCGCCAAGCTTTGTATTTACCGGGAAAGGCTTGATGTTCGGGCCTCTTACGACCTCAACATCACTGCTGGATTCAGCGGGCATGATGACCATGTTGTCGTTGACCATGAAGTTCTCGGGCATCTCGACTACCGGAGGTTCACCGAAATCAGCGGGGTCTGTGACAACGCCTGTGATGGCTGCAACAGCAGCAACCTCAGGGCTTACAAGATAGATGGAAGCAGACTTTGTTCCTGATCTTCCATAGAAGTTTCTGTTGTTTGTACGCAGTGATACGGCATTTGTCTTAGGAGACTGGCCCATACCGATGCAGGGTCCGCATCCGCACTCGATGATCCTTGCGCCTGCAGCGATCATGTCGGAAAGAGCTCCGTTTTCAGCGAGCATGTTGAGTACCTGCTTGGAGCCGGGAGCGATAACGAGAGATACGTCAGGAGCTACAGTGTGGCCCTTGAGGATGGCTGCTACCTTGAGCATGTCGTAAAGTGATGAGTTGGTGCAGGAACCGATGCAGCACTGGTCGACCTTGAGGCCTGCGACTTCCTTGATGGAAACTACCTGGTCAGGCATGTGAGGCTTTGCGATGAGAGGTCTGAGTGTTGCGAGGTCGATCTCGATCTCCTCGTCGTAAACAGCATCCTCATCAGCCTTGATCTCGGACCATGCATCTTCCCTGTCCTGAGCCTTAAGGAAAGCTCTTGTAACCTCATCAGAGGGGAAGATGGAAGTCGTTGCGCCGAGCTCGGCGCCCATGTTTGTGATGGTTGCACGCTCAGGAACTGACAGTGTCTTAACGCCGTCGCCTGCATACTCGATGATCTTGCCTACACCGCCCTTAACGGTCATGATGCGGAGAACTTCGAGGATGATGTCCTTTGCAGTTGCCCAGTTGCCGAGCTTGTTCTTGAGAGTTACACGGACCATTTTAGGCATTGTGATGTAGTAAGGACCGCCACCCATTGCTACTGCTACGTCAAGTCCGCCTGCTCCGATAGCGAGCATGCCGATACCGCCGCATGTAGGAGTATGGGAGTCAGAACCGAGAAGTGTCTGTCCCGGGATACCGAAACGCTCAACATGAACCTGGTGGCAAACGCCGTTACCGGGACGGCTGAATCTGATGCCGTGCTTTGCAGTAACTGTCTGAATGTACTTGTGGTCATCAGCGTTCTCAAAGCCTGTCTGAAGCATGTTGTGATCGATATAAGCAACTGAGAGCTTTGTCTTAACGCGGTCAACACCGATGGCCTCGAACTGGAGGTATGCCATGGTACCCGTAGAATCCTGCGTAAGCGTCTGGTCGATCCTGATTGAGATCTCCTCGCCTGCCTTCATCTCACCGGATAAAAGGTGATCTTTGATGATCTTCTGTGAAATTGTCATACCCATGGAAATAATCCTCCTTCTTTTAGCCTTGCAATTATAGCATTTTTAATTATAAAAATCAGAGTACGCGGGTAATGTACCGCAAATTTCAATATTTACAACAAAAAGACCTTTTTCGAGGTCTTTGTTTTTATCAAATTGTTTAATCTGTTAAAGGAAAATCGTTATCTGCGCTTTGAAGACAGCACATATCCGGTAATGGCAGATGCCGCCGCTGCATTTAAAGATTCGGCTTTGCCGGGCATGGGGATCTTGACCAGGCGCGTGCATTTAGCTGATGTTTCATCAGTCAGCCCGCGTCCTTCGTTGCCTATGAGATATGCCGCAGGGAGCTTTATGTCAGCCTCTTTGAGGTCCTCTCCCTTAAGGTGCATGGCAAGTGAATCGATCCCGTTCTTTGCAAAAAAAGCAAAAGCATCTTCCATAGTGCAGGTCACGAGCGGCAGATGCCAGACGGAGCCCATGGATGACCTTAGGGTCTTTTCATTAAAGGGATCACAGGTCGAAGGCGACATAATGACGGCAGTGAAATCAAACGCATCCGACGTCCTTATTATCGTTCCGAGATTCCCAGGGTCCTGAATGTCTTCGAGCACCGCGAAAATATCGTTTCCGTCACCCCTGAACGGGATCTCCTTTTCGAGGACAGGCTGCTCCACTATACATGCGATGCCCTGCGGATTTACGGTAGCTGCGATCTTTTTAAAGCAGTCATCACTTAGCAAAGTGATCTCTGCACCGCCCGCATATTTTTCAGCCCAGGGAATGTTCTTTTCCGTGATTACGACTTCAGAAGGTATGATTCCAGAACCGAACGCATCGGTACAGAGCCTCTCACCTTCGAGAAAGACGAGTCCCTCACGCCTTGCATTCTCACGTTTGTGAAGAGACGCAAGACGCTTTACCTTTGCATTGTCACGGCTGGTTATGGGCTGCATAGGCAGATCAGTTAATTCCTATGACATTTCTGAACAAAAACAGCATTACTGCAAGAGGAATGGTAAGTGCGATGAATGCACCCTTTCCGATCTTTTTTCTGCAGAGCGAAAAGATAAGCACGAACACGCTGTAAGACAGCAAAAAGAAATATGCGGCAGCTTTATCCGAATTATCGGCCAGCAAAGAAAACAGGAACATTAAAGTGTATATTCCTGAAGTGATACCGCCTGCGATCCTGAGTATCTTAAGGAAGATCCTGCTTCCTGCAGGTTCTCCGTTCGGATCGTAAAGAACGCCCGGAAGCGGCTGCGTATAGACAGGCTGTTGATACGGCTGCAAAGAAGAAACTGGTGCATACTGCGGATATGCAGGCTGGGCAACAGGAGCAAACTGGGACTGCTGCATCATAGCCTGCTGTGCCTGCAGCGCTTCAGCGGCATTACGCGCATAAATTGAACTCGGCGGATATACCGGAGTTACCGGGATCGCTTGAAATTCGGGCATCACGGGAGCTGCATAAGGAACTGACTGCTGCATCGGAGGCACTTCCTGAACAGGCGCTGCCTGCTGGGCGGGCGCAGCCGGTTGGGCCGGGGCTGCCGGCTGAGGTGCTGACGGCACGTTTTCGACCTTGGCGCCGCAATTCTCACAGAACAGTGAATCATTGAGTATCTCGCATCCGCAATGCTTGCAAAACATAATCTGTCTCCCTTCGGACCTGTAAGATGTCTAGAAAAATCATAAAATACTAAGCCGGCTTTGGCAAGAATTTAAAAGGCGCGGGAAATTCCCGCGCCCATTTAAATCTTAATCAGTATCTGAGATCAAGCGAGAGCTGCCTTAGCCTTCTCTACGAGAGAAGTGAAGCTTGCTGCATCAGAGATAGCGATGTCGGAAAGAACCTTACGATCGAGCTCGATGCCAGCCTTCTTAAGGCCGTTCATGAATCTGGAATAGCTCATATCGTTGAGACGGCATGCTGCGTTGATACGAACGATCCAAAGTCTTCTGAAGTCTCTCTTCTTGTTTCTTCTGTCACGGTAAGCATAGTTGCCGGACTTGAGAACCTGCTGGTTAGCTACCTTAAAGAGCTTGCTCTTGTGGCCCCAGTAGCCCTTTGCAGCCTTAAGTATCTTATGATGACGAGCCCTTGTACGGATTCCTCTTTTAACTCTTGACATGTCATTGTCCTCCTAATCGAATTAAGCGTAAGGAATCATCTTCTTGATGATTCTTGCATTAGCGTCAGATGCGACCTCGCTGTGTCTGAGATGTCTCATTCTCTTTGTAGGTCTCTTACTAAGAATGTGGCTTCTGAACGCCTGCTTGTGAAGGACCTTGCCGGAACCTGTCACCTTAAATCTCTTCTTAGAAGAACTGTGTGTTTTCTGCTTAGGCATTTTTCTTATCCTCCTGGTTATTTTTTCTTTGCCGGCGACAGGTACATTACCATGTTCCTGCCCTCTATCTTTGGCTGTTTGTCGATCGAACCGTATTCTTCGACGCCCTTGGCGAATTCCGTCATGACCTCGAAGCCTTTATTCTGGAAAGCCATCTCACGGCCTCTGAATCTTATGTTGACCTTTACTCTGTCTCCGTTGCTCAGGAACTTGATGACAGCCTTGCGCTTGACTTCGATATCGTGAACGTCGGTAGTAAGCTTTAAGCCGATCTCCTTGAGCTCAGTTTCCTTCTGCTTCTTCTTCGCTTCTTTCTCTTTCTTTCCCTTCTCGAAAAGGAATTTCTTGTAATCCATGATCCTGCATACAGGGTTCTCAGGATTGGGCGAAATGCAGACCAGATCGAGTTCCGCTTCCTCAGCGCGGCTCTTTGCCTCTTCGAGCGGTACAACACCGATCATGTTGCCTTCTGCGTCAATAAGGCGGACCTGCGCGAATTTGATCGAATCGTTGATCAACTGATTCTCGTTAGCCTTTGAGATAGTAATCACCTCCCGTTTAAATGTCGATATTTCCTAATGTCATAAAAAAAGAACGGATATAATCCGTTCTCTCATTACAGCCCTGCCTTAAGATAAGGCAACCCTCTATAGGTTTAAAACTATTAACCTCTTTACAGCCCTCAGGCGCTTGAGGTGAGAAACGGAATGTTCTTCTTTTCAACGCGATAATAATAAATAAACTCTGCGGCAATGTCAAGGCATTTTTTAATGAATGACCTTGAGGAAGGATCTTCTGTGTATCGGCGTCATGCCAAGCTCCCTGATCGCTGCATAATGATCCTTCGTTCCGTAGCCCTTGTGCTTGGCAAAACCATAGCCGGGATAGACCTTGTCATATTCCATCATTATATGGTCCCTGGTTACCTTTGCAAGTATCGAAGCGGCAGCGATCGAATCGGAATTTGCATCGCCTTTAATTATCGGAACGACGTCAACACCTGTACCGCTTAAGTTGACTGCATCTATGAGCAGCAGATCGGGCCTCAGTTTCTTGGAAATATCCTCAACGCAGGTCCTCATGGCTTTCTTTGTTGCCTCAAGTATGTTGATCTCATCGATGACTTCAGCAGATATCTCGCACACCGTCCACGCAAGTGCCTTTTCTTTTATCTGGACAAATAGTTCCTCACGTTTCTTCTCGGAAAGCTTCTTTGAATCGTCGAGTCCCAGGATCTTCACGTTGGGATCCAGTATGCAGCATCCTGCGACAACAGGACCGGCAAGAGGACCTCTTCCCGCTTCGTCGATCCCTGCTATGACGGAATATCCCTTAGCTTGATATTCACGCTCGTATGCGTAGAGCTTCTCATATTTCTCTTCAAGCTGTTCAATCGTAATTTTAGCCATGATCAGTTTCCTTTTGGAGGATCGGGTTCCTCAAGTGTAATCCTTCCGATGCGGCCTTCACGAAGATCCGTGAGAAGCGTTTTCGCAAACCTCTCCTCATCAACTCTTCCGCCGCTCATTACGCATCCGCGTTTCTTGCCCATTGCAAGGAAAAGATCGTAATACGGATCCGAATATCCCATGTCGTCTTCACTGCTTTCAATGTCAAGCGGCACGCTGTAGCGCTCAGTCATGAGCTTCGGATACAGTTCGATCAGTATCTTCATTATCTCGTACGCGGTCTCTGTGACTTCGGTCACCTCGTCTTTAATCGAACCGCATGCCTGAAGGCATATTGCGCTCCTTTTTGTGGCGATCCTGGGCCAGAGCACGCCCGGCATGTCCATCAGTTCAAGCCTTCCGCCCGTCATTATCCATTTGAAATCCTTGGTGACGCCGGGCCTGTCGCCTGTGACAGCGGCTTTCTTTCCCGCGAGCGCATTGATTAAAGTCGATTTGCCGGTATTTGGGGATCCTACCACCATGGCTCTGACGGGCCTTCCGGTACGTCCCTTCTCCGCAGCCTTGTTGAGCTTCTCCTCCATGAGATCCATGGTCAGCTGGTTAAGCCTGTCAAAACCCTTCTTGTGGTTGCTTTCAAGCGCACATGCGGGAATACCGTTCTTTGCAAGATGGTCGATCCACTGGTTTGTCTTGGCGGGATCAGCAAGATCCGCCTTGTTGAGGACCACTATCCTCGGTTTGTCTCCGATGATCTTATCGAGCTCGGGATTCCTGCTCGAAAACGGTATCCTGCAGTCAGCAGTCTCATAAACGATGTCGACGAGCTTCAAACGCTCGCCGGTCTCGTTGAGAGCCTTGCGCATATGACCCGGGAACCAGTTGATGTTATTAGTCATAAATCACCTCGAAATCAGTGAAATAATGATAACACACTGTTTCATACAAAAGGAGTTATAAAAAACGGCCTGAAAAAAAGCAAAATATTATAAGAAACGGCCGATTCTTATAATATTTTCAAATAAATCGGGTGCTTTTTTATAATAGAACCACAAATGGATATCAATAAAAGAGGCTGCCCGAAAGCAGCCTCGTTCTTTTGCAGTTAAACCGCGAATTACAGCTTCTGCTGGATCTTCGCTGCCTTGCCCTGACGGTCGCGGAGGTAATAGAGTTTTGCTCTTCTGATCTTACCTTTACGTACGATGTCGATGTGGTCGATCTTAGGGCTGTTAACAGGAAGAATCCTCTCAACGCCTACGCCGTAAGAAATACGACGGATAGTGATAGACTCTGAAAGTCCTGAACCCTTTCTAGCGATAACATATCCTTCGAAAACCTGGATACGCTCCTTAGAACCTTCCTTGATCTTGAGGTGTGCCTTTACATAGTCACCGACCTCTACATCAGGATAGTTATTCTTGATATTTTCACTCTCGATAACTTTTACTAAATCCATTTTGTCTTTTCCTCTCTTTCCTGCAGATGTTCGTGCCTGGAATTAGGGCAGAGGACCATCCTGATAAAACTGAAAAAGTTTATCACAACCCTTTTTCAAAGGCAAGCATCTTTTCCCAGTCTTTTTCGGCGACAACTTCCTTATCGAAAAGGTCCGGACGTCTGTTCAATGTATCAACCAGAGCCGCCGCCCTGTTATATTCCCCGATAAGCGCATCATTGCCGTTTCTTAAGATCTCGGGGACGGTCTTGCCGTTCCACTCAGCCGGCATCGTGTACTGTGGCGCCTCAAGGAGATTTCCGGTATGCGATTCGGCCGTAAATGCCTCTTCATTGGGGAGAACCCCGGGAATGAGCCTTGCGACGGCATCAATGATGACGATCGCGGCAGTCTCACCGCCCGTGAGAACATAGTCCCCTATCGATATCTCCTCGTCGCAGACCATATCGGTTACGCGCGCGTCTATGCCTTCATAGTGTCCGCAGATGATGAGCAAATTCTTATGTGACGCAAGTTCGTGAGCCTTCTTCTCATTGAAAACATGGCCCTTGGGCGACATAAAGACCGTATAGGGCTTCTCGCCTGCTAATTCGCAAGCCTTCTCATATGCACCGTAAACAGGCTCGCATCTGATCATCATGCCGGTACCGCCGCCATAGATCGTGTCATCCACGCGGCCATAGGTGTTCGGAGCGTAATCCCTCATCTGGATGCATTCCAAAGAGATCGCACCCTTTGCGATCGCTCTGCCGGTAATGCTCGTGTTAAGGTAAGACGTCACCTGTTCCGGAAATAATGTAGCTACGTAGAAGTTCATGATGGTGTCTGGTCATTCCTGCTTATGAATTCAACATTACCTTCTTGATCGACCTTGATAGCCGTGCCGCAGAACGGACAGTAACCTACAGTGGTCCTTCTGATCTTATTGCCGGTGGAACCGCAGTTGGGACACTCAACGGCAACGTACTGGGTCTCAAGCTCGTCATTGTACTTCTGCTGATCGAATTCGATCTTCTTCTGTGCAGTCGCCGACTTCTGCTTATCAGCCTCTGACTTTGCCTGTGCAGCCTTCTGCTTTGCGACGGCGACCTTCTTCTTACGGATGATCGATGAGATTATGATAAGTCCTACAACAACGATCGCAACGACCACAATGATCGTAAACACCTGCTTTTCAGACAACTGCTTGATCATGATGCGATCGCCCGCCCTCATGAAAGCCTTCTGGAAAAAGTGACCCTCATCAAGGTCGCCATCCGTATAGTAGTAATCAATGTAATCGAGCAGGATCTCTCTGGCCTGCTCATCCATCACCTGTGTCTCAGCATCGAATCCGGGGGTCGCTGTAACAATGTAGTTACTGGATTCATTCGGATATTCGCGGAAGATAACGATCAGATGTCCCTCGTCATTGCCGAACATCTCCCTGTATTTCTTCTCGCCAAGCTCTTCCACGCTGCCTTCGGACATATAATCCTTACCTTCTTTGCCCATGATCCAAAGATAAGGCTGTACGCCGGTCTTCTGATAGAAATATTCAAGGCCTGATTTGACCGCTTCTGCTTCCCCGCTCTTATCGATCCAGTCGCCCCAGTCGTCCTGATACCATTTATCAATAGCCTGGCACTTATCTGCAGGCAGCGCCTCTCGCTGGATCGTAGATCTTTCGATCTTGAAGAACGTACCGATATCCCCGGTATCGATAATGCCGTAAAAAATGCCCACGATCATGATCATCGGGAATATCAGCATTATGCTGAAGATCCTCGAACATCCGCATCCGCTGCGCCTGTAACTGCTGCCTGATCCGTAATAACCGCCGGAATAGTGAGATCCGCCCGAATGATGCGAATATGAAGACCTGTAGGATGAACCTGAAGATCTGTATGAGGAACCCGAGGATCTGGAGGATCTTGAAGAACCTCCGGAATGTGAGTGACTGCTCGAATGATGAGAACTGTGATGTGAGCTTCCGCCTCCGCCGCCTCTGCCCATAAAAAAATCCTCCCTTATCATTTACTCCGGGAAGATTTTAACATAACGAAATACGATTTACTAATAAAACAAGCGGTCTGCGGACTTTACTCGTACAGTTCATAAAGCCCGTCGGGAAGCCTGCAGTGAATGGATGCTTTCTCTACGGAAACGTCATAGCAGTACTCTTTTACGAACGGGATCAGAAGGTCCTTCTTACCTTTCCGCTTGATCGAAAGGATATGTCCGCTTCCAGCCTCGATGCAGTCTGAAACCTGCCCGAGCTCTCCTCTTTCGTCATCAGTGACAGTCATGCCGATAAGATCCGCCGTGTAATATCTGCCCTTCGGAAGAGGTACCGCATCGCTCCTTGAAACCGATATATAACGGCCGTGAAGAGCCTGCGCCTTATCGCGGTCATTCAGTCCCTCAAGCATGACAAGAACGATGCCCTTGTCCAGTCTTGCGGAAACGACGCAAGTCTCCTTGGGATCCTCCAACTTGGGTCCTGTCAGGAAACATCTTTTCATAGACAGGAAACGGCGCGCATCATCCGTCAGGGGAAATACTTTGATCTCCCCGCGGACGCCGTGCGCGCCAATTATCTTTCCTGTAACTATTAAGTCTTCCAAGAGTATCAGCCGACGATGTCAACGATGACGCGCTTACCTTCTTTGAGGTACTTCGCCTTCATGATCGAACGGATGGCCTGTGCCCTCTTGCCGTTCTTGCCGATGATCTTACCGGTATCGTCAGGGGCGACGGAAAGCTCGAAAATAATGGTATTTCCGCGCTCTGTCTTCTTGACGTTGACCTCATCGGGATTATTCACCAGTTCCCTGGCGATATAAACCAATAAATCGTCCATTATCAATTACCTCAGATGATGCCCTGCTTCTTGAGAAGGGACTTAACTGTCTCAGTGGGCTGAGCACCGTTGCCGATCCACTTCTTAGCTGCTTCAGCATCGATCTCAACAGAGTTCTCTGCCTTCATGGGATCATAAGTACCGATCTCCTCGATGAAACGACCATCTCTGGGATATCTGGAATCAGCTACAACAACACGATAGAAAGGTGCCTTCTTCTTACCCATTCTTCTTAAACGAATCTTTACTGCCATTTTCTTTTCCTCCGGAAAAATATTTGTTTTTTATGATCTACGCGGGAGTCCCGCGGGAGTCACCTTAGTTAATGCTTATCTTCTGCCCTTACGCTTCTTCTTGCGGTCTCTTCTTCCCGTAGGTGTTACGGGACCGTCATCGGTTTCAGTGTTCTTTCTTCCGAAAAGTCCTGCAAATCCTCCCTTGGAAGGAGCTTCCATTCCTTCAGGAAGCATGTCTGAAGGAATACCGTTCATACCTGCCATGCCGTTCATTCCGCCGCCCAGGCCCATCTTTGCAGCCTGCTTGGCAAAACCCTTGGGCATCTTGAAGCCGCCCTTGCCGTTGCTGAACTGCTTCATCATCTTGGATGTCTGCTCATACTGTGTGATGAGCTTGTTGACGTCAGAAACCTCAACGCCCGCACCTGCAGCGATCCTCTTTCGGCGGCTTGCATTAAGGATCGAAGGTACTCTTCTCTCCTTCTTTGTCATAGACGAGATTATCGCCATCTGACGGTCGATTATCTTATCATCAAGATCCTCATCGGATACTTTTCCGGCAGCACCGGGAAGCATTCCTACGAGATCCTTTAATGAACCCATTTTCTTCATCTGCTGGAACTGCGAATACAGATCGTCGAGATTGTATCCGCTGCTCATCATGCGCTCCATCGACTTGATGGCTTCTTCTTCGTCGATATTGCTCTGAGCCTTTTCGATAAGACTTACGACGTCACCCATTCCGAGGATCCTGTCAGCCATTCGCTGAGGATGGAACTGCTCGATGGCGTCAACCTTTTCGCCGGTACAGATGTATTTGATCGGCTTGCCCGTAAGCTTTCTGATGGAAAGTGCGGCACCGCCCCTGGCGTCACCGTCGAGCTTCGTCATGATGAAGCCGTCCATGCCGATAGCTTCTTCAAAAGTCTGCGCAACGTTAACGGCTTCCTGACCGATCATCGCATCGACTACGAGGAGCTTCTCTGTGGGATTGACGGTATCGCTGATGTCCTTGAGCTCGCCCATGAGCTCGTCATCAACAACAGTACGTCCTGCAGTATCTATGATCAGGTAATTGCAGAGCAGATATCTGGCTTTGCCTTCACCGTCTCTTGCGATCTTAACGGCATCCTTCTCTTCAGGATCGATATAGCAATCAATGCCTACAGCATCAGCAAGAACCTTGAGCTGTCCTGCAGCTGCGGGTCTGTGAACGTCAACGGATACAACCATCGGCTTCTTTCCTGCCGCCTTAAGGAGCTTTGCAAGCTTAACTGCCGTAGTGGTCTTACCTGCACCCTGAAGACCGTAAAGGATTATCGTATTAAACCCTGTAGAAGAAGAAAGAAGCTTGTCTGAGCCATTCTCGCCTCCGAGGAGATCCGTAAGGGAATCCCTGACGATCTTAACGATCTGCTGACCCGGAGTGAGTGACTGCATGACGTCAGCGCCCTTGCACTTCTCGCTCATCTCGGAAACGAATTCCTTAACAACGCCGTAGTTAACGTCAGCCTCAAGGAGAGCCATGCGGATCTCACGCATCATCTCCTTGATGTCTGCTTCGGTGACGCGTGCTTTGCCGCGCATCTTAGCCGTTATGTTCTGCAGTTTTGACGAAAGGCTCTCAAACACCTTGTTACATTTCCTCTATCAGTTCTTCAAGTTCTCCGGCGGCCTTGTCACAGTCACCGTTCTTTATCAGATCAAGAGCTTTCTGTGCCCTTGCTTTGTTCTTCTCGAAAAGTCCCATGAGCCCTAACTTATCCTCGTATGACTCAAGTTCCTTCTCAGCGCGCTTGATCGTATCGTGCACTCCCTGCCGGGAAATCCCCTGGATCTCGGCGATCTCGGCGAGCGACAAGTCTTCATAGTAGTAACTCTCGCATGCCTCGCGCATCCTGTCGGTCAGGAGATTCCCGTAAAAATCAAGCAAAATGCCTGTTCTGATTGACTTTTCCTTCATATGGGCGCAATTCTCCTCCGAATACGACCACAGAATAATAACAAAGAGCCGGAACGGTGTCAAGTATTTTTACTTGTCAGCATTTGTTTTTTATTTGACAAGGAGACATGCAGCCCTTACCTGAAACGTGCACTAAATAAGCCGTTTTACTACACGTTTTTATGCAAATAGAGGCGATTTTACCTAAAACGTGTACAAAACAAGGCAATTCACTACACGATTTAGTACACTCCGCTTTTTTATCAGCCGATTCAAGAATCATTCATTGGCACGCCGCGCCATTATTGCCTTAGAACAACAAAAAGGCAGTCCCTTGCGGAACTGCCCCTTTTAAGAATTCAATTACTGATCAGATATCAGCCCTTCTCGAGAGCGAGTGTGACTGTTGTACGGTCGCAGACGTCTGAGGGTCCGAAGTACTGGATAGCGCCCGGGAATGTGAAGCAAGTCTCGACTGCCCACTTCTCACGGTTAGCTTCGAAATACTTGAACGGCTTGCCGTCGAGCTCAACAAGAGCCTTGCGGATAACCGGCTTATCCTTACCGTTTCTTCTCTCCATGTTCATCATCTTTGTGATGGGCATGCCGCCTGCAACCCACTCGTCAGCGGGCTTGGAGATGTTGGAAACCTTGGAGAGGTAACCTGTGAAGCCGTACTGGATGAGCATGAAAGCGTTGAAGCCTAATGAGTAGCAGTAATCTGCATCGAAGTTTGAAGGGAATGCGCAGCGGCCCTCATAACCGAAGAAGTGATGCTGAGCACCGAACTTGCCCTTGTATGTGCCTGCTTCCTTTCTCTTTGCAAGCTCGTTCTTGACCATCTCGGAGAAGAGCTTCTCGGACTCGATGAGGGATACCTGAACGTTGCCGTGAGGGTCTCTCTCGAGGAAGAGCTGCTGCTGAATGCCCTGGGGAAGGATATCGAAAACCTTGAAAGCATCAGCGGAAAGGCCTGCCTTGATGAACTCGTACTTAGCGTTCCAGTCAGGAAGAGCGTTGAACTGAGCTGTCTTCTCGCCTGCGAGGAGCTCGTTGATCTCAGCGATGAGAGCGGAGAACTCGGGAACGAACTCTACGATACCCTCAGGGATGATGGCAACGCCGAAGTTGTCGCCGTTAGCTGCTCTCTTCTCAACGGAATCAGCGATCTGGTTTGTGATGTCGCTAAGTGACATCTTCTTTGCTGCAACTTCCTCACCGATGAGGCAGATGTTAGGCTGTGTCTCAAGAGCGCACTCGAGAGCAACGTGGGAAGCGGAACGTCCCATGACCTTGATGAAGTGCCAGTATTTCTTTGCGGAGTTAGCGTCACGCTCGATGTTGCCGATGAGCTCGGAATATGTCTTTGTAGCTGTATCGAAACCGAAAGAAGCCTCGATGTCCTCGTTCTTGAGGTCGCCGTCGATGGTCTTAGGGCAGCCGATAACCTGAATGCCTGTGTTATGAGCAGCCATGTACTCAGCGAGAGTAGCTGCGTTTGTGTTGGAGTCGTCGCCGCCGATGATTACGATAGCTGTAAGGCCGTTCTCTTTTGCATATTCAGCAACAGTGTTGAACTGCTCTTCTGTCTCGAGCTTTGTTCTGCCGGAACCGATGATGTCGAAACCGCCTGTATTTCTGTATGCGTCGATGAACTTGTCGTCAAACTCAACATAGTCGTTCTTAAGAAGTCCGTCAGGTCCCTTCTTGAAGCCGAGGAGCTTGTTCTCAGGGTTTGTAGCCTTAAGAGCGTCATAAAGACCGGAGATGACGTTGTGTCCGCCGGGAGCCTGACCGCCTGAAAGGATAACGCCTACAACCTGCTTCTTAGCAGCTGAAGTGTTAGCGCCCTTAACGAATGTGATCTCGGGCTTACCGTATGTGTTAGGGAAAAGAGCCTTGATCTGGTCCTGATCTGCAACACTCTGTGTAGCAGCGCCTTCCTGAACAGAGATCTCTGAAATGCCGTTTCTGAGCATACCCGGAAGCTTGGGCTGGTACTCGTATCTGGCTTTCTGAAGCGGTGAAATATCCATAATTACACTCCTTTAAGTATAGATTTAACAAACATTAGAATAATAGATAATTTAACCTGAAAAGTAAATAGATTGTATTTGTAAGGCAGTACTGAATCCATTGGGGTCTATGCCGTCTTTCTATCGCCGTTCATGCGTCTCATGATAGCATTGATCTCTTTTTCAGATGGTATATCAAACATGCCGATTGCTGTAAAGTAGATATCCACCTTGACAACTTTTCTGCCATCACGGTTTTCCCGTTGATGAACCTCGATCCTCTTTATCAGTGTGTTCACTAATTCAGGATCAAGTTCGGTCACCTGCGACAGATTGCGGAGTTTATTGAAAAGATAACTTAACTCTAAACTTTCTCTTTCTGTCCTGGTCAGTTTCGCCTGCAACTCCGCTATGGTCTTGTCGATTTCTTTCTGTTCCGCCTCATATGACTGTATAAGTTTCTCATATCTGTCATCTGACAGCTTCCCGAAAGCATTGTCTTCATATATACGCTTTGTGAGGAAATCCAATTCATTCTGCCTCTTTTCAGCCTGAGAAAGCTTCATCTTCTCTGCTTTAAGAGCTTCAGCCTTAAGTGTCTTATTCCTCTCACCCACCATATACATGAACACACTTTCATAACAACGCACAAAATCTGCCAGATCGCCTATTGCAATGAGCACTATTCGTTCAAGAACGATATTTCTGATTATATGTGCTGAACAATAATCTTTGCCATTCTTATACATCGCACATCTGTAAAAATCCTGATTGGGGCCATAGGTTCTGCTTGTACAGAAATGCATCTTGGATCCGCAGTCGTGGCAGAAAAGAAGTCCTGAAAATTTGCTCGTCTTGCCAGACTTTAATGGCCTTCTTCTGTTTTTACGCAGTTCATGAACCCTCAGCCAGTCATCTTCAGACACAATAGCTTCCTGACAGTTCGGTATTATCTGCCGCTGTTCCTCTGGAATGAGAGTCGTCTTGTGAACTTTATAACTTACGGTCGAGTAAGCATTATTCACCATACACCCGGTATACTTCCTGTTATCAAGGATATGAGATACCGTTGAATCCTTCCATTTGTACGGATCATCAGGAAGGTCGAAAGTATAACCCCTTCCGATAGAAGCATAATAGGCATTGGGTGTAAGGACTTTCTCTTCCTTAAGTCTTCCTGCTATCTGTACCGTTCCCATACCTGAAAGGAACAGTTCAAAGATATGCCTCACAACCTTTGCAGCTTCCTCGTCTATCAGCCACTTCTCCTTGTCATTCTTATCTCGGACATAACCAAAAGGAACATGGTGGGATACGCGCATATTGTGTTCAGACTTCGTTTTCCAAACCTGACGGATCTTCTTGGAAGTCTGTGCCGCATACCATTCATTAAAGATTGCATGGAACGGCATTATCTCCACGCCTTCACCGGTTGAAGTATTTACATGCTCCTGTATCGCTATGAACGTGATTCCCAAAGAAGGATAGACTATTTGCGTAAGACGCCCAACTTCAGTCTGTTCACGCCCGAATCTCGACAGATCCTTGACGATTATCGTTCCAATCTTACCCTCTTCAGCAAGAGTTTCCATCTCCTTGAATCCCGGGCGATCGAAAGTCGTACCGGATATACCGTCATCAACGAAAAATCTCGTATTATGGTATCCGTTCTTCTTACAATAGTCCTGAAGTATCTGCTTCTGGTTCTTGATGGAATTAGATTCCTCATCCGACTGTTTGTCTGCATCATCTACCGATAACCTGCAGTAAAGCGCTGTTATTTTATTGTCTTTGCCCTGAATATCTGATGTTGTCATTTTACTTTGCTCCTTCCTGACAACCGGGCATAGCATCAGTATCTTCAGAATACTCTCTCATTTTGGAAGCGTCTATATTTTTCAAAAGATAGTCCTGAAACTGCTTCATTACGGATACGCGACCTTTTGAATCGTAATGTGTTTCTATCTGAAACACCGTATTACCGATCTTTACTTCGAAAGACTGCTCGCCATACTTCTCGATAGGTTCATAAAAATCAGGATTGATCAATCTCTTCCTTGCTTCACTATCTTCATTCATATTCAATCCCTCTACAAAAACAGAACATTTGTTCTTATTGTAGAATGCTGCATATTGCTTGTCAATAGTATAACCGACTGAGACTAGAGAAATGTCCGTTTAATCCACCATATCAAGCAAGCCAGAACCAGATGTAAAAATCAGTAAGCGGCAAATCTCATACACCTCACATAATCGATAAGTGATATTCATCTGCTAAATAATTAAAACCGTATCCCGCTAGATGTTTCACATAAATCTCAAGTTTTAATTCAAAAGATAGTTTCATATATAAACCCCCGAAGTTTGTCCAACTTCAGGGGTTCGCTTCATTTATCTAAGGCTTAGTCTATAAACTTGCAATATATTGGTATTAACCGTAACCGTGATCTACATGTTCCCAGCAACCGTCTTTTGTTCTTATAAGGATCCAACTCCAACCAGTGTAAGTTTGATTTTCATTCAGTGAACTATCTCCCGGCTGTTTATATGTTTTGAATTCAGAAAGTAAAACTATTGTTTCAACGCCCTTTATCTCACTCTCAGCTTTGCTGATCTCATCACCTGCATAGTAGATCTTGGTAAGTTCGCATCCGTTCCAGTCTTTCATGAAATCCATCTCGATCTTATCGATAGCTTCATTTATATCTTCCTGTGAAAAAGGAGATGAAGCCACATAACTTACTTCGACATTATCAACTTTTCCGGAACCTATACCAAATTCAACCCCAAATGAGTGAAATAAAACTACTATACCTGATATTATCAGAATAAGAACAGAAGCTATAACAGTAAGAACTATCCTCAGATTACGCCTTCTTCTGACAACTTCTCTAGCCATCTGATCGTTAAGTATTGCAAGCTGAGCTGATATTTTCTCGATATCTGAAGACTTTGCTTGCGGCTCTGCCGGTTCACCCAAAAGATCACTTACCGATACTTCCAAAATATCAGCCAGTTTTTCAAGCATATCCGCGTCAGGAACCGAATAACCCTTTTCCCATTTAGAAACCGTCTGTCTTACTACATTTAAAGCTTGTGCCAAGGTTTCCTGAGTATATCCCTTTTGTTTCCTATACACCTTGATGTTCTCGCTAAGCATTTTTCCTTTACCTCCATTGCTTATGCTCCGTTTATAGCTTTTCAGCCGGATATACACAAGCAATGCAAATTAACATGTTCGTTTTATGGAATGTAAATATGACTATATCACGTAAAAATCTTCTCTAAGATTCCCAACCTTAATTGCTAAAAAATCTTTCTCTCTATCGGCTTTATATAATTCTTTTTAAATGTTCTTTCATCTTTAAAGAAATAAATCTCTGATCTTGAAAGAATATGCTTATTCATCTTCAATTCCGTGAGTTTAAGAGTGCACATAAGATCAGCGACTTGAAACAATCTGTAGTTTGAAGGAATAACCCTTTTAAACTCAACATTATCCAGCAGAGTGTTAAAAACAGAAACCAGAATCTTGGTTACTTCCGTTTGACCATTATCGTAGTATAGCTTTATGGCATTATAATTGGCGAAAAAATCAAGGTGCCGGCGAATAAAATCAGCCAATTGTTTGCTTAGCATGTTGGTAATATCAATCTCATCCGAACCTTTCTTCTTTTCAACATAAATCGTTGTTGCTTTGATTTCAACTTTACGGGTAAAAGTCATTAATCGCTTTAATAATCTTTGTCTCTCACCCAAAGAATAATCTTTATACTCATTTTCGGAACGGATAATCGGGCCGGCATGGAAGCAATGCTCCGGCCAACCAATGTTAACCATCTCTGACTCAAGGGTTTGAAGATCTTCGGAAATATCATTCGATTGGTCATGAAAAACAAGCGAAATAATATAATACGGAGCTCTATGGTCAAATTCTCCGAAATCGCCTGACTCGTCAACAAATATGCTTAACTCTTTCATTTTTCCAAAAAAAAGCGGGTGTCTTACCCGCCGTTATGTGGACCCGGGTCTTTCGACCAGCCCAAGAAGCGTTGCCACTTCTTTCTTGATGACATTATACAGCAGTCATTGTTCTTTGGCAATTAAGACATCGATCAGATTAACTTACTATTATTTTGTTTTAATATTCCTTCCATTAGTTTTTTTCTAGAACCATTTTAATATATTCGCTATTTACATCATTGGTGCATTCTACAGAAACAACCTTGGTATGCGTAACAGAAGGTTCATCAACAGAGTATTTAACTTCTAAATCACAAGAAACATTATCGTATACAGATACTCCATCTTTTTGCTTAAATGTTAGGAAAACCGTACATTCATCACCTTGAGAAAGCTTTAGCGGAAAGAGCCCGTCAGCATTATCATGTTCATTACCATTCAGATCATATCGCAATGGAACGGCTGTAAGATAGCTGTTCGGACTAACATCAACTATCGTAAGATCTTTTTGGGCAACAAACTTAATAGGGTACACTTCTCCGACTTTGTCAGAATGCATCGCAAATGCAACTGGATTAATCTCTAATACTTCTGATACTTTTTCATCAAGTGATCCTACTCTGCTTCTGAAGATAACCGGATTAGCAAAAGTTACTGTTTTCTTAGTTCCGTTCAGTGTAAGTTCAATTGACTTTATACTTACAACACAACCTTCGTCTATATCGAAGTCCAACAATAACATATAAGCACTGTAACTCTCGTATTTAGCAATAGGTTCATTGTCGAAACTCCATTTATATTCAGCATTCTCTATTCCGTCGCCATCAATAGAAGCAATCGAAACATCAGGGTTTGATGCGTTTGACAGAACATTTAAAACCATTCTTCTGTTCCTGGTCGTATCAAACTTTACATAATCGTTCAAAACAATAAAACCCGAAGTCTTGGAAGTGGAGCAAGAAACCAAGTTTACCATCATAAGCAATATGATAAACACAGATAATAATTTACGAACTCTACTACAATTCAAGTGATTCCTCATAACGAGAATTACGCGCCTCCCTGATAACCTCATTCTCAAAGAAATACTTTCTAAGGATTTTCCCGAGCAACGTAATTATACATCAGATTTCAGCTATTTTTATCTAATTTCTGGTGAATTTCGATTTTGACGTTCATTTTTGCCCTTTTTCCTTACTAATAAGTAGAGGGTTACTTATTTTGAAATGAACCTTCTGATATTTCACATATAAAAATGCGAACGAAATCCAGTTGTACCCAAATGGGGACGACTGGATTATTCGTCATATTTACCAACCCAAAAGCGTGTAGAAAAACAGGGGTGTTTGTTCCGTATGTATAGAGGAACAAGTAAAGCTGCACGCAGGGCGAAGCGGTTCCTGCGTGTAGATTTGCTTGTCTAAAAGGGGTCAAGGGGAATCCCCTTGCACACCTCCTTGCTAGCAAGGTGTAGTGTGTTACACCCGACAGAGACAGAAAGAATGTCGAGGATGGTCAGTCTTCCGGTGGACGACTGACCTGACGAAGATATTCGTGGCTGTTGGGGAGATATGAGAGCGCCGCCGTCTTTGGCGCTCTTATATCGACACAACAGAGCATCGTGGGGAATTGACCGTCGCTTATTGCGGGCAATTCCTCATAAGATGCGTCCTTCTGTTTATGTCGCGGTGTATGGAACTGTAATGCATGGCCTCACTAAAAGTAGGCTATTATGCTTGTTGATGCACGCATATTAAATTGGTGTTCAATCGTGACATGGATTATTCGGGAAATAATATGTTTTCCCTGCAAAATGAAAAGACCGACAGGATCTATTTCAATCCCATCGGTCTTATGCCCTTAACCTGATGCTATGCTCTGTCTTTGCATTACTGCCTTATGAGCATAAACCCAATGCTTTTCGGGCCAAACATTAGTCAATCTTCTTTGCGAAAAGCAAGTTCAGTCCTGCTTGGCCCACCACCAGCAGTAAGCCTGCGTTCTCGCGGCAAAAGAACTGCCCTTAAGGAGCTCTTTTACCTGCTCTTTGTCATACCAGGCAGCCTCGATCTCTTCTTCGTCAGAAGTACTGGGCGCAAACTCGCCCGAAGCGGTTCCGATCACGCAGCAGCTCTTCTCGTTCGTTATGCCGACGGCCGAGTAGCTGACAGGCAACACCTCGTCGATCTTTTCGAGCGTAAGGCCGGTCTCTTCCCGGAGTTCTCTCCTGGCTGCTTCCTCAAGGCTCTCGCCCGGATCGATGAGTCCTGCCGGAAAATTGTAGGCAAAATCGCCTACGGCCATGCGGAATTCCTTATTTAAAAGGATCTTAGTTCCGTCGACCGAAGTGATTATCAGTATTACCGCGTCGCACTTATCGTTCCTGATACCGTTCTCAAGACCTGTGATGTTGCCGTCACGGGATACCATCTCATAGATCTTCGGATTGCCCTTCTCTGTCTCGTATTCAGCCTTGTAGAAATGGATGAACTTGCCCGAAAACGCTTTGCTTATACCTTTGAACTTCATTATTTGCCCATCCTTTTCTTCAAAACTTCTTCAGATGCCACGGAGTAGCCGAAGAACCCGAGCTTGTCGCCCAGAAGGAAATATTCCCCGTGGTTGTAAGCAACGAGCTTTGCATTGTCAAGGCAAAGCCTTCCCTTATCGTCGGTAAGATAGGAATCCGCAGTAACTGCGACGATCTCACCTATGAACATGTCGTGAGAGCCAAGCTCTGTCACGTTCTTCACCTTGCAGGATATCGAGACGGGCGCTTCCTTGATGGCATATGCATATTCAAGGCCTTCAGCCTTAACTGGTGTAAGGCCGCATTTCGCGAACTTGTCCTCATCTGCTCCCGACCTGACGCCGCAGTAATCGCAGGGCTTGCAAAGCGACTTGGAGACGAGGTTAATAACGAACTCGCCCGTTTCGGAAATAAGCTTATGTGAATGCCTCGACTTACGGATGCTAACTGATACCATCGGCGGCTCGGAATTGACGGTTCCCGCCCAGGCAACCGTCATTATGTTAGGTCTCTGAGCTGCATTGGAAATGTCTTTTCCGGCACATGAGACCATTACGACCGGTACGGGATTCAATATCGTTGAAATGCCAACCGGACTCTTATCGTGTTTTGCCATATGTCATGCCTCCTTGAAACCGAGGGGTGTAACCGCCGTAAAGCTCTCATGGAGCAGCAGATAGTCCTTTATGTCGATACCTGCCGAATACCCTACGATGCTTCCGTCCTTTCCGATCACGCGGTGGCACGGAACTATCACGGCGACCGGGTTGTCACCGCACGCGGCGCCAACTGCCCTGGTTATCTTTCTAGCTTTTGTCTTATCCCCGCCGGTAAGCTTCAGAGCGATATCCTCATAACTCCTGGTTGCCCCATAGGGTATGCTGCAAAGGGCCTTCCAGACTTCACGCTGGAAATCCGTACCCTGATTGAACTTAACATTAATGTCGAAGCCCGACCTGCTGCTCGAAAAGTATTCTGCAAGCTCGAGTGTTGCTCTTCCAACCTCTTCGGGAAGATACTCCATCTGCTCGGCATCTATCGCATATCTGCCGTCGTTGCGGGCCAGCCCGCCTGACTCCTCCAGAAGCCCCAGGCCACCCGCGACATTCTCTGCGAACTTGTCGTTTTCGATCTTTTGGCCGTAATGGAAGAGCTTAACTCTGTCGATATAGTCTTTTCCGCCTCCGATCATGGCAACTCCGCGCTCAAAAGGCACGAAACAGACGTTATATGCCGGATATTCATAAGAGAGCATCGAGAAAAGCCCTGAATCCGCAAATCCGGTCTTTCTCCTCACCTCGTCCCTCAGGACGGCTTCCTGAACGAAGCCAGCGCCTGTGATTATCCTTTCGATCCCTTCGTTTCCGTGGTCGACTATTACGGAGACCTTGTGATAGAACTCCTCCATGAAACAATAGTGCAGGAGTCTGTCAACGACGGCACTCTGGGTATCAGCATTAGCATCTTTGGTGAAAACGAATTCGAGATGGGCCCTGCATTTCCTTCTGTCAGGCCTGAACAGCTTGATCATGGCGTAGATCTCGTCATTCTTCAGCGCGATCAGTGCCTCGCCTGAACTTCCTTTTCCGAATGATCTGATGTCATCTTCGATGAGCGACAGCGTGCCCTCCATAAGACCACGCGAACGAAGTACCGCGCTGTCTCTGATATGGATACTGCGAAGCTCAATCATAGACCCCATAGCATGCCTCCGGATTGAATCTGTCATTACTGACGCCGAAATAAAGGATCGTGTATTCGTTAGTCTTGCGGTAGATCCTGTTGTCGTAGCTTCCCGGGCAGTAAACCGCATTATCCATCGTCTGTCGGAGTTCGTTTACCATCGTACCGAAAACGCCTTCATTTGCGGCCATGGTCCACACTTTTCCGGAACGCACGAGAGGCATGAGTCCCTCCATGTTCTCCATCCTGTAGATCAGGAGCTGGGCATCCTCGTCATATGAGATGAAAGAAGCGAAATCAACCGCAAACTGCATGTCCTCGCACTTCTGCGAGACGCAAAGCGAATATGCCCTGAGATAAGGAACGCCCGCATTTGACGTGCTGCTGCACGGCAGCTGCAGGAAATAAAGTTTTTCAGGATAGTATTCCTCCCAGGTCCTGCAGCTTGCTGAAGAATCGACCCAGAGAGCCGCATTTCTGGAGAACACGGGATCAGCGCCATCCTTATCGGCATTGGCGGACATCTTGGAGTCATAGAGTTTCCTTAAGTAGCCGGAAGCTGCATTTATAATGGTTTCAGCCGATTCCTTATAAGCCAGATATTCATTGCGCATCATGTAAGATACTGCCCTGTCGTTTGAGAAACAGGATCCGAGATAAGGCATCAGCTCATATCCGGAAGCAAGAGGAATGCACTTGTACGTACTGTATGTCTGTTCAAGATACTTGGTAAAGTCTTCAGTAGTGTACTTCGCCTGTATGCGACCGTCTTTCGGAACATAGTCCCTGTTGCCGAAGATCACGGTGGCAGCACAATAGTGCGGCAGTCCGAAAAGCTTGCCGTCCTCTAACTGGCTCGACATTGATCCCGCATAGATCTTAGCTCCGTCAATATACTGCGTGCGTGAGGCATACAAACTGATGTCAGTGGCAAGTCCTGAATCCGCGGCAGACTGGAAATCCGCTGCCAGGAACAGATCCGGTTCATTTCCCGCTTCTCTCATTCCCTTAAGGTTTTCGAGGCTTGCGCCGTCATTGCTGACGCCGGTGTTCTTGATTACATAATTGGTCGCGGTTGCGGAAAGCGCATCTATGTTTACATCGGCACCCGAAACAGAGTTATCCCAGGTCCCGTTGTTCTTGGAATAAAACATGGCAGAAAGGCACCTGATGGTCTCATCCGAATAAGGAAGAGCTACTTTCAGGTTCCTGATACCGTCGGCAGTGTTCTTTTCTTTGGAAGACGGCTCGGTCTCAACCTGCTTCGTATTGGAAGGGGCTTCCTTAAATGACGGGAAGTCATCAGATTCCCTGCGGCATGCGCCCAAAAGCAGTGTCATACACAAAGCTAAAGACGTTGCGCAGATCTTTTTCAAATTCACGTTTGACACCTCCAATACAGTTTAATTATAACTCAATTAATAAAAACTATAATAAAATAGATTTACTTGACATAAATTGGTTGAACAAGTATATTTCTTTAGTATGCCAATGTGGCTCAGGGGTAGAGCAATTCACTCGTAATGAATAGGTCGTGGGTTCGATTCCCACCATTGGCTCCAAGGTTCAGCCCCGGATATCAGGACTCCGGGGCATTTTTATAGGAGTTTGCTTGATAAAGCCGCTTTTAAAAAAATCGGTTCTCTTCTGTTTTACAATGCTCTTATCTGCAGCATTGTTAATCTCATGCTTCCCTGCAGTTTCTTTCGCTGACGGCTATCCGTATGTCTTATCAGGCACATCCGTCATCAATGGCCAAGGTCACTCCATAGCTTCTTTTGAAACAGGCATCCTGACCATAGGCAAAGCAGATTCCGGAAAGAGCATCAAATCCGTCAACATCAGACTTGATACGATCGACAAGAACTTCCCGGGTTCTCTTCAGTACCGTATCTGCGTAAGCAAACAGGGATGGCAGGAATGGACAGATAACGGCAAGACAACCGGACTTACCAACAGGACCTTCATTACCGCCATCCAAATGAGACTGACCGGCGCGCTTGCTGATGCCTACGGCATCTGGTACTCGGCATGGACAGATATTCATAACGGCCAGCAAGGCTGGGTTTGCGACGAAGCGGTAGCCGGAAGCGCTGCCGAAGGCAGAAGGATCGAACAGATCAAGGTCATGCTTGTCAGACGAAGCAGAATGAACGGCGAAACAAACATTTCCTACAGGTCTTATGTTGAAACTTCCAAATGGGAAAGGACCTGGAAATACAATAAACAGGTCTCCGGCAGGCCCGGAAAGAAAAAAAGGATCGAAGGGATCGAATTGTCCCTGCGCAGCAATGAATATACCGGCAGCATCGAGTACCGCGCCCTTATCTCCGGTGACCGCGGCTGGCAGAAATGGTCATCAAATGGCCTTCTCTGCGGAAAGCTTACAAAAAAGAAAAGATTTGAAGCCATCGAGATAAGGCTTACAGGCGAAGTCGCTTACCACTATGACATCTATTACAGGACTTATGTCAGCGGGCTCGGATGGTTTTCGTGGTCCAAGAACGGCGAACCCTCCGGTTCAAGAGGCATAGGCAGACGCATCGACGGTATCCAGATCACGCTTGTCAGAAAAGGCGGAAATAATCCGGGTGCCCTGAAAAATATCAGAAGCGCTTTTGGTTACAGTTACGTCTCCACCAGTTCTTCAAGCGGAGTCAGCGAGTGGAAGATCGGTACTGGCAAGAATTTCGCTTCTACTGTTCTCAAACGCGCAAAGTACTATAACCGCACTCCTTATAAGGATATGAGATGTGATGCGTTGGTAGCCCAGTGTCTGGTCGATGCACTCGGCACGGATCTCGGAAAAGCCAGCAAAAAAAGCAGATACGCAAGACTTAACGAATGGATCGGTCTCAGCGCTCTTGAATCCCTGCTTTCCAGCAATTTCACATATAAGGACAGCAACGGCAAGACCGTTATCTGCAGGCCTGTTGACAAGACCAAGCTTAAAAAGCTTGTAAAAAAGACCTGGAAGCGAAAAGAAAAGAAGATCGACGAAGAAGAGTTTAATACATGGATCAGAAACCACTGCAAACCCGGTGACATCCTTGTTTTCTATAACAAAAACAAGAAGCCGATCCACTGCGGCATCTATTCAGGTGTACAGCAGACTTCAGCAAAGGAATACGAGTACTTCCACGGCAAGAAAAAGGGCGAAAAAGAGATCGACATGAAGCCCGGTCATTACATGTGGCATTCAGGCTATGATACCGGCGTATCAAACAAGTATGTATTCTGGGCAGCTGAAGTCGGCCGCACTTACTACATAAGACGTTACCGCCTCGATTCCGGCAAGATGCAGCCTCCTGCACCCGTGCAGAAATATAATCCCTGATCAGTTAATCAGCGTCTGAAGAATTTCGCCAACGGCTCGATTATGTCGCTCAGATCCTTGATCGACTTGTTGAGTGCCGTTATATCGATAGAGCTCATTCTCTCTACCGTCTTGCTTACGGAATCTGTATTGTCGACAACGACCTTATCCACGTTCTTAACCATCTTGTCTATGCCGTCGAGTGACTTCTCAACAGATCCAATGGCTTTATCTGCATTGGCAACAACAGCCTCGATGTTGTCGATCGCCTGATACGCATTATTGAGAGTCGCATTGACCTTTGGAACTATGATCAGCACAGCCGCACCGAAAATAAGTGCAATGGCAACAAGCGATACTGCAGTGATAAGTGAACGCTTACTTGCCTTCTTCTGCTCTTTGAGCAATTCGATCAGGAGTTCGCGGTCACTCAAAACGGAAAGATCACCATTCTTTTTGGAACCGGAATCTTCAACGGGCTTATTCTCTATGGGCTTATTCTCAACGGCCTCTTTTGTCGCTTCAGTTGTTTCTGTTACTTCAGTCTTTTCTTCCAGAGCCTTGATCTCTTCATTTTCAGCCATTTTCCTGTCCCCCTGATCTTGTTAAGTGTTAAACGAAAGATATATTAGTTTTACCATGACATCCGCAATATGTGAAATAAAAAGAGTGAGCGAAGTATATCTCAACTTCACTCACTCCGTTCGTTTTTATTTCGTAAAACCTTCTTTTGAATTTAATGGTGGAAAAGTCTGATCCCCGTGAATGCCATTGCCATGCCGTACTTGTCGCATGTCTCGATGACGTTGTCGTCACGGATGGATCCGCCGGGTTCTGCAATGTACTTAACGCCGCTCTTGTAAGCGCGCTCGATGTTGTCGCCGAACGGGAAGAAAGCGTCAGAACCGATTGAAACATTGGTGTTCTTTGCGATCCACTCCTTCTTCTCTTCCATGGTCAGAACTTCCGGCTTAACCTTGAAAAGTGTCTGCCATACGCCGTCTCTTAAGACGTCGTCATGCTCTTCGGAAATATAAACATCGATAGTGTTGTCACGTACGGGACGGCTGATGTCATCAACAAACTGCAGACCCATGACCTTCGGATGCTGTCTGAGCCACCAGATATCAGCCTTGTTTCCTGCAAGTCTTGTGCAGTGGATCCTGGACTGCTGTCCGGCGCCGATACCAATGCACTGACCGTCCTTTACGTAGCAGACGGAGTTGCTCTGAGTGTACTTGAGAGTGATGAGGGAGATGAGAAGATCTTCCTTCTTGTCATCAGGAATATCCTTGTTGACTGTTACAATGTTCTCGAGAAGAGCCTTGTTGATATCAAGCTCGTTTCTTCCCTGCTCGAATGTTACGCCGAAGACCTGCTTGCGCTCGATCGGATCAGGCTTATATGAAGGATCGATCCTGATGACGTTATATGTTCCCTTACGCTTTGTCCGGAGGATCTCAAGAGCCTCTGGTGTGTAGTCGGGAGCGATGACGCCGTCGCTGACTTCGCGCTTGAGCATGTTTGCAGTAACTGCATCGCATGTATCTGAAAGAGCTGCGAAATCGCCGTAAGAAGACATTCTGTCAGCGCCTCTTGCTCTTGCATATGCGCATGCGATCGGAGAAAGCTCTCCAAGATCATCAACGAAATAGATCTTTGCTTCAGTATCGGAAAGAGGTCTTCCTACTGCTGCTCCTGCAGGTGAAACATGCTTGAAAGAAGCTGCAGCCGGCATTCCTGTTGCTGCCTTGAGTTCTTTAACAAGCTGCCACGCATTGAAAGCGTCGAGCAGATTGATGTATCCGGGCTTACCGTTCAATACTTCGATCGGAAGTTCGGAACCGTTTTCCATAAAGATGCGGGACGGCTTCTGATTGGGGTTGCAGCCGTACTTAAGTGCCATTTCACTGGACATATATGTTTCCTCCTGTTGCCGCTAAAAGCGGGATTATCTAACGTTCTTGTTGACGATCCTTGTCTCGTATGTACCGTCAGCGATATTGATGAATCTTACGAAAAGCGATACCTTGTTCTCCTCGTTGAGAGACTCCCAGACAGTCTTTGTAAATGAATCGATATCGCCGCTTATAGCAACCTTTTCAGGCTCGCCTTCAAAAGAAGGAAGCGGATTACCGTCACCCATGTATGTGTGGATGAATCTTCCTGTTCCGGGAAGCGGGTTGGAATATGTGAAAGTATGTCTCTCGCATGATTCGGGGTTGCCGTCAGCGCTCTTTAAGATGGACATGGCAAAATTGTATGTGCCGTTCTCTACGCGCATGATGCCTGATATACGGGGCGTGTAGTTCGGCGCATCGTCTTCGAACTCTCTGCCTCTCAAGGACTGCTCAAATGTATACTGCCTGTCCATGAGCTCATAGATGGTATCTGTCTGATCTCCGTTTGTAACGATCGTCTTGTTGCCGAGAACCCTGACAGGTGAATATATGATGAGATGCGGATCGGAAAGCTTTGAAGGATCGAAAGCCTCTGTCTTGATTCCGTCTGATGTCTCTGTGAAAACACGGTTGCGTGAGTTTACGCTTCTTCCCATGATGAAATAAGCGGTAACGGCCTTGCTGCCGTCCTCACTTCTTCCGATTACGATTCCTCTTCCGGGGTAAGCATTGGACTTAAGTAATTCTCCGAGATCTGCTGTTTTCATTTTTCTGCACCTCCGACTGTTATTCTGTTACGTATGCTATGTTGTTTTCGATAGAAACCTTGCCGTCTGCGATAAGCCTTATGGCTTGGGGAAGTATCTTCCATTCGCACTCCTGCATGATCCTCTTCTGAAGCACTTCAGGCGTGTCGCCGGGAAGTACTTCTGCCGATTTCTGCAAAAGGATCGGACCTTCATCGTAATTCTCGTTTACGAAATGAACCGTCGCGCCTGATACCTTTACTCCTCTTGCAAGTGCTGCTTTATGCGGCTTGATGCCGTACATGCCCTCTCCGCAGAAAGAAGGGATCAGTGACGGATGAATGTTGATTATGCGGTTGGAATACATCGAAACCGTCTTGGGTCCCAGAAGCGAAAGATAACCTGCGAGAACAATAAGTTCAGCGCCTGACTTCTTAACACATTCAGCCATTTCGCTGTCCCACTGCTCCCTTGAAGGATAGTCTGAAGCCCTCATTACAACGGAAGGTATTCCGTTCTCTGAAGCACGTGTCAGCGCATATGCTGAAGGTGATGATGAAAGGACGAGAACGATCTCAATGTCTTTCAGGATCCCTGTCTTAGTGTTGTCGATTATCGCCTGGAGATTTGTTCCGCCTCCTGATACGAATACTGCTATCTTCATCGTTTATCCTCAAACAATACCTGATATTTCTTAAGCTTCGCCATCCTCGGGCTTTCCGGCAACGAAGTCACCGTCGAAGCATGCGGAGCAAACACCGCAGTCGATCGTGTTAAGTGATGCCTTCAAAGACTCAAGGCTGATATAAGCAAGCGAGTCAGCACCGATCATGTCGCGGATCTCTTCTATTGTCTTTGTGCTTGCGGGAAGCTCAGTCTCAGAAGAAGCATTGACGCCATAGCAGCAGCCAAACTTAACCGGCGGAGATGCAAGTCTTACATGTACTTCTTTTGCACCGTTCTCCCTGAGGAATGAAATGATGTGCTTTGTCGTTGTACCTCTTACAAGAGAGTCATCAACGATAGCGATCTTCTTGTCCTTGATGGCAGTCTTGAGAGCTGCGAACTTCATTCTTACTGCGAGTTCTCTCTGCTGCTGTGTGCTCTTGATGAATGTTCTGCCTACGTATCTGTTCTTGAGAAGTCCTGATCCGTATGAAACGCCAAGGCCTGCCGCATAACCTTCTGCAGCAGCGTTGCCTGAGTCGGGAGCGCCGATTACAAGGTCAACATCAGCAGGGCTCTCCTTTGCAAGAGCCATACCTACTCTGTATCTTGAATCGAAAATGGACATCTTGTCGATCACAGAGTCAGGTCTTGCAACGTATACATACTCGAAAACGCAGACCTTGGTATCCTTCTTCTCTGTTGCTTCGTTATAGAGAAGTGAGCTCATGCCGTCTTTTGAAATAGTAATGATCTCGCCGGGCAGGAAGTCTCTTACCGTCTCGCATCCGATTGCGTCGAGAGCGCAGGACTCTGATGAGATATAGTATCTGTCATCTTTCTTTCCGAGGATGAGCGGTCTTAATCCGTAAGGATCCCTTACGCCGATGAGCTTGTCTTCCGTCATGAAGATCATGGCATAAACGCCGTGGATCTGCTTCATTGTCTCGAGGATGGCATGCTCACAGTCCTCTGTTCTGATCCTGTTTCTGGAGAACAGTGAAAGGATGATCTCGGAATCAGTATTAGTCTGGAAGATGGCACCCTGATCCTTGAGTTCGTCTCTGACCTTATTGGCATTCATGATCACAGAATCAGAAGTGAGAGCAATGCTTCCAACTCTGGACTTGATCGATATGGGCTGGATCGCTTCAGGTCCGTTCTCACGTGGAGAACCGCCCTTGCAGTGAGCAATGGCGCATGTACCCTGCAATGCAGATAATGTAACTTCATCGAAAACATCGGTAACGAGTCCCATTGCTTTATGTACGAGGAAAGTACCGTTGTCGTTTACGGCGATACCTGCACATTCCTGACCTCTGTGCTGAAGTGAAAAAATGCCGTAATAAGCATCTTTTGCTACATCCTGCGCCTGACCCTTGATGTCATAAGTTCCGAAAATTCCACTCATTTTGTTCCGTCCTTTGTATGAATGATTTGATTATTTGTCCATATCGGCTATCTTCTGCTTAAGCCTTGCATCACGCTCGGCAACAGAATCAGCAAGACTCTTCTTGTAAGCCTTGAGAGCATCGCTCAGATCCTTATCGGAAAGCGCGAGGATCTGGCATGCGAGAATGGCGGCATTGGATCCGCCGTCGATCGCAACAGTAGCGACCGGAATGCCTGTAGGCATCTGGACCGTTGCGTAAAGAGCATCAACACCGTTAAGAGCACCGCCTTTGCAGGGAACTCCGATTACGGGAAGAGTCGTATTAGCGGCAAGAACACCTGCCAGATGAGCTGCAAGTCCTGCAGCAGCGATGATGACCTTGAATCCTCTTTCTTCAGCGGTAGACGCAAGCTCGTGCGCACGGTCGGGTGTCCTGTGTGCGGATGCGACGTCTGCCTCAAACTCAACGCCAAACTTATTCAGCATCTTGAAGCAACCTTCCATTACCGGAAAGTCAGAATCAGATCCCATGATAACCAATACTTTTCCTGCTGCCATATTAACCTCTCCTCCTTTTATCACTCGTCTCCCTGAGCCCAGTTGAGACGCGACATTACTCTGTCATAAGCTTTGCTTTCAAATGCATAGGGCTTCGGGCAATAGTCATTTCCCCTCTTGCTGCTCCTTAAGGAATACGGAATGACATTAAGCCTGTAATCCGCAACCTTCTTGCCGGTCTCATCCATTACGAAAGTGCACTGGATGATGACGGAATCGGGATCGCTGGGATTAGTGTGTCCGCCAAAGCAGAAATTTCCGATGCTGTAGAGAATGTATTTGCCCTTGTAGACCTCGATAGGCTGGAGTCTGTGAGGATGTGTTCCTACAACGATGTCAGCCCCGTGATTGATGAGCGCGCGGCCTCTCTTGGTCTGGCTCTTAGTCTGCTTGTAAGTAGCCTCGATACCCCAGTGGCAGGAGACTATTACTATCTGACATCCTTTGCTCCTCAAAGTCTTGATGAGCTTATATGTCCTGCTCAGACCGCCTGTTGATGTGTATCCGCACATACCGATCTTAATGCCGTTCTTTGCGGTAAAGATCGAATAGTTGGATGTGTCGCTCCACAGGATGCCTGCCTTGGTAAGATTCTTGCGTGTTTCCTTGAGGCCTGACTGTCCGAAATCCAGAGTGTGATTGTTTGCGAGATTGACCGCTTCAATGCCGCCACGCTTAAAGTACTTGATACCCTCAGGCTTCATCGCAAAGACGAATGCCTTCTTTCTATATGATTTGTTGTTCGTGATAGCCATTTCGCAGTTTACCAGAGTAAGGTCATCATTCTGGAAATACTGCTTGCACTTCTTGAAAGGATAATCCCATCTTTTCTTAACGACAGAATCGAAATGCTTGTAAGTACGCGCATCAGAACAAAGGGTCGTGTCACCTGCAAAAGAAACCTTAACGCTCAAAGGCGTGGGAGTGGCAGTGTTTTCCGCAGTCTCCTCAGTTTCAGTCTCTTCAGTTGAAGTCTCTGAAGCGGCCGTCCCGGAAGTTGTGGCTTCCGCAGTGGTTTCACCGGAAGTCTCAGCAGGGTTGGTCTCATCGGAAGCTGCAGGAGTGGTCTCATCATAAGCAACATATTCCGGAGCATTTGCCGCCGGGACAAACAGCTGCGCGTCAACCGGTACCGCATTTCCAAGGCCCACGGACAGACTGTTAAAAGCGCAGCCTGCGAAAACAGAAGCCGTTACCAGGAAACCAGCCGTAAAAGCTATCTTACGAAATGTCGTGCCTTCAATACTCACTTGTCCAGTTCCTTAAATATGAAAGGCCCGCGCTGTCTCCAAAATGATCAGAGCTGTCATGCACGGGCCCTCCTAAGTAGTCCTCAATTAACGGAAATCAGAATTCCCTTCTTCTTCCCTTTCTTTCTTCGCCGCCGAAGTCGTTGTCACGGCCGGAGTTGTTATTGTTCCTTCCTCCGAAACCGCCGCGGCGCTCGCGGTTAGGACGGTTCTCACGTCTCCTGGGCTCTTCCTCTACAAAGCCCTCAGGCTTCGGGAGGCAGTCCCTGATGGAGAGATTGAGTCTGCCCTGTGAATCGATCTCGATGAGCTTGACGTGAACCTTGTCGCCCTCGTGGAGAACGTCTTCGACCTTCTCAACTCTGTTCCAGGCCATCTTGGAAATGTGTACGAGGCCTTCCTTACCGGGGAGGAATTCAACGAAAGCGCCGAAATCCATAAGTCTCGTAACTGTACCGTCGTACTCTGTACCTACCTCAGGATCGGAAACGATGCCTGTGATGATGGTCTTTGCCTTGTCGGCAGCCTCGAGGTCAGGTGAAGAGATGTATACCATACCGTCATCGTTGATGTTGATCTGAGCGCCTGTGTCAGCGATGATCTTGTTGATGACCTTTCCGCCTGAACCGATGACCTCTCTGATCTTGTCAACGGGTACCTGCATGGAGATGATCCTCGGAGCCCACTTGTTGAGCTCAGCACGGGGTGCCGGGATACAGGGAAGGATGACATCGTTGATGATCTGGAGTCTTCCCTTATGTGTCATCTCGAAAGCAGCCTTGATGATGTCTAATGTGAGACCCTCGACCTTGATGTCGACCTGGATGGATGTGATACCTTCTGTTGTACCTGCAACCTTGAAGTCCATGTCGCCGAAGAAGTCCTCGATACCCTGGATATCCATGAATACGAGGAAGTTATCGTCGTTGTCGGGATCTGTGATAAGTCCGGAAGAGATACCTGCAACAGGTCTCTTGATCGGAACGCCTGCATCCATGAGCGACAGTGTCGAAGCGCATACGGAACCCTGTGATGTGGAACCGTTGGACATTGTGATCTCCGAGACTGTACGGATAGCATAAGGGAACTCTTCCTCTGAAGGAAGAACAGGGATCAGGGATCTCTCAGCAAGAGCTCCGTGACCGATCTCACGGCGTCCGGGTGATCTGGAAGGCTTAGCCTCACCTGTGGAATAACCGGGCATGTTGTAGTGATGTACATATCTCTTGTATGTCTGCTCATCGAGGCCCTCGAGCTTCTGTGCTTCAGCAAGAGGAGCGAGTGTGCAGATGTTCATTACCTGCGTCTGGCCTCTCTGGAAGAAACTGGAACCATGAACTCTGGGAAGTACTCCTACATCGCAGGACAGCGGTCTGATCTCATCAAGAGCACGGCCGTCAACACGCTTATGCTCACGGAACAGATAGTCACGTACGACCTTCTTCTCGAGCTTATAGATGCTGTCAGCAGCCCACTTTGAAAGGCCCTCTTCCTTCTCTTCGAGCATAGCGGCAACTTCTTCCTGAAGAGCAGCTACGTTAGCGTCACGGACTGACTTGTCGACAGCGAGAACTGCTTGTCTCATCTTGTCCCAGCCGAATTCCTTAACAGCGTCAAATACTTCCTCAGGTACGTCAGCGGAATCGTAAGTGAACTTCTCCTTACCGATCTCGGCAACGATACCGTTGATGAATTCGCAGATCTGCTTGATAACGACGTGACCCTCTGCGATAGCGTTGAGCATAACATCATCAGGTACTTCGTTAGCGCCTGCCTCGACCATGCAGATCTTGGTGAGCGTACCTGCGAGTGTTACGTACATCTGTGATTCCTGACGCTGCTCAAGCGTAGGGTTGATGATGGTCTTGCCGTCGATGAGGCCTAATACAACGCCTCCGATAGGTCCCTTCCACGGAATGTCGGAGATTGCGATAGCAATCGATGTACCGAGCATTGCAGTGATCTCAGGTGAGCAGTCAGGGTCAACAGACATAACGAGGTTGTTGACGCAGACATCATTTCTGAGATCCTTAGGGAACAAAGGTCTTACAGGACGGTCGATAACACGTGAAGTAAGGATAGCCTTCTCACCGGGTCTTCCCTCTCTCTTCATGAAGCCGCCGGGAAGCTTGCCTACTGCATACATCTTCTCCTCATAATCTACGGAAAGCGGGAAGAAATCCACTCCCTCTCTCGGCGTCTGGGAAGCTGTTACAGTTGAAAGAACGGATGTCTCACCATACCTGATAAGGCAGGCACCGTTGGAGAACTGAGCGATCTTGCCGGTCTCTACTACCAAAGGTCTGCCGGCGATTTCGGTCTTGAAAATCTTTTCCATTGATTCTACTCCTTCTAAAAAATTATATTGCAAAGGAGGTAGTCCGCAGATTCACGGTCCGAGCAAAAAAATAAGCTCGATGTTCGGGCAGTCAATCTACACACTACACTCCTTGTCGAACTTATTTATTATATATTACTCGCGTGCTAAAACAAAGTTACATTTTCTACAGTTCTTGTACAGTTTTTGCGATGATTTCGGCCAGTCCTTTATGCCCTTGTGCATCCAAATGAAGTCCGTCTTCCACGGAAGGCCTGATATACTGCTTGGCATCCAGGAATCCGCAGCCGTGCTTGTCGGCCACTTTCCTGTAGAACTCGGAAAGGCGCTTGGATTTTTCGATGGATACCTCATCAAAGGAATCTCTGAAAGGTCCCGTAAGTATGTCTGTGCTGATCTCCGGAGGAGATACGATAAGGATCTTCGGTATATAGCCCTGCTTGAGGTCCATGACCTTTTCCGCCCTCAGAACGATCTCGTTGAGGCCGGCGGCGATCTCCTCGAGAGAAGCGCCGTAAACGGTCTTCATGTCGTTTGTTCCAAGCATGATGACAAGGTAATCAACAGGCCTGTGAGTGCAAAGGATCCCCTTTATGTAATCGACTCCGTTCTTCCAGTCATCGTTGGGATCATCGAAAACGGTAGTCCTTCCGTTAAGCCCCTCTTCTATGACCTTGTATCCGTCACCCAAAAGGTTCTGCAGAAGGCATGTCCACCTTACGGAATCAGGCAGCCTCTCCCCTGTCGCGGGATCGTGTCCGTATGTGTTGGAATCGCCGAAACAAACAACTGATTTCATAACTTAATCCTTTACTGTCATGAGGTCTTCAAGCCAGATGTTCCTGGAAGCATCGGAAGGCATCCTCCAATCACCTCTCGGCGAGAGCGTGACGGTACCGACCTTAGGGCCGTCAGGCAGACATGAACGCTTGAACTGCTGGGCAAAGAACCTCTTTATGAAAGTCTCCTCCCACTTGTAGATCGTATCTTCATCGTAAACGTCTTCAAATGCGATATTCGCGAGACGGTAGATCTTTGAAGGCGCAAAGCCGAATCTGATGAAATAGTACAGGAAGAAATCATGAAGCTCATAAGGGCCGACCTGTTCTTCCGTCTTCTGCGAGATCTGTCCGTCTTCCGTGGGCGGCAGCAGCTCAGGGCTGACCGGAGTTGCAACGACATCCGCAAGAGCCTTGGACAAAGGCTCGCTGATGGAAGCAGTGCGCTCAGACTCATAAGAAACAAGATGTCTTACGAGCGTCTTAGGAATGGATGCGTTTACACCGTACATGGACATATGGTCACCGTTATATGTAGCCCATCCGAGAGCAAGCTCGCTCAAGTCGCCCGTGCCGACGACAAGACCGTTCTCCTGGTTTGCAATGTCCATAAGGATCTGGGTGCGTTCCCTGGCCTGTGAATTCTCATAGGTAATATCCCGGACCGAAGGATCGTGACCGATGTCTTTAAAGTGCTGTGTTACCGCATCGGAGATGCTGATCTCCTTCAATGTGCAGCCATATTCCTCGGCAAGCCTCATTGAATTGTTCTTCGTACGCGAAGTAGTGCCAAAACCGGGCATTGTTATCGCGATTATTCCGTCTCTCGGAAGTCCCAGACGGTCAAATGCATGGACTGTAACGATGAGAGCGAGCGTTGAATCAAGCCCGCCCGAAAGACCGATGACAGCCTTTTTGCAGCCTATCTTCGAAAGCCTTGTAAGGAGTCCTGCAGCCTGCATGTTAAGGATGTCCTCGCACCTTTGTGCAAGGTCTTTCCTGTCCTCGGGAACAAAAGGAGTCTTTGATATGTGACGGTCGATCTCTATGTCCGGGAAATCCGCCTCAAACGTTATCGCGTTCTCATAGTCATCTCCGGTTGCCTTCATCTTGAAGGTGTTCATTCTCTTACGTTCCGCACTGATCCTCTCGACGTCGATGTCACCGTAGATGATGCCGCCTTCAAACTTCCTGCTCTCGGCAAGGATCTTGCCGTTCTCAGCGATGAGATTATGTCCTGCGAATACCATATCCGTAGTGGATTCTCCGAGACCTGCATCAGCATAGACATAAGCGGATACGAGCTTTGCACTCTGCGAAGCAACGAGGTTTCTTCTGAATTCTGCTTTTCCTATTACCTCATCCGAGCACGAAAGGTTAAGTATTATCTGCGCTCCGTGCGCTGCATAATCAACGGAAGGGCTGTCAGGAACCCAGAGATCCTCACATATCTCAACGGCGAAACTTACGTCTGCGCACTCAAATACCGCAGGACCGAATTCGACATCGTCTTCATCCTCCGTGAAGTTTTCGATGGTAAGGAGTTCATTGCCTTCAAAAGGCGTAAAATAGCGCATCTCATAGAACTCGGAATAATTTGGGATATTGCGCTTGGGAACGATTCCCAGGATCTCGCCCTGATACACTACTGCCGCACAGTTATAGAGTTTTCCGCCGTGCTGTACCGGAAGTCCTGCAACTATGATTGTATCGATCTTCTCGGAAGCGGAAACGATCTTAAGGAGCGCCTCTTTCGCAGCCTTTATGAGAGCTGACTGAAGGAACAGATCTCCGCAGGTATATCCGGTTATGGAAAGCTCCGGAAAAACAATGATACTGCAGTCCTTCTTGGAAGCCTTCTTAGCTGCCTCAATGATCCTGGTCGCATTGAATACGGTATCGCCTACCTTGAGTTCAGGCGTGGCAGCGGCAACCCTTATAAAAGAATCGAGCATGGGAAATCCCCCTTTTGCGATTTTTCCTGATTATACAATAAAAAAGCGGTCCCGTAAGGAACCGCTCTCAAAATAATCTTATTAAGATTACTTTCTGATACCAAGCTTTGCGATAATTGCTCTGTAACGCTCGATATCGATGGAAGCGAGGTAGTCAAGGATGTTTCTTCTCTTACCAACCATCATGAGAAGACCTCTTCTGCTGTGGTGGTCACCCTTGTGGGACTTGAGGTGTTCTGTGAGGTGGTTGATCCTGTAAGTAAGAAGTGCAACCTGAACCTCAGGGGAACCTGTATCGCCCTCAGAGAGTGCATATTCCTTGATGATAGCCTGCTTGTCGAAAGATGCTGACATATATCTTTCCTCCTTTATGATAAATACGCCAAGATCAAAGTTAAGGGTCGGAGTCTTCCGCAAAACTGCGATCAAGGCAACTTCGTGATGATACCATCAGTTAAAGGCTTTGTAAAGCAAAAATGCCCAAAATCCCATAAAAAGCGGCTGCCTTTTGCAAGACAGCCGCGATTTTACCTGTTATCAGTACCTATCAACCGAAGAGACGGAAGTTCTTGATAATAGGAGCGATGGTGTTGGCAACTGTGGACATGAGCTTGATGAAGATGTCCAGAGCAACGCCTACAACGTCCTTACGGGTATCACCGATCGTGTCGCCCGTAACAGCAGCCTTATGCGCAGGAGAACCCTTGCCGTGGCCCTCGAGCATGCCCTGCTCGATGTACTTCTTTGCGTTGTCGAAAGCACCGCCGGAGTTACCCATGAAGATAGCTCTCGGGATAGCAACGATAGTAGCACCTACGAGGATACCGCCTACGAACTCAACGCCGAGGATAAGGCCGCCTACGATAGGAATGAGGAGAGCGAGGACTGAAGGAAGTACCATTCTGTGGATAGCTTCTTTTGCAGCCATTGCGATCATCATGTTGTAGTCAGGCTTAGCCTTGCCTTCCAGGACTTCCTGTGTCATCTGCTTGTCGCCGACGTCAGCCATGATCTTAGCAGCGTCGATCGTGTTATCTGTGAGGATAGCGCAGAAGTACTCTACGAGTGCACCGCCTAAGATACCGCCTGCTACGACGAAGAAAGAAGCGAAGTTAAGGGAAAGAGGCTTGCCGATCTCTGTGTAGTTACCGACGTAAGCCATGATGAGGGAAACTGTAGCGAATGCTGCAGAACCGATAGCGAAGCCCTTACCGATAGCTGCTGTTGTGTTACCGACTGCGTCGAGCTTATCTGTGATCTTACGGACCTCAGGATCGAGGTGGCAAGCTTCAGCAAGTCCGCCTGCGTTGTCTGCGATAGGACCGAAAGCATCGATGGATACTGTAGCACCAACGAATGCGAGCATACCCAGAGCGGAGATCGCGATGCCGTATGAACCGCAGATAACACCGGATACGATCAAAGCGATTATGATTACGAGTACAGGGAGAAGAACTGATCTTGAACCGACAGCGTCACCCTTTGTAACAACGAAAGCCTCACCCTCTGTGCACATTTCAGCGATCTTCTGAGTAGGCTTGTGATCTGTGGATGTGTAGTACTCTGTGATGATACCGATAGCAATACCTGCAATGATACCCATTACGGAAGAGATCCAGGGAGAAGCCCATCCGAACTTGAATCCGTATGTAGCGAGGTCAGCAGGATTGATGTCCTTGCCGTTGAAGATGAAGTAAGAAGCAACACCGCCGAAAATGATCGTGCAGCCTGCTGAGATCCATGTGGAGAGGTCGAGCTCTCTTGACGGATTGTCACCCATCTTCTTGATGTTTGCGAGACCGAGACCGATAAGGCAGCCTACGAGACCGCAGCCTGCAAGGATCGTCGGGAAAAGAACTGTCGAATTGAATGCAGCGTCAGATACGTTCTCGCCGTGTGTCTGGTAAAGAGTAACAGCGATCATGATGGAAGCTGACATTGTAGCAACGAATGACTCAAGGAGGTCAGAGCAGTTGCCGGCGATATCGTTAACGTTATCACCGATGAAGTCTGCGATTGTGTTAGGGATTCTGGAGTCATCCTCAGGAAGGTCATGTCTGAGCTTGCCGAGGATATCAGAAGAAATGTCTGCAGCCTTTGTGTAGTTACCGCCTGCTACACGGTTGAACATAGCAACGATGGAGCAGCCGAGTGAATATGTGGAGATTCTCATAACATAGGGATTGCAGGTAAGTCCGATCTGAACAAAGCCCTGGCTTATTTCATCATGCTTTACTCCGCCGAAGCAAAGGAGAACTGCAAGGAAACCCAGCATACCGAAAGCCTGAACTGCAAGTCCGCTGATGGAACCGCCGCAGAGAGCGACCTTAACAGTCTCTCCGATAGAAAGGCTCTCTTTTGCTTTGTTCGATGTACGAACGTTAGCATATGTAGCGCTCTGCATACCGAGAACGCAAACGATAGAACTCATCAAGGCACCCATGAGGAATGTGATACCGCTTGTCTTCTCAACAAAGAGTGTGAAGATAACGGCAACAGCAGCCACAACGATGGCGATGCTCTTGAACTCCGTCTTAAGGAATGTCTGCGCGCCGGAACGGATGATACCGGAAAGTTCGATCATCTCTGCTGTTCCTTCGGGCATCTTCTTAATACGGAAGTAGTTGACTGCAACGTAGACAAGTGCAAGGACTACTACGCCGAGTACAACCAACCAGGAAGATGTAAGTAAACTGGACAACATATACCTTGGTCCCCTCTCATATAAAGATTTAATATGGTTTTGCGGGACATTCAGGCATAAAAATACCTACTGCCCCATTAAAGCCCAAAGAATTATACATATATTTAAAAACTTTGGCAATCAAATTATTCACTTTTTTGAGAGGATTTCCGTATAAAAAAATCAACTTTCGAGGAGCGAGTCAACGAAGATCTCAGGATCAAAATCCACAAGATCTTCAGCACCTTCTCCGAGGCCTGCAAGAACGATGGGTTTGCCTGACTGGTAAGCGACCGCAATGGCAACTCCGCCCTTGGCGCTTCCGTCAAGTTTCGTTATGCCGACATAGTCGATACCGGTGACCTCACCGAAGCTTTCTGCCTGGATAACGGCATTCTGTCCCGTTGTCGCATCGATTATGAGAAGCGCTTTGACTTCAGCATCAGGAGCTTCCCTTGCGATTATACGGCGGATCTTTGCGAGTTCATCCATAAGGTTCTTCTTGTTGTGGAGACGTCCGGCTGTATCAACGATCAGGACATCAGCCTTGCGCGAAAGCGCTGCGTGAACAGAATCGTAGACTACGGCTGCAGGATCGGCTCCGTCAGAGCCCTGGGAAATGACGGTCGTTCCTGTCTTGTCACCCCATGCCTTAAGCTGGTCTACGGCAGCGGCACGGAATGTGTCTGCAGCGCCCATAATGACCTTCTTGCCTTCATTCTTCCATCTGAGCGCGAGCTTTCCGGATGTGGTGGTCTTACCTGTTCCGTTTACGCCGATCATGAGAATGATATTGAGCTTGCCTGGAACGATCTCAATAACCGACTTTTCGCCCAGTATCTCGATCATCCTGCTCCTGACGGAACCCAGAACAGCCTCATGGCTGTCGTCGCCGGTCTTCTTGATGTCTTCCTTGACGCGGTCGATGATGTCTTCAGATGCAGGAACTCCGCAGTCCGCGCGGATCATGAGTTCTTCAAGTTCATCGAGCATGTCCTCATCGAAATGTCCCGTGCTGGCAGCGATCTTCTTAAATCCGCCCGCAAAGAAATTTCTTGTGTTGGTAAGTCCTTTTTTGAAGATATCAAGCAGTCCCATTATTTAAGCTCCATAGACAAGATTTTCGAAACGCCGCGCTCTGCCATCGTGACACCGTACATCTGGTCGCAGGCTTCCATCGTACCCTTACGGTGGGTAACCATGATGAACTGCGATCTGTCTGAGTGTCTTCTTACGAAGTCAGTGAAACGCGATATGTTGACGTCATCGAGAGCAGCTTCGACTTCGTCGAGGATGACGAACGGCGAAGGCCTGAGCTCCAGGATGGCGAAAAGAAGTCCGATCGCGGTAAGACATCTCTCACCTCCCGAAAGAAGCGACAATGTCTGAAGTTTCTTTCCGGGCGGCTGTGCTTTAATGTCGATATTACAGCCAAGGACATCATTCTCGTCGTCGAGGATGATCTCGGCAGTACCGCCTCCGAAGAGATCCGTAAAGACTCTCTTGAAGTTCTCGTTGATTATCGTAAAGTGCTCGGTAAACTCTCTCTTCATGTTCTCTGTCAGTTCGGCGATAACATTTTCAAGGTCTTTCTTCGCAGCCTCGATGTCATCCCTCTGACCTGTCATGAAATCAAGACGGTCGGAAAGCTCCCTGTACTCCTCAAGAGCGTTGAGGTTTACAGTACCAAGCTGTCTTATCGTGTTCTTGAGCGTCGTGATGCGCTTGCTCTGCTCTGTCGGCTTTTCGACAGGCTGGACGTTGTCCTTGATGTTGTCATAAGTTACGGAATAATCTTCCCAAAGCTTATTCTTGTCCGTATCGATCTCGAAGATGTACTTATCATATTTGGCGACGTGACTGTTGAGTTTCTGCTCAATGCTGCTGATCGCGGAGCTTGCCTGGGAAAGCCTGTCAGCAAAGGTCGACATTTCACTGTTGATCTTGCTCCTCTCTTCATTCAGCGCTGCGATCTTTTCTTCGCAGACCTTTTCGAGCGCAAGAGTCTTCTCGATCTCCTTGTCGCAGACCTCGATCTCTCTCGTGATCTCTCCGGAACGCTTCGTTATGTCCTTAGCCTCTTCATCACATGTCTTAATGCTGTTCTCGACATCCCTGATCTGACCCTTGATATGTTCGGCAAGTTCAAGAGCACCGTTACGCTCCGTGATCTTTCTTTCGGAAAGAGCAACCGCAGCGGAAAGGCTGTCTGTGAGCTTCTGGGTCTTCTCGGCAAATGCCTTTGAGCGCTCTTCTATCTCAGCAACACTGCCTTCGAACTCGGCAAGATCATTCTGGATCTCTTTTTCGATCGCCTCGAGTTCTTCAGCGTCACCTGTCATTCTCAGGCGGTTTTCAGAGATCTCAAGACTGTCGCTCTCTGCCTTCTCTATCGCCTTCTTATTCTCTTCCGTTCTGGTCTCGGTATTGCGGTAATCGCTTTCCGCCTTGACTTCCTCAAGCTGGAAATACTTAAGCTGTTCGCCAAGCTGCGAAAGCTCACGCTCCAAAGTACCGAGATCGTCATCGATCTCCTGTCGCTGCTCTTCGGAATCGGAAAGCTTTTCTTCAAGGGATTTGACTGAAGCGGTAAGCTTCTCGATCTCCTTCTGTCTTCCGAGGATTCCGCCGCCGCGGTCATTCTTTCTGAGGCTTCCGCCCGTAAGCGAACCGCCAGGATTGACCGAATCGCCTTCAAGAGTCATTACCTTGACCGAACGTCCGGTCTCATATGCGATCTTTCTGGCATTATCCAGATTGTCGGCTACGATGATCCTTCCCAAAAGGTTGGAGATTATATTAGACAGGTCGCGGTCGTACTTGACCAGTTCTGATGCAATCCCGATATAACCGGAGATCCTTGAAGCCTGTGATTTGACCTTGTCATCGATGGGACGGGCTTTGATGTTCTCGATCGGCAGGAACGTAACTCTTCCAAGATGCTTGGTCTTGAGCACATCGATGAGTTCTGCGGCATCAGCTTCGCTCTTGGTAACGACATTGTTTATGGCTGTTCCCAGAGCAGTCTCGATCGCCGTTGCATATTTGGGATCACTTTCGATAAGGTCTCCGACGATGCCTACGATGAGGCTCTTAACGTGCTTATTGACTGAAGCCTCATCAGAAAGCTTCCTTACTGATTCCTGGTAGCCTTCCTTGAGACGCTCCAGATCTTTCAGAGTCTTAAGCCTTGCTTCCTCGGCTGAAAGCTCCCTGTTGTACTTCTCGAAAAACTTATTGAGCTCGACCTGTCTTGCATGAAGTTCTTCAAGCTTTTTATTACGGGTTTCGATGTCGGACTTGACCTCGGCGGTCTTAAGCTTCATCTCACGCCATCTTGTGTCAGCTTCCTTAAGGGCCTCGGCAAGCTCCTTGCCGCTGTCGAGCGCAGTCTGGCGCTCATCGCCCAGGTTCTTTATCCTGTCATCGATCGCGCTGATCTGAGCTTTTATCTCATCGATCCTTCTTCTTGTCTCATAGAGCTCATCAGTCTTGGACTTGAGGTTTGCACCGATCTCGTCCATGTCCTTGTTCTGCTCTTCATACTGCTTCTGGGCTTCTTCCTTTTCGGCAGCGATCTTCTCGCTTTCCTTGCGTGCCTCATTTGCTTCATTGAGGAGCTCTGCGGCATGCTCGTTCTTCTCTTCGAGATCCATCTTGAGGATCTCGATACGCTCGAGCATGGAGGCCTTTTCGGACTCGTATTCGTTCATCTGAGTCTCGGTCTGCTTGAGTCTTTCCTCAGAGACCTTCTTATCGATAACGAGATCGTGTTCCTTCTCGCTCAGATCTGAAAGAGCCTGTCTTTCCTCCTCGATCTTTTCATCGAGTTCTTCGCTCTTGTTAATGACCGCCTGATTGTTCTTGCGGAGTTCGAGATACTTGTCCTGCTGTTCCTTGAGTTCAGCCTCAAGAGTGTCCTTGAGCGTTGCGGAATCGCCCATTGCTTTTTCAGCTTCATTGATCCTGTGGACGAGAAGTGAAGTCTCAAGGAGTTTCATCTCCTCATAAGCGGCGTTGTACTGCTTTGCTTTTCCGGCCTGCTCTTCAAGAGGTCCTTTGCGCTCCTCGAGTTCCCCGAGGATATCATTGATCCTGAGGAGATTCTGTTCGGTGGAGTTAAGCTTTCGCTCAGCCTCTTCCTTACGGACTTTGTATTTTACGATTCCTGACGCCTCTTCCATGACACGGCGTCTGTCTTCTGACTTGCTTGAAAGGATCTCATCTACCCTGCCCTGTCCGACTATGGAATAACCGTCCTTGCCGAGACCTGTATCGAGGAACAGGCCCGTGATGTCCTTGAGCCTGCAGTTGACCTTGTTGATCTGGTATTCGGATTCTCCGGATCTGTAAAGCCTTCTGGTAATGCAGATCTCAGGGAAATCGTAGTCGACGTATTTGTCGGCGTTATCGAAAGTAATGGTAACTTCAGCATAGTTCATCGGCTTTCTGGAAGATGTACCGTTAAAAATGACATCTTCCATCTTTCCGCCTCTGAGCTGCTTTACGCTCTGCTCACCCAATACCCATCTGACGGCGTCGGTTACATTCGACTTTCCGCTTCCGTTCGGTCCGACAACGGCAGTAAGGCCTCTGTCGAACTCAATGCAGGTATATTCGGGGAATGATTTGAATCCCTGAAGCTCAAGCTTTTTAAGATACATTAGTTATCCTGACTGCCTTCCGGGAACCTCTCGCGGTAGATCCTTACAGCCTCCGCCGCACACTTCTGTTCCGCGTCCTTCTTACTGTGGCCGGTAGCTGTCGCAAGCAGGACATCGTCGGCATAAACCTCAACATCGAACTCGCGCATGTGCGCCGGTCCTCTTTCAGCCACAGTCTCAAACCTTATCGTATGGCTGTTCCCGCGCATCTGGGCAAGTTCAAGAAGCCTGCTCTTGTAGTCAAGAAAGATCTCTCCGTCTACTGCCTTCCTGACAGTCTCGGAAAGATTTCTCGTGATTACTTCTCTGGCCTTTTCAAACCCGCCGTCAAAATACACCGCCGCGATCACTGCCTCAAAGCAGTCTGCGAGCGTGGAATCCTTTTCTCTTCCTCCGGTCAGCTCCTCGCCTTTGCCTAAAAGCAGGAACTTGCCCATCTCGAGCTTTCTTGCCGCTTCAGCAAAAGACCTTTCACAGACCGAGATGCTGCGCATCTTGGAAAGATATCCCTCATCAGCTGTAGGGTTCATCTCGTAAAGCATGCGTCCGACTACGAGATCGCCTACGGCATCGCCGATAAACTCGAGCCTCTGATTGGATTCCCAGTGTCCCCCACCCTGCTCGAAAACATAGGTGGTGTGAGTGAACGCGGTCTCAAGAAGAGATTTGTCCTTGAAGACATATCCCAATTTTTTTTCAAATTCAGAAAAATCCGTGTTCATAATTCACCGTTATAATCAAACGGCTGAATGCATGAAGTTCACGCATCCAGCCGCAATACTTAACAAATCAGTAAGCTAGAAGCTCTTATATCAGCCCTCTGTAAGGTTCTGGATATACTCAACAGCATCCTTAACTGTGACAACCTTCTCAGCAACGTCATCAGGGATCTCGATGTCGAATTCCTGCTCCATAGCCATAACGAGCTCGACCATATCGAGAGAGTCAGCATTGAGATCATCAACAAAGGAAGAGTCCTCTGTGATTGTATCCTCGTCAACACCAAGCTGGTCAACGATCATTCGCTTAATGCTGTTAAAAAGTTCTTCATTTGTCATAAATAATTCCTCCGTATGATTAAATGTATGATTAACTCAATCCACAAATCTGTTTTTAATGTATGTTACCTGTTTTGTCAATAGTTTATTTTGATTATCGAAGTTTTTTGAGAATCAGCCTTTGAGGTACTTCTTCCCCTTAACAAGATAATCGACTCCGGAATATGCGACCAAAACCATGCTGATTCCCAAAAGGATATCTCCGATTATGGTTATGACATTTATCTGAAGGTTCGCATATCCCGTAAAACCGAAACCGAATATCTTAAGCAGGAGCGGTTCGAACATCAGGTATGAGATTGCTACCATCTGTGTAGCAGTCTTAACCTTGCCGACCATCCTTGCTGCAATAACATCGTTATTTGCGGCAGCGATCATACGAAGGCCGGAAACCGCGAATTCTCTCAAGACAACGATTATAAGGAGCCATGCAGAGAATCTTCTGAGCTCGACGAAAGCGATCATAACGCTTATGACAAGGATCTTATCTGCAAGAGCGTCAAGGAATTTGCCCAGGTCTGTGATCAGATTATACTTGCGGGCAATCTTTCCGTCTGCCATATCAGTAAGGGAAGCAGCAATGAATACGATCGCTGCAACTATCATTCCGTTGTTGTTGATAAAATTGTTCCATCCCTCAGGCTGCCATCCGAAGATGTTTATCGGAAGCATGAAAAGAACGGTTACAGGGACCAGAATGATCCTCATTAAAGATAATTTATTAGGTAAATTCATTTAAAACGCACCTGACACCAATATTTTTAACACGAATATAATAACCGAATTTCAGTTTCCGTCAATCGTTACGGCAGTCATGTCAAAGTCATCTGAGCAATCGACGATCTTAACATCAACGAAGTCACCGATCCTGAGTTCCTCCGCCTGTGAAGCGATGTATATTACCGGATCGACCTCGGGAGACTCGCCGTAGCTCCTGCCGATATAGAAAATGCCGTCATCGGAAACGGAACAGACGTTGACCCTGGTAACCGTACCAAGGCGCTTTTGAGACAGTTCTGACGAGATCTGCCTCTGAAGCTCATAGATCTCATCATATCTTCTCTGCTTGGTCTCCTCGTCTATCTGGTCAGGCATGTCAAATGCTTTCGTGCCCTCTTCAGGTGAGAACATAAAGCATCCGAGGCGGTCGAACTTCCATTTTTTCAGGTTAGCCTTAAGCTCTTTGAAGTCCTCTTCAGTCTCGCCGGGGAAACCGACCATAACCGTTGTCCTTATTATGCAGTCAGGTATCGCTTTCCTGATCGCTTCCAGTCTTGATGTGATCAGTTCAGTGGTATCCCTTCTGTTCATTGCCTTAAGGATCTTATTGCAGCCGTGCTGGATGGGTATGTCCAGGTAGTGGGCAACCTTGGGATTACGGGCGATCTCATCTATCAGATCGGATGTTATACCGTCCATGTATCCGTACATGACACGGATTAGTTCTATGCCTTCTATTTCGGAAAGGCTCTTCAAGAGTTTTGTAAGGCTTCTTTCCTTGTAGAGCTCGATGCCGTAATTTGTCGTATCCTGTGCTGCGAGAACGATCTCCTTTATACCTTTTGACGCAAGGAGTTTCGCCTCTTCAACGATATCTTCCATGGGTCTTGATACAAAGTTTCCCCTGATAAGCGGTATTGCGCAGAAACTGCATCTGTTAAGGCATCCCTCGCCTATCTTGAGCCATGCATATGCTTCAGTGGAGATCTCCCTGTCCTTTACAAGGTGCTTATAGCCGCCGACATCCGAAGTAAGATTGATCTTCTCGGAATCCTTTCCGAACTCAGTTGAAAGCTTGGCTACAACATCAACGATGTCGCCATAGTGTGCAGTTCCAAGGACAGCATCAACTTCAGGGAGTTCCTTAATGATATCTTCGGGATATCTTTGCGAAAGGCATCCGGAAACAATGATCTTTTTTACGTTACCATTAGGAACCTTGTAATCAGCAACGGCAAGGATATTGTCTATTGCTTCCTTCTTTGCTGACTCTATAAAGCCGCAGGTATTGATTACCACAATATCGGAAGCAGGTACGTCATTGATGACATTGTAGCCTGCCTTCTTCAGTTCAGTCGACATATTCTCGCAGTCGACGAGATTCTTCGAGCAGCCGAGAGCCAGGAGAGTTATCTTAATATTTTTATTATCAGTATTATTCATATCCATAGATGTAGGCATTATAACAAATAAGGCCTCGTCTTTCCTGTCCGACTTCGTTTTCTCGTTATTTTATATATTTTTATCGTTTTTCGATATATCTCTCTTGTTATTCGTGAAAACACATGTTAGAATCTCAAATATACGAAAGATTTACAGGGAGCTGATTATGGAAAATACGTCATCAGACAACAGTATCAGCTCAAAGAAGAGAAACAGTAATACCGCAACTGTGCTTTATTATCTGTCTTTCCTTCCGTATTTTATTCCTTTCTGTTTTGCAATATCCGGCATAAGTTTTCTCACCCGGATCTACGGAATCGTTGCTGCGACTCTTGCAGCTGTTTTCATGACCGTAAGCGGATTCTTCCCGATATGTTTTATTTTTCAGACAGCTTTCGGGAAAAGGCACTTTTCAGATAACAAATCTTTGAAACTCGGCACATTCATCATTGTATCGTTACTGATCGCGTTAATCGTCTGCATTGAACCCATATCCAGTTCTGTAAACGAGATCAGGCTGTATAAAGAACCTTCAAGAATCTACAACTATCTGAAAATCCACTATGGTCAGGCAACGGCTGATAGCGCAAACATCGTATTTGATCATGTCTCTGATCATGACCCTGCAATACGCTACTACAAGGCTTATTCTCCGGTGCTTCAGGTAGGCAGCACATTTGAGGTCTGCTCCAACCCCAACTTACCGCGAAAATATACGGATAATCTTGTTGAATTATTTCTCAAAGCAAACCCTGAATATACTTCTGAATGCCAAAGATACATGCTTGAGAAGCATAAACTTAACGATGCGTCTTTCTCGATGGAAGGCATGATCCACAGTATCGATTTTAAAGATTATCACCATGGAAGCGACTATTCAGTACTATTTGAAAGAACAGATTTCGAATTCACAACAGCAACCATACAGATAACCGACATAAGATTTGAAAGTATAAAAAATGCGGTAACCACGGTCATGTCAAATGAATACATTAGAAATGATATGTTAAGCGGAAACTCTATTTCAATAGATATAAAGAATAAAGACTCGAAAATAGCCTATGCTATAATCCATGGTACCTTGAAGCCATCATCACTAAGAGTTAGGGTTTACCTTGAAGGTAACAATTCGTTTGATCCTGACATGGATTACACTTTTACCCTTCCCGAAAGCAACAGATCATGATCAACAAAATAAGATACGGAAACACAAACACTTTTCTGATCAGAGGAACAAAAGCAAACCTTCTGGTCGATACTGACTATGCAGGTACCCTTCCCGCTTTCTATAAAGCGATCAAGGAACTCGGCATAAAGGTATCTGATATCAGCTATGTACTGGCCACTCACTATCATCCCGATCACATAGGTCTGGTAAGCGAGCTGACGGATCAGGGCGTAAAGCTTGTCGTAATGGAATCACAGACAGACTTTATTCATTATTCGGATCCGATATTTGCAAGAGAGCCTAATCTCAACTACAAACCAATAGACGAGAGTAAAGCTTTGATACTTAAGTTTGACGAAGCACCTTCTTTCCTTGATTCATTGGGGATAAACGGAAACATCGGAAGAACCTTAAGTCACAGCGAAGACAGCATCTATGTCGCATTAGAAGACGGAACTTTTATCTTAGGTGACTTGGAGCCTCTCGAATACCTCGAAGCATATAAAGACAATCAGCTTCTGAAAACCGATTGGGATAATATTCTCAAGCAAGATCCGAAACTGCTTTTATATGCGCATGCAAACGAGAAAAGATTGAGTAACTGATCAACCTTCAAGAAACTGCCTGAATGCAGTCCGTGCGGTCTCTACTCCGTATCCTCTAAGCTGTGCCAGCTTGATGAATTCGTCTTCCCTGTCTGAATAATCTTCATCTGATGAACCGAAGTTTGCTTCAAATAAGGTCTTGCAGGTGTCGACATCAGAAGGCAGAGAAGCAACGACATCATCAGCAACATCAGAATCTATTCCGGCCTCGAGCAGACGCTTGAACATGTAATTCCTGCTCTCCTGCTTCTTACCAGAACGGACAAAAAGGACCTTCCTTGCTGCCCTGCTGTCATCAATATAACCTGTGCTGACGAGTTCTTTAACAGCGGCGGCACAAACAGATTCATCGTATCCCTTATTGGCAAGATAAATATATATCTTGCCTGAAGAATACACGCCTGTTCCTATATGCCTGATCGCACAGGATACTGCCTCTTTTATTTCTTTATCACTCATATGAATAAAAACAGTTCTGCCGGAACCATTAAGTCAAAACAGTTCCGGCAGACAACACTCAATTATCAGAGATCGATACCGAGGATATCGTCATCCTCTTCTGCCGCAGGAGCTGCTGCCTTATCAGCTGCTGCAGCAGGAGCTGCAGTTTCAGTATCATCATCTTCAGCGGGCATGTAAGATTCTCTTACGAGAGTCTCGATCTCTTCTCTTACGTCAGGATGCTCAATGAGATAAGTCTTAGCGGCATCACGGCCCTGAGCGATCTTATTGCCCTTATATGCAAACCAGGAACCGCTCTTGTCAACGATGTTGTTCTCGACAGCAAGATCGAGGATGCAACCTTCGGAAGAAATGCCCTTACCATAGAGGATGTCGAATTCAGCTTCCTTGAACGGAGGAGCAACCTTATTCTTAACAACCTTAACTCTTGTATGGTTACCGATAACATCAGTACCGTTACGGAGAGTCTCTGTCTTCCTTACATCAAGTCTGACTGAAGCATAGAATTTGAGCGCACGGCCGCCCGGTGTAGTCTCAGGGTTACCGAACATGACACCGACCTTCTCACGGAGCTGGTTAATAAAGATACAAATAGTATTAGATTTAGCAACAACAGGAGCAAGCTTTCTGAGAGCCTGGCTCATAAGTCTCGCCTGAAGTCCGACATGGGAATCGCCCATCTCGCCTTCGATCTCAGCCCTCGGAACAAGTGCTGCAACGGAGTCGATAACTACAACATCAATGCATCCGCTGCGTACAAGAGTCTCGCAGATCTCCAATGCCTGCTCACCTGTATCAGGCTGTGAAAGAAGAAGATTATCAATATCTACACCGATATTAGCAGCATAGTTTGCATCAAGAGCATGCTCTGTATCGATGAATGCACAGGTTCCGCCCTGCTTCTGAGCCTCAGCAACGCAGTGAAGCGCAACTGTGGTCTTACCTGAAGATTCAGGTCCATAGATCTCTACGATCCTTCCTCTGGGAAGTCCGCCGATACCGAGAGCGATATCAAGCGTAAGTGCACCTGTAGGAATAGTCTCAATATCAATGTGAGTCTGGTCACCGAGTCTCATGACGGCACCCTGACCGAACTGCTTCTCGATCTGCGCCATTGCGGCATCAAGTGCCTTCCTGCGCTCGCTCTGATCCTGTACCGGTGCAACTGCACTCTTAGTTGAATTCTTACTCTTAGCCATAAAAGCCTCCAATCAATGCATTGAACATTTGTTCTTATTTATGAGTTAATTCTATTGTTATGATACACTTTTGTCAACAGATAATGTGCGACATTAATGGTACAAATACCGACAAAACAGAACATAATGTTCTTTAGCCTTTGCGGTGATTTACCGACAAACACCGACAAAGTGAACAGCGTTTTCCCGGAGTTAAATGGCAGGAATTCCGGATCAATACTGAGCAGTCAGGCCTTTTTCGCTCCGCGTTTGAGCTTGCCGCTGACTCTCTTTATCCAGAAACCGGCTTCCTCCATCTTGAGAAGGATGGCAATAACGAAGTAAATGACCACAGCTGTTATGCCCTTTACTCCGAAGATCATAAGCTGCTGGATCTTTCCTCCGTGTCCAGGAAGGAGCTTGTCGAACACAAAGCATACGACCGCCATAACAACAGCTGCCGCAAATGCTTTTACAAGGAAACCAACAATGCCGTGAGGCGCAAGTTCTTTCCGTTTGCAGTAAAGAACCGACAAAAGGATCATCTGGCAGAAATTGGTTGCGGAATATGCAAATGAAAGAGACAGCGGTCCTATGCCGAGATTAATAAACACAATGCAGAAAACGGGATTGAGTACGAGTCCCACGATACCTGCAAGAAGCGGAATGCGTGTCTGGCCGATAGCATAGAACGCCTGGTTGAATACGTGAATAACAGCAGCCGTTATTATCGCTGACGAAAAACCTAACAGGAATACGGCTGCGGTATCGGCATTCTTATCGGTATATCTGGAAGACCACTGGTATATCGCTTTTACGACATCGAGGTTCATGACCGCAATGAATGCTGCCGAAGGAATGGAAAGGAACAAAGCATTCTTCATTGATTTGGAAAGAAGTCTGGAGCATTCATCCATCTTCTTTGAACCGTAGTCTCCTGCCAGCTGAGGTGTCATGACCGTCGTGATGGCAACAACGAATACGGAATAAGGGATCTGCCAGATCGTTGAAGCGTTGCGGTAACCATAGATGCTGCCTTTATCAAAGCTGTTGGCAAAGAAGTTGAGCACAACGATATTGATCTGCGTGATCGAAGCAGAAATAAGGATCGGTATCGCCCTCTTGAAAAGCGCTATAAAATCCTTATCGACCGGATTGAAATTAAACCTGAACTGCTTCATCTGTTTAAAGCCGAAGAAATACTGGCAGAAGAAATAGATTACGGCTGCTGCAAGTATGCCGCCGGTAGTCATCATAAGTTTCTGCTGGGTCTGGCCGCCTAAAAACGCAATAGCCATAAGGACCAGAACATTATAGATGACAGGTCCGAATGAAGTGATAGTGAACCTTCTGTACGAATTCAGCACGCCGTTGCACAGAGCCGCAAGCATTATGAAGAATATCTGCGGGAAAAGAAGCTTGGAAGCCTGCGCTGCAAGTTGAAGCGTTATGGGATTGGTGTTTTTGTTCAGCGCGTAAAGCGAGTAGAACTGCTCGGAAAAGACAGTACCGAGCGTGCAGAAAAAGATCATTACGACCGATACTACAGAGATAAAGATGCTGACTGTCCTTACGCCCTTCTTCTCATTGCCGGTCGCGAGCTGGGCTGAAAGATAAGGTGCCACGGTCGAATAGATAGCTCCGCCGACGAGGAGATTATAGAACAGATCAGGTATCGTGAAAGAAAGCGTAAAAGCATCGCGGTAGATATCTGCAGTTGCTGGATCGACGCCAAATCTGTCAGAAACGATAATGTCTCTTAAAAGGCCTGATGCCTTGGTTATAATGAGTCCGAGACCGACAATGAAAGCGGATAAGCCGAAACTCATCCCTTTCTTCTTTGGCTGCTGCATCACAGGCTTGTCCGAAGTATTTTCTGACACTTATATCTTCCCTTCCAAAGCCCCGATCAGCGTTTCGATCGCACACTCTGTTGTTTTATTTCTGATTTCCAAACGGTCACCTTCGAAACAGCGTTTGAACGAGCCCGTCTTCCCATCACCGTGATAACCGAAATAGACTGTTCCGACAGGCTTTCCGGGAAGATCTCCGGTAGGACCCGCTATACCGGTAACGGCAACCGCGTAATCGCATCCGATCGTCCTGCAGACACCCTCAGCCATTGCTTCAGCGCATTCTGCAGATACTTCAGTGTTCTTCTCGATGACGCCGGCAGGTACTCCGAGAACATTCATCTTCACTTCATTTGTATATGAAACGACCGAACCGGAGAAAACCGCTGATGCTCCGGGAACGCCTACGATCTCCGAAGATATCATTCCGCCCGTAAGGCTTTCGGCAAACCCGAAAGTTTTGCCCATGGATCTGAAAAGTTCAACGGCGCGGACAGCGTTATCAGTCATATCAGCTGTTCCTCGCTTTCATCTCAAGCCACTCGGTCTTGGTAACAAGTATCTTACGGGGCTTGCTTCCCTCGAAAGGTCCGATGATCTGTTTTTTCTCAAGCTCATCGATGAGACGTGCGGCACGAGGATAACCAATCCCCAGACGTCTCTGCAGGACTGATACCGACGCACTTCCGTTCTCGATAACGGTCTCTACCGCCTGTTCGAAAAGATCATTGGAAGGCCCGGAATCTCCGCCAGACACAGCATCCATGGCGCCGCCTTCTGCGCCTTCAGCGGTCCTATCGATCTCGTTGATGATATCCTCGTCATACATTGAACCGTATTTGTTCTTCAGGTATTCGATGACAACTTCAACCTCTTCGTCCTTAAGGAACGCACCCTGTCCTCTGACAGGCTGGGGAGCGCTCATCGGCGCATAGAGCATGTCGCCCTTACCGAGAAGTTTCTCGGCACCGACATGGTCGAGAATGGTCTTGGAGTCAACACCGGATGTAACTGCGAACGCGATCCTTGAACCGATGTTTGCCTTGATTACACCCGTAATGACGTCAACCGAAGGTCTCTGCGTTGCGATGAGAAGATGGATTCCGGCAGCTCTTGCGAGAGCAGCAAGACGCGAGATATAAGTCTCGACTTCCTTCGCAGCAACGCTCATGAGCTCGGCAAGCTCGTCGATTACCAGAACGATAAAAGGAAGATGCTCAACAGTCGGATCATTTGCATACTTTTCATTGAAGCCGCTGATGTTTCTTACCTGGCCTTCAGCAAAAAGCTTGTATCTTCTCTGCATCTCTACTACAGCCCAGTTAAGAGCTGCAGCCGCCTTCTTAGGCTCAGTAATGACCGGCATGATGAGATGCGGAATACCGTTATATACGGCAAGTTCAACGACCTTAGGGTCAACGAGGATCATACGGACATCTTTCGGAGAAGTATGTACGAGGATACTCGTAAGGATCGAGTTGATACATACGGACTTACCTGAACCCGTAGAACCGGCGATCATAAGGTGCGGCATCTTGGCAAGGTCGCAATAGATCGGCCTGCCCGGGATGTCACGTCCGAGTGCAACTGTCAGAGGTGTCGAAGCCTTGAATTCCTTGGTCTCAACGAGTCCTCTCAGGTGAACTGCAGTAGGCTTGTCATTAGGTATCTCGATACCGATGGCGCTCTTTCCCGGAATAGGCGCTTCGATCCTGATCGAAACGGCAGCCATGGCGAGCTTGATGTCATTTTCTAGCTGTGTGACTCTGGATACCTTTGTTCCGACCTTAAGTGTAAGCTCGAACCTGGTGATCGCAGGACCGTGGGTAATGTTCTTAACTTCAGCTTCAATGCCGAAACTCCTTAATGCATCCTCAAGCTTATAAGCCTTTTCACGGAGCATTGCGTCCTTATTGCCGGCATCACGCTGTACTTCATCAGGTGAAAGGAGCGACGTAGGCGCAGGTGTGTATTTCCTGAGTCTGCTGTCACGGGCTTTCTTTGCTTTCTCACGTTCCTGTGTCTCAGCAGTAAACTCGATGTTCGTATTCTTTGTGCGTGAAGACTCTTCATTGGTCTTCATTATCCTGCCTTCAGTTCTGGAGAAGTTTTCAGTATCCTCTGTCCCGGCATTGATGGTAATGCGTCCGTTCGAAGGCGGAGAAGCAGGCTTTCTGGGAGCAGGAGCCGCAGACGGCATGACGAAACTGCTGACGCTTTCTTCTGCTGCACCGTCAATGGCGCCGAGATCGACTTCAGGATGTCTTACCCTGCGGTCATCCTCATTGACATAGTCGTAACCTGAACCTTCCGTATCGTCATCCACTTCATAAGGATTGAACTCTTCATAAGTGCCGGAACTGGGTGCAGGCTGTCTGACATCATCCTGCGTAAGATCATAGAAATCCGGTTCCTTATAGTTGGGATCAAGGAAATCCGGCACCTTCGGCTGCTTCCTGTTCATCATTCCGGGAATGGTGACGGCATCAGCCGTGTATTCAAAATTAGCAACGGGAGACTCACCGTCTCTGACATTGTATTCTTTCTCGTTATAGGTAAGCTTGCCCGGGTCAGTCCTGCCTGCTGCATTTGCATCACCCGTCATCTTGGCAACGTCGACGAATCCAGTTCTGCTGTCGATCGGGAGTGAGGAATCAAAAGCATCAGGTCTTCCATGACGTGAAGGACCAAGCGGCTTGGACGGGGCACTCGCAGGTCTGCGGCTGTTTGCGGGAACGGATGTCGTTGCAGGAGCACTGCCGTCACCATATATTATGGCAGCACCGTTCTGTCTTGCAGGGGCTCCCTGGGGTCTTCTGGCCGGCTGACCGAAAGATTCCTTGCCGGAATAGATCGAATAGCCCGGGTCTCTTCTGGGATCCTTCTTGGAAACAACCGTCTTATATACCCTGTTGGAAGCAGAGCTGATGGCCTTGTATGTCTTCTTGGCGGTAGCCTTGAGAGATACGCGGAATACAAGAATTATCTGTGTGATTATGAAAACGATGTTTGCCATGATCGCAATGATCTTACCCGTAACCTCATTAAGAGCTACGGCAATGGCACCTCCGACAAGTCCGCCCGGGAAAACCGTGGCAGAGCCGGGTCTGCAGATAAGCGCCTGGTTTCCGCCTGATTCCCAGAGAGTTCCCAGCGCTTTCAAAGCTGAAACCTTTCCGTTATCGGCAGCACTGATCTCCCTGAAATAATCGAAATCCATGGTGATCAGTGCAAGCAAAGAAGCAAAGCTTACGAGAAGCAATATGACCGACCTGACTCTGACTCCTGATACGCCCTCCCTCTTCTCGAAAAAGACATCAAGGGCAACATAGAGCACATAGAGCGGAATCGCATATGCCATGCATCCGATAAGACCGAAGAAAACGGTCTTGACGAAGCTTCCGATGATTCCTGTCAGGCTTACCGGCAGGTAGAATATGAGGATTATCGCGGCTGCCAAAAAGAACAACCCTAATCCGACTATCTCTTTTTTGTTCTCAAACCTGCTCAAATGCCGAACCTCCTGGCCGCTTTGTAGATAAGCACAAGCGTTTTCGCATCTTCTATTTTACCGCTTTCAGCCATTTCAAGAGCTGATTTTAGCGGACATTTTACAGTTCTCAGATATTCATTTTCATCAGGGGTTCCGCCTGTAAAATGAAGGTCCGTCGCGATATACAGATTGATTATCTCAGAACAGTATCCGGGAGTTGCCGCCATTTTTCCGACATACTCGATCTTACCTGCAGTAAAACCGGTCTCCTCGGTGATCTCCCTTGCCGCACATGCAAGAGGCTCTTCGCCGGGTTCGATCTTACCAGCGGGAGCTTCTGTCATTACGGTCTCAAAAGGGCTTCTGAACTGTTTTACGAAATAGCAGTTTAGTTCTGAATCCACGGGAAGGATCGAAGCGCCTCCGTGGTGCTTGACTATCTCCCTGTGACTTGTAGCGCCTTCGGGAGTCGTGACGGTCTTTACCTCGACCTCAAAAACACGTCCCGTAAACTTGGTTTCCTTTGACACGGTCTTCTCGAAAAGCATGTCATCAGAACAATCTATTCTGCCCATTTCCCTGTATCGCCTCTGATTATTTGAATTTGCGGCTCTCTGCAACTGCGAGCTCATCACATCTGTTGTTGAGCTCATCATCCGCATGGCCTTTGACTTTGCTGAAAGTAACCTTGTGAGTCGTGGTAAGCACGACCAGTTCCTTCCAAAGATCCGAATTGGCAACTTCTGCTTTCGCGCTGTTCTTCCAGCCGTTTTTCATCCATTTGTCGAGCCAGTTCTGATTGAATGCATTAACAACGTATGCACTGTCACTGTAGATGGTCACATTGCAGGGACGCGTCAGAGCGCGGAGCCCGTTAATGACGCCTTCAAGTTCCATCCTGTTGTTTGTGGTGTTAGCCTCACCGCCGGAAAGTTCCTTCCTGTAGTTTCCCGCGATGAGTATGGCTGCCCAGCCTCCCGGTCCGGGATTGCCCGAGCATGCGCCGTCAGTATATATGGTTACGTCCGTCAATGCTCCCATTTACGGTTATTTCCTGCCCTGCATAATAAGAGTCTTATCGTAAGCTGCGGTGACCGACTTGATGACCGCATTACGGAAACCGTTTTCTTCAAGTGCCATGACACCTGCGATCGTGGTTCCTCCGGGAGAGCAGACCATATCCTTAAGTACTGCGGGATTTGTTCCAGTATCAAGGCAAAGCTTGCCTGATCCCATTACCGTACCTGCAGCGATCTTGAGAGCATCATCGCGCTTGATACCGAGGCTTACTGCCGCATCAGCCATTGCTTCAATGAAGAGCATTACGTAAGCAGGGCCTGTTCCGGATACGCATCCGATAGCATCAAGTGTCTTCTCATCGCAAAGGATGGAAGTTCCGCATGTATCGAGAAGTCCTTTTACGAACTTTGTCTCATCTTCGGAAAGACCGACGGGGCAAACCGCGGAAACACCGCAGCCTACCTGTGCGGGAGTGTTGGGCATGATCCTTACGAACTTTCTTCCGGCTCCTAAAATGCCCGCGATCCTGTCGCATGTAACGGCAGCAGCTATTGAAAGAACGATTGCGCCGTCCTTGAGGCACTCACTGACATCAGCAAGAGCAGGATCAAAATGCTGCGGCTTAACCGCCATAAGCACATAATCCGCATCCTTAACACAAGTCTGAACGCTTCCGGCCGTATTGCACCCGAGTTCTGCAGCGACTGCATCCATCGCCTCAAGCCTTACGTCAAAGCAATAAGCATCCGAAGCTTTAACAGCTCCGCCCCTTATGAAGCCGCCAAGAAGAGCCTTGCCCATGTTGCCAGTACCGATAACAGCAAGTTTCATATCGATCGCTCCTTTTATTATTTATAATTACGAATGGACAAATGATACCATTGACCTTGACATAGTGCAAACCAACGATTAAACTATCATACGTTTTACAGGGGTATAGTTTAGTGGTAAAACGAGGGTCTCCAAAACCTTTGATGTGGGTCCGATTCCTACTACCCCTGCCAAATATAAGGGCTGTCTCAGATCGAGGCAGCCCTTTTTGTTTTTCTGCTGATTACCGAATCTATCAGGAAGCCGATGAAGCGGCAGTTGTCTCCGATGCAGCGGATGTTGCAGAAGGAGCTGCAGACTCGGACGGAGCTGCTTCAACGGGAATCGTTGTCTTAATGCGGTCTGCGCTGACAGCCTTTGCAGGAAGCACTTCAAGTTTGATGTATGTCTGCTGTCCGCCGACGTTGTCATAGGAAAGCTTGAATGCGATGTCGCCCCTGACAGTATAAAGACCTGATTTGTTCTCTTCCATTGCAGTGCTCATGAGCATTCTTGCAGCATCATTAAACGGCATGTCCGTAAATGTCGACATAACTGCACCGAAATGAACAAGCATCATGGATACATGCTGATTATCAAAAGTGCAGTAGATGCACATTCTGGTCAGCTGGCCGTCATTAACACGTGTGTTTGCCTCAACAAGGATATGCTCAAGCTCTTCTGTAGCAGCATATGTCTTAACAAAAGGCTTAAACCTTGCCTCGAGTTTTTTCTGTTCCTCAGGCATGATCTCACCCTTGAGGCTCCAGATCTCCTTAATGGAATTCTTGTCTACGAGTTTAAACTGAGGCGTAAGGGTTGTGTACTGGGAATGCATACGCTGAGAAATATCGGTTTTCTCAAGTTTTGTATTGAATTCATCAAGCGTAAATCCGAAAGACGGAACCATGACCGTCGGAATGACATAGAAAAGTACTGCAGCAATGATTATCGCGTAGATAAGAACGATCATGATGGCCGGAACAGGATCCTTCTTTGCCTTAGACTCAGACTTCTTTTCCTCAGCCTTGTCTTTCTCATCTGCTTCAGTTTCAGCATCAGACTCTTCTTCGTCTTCAGAAACCTCAGCATCCTCATTCTCTTTATCTTCTTCGGAAAGCGCGGACTCTTCCTCTTCAGAGATCAGTGCCTTTTCAGACTCTTCCTCCTTAATGGATTCCTCACTGTCCTTTACCGCTTTCTTCTTGTTCTCATCAATCGCCATGATGTATCCTCCATTTCAAACGTTGCTATTATAAATTAAAGCGACAACTTGTGAAAGAGTTATAATAAAACAAATCAATTCAGGGGTGACTTATATGCCGCACGTGATCATATCAGGAGGTTCAAGAGGAATCGGCAGAGCTGCCGTCCTTTTATTCGCAGATAAAGGCTGGTCTGTCACCTGCCTGTATAATTCAACGCAGCCCGACGTAAGTGATGACATCTGCAAGATCAGATGCGATGTTTCTGATCCCGCAAGCGTGTCAGAAGCCGTGCGCAAAGCCGAAGAACGGTTCGGCCCCGTGGACTGCCTTATCTCCAACGCAGGCATATCAGTAAAAGGCCTGGCACAGGATTTCGATGCGAATGATTACAGACGCATCATGGACACGAATTTCGGCGGTCTGTTTAACCTTGCAAATGCAGTTATACCGGGAATGGTATCGCGAAAATGCGGCGTCATAACCGCAGTCTCTTCAATGTGGGGGCAGACCGGAGCTTCATGTGAAGCCCTCTATTCCGCAAGCAAAGGCGCCGTTGATGCTTATGTAAAATCACTCGCCAAAGAGCTTGGTCCTTCAGGCATCAGAGTAAACGCCGTTTCCCCGGGAGTCATAGAGACGGACATGCTCAGGGACTTCTCGTCAGACGATCTTGAAGCACTCAAAGAAGATACTCCTCTCGGCAGGCTCGGTTCTCCCGTGGACGTTGCAAAAGCCCTGTTCTTCCTCTCTTCTGAAGCTTCCACTTTTATTACCGGCCAGATCATCGGCGTGAACGGCGGCTTTCTCATTTGATAATATCAATTGAAAACACACATAAAATCTTCTAAAATAGTTAGGTTATTGACATTTTTGCAAGCTTTCTGACAAAAGACGCAACCAAAGGAGAACTGTCATGCCTACGAACAACAGCTACTCGAAGATCACGCCCGAGATCGAAAAACTGGCAAAAATATGCGCTGCAAACGAGATCGATCCGAATCTCTATTCTCAGTACGATGTAAAAAGAGGACTTCGCGACCTTAACGGCAAAGGCGTCCTCACAGGACTTACACGCATTTCCGAGATCAAGGCAACTAAAACGGTTGACGGTAAGACAATGCCCGCAGAAGGAGAACTCTTCTATCGCGGCATCAATGTAAAAGACCTTATCGCAGGTCAGCCCGAAGAAATGCATTTCGGTTTTGAAGAAGCCACCTACCTGCTTCTTTTCGGAAAACTTCCGACAAAGGAACAGCTCAAAGAATTCTGCAATCTCCTCGCCGAATCAAGATCAAGGATGCCGAAGAACTTCTTCCGTGACGTAATCATGCAGAAGCCTTCTTCAGATCTCATGAACAATATCGCACGTGCGGTATTGAATCTGTATGCTTATGATCAGCAGCCGATGGATATTTCCATCCCTAACGTCTTAAGGCAATCTCTCGAGCTGATATCCATCTTCCCTCAGCTCGCAGTACACAGCTACGATGCGATGAAATACTATCTCGACAGGGATTCTCTTATTGTCCACCGGCCTAAGCTCGGCCTTTCAACCGCTGAAAACATCTTATACATGCTCAGGCCAAACAATAAGTTCACACCGCTCGAGGCGAAGATCCTTGACGTTTCACTCATTCTCCACGCCGAGCACGGCGGCGGTAACAACTCAACGTTCACAACGCATGTAGTCACGAGTTCCGGTACCGACACATATTCTTCCGTTGCAGCATCCCTTTGCTCTCTCAAAGGGCCTAAGCACGGCGGCGCGAACATCCAGGTCGTCAAGATGTTCAAAGAGATCAAGAGAAACGTTTCCGACTGGGATGACGATGATGAGATACTCAAATATCTCGAAAGGATCCTCCACAAGGATGCTTTCGACCGCAGCGGCGTAATCTACGGAATGGGACACGCCGTATATTCCATCTCCGATCCGAGAGCGCAGATCTTCAAGAACTATGTCCGCGAGCTTTCTGTCGAAAAGGGACGCAGCGCGGAATTCAGGTTCTACGAGAAGGTCGAACGTCTTGCTGCAGAGCTTATCGCAGCAGAACGCCACATCTATAAAGGCGTTTCCGCTAACATCGATTTCTACAGCGGTTTCGTTTATTCGATGCTTGGCCTGCCCACCGAACTTTACACTCCCCTGTTCGCGATCGCCAGGATCTCCGGATGGTCAGCGCACAGACTCGAAGAACTTAACGGTCACGGAAAGATCATACGCCCTGCTTACCGCTGCGTTCAAGACAGAGAAGATTACACTCCTCTGGAAGACAGGGAATAAAAAACAAAAAGCTAAACACAAAATCAAGACCCCGCGGTACTGACAACCACGGGGTCTTTTTTCTGGCTTTTCTAATTTAGAATGAAAAGGCTTTAGGAATGTTCCCTAACGTCTTTTCAGTTGTCGTCTTCGATCTTTCCGAAAAGGTTAAGTCTGAAAAGCATAGCCTCATCATCAGGGTCAGAGCAAGAGATCTTTGCCTTGCAGATGATACCGCCCTCAATGAGCTTCATGATGCCAGTAATCTGGCTGAGCTTACTCTTAAGATTGAAACGGTCACCCTCGTCTGTGATAAGGATTACGCTTCCCTTGCACTCGTCAAGTGCCTTCATAAGAGTTGCAATATCAATATTATCCAAATAAAAAGCTTTCATAAGAAATACCTCCTTTTATGGTGTACTGTTTTCATTCTGTCCTGAAGTCCTTGGTCATCCTTCGGACAATCTTATGTTACTTTTCCTCCGGTTTTTTCTCAATTAGCTCTGTGTATAAATTGCACAACCTAAACTCTCTGTTTTTGTGCATAATGACAACGCGGAAGCATCGGACGACTGTGGTATTAAAAGCCCCGAAAACTAATGAAATCAATACTTGATAGTATCGATTATGTCTTCGTTCTCGTCGTAGATGTAAATAACTCCGTGCTTGTCATCATTACAGTCAGGAATCTTTTCTACGCTGCCGACTTTCTTTCCCTTGTATATGTCGCCAACTTTCGGAATGCCGTCCGAGTTTGCTGCTGCAGAGCTTGCAGCAGTTTCTTTATTCTCACTTGCAGCGGCAGTTGTTTCTGCTGCGGAAGTGGCGGGGGCGGAAGTAGATGCAGCTGTGGTCTGAGCCGGCTTATCATTGCCGCATGCAGTAAAGCAGAAAGCTGCGGAAATCGCTGTTGCCAATACGAGTATTGAAAGTTTTTTATTCATTTAAGTACTCCTCCGTCAAATATAAGTCTTACGGCTGTTTATGCCGATCAATTCTGAGTTTTGCGTTTTCCCTCAAAAACTCGTAGGAAAGAGTATCATTCTTAACTATTCAAATCAATACAGGAACCTAGGCATTATCAAGTGAAGTGTTTACTGTCCCGCAGCCTGGGATGAAGCCTTCGCATCATCAACCGCCTGCTCAAGACATACTGCCCTGACGTAATCCACCACTCTGTTGACCCATACGCCGTAGCCCTCAATGTTCAGATGAACATAGCCGTCGCTTGAATAAGACTGCTTCAGGTTTCCTTCCGAATCCATAAGCGGGGTGCTTATATCAATATAGAAGATCCCGCTCTGCGAATTGGCATACTCCATCATGAGGCTGTTGAGTTCGTTTATCTTGTCGTTTGAAAGACTGTCGCTGTTCTTCGTTCCGCGCCTGGGGATGGTCGACTGGATGTAAATGACGACGTCCGGGTTTACCTCACGTATCCCCTCGATGTATTTCTTATACTTCTCGGCAACAGCTGACGCCTGCGCTCCCATGAGATCGTTGGTTCCCATCATGATAAGTGCACGCTTGGAACCGGATTTCTTTACAAGGTCTTTTGCCTGAAGCTGTTCATTATTATATTTAAGCATGTATCCGTCGAGCTTGGATTTATCCGAATTGAAGGTATAGCTGACTTTTGCAGCGACCAAAGGACCGCCGAGGAAGCCCTTGCCCTTTGCATTGAAGTACATCGTAAGGCCTTCAGACGTGGAATTGCCGATAAAGACCGATTTCGAAAAGAAATCGTTGACGGAGATATCAGTCAGCTGGCCATCCATCGCAGGATCGAAAAAGTAAACGATTCCGTTGATCCTGATATAACCGGTCTTCTTCTCGCCTGTTGAAGGATCGTGACAATATACGGCATTGTTCTCATATCTCATAGGATAAGAAGCGCCGACTTGCGCCTTATACTCAGCAGTAACCTTTTCGGAAGTGGCGGCAGGAGCTGATGTACCTGTATCTGTATCAGGATCAGTTTCGCTGTCAGGCACAGCAGTGGTTTCCGCTTCAGTTTCAGTGGTCTGTGTTGTAGTTGGAACCGTAGTGATGACTGATGAAGTCTCGGAAACAGCGGGTCCTTTTTTTGCTCCTCCACATGCGCTGAGAAGAACAGCGGATGAGAACAATGCTATGGCCAATATCGTACGTTCCTTATTCATTTAAGGAAACCTCCGTATTATTAATCAAATTTTGGAAGCTATGCAGCTTCTGTTGCTTTCTTGGCTTCAGCTGTGGCTTTGTTTAAATATTGTTTCCTGACATATTCAACTACCGTATTGACCCAGGTTTTGTAGCCCTTCATGTTGAGGTGCACATACCCGTCACTGCAGTAGGATTTTTTCATGTTGCCGTCAGAATCCTTAAGCGGAGTGCTGATATCGATATAGTAGACATTGCTCTTCGAATCGGCATAAGACTTCATGAGCTTGTTAAGCTCGTTGATCTTGTCATTGGACAGGTTCTTGATGTTCTTGCTGCCGCGCCTCGGAGTAGTCGACTGAATGTAGATGACGACTCCGGGATTTTCCTTCTGAATGCCCTCGATATAAGATTTGTATTTCTTTGCAACAGATGAAGCGCTCGTTCCGACGAGATCATTGGTGCCCATCATGATGAGCGCGTATTTTGAACCGGCTTTCTTGACCAGTGCCTTTGCCTGGAGCTGGCTTCCCTTATACTTGAGCATATATCCGTTGAGCTTTGCCTTATCAGAGTTAAACGTATAACTTACCTTGGCAGCTACAAGAGGTCCGCCCAGATATTTCTTTCCCTTTGAATTAAAGTAAGTCGTAAGGCCTTCTGATGTTGAATTTCCGATAAATACCGCTTTCGAAAAGAAATCATTGACCTTGAAATCAGTCATTCTTCCGTTCTTTGCAGGATCGAAATAATACGAAAGGCCGTTTATCTTTATCCAGCCGGTCTTATTTTTTCCTGTCTTGGCATCATAGTAAAATACCGCACCATCCTCGTATCTCAAAGAGCTGAAAGCTCCGGATGCAGCCTTATCGTCAGAAGCTGCCTGCTCATCCTCTTTGACCATAACGGATTTTTCCTGCTTGCTTACTATTCCTGAAGCGTTTCCGGGAAGTCCTGAATCCTTCTCAACGAGAATGATCTGGATCGATTCGAGCTTTTTGGACAGTCCCACAGTACCGCTGATCTCACCGTTTTTAGCCCAGTTCAGCCATCCGTATGTGGCAGCCTTTGTCCTGTAGCAGACATCATAATGGTTTGCGACCTCACCAGTCAGCTCGATCTTGATGGCTTCCAGGCGTTTTGAAGCAGTGCCGGCCTTCTTGCCGTCAGCTGCCCATGACTTCCACTTGCTGCTGCCCTGGCATAATACCTGATACCTGATGCCGCCTTCGTATTCCTTGCCTGAAAGCTTTATCTTGATCGTCTCGATCTTCTTGCCGCTTACGGCAGAAGTCATCAGGCCCTTGCTCTTCCATCCGTTCTTGTTGCCGTAGGTCTTATCGCCCGTCTCATAGTACACATGCGTGCTGTCGGAAGAAGCATCCCGCATGTCGATCTGAACGTGACCCTGCATTCCGTTCACGTCGGCAAGGACCCTGCTGCGCGCAGGAAAAGCCGTAAAAGAAACCATCATGGCGCAAGCCATTGCGGCTGCTGAAATCAATATATGTGTGCGTTTCATCGAAAAACCTTCTTAACTGAATATACGCACATTCTATCACTCTTTTATGTTAGCAACGGCTAAACCTCAGAATTGCCACAGTACCGTAATTCAAATAAAAAAGAGCAGCTGCCCGCTGCTCTGGTCAACCGCTCTTCCTTGAGTAATCCGTGCCGTTAAATGATTCATAAAGGCTGATGATCTCAGGCTTCAATGAAATGAATATCTTGGAAAGGTGCGGATCGAAATGCGATCCTCTCTCATCATGGATGATCTTGAAAGCATCGTCATAAGACATAGGCTCTTTGTAGTATCTCTGGCTCACGAGCGCATCAAATACGTCTACAAGGGCCATGATCCTTGCTTCAAAAGGAATCTGCTCTCCCCTTAAGTGATCGGGATAACCGCTTCCGTCATACTTTTCGTGGTGATAGTGAGCAACATTCGTTGCGACCCTGACGAACTCCTTATCATCAACGTCGGCAAGGACCTTCTTCACGATCTCAGCGCCCTTTGCGGCATGAGTCTTCATCTCATCATATTCCCAAGGCTTGAGGCCGGAAGTCTTCTTAAGGATAGAGTCGGAAACGCCTATCTTTCCGAGGTCATGGAGCGGAGATGAATTGACTACGGCGTCCCAATAGTTTTCGGACTGGTTGTAATCATTGAGCGTCCTGAGATGCTCAACAAACAGTGCGCAGCATGCTGTTGTCCTGTTGATGTGACCGCCCGTGGAGTTGTCTCTTGATTCGATCATGGCTGCCATGCCGAGGATGGTGGAACTCTGCAGCGACTTAAGCTTCTTGGCAGCTTTCGTAGCTTCTCTCTGAAGTCTTTCACCCTTGAAGCTCAGCTGCTCGATCCTTGCCTGCTGGTCGGTATCGTCAACGAGTTCTACAAGGTATCCCTCTATCCTGTTGTTGGTACCGTAATGGATAAGGCTCATTTCGCAGTTGAGGTGCTTACGCTCTTCAGGATTACGGTCGTTGATGACCACATCGTCCTTGACGTATTTCGTCGTTACATCTTCATTGACAGCATACATGCTCGTGTCATGCACCCACTTGAGAAGCGCCTTCAGTGCATAATTCTCCGGCTCGAGCCTGGAATCGATAGAGGCAGCCTCAAGCTCCGGGAAGAAGCTGTACGCCATGTTATTGCATCCCATGAAGTTATAGTTCCTGTCGAATGCGATATAAGCGTAGTTGTTTACTTCATCGATCTTCTCCTGGACGCTCAGAGTAACGTCATAAAGAGCCATTCTCTTTGAAGAGTAGTTGAGCATGAGTCCGCATGCGAGATAGCAGACAGGAAGAAGTTCATACTTCGTGTCAACGATTAACTCCGTAATATACACGACAAACACGAGGAACATCATGCCGACAAAGAATATCATCGTCCTGAAAGAAGCCTTGCGCTTACCTGTGTAGGTAAGAACAGTAAAGAAAATGGACAGAGCCATCTCAACACCGAGGATTATGAATCTTACATAGTAGAACGGTCCCGGCGTGGTGATAAGCGATGCCGGCGGACCCGGATCGAAAACAACGTCTGCATAATAGAACGTGTACTTCTCGCTCAGCATGACCGTGATATACAGCAGAATATTGAAGAAGGCCATTATAAACGAGAACCAGTCGGGGATCTTCGACTTCGAGAAATCCACGAGCTTGAGCATTACGATAAACGGCAGGAATATGCCTCCGAGATATGCCAGTGCATTGGCAATGAAAGCCGTATCAACGGTGCGCGCAGTAGAAAGGAAGAAATACCCAACATTGCTTATGAACAGCGTTACAGAAAGGAGTATTTCCAGCATATTGTTGCCGCGCTTGGAATAGTAGACCAGCACTACAAGGCTGAGCAAGCTCAGCAAAACGATGAACCCGAGTATATTGGTATATAGACCCGCCATAACAACCCCAACGATAGTTTTCTATCATTGTCAATTTTAACTCATTTTTCCTGTTTTTTGTTACATATTTTGTGCTATTGTTTAAAATATATTTATAATATGCAGATAGAGGTTTGATCCGTGCCTACAGTTAAAGACAGATTCCTTTCAATGCTCATTAACAGCACTGATTATATTTCCGGCGAGACAGCCAGCAAAAACCTCGGCGTCTCACGTGCTGCGGTAAACTCCGCCGTCATGAGCCTGAGGAAAGACGGTTACGGGATCGATTCATCCACCAACCGCGGCTATATGCTTACTTCGCGCCCGGACAGGCTTGATGCCGGAAGCATAGGAGCTTTTCTGTCTGATGATCGCATGTCAGATGTAACAGTCCTCCCTGTCGTTGACTCTACCAATACGTATTGCAAGGACCTTGCGGGCAAAGGCGCGCCGCAGGGCACCGTCGTCATATCCGACTGCCAGACCGGAGGCAAAGGCCGCCGCGGCAGGAGCTTCATTTCTCCTTCCGGCGTTGGTCTTTATCTTTCCTACCTTATGCGTCCTGAATCCGGCATCGAAAAGATAAGCGAGATCACCTGCTGGACTGCCGTTGCCGTCTGCGAAGCAATAAAAGACTGCTACGGTCTTGATTCACAGATCAAATGGGTCAACGATCTTCTGATGAACAAAAAGAAGATCTGCGGGATCCTGACCGAGGCCTCCTTCGAAGCCGAAAGCGGAACCATAAACAGCCTGATCATAGGGATCGGAATTAACGTTAACGAAAAAAGGGCTGATTTCCCTGATGAACTCGAACAGATCGCAACTTCCGTTTCAATAGAGAACGGCGAAAAGACCTTTATGCGCTCTGAGCTCGCAGCCGCACTGATCAAAAGACTCGACCGCCTTGCTTCAGGCTGGCCTGACAGACACGAAGAATATTTAGGTTCTTACCGCAGGCACTGCATTACCACCGGCAACAGGATTGCTGCCTTTACCACTGTTGCAGGAGAATCGGAGCCCAGGACCGGAGAAGCGCTTTCCATAGCTGATGACTTCTCACTCGAAGTCAGATTCGATGATTCCGGCTCGGTAACATGCCTTAAGAGCGGCGAAGTAAGCGTGCGCGGACTTTACGGCTACACCTGATCAGACGGTTATAAATGCCTTTACCCTCTCATACTTGGCATCGCCTATCCCGGAGACTTTCTTCAGGTCTTCAGGCTTCTTGAACGGAGTATTATTCCTGTATTCGATTATCGTTCTGGCAGTCGCCTCACCTATTCCGGGGAGCGTCTGAAGGGCTGCCAGATCAGCCTTGTTGATATTTACTTTTCCCGAAGTCTTTGACTGAGACGAGTCACCGTCTGAGCCCCAGATAAAGCTGTCTTTTCCCCGTATCACGCCGGCGTCCTGCGCACTGCCGCTCTCTGCCTCTTTGACAGTAGGTATGTAAAACGACATGTTTGAATTGATCTCATAGACCAGGTTCATGCTCGTGACTGCGGCGTCCTTCGTAAAGCCGCCCGCCTTCTCCACCGCATCGTTGAGTATCGTTCCTTTCAAGACGGTGTATACTCCCGGGTTGTTTACCGCGCCGCATATGTAGACCTGAACGGTCGCTGCCGCATCAGATGAAGAGGAAGCTGCCACCGTCATGGATGCCTGACTGTCAGCTGAAGCCGTGCCTTCAGTCTCTCCTGCCGTCACCGCTATCTCCTTCCCGCTCCTGTAAGTACGCAGGAAATACTCGGCGTTTCCCTTGAGCACGGTCTTGTACACGAAAGCAAAACCCGCTATCAGCAGAAATGCCGCAGGATATAGAAATGGCTTGAGTTTTTTCATATTCCGCATCATGCATTAAGCATATCACGGTAATGTGTCGGTTTTTACCGACAAAAACCGACAAAAACCGACAAAGCGGATCCTGTCAGTAGATCGTGGGGATCTTTACCTCTTCGCCTATACCATATTTCTTACGAAACTCGGCAACATCGCCCGGAACGCGGATCAGCATTATGTCTTCAAACACTCCGCTCTGGCGGTTCTTAAAGCCTGCCACCTTTTCGCCCGTGCAGATAGAGGACCTGATAACAGGCTCCCATTCATCCAAAGAATATGTCGGATTTTTTCTGCCAAACATAGGCAAGGAAGTTTATTCGGCTCTGCCCTTCTTTTCCCAAAGGGTGGAGATATCGTAATTGGCACGCTCCTCAGGATGGAAGATATGAACTACTACATCCTTGAGGTCGATAAGGATCCAGCGGTCACCGGACCTGCCTTCGATGTGGTCAGCGAGGATTCCGCAATCATTCTTGAGCACATATTCGACTTCGTCTGCGAGAGCCTTGATCTGCGTTGTCGAGTTACCGCTGCAGATAACGAAATAATCTGCGAGTGTCGTTTTACCCGTAACATCAATGGTCTCGATATCGATACCCTTCTTTGAATCCAGAATCTCTACGATCTTATCGGCAAGTGCTTTGCTGTCCATCCGCCATCTCCTTGTAATTAATCGGGCTTTGCCCGTCTATAATATTATTTAATCCCTAAATCGCGAAGCATGTCAACTGTTAAGGGATGCTGCTCTCTTCCCTGGCTGTCGAATTTGCCCTTGATCGCAAGCGCGGTCATGCGGACAGCCTCATCAAGATCAGTCTTTGCAGCTTTTCTTATCGGCTCTAAGTCCATGTATTTTCTTGCAGGCTCGATCTTATCTGAAAGATAGACTATCTTCTCGAGCGAAGACATATTGCCTCTTCCCGTCGTGTGATAGCAGATCGCATCGAGGATCTCCTTATCCTTCTCGCCGAAGCCGTCGCGCGCGAAAACGGAACCCGCGGGCGCATGAAGCAGTTTCTTCTCGGTAAACATGTCACCGCTGTAATCCTGCGCCATTTCCTTCTGGCTGTCCTCATCAAGCTCCTTGGCGCAGTCATGTAGCGCACCTGCAATGAGAGCCTTGTCGGGATCTGCTCCGAACCTTACTGCAAGTTCAGCTGAAAGATATCCTACATTCAATGTATGAAGAAGCCTCTTCTCCCCGAGATAAGGATACATCCATATCGCCGAATCGAAGAACCTCTGCCTTGCCTCATCGCTCACGCCTTCAAGCTTTGTACGGCTTGAATAAAGCTCATGTCTTGCGATGAATTCTCTTGCGGCATTGGGCACCTGCGAAAAATCACCTGACTTAAGTATCGCGGACGAAGAACAGTCAATTCCGTTGAGCCTGAACGTCTCAACTTTCCCTCCGAGGTTTTCCCTTACGGATTCCGCAGCCTTCTCAACGTCCACTCCGTCACCCGGCCTTTCGGCAGCAAGCAGAGTAGCATGTCTTAAGATCTCTTCCGGCTTATACCAGGTCTCAAATGTCCCTAAGGTATCCGAACCCATTATCCAGAAGAACTCGTGCGGGCCTTCAGCCTTTTTCTTCTTGATGCCCTGCTCCATAAGAAATCCAGTCATGAAACCGGGCTCAGTCATTATCTCCAAAGTCATGAAAGTATAGCTGACGCCCTTGATCCCGAACTCCGCATCGCATACGAATACGTTATCGAGTTTGCCGGAATCCCTGAGGTCATCGGCAACTTCCTTTGTCATGTAATAACGGTAAGGCGCCGGAAGCGTCATGGAATAAAGCTTGAAATTGTTCCTGACAGACGGCACGAAGACCGCGCAGTCGATAAACCCGGAAGCCAGGGCATCCCTGACAAGCGCTATATGTCCGTTATGTACCGGATCAAATGATCCGCCGTAAATGCCTATTCTCATTTATTGCCCAGCGTACGTCCGATGTCGTGTCTGAAATGCATGTCCCGGAAGGAGATCTTGGCAACTCCCTCATATGCGGAATCGATCGCCTCGTCAGGTGTCGCACCCTCTCCGTAGACACAGAGAACGCGTCCGCCGCTTGTTACGAGCTTGCCGTCATCGGTGAGCTTGGTGCCTGCCTGGAAGACGGTATGTCCGCACTCCTTGATGCCGGTGATCTCATAGCCCTTCTTGTAGCTTAAAGGATATCCGCCGGAAGCCATAACTACTACGCATGAGCAGCAATCCTTCCACTTGATGTCGATCTTATCGAGATTGCCGTCTATGCAGGCATCGATGATGTCCATGAAATCCGTCTCGAGTCTGGGCAGGATAGCCTGTGCCTCGGGATCACCGAATCTGCAGTTATACTCAACGACCTTGGGTCCGTCGGGTGTGAGCATGAGGCCGAAATAGACAACACCCTTGAAGGGTCTGCCTTCAGCAATGAGAGCCTTCATCGTAGGCTCGACGATCTCATCGTAGATCCTCTTGTTGTCTGCTTCAGTAAGGTCAGCACCGGGTGTGACTGCGCCCATGCCGCCTGTATTGAGGCCTTCGTCGTGGTCATTTGCTCTCTTGTGGTCACGGGACGAGATCATGGGGACGCATGTCTTGCCGTCTGCGAAGGCAAGGAGCGTCATCTCAGGACCTGTCATGAACTCCTCGATAACTACTGTGTTGCCTGCACTGCCGAACTTGTGGTCAGACATCATCTCATGGACTGCGGTCTTTGCTTCATCGATCGTCTGGGCAATGATAACACCCTTGCCGAGTGCAAGTCCGTCAGCCTTGATGACGATCGGAGCCTTCTGGGTGTCGAGATATTCGATGGCCTTAGCCTCGTCATCGAAAAGCTCATATTTGGCCGTCGGGATGTTGTACTTCTTCATGAGGCCCTTGGAGAAAGCCTTGGAGCCCTCAATGATCGCGGCATTCGCGTTAGGTCCGAAAGCGCGGAGACCTGCCGCCTGCATCTTATCGACCATGCCGAGTACGAGCGGATCGTCAGGTGCAACGAAGACAAGATCAAACTTCTCTTCCTTTGCATATTCGACCATGGCATCAACATCAGTCGCGCCAATGTTCTTGCAAGTAGCGATCTCGGCTATTCCGCCGTTACCGGGAGCGCAGTAAAGCTCCGTAACCTTGGGACTCTTCTTAAGAGCAGTGCAGATCGCATGTTCTCTTCCGCCGCCGCCGACTACCAATACCTTCATAACAGATCCTCCGACAAGTTGGATTAATAACAAAAATGCGCACGGAATCCCGTGCTATAAAATCATATCACAAATCAGGCGGATTATTAGGACTTAAAGCACGATTTCCATGCCGTATTTGAGCACGGAAAAACCCATGGCCTCATAAAAGGCTTTTGCTGCTTCGTTGCCTTCCCAGACATTGAGTGTCATGTCGTAGCAGCCGTTCTTTTTAGCAAATTCCTTTACATGATTGAATATCTCTGTACCGACATGTTTTCCGCGCGCTTTTTCATCAACGCAGATATCGTCCAGATAAAGGGTTTTCACTGGCTGCAGAGAATGCCCGTGCTTCTTTTCGAAGACCGCGAAGCAGTAACCGAGCATGACATCGGAGTTTACGTCCTCATAGCAGACAAACACGGGAGTCTCATCGCTCTTTATGATGGCCGCGATCTCCCCGTCCGTGTATTTTCGATGGCCGTGCACGAAAAGATCAGGCCTTATGTCCGCGTGGACATTATTGACCTGATACAAGAGCCTTGCTATTTCGGGAATATCCTTTGAAACTGCCCTTCTTACGAACATTGCTTATTTAAGATAGTGCATCCATCTTGCACCGGGAATGCCGGCGATAAGACGGTCGATGTCTTTATGAGCGATATCATTAACGATAACGGCTCCGTCAAGGCGGACGGAATCATATTCGGAGAATGCCGTAACAGGGATCTCGGGAGCTCTTACTACGATCGAAGCTTTTACATCGCCATAAGCTGCGATAGCCTCGCCCTTGTCCTCCCAGAGGCGGGATTCAGGCATCTTGTCTCCTGCAGCAGCTTCAAGGATGTCACCGCATACAGCAGAAGCCGTAGGAACGGCGCCCGCGCCCTGGCCGTAGAACAGCGACTCGCCCAATGCGTTGCCTTCTACCATGATCGCGTTAAATACGCCTTCTACGGATGTGATAAGGCTTGAACGTGAAACATAGGTCGGAGCGACATAGGCAACGGGCTTTGAGCCTTCCTTATTCTCGAAAAGCGCAATGAGCTTAAGTTCGCAGCCGATCTTCTTTGCGAACTCGATGTCGTCGGTCGTGATCTCAGTAATTCCCTTCGCATCGATAGAAGAAGGTGCGACATATGTGCCGTCAAGAGCGATCGTGGAAAGGATCGAAAGTTTTCTCTGTGCATCGATTCCCTCAAGATCAGCTGCGGGATTAGCTTCCGCATAACCGTTCTTCTGTGCCTGTGAGACGGCTTCCTCGAGGCTGATGCCGTTGTCCTTCATCTGCGTAAGGATGTAGTTCGTTGTTCCGTTGACAATGCCCGCGATACGGACGATCTTGTTTGCGGCAAGGCATCTGTACAAAGGTCTGATGATCGGGATACCGCCGCCTACGGCAGCTTCGAACATATACTGGCATCCGTTCTCTTTTGCTATCTTGAGAAGCTCAACGCCATGCGTCGAAACAAGCTCTTTATTGGACGTAACTACCGTTATGCCGGCAGAAAGAGCTTTCTTCGTATATTCATAAGCGATCTTTGCGCCGCCAATCGTCTCGACTGCGATCTTTATGTCCTTATCACCGAAAACATCATCGGCATTATGCGTAACCCTGTCAGCGAAAGGGCTGTCGGGGAAATCCCTAAGGTCAAGGATATGCTTGACATAGATCTCTGTGCCGGTGCGCCTTGTGATCTCTTCCTTATTCATTTCAAGAACCTTTGCGGTTCCCGCACCGACTACACCGAATCCCAGGATAGCGATATCCGTTCTCATATATGTACCTCCAATTATTCCCTGCTCAAGATCTCGCACTTTCTTACGCCGGCGAGTTTTGCGATATCCTTCATGATGTCATCGACAGTTCCGAACATTGATACTGTCTCGATCGAGATCGATATGTCAGCCAGGCCGTTGATCGGGATGTTCTGATTTATCGTCAGGATATTGGCGTGAGAGTCTGCGATGATGGTGATGATGGATGACAGTATTCCCTGAAAGTTCTCAACGGTTATGAGAAGAGTTACTTTCTTGCCCGATGTAGCTTCATAGAAAGGCATTACGGAGTCCTTATACTTGTAATAAGCACTGCGCGAAAGGCCGGTCTTGCGGACAGCCTCGTTGACCGACACGGATTCACCCGTGTTGAGGCGCTGCTTGACCTCCATAACCTTTATGAAAACCTCGGGAAGTACTCTTCTGTCAACCAGATAATACTCAGGTATGTCCTGTTCCATTTTCAACCTCATTTTCTGCAGACAGTCCGTCAATGGCGGACACTTGTACGTGCCCGACAATATTAGCATGATATTAGATTGTTTTCAAGGAAGACTTATATTTCTTTTAAAAGCTGCTCAACCATCTTGCGCAGCGCCCTTCCCCTGTGGCTTATGGAGTTTTTCTGTTCGGGCGGCATCTGGGCCGTGGTCATGCCGAATTCAGGCACATAAAAGATAGGGTCGTAGCCGAAGCCGTTCTCACCTGCTGGTTCTTCATGGAGTACGCCTTCTACCTCGCCCCTTACGGTGAAACTTGTACCGTCAGGCCTTACAACGGCAATGGCACAGACAAAGCGCGCGGTCCTCTTCTCTTCAGGTACGTCCTTAAGCATCGAAAAGATCTTCGCGAACTTTTCGGGATATGTCGAGTTCTCACCGCAGAAGCGCGCGGAATAAATGCCCGGGGCACCGCCCAGCGCATCTATGCAGATTCCGGAATCGTCGGCCATTACATAGTCATTTGAATCCGTGAGGGCATGAACCGCACTTGCCTTGATAAGAGCATTCTCTTCAAAAGTCTTTCCGTCCTCGATTATCTCGGGACAAAATCCCGCTTCTTTCATGGAAACGGCCTTAAAACCGGTTCCCTCAAGTATCTCGTCTATCTCCCTGACCTTGTCCTCATTGGACGTGGCGATTATCAACCTCATATAAGCCTCCATGCCTTAGGATACATATTCTTAACCTGCGTTCCGCCGATCTTTCCAAGCCCCAGCGGAGCATTTTCAACGCCTACTACAACAGTTCCGTTTCCAGTCACATTGTCTTCTTCCATCACCTGGATCGTCTCGCCCTTGAGATATCTTTCGAGCCTCGGGTCATCAAAGGACAACGCGAGATAACGGTCAGGCTTCACCATGTCACGGGTAAGCGCCAGCGCAATGCTGTTCGAAGGCGCGAAAACGCTCTTCCCCGACGATGTCAGTCTGGAATCGCCGATATAAAGTCCGGTCTTGCAGACTTTGAGACCCTTGAAGAGATTCTCGTCGAAATCGATAAGAAACACTCCGCCTGCGTGGTTTGTAAAAGGAACGCGCGTGATCTCTGAGAGGCCTTCATCGGTAAGGATCTCAGACAGAAACTCCCTCGCCAGGTCAAAGCCTCTCCTGTCAGACGCTTTCAAAGGCTTGCCGGAACGTACGTAAGACAACGGTTCGCGGTTCGACTCAGTCTTTTCACCTTTGACCAGGTGAGCGCAGAAATGTCCGTCACCGCGGTTAAGATGCGGCCAGATCCTCATCGTGCCGTTGGAATTGTGGGTGATGCCATTTATCTCCGGATGAGCAATGATCTTATAAGACGGATGCGACTCCATAAAAGAGCTGATCATAAGTTCGTCTTCTTCCTCGCAGAAAGTGCAGGTCGAATAGACTATCTCTCCGCCCTCGCGAAGGCATTTATCTGCAGCTTCAAGGATCGTCTTCTGGATGGGCACTATGGAATCGGGGCCGTATTTCTCGTAGCTCGCGCAAGCGGAACGGTCACGTCTGAACATGCCTTCTCCGGAACACGGAGCGTCTATGAGGATCTTATCGAAAAAGCCGGGAAGCCTTTTCGCGATGTTGTCAGGATTCTCATTGAGTATTACGGAATTGGTAATTCCCGATCTTTCTATGTTGCGCAGGAGCGCCTTGGATCTTTCGTAATTGATCTCATTTGCGACCAGGAGTCCTTTGCCCTTCAGATCCTCACCCAGACGGCACGCCTTGCCTCCGGGCGCGGCGCACATGTCGAGAACGATCTCTCCGGGCTTTGCGGACAGGACCTGTGCCGGAAGCATGGCGGAAGGCTCCTGCGGATAGAAAACGCCCGCGTGATAGAGCGGGTTTCTTCCCGTTTTCCTTGTATCATCAGTATCTTCGCTCAGATAATATCCTCCGTCGCACCACTCGACCGGATCGATACCCGTAAATGCCGGATCGATCTGCTTAAGAAGAGCCTCATGTTCAGAAGGCACTGTCTTGGTGCGCGAGAGTCTCACGCCGTGAAGAGGGATCTTGTCAAAGCTCTCGTAAAAGCCTTCAGAAGGCACTTCGTTATGGCGCGCGAAAAAAGAATCAGTCTCGGCTATGAACTTTTCGGGCAGTTTCATAAGTTGAGGAACTCCGCTGCGCTGTAAGCCAGTCGCTTGATAACATCAGTCTTGAACGGCGACTCGAGCCTTGCGCCCTTAAGGAGCTGCAGGAACGTGTCGCTTCCGCCCATCGTACAGAGATCATTGTACTTCGAAAGCGCCTCTTTCATGTCCTGTCTGGACTCGTCCCAAAGCTCGAGCGCACAGATCTGCGACAGACAGTAATCGATGTAATAGAAAGGCGTTGTGAATATATGATCCTTCTTCATCCAGGCTCCGCCCATGGCGTGGAACGGCGTCTGTGAAGCATCGTAATTGATGTAGGGCTGATATCTTTCCTCAAGCTCTTTCCAGACGGCATGGCGCTCATCAGGAGTAAGCTCGGGCTTGTCGTAGATGACATGCTGGAACTCGTCTACCATGCATCCGTAAGGCAGGAACAGAAGTCCGTCCGTCATATGGAGCTCGGTGTACTGCTCCGCCCTGTTGCCATAGAAGATATCCATATAAGGATATGACATGTATTCCATCGCGGTAGAATGGATCTCGCATGTCTCAAGCGTAGGAGAAAGGCATTCAACGAACGGAGAAGACTCAGCACCCTGAAGAGCTGCGTAAGCATGTCCGCCCTCGTGTATGACGGTAGCGACGTCATCGTAAGTTCCGTTGCCGTTCATGAAGATAAACGGAATGCAGTAATCTTCAAGATACATGCAGTAACCGCCCGTAGACTTGTTTGGACGTGAAAGGATGTCCGTGAAGCCGTGCGAAGACAATACGTCAAAGAAACTCGGGCTGAATCCGAACATCTTGCGGTAGAACTCGCATGCTGCCTTCTCATAGGATTCCTTGCTGACCTTCGGAGTAGGGTTTCCGCCTTTGAAAAGGCACGGAAGGTCGTGGAACATAAGCTCGCTGACACCCAGCCTCTCCTTCTGGTTTGCCCTGATCTGTTTGGTAAGCGGAACGATGTACTTTAAGATGTTCTCCCTGAAAGTCTCGACGTCCTTACGGGTATAGTCGTAGCGCTCCATGCGCTTGTAGCCGAGTTCGGTGAAACTGTTGTAACCGAGCTTGACTGCTGCCCGGGTCCTGACTTTTACAAGATCGTCGTAGATCTTATCGTATGTCTCGCGGCGGCTCTGATAGTAAGCATCCAGAGCCTTGTGGGCTTCTTTTCTGACATTTCTGTCAGTCGATTCAAGGTAAGGCACCAAAAGGCTCAGATTGAGCGTTTTATTGCCGAAAGGGATCTCAGCCTCCGACTGGAGCTGGGAATAATCGTTTTCGAGAGATGCTTCTGTTGCGAGTTCATCGAGGATCTCGGAAGAAACGATCTCCTTCTGGTTCTTTGCTTTGCGGAAGATCATGTCCCCGTATTTTTCGCGGAGCTGATCTGCAAGCGGACAGTTCAGAAGGCCCGTCATGAAGGCGGAAGCAAGCTCTTCCACCCTTGCTCCGGCATCTTCGAAAAACTCGATCTCATCACGGTAGAACTCATTGGATGTATCGATGTCATGCAGGATCTGGCAGAGCGCATAAGATGTATCGAAAGCGCTTATGGCAAGTTCGTACTCTCCTATGGCCTCATCTGCGGCCTCAACGGTCTTTGCTGTCATGAGCTTGAGCCTGACAGCCCTGACGAGCTCTGTGAACTTGTCCAGGTCAGGTCTTATGTACTTAACGTCGCGAAAATCGGGTACTCCGCCGAGCTGCTGTTCATCAGACATATCACATCTTCTCCACTACGCCGATTCCGAGGAGTGCCAGGCCTGACTTGATAACGCTGCAGACTGCATCGCAGAGCGCGAGTCTTGCAGTCTTGAGTTCATCCGTCTCGGCATTGAGGATCCTCGAGTTGTTGTAGAACCTGTTGAAATTACGTGCGATCAGAGCGATCTGGCGCGAAATGATGAACGGCTCATAGCTTTCGGCTGCCCTTTCAACGGAGCTTCCGAAATCGGCAAGGCTCCTGATGACAGCGTATTCCTCATCACCCGTGAGGCTCTCGAGAGAAGCGCCTTCGGAAGGAGCGAGTCCCTCGTCTGCCGCTTTTCTGAGAATCGAACGTGTACGTGCATATGTGTAGATGAGGTAAGGCGCGGTATCGCCTTCGAAATCGAGCATGTCATCCCAGTCAAACAGGATGTCCTTCTCACGGCCGGCCTTAAGGTATGTGTACTTAACAGCACCGATACCGACGACTTCAGAGATCTTGGCGATCTCTTCCTCAGTCATGTCTCCGCCTCTCTCAGCGGCATTCTTCCTTATGATCTCGGCAGTCTTCTCAACTGTTCTTTCGAGAAGCTCATCGAGCTTTATGATGTTGCCCTCACGTGTCGAGAAAGCGCTTCCGTCCTTGAACTTCAACAGTCCGAATCCGACATGGATGCAGTTGTCTGCCCAGTCAAAGCCTGCCTTCTTCAATACGCCGAAGACCTGTCTGAAGTGGAGCTGCTGCGGAAGTCCTACAACATAGATATTTCTGTAGAAATTGAATTCATCGTGTCTGTAGATGGCTGCTGCCAGGTCTCTCGAAGCGTAGATGGTTGTTCCGTCGCTCTTGAGGATCATGCAGGGAGGCATTCCCTCTTCATCGAACTTAACGACCTGGGCGCCCTCGCTCTCCTCAAGGAGTCCCTTTTCCTTGAGAAGATCCACGACAGCGGGGATCCTTGAAGAATAGAAGGACTCGCCGTTGTAGTTGTCGAATTTGACTCCGAGCCTCTTATAAGTCTTCTCGAAGACCTCAAGGCTCAAATCCCTGAACATCTTCCAGAGAGCAACTTCCTCCTCGTTGCCTTCTTCAAGTTTCCTGAAGTTATCCCTTGCGGTATCTTCGAGAGTCTCGTCGTTCTTGGCTTCCTGGTGGAACTTTACATAGATCCTGGTAAGCTCTTCGATCGCGTCCTTCTCCATAGCCTTCTCATCGCCCCAGAGTCTCCAGGCCGTGATGAGCTTACCGAACTGTGTGCCGTAATCACCCAGGTGATTGAACCTGATGACGTTATAGCCGAGCTTTGAGTAGATATTCGAGATGGAATCGCCTAAGATCGTCGTGAAAGCATGCCCTACATGGAAAGGCTTTGCGATATTGGGCGAAGAAAACTCAACGATAACGTTCCTGCCCTCGCCTGCCTTTGAAGATCCGAAATTATCACCTTCTGTCCTGATCTCAGTAATAAGCTCCCTGGCCAGCACTTTGCGGTCAAGCTTGAAGTTGAGATAAGGACCTACTGCAGCGGCCTTGAGTTCTTCTTCGGCACCTGCGGTAACCCTTGCATCTGCCGCGATATCCTGAGCGATGAGCGGCGGGGCCTTATGCAGAGTCTTTGCGAGCGTAAAGCAAGGGAAAGCGAAATCTCCCATATCAAGCCTGGGCGGTATCTCGATAAGCTCGAAAACCTTTTCCTTCTCGATTCCGGTAATTCCTGAGATATTGCCGGCGATAAGATCCTTGTAGTCCATAAAAAACACCTGGTCCTTAATATTTTTATATTAATGGCAGATATCTTATCACACTTTTGCCGTTTTCGACATTATGGGTTATACTGAACAAACTTTAAAAACGAACACTCAAGGTTAGTTAACTGATGGATTTGATATACAGGGTCGCGGGAGGCAGCATAGCCGCGTTCATCATAACCGTACTGCTGCTTAAATTTCTTCCCGGCGAGAAGGCCCTCCTTGGCCATGACCGCGGACGTCTGTATGCCCAGGGATCGGCTGTCAACATCGGCAAGCCTACCGGGGTCGGTTTCTATTTCACCATGACTTTTGCGCTGGCATCGGCAGTTTCATGCTATTTCTCACCCAGCCTTTTATTTATGATTCTTGCAACAGTCGCCTCTATGATGACCGGATTCCTCGATGACAGGTCCGCAAAAGCCTGGAACGAATACATCAAGGGGCTGCTCGATTTCATAATGTCACTCACCGGCGCATTTTTCTGCGTCATGTTCTACGGAAGCGATCTCGTTATCGGACTTACCGGTACCGCAATCCATCTTCATCCGGCATTATTCTACGTGCTTGCGGTCATCCTCTTTGTCGTTTCTATCAATGCCACGAATGCAACAGACGGAATCGACGGACTGTCAGGCTCCCTTTCGATCCTTTCCATCGCTACTCTTTTCGTGATCAGCGCCATCAACACGGGATCCGCAAACTTCCATAAGAACGGCCTCGTCTCAGGTCTTATCATGATCTCCGTCCTTCTGGCTTATCTGATCTTCAACTTCAACCCCAGCAAGATGCTGATGGGAGATGCGGGCTCAAGGGCACTCGGATTCTTCATCGCTTTCTACGCGATCTATCTCAGGATACCTTTCGCATATCTTATAGTCGGTCTTCCCTTCCTCTGTGACGGCGGAATCTCCATCTTCAAGATCACGGTTGGAAGACTTACGAAAAAGAAGATAATCCCCTTCAAGAACATCACCACGCCTCTTCACGACGAACTCCGCAAGAACCGCGGCTTTACGGTAAAGAAAGTATGGGCAGTGCTTGTATGTTCCGCTCTCATCATTGACCTCGTATACATCGGTATAACGATGATCATTCACTTCGTAAGATAAGATCCTTAATTCATTCCGAGATATAAGAGCACACTTTTTATTATGTCTCCGGAAGGCTTGACATCTGCATATGTCGAATGAAGCTCTATCAGATAGACATTCCCGAACTTTCGGCTCTTGCAGTAAGTATTCTCCGTATGATACAAAGGCGTTCCGCCGCTGTGGTAATACACGTTGCTCCTTCCGGGAACTTCCATCCAGCCACAGGCATATCCCAAATCGAAATGCAGCATTTGAGCAAGCGATTCATCCTTTATAAGTTTGCCTCCGATCAATGCTCTGTCAAAAGCCAGGAGATCCGCCGCACAGGAATGTATGTCGCCGTTCCCCTTGGAAGAGACCACACCCAGATAAAGGTCATCGAAAAGCTTATCGATTTCATACGGAGTCGATGCATTCGGGAAAGTCGTCTCGGGAACACTGGTAAGTCCTCCACGTTCCATGGATGTCGTGTGATTCATCCTGCACACGTTGAAGATATGCTTCTTTATGTATTCCCTGTATTGCATCCCTGAAGCCTTTTCGATGATCTTGGCAAGGAGAAAATAGCCCGCATTGCTGTACTGGTATTTAGTACCGGGTTCATAATCAAGGTCGGCCTTGAAGAATTCCTCCATCATTTCCTCTTCGGAAAAACCGTCAGTAAACCAGTACTTTCCAAACTTCTCGATATAATCTTTGCCGGCATTCTCAACGCTTTTAAGATCTATATCCATCAGTTCCCTTCTGATCCCGGACTGCATGTGAAGGAGCCGGTATATCGTGATCTCCCTGCCGTGAGCGTATTCCGGGAAGAACTTATCGATCGTATCGTCAAGTGAAAGCCTGCCCTTTTCGATCAGCTGGAAAATGGCCGTCGCAGTAAACACCTTCGTAAGTGAACCGATCTCGTAAGTCGTATACGCATTTACGGGAGTTTTTCCGTCAGTCTCCCTGGAATTCACGCCGCCAATGAAAATGACATCGTCATCAGTCGCAAGGATATATGTTCCCCTGATCTCGGGAGAGTCAGAGCAGCCCTTGCGCATTATTCCGACAAGACCTTTGTATTCTTCCTTTTCGCTGTACCAAAAGTTTAATGCCTCGTCGTAAACAAGGCCTTTACTTACATCTTTTTGAACTGTGCACGATGATATGATGCCAAGCGAAAAGGCGATAACAAGGATTACCGCGACAAAGGATGATATGCGATTTTTACGGATAATCATATCAGATCTTTCTCATCAGCTCTTCTAGCGAAGCCCCAACTGCTTCTTCATATGAAGGGTGCGGTCTTACAGCCTTAAGGCACTCTTCAACGCTCAGTTTATTCGCAATAGCAGTAACCAGCTCTCCTATTATGTCTGATGCATTGGCACACATGAGCTGCGCACCTAAAAGCATGCCAGTCTCTTTCTCAGCTACAAGCTTAACAAAGCCCCTCTCTTCAAGGCTGATGACGGATCTTGAATTAGCTGAAGTCAAAGCTCTTGCCGTAACCGCACTGATACCTGCCTCTTTCGCCTCAGTATCTGTCATGCCGACGCAGGCGATCTCAGGCGAGCAGTAAACGCACGCGGGGATTACGCCCATATCATGAAGAGGCTCCTTGCCTGCGATCACCATTGCGATGTTCTCACCCTCTGCAGATGCTTTATGTGCGAGCTGAATGCCTTCAGCGATATCGCCTGCGGCATAGATATGATCAATTGAAGTCTTTCCGTTCTTGTCTGTCACGATGCGTCCGCGGACGGTCTCAAGCCTGTCAGCAACTTTATCTGCTGCGTCAAGAACTGACTTTCTGCCCGTTGCGATAAGCACTTTATCGGCAGTAACGGTCTTTTCTTCGCTGCCTGAAGCAAAAGTAACGGAAGCCTTTCCACCGTCATTTGCGATCTTTGTTACCTGAGCGCCCGAAAAGATCTCGGCTCCGCGGTTCTTTAATATCATCTGAAGGTTTCTGGCTAAATCCTTATCCATGTTTGCAAGGATCCTGGGCAGTGCCTCGATAACCGTAACCTTTCTTCCGAGGTCAGTATAAAGAGATGCAAATTCGCATCCGATAACGCCGCCTCCGACGATTATCAGGCTCTCAGGAAGTTCTTTTCCTTCAAGCATATCGTTGCTTGTAATGACGACGTCAGAATCGATCCCTTCGATCGGGGGCATTGCGGGAACCGTGCCCGTTGCAAGGAGTACGTCCTTTGCTTTGTAAACGGTCCCTCCTATATCAACGGAAATGCAGCCTTCCGTATCAGACAGAACAGATGCCTCGCCGTAAATGGTCTCACATCCGCTGGCCTTTACGGACTGCTCGAGTCCCGTTACCAGCGTATTTACCGTGCTGTCACGGTATTCGAAAAGCTTTTCCTCATCGATGGAAGCCTCGGCATTAACGCCGAACGAAACACCTGACCTTATCTGCCTTATTAGTCCTGAGGAATGGAGCAACGCCTTTGTCGGAATGCATCCCCTGTTAAGACATGTGCCTCCGAGCGAGCCGTCCTTCTCCGCCAATAGTGTGGAAAGACCGAGCTTTGAAGCCCTGATCGCAGCAGAATAACCGGCGGGGCCTCCGCCGATGACTATAAGATCATAAATCTTTTCCGTGGTTTCCATAGCTCTTAATTATATACTAAAAAGCCATTCTTGCGAGGAAAGCCTTTGTCTTGCTTCCTCCACCTGAGCTGCATCAGCTATATCTTCCCCTGCCCTCTCAGCTTCTCCGAAACGCCTCTCAAACGAGTTAATGATACTTTCCTTAACGTCTGCGATCTCCAGGCCGAGATTTGTTACTCTTGCCCTGACACTCCGAACGCCGTGTCTTTCAAGCTTTTCAACCGGCGGCGTGAGATACTTTCCCATCTTCTCTATGTCGCATGAACAAAGAATGGTGCCATGATGAAAGCACGGGAAATCCTCATCAGGTCCCGACTGATAAAAAGCGCTTCCCGAGAACTTCGCGCCGGTCGACGCTATTCCGAGGTCATTGTTGCCGGTCCTGCATGTGTCTATCCCGAAAGATCTAACGGCCTCCGAGATGATCTCAAAATCCTCATCAACGGATAGCAGAGCTCTCGGCGCAATGAACGTGAAATTGATATTGCCCATATCATGATAGACCGCTCCGCCGCCCGATATTCTTTTCGAGAGCAGTACGCCGTCTTCTTTCATCTTTTCCAGATCGCATTCGGCCTTTGCGTCCTGATGGCGTCCTATTACCACCGTCCTGTCATTCTGCCACAGATAAAGGATCCTGCGGCCTTCGCAGGATCTCAGAAGCGTCTCTTCAATTGAGAGATTCTTATAGGGATCGACAGATGAACCGGTTACGATAAGAGGCTTCATTACTTAAGCGTCTTGATGTACTCGTCGTATTCTTCCGATGAAAGGAGCTCGCCCTTGGACGTGATGTTACCGATAACGGCAAACCATGAACCGTAAGGATCGCTGTTGATGAGCGTCGGGTTGTCCATGACTTCCTCATTGACCGAGATAACTTTCCCCGATACCGGAGAATAGACATCGGATACGGTCTTTATGCTCTCTACATCGCAGAAAGGCGTATCTGCCGTAACCTCATCTCCTTCTTCAGGAAGATTTGCGAACACTATGTTGCCCAGTTCCTTCTGAGCATAGTCGCTGATGCCCACAACGCATGTACCGTCGTCTTTGAATATAGCCCACTCATGCTGCCTGGAATACAGGCGGTCATTCTTTTCGCTCATAAATTACTCCTTAATCCGCCATATGCGGCAAATCAAGTATACACTAATTTGAAGCGATAATAGCAGCACCTATGGCCGAAAGATAGTTTGAATTTTCCGGAACCGTAACCGGAAGTCCGAAAACAGTGGAAGCATAACGTTCGATCCCGGGTATCTGCGTCAGTCCGCCGGTGAAAAGGATCTTATCTGCCCTCACCTTGCCGAGCAAAGCCCTGGACTGGACAAGCACCTGCCAGATAACAGCTCTCATTATCTCTTCAGGCTGCGCATTACCGGCTATGAGCTCCGTGATCTCAGTCTGCGCAAACACGGCACATGTCGAAGAAAGCTTGACGGAAGGCTGCATCCCGTCACCCAGTGAGATATCACAGAACTTTGTCTGGAGCATGTTTATAGTATTGGCAACGAACATTCCGCATCCCGCGGCGCACTTATCGTTTACGAAAAACTCTTTGAGCTTTCCGTTTTCGCATACTATTATCTTTGTATCCTGTCCGCCGATATCAAGAACGACGTTATGGTCAGGAGCGATCTTTCCCGCGCCTGCAGCGAGTGCAACAAGCTCTGATACCGCTTTCCCCGAACCGGCGTTGTTCTTTCCGTAACCGCAGCTGACAACGGGTGCGCCCGGATAAAGCGAATTCAGTTCTGAAGTCTTCTTCTCAAAGAATTCCTTCTGCCTGACCGGTGTTTTCTCAGAAGAGAGCATGACGATCTCACTGCCGTCTAAAACGCAGTATTTCGTGTAAGTCGAACCGATGTCTATTCCGATCGAACTCAACCTATGGTCTCCTTCAAGATGCTCATGAGCTTGCCTGCCCGCTCAACGTCCAGGTATTCGCGGTCGATCATGTCGACCTCGAGTTCCGCCTGTGGAATGCCTACGTTCTTTGCAGAGACATAGTCGCACTTGCAGCTCTTGTTCCTGCAGGTTACCGCGCACTTTGCGCCGGATGCGGCGATAAGCGCGGAAAGCCTTTCGGTCTTGGTCTTCTGCGAAAGATTGAGGAACGTGTTGTTATAAGCTGAGAAAAGCTTATCCCAGACGGTATCACCCTCATAATCAAGATTCCACCACGTAATGTAGTTTGAACCGCAGACGCGGAATCCGTCCATGACCTCGGTAAGATATCTGTCCTTGTGATACCAGAGCGGGTAGCCTATCCAGAACAGCGGGGTAAGCGACTTGTCGCATTCTGGATATGTCTCTATCTCATCAGCCATCAGGTTATAGATGAGCGAAGTCTCTTCCTTACACCTTGCCGTGATAAGGAAGTTGATGTTGTCGAAAAGCAGCGTCGGCGGGACTTCCCTTTCCTTACGGCACGCGGCTACGCGCTTCCATGCGGCTACCGAAGCGATGCTGTTCTCAACCCTCTTGGCAAGTTCATTCTCATCAAGCTTATTGCCGCTCAGTTCCTCCATCTTTAAGACGAAGTCTTTATGCTGTTTTTCCACATAAGCTCTCGCTATCGGATCTTCCGTGAATTCTCCCGGATAATCCAGAACGATGAGCGGAACGTTATATCTCTTGGCTAAGATGTTCCACCATCCCGGAAGCGTATTGCACTGGTTGTTCGTTGCAATGAGCACATCAGGCTTCGGCGGAACACCCCTGGGGCCCTTTCCGGTCTCTACGCATCCTTCAAAGCAGCAGGAATAAGAACAGCAGTCACATGAAAGGAACTGTCTTGAGCTCTCTTCGAGCAGCGGCTGTTCAAGTCCGCTTGCAGCTATAACAGCCGCATAGCTTTCCGGATAGATATATTCGATATCGAGCGCGTCAAGGATCTCGATCGGTGTAAACGACGTAACCCAGGCAACCTTCTGTGAAGGCTCCCTGCCCTTTGCGTATTTCGAGAAATCTTTATAGTAGCTGCGCATCGCTCCCGCTACATGTACAAGATATGAATCAGGCATCTTTGCTCCTTCTAATCAGATAATGTCGGCGAAAGCCTCGAGTGCGGCTGCTTTTCCGTTTCCGTCAGTCGAATCCGCCATCTGCACCTGAAGCACGGGGATACCCTGCTCATCAAGTGCTTTCTTATATGCCGAGAACAGATAATCGTAAGGCTCGCAGTATTTCTGCGTCGCATAGATCACGCCCCTGCAGCCCTTCTTACGTATCTCTTCGATGTCACTCTTTATCGTCTCATCGAAAAGATCCTGAGTCGGAGAAGGCCTCGTGCAAAGGATCTCCGATGCGATCTTCCTGTAGATGTCGGATTCCTGAGATACAAAACCAGCACGTGATGCAAGCCTGCCGGATTCGGGTGTGTTGTCACCTATAACCTTAAGGCCCGCCTTTTCGATGAAATCAGCAAGCTCAACGCCGGAAAGGAAAGAACCGGTAAGGAACACGGGCTTGCCGGAACCGCCTGCTTCGATGCGGCTCTCATCAAACTCATAGGGAGCTGAGAGCGAAGCATGTACTTCCCTGATATAAGAAGCATAAGACAGTCCGCCAAGCCTGCCGTATGCTGCCGCTATCTTTGCGTTCCTTGCAGAGATAACCGCATCACGCGCCTTGATCTCATCCTCGCTGATGCTTACGGAATAATGCTTCTCAATCTTGCTCTTATAATCCTTCAGGATCTCAGCAAAATAAGCAACGGAATCAGCATTCCTTACCGCGGGGACAGGCATTGAATAAATGAACTTGCCCGTATCATCGATATAGCTTCCGATCGAACGGCTGCTATCACAGCTTTTCGGGAACACGGCGCCGTCAATGGAGTCATCTTCCCTGACCTGCGCAATAAAATCAGCAGCATAGCCGCAGTAATGAGACAGCCTTTCGCTGCCGTCAAATCCTGTGAACCTCACCGTATCGCATATCTGTTCCGGCACAAAACCGGACATTGAAAGTATCTTCATTTCCTCATTATCCTTGGTTTTTCAATGTGAACATTATAAAAAACCTTCTAATATTGTTCAATGCTTGTTCAAGGCAGAAAAAAGGCTGATTCCCGCAGGAACCAGCCCTTAATTGCCAAGCGAGTAACGTGTTGATTGCGGACTTCCGCACAAGCTAAGCGCGGAGGACCATAGCAATCAATGCGTTGCGAGCATATCAGTAATTCTCGGCGTTAACCTCGAAATAGCTCTGAGGATGAGCGCAGACGGGGCACATCTCAGGAGCCTTTGTGCCGACTACGATGTGACCGCAGTTTCTGCACTCCCAGACCTTGACCTCACTCTTAGCGAATACTTCCTGAGCCTCAACGTTCTTGAGGAGTGCTCTGTAACGCTCTTCGTGATGCTTCTCGATAGCGCCTACCATGCGGAATTTAGCTGCGAGTGCCGGGAAGCCCTCTGCCTCAGCGGTCTTTGCGAAATCCTCATACATGTCGGTCCACTCATAGTTCTCGCCGTCAGCTGCAGCTGCGAGATTTGCAGCTGTATCGCCGATTCCGTCAAGTTCCTTGAACCACATCTTTGCATGCTCTTTCTCGTTGTCAGCTGTCTTGAGGAAGAGTGCGGCAATCTGCTCGAATCCTTCCTTCTTAGCCTTAGAGGCAAAATATGTATATTTGTTTCTAGCCTGTGATTCACCTGCGAATGCAGCCTGAAGATTCTTTTCTGTCTGTGTACCAGCATATTTATTTGCCATTTTGTCTTCCTCCTTGAATTGGATGATAATATTATTTTACATCGCCGATAGCAAGTCAATATCGTAAGCCGCAGCTAACTCGTTACATAACCGCCTGTGCAAGCTGATCGATCTTTGCCTCCATATCCGGGTCATTACCGTTTGCCGGATTACAGAAACTTACTTCAGCCTTGAGTTCGTCTATAACGACCAGTTCCTTGATGACCTTGAATGTCTTTTTGGGGTCTTTACCCGCCATGCAGGCAAAAGCCGCAACATTTTCGGTCTTTATCAGCGTATCCCTCAGATATGACCTCATCGGCGGAGCAATCGTTCCGTCCCAGACCGGAGTGCCTATCACTACGGCATCGTATTCTTTAACGTTCTTTTCGGGCTTTTCGATCTCGGGGCAAACCTTGAAAGCAGCATCCTTGCCTCCGATGATGAACTTGGAGGGTCCTTTCTTCGGATATTCTTTTAAAGACTTTATCTCCAGAAGATCCGCGCCTGTTTTTGCGGCAAGCTTTTCGGCGATCATCTTAGTGTTGCCTTCAAGCGAATAATAAACGATTAGTAATTTCATACACGCCTCCTGATAATACACACATTTTATATTATACGCTGATTTGCATATGCTGACATTTCGCAAACGGGTGATATAATACTGCAATGCGTAAAACGACACCTAAAGGCATCATACTTCTGCTCATAACCGCAATTATCTGGGGTTCATCCTTTGTTGCGCAGGAAATAGGCATGAAGTCCATTGACGCCTTTACCTTCACCGGCATCAGGACCACATTGGGCGCGTTTTTCCTTTTCCCCATTGTTTTGATCTTAAACAAAGGTTTCGATCTCAGGAAGAAAACCCTGGTCTCAGGACTAATATTAGGCATAATCTTCTCTGTCGCACAGAACTTCCAGCAGTTCGCTTTCTATTATTCGACTTCCGGAAAGATCGCATTCATAACTGCATTCTATATGTTCTTCGTTCCGCTCTTTTCGGTATTCCTCGGCAAAAAGGTAAAACTTCTCACCTGGCTTTCGATACTGTTCGGTCTTGCCGGATTGTTCCTGCTCTGCATCAACCCTTCAGATCTTACCGCCATCAACCTTGGAGACGTTTTGGCACTTATATGCGCCGTCTTCTACGCGGTCCAGATAATGACCATAGACAAGCTCCTCGAAAAGGACATCAACGGCGTTCAGCTTTCATTCATGCAGTTTGCCGTGGCGGCAGTCATTTCGATAATAGCGATGTTCGTCTTTGAACATCCCGTAATTGCGGACATAAAAACCGCAGCCCCTTCCCTTTTATATTCGGGAATAATGAGCTGCGGCATTGCTTATACTCTTCAGATCGCCGGACAGAAACACGCAAATCCGGTTGTCGCATCACTCCTGATGTGCATGGAATCCGTTTTCGCCGTCATAGCGGCTGCGGTCATCCTGCATCAGGGAATGAGTTTCAGGGAAGGCGCCGGCTGCGTCATAATGTTCGCTGCGATCATACTTTCTCAGCTTTCAGAGTCTCTTTCTCAGCCTCCTTCTGAAGCTCCGTCGACTCAGGCGTAGGGAAAACCTTCCTGAGGATGAACATGATGCCTACCATAAATGCCATTCCGATGATCAGCGAGATCGTCGAGTTCATTCCGTAAGTCGTAATAAAAAGCTGAAGTATTCCTGCGATCAGATACGAAATGAACGACACTGCGGCTGCAGTAAGTGCGTACGGAAGCTGCGTTGAAACGTGTGCGATGTGGTTGCACTGGGCTCCTGCGGAAGACATGATCGTAGTATCCGAGATCGGCGAGCAGTGATCGCCGCAGACCGCACCGGCCATGCATGCGGACATGCAGATGATCGCAAGAGGATTTCCTCCTTCAAGAGGGAAAGCCTTAAGCGTGATCGGGATGAGGATACCGAATGTACCCCACGATGTACCTGTAGCAAACGAAAGTCCGCAGGCGATCAGGAATATGATCGCAGGCATTGCCCAGTTAAGATTCCTGAATCCTTCCTGGCTGACAAAAGCTGCAACGTAATTGGCAGCTCCGAGAGAGTCCGTCATGGCCTTGAGTGACCAGGCAAGAGTAAGGATCGCAATGGGAGCGACCATCGCCTTGAAGCCTGTTTCAACACATGACATGCAGTCCTTGAATTTCAGGGCGCCTCTTACCACGTAGTAGAGGACCATGAAAACGATACCGCCGAACGCGCCATAAGCAAGACCTACGGATGCATCACTGTCGGCAAATGAATCAACGAAGGATTTTCCTTCAAAGAATCCGCCTGTGTAGATCATTCCGATAACACAGAACAGGATCAGCATTAACACGGGAAGAACGAGATCGACTACTTTTCCGTTACCCTTCACCTCGTGCTCTGTAGTCTTCTCCGGAGCACCGATCGTGAAAAGATCTCCGTTAAGAGCATTCATCTCATGACGCTTCATCGGTCCGAAATCGATCTTGAAAACGGCAAGACATACCATCATGAGAATGGTAAGAAGTGCGTAATAGTTGTAAGGTATAGCCTTGATGAAGAGCATGAGACCGTTGGTTCCTTCCGGAGCAAATCCGGATACGGCCGCTGCCCATGATGAGATCGGAGCAATGATGCAGACAGGTGCTGCCGTTGCATCGATAAGATATGCAAGCTTGGCTCTCGAGATCTTTTCCTTATCGGTAACAGGGCGCATTACAGATCCTACCGTAAGGCAGTTGATATAGTCATCGATAAAGATAAGGCAGCCGAGAAGCGTTGTTGCGAGCATTGCCATCCTTCTGGAATGAACATGCTTTGCAGCCCACTCACCGAAAGCAGCGGAGCCGCCGGCCTTGTTCATCATGGCAACGATGATGCCGAGGAACACCAGGAAGACCAGTATGCCTACGTTGTAAGGATCCGAAAGTGATTTTATGATACCATCCTTAAACACATGGTTGAGTGCCATTACGGGATTAACGTAAGGACTCTTGAAAGAATAAGAATAGATCAATCCGCCTACGATGACTCCTACAAAGAGTGAACTGTAGACCTCTTTTGTTATCAGGGCCAAAAGGATCGCCACGAGCGGCGGGACCAATGCCCAGAAAGACTGATAGAGAACCGGCACATATTCTGCCACTTCAGCTTCAAAACCCATACCATACCCTCCTTCTAATGAGTTTCAATAAGGCTATGATAGCACAGATACGGGATGGTTAGGAATGCACAACCCCGGATGTTACCACCCGGGGCTGACACTTCAGTTTCTTTTCCTGTTGTCTTTTTCGAGTTCTTCCGCCCAGTCATCAGAGACTGCACTGCAGCACCTCATGCCCATGATCGCATTGCTCACGGTCTCGTAAAGAAGTCCTGTTCCCGCTCCGTCAGCTTTATAGTTCGCACTTCTTCCCTTCTTGATACCGATCGCGGCACCCGTCTCAACGGCATCGATGTTCGCCGCAAGATAAAGGAATTCCCATCCGTTCTTTTCGGTCTTCTTGCTGACCATCTTCCTGACTTTGTCAGCTGAATATTCGCGGCTCGCATTTTCCATTCCGTCTGTTGTAATCACGAAGATGGTATGCTCGGGAATGTCTTCTTCCCTTAAGTGCTTGTGGATGTTTCCGATGTACTTTACTGATTTTCCCAACGCATCCACGAGCGCCGTACAGCCGCCTGCAGTGTAGTCTTCTTCAGTCATCGGTCTTACCTCAGATAACGGAACCCTGTCGTATATTACCTTCTGTCCGTTGTCGAAAAGAACGCACGATACAACGCATTCACCTTCCAGCTTCTTCTGCTTTTCTATCATGGCGTTGAATCCTCCGACCGTATCATTGGTAAGACTTGCCATGCTGCCTGACTTGTCCAGGATGAATACCAGTTCTGTAAGATTCTTTTTCATTTTTAAATCCTCCCTTAATGAAGCTTTAAGCATTGCTTATGGCCTCATTATAGGGAGGATGATTATCCGGGTGGTCGCCCTGAAAGCGACATTTGAAAGCTGCGTTTATTAAACTTTCTGCAGAACGATCACATTCCAGGATGCAGGGCTGAGTTCTGCCTTAAAGCCAGATCCCGTGACCTCGTAATCAGTCTTTTCGATAGGCTTGACCTTCTCTTCTTCAGCGGAATTAACGGCGAGCATATCCGTGCTCTCGAGAGCCTGATAGCTAACTACCTTGTAGCCTTCAAAACCGCGGAGGTCGACTTCAAAAGGGACTGTCTCATTGATGAGCCTGTTGACCGAGAAGATCGTGAGCTGCTGCTTCTCTTCGTTATATACGGGAACGGCTTCAACGTCAGTTACGTCCTCATGCTTGGAAGTCTTGTGCGTTCCGGTCTTCATTACGGGCTTTAAGGCAGCTCCTCTTCCATACTTTGATGCATGATAGAAAGGATAGAATATCGTCTGTCTCCATGCAGATCCGCCGTGTTCGGTCATGATCGGAGCGATTACGTTTACAAGCTGCGCAAGGCATGCGATCTTAACTCTGTCCGCGTGCTTGATGAACTTGATAAGCGCAAGACCGTCAGCGATCGCATCTTCATATGTATAGTGATCTTCAAGAAGATGAGGGTGAAGTCCCCATGGCTTCTTCTCCATTGTTTCATTATCTTCCGCAGAAGCGTGATACCAGCAGTTCCACTCGTCGAATGAAAGGTTAACGGTCTTCTTGCTGTGCTTCTTTCCCTTGATGTAATCGCATGTCGCGATAACTGCATTGATGAATTCGTCAACATCATCAAGGCTTGCAAAGAAGTCTGCGGTATCGCCCGCACGGTTCTCGAAATACTGGTGCAGCGAGATGTAATCGACATAGTCATAAGCCTGATCAAGGACCTGCGCTTCCCACTCGCCGAATGTGGGCATTCCTACACCTGAACTGCCGCAGGCAACGAGCTCGATCGTCTCGTCCATCATCTTCATCGCCTTTGCTGTTTCTGCAGCGATGTGGCCATATTCAGTTGCGGTTTTCTGACCAACCTGCCAGGGACCGTCCATCTCGTTTCCGAGGCACCAGAGCTTGATTCCGTAAGGTTCCTTGTCACCGTGCGCCCTTCTGAGCGATGCATAGTAGCTGTCCGTATCGAGATTGCAGTATTCGAGAAGATTGAGGGCATCCGGAACACCTCTTGAACCGAGGTTGACGGCCATCATCACTGATGTGCCGGCCTTCTTTGCCCACTTTGAGAACTCGTTGATACCGACTTCATTCGGTTCTAAAGTCCTCCACGCAAGATCGAGTCTCTTCTTTCTCTGGTCTTTGGGACCTACCGTATCTTCCCAGAAATAGTTGGAAGCAAAGTTTCCGCCCGGATATCTTACAGTCGTGACACCGAGTTCCTTTACAAGATCCATTACGTCTTTTCTGAATCCGTTTTCATCTGCCTGAGGGTGACCGGGTTCATAGATACCGTCGTAAACGGCACGGCCCAGGTGCTCAATAAAAGAACTGTAAAGCCTGTCATCGATATCAGCGATCTTGAAATCCTTCTCGATAATCATCTTTGTTTTTTCTGCCATGACCTGTATCCCTCCGGTGATCTTATTGCTTCTTCCGACTTAATGCGGATTTGAATCTGTATATGATTTTAGCACTTATAATTATCTTCGCCCTCTTATTTCAGACAATGACTTATCGTACGGATAAATTGATATATCCTATTTTACTCTTCGTTTATCCAAACTCAGGTGCTATTATATTATCTGTAATTATTTAGAGTTTGTAACGCGCGGGAAGATACAGACGAATGATTGATATATTGTATTCAGGTTACAGCTATACCCACAATGAAGGCATCAGGTTTGATACCGAATCCGGTCATGCCGGTTTTGACTGCTGGCTGCTCGTATTTTCACACAGCCCCGTTTACTTTCCTTACGAAAACGGAATGAAGCTCTGCCCTCCCGAGACTGTTATCCTTTTCCCGCAGAATACCCACAAGTTCTATTTTTCTCCGGCAGGAGAGCCCTATACAAACGACTGGATCCATTTCAGGACCGATGAAAATATCGTTTTGGATTTCCCTCTCAAGGCAACGCCATTTACGCCTTCTGACTCAGATTACATACATAACCTGATCAAGCTTATCTCATGGGAACATCAGCTGAATAAATCTTCATCTAACCCGGTGATAAGCGACCTTTTCCACGCGCTGATCTCCAAGCTCTCGTCTGACGTCTCCGTCAGCAACGAATCACCTTACAGGACACAGCTTGTGAACCTGCGCAAAGACATACTCCTGCACCCCGAAAAGAACTGGACGGTGCAGCTGATGTCAGACACGCTGAGCATCAGCCCCGCTCACCTTCAGCTTATCTACAAGAATACTTTCGGCACTTCCTGCATGAACGATGTCATCAAGGCACGCATCAGGATGGCGCAGGACAAACTCTTATATACAACGGATACCATCAGTACCGTCGGTGAACAGTGCGGCTACAGGAACACCGAGCATTTCTGCAGGCAGTTCAGAAAGTTCACGGGACTCTCACCGCGGCAGTACAGATTAACGGCATTGAACAATAATAACAGGGAGATAAAAAACAATGAAGAAACAGGCATTTAACCCTTACCTTCCGTCCTGGGAATATGTTCCGGACGGTGAGCCTTACGTATTCGGCGGACGCGTATATGTTTACGGTTCGCATGACATGTTCGGCGGACACGTATTCTGTCTCAACGACTATGTCTGCTGGTCCGCGCCGGTTGACGATCTCGGAAACTGGAGATACGAAGGTGTCATTTACAGAAGGACTCAGGATCCGTTAAACGAAGACGGTCACATGGCTCTCTATGCTCCTGACGTCACAGTCGGTCCTGACGGAAGATACTATCTCTACTATGTCCTTGATAAAGTCAATGTCGTATCCGTTGCAGTATGCGATACTCCCGTGGGCAAATATGAATTCTACGGGTTCGTTCACTACAGCGACGGAACGCTTTTAGGCAAGAAAGAAGGCGACGATCCGCAGTTCGATCCGGGTGTCATTACGGAAAACGGCGTAACCCACCTCTATACAGGTTTCTGCCCGATCGGAGATAAGTCAAGGCACGGTCCGATGCACACGGTACTCGGCGAAGACATGCTCACGATCGTAAAGGGCCCCAGGTTCATAATGCCTTCCCAGCCTTACTCCGCCGGCAGCGGATACGAAGGTCACGAGTTCTTCGAAGCATCTTCGATCCGCAAGAGAAACGGCATCTACTACTTCATCTATTCTTCCGTAGTGCTTCATGAGCTCTGCTACGCCACATCAGATTCTCCTGAGGGCGAGTTCAAGTATCAGGGTGTTGTGGTAAGCAACTGCGACATGCACATCGGCGGATATAAGCCTGCCGAAAAGCCTGTATTCTATACATCTAACAATCACGGAAGCATGGAAGAGATCAACGGAAACTGGTATATCTTCTATCACCGTCATACAAACGGCACGGTCTTCTCAAGACAGGGATGTGCCGAAAAGCTCACATTCAACGAAGACGGATCCATCAACCAGGCGCAGATGACATCCTGCGGTCTTAATGACGGCCCGCTCGAAGGCAAAGGCTGGTACCCTTCCTACATCTGCTGCAATCTGTTTACAGACACGGAACTGATGTACACGGGCGGCTCTTGGGGAAACGGCATGTTCATCGGCTCACAGTTCCCGAGGATCACACAGGATGAGGCTGATGCCGACGAGAACACAGGCTGCGGCTACATCGCAAACATGACCAATTCTGCCACTGCAGGCTTCAAATTCTTCGACTTTAAGAACAGCCGTGTCAGCCGCATAAGCATCAGAGGCTATGGTAATGGTGTATTCGAGGTAAGAACGGAGATCGGCGGCGAAGTATTGGGTACGATCCCCGTCGAAAACTTCAACTACTGGACTGATGTCCCGGCTGACATCAGACTTCCCGACGGTACCGGAAGCATCTACTTCACCTTCAACGGAAACGGAAATCCTGATTTCGCAGGATTCGAACTCAAGGAGGATTAAGTCATGCTCAGAGAAACTGTAATTAAGAACGGCAAGGTCAGAGGTCTCCCCGGAAACGATCCGAGGATCACTTCATATAAAGGCATACCTTTTGCCGCACCTCCGGTAGGAGACTTGAGATGGAAGGCTCCCCAGCCCTGCGAGGATTGGGAAGGCACCCTTGAGGCATATAGTTTCGGACCCATCTCCGTCCAGGATCAGCCCGCCGTTGGCACTGATATCTACTGCAAAGAATGGCACGTTGACCCTGACATCCCCATGAGCGAGGACTGTCTTTATCTCAATGTCTGGACTCCGGCAAAATCGAAAGACGAAAAGCTGCCTGTACTTCTCTGGTATTTCGGCGGCGGTTTCCAGTGGGGATATACAGCCGAGATGGAATTCAACGGCGAACGTCTGGCACGCCGCGGAATAGTAGTCGTAAGCGTAAACTACAGGCTCGCCGCACTCGGTTTCTTAGCTCACCCCGAACTTACCGCCGAGTCACCCGACGCACCTGCAAACTTCGGTCTTTTAGACCAGAAAGCAGGCCTTAACTGGGTTTATGAGAACATCGCCGCATTCGGCGGGGATCCTGAGAACATTACCATTGCAGGACAATCCGCAGGCGGCGGAAGCGTTCTTAACCAGATAACGAACGAAGACAATTTCGGGCTCATCAAAGGCGCTGTAATAATGAGCGGTCTTATCCGTTTCCCCGGAGATGATATCCTCCTCCCTGTCGAGCTCAAAAGAGCTGAAGAAAAAGGATCTGAATTCCTCGAGTTCCTTGGTGTCAGCAGCATAGAAGAAGCACGTAAGCTTGATGCTTTCACGATCAGGGACAAGTATGGCGAATGGGCACAGGATCATCCGAGATTCGCACTTTGCGAAGACGGCGTAAACTATAAGACCGATGCACTTATGCGTTTAGAGGAAAACAAGTTTAACGGCATCCCCGTTATTGCAGGATACACGATCGATGAATTCGATTTTAACGGTGTACACGTCGTCGAAAAGACAGTTAAGGAATCCTGCGCCAAGGCTGTAGCTTCCGGTGCAGGCCCAATCTATGTATATGAATTCGGCACGGATATTCCCGGAGAAGACAACCCGGGCAATTTCCACTCGGTAGATCTCTGGTTCTGGTTCGACAACATAATCAAGTGCTGGAGACCCATGCGCGGAAGACATTTCGAGCTTGCAAGGCAGATGGCTAATTATCTTGCCGCATTCGTTAAGACACATGATCCCAACTGTATGGATAATGACGGCACTCAGATGCCCGTCTGGAAACCTTACTGCAGCGGAGACGCTGACATCATGAAGTTTACTTCAGAAGGAGCGGTTCCCTCTTAAGATCCGCTCTTCTCCTCTTCTTCACCGTTGTCTTCATCGGCATCAACAGCCTCATCAGTTTCATCAGCATCTGGTGTTTCAGGATCCGGTTCCTCAGTTTCTTCTGCGGGATCGGATTCTTTTTTATAAGTCTCTGGTGCTATCTTATTGCCAAACCTGTCAACGCCGTCAAGCTTATCGAATATTGGCATATGTACGCACGCGCAGAAATACCACGGCAGTGAAATGCAGAAACAAACGAGAAGCGGAATGAACCTGTAATCGAGAATGATAAGGAAACCGATGCCGTAAAACGCTGCTCTGATCACGAGCATTAAAATCGTCCTTACTGGATGAACGATTACAAGGATAGCTGCGTTCTTGAAAAGATCCTTTGTCTTGTTGTAGTAGTGGGACTGCAAAGGAAATATATAGAGCATGAGGGCATAAACCAGAACGAACAGGATAACGGCAAATGTAAGCATAGCCTCGGAAACATTAGTGCCGATCTGCCTGGAATAGTAAAAGTCATAGCCAAGCACGCCTTCAACAGCAAGGATTATAAGCCAGATGACTGTGGCCTGCTTAAAGTTCTTGGCAAATGCCTGGAAGTATTCTTTGGTGACAGCAACATCCTCATTATGAAGGATCTTATAGATGATGTTCGACATCGCACTGAGCGAAGCACCAATCGTGAAGACCGGAATACTGCAAATGAGTACGAGAAGGTTGACCCAGATAAGGTCTGCCGCTCTGGATAGGAACTGCATCAAAGGACTGTCATATCTAAAAATGCCCATGGAATTCTCCCAAATAAAACTATCGTTAATAATACTCTAAAGAGCGCTATTATTCTATCCCTATAAATGTTTCAGGCGTCCCTTCCGGGGCGCCTGAAACATAAACCGTTGAAACACAAAGGACGTTATTATTATTCCTTAACACCGCCGATCGTAAGACCGGTAACGAAGTATCTCTGCAGGAACGGATATACGAAGAGGATAGGCACCATGGTAACGATCGTGGCTGCCGCTCTGATCGATGTAGGTGTGATCGTCGTTCCTGAGTTCTTAAGTCCTTCTACTGAACCAGCTGACTTCATTGCTGTCTGCAGCTGCTTCATGAGCTCGTACTGGAGAACCGTTAACTCATCATGCATCTTGTTGTAGATCATTGCATCGAACCATGCATTCCAGTGGTAAACGGCAACGAAGAGAGTGATCGTAGCGTAAACGGGTTTGCACAGAGGCGAAATGATGCTTGTAAAGATCTTGAAGTATCCTGCGCCGTCGATCTGAGCGGACTCTTCGAGGGAATCAGGGATACCGTTCATGAAGTTACGGATAACGAGCATGTTGAACGCGCTTACTGCACCAGGGATAACGTATACCCAGAAACTGTTTGTAAGGTGGAGCTTCTGGAAAACGATGTATGTCGGGATAAGACCGCCGTTAACATACATGGTGATAACCCAGAACAGAGAGAAGCTCTTCTTGAAAAGGAATTTCTTTCTGCTGATTACGTAAGCAAGGATCGCGTTAACAACGAGCGAGAGCAATGTACCGAGTACAGTTCTTGCAACTGTAACGATTGCTGCCTGTCTGTAGCCTTCCTTGGCAAAAACCGCCTTATAGTTATCCAGAGTCCACATATGAGGAATAAAGTGGATTCTGTGTGTGATCGTATCAAAACCGTCATTAAACGATATTGCGAGCGTATTGATAACCGGGTAAAGAGTTACAACTACGAATACTACGAGGAATACTACAAGGAATACCTCGAAGGCTATATCGCCAACACCATATTTCTTTTTCATGTTTTTCCCCTCCCTTAGAATAACCGTTCATCACCGGTTCTCTTGGCAGTCCAGTTGCCAAGGCAGACAAGTATGAGAGCAATGACACTCTTGAAGATACCTGCTGCAGTACCGAGAGAGAAGTCGAACTGAGAAATACCCCAGTCAAGAATGAATACGTCAAGGATCTTGGAAACATCAGAGATAACGTCGTTACCGAGGATGTACTGAAGTTCGAAACCTGCGTTGAGAACGTTACCGATGTTGATAAGGAGCAGGATCATGATCGTAGGACGGAGTGAAGGAAGTGTGATGTACCAAACCTTCTGGAATCTGCTCGCGCCGTCCATGTCAGCTGCTTCATAAAGTGAAGGATCGATAGCTGTGATCGCTGCAAGATATATGATCGCATTCCATCCCGTTTCTTTCCAGACATTCGCGAAAGCGACTATCCACCAGAAATATCCTTTGACTGCGAAGAAATCGATCGGCATCTTGTTTCCGCAAACGTTCATGAGGAACTCATTAACGATACCGTCAGAAGCAAGGATGTCTCGAACGATTGCCGTAACGATGATCCAGGAAAGGAAGTGAGGCATGTAGGAGATCGTCTGAACGAATTTCTTTGCGAACATGACGCGTACTTCATTAAGGATCAGTGCGAATGCGATCGCAGTTACGAAATGGAATACGAGGTTAATGACACCCATCGCAAGCGTATTTCTGAACGCGAGATAGAATGTCTTGTTTTCAAATAATTTCTGGAATTTTGCAAATCCGACCCACTGCGACTTAAGGAAACCCTTAGCCGGCTTGTAGTCCTGGAAAGCGGTGATCCATCCCAATACAGGAACATAATAGAAAATTATTCCGTAAATAAGGAGAAGTGCTGAGGAAATAAGGAGAAAAGGCTGTCTCTTGGCTTCAGCCCATTTATTTGTCTTTTTGACACCTAAGTCCGCAGAACTTAATGAATTGATTGTATTTCGTGCCATGCGAAACCTCTTTATGGGATTTTGAGATGTGATTGTGTAAGAGATTTAAAAAGGAAGGCGGCCATAGGCTGATACCTAATGGCCGCCCACCTGTTTTTTAATTTGTTTGCCGTGTCCGGCGACTTAATAATGATTACTTCTTGGAAGCTTCGTAAGCTGCAATACGTCTGTCGAGCTCCTGCTGCATCTCTGCAACGAAGTCCTCAGGCTTGCATGCTGCGTATGCCTTCATGTACTCATCCCAAGTCTTGTCGAATTCCTTAGACATAACGACCTTAGGAAGCCAAGCGTGCTTGCACTCGCCCATCTTTGTCCAAGCTTCACCACCCTTGGTGTCGGTCTTCATGTTGTTGGAGTAAGAATACATCGGGAACCAAGGGCCTGCCTTATTAACAGAACCGAGGAGATCAATGTATGTATTAGCGCCATAAGCTGCGAATACCTTCTTAACGGGCTCAGGGAGTGTATCCTTGAATTCAGAGAGCTGCTCAGCAGGCATCATAGCGTTCTTGCCGTCTCTGGATGTACCAGACCACTGAGGGAAGTAAGAATATGTGCAGAGGTGCTTTGTCTTCCAGTTAGGATCAGCAGCATTCTTACGCATTTCTTCTGTTCTGTAGTACATACCGTTCTCGTCAACCTTGTAGTCAACATCCTTAACGCCCCAGAAACGGAGGTCATGGATTTCCTGAGAAAGGAGATCGTCGATGAACTTGAAAGCGCCTTCAACGTCCTTGCAGCTTGTTGTGATAGCGATACCGGATGAAACGTTGAGTGTACCACCGGATGTATACCACTGGTTCTCCATACCCTTATCGATCGTAAGACCGAGAGGAATGTAGTTGTAACCATACTGCTCTGTATTCTGTGTCTTGAATACGTCGTTTACTGTGTAAGCGAAGTCCCACCACTGATCGCACATACCAAGAACAACACCTGTTGAAAGCTTGGAGATGTACTCATCGTATGTCTGTGTGAAAGCACCGGTATCGATGACGCCCTTAGCATACTCTTCGTTCAGCTTCTTGAAGTATCTCTTAGCTGTAGGAGTTGTGTTGTAGTCAACGATCTTCTTGGTGTTAACATCAACGATGCAGGAACCGTCGTTCGGATAACCGTCGAGGAACTCAGGAGCGTTCTCGAGGCAGAAATAACGCCAGTCTTCGCAGAGCATTGTGTAAGGAATGTTCTTCTTGCCGTCGTGAGTTGTAGGGTTAGCCTTGTTGTAGTCTTCGAGGACCTTGAAATAGTCATCGAGAGTCTCGATCTTAGGATACTTAGCCCATTCAAGAACTCTTGCCTGGATCCAGAAAGCCTCACCGTTCTGTGTGGTGGTCTTATCCTCACCATAGATGTTCTCGAAAGGATTCATCCAGTAGATCTTACCGTCAGACTGTCTGAACTGGCTCCACTCATAGTCAGAGAAGAACTCCTTGATGTTCGGATACTTGTCGATATAATCGTCCCAAGCGATGAGAGCACCAGCCTCATAGAGAGCCTTCATTGCGTCGCCGCCGTTGATGAAATCGGGGTACTCACCGGATGCGATAAATACGCCGACAGCTTCAGAGGGCTGCTGACCTGCAAGCCATGTCTCGTTGCACTTGGCACCGATCTTCTCGGCAATGATCTTCTGGACTTCGTTGTCCTTGTTGATCTCGGTAGTAGCGGGTACTGCGAAGAACGCGCTGAATTCCTTGATCTGTCCAGGAGCTGCCTGTTTTGTCTCGCCGGGAGCTGCTGTGCCTGATGATGCACCAGGTGTCTTGTTGCAGCCTGCCAAAGCAGATACTGACATCAATGATGCCAAAGCGACTGCTGCGATTTTTGTCTTCTTCATAAATGGACCTTCCTTTCTATATTTTGTCCGTTGTAGTGATTATACAGAGTTGTTTTTGTGTAAAACTCCGACAAATTCAAGTCAGACTCCCGACAAAATATAGAAAGTTGCACAATCAGAGATTCCGTCTGTATTTTGTCGGGGTACAGCCGTTTATCTCAATAAATTTTGACACAAAGTAATCAATGTCCTTATAGCCGACTTCAGCAGCAATATCAGCCACTTTGCGGTCACTCTTGAGGAGCATCTCGGCCGCTGCATTGATCCTGCAATTATTTAAATAGTCTTTAAAAGAAATACCGTACTTCTTATGGAAGAGCTGTCCGAGATACGAACTGTTGATGTAATACATCTTGCCGAGGTCTCTTAATGTGAGGTTCTCGGCATAGTGATCCTGGATATACCTTTCAACGTCTTTTAAGCCCCTGTGGCCGGAATTCTTCTTAAGCTGGATAAGATAATCGGAATATTCGAGCGCAAAAGTCTTGAACCGTTCCTTGAAATTCTTTCCGGGTACGAAAACATCATCACTTATATAAAGAAGTATATTATCTTGTTCTACTGTTTCATCTATTTCTATGGCAAGATGTATCATCCTGAACAGGAAATAATTGACGTTCAGGTTCAGGAATCTGTTGAAATGGGTGTTCTCCATATTTTCAAACAGACGGTCGACGCATTCAGATATCTCATCATGGTCATGCTTGATGACAGCATTGACCAGATCGTCAGCCGCATCCTTATGGATCATCTCCTTAGCCTGTGAATGCGGAACATACATGTCGCTGTCATACTGATAGATGTTTTCGTCATAGGGCCTGAGGCTCTTGAGGTACCTGAGTTCGCAGGCACTGCTGTAGGAGGCTGCAAGTTTTGATGTCTCGTTTACGGTGCGTCCGACAAGGAAGGCAACTTCAACGGGAATGCTCCTCATCGCGGCTTTCCTGAGTTCCTCCAGGTATTCACTGCTGCTCTTCCCTGCATCCTTGGCCATGATGTCACAATAAAGGAATCCTATCTCATATTCCTCCTCAAAGCCTTCGGCTTCCGGAAGCAGATGATCACTGTATCTTCCCAGATATTCCGTACAGTTTTCTATGATCTTCTTTTTTATCTCGCTGACTTCCTCGTCTGTCATTTCCTCAAGGCTCGTCACATTGTCGAGCGTGATATGGACGAAATTCATGTCTCCTCTGACAACTAGGTTTTCGCATACGTAATCAACCTGATGCTGATTAGAGGTTCCGTTTAAGATCGCAAGGAGATACTGAACGAGGCATGCGCGCTTCAGCTTTTCGGCATGTTCCTGAAGAACATTATCCGCATCTTTCTTTACGCCGATCTTGCGAAGGACCCCTACCAGCTGCTTCTGGCTTACGGGTTTAAGCAGATAATCGACTACCTTAAGCCTTAATGCCGTCTGTGCATATTCAAAATCAGAGAAACCGCTCAAAATGACAAAGTCCGTATCAATGCCCTCTTCCTTGGCCCTGGTTATCAGTTCGAGTCCGGTAAGTTCCGGCATTCTGATGTCGACAATGGCGAGGTCGATCTTCTGACTCTTTATGATGTTGTAAGCTTCAAGCCCTGTCGACGCCGTAGCCACTATCTCGCAGCCGTACAGTTCCCAGTCGATGAGCATCTTGAGGCCTTTTAAGATAAAAGGTTCATCATCTGCCAAAAGCACCTGAACTCTTGCCATTATTCTTCTCCTCCTTCAGACTGCTGAAGCTCATAGTGCTTCAGCGGCATCGTGATCTTGATGTATGTTCCGATCTGTTCCTCACTCTCGAAAAGGAAGTCAACGTCACCGCCTGCGATGAGCTTTGTGCGCAGGCAGGCGTTTAATATTCCGATATGCCTGTTCTTCTTAAGATCGGCAAAAGTGCATTCACGCATCATCTTCTGCAGACGTTCCGCGCTGTCGCTGTCCATGCCGGCACCGGTATCCTCGATCTCCATGACCAGTCTGTCACCTGAAGCATGAGCACTAATTATGATAACAACATCCCTTGTCTTCTTTTCCGCGCCGTGGACGCATGCATTCTCAACAAATGTTGCAAGTGTAAGCTTCGGAATGGAAGCATCACTTACCTCATCCGAAACGTTTATCGAGAATGAGAAGCGTTCACCGTATCTGTACTGCTGGAGCTTAAGATAGTTTTTAATAAAAGTCATTTCCTTATACAAAGGAATAACATCCTGATTCCATTCAACAACGTCACGCTCAAGGGCAGCCAGTCTTTCGATCATGGAAGCCGTTTCCTTTTCTCCTTTTATGACGCTGTGCATTCTTATGTTCTCAAGACAGTTGAACATGAAGTGCGGATTGATCTGCATACGCATGGCAAGAAGTTCTGCCTGCTGCTTTTCGATCTCGTTCTCCTGATAGACGAGCTTATCCTCATAGATCGTCTTGATGAGCTGCCTGTTCCTCAAAACGAGCTCATTGTATCCGTTCATAAGATGTGCGATCTCATCGCTTCCTTCGACATTGTTGACGGTTACGAGACCAACGTTGTCCGTTCCTATCTCGAAAACCTTATTGAGTTTGCCGATTCTGTTAATGAAGGACTTGTTTATAAGCCTGACAAGGATCAGCGGCATAAGGATATTCATTGCCAGAAGCAGGAACATCACGGGCATGTTTTTCCTGAACGCGCCGGCAACGACGTTGCTGTTGTCCGGAAAGACCATGATCGTATAAGTCTTTCCCATGTAATCGATCTCACTCGTATACCCGGCCTTCCTTATGTCTGCTTCGTTGATCGATGAATACGGACTGTAAATGTTCATCTGACCGTCTGTCGAAAAGATGATCTTATCTCCGTCACAGATATATGCGAGCATGCCGTAATTCTTGCTTGAAAGATTACTCATGAGCGAAGGATAGTCGAGATTGATGACCAGCATCTTCTTTATTTCTGTATCCTTGTAGTAATCCAGCCATCTGACGAGCTTTACCTGCTTGGTCTTCGTCTGAATGGCACCGTTTTCATCACCCATAAAGTAGAAGATGAACTGCGCTTTATATTTTGATGAGATAAATTCCTGATACCAGTTGTTATCTTCAACGGATTTCAGCGTGTAGATGTTACCGCCCGGGATAATGGTGTTATTGTCGGCAACAAAGATGAACCTTGCCAGATGGGGCAGATAAAGAGACTGATAACCGTTCTGCTTGATCCAATCATAGTAACGTGTATAGAAATCCTCGTTGTCATTAAACGGAGTGTCAAGGAACGTATATATCGACCTGTCGACATACATATTGTTTGAAACGTCGGATGCCGTCTTGATCGAATTGATAAAATCGGCCGAAACGTTCTTTGCAACGGTCTTCATTCCCTCGTTAAACTGGGATCTCTCATTAGAGATGATCGAAGTTAATATATATCCGTCGGTAATGAGCAGTGGCAAAAGAACGCATAACAAATAAAGAAGCAGGAGCTTCCTGTTGAGATTCAGGTTATTCAGTGCTCTGATGAGCTTTTCCTCAAGCTTATTCTTCCTGAAGATATCCATGACAGTATTCTATCACAGGTCCTGAAGCACTGCCGTTATGATCCTTTTTGATTCATCCTGGTCTCGGCTCAGGACATTGATCCCGAAAACGACCGTGGCAGGCTTATCCGGCCAGTAATTCGTGTAACCGAGCTTCTTTATCATGTCAGCATCTTCGATCAGAAGTCCCGTCATGATCTTCGCATCGGAAAAAGTCGAAAGATCGACATTGGTATCTGCAAGCTCCATTCCCTTGCCTATCCTGTATTCGACGATCAGCTTTTTATACTCGCGCTCACTCATGTATAAAGGTTTGATCTTCGCATATTTGTCAGCAGGAAGCGTCTGTTCAAGATTTTTGTAAAGATCGGAACAGTCAGTAAGATATTCAAAGAAATAAGGCATCGCGGACTGATCAGTTACGATGACGTTAGCACCCGAATAAAGTGTTGCCACTGCAGCCTGGTTCGTATATGAATCAGCCTGCTGGTCCTTTTCGCTAACTGCGACATAACAGAAAGTCGAAAGGTTCGGATATTTGAATCCTATCTCCTTTACCACTCCGTCATAGTACTGCGGGTTATTATCGAAGTTTCCGATCGATATGATCCCGCAGTCTTCACGGGGCTTAAAGAAAAAGTTCCAGACAAGCGATGCGGTAACGACGATCAAGACAACGGCGCCGACATAATACTTCCATGTATAGGAAACATAGGTCTTCCACTCATCCTTTGTCTTACCCATGAACTTTTTCTCATGTGCACGGGTTTCTTCCGCCTGCGCTCTGAGATCACGGTTGCCTGAAGCTATGTCGTAAGCCGCTGAAAGATCAGCGAGCTTTTGCTCTGATTCGTCCCCTTTTAAGCTCCTGTATTTCTTGGAAAGCTGCCAAAACCTGTTTTCGAGCGCTTCCTTGTCAGCATCTGCCGGAAGTCCCAGGAACTCCAGCGCCTCTTCTTTTGTCATTGAAGCGATCTGTTCACCGGTGATCCCGGCAACCGCAGTATCAATCTTTTTCTCTTCCGAATCCATTTTCCTTCAGCCTCCGATGATCTCCTCGTCCATCGCCAGAAGAACGCCGTTGATCTCCCTGATGTCGTACTTTCCGTTAGTTATAAAGTACATGAGGACAAGATCTCCCTTGCTGCCGTCAGAAAGGGCATAACCGGCCTTCATCAGCAGTGCAGTCGTTTCTTCCATGCTCATCTTAAGAGCTATCGCGAATGCGAGAACTGTTTTCTTTTTTGGATGATAGTGAATGTCGCTTCTGATCTTCGAAAAGAGCTTCCGGTCGACATTCGCTTTCTTATAGCACTCCGCATCTGTCATGCCGCGCTCATCTATCTTGCGCAGCAGCATCTGGGTAAAACTTTCATCTATCTTACTGTCAACAAATTCATCAACGCCTTTATCACAGAAAGCGCGCGCCTCCTCCATTTCAAGAGGCATGGCTGCAGCACACATGGCTGCTTCATTAAACCGTGATGAAGTCTTTCTTCTCCTTGCGCCCATGATCCTGAACTCATCAGGAACACCTGAGCCGCTCATGGCTATTTCCGGCTCATAACGTTCTTCTACAAAGCGCTTAACTTCTTCGAGAAGCTGCGCGCTGATTCTGACATATTCATTCTCTGCCATTTGGTATCAGGCTCCCTTGAAAGACGATTTAATGACCGTCATTTTATTATCTTTATTCCTGAGGACAAGCCATTCGGCACTGAAGCTTCCCTTTACGGCCCTGAGCTTGTAATAAGGGAAAACATCTCCCGGAACGCAGTTGAACTGATAGACAAGACCGGCCTTGGCCTGAACATTGAAGATCTCTCTCTCAGGTGCAAAGACATCTGAATTCATATCCCAGGCTCCCTTTTCGAGTATGACCGTAACATCATCCGAGTCACAGACGAATCTCATGTCAGTCCCGTTTCCGCTGTTAAGCGCACGTACCACATTGCCCAGTCCGGTATATTCAGAGCTTTCGGGATCCATATATACAGTGATCTGGAAGTTGCCCGCAACCTTGGCTAAGCCGGCGGATGAAGTCGCAGCGGTCTCGCTGCTGCAGTCGGTCCATGTCACTTCCTTGGTCAGATATTCTTTCGTAGATGCAAGTTCCTTCATCTTTTCATCTGAAACCACTTCCGCGCCAAGAGTCTTGAGCTTGCTGACAAGCTGCTCTTCAAGGGCTTTGTCGGATTCTGATCCGGACCAATCTCCGACTGAGATCACTACCTTTCCTTCAGAAACGAACTCACGGACGATAAAGTCGTTCGGAATATTCTCGAAACCTGTTCCGGTCTCTTCCTCACTTTTCCTGAGATGTTTGATAATGTTTGCCGCAAGGCTCCCCTGATACTCGCTGTAGGTAAAGACTTCGCTGCACTTACCGCCGTTTTCAACTTTTATGAGGACCATCTTGTACATTCCCCTGAAAGGAATGGTCGCCGACTCAATGTAACCGCTGTCGTACAGCATGTATTCATTGGGAACCTTTTCTTCAATGATCGAGTTCATCACAAGGGATCCGTTATCATATCCGATAATGCAAATGACAGATGAAGTGCCGTGGTCCAGCAATTCAAGGCAGACTGCAAGCTCGGGCATGCCGTCTTTCCCGCAGTCAATGACGACATAACGAGCGGTTGAACCGAAACCGGAATCAAACCTGACAGCCTTCTTCATTTCTTCAAGACTGTATGTACCGTAAGTCAGGTCAAAATAAGATCTCCCGCTGTCCTTATCAAAGCAGCCCGAGGTCGAAACCTTGTTATTGCCCGAGATAAAGTCTGTATATGCTTTTACTGCTGCATCAGCCGGATTGGGCGCCGTGGTGTCGGATGGTGCCGTCTGGGCTGACGGATCAGATGTTTGGATCTCGGAAGACAGCGTCCTCTGGTCAGCCGTGGTCAGTTCAGGTGCCTTCGCCGGAAAATATGAGCATCCGGACAGGAAGAATGCGCCAAGCAAAGCGCAAGCTGCAGTCTTCATAACTTTTCCGTTCATGCAGTCATTCCTCCGTGACACCTTTTATTACAGTCGTTATTCTACCAAAATTGAGCAATCAAAAAAACAGGCGGTGCAAATACATGCACCGCCCGTATGTTCTTTAATGTTGTTCTGATCAGAACTTGCCTGCCTTAGCAGCTTCCTCAACTGAAACAGCTGTGGAAACGGTCATACCAACCATCGGGTTGTTGCCGGCACCGATGAGACCCATCATCTCAACGTGTGCAGGAACTGAAGAAGAACCTGCAAACTGAGCGTCAGAGTGCATACGGCCCATAGTATCTGTCATACCATAGGAAGCAGGACCTGCAGCCATGTTATCAGGGTGAAGTGTACGGCCTGTACCACCGCCGGAAGCAACTGAGAAGTACTTCTTGCCAGCCTCGAGACGCTCCTTCTTATATGTACCTGCAACAGGGTGCTGGAATCTTGTAGGATTGGTTGAGTTACCTGTGATGGAAACGTCAACGTTCTCCTTCCAGAGGATAGCAACACCTTCCTGAACGTCGTCTGCACCATAGCAGTTGACCTTTGCTCTCGGAGAATCGGGATTCTTTGAGTAGCATGTTCTGGAGAGTTCCTTGAGCTCGCCTGTCTTATAGTCGAACTGTGTCTCTACATATGTGAAGCCGTTGATTCTGGAGATGATCTTAGCAGCGTCCTTTCCGAGACCGTCAAGGATAACTCTGAGGGGCTTCTGACGGACGCGGTTAGCCTTCTCAGCGATACCGATAGCGCCCTCAGCAGCTGCGAATGACTCGTGGCCTGCGAGGAAAGCGAAGCACTCAGTATCTTCTTCAAGGAGCATCTTACCGAGGTTACCGTGGCCGAGACCAACCTTACGTCTGTCAGCAACAGAACCGGGGATGCAGAAAGCCTGGAGGCCTTCACCGATTGCAGCAGCAGCGTCAGCAGCTCTGCGGCAGTTCTTCTTGATAGCGATAGCAGCGCCTACTGTGTAAGCCCACTTAGCGTTCTCGAAGCAGATGGGCTGGATGCCTTCAATAAGGTGATATACATCAAGACCTGCATCTTTTGTGATCTTCTCAGCTTCTTCGATGGAAGCGATTCCATATTCAGCAAGCTTAGCGTTGATCTGGGGGAGTCTTCTCTCGTATGATTCAAATAAATCTGCCATTTTAAGTTCCTCCTATATTACTGCTTGCGCGGATCGATGAACTTAACGGCATCATCAACGCGTCCATACTTACCGGAAGCCTTCTCAAGAGCTGTAGCAGCATCGTCGCCCTTCTTGATGAAGTCCATCATCTTACCGAAGTTAACGAACTTGTAGCCGATGATCTCATCGTTCTCGTCGAGAGCGAGGTCTGTGATGTAACCGTCTGTGAGCTCAAGGTAACGGGGACCCTTAGCGAGTGTACCGTATGTTGTACCAACCATTGAACGTGCGCCCTTACCGAGGTCCTCAAGACCGGCACCGATCTGGAGACCGTCCTCAGAGAAAGCACTCTGTGTTCTTCCGTAAACGATCTGGAGGAAGAGCTCTCTCATAGCTGTATTGATAGCGTCGCAAACAAGGTCTGTGTTGAGAGCTTCGAGGATCGTAAGACCGGGAAGGATCTCAGAAGCCATAGCAGCTGAGTGTGTCATACCGGAGCAGCCGATAGTCTCTACCAGAGCCTCCTGGATGATGCCGTCCTTTACGTTGAGAGACAGCTTGCAGGCACCCTGCTGAGGAGCGCACCAGCCGATACCGTGTGTATAGCCGGAGATGTCCTTGATCTCCTTGGAGCTAACCCACTTTGCTTCCTCAGGGATCGGTGCAGCACCGTGATGAACACCCTGATGAACAGAGCACATGTTCTTGATCTCTGTTGAATAAATCATGTTATTTCTCCTTTCCTTTCAAGGAATTTGTAGGTGGAATTTTAATAGATTTCCGAATTGTAATTATATAAAAGCAAAAGGGGCTTTTCAACACAAAATCGTTCAAAGCCCCTATATATAATTTTTATTTTTGCGTCAAACCGCGATCGAAAGCAGGTGCGTTACGAGCCCGAAATAGATCAGAAGCGACACCGCGTCAACGATGGTGGTGATCAGAGGAGACGCCATGACCGCCGGGTCGAGCTTGATCTTGGATGCCACCATAGGCAGCGTGCAGCCGATGGATTTCGCGAAGATAACTACGAGAATGAGCGTTACGCAAATGATTCCCGCGATATTCATCGGGAGCTTGTCTATGAGCATGAGCTTGACGAAATTGGCCGAAGCCAGCACTATTCCGCAGATAGCGGCAACACGGGCCTCTTTCCAAAGGACTCTAAAGAAGTCCGAGAACTGGATCTCACGAAGTGAAAGTCCGCGGATGACCGAGACGCTTGCCTGTGAACCTGCATTTCCTCCGGTGTCCATCAGCATCGGGATATAAGCCGTCAACATAAGATAGGCTTTCAGGGCATCCGTAAATTTTGTGATGATCGCGCCCGTAAAAGTCGCGGATACCATGAGGAACAGGAGCCATGGCATTCTGTTCTTAAATGTCTCGAGGACTCCGATCTTGAGATATGGCCTGTCAGTCTGGTCAGGGATGATAGCGGCCATCTTCTCGATATCCTCCGTGGCCTCTTCTTCCATGATGTCCATGACGTCGTCGACCGTGATGATGCCGACCAGACGGTTTTCGTTGTCTACAACAGGCATCGCGGTAAAGTCATATTTCTGGAAAACGCGTGCCGCTTCTTCCTGGTCATCCGTCGTCTTGATCGAGATGACGCTGTCATTCATTATGTCGCCTATTACCTCATCCGGCTGCTTGATGAGCAGATACCTGAGGGCAACGGTTCCGACAAGGAGCCTTCTCTTATCAAGGACATAACAGATATTGGTGGTCTCTGCGTCAAGACCGATCTCTCTGATACGCAGGATCGCATCAGCGACTGTCATGTCTCTCTTGAGATCCACATACTCGACCGTCATGATCGAGCCCGCGGAATCGTCAGGATATTTCAAAAGGTGGTTTACGTCTTTACGCTGCTCGGGGCTGGCGTTTGCCAGGATCCTCTTTACGACATTTGCCGGCATTTCCTCGAGGAAGTCCGCAGCATCGTCCGCCATGAGGTTATCGATGATGTTCGATGCCTCGTTTGTGGACAGTGACATGATGATGTATTTCTGGTCATCGACTTCAAGCTCGGCGAAAACGTCCGCAGCCATGCTCTTGGGAAGGATTCGGAAAATCTTGAGCGAATCCTCATTCTCCAACGAGTCCATGATGGAAGCAATATCAACTTCCATCATCTCTGATAGTTTTAAACGGAGTTCTTTATAGCGCTTCTCTTCGAGAAGGCTGACAAGCTCATCCTTTACTGATGCCATTTCTTCCATAGCAAATCTCCCTGGATGGTGAATTTTATGGTGCGTAATCGCGATCGGGGATTGTCAGAATCGCTTCGTGTCATAAAATCACCTCCCTTGCCATGGAATATCCAAATGATTATAGCACAGCGGTTTGGGAATTTGTAGGAAAAAGTATTTCAGATAACGACTTTGTTTCTGCCGCTCTCTTTACCCATGTAAAGCTTCTTGTCGGCGTCGTCTATGGCCTCATTTATGCGGTTTTCAACATCCATATCCGTATCTTTTGAAGACAGCATGACGTTTATGTCGGTAACACCGAATGTCATTGTTACCGGGATCTTCTCGCCTTTCCAGACGATCTCCAGTGTTGATATCTTAAGTCTGAGGCCGTCAAGCGCAACAAAAGCATCATCAAGGTTCACATCGTCAAAAACGAAGAGGAACTCCTCTCCTCCCCATCTGATGGCTATGCCGTATTCGCTCATGTAACTGTCGAAGAGCACCGCAAGAGACTTGAGGACTTCGTCTCCGGCTTCATGCCCGTATGTATCGTTTATCTTCTTGAAGTGATCGATGTCGCCTATCGCTATGCTCATACCGGTCGACAGACTTCCGCTCATTATCTTTGCGACAGTATCAGACATGCCGCTTCTTCTGTTAAGAAGTCCCGTCAGATGATCGTGCTCTGCTACCACCTTGAGCTGACGGTTATACTGCGCGAGCTTGGCCTCAGTGGCGAGTTTGTCACGGGTAAAGATATTTAAGATGACTATCAGCGAAAGGAATATCGAAACGATATTGATGATCTGGAAAGTAACGGAAATACTGCGTGAAAGGACTTCCATGGGTTCATGGGTGATGTGCCATGAATAAAGCAACATTCGGATCAGGAACACCACTGCGCTCGCAAGCAGTTTTTCTTTGAACGTTCTGTAAGTACCGACAAACACAAGAACGAGCAGAACAAAAACAAAGTGCTGTATTCCGCATTCCCATCCCCATGAGATGACGAAACGGAACATCCACATCGTGGTAACTGCACTGTAAAGCAAAAGCGCCCATGTGTTCTGATCCCTGTAAGTCAGATAGATCGAAGCGGCATAAGCGCATAACGCCAGAAAACATGTGCCTGCATTCGCATATCTTGCCGATATTCCGAAAACGGCTATCCATATGATGAAATAGACGCACATCATCATGGAATTTATCCTGACAATATAAGAGATGCGGTTCGATTCGTTCGCGCCTGTTACGTCTTTGAATATTATACTGGCTAGTTTCTTCAACATAATTTGATTCTATCACGGAAAATTTTAAGAAAAATTAAATTTTCCTTCTTATCAAAAATAAGCAAAAGAATTTAAACAAAAGATACGGAAGTCAGCCTGCTTTACCGAAACCCATCTTGGCTGTCAGATCACCGAGGCTCTTGTCATACTGTGCCTTTGTGATGGCGTGATGCTCCAGAAAAGTATCGAGCGTGTATTTCTGCTCAAGATATAATTCCCTTTTCTTCTGTTCAGGTGTAAGTGATTCCCATTCTTCCTGCTGCATCATGTCCGTGCCTCCAAACTCTCTCCAATGTTAGCACTAAAAGGCCTCAATTTTGTGTTACAATTTCTGATAAGGGAAAGATTATTTTAGGGAGGGCTTCATCATGTTCTTCAAAGTCTATCAGCTCAGGTCCTGGGGTAATCCTCCGAGCCCTGAATTCAAGGTAATTACGGCAGACGGTACCGGTGTGTTCTTTATCATTGCCGACACGCAAAAGCCCGGTAACTATGTCATGATAAATAAAAACAGGCAGTATGTTGCGCTTATTGAAAACACCGTCAACGAAGGCATGCCTGCAGTTAAGTTCTGGAACGGCACAACTGATCTCGGTTTCATGGATATCGCCAAAAGAGGTCCTTATACTTATGATCTGAACAGCATGGGACTCCATGTCACAACTTCTGCAGGCCAGCTCACCAATGGTGTGACCGAATTCACAGACAATGAAGGAAAACCCGTCGGGAAACTCTTTTTCGGTGCTGCGCAGCTTAAGAAGAACTGGATACTTGAGATCGATAAGCCGGAAAACGCCATACCTGCGATGCTGATGCTCTTCATCATCACGAAGAGCCACAGACTGATCACCTGACGATCCGTTATTAATTCAGATCTGATATTTGGGCCAGATGCCCATCTTGTCATGGGTGTGCTCAGGGAGCTGATAAAGGTCATGTCCCGGATAATCATTGCCCTCGACTATTGCAGGACGGTCGGGAGTAAAGCAGACGTCCCAGCCGATATAGCCGACCTGAGGTACGACGAGTGCTGCCTTGGTGCACATTTCGCAGACTTCATCCCACATCGGGAATACAAAGCCCTTGATCGCAGCGCCCGTCTCAGGATGGTGGGTAAACAGGTTCTTGCTCTTATCTATTGCGTAATCGGTGATCTCACCGGTCTTCTCATCCATGGGGGCAGTCATTCCGCCGCTGTTGAAGTTATCGACCGTATGACCGTGATTGCCGAATCTTACGCATGCTGAAGCGATATGGACCTTTCCTTCCTTCTGGATGGTGACGACTCTTACGGTATTTATTGCATGAGGATAGATCGCACTGACCGCAGGATGCTGAACGAGCACCTCTTCAAGCAGATGCGGACGCTCCATGTGGAGGAGCCTGTCGTAAAGATGTTCCGGTGTCTCAGCCTTGCAGTCGACCATCTCAACGGTCTTTCCGCAAGAACCGAGATCTGCCTTTGCTATGAGCTTATCGTGATCTTTTATGAAGCTGATGACCTCATCTTTATTGTCTTCCCTGATCGGTATCCACTTTCTGGCGAGGAATTCGCCGAAATGCTCATTGAACTCGATCTTGTTGTCGATCAGATGAGTATATTTCGGATCGTTATAACGGTTTACGAGATCATTGCTTCTGCCTCTGGTGATATATGTATCCCTCTGTGCATCATTGAGGTTGTACATCTCATAGAGCCAGTAATCCATGTATCCGGCACCGAACTTCCTGCCGCAGTGGACCATGTCAAAAAATATCCACACACGGGACTTCCCGCTCTTCTCGTGGATATCCTTTATCTTGGCGTTCATCGCCTTTAAGTCCATGCGCATTACGCGCCTGAAAAGATATTTAAAACTCGGCATGTCGATTATTATAATACAACACTTGCTGTTTTGTTACACACCACGTAAAACGCCGCAAAAATGTTTCAAATCTATAAGCAGAGTCAACCCTTATTTGTTATAATGCGTTCGAATAGATTTAAGCCCTGAGGAGGACTAACATATGGCAATCAGAATAGGCATTTTGGGCTACGGCAATCTTGCCAAGGGTGTTGAACTCGCAGTAAGACAGAACCCCGATATGGAACTAGTGGCTGTCTTCTCAAGAAGAGACCCTTCAACCGTCAAGACTCTTACTCCCGGGATCAAGGTCGTTTCCGCTTCCGAAGCTGCTGACTGGCAGGACAAGATCGATGTACTCGTGATCTGCGGCGGTTCCGCTACGGATCTGCCCAAGCAGACACCCGAGTATGCAAAACTTTTCAACGTAATCGACAGTTTCGATACTCACGCCAAGATCCCCCAGCACTTCGCAAACGTTGACAAAGCAGCTGCTGACACATATCACACAGCTCTCATCTCCGGCGGCTGGGATCCGGGAATGTTCTCGATCAACAGACTTTACGGCAGCTGCATCCTTCCCGAGGGCAAGGACTACACATTCTGGGGCAAGGGCGTTTCCCAGGGCCATTCAGACGCTATCAGAAGAGTTCCCGGCGTAAAGAACGGCAAGCAGTACACCATTCCCGTCGATGCAGCCCTTGAGGCAGTAAGATCCGGCAGCGAGCCCGAGCTTACAACACGTCAGAAGCACACAAGAGAGTGCTTCGTTGTTGCAGAGGAAGGCGCTGACAAGGCTCTCATCGAAAAGACGATCAAAGAGATGCCCAACTATTTCGCTGATTACGATACGACCGTTCACTTCATCTCAGAAGAAGAGTTCGTAAGGGATCACTCAAGGATCAATCACGGCGGTTTCGTATTCCGCACAGGCAAGACAGGCGTTAACGGCGAGAACAAGCACGTCATCGAGTACTCATTAAAGCTCGATTCCAACCCCGAGTTCACAGGTTCCGTCCTCACTGCTTATGCAAGAGCCATCTACCGCCTGTCACAGAAGGGTGACTACGGCTGCAAGACCGTTTTCGATATCGCTCCCGCCCTTCTCTCACCTCTTTCAGGCGAAGAACTCAGAGCTCACCTGCTGTAATCTGATACTTCAGCATTATTCAAACAGCCTGCCGGCCGCTGACGGACGACAGGCTGTTTTTTATGGAAACTTTTATAAGGATGTCTACTTTGATAAAATCCTCTCATGAAGATAAAGGGTAAGACAGTCATTATTCTTTTACTGATAGTCCTGGCATTAGTTTCCGGAACGGTTATTTGTTATATCTACAAAGACCGTATCACTTACCGTTACAACAGATACCGCGCGCATCAACATAAGTATGAAGTGTACGGCGGCATGACCGAAGAACTCAAAGACAGCGACTTTTTCGAAGACATGCAGAGCGGAAAGTCCTTCTGTTTTCTCGGAGACAGCGTTACCAGCGGCACCGTAACATACGGGATACATTGGTATGAGCCTCTTCTCCCCTACATCAAGGGCAATGTGACTTATCTGTCTTACCCAGGCTGGGAGGTCAAGACTCTGATAGACCACCGCGACATCATAGTTCCCGCTGATGTATATGTGATCGCCATAGGCATCAACGACGCTCTTACCCTTGGTGAGAAAAGCATTTCCGCATCACAGTTCACCGACAGATGCGATCATCTGGCAAACAGGATCAGGAACATCAATCCCGATGCAAAGATCTACTTCATCGCGCCGTGGAATTACTTAGGCTTCGACGACGAACGCATGAAGCGCGGTGATGAATTCCGAATCGCTCTCGGCGAATGGTGCAGCAAGACCGAATACGGATTTATCAATCCTGACCCTGCAGTTACCGAAGCTTTTGCCAAGGAAGGTCCTGCTAAATTCATGTATAACCAGTTCCATCCGAAGGCACCGGAAGGCATCGAATTGTTCAGTTACGCAGTCCTTAAGTCAGCTCACGATCAAAGATCATCCAAAGGGTGATCAGATAACCGCTGACTCCTGCTTCTTACGGATAAGTCCCTGGGAGATCTGATACTTGTCAAAGAGCTTTACATACATGAGAGGTACTGCGCCTACAATCGCAGCGCTAGCCTGGATGCCGTTCGGAATGACTGAACCCAATGCTGCGGCAACGCCATACATAAACGGCAGTGACTCAAATGCGAAGTATCCTGCGATCATGATGACTTCAGCGATAAACGAAGCGGTAAGCTTTCTGCCAAGCGATACTTTGCCTTCCCTGTTCCTCTTAAGAAGCAATCCGGCAACGAGACCCATTACGCCCTTAATGATAAACGTTGCAACGGCATACTGGGGATAACCTGCAAGAAGGTCAGCCAGCGTGGATCCTATGGCGGCCGGTACGAAAGCGAACGGTCCTAAGATATATGCACTTACAAGGATCACGAGGTCACCTAAATTGATGTGGCCGATCGCCGTAGGGATATGAAGCTCGGTACCGATGAAGATCAGTCCGGCGAGCACGCCTGCATAAGCTATTTTCCTTAAGTTCTTTCTATTCTTTTCATTGACGCTCATATATATTTCTCCTTTTACAGCATTGCGTGATCCAGATACTGGAGACGCATCTTTTCTTCGTTATGGTAATAGGTGTTTACATGAGGCTGAGCCTCATGGATCAGTTCTCCGTCACGGTAGACCAGGAGCCTGTTCTGCGGAACTTCCTCCCAGAATTGATCATCCAGAGGATGGGTCGAGAATACAGCCGTGCCATGAGAGACTGTTCTGTAAAGTGTTCCGGGTTCGTTCTTATGTACATACATGTAATCTCCGTCGTACAAAAGAAAGTTCAGCTTGTTTCCCGGTGTCAGTCTCAGCACCACATCTTCGATCACCCTGATCTTTTTCTCGTCATCCAGACCTTCTATGGCAGCCTGGTTTATCCTCTCGATGATGTAGAGCAGTACTCTTTCGCTGTCTGTCGTTCCTTCCTGAACGAAAATATACCTGTTTGTTTCTTTTGATTCGAAGACAGTTCCGTTGTGAACGAATACCCATTTTCTTCCTGAATTGTCAGATTGGACAAACGGATGTGTATTGCTGAAACTTACATCGCCTACCGTAGCCTTTCTGATGTGAGCCATACATCGGGATGTAGTGATCTTTCCGGTCAGCCTGTTCTTGAGATACATGCTGTCAACTGCACGCACAGGCTCTTTTTCAACAGAGATCTGTCCGTCATCCAGCAGAGCCAGCCCCCATCCGTTGTGGTGTTCAACACTGTGCCCGAAAAAGATATCAAGATAATCGTTTACCGGTATCTTTTTATCAGCTGATACCCCAAAAAGTTCGCACACTTTCCAAATACTCCTTATCTTCATCAGGCAGATGCTTTAACGCAAGATGCGCAATATGCGCTGCCCATTCTTTTGCTTTTAGCCCGTAGACGTCAGCATTGTATCCCTCTGTCTCTATTACTTCAACAGCCTGCTGGATCTTTTCCAATGTATCAACGCCGGAAAGTTCAGCTTCCAGTTCGGCAAGGCTTTCGTCTGAATAAACTATTCCCTTGATCAGAGCCACATAACCTAAAGCGCGGTCCAACGGGACACTGTCTGCGACTCTTATCTCAATGTACTTCTTGACTCTGTAATGGAAGAAACCCATTGATATAAAATGCTCTATAAGTTTTGTCTTCCTGTTCTGATCATGTACTGCCTCATCGATCACGCCTTTATCAAACAGGTCATTTGCTGTATCAGATCCTACGTCAGTCGTCTCGCCGTTATCTGTCAAAAGGATAAGCGGAGTGTTAAGGATCGTATCAGCTATTGAGTCATAGCCGAAACCTGCCTCAAAAGAATGCGGGTAAAAACCTGTCCTGCTGGCATCAAGGTCATCCCATTCCTGTATCCTGAAAAGATGCGGCTTGTCAGGATGTTCCTTCAATGTTGAATCAGGATAACTCTTATTCTCCATTCCTATCATTAGGATCGGTGAGATCTTCTGAAGAACATTAAGCTTTCTTACAAGATCCTCTTCAGATCTGAAATCGACCGAGATCTGGGTAGATGCGGATGCCCTCATCATGTACTTCCCGTACCTGCCGGACTTTCTGAAATATGCATCCATGTACTTGTATCGCTTCTTTGGAGACAACGTGATCTCATCGGGATCGATCTTGCCGCTCTCTACAAGAGGGAGATTGCCCTTTGTCTCAATGTGGTATCCCCTCTCCTTCAGGATCGGAGTCCAGAGATCTTCAAACTTCTTATATACCTGCCTGATCTTTGCGATATCAGAATAAGGGCTTATGCTTATCTCGAACTGACATGCGGGTTCCAAAGTGATCGAATACTCGTCAGTCAGGTATCCTACCGGATATCCGTCCATATAGATGACTTCTGCATTCAGGTCTTTTGCTACAGAGTCAATGAGAGAAGAAACTTCATGGAAACCGATCTGGATCCCTTCGTCGTTAATGACGAAATGCTCGATCTCCAGACCCAAACCCTTTGAATCAGATTCACCTTTACGGATGTATTCCTTGATGTCATTCTTCAAACTCATAACTTTACCTTTCGAAACAAAAACGGGAATTCCTTGGAACTCCCGTTAACAACCAATTTGACTTTAGTTTTGACAGTCACGTGCGATCAGTGCGCACCGGCCATATTCGGGAGATCGGCATTGGAGCAGCACATGTAAAACATTGTTGTCTCAGTGATGGTCTTCATTGCCTTACCTCCTTGTTGAATGGAATAAAGTTATCATTATCAACCAACTATGTCAATAGGTTAATTTTTGACAATTGTAACTTTCCTTAAAATCAGCTTGTTTTACTGTCCCTCTGGATAAAGTACGGGAAGCGTGGGAAGTTCGGAAGATACTGTCTGTTCCGGCATTTCCGATACCGGAGTGATCTTTCCGTCAGGCGAAACTGATACGGGTATCCCTTCCTTGTTTACGATCGCCTTTGCAAACTCTTTTACCGAACCGATCTTCTTTTCGAAAAGCATTCCGCCCATTTCTTTGTCGTGAAAAAAATGAATGTCGGAGCCTGCCGTCATCGGCAGACCGAGCTTCGTGCAGTATTCAAATCCAAGAGCATTCATGTTCGCGCTGTTTGCAGCGTTATAGACTTCCACTCCGTCAGAAGCCGTGGGCGCAAGCTTTATGTCGCTTAAATAGTCCCTTTCCCTGTAAGGATGAGCCTGGATCATTATGCCGCCTGCCTTATGTACTGCTTCAAAAAGCTCATGCCTGGTCATCTCCATGATGCACTCATTATCGATAAGCCAATTCTTGTCGATGCCGTAAAGAAGATACTCGTCCTTATTGAAATTGAACTCAACGCCGAACATGACATTGAAATCAAGTCCTTCGGCTGCCTTCAATGCGCGTTCATATCCGCTGCAGTAGATGTCTATTCTTTCTTTCCAGGGAAGATCTGAGGGCACGCATGTATTGCCGTTAAAGAAATGGTCAGTTACGACAAGACCGCTGTAACCCTTTTCCATCATGTAAGGGATATAGTCTTCGCCGTGTATCCTGCCGCATTTGCTGGCTTCGCATGTATGCAGATGTGTCTCGTAAAGATAGCCCATTAACTTCTTCCTTGAAAGACCTTAATTACCCGCAAATGCTAACACTCGGGAAAGATGTTATCAAGTAAAAGTCGTTTTAGCTTCAAAAAATGCATGCTTTCCGTTTTTAAGATAAAATTATCTTGAAGAACAACCCGGAGGAACGGAACATGAGACACAGATTAATTGCCGCGGTCATGGTGTTGATGCTCATTTTGAGCGGCTGCGGCCATGCAAGATCTTCTGTTCAGACAGCGTCTTCTGCAAGCGCACCGAGTAAATATAAAGCAATGACAGGAAAAGTGGTCGTATTCGGGACCAGCATCTGGGCAATAGAGCCGGGACCTGAAGGTGTCGAAGCAAACTTTGAGGCTCTGACTTCATTTGATGTTACCGACAACAGCCGTCTCGGCGGTATGGCAACAAGGATCGAGGGCGATTATTTCGAGGAAGTGAGCCTTGTATCCATCCTTCTCTACAATGATGACAAGTACAGCAAAAGAATGCGCCAGGACGTACTCGAAGCTGATTATGTGATAGTTGCATTCGGCGGCAATGACCAGGCAAAAGGTGTTCCCGCTTCCGGCACCGGAAACAGTTTCGAGAATGCACTTCAACTATCAGTATCCACTATCAAAGAGATGAATCCCCAAGCGCGCATCATACTGATATCGCCGCTGAATGGTTGGTTACCTGTAGACGGTGAATACATCCCATTTGCCGACATCGACAATGGCGGAGGAAAGCTCGCCGATTATATCGCTGCAGTCGAACGGGTTGCAGACAGAGAAAAACTTCTTTGCGTGAAGATGTCAGAAGCCATCGTCTTCTCTAAGGACGATCCGATGAGATACTTTAAAGACGGTTCGCATCTTACTCCGGAAGGCAGCAGACTCTATGCTGAATATCTGACAAAACAGATCTACGAATACTACTATTCGAATTCTCAGGCAAAGGCATAGAAAAGCTTTACGTCTTCCTGTGCTTCTTCGATAAACGGATACCGAGCTCCTGGATTAGCATTACCATGATTATCAGAAGTGTAACTGTTGTCCAGAGGACATCTTTCTGATAACGGTAATAACCGTACTGAAGCGCGATCGCACCAAGTCCGCCTCCGCCGATAACGCCTGCCATTGCAGAATAACCGAGAACTGTTGCGACATTTATCGCACCGCCCTGAAGAAGCGACGGCATTGCTTCGGGAATGATGAAATGGATTATCGTATAAAGAGGAGAAGCTCCCATTGAAGCCGCTGCCTCGATTATTCCCGGCTGAACCTCGTTAAGAGAGGATTCGACCATCCTTGCGACGATCGGTATAGCGCCTATCGTAAGAGGAACGATCGCTGCAGTTGTACCGATCGACTGGCCTACGACTAACCTTGTAAAAGGAATGAGCAGGACAAGCAGGATCAGGAAGGGAAGTGAACGCGTGATGTTTACGATAGCACCGATGACGAAGTTAACAGCTCTGTTCTGCAGAAGACGTCCCTTTGATGTCGAATAAAGGATAACACCGAGAGGCATTCCGACAATGTATGAAAAAAGCGAAGCAAAGAACGTCATTACGAACGTTTCCCATACTCCGGTCAATATCGCATCCTTAATATAATCACTCATTTCTGTTTACCTCCGATACTGAAAGGCCGCCATTCCTGAAAAAGTCGATGATCTTCTGCCTTTCCTCGGCGCGCGGAGGAAGTTCTACTATCATCTGACCGTATCCTATTCCGCCAACACTTCTTGTATTTGCGCTCAGGATATTAACCTTAAGACCCGTCTGCTCTACAAGATTTGCGATGAAAGGTACATTTGACTGCGTACCGTCGAAAACTATCCTTACTATCTGTCCCTCATCATCAGAAGGATCAAATGGATTACTCGGGAATACAAGCTTCTTTGCAGCTTTCGACTGAGGATTCGAAAAGACATCCTTAACGTCACCGACCTCAGCGAGATTGCCGTCATCAATGATGGCGACACGGTCGCATATCTTTTCAACCACGCTCATCTCATGAGTGATGATGACTATCGTGAGTTTTCTCTCTTCATTTATCTTTTTCAAAAGATCGAGGATCTCGTTTGTTATCTTAGGATCGAGTGCGCTTGTAGCCTCATCGCAGAGAAGGACCTTGGGATCTACTGCCAGTGCCCTCGCAATGGCAACTCTCTGCTTCTGACCGCCGGAAAGCCTTGCAGGATACTGGTTAGCTTTTTCAGAAAGCCCGACGGTCTCAAGCATCTTCAGTGCTTTTTCCCTGCGCTCCGCACGCGGTGTTCCTATGATCTTCAGAGACTGCTCGACATTCTGTATTACGGTCCTCTGGTTTACCAGGTTGAATCCCTGGAAGATCATTGATATGGAATGGCGTACCTTGCGCAGTTCTTTCGCTTTAAGTGATGCAAGATCCTTACCGTAGAAACTTACAGTTCCCGAAGTAACTTCTTCCAGTCTGTTAAGCGTACGCACAAGCGTGGATTTGCCCGCTCCGCTCATTCCTATTATTCCGAAGATCTCTCCTTCCTTAACGGTAAGGCTTACTTCTTTGAGCGCGGTAAATTCTTTTCCGTCGTTCTTATAAGTCTTATATACGTTTTGAAGTTCAAATACGTTGTCCATCAATCAAATAATCCTTTACTCAGATACCTGTCTCCCCTGTCAGGGAAAACAGTAACTATGTTTCCTTCATTTATTTCTTCAGCGAGTCTCATTGCCGCAGCGAGAGCCGCGCCGGATGATGATCCTGCGAGTATTCCCTCGTGCTTTGCAAGGCTCTTCGAAGCCCCGAATGCTTCATCATCCGTGACTTTAATGACCTTATCCACAAGCGTAATGTCCATCGTATCAGCGATAAAGTCATTTCCTATTCCTTCGATGTTGTAATCGAAATGCTCACCGCCGCCGATCGTTGAACCATAGGGATCAGCAAGGACGCCCTTAATGTCCGGGTTCTGTTCTTTAAGGTATTTGACAACCCCCGTAAATGTTCCGCCGCTTCCTGCGCCTGCAACAAAGTAATCGATCCTGCCGTCAAGCTGGCTAAATATCTCAGGTCCTGTTGTCTCATAGTGTGCGAGAGGGTTGGCAGGATTCCTGAACTGCCTTAAGGAGACTGAACCTTCTATCTGCTTAAGCAGTTCTTCAGCTTTACGTTCCGCTCCGAGCATTCCCTCTTCTCTTGATGTATGTACTATTTCCGCGCCCAGAGCGCGCATGACCTGCTGCTTTTCAATGGAGAACTTCTCGGGTACCGTAAAGATTACCCTGATGCCCTGATTGAGAGCTGCAACCGCTATACCTATTCCGGTGTTGCCGGCAGTAGCATCTATTATCGTTCCGCCCTCTTTGAGTACACCGCGCTTTTTCGCGTCATCGATCATGTAGACACCGATACGGTCCTTAACGCTTCCCGCAGGGTTCATGAGTTCAAGTTTTGCATATATGTTTACTCCGGGCTTTACGCCCATATGATTGATCTTCAGTATCGGAGTGTTTCCGATCATGCCTCTGATATCTTCGTATACGTTATTCATTTTCTTTACCTCTTATGCTTTAACTGAGTTTTCGATCGCCTGTTTAAGATCTTCAATAAGATCATCCGCATCTTCTATTCCTACAGAGAATCTGATTAGTTCATCCACGATTCCGACTTCTTTTCTGATATCGGCCGGAATCGCTGCATGTGTCATAGAAGCGGGATGGCATACGAGTGATTCGACTCCGCCTAAGCTCTCAGCCAGCGTAATGAGTTTCAGGTTCTCGAAAAACTTCCTGTAATCGTATTTATCGTTCAGAACAAATGAGATCATCGCGCCTGCTCCGTCTGCCTGTTTTTTCTGGACTTCATAACCGGGATCTGATTCAAGACCGGGATAATAAACCTTGCTCACAAAACCGCTTTCAGAAAGCCATCTTGCTATCTTGCCTGCGTTTGCCACATGTCTGTCCATGCGGACGCCCAGTGTCTTGATACCTCTGATGATCAGGAAGCTGTCCCAGGGAGCAAGGATTCCGCCGATGGCATTCTGAAGATAGTAGAGTCTGTCAGCCAAAGCTTTGTCATTGACAACAACAAAGCCTGAAATGGTATCTGAATGACCGCCAAGGTATTTCGTTCCGCTGTGTATGACAATGTCCGCACCGAGAGTCAAAGGACGCTGAAGATAAGGCGTAAGGAAAGTATTGTCAACGATGGTAAGTTTGTTATGCTTTTTGGCAATCTCCGAAACTGCTTCAATGTCTGTGATCGTGAGAAGCGGGTTTGCCGGAGTCTCGATATATACAGCCTTTACGTCATCATCGATGGCGGCCTCAACAGCTTCAAGATCCGAAGTATTTACGATCTTATAGGTTATATTGAAATTCTTGAATACGTTATCGAGGATCCTGAAAGTTCCGCCGTAGATATTGTCTGATACGACAAGCTTGTCTCCGCCCTTGAAAAGTGACAGAACAGTATTGATCGCTGCAAGGCCTGACGCAAAAGCAAGACCATACTGTCCCTCCTCAAGATCAGCGATGAGTTTTTCGAGCGCCGCTCTTGTGGGATTTCCTGTTCTTGAGTATTCCCATCCCCTGTTCTTTCCAAGACCGTCCTGCTTATATGTCGAAGTCTGATAAACGGGTACATTGACTGCACCTGTTGTTTCGTCACCGTCGATCCCGCCGTGTATAAGTAATGAATTTCTCTTAATGCTCATTTTCTTGTCCTTCTTTCTGTAGAAATAATAAAAGCCCGGGATAGTTTTCCCGGGCTGTATGGTCAGATGCTTTCTATATCAACATCGAATATCGTCAAGGCGCATTACTGTGCAGTCAAACGCCGAGCCCGATACAGCCCGTAAAGAATGCGTACAACAACACATGATCCTTTTCATTTTTGCGTCTCCTTTTGTTATATGAAATTATTATAACCTAATTACCTACTATGTCAATAGGTTTATCTTGATTTACCTACTAACCTTTAGATATAATAGGTAAAAAGTTGCATGGAGGTTTTCAAATGATTTCCACCAGAGGAAGATACGCATTAAGAGTAATGATAGATCTGGCAGAGAATAACACCGGCGAATACATTCCGCTCAAGGACGTTGCCGAAAGACAGGAGATCTCCAAAAAATATCTTGAGATCATAGTCAAGGACATGGTCACAGGCGGCCTGATCGTCGGTGCCAGCGGCAAAGGCGGCGGTTATAAGCTCGTCAAGAAGCCTGAAAAATATACGGTCGGCGAAATCTTAGAACTCATGGAAGGAACCCTGAATTCAGTCGTATGCATCGCCGACAAGAAATACAAATGCACAAGAAGAAAAGCATGCAAGACTCTTCCCATGTGGAAAGAGTTCGATGAATTGGTTCACGACTATTTCTACGGAAAGAAGCTTACGGATCTTATGTGATCATCCGCCAAAGCTTTCCTTTGCTTTTTGCGCAGTAAGCTTTCTTTTTTCAAGAGTCTTTTCAAACATCATATCAGCAGCCTGAGGGAACAGATCGTAAATGACCTTTGTTCCCTCTTCTGTTATTCCGCCTTTTGTTGCAACTCTGGAAACCGCATCTTCAAAGGACATGCCCTTTTCGAGCATCAGGTCTCCGGTGGCGCTCATGGTCTTCAATACCATTGATACGATCTGATCGCGGGGTATCTCCGTATGCTTTTGTGCACTGCTGCATATAACGTCAAAGATCGAAGCAATGAAACCGGGCATGCAGCTTACCAGTTCAGATCCCATTCCCACTTCATTTTCAGGAAGTTCTATCACATCGCCGAACGTCCTGAGCAATGATTCAAGTTCCTGCTTGTCCTTCTGTGTAACTTTGCCGTTATAGCACACTATGGTCTGTGATCTGTCGATCTCGGCAGTAAGGCTCGGGATCACTTTCGCAGTCTTGTGACTGACGACCTTTTCTATCATGTCAAAAGTGATGCTTCCGTTTAATGTAACCAGAAGCGAATCGCTCTTAAGCTCAGGTCCTGTTTCGGCAAGCACATTTTTAAGGTCTGCCGGCCGCACACAGACGAAAACGATATCGCAGCTGCCGGCCGTCTCCTTATTGCTTCTTATCAAAGCTATCTCTTTGGCCTCTTCGAGTTTTTCCAAAGTCCTGTTTGAAGCATAAAGATCTTCCTTTTTTATACCTGCGTCTGAAAACTTCCAAAGCAGCATCTTTCCCATGCTTCCGTATCCGATAACACCGACTTTCATGATAAGTTCCTCACATTTTCTGATCTGCATATCATTATACTTCTACTTGACAAAAAATATAAAGACGGCGGTTCCCCAACAGGGTTACCGCCGCCTTTTATGTGATTGAAGGACGAAAATTGATTACTTGATAGCTTCGCGCCATGTTGCCGGCTTGAACTCACCGAGCAAAGGCAGAAGTCTCTTATCTACGTCGATCTTGAATACTGCGTTAAAGTTGTTTGTTGCGATCATCTGACCTGCGAAACCTACGATTACAACGAGTTCCTGATCATTGAAGAACTTTCTGAGCTTATCGAAAAGTTCATCTGAAACTGCAGTAGGATTCTTAACATACTGCTCCGCAAGCTCTGCGAGCACCTTTTCCTTCTCGTCATATACGAGATTTGCGGGATCGAGACCTAAGCCCTTAACGTCACTGATAAAGAAAAGCGAGCAGAGCTGGCATGAATTTGTTGTTGATATCTTGTGGGCATAAAGAATTGCATCCTTCTCACCGATGACTTCTACCAGTCTCTTCCATGATGTGTACCATGCCATGTAAGCATCGTATGTTGCAGCATCGTTGAGAAGTCCCTTCTTCATGTTTGTTACTGCGTTGCGGCCGGCGAGCTCATCGTAGCGCTCCTTCTCGGCACCTGTTGCTTCATTCTGTTCTACCAGTTTGATCCTAGCCATTTTTGTGATCTCCTTTTCGATTTTTCTCTCGGTATTAATTTGCTTAAAGCGCGAGCTTTAAGATCTCAATGAATCTTTCTGCGTCAAGAGGGACATAGTGTCCTACGGTGCCGCCTGCCGTTGCACGTTTTGCCATAACTTCGAAATCCTTATCCCCGATGCCGAGCTCAGACAGGTGTGTCTTGAGTCCCAGCTTTTTAAAGAATCTCTCAAGCTCTTCGGATAACAAAAGTGCCCTTTCTTTTTCTGAATAGTCGTACGGATCTTTTCCATAGACTCTGCTCGCAAGAAGCGCCAGCCTCCAGGGCTTTACGTCTGCCATGTATTTGGTCCATGCCGTGAAAACGACTGCCATGCCTTCACCGTGTGTAATGTTGTACTGGGCTGACAATTCGTGTTCGATACGGTGTGATGCCCAGTCAGCTCTTCTTCCGGCATCGAGGAAATTGTTGTGTGCTACAGAAGCCAGCCACTGGATCTCAGCTCTTGCGTTTATGTTCTTGGGATCATCGATGAGTCTTTGCGCATTTACGAGAAGTGCCCTCACCGCGCCCTCGATAAGATAGTCTGTAGTATCCGAATTCTTCTCATCGGAGAAGTACCTTTCAAGAAGATGGGACAATACGTCTGCGATGCCTACATATGTCTGGTAAGAAGGAAGATTTACCGTATACCTCGGGTTCATGATCGCAAACTTAGGGATTATGCGGTCATCTTCAAAACCTTTCTTCCACTCTCCGTATGAGAGGATAGCGCAGTTGGATGTCTCGGAACCGCTCGATGCCGTTGTTGCGATCACTCCGATATTCAAAACACTTTCGGGAGATATGCCTTTATCGAAGAAATCCCAGACATCGCCATCGTACGGTATACCGAGAGCTATCGCCTTGGCGGTGTCGATGGAGCTTCCTCCACCGACTGCCAGAACGAAGTCAACTTTATCTTCCTTGCCCTTTTTGACAAGTTCTCTGACGAGTTCGATCGAAGGATTCGGTACCACGTCTCCGCTCTCTGAGAACTTGATTCCCAATTCGTTTACGGCGTTTGTGATCACATCGTAGATTCCCAGTTTCTTGATGAAGTCTCCGCTGTAAACGAGGAGCAGGCTGGTTACTCTGTACTGTTCAAGGAGTTTGCCTAAATTGTTCTCACTGCCTTCTCCGAAAACGATTTTCGCCGGATTGTAATACTCAAAACCGATCATTATTCCCGTCTCCTTATGTATCTGATCAACCGAAAAGCGGAACTACCGCGCCGTCATACTTCTCTTTGATGAACTTAGCTATTTCAGGTCCCTGGAGTACTTCAACAAGAGTCTTTACTGCGGGATCATTTGCCTTCTCTGCTGATGTTGCGATGATGTTTCCGTATGTCTTGGCTGCAAGACCGTCGTTTGCTTCAACTGCGAGTGCCTGGCTTACGTGGAGTCCGCCCTCGATCGCATAGTTACCGTTGATGACTGCTACGTCTACGTCAGGAAGCGCTGCAACAAGCTGCTCAGGTGCGAGTTCCTTAAACTTGATGTTAAGAGGGTTCTCAGCGATGTCTGCGATGGTTGCGTTAATTCCTGCACCATCTTTAAGTTTGATGATGTTTTCCTGTGCAAGGAGAAGAAGTGCTCTTGCTTCGTTTGTTACGTTGTTGGGTACTGCTACTACAGCGCCTTCCTTAAGATCCTTAAGGTTCTTAACCTTTCCTGCATATACGCCGAACGGTTCATAGTGAACTGCGCCTGCAGAAACGAGTGTGGAATTGTTTTCCTTATTGAACTGCTCAAGGTAAGGAACATGCTGGAAATAGTTTGCATCGAGTGAACCTTCGATAACGCCTGTGTTAGGTGTGATGGAATCCTCAAGCTTTACGATCTCAAGTGTGATTCCCTTTGTTTCAAGGATCGGCTTTGCGACTTCAAGGATCTCTGAGTGAGGTGTGATGTTTGCGCCGACCTTGAGTACTACGTTAGCTTTCTGTTCGTCAGGCTTGATGTCAGCCTCTGCATTGCTCGTTACCGTGCCGCCGTCTACCTTTGTTGTTGCCTCAGGCGCTTTAGCGCAAGCTGCGAATGAACCTGTAACTGCAAGAAGCAGTCCTGCTGTAAGAATCTTTTTAAAAATGCTTTTCATGTCGTGTTTCTCCTTTTGTTTTGTGTTTTTGCTTAAGAATGATTTTGTGTAAGGCATAAAAATGCCCGGTAAGTTTTTTTACTCCCGGGCGCATGGCTTATGTTCAGTTGCAATCTAATGCATTAACATCAATCGTTCTCAAGGCGTGAGGAATGTCTTCTTCCGCCCTGGGCCATATAGCGCACCCGGGAGCTAAGCATTCGACAACACATCATCATGGTAGCTGCTGTATTAACTGTTTTGTACATTTCTCACTCCTCCTTTCATCGTGATGGCGATAATTTAACACTATCAACCTACTATGTCAATAGGTTTTTGAGATCAAATTTTCATGTTTTTTCCGGTACTAAAAATGAACGCGCGTATATATACGCGCGCCCTTTAATCAATTGATCTATCAGTATGCTGATATCATTCAAAGAGTTTTCTGACCTTTTCCCTATATGCATCATCGATCTCATATCTGTAACTTGAAATTGGCTGAACGACCGGGATAATGAATACATCTTCTCTTTTTACGCCAAGTTCATTAAGTATCATTTTCGCTTCTTCAATTGAAAGAGACTTTTTTGCAAGATCCCATATCTCTTCATCGGTCTTATTGCGGTTTGTTCCGCTCATCATGCCGCAGTGATACGACCCTTCAGCCATTTCCCAGACATAGACTTCTATTCCTTTGAATGAAGACATTTCGAAATACTCGGGGTACTTCTCTCTGAGCTCTTCGATCTGAGTCTTTGTCTCAACTGTTTGTTCAGGGCCTGACGTTAAGTCTGTCTGTCCTTTAACTTGAGAGCATGCTGTAAGTGACAGCATCAGTGATGCTGCTAAAACGATCGTTGTGATCTTCATGGAATTCTCCTTTCTTATCCCGCGTTTGTTACCAATGTAAAGATGATCACCAGTATCAACAAAGTAAATCCGGTTGCAGAGACCAAAGTCATCTTCTTATATGAAAGAACGTTTTCTATCCTTGTCCTTACCTTAGCCCCGCCAAATGCAGATACCAGAAGGCTCTTGCTCTGCGAAGCTTCAAGCAGCGTCATTGCATACTTTTTTCTTTCATCTTTTTCCAGTCCTGCCAAGGCCATCTCATCACAGGCAAGTTCAAGATCATTAAGAAATGCTTTGAGGAATACCCACGACAGCGGATTAAACCAATGCACAGAGGCCGTAACGAATCCCAGTATCCTCCACAGATTATCAAGGCGCTTTATGTGAGTCTTCTCATGCCTGATAATGTATTCAAGATTTTTTTCCTTATATGATTCAGGGATCACTATTCTGGGCTTGATTATCCCGTATACAGCAGGACTGTCCACCTTGCCCGAAAAGTATATGTTTGAATTCAAAAGCTTGGAATCGGCAACAGCTTTCTTTGTCGATACATAGAGGATCGTCAATGCGATCAAGAGAGCTAAAGCTGCAACGATCCAGATAAAACCGGTGACGGTAAATACCATATTCAGGCCATTGCTCTTAAACCTAAACGGAGAATAGCTGTCCGCTGCCCTTATGGAATTACTGATCGAAAATGAGATGTCATCCGAAGGTTTAAATACGGTAACGTTCCTCGTAAGCCTTGAAAAGACGGACATCAGACTGTACGGGCTGTTCAGTCCGACCGGCAGCACCATCCTCAGAAATGGAATTATCCAGAGGAAAACAGACACTCTTCTCGGAATGATCCTGATCTTTCTTATGAGCATCACTATGAGTCCCATCAGTGATGCGACAATGCTCATATTCAATATCCAGTAACAGGTCTCAGCGATCATGAAAGTCACCTTTTATCGATAAGGTCTTTAAGTTCTTTTATCTCTTTATCAGAGAGTTTCTCGTCTTCCAGAAGCGCAGAGAACAACGCCTTCCTCGATCCTCCGAAGAACTTGTTGAGCAATGAAGATGCCTCGCTCTTTTGTATCTCTTCCCTGGAAACGAGGGGAGTGCAGATAAACCCGGGCTCATCACGTCTGATGAATCCCTTTGCTTCGAGTTTCTTGATCACCGTGTATGTGGTGTTCTTATTCCAGCCTATCGTGTCAGCTGCGATCAGGCTGATCTCTTTTGCTGACAGAGCTCCCTTTTCCCAAAGGATCTCCATAACTTTTGCTTCACTGTCGAAAAGTTTCTCCTGCATATAAAGCCTCCAGACTATTCTTGTAGTCTATACTACCGCGATAGTCTGACGATGTCAAGCCGGGTTATCCGTTATCTTTCTGAAAGCATGGTATTGCTTCTTAAGTTCACTCGCCGATATCTTGCCGTGATGCTTGAACCAAACCTCCGTTCGCCGTTTTCAAGCGCCGTCATGGCAGCTGTTTGAAAGGCATACGGGTGAGAACCGTAATCTTTGGGTTCTATACGGTAGATATCCCCGCTTGAAGCAAAAATACAAATAAAGCCATGCTCGCCATGATAAGTAAACGGAACGACCGGCATCTCATATCCCGGCCTGAAGACCAGCCAGAGGATCACGCCTGTTAATATACAAAAGATAAGGATAATACCTGCCGTAATGTATTTCTTTATACCGGTGTCATCCACTGCAAGTGTTTACCTTAGATACAGATAGACCTGCGGTTTTGTTCTTCATGAAAAAACACGTATCACAACAGCCATACCACCAGCCTTAGGCGTGGTATAACACTGATGATCCTCATTCATCTTGCGCAGATCAAGTTCGGAGTCTTCGACGTCTGCCGTTAAACTCCAGCCGTCGACTGCGCTGTTGCCTTTGATATTGTACATTAGATCCCCTTCTCCGGATCTGTCGACTTTCACGATCCTAACCGTATATCCGAAATCCTTATGCATTTCCGAATAGAAATCATTACCGGTCTCGATATCTTTAATGGCAATGTCGCGCAGGCCCCTGAGAAAAGCATTTATGTCTTCTATCCTGTCATTACTCAGATCCTTATCAACTAGAAGATAAATGTGCTCGATACATGTGTAATCAGAGCCTCTCTCAACATCTGTGAGATTATATTTCCTGAGCAGCTGATCCACATCATTCGAATAAGATTTATAAACGGCAATATCCTGAAGGATATTGTAATAGTACTTGCCTGTATAGCCGCCCTCACTGGCATCGATCTTAACCTTCTCGGGTCTGACCAATACCTCGAACTCGATCCCGCGTGATACATCTTCGAAAATGTAAGTCTCCTCATCTATCTGTCTGATGAGCCTGCAATCAAGTCCTGACTCTTCCCTTACAGCTCTTTCAACAGCTGCTTTGGAAGGCTTCGGCGGCTTAAAAGGAAGGCATGCGCACATAAAAACAGCAGATGCCACCAAGAGCACAAAAACTGCAATCTTAACGGATAATCTCTTTCCCATAAAACAATTACCTCAATGTTAAACGGAGCGGCAACATGTGCCTTCCGTTCATTGAACCGCAGTATTTACTTTCAAAAATTATACCACGATACAGATCTGATCCTCGAACAACTAAAAAGGCTGCCACTACTTGTGACAGCCTCTTAAAGTCTTGTTAAAACTTTTCAGATCAGACCTTTATCTCCATGATCCAGCCCTCAGGTGCTTCGACAGTACCCATCTGAATGCCTGTGAGTGTCTCTCTGAGCTTGGTCATGACAGGGCCCATCTCCTCCATGCCGGAAGCGAATGTGAATTCCTTGCCGTGATCGTTGACAGAACCGAGAGGTGAGATAACAGCTGCTGTACCGCAGAGACCGCCCTCTGTGAACTTGCCGCTCATGACCTCTTCGAGGTAGACCTCACGTTCCTCGATCTTCATGCCGCAGTAGTGCTCTGCAACATAAACGAGTGACCTTCTCGTGATGGAAGGCAGGATGGAATCGGACTTAGGTACAACGAGTGTTCCCTTGCCGTCTGTGAGGATGATGTTAGCGCCACCCGTCTCCTCGATCTTTGTTCTTGTAGCCGGATCGAGATAGATGTTCTCGGCAAAGCCTTCCTTGTGTGCAGTAACGATCGCGTGCAGGGACATAGCATAGTTGAGGCCTGCCTTGATGTTACCTGTTCCGTGCGGAGCTGCACGGTCGAAATCGGAGATCTTGACCTTGATCGGCTTTGCACCGCCCTTGAAATAAGGGCCTACAGGTGTAGCGAAGATCCTGTACTGATAGTCTTCAGCAGGCTTAACACCGATAACGGGGTTAATACCGAAGATGTAAGGTCTCAGATACAGAGATGCGCCTGAACCATACGGGGGAACCCAAGCTGCGTTGCCTGCAACTGTCTCCTGAACTGATCTGAGGAACAACTCCTTGGAAATCGGGGGAATCTCAAGGCGGACTGCAGAGTCATGAAGTCTGTCAGCATTAAGGTCAGGACGGAAAGTAACGATCCTGCCGTCTACTGTCTCATAAGCCTTAAGGCCTTCAAATACTGTCTGTGCATACTGGAGAACGCCTGCGTCCTCGCTCATGACGATCATGTCGTCATCAATGAGAGCGCCCTCGTCCCATGCGCCGTTCTTGTAGTTAGCTACGAATCTCTTATCTGTCTTCTGATAAGAGAAGGTCAGGTTCGACCAATCGAGATTCTTCTTTTCCATAGAATCAGTCCTTCTTTCTATAGTTTCTTGATTAATAAAGCATTATACAACTGTAAAACTTCAATACAAGCCTGAAAATCACACGAATCTGTATCCGCACGCGTGATAGCAGGCCTCCCCTGCCTTGATCACGGGCGAATCAAATCCTTCAAGGTTAACGGCATTAGGAACCATCTGCGCTTCAAGGCAGATAGCGTCATACTGGCCGTAAGCCTTTGTTGTCTTCTGATCTAAGGGGCTCCCTAAGTTGTTGCCTGCATAGATCTGGATTCCCGGCATGTCAGTTAAGCACTCCATAGTGATACCTGACTCAGGCGCGGTAACGGCTGCGGCAAAAGAGAATGTTCCGGCCTTTGTATTAAGGCAGAAGTTCTGGTCGATGCCCTTGGAGATGACCATCTGGTGGTCGTCACTGTCATTAAGTTCGCCGATGAAACGATATTCCCTGCAGTCGAAAACGGTTCCCTCAACATCCTTGAGCTCGCCTGTAGGAACGTTGTTGTCATCCTTGATGGTGATCTTGTCGGAGTTGATCATGATGAGGTCATTATTAACAGTACCCTCGGCATTCTCACCGCGGAGATTAAAGTATGAATGGTTTGTGGGAGCGAAAACGGTATCCTTGTCACTCTTTCCGTAATAAAGGATGAGGAATGTCTTGTCTTCGAGCCAAGCGTAAAGCACCTTGGTATAGAGGTTTCCGGGGAAACCTGTAGCTCCGTCAGGGCTCTCGTAGCTGAGAAGGACCGCTTCGCCGACACATCCGGGGATGCCTGCGATGCCGGAATCAAGGATCATGCTGTCTGCTTCTTCCTCTGAAAGGACATTTCCGTCCCAGAAAACATTCTGATAAGCGGGGTTGCCCGAGTGGAGGTTATTCTCGCCTTCGTTCTTGGGGATCTGGTACTTAACACCGTTGATAACAAAAGAAGCGTCCTTGATCCTGTTGGCAGAACGTCCGATGACTGCACCATGATTTGCGCCGTTGCCCATGTATTCATCAAGGCCCTTGCAGCCGAGCATGATATCTGTGGGCTTGCCGTCCTTATCAGGTACGATAAGATCGATGATAACGGCACCGTATGTCATTACGGTCGCCTCATAACCGCCTTCCATTGTCATGGTGAATGTCTGTGCCTTAAGTTCGGGATTGCTTGCTGATACTAATTCGCCGGTCTTGATACTCATACTCTTAAACCTCCACAATGCATATTGCTAGAAAATTATAGCACAAAGAAAGGCCCATAAGCCCGCGAACCAAAAAGTTATAGCCAATCAATAAGATTCGTGTATAATGTTTACTGCACGGGGCATTAGCGCAGTGGGAGCGCATCACACTGGCAGTGTGGGGGTCACGGGTTCAAATCCCGTATGCTCCACCAAAAAACACAAAAACACCTTCTGTAACATACGGACAGGTCCTCGGCGCTGAAGCGCCTGCGGAACTAGTTACAGAAGGTGTTTTCATGTAATTCTGCGGTACCGCAGAACAACCGGACTTACCACAAACTTACCATATTTAATTAAGTTCAACGTCGTTTTATTATTCGTTACATAACACCGGCTACTGCCTTGTTTTTTCTGCTGCGGCCCAGGATAAGGAAAGCTATAACGGGCGCTATGAACATCGCAAGATAAACGAGCGTGATCCAGGGCTGGTACTCGATATAAAACTGCCTGAACGTAAGGGACCACGGATGCTTGATGAGTACCCAGCCGACAAGGTCTATAACAATGCTGATACCGGCCCACAGCGCACCGGTCGCCATTGCTTTCCCGAACGTGAGGTCCTTTACTTTCCTTAAGTAAAGCAGTCCGAATAATGTAAAAAAGATTATGTTATACAAAGGGTGCCATGGCTTGGTCATCTCATATCCCATGCCAAGGCCGGGACCTTCTGACATTCCGCTCATACCGAGGACGAGGATATTGAATATCGTATGTCCGATTCCTATCCATGTAACAACGACATAGCTTATCGCATACCACAGAAGCGACATGCCGATATCTTTTCTTGAACCGAATTCTCTAAGCGTCTTCTTATTCATGATCATTCTCCTTTGTTTTGCATCAGACATGTTTGTTATGCCTGAATTCTAAAAAACTCAAGGAGAAAATGATTTAGATAATGCTTATTTAGTTCTTAAATTACTCTTAAACGTCTTTCAGACTATAACCCTAAATGCCTGTAGACGTTTTCTATCCAGCCGGACTTATGCTTGATGTACATATCCATATCGTCCGGATAAAGCATGGCTCCCTCTTCTTTTATCCTGCCGTATTCCTTTACCGCTTCTTCGTTTGAGCGCAGATAATCCCTGAAAGTCAAATGCCTCTTAAGTTCAGAAGAATCCTTGGTACAAACATACAGGTGATGTTTCAAAAGATGCGTTTTGCCATCATACTTGAAAGCTTCGCGGCCCTTTATGCCCAGGTCGCCTTCATGCCTGTATCCTATCGAAGCAAGCCGCGAGATCGCTTCATTAAGATGAGATTCGTCCTCGATGACGACATCAATATCTATGACGGGTTTTGCAGAAAGGCCTTCAACCGATGTGCTGCCAACATGTTCGATCCGGGGAGCCGTGTCTCCAAGAGCCTTTTCAAGTTCTGACTTTATATCAAGAAAATCCTGCTTCCACTTATCAGTATATTTATCAACAACTACCATATGCAGGTTATCAGAACCCGAGATTGTCATTTACAAGGATAACGCTTATCCTGCCCTTGTGCCTTGAGAACCTTGTAATAAGGATCTGACAGCAGATCGTATCGGGAGACTTGCAGTCAAAGCAGGTTCCTTTTTTCGAGCACGGAGTATCAAGACCGAAACGCTGTGTATTGATTGGAGCTGCCACATTTCTGGCACGCTTCATAGCAGCATCGACATCACTGCATACCTTATTCATTCCGACGATGAACAAGACATGCTTCGGCCCCTGAGCGATCGCGGATACCCTGTTGGCATTACCGTCTATGTTTACGAGTATTCCGTCATCGGTCATGGCATTAACACTCGACAGGAAAAAGTCAGCATCATAAGCCAGGAGCATAGCCGCTCTCTTGTCTTCATATGCATCACGGTCGATAAAGTTATAGTTGCCTTCTTTAAGAGCCTTGGAAAGGCCAATCTCATGAACGCTCATGCCGCCGCCCATGGAGATCGAACTGCCCTCAGGGATCAAGCCGAGTGCGAGTTTTAAAGCTTCTTCTTTGCTCCCGGCATAATAGCCTTCCATGTTGCGTGAGCGAAGTCCTTCGATGGTCTTTGCCGCCAGCAGTTCATTCCTTTTGATAATGTTTGCATCCATAATTTCAGGCTCCTTATTTGTATGCTAAACCATTCAACTGACTGTGAATAATATGCATTCCTTAACACATATACGGTAACATTTTTCTGCTATTTTGTATTCAACAATTAAAACATTTTGATAGAACTCGTTATATGGAAAGCAATTGCTTTCCCGGAGGGTGATCTTATAAGAAGGACTGTTTACTATGTGCAGCATACGGCTCTGAATTCATCAACAGCATTCTTCACTGATAGATCTTCATGTCAGAGGTCTCTTGCACCGGTTCGGACCAGGAACGCGACCTTTTATCGTAGCTTTGAGTGGTAATCCGGTAAGTTGTCGTAAACGCTCCGCGAAAAGGGCCGATAGATCCTTCCGTGGAAACGACCACTCTGGTTATAAGCTTTGACTGTAAAAAATTCAGACTTAATTGATCTCTGTCACAGAACAGCAAGATACCGACTATATCATTTGCACTGTTCATGCCGGTACTGATCATCACTTTCATCTGTTCATTATCGGTCGTAATATTGGCAGGACCATATTCCTCAGTCCCATACTTGCCGGAAACACTTACTCTTATGTTTTTTTCGGTGTCATAAAAAAGACGCTTCATCTCGCCGGAAGGTGCCTTTTCCTTATCGAAATACAATGTGATCACGCCGTTCCTGAAATCAACGCCGCTGAACCCGGCAGCATTGTCAGCATTGCATGAAAACAGCACTTTCTTTCCAAAACAAGAAGTCAGTAAACACACTGACATCATGACGGATATCAAAAATACAGCGATTCCCGTATAACGCTTTTTTCCCATATCTTATCCCCCAAAAACAGATCATATCCCTTGAGCCGTCAATGTTCCTTAAACAATTATAACTTCTTTTTCTTTTGTTGAATATTCTGCTCCTGATAAAGCGCCCCGCCAAGAAGCTGTCTTAAGTTTTCCACCACTAGTTTGATATAAAGAAAAAGACGGCCGGCGGCCGTCTTTTCTTTGGGAGAGTTTTATGGGGGATAGATTATGCTTTTTCTGATGCTTCGAAGATCTTGTACTGTGCGACTGCAAGGATTCCGAGGATTGCTGCTACTGCGAAGTCACATGCGGGTTTCATTGATGTGATCGTTGCGCCTTCGTAAGCGATTGCGTAGCATCCGAGAAGTACGAGTCCGCCAGCTACTAAGAATACGATTAAGAATACGATTGTCTTCATGTCCAGTTCCATTTTTAATTCCTCCTAAATGGTTTTTGGTTTGTTTGGTTTGTGTTTTGTTTGATGGCTTCATTATTGCCCTTGTAAACCCCTTAAACCATCAGCAATGCAGGCCATTTCTGATGATTAAGCAACACACGGAGGATTAGGTGTCGATTATCTTGAAAAAAGTTGAAAAAAGAATTGCAAAAACTGCAAGGTTTAGCCATAAGAACGGCAAATCTGGGGCAAATATCCTTATCGTGATATAATATGCTGGTCATTAATCAATAAGAATAAGCAATAAAGATATATATCAGAAAGAATCATATGAGCACCGCAACCTTGTCCGGCAACAAACGCAGTCTTTATTGGGACAATATTAAAGGCTTCCTTATCCTGTTAGTCGTTTTCGCGCATATCCTCTATCAGTTAAGGGCAGATTCCGGCTCCATCAATGCGGCCGTTGATTATATCTACATGTTCCATATGCCGGCTTTCGTCTTCGTTTCGGGATATTTCGGCAAGAGTGAGAATTCTCGCAGCTTCAGGAATATATTCAAACTGATATTTCTCTACTTCATATTCAACAGCATTACTTTATTCATTAAATACCCTGAAGGCCTGACTTCTGTCGTCGAGCCTCTTTATTCATACTGGTATCTCATAGCAATGGTCGTCTGGAGGCTTTCCGCCCACAGACTCGCCAAATTCAAAGGCATAAGCGTCGTTCTGTTCGGCATAGCTTTGATCGCAGGCTTCTTCACTTCCATAGACAATCATTTTGCAGTCGCAAGGATAATAGGTTTTTATCCTTTCTATATGCTCGGATACAAAACAAGTGAAGAGAGCCATTCAAAGCTGACCGGGATACATTACAGGGAAAGAATGCTCATAGGCGTCGTCTCCGTGCTCGGTGCCGCACTTTTGGCGATCATCCTGCGTGAATTCCTGGCCTTTAAAGGAACCTCATTAAATCTCCAGCCGTATTCATACCAGACTGAATACATCGGACGTGCGGTCTTCTTCCTTACTGCGTATCTCGCCACTTTCGGAATAAGATGCCTGGCACACGACAAGGAAATCCCTTTCCTGACCATGTTCGGGCGCAACTCCTTATGGATCTTCGTACTGCACAGAATGTTCGCACTGTGGGCAGGCGACTTCATCAAGCTCTATGGCGAAGTATACCGGATACCTATCTCCATCTTCTTTGCGCTTGGAATATGCCTGCTGTTCGGCAATGAACATGTTGCAGATCTCATGAATAAATTCCTTACTTCAGGTGTGGAGATATTTACGGGCAGCTCAAAAAAGATCAGCATCGCAAAAGTCGTATCTGCAGCCGTCTCGATCGGACTTGTCGCGCTCGTAATAATTAATGCGCTGAATCTCCCTCAGGCTCCTGACAAAGAAAAATATCAGTATCCTTCATTTGAGCATTCAGAAGACATCATCTACCCTGCCATGACCGGTTCCCAGCAGGAAGCTTTTGACAAGGCTTTCAGAATCACGTTCGCAGGAGACCTCATACTTCTTGAAGACCAGGTAAAGCTCGGATTTAACGGCAGCACATACAATTTCGATGATGTTTTCGAGTATGCAAAGCCTTATATTTCTTCTGCCGATCTTGCGATCGGTGTCTTTGAAGGCCCCATGGCCGGTAAGGAAAAGGGTTATACGGCAGGCAATTTCGATGACGGCAAGAAACTCTACTTAAACTTCCCGGATGAGTTTGCACAAGCCGTCAAAAACGCGGGATTTGACCTTGTAACCAACGCCAACAACCACCTTATGGATAAAGGCGAAGAAGGCGCAAAGAGAACGATCGATGTTCTCGACAGGATAGGTCTCGATCACACAGGGTCATATAAGGATGCTGCGGACAAAGAGAAAAACCGCATCAAATTCATTGAAAAGGACGGCATAAAGATCGCCGTACTCTCATATACCTTCTGCAGTAACTATGTATCCAATGACGATCTGATCGACGGACAGTATTCCTATATCACTTCCATGATCGCAGGCACCAAAGGCGAGCAGTTTGAAAAGCTTAAAGCACAGGTCATAGAGGATTTCAGACAGGCCAAGTCGCTGTCTCCTGACCTCATCCTTGTCCTTCCCCATATCGGAACCCAGTTCAAAAACTCACCTGACAAGGAACAGGATGTCTGGTTTAAGATCTTCAAGGACAACGGAGCCGACATCATCCTCGGTGATCATCCGCATGTTGTTGAACCTGTCGAGATCGAACAGATAGGCGGAAAGAACGTATTCACTGCTTACTGTCCCGGTAATTTCGCCAACAGATACCGCGAAAACCAGGGTGATACGAGCATGCTGGTCGACGTATATATCGACCGGAATACAAAACAGATCATAGGCGGAGGAATAGTTCCCCTCTATACATATGCACCCGCCGGCAGGAATTACCGAGCGGTACCCATCTATAACATCGTAAATGACGAAAGACTCAGGACCGTACTTACGACTGATGACATCTCACGCGCCGAAAAGGCCCACAGCATCATTACTACCGTAGTCTTCGGCAACCGTATGGACGTTTCGGCAGTAAAAGAAAGATACTATTTCAACACTGACGGTTTCCTCCGCACGAAAACTCCACCACTCCCAATGAGCGACAGGATGTATGACAGCACCCTGTACCGCGCGATCTCAGACGCTGATACGGTTTGTTTTGTCGGAGACAGCGTTACGGAGGGAACCAAGAATGGCGGAACGCCATGGTATGAACCCATCGAAGGATTATTCCCCGGCAAACCGATCTCCAATTTCTCAAAGGGCGGCTGCACGGTTTCTTATATGCTCGACAACATTGATAATATCCCTGCTGCCGATCTGTATGTCATAGCAGTCGGAACAAACGATATCCGTTACCGCAATAAAGACACCTGCGCAATGACATCGGAAGAATACATCAGACGCATAGACGAACTCAAAGACAAGCTTTCTTCAAAAAACGGCAAAGCAAGATTCGTCTTTATTGCCCCGTGGACATCAACGGACGGCGATCCGTACAGTAAGATCTCTTATGATGAGACAGTCGCAATGAACAACGAGTACTCTGCCGCACTTGAAAATTACTGTAAAGACAACTCTCTGATGTACATAAACGCAAACCCTTACATCAGAAACGTCCTGACAGTAGAAACCGACAGGACGTATCTGCTGGATCACATTCATCCGAATGCGGCCAAGGGCGTTAAATTGTATTCAAAAGCAGTTCTCTTATCCGATAAGGATTAAAGTGCTGAAAGTCTTCTGCAGGCTTCTGCCGTTGCTTCGGCTGAACCGAATGCCGTAAGCCTGAAGAATCCGCTTCCCGCTTCTCCAAAACCTTCACCGGGTGTTCCGACGATGCCGTACTTTTCGAGAAGCAGGTCAAAGAATTCCCAGCCGCTCATTCCGTTGGGGCATTTGAGCCATACATAAGGCGAATTGACTCCTCCCGTGAAGAATATTCCCTTTGACTTAAGGAGCTCAGAAAGCATGGATGCATTCTTTCTGTAATATGCTATGTTCTCCATGCAGGCCTTGACGCCTTCTTCCGTGAGGGCAGCCTCTGCCGCACGCTGAACGGGATAAGAGACGCCGTTGAACTTGGTAGCCTGTCTTCTCGCCCACAGTGCAGCGATCTTTGTACCGTTTGATTCAAGGCCGTCAGGGATGACAGTCCAGCCGCACCTTGTACCGGTAAAGCCTGCGAACTTGGAGAAAGAAGAAACCTCGATTGCACATGTGTCAGCACCGGGGATCTGATAGATCGTATGAGGAACATCCTCGGTGATAAAGGCTTCATAAGCCGCATCGAAAATGATGAGAGAGCCTGTCTCGATAGCATAATCGACCCATGCCTTAAGACCGTCGAATCCGTATACTGCGCCAGTCGGGTTGTTGGGTGAGCAGATATAGATCACTGCAGGATCGCCCTTCTTCCCGGGAGGCATGGGCAGGAATCCGTTATCGGCAGAACCGGGCACGAGTGTTGCCTTTCTGCCGCACATGAGGTTGGAATCGACATAAACGGGATAAACGGGATCAGGGATTATGATCTCATTGTCGCCCATGATATCCACAAGGTTTCCGAGGTCACTTTTAGCGCCGTCAGAAACAAACACTTCAGAAGGCTTGATGTCGGTACCAAGAGAAGCATAGTGCCTGCTGATCGCTTCACGGAGGAAATCGTAACCGTATTCCGGCGGATAGCCTCTGAAAGTGTCCTTAACTCCCATTTCCTTGGAAGCTGCTTCCATTGCGCGGACGGAAGGCGCAGGAAGCGGGAGTGTTACGTCACCGATCCCGAGTCTGATGATGTCTGCTTCTGGATTCTTTTCCTTGTAAGCCTTTACCCTTGCCGCAATATCGGAAAACAGATAGTTCTGCTTGATCTTGCCGAAGTTCTCGTTAATGTTGATCCTCATGTTTATTCCCCTTTATCTTTCAAATTCTCCTCGGATGTCTTCAGAAGGCGGATCCTCAGGGTAATCGCCTGTAAAGCAGCCCCTGCAGATGCCTATCTTGTTTGAAACGATGTCACTCAGGCGCTCAAGCTTAAGGTATCCAAGCGTATCCGCACCGATCTTCTCGCGGATCTGCTCGACATTCCTCTTATAAGCTATGAGCTGTTCCCTTGCAGGAACGTCTGTACCGAAGAAGCACGGCCACAGGAACGGCGGTGAGCTGATGCGCATGTGTACTTCTTTTGCGCCTGCCTCTCTTAACATCGATATGATCCTGTCAGAAGTCGTACCTCTGACGATAGAGTCATCAACTATGACCACACGCTTGCCGGCAACAGCGCTCTTCATGGCATTGAGCTTTACCATGACGCTGTTCTCCCTGCTCTTCTGCCCCGGTTTGATAAACGTTCTTCCGATATAGGAATTCTTAACGAACACCTGTCCGAAAGGAATGCCGGAAGCCATTGAATAACCGAGTGCGGCGACGTTTCCCGATTCGGGGACACCCGCTACGACATCTGCCTCTATGGGATCATCCTCATAAAGATATTTGCCGGCTTTAATCCTGGATTCGTATACGCTGATCCCGTCGATCGAAGAATCGGGCCTTGCGAAATAGATGTATTCGAAAATGCAGTGTCCGTGCTTATCTTTTGTCAGACAGTTAGTGCGGTCGGAAATAAGCTCGCCCTCCGATGTGACCGTAACGATCTCACCGGGTTCCACGTCTCTTACATATTCTGCTCCGACGGTATCAAGAGCGCATGTTTCGGATGCAAATATCCAGGCCTTGTCACGTTTGCCGATGACCAGAGGTCTGAATCCGTAAGGATCTCTTGCTCCTATCAGTTTTCTTGGTGACATGACCACGAGGCTGTACGCACCGCGAAGTCCCTTCATGGCAAGTCTTACTGCCTCTTCAACGCTGTCAGACTCAAGACGCTCCCTTGCAATGAGATAAGCTATGAGCTCTGAATCGATAGTGGTCTGGAATATGGCGCCCGTATATGCCAGTCTTTCCCTTAACTCAGGAGAATTGGTAAGGTTTCCGTTATGGGCCAGGGCCAGTGTTCCTTTTACATACTCAAGAACGAGCGGCTGGGCGTTTTCGCGCGTGCTCGAACCTGCTGTTGAATATCTTACGTGACCGATACCGATATTACCCGGAAGCTTATCCACCGCATCACCGGTAAAGACTTCATTTACAAGGCCCATGCCCTTTTGCGAGATAACTCTTCCCTTGGGCTCTGCCGTGTCGCTTACGGCGATGCCGCAGCTTTCCTGACCTCTGTGCTGGAGTGAAAGGAGTCCGTAATAAACGGTATGGGCGACATCGCCGCCGTTTATGTCATAGATCCCGAAAACACCACATTCCTCATGAAGCATATGAATACCTCTTACTCTACAGTTACGCTCTTTGCGAGGTTCCTCGGCTTGTCGACGTCAAGACCTCTGGCGCATGAAACATAGTAGCCTAAGAGCTGCAGCGGGATAATCGCAAGAGATGCTGTAAACAGCTCGTTTATCTTGGGAACATAGACCACGAAATCAGCCGAATCCTCGATCGAATAATTGCCGAAGCTCGTAAGTGCCATAAGATAAGCGCCTCTCGTCTTCGTTTCAACGAGATTCGAAAGCGTCTTCTCATAAAGCCTGCTCTGGGTAAGAACGCCGATAACGAAGGTGCCGTTCTCTATGAGGCTTATCGTGCCGTGCTTGAGCTCACCTGCTGCATAAGCCTCACTGTGGATGTAAGAGATCTCCTTCATCTTGAGCGAACCTTCCATGCAGATTGCATAATCGATACCGCGTCCGATGAAGAAGATATCCTTCTGTGCCGCGAGCTTTGAAGCAAACCACTGAAGGCGCTCCTTGTCCTCGAGAAGCTTTCTGATCTTATCAGGGATCGTCATGACCTCGGTAAGGAGTTCCTGTCTCTTCTCTTCATCGATGGTCCCCTTTGCGGAAGCAAGCTCTATAGCAAGTACATAAGACAGGGCAAGCTGGGCACTGTAAGCCTTTGTTGTGGCTACAGAAATCTCAGGACCTGCCATCGTGTAAAGGACGTGATCTGCTTCACGTGCGATCGTGGAACCGATGACATTTACTATGGCAAGCGTCTTGATGCCTGAATCCTTGCACTTGCGGAGAGCTGCGAGCGAATCGGCGGTCTCTCCTGACTGGCTTATGATTATTACCATTGAATCGGGTGCAAAAGGCATATCCCTGTATCTGAATTCGGATGCCAGCTCGCATCTTACGGGTATGCGGACGAGCTCTTCGATAACGTACTGGGCGGCAACGCCTACATGGTACGCAGAACCGCACGCAACGATATAGATCTGAGACAATTTCTTCATCTCTTCAGCGGTAAGGCCGGCCTGTGAAAGATCTGCCACGTACTTCTCTCCTTCAGGAGAAACCAGAGACTTGAGGGTATCTGCAACAGCCCTGGGCTGCTCGTGGATCTCCTTCATCATGAAATGCTCAAATCCGTCCTTCTCGGCAGCGGAAGCATCCCAGTCGATGACGACCTGCTCCTTCTCAATGACGTCGCCGTCAAGGTTGTAGAATGTAGCCTTGCCGGGTTCGATGCAGGCCATCTCGAGATCAGCGATGTAGTAAACATTGCGTGTGTATTTGAGGATCGCGGGAACGTCAGAAGCAACGTAAGAGGCATCCTTGTCAACACCTATGATCATCGGGCTGTCCTTGCGGGCTACAAAGATCTTTCCGGGATGATCCTTGAACATTACCGCGAGGGCATAGGAACCTCTTACACGCACCATGGTCTTTGCAAGAGCTTCAATGGGATCATGGGTATATTTCTTGTAATAGTAGTCGATAGTCTTAATGCAGACTTCGGTATCGGTATCAGAATAGAAGGTGTACCCCTTGCGGATCATCTTCTCGCGGAGCTGCTGGTAGTTCTCGATGATGCCGTTGTGAACGCCTACGACGTTATAATCGTCAACGATATGTGGATGGGCGTTGTTCTCGGAAGGTTCGCCGTGTGTTGCCCATCTTGTGTGGCCGATACCGCAGGTACCTGCCAGCGCCTTTCCTCCGTCAGTCTTTTCGGCAAGGACCTTAAGCCTGCCCTTTGCCTTTACGACCACAGGATTGGCCTCGCCGTCCCTGATCGAGATTCCCGCAGAATCGTAACCTCTGTATTCAAGCCTCGCAAGGCCGTCAAGAAGGATCGGCGCTGCCTTTTTCTTACCCGTATACCCGACTATACCGCACATTTATGTCTTCTCCCCTCAAAAAAATATAAAAGTCCCACAGTGATTCACTGCGGGACCCCATTGTCCGAATATTCAATTTAAGATCTGATCTACAGGCAGTGAACACTAACGCTTACTATCAGAAGCGTGTAATGCGTATGCATAGCTGATAAACCAAATGATCTTCATGCGTGTATTTTATTCTTTAAAAGATTTTATGTAAATATTTTTTTGCACAGACAATTAAGGTTTGAGACCTTTTTATTTTGTGTGCATATACTCATCACTTTCCTGTAAGTGTCTTCTGGGTCTTATCGAAGAAAGAGATAAAGCCCTTGCCCCTGTCTTTATTGCTCTTGAGAGCTTTGGAAAGGTCAGACGAATACGTCGAAGTGATGCCGGCCTTGTTGAGCTTTGAATAAGCCTTGCTGCCGATGCTCGTTGTCCAGGACCAGCCGCCGCCGTTCTTTGAGACTCTGTAAACGATCAGGAAGTGGTTCTGATCCTTGAAATTGTTCTTATAGATATTCTTTGTATAAGTCCTGAAATCGTCGCCTGTGAGATTGGTCTTGACCGTATAAACGACAGGGATGATCTTTGTTGCCTTCTGGAACTCGGCAAGTTTTGCCTCCAGAGCCGCATCATCCTTGATAACGTTGGCTTCGTCCTTAACAAGGCTTCCGATCTTTACTGAAGGAGTAGGTGCAGGAGTGCTGGTCGGCTTGGGCGTGGGAGTCGGCTTCTTTGTGGTCTCCTCGGTGGTGGGAACTGTCGCAAAAGTCGTAGTGGTCTCTTCCGTTGCGATCGAAGGAGCCAGAGCTTCTGTCGTCTCAGCCGTTGTTGCCTCAGTTGTCGGAACAGTCATGGTAGGTGCAGGTGTCGAAACGATAACTGCGCTTGTCACAGGCTTTTTCTTACAGCCGGCAAAGAGCGAAACAGCTACGGCTGCCGCAAGCATTACCGATATAATCTTTATACTCTTCATAGTTGCCTCCAACAAATTAAAACTGACCTAAAAATATAAATAAAGCAATTCAAAGTCAATCAACAATATTGGGCAAAAGTGTTGATTATCAGCTTCTCGGGCTTTCCGCGGGCGTAAATTCTATATTATCCTCACTCTTGTTGCGGAGCGCTGCAGCCTCATCTGCGAGCTCGATAAGCTTCTTCTGGGAGTCGAGCTTATCCTTTCCCCTGAGATCGAGTTTCGAATATGTTCCGTCAGGATTCAGGAAGCTGACGCGGACCGTATCCGCGAGTTCAACCTCTAAGACCTCCATGACACGCGCCCTGCAGTCGCTGTCTTCTATCGGGAAAAGAAGCTCTACACGCCTGTTGAGGTTTCTCGGCATCCAGTCGGCGGAAGCAAGATAGAGGTCTTCATGTCCTTCATTATAGAAATAGAATATTCTCGAGTGTTCCAGGAAACGGCCGGTGATCGAGCGGACCGTAATGTTCTCGGACATTCCCGGGATCCCCGCCCTGAGGCAGCAGATGCCTCTTACTATGAGGTCTATCCTTACACCTGCGCAAGATGCGTCGTAAAGCTCATCGATGACGACACCGTCAACAAGCGAATTGATCTTTGCGACGATCCTCGCGGGCTTGCCGTTGCGGGCATTTTCAGCCTCCTGTCTGATCTTGCGGACAAAGTAATCCTTCATCCACAAAGGTGCAGGAACGAGCCTGTTCCAGACCTGAGGGATCGAGAATCCCGAAAGCATGTTGAAGAACTGCGATGCATCCTCGCCGAAGCTTTCGGAAGCCGTGAAAAGGCCGATGTCCGTATATATCTTTGCAGTAATGTCGTTATAGTTGCCTGTAGCAAGGTGCAGATAACGTCTTATTCCGTCATCCTCCTTACGTACAACGAGCGTGATCTTACTGTGGGTCTTGAGTCCCACAAGGCCGTAGATAACATGGCATCCTGCATTTTCGAGCATTTTTGCCCAGTTGATGTTGTTCTCTTCGTCAAACCTGGCCTTGAGCTCAACCAATACCATTACCTGTTTTCCGCACTGGGCAGCTTCAAGGAGCGACGCAATGATCGGTGACCTGTCGGATACGCGGTAGAGCGTCTGTTTGATCGCAAGCACGTTAGGATCTCTTGCAGCCTGCTTTATGAATTCGAGAACAGGCTCAAAGCTTTCATAAGGATGATGAACGATACGGTCCTTCTCCCTGATCTGCGCAAAGATATCGAGTTCACTGACAGGGCCGTCAAAGGAAGCCGGCTCGGCAGGTTCATGCGCCGGATAGCAGAGATCCGGATGCTTTGCTTTGCAGGCAGAAGTAAGCTTTGACAGGAATGTCAGATCGATGGGGCCGTTGACGCTGAAGATATCCTTCTTATCGACTCCGAGTTCCTTTATAAGATACTTCAGGAGCTCGGGATCCATGTCATCCTGGATCTCAAGTCTAATGATCTCTCCGAACCTTCTGCGCCTAACCTGGGCTTCTATCTCCTTCAGGAGATCTTCAGCCTCGTCCTCATCGATATCGAGGTCGGCATTTCTCATTACGCGGTAAAAGCCTGACGCAACGACTTTCTGGCCGTCAAACAGTTCGTTGACGTTGGCCATGATTATCTGTTCGATGGGTACGAAGATGTCCCCGTCTGCCGTAGTGATCTGATAAAGCCTCTTTACGACCGTAGGTATCTGAACAGTCGCATACATATGCTTTTCGTGCTCTTCCTTATCTGCCTGTGATTTCTTCTTGGAATTGACAATGCCTTCGGATGCTTTATCCTGAAGCCTGACGCTGTCAGGATCGTTCTCGAGCATTACGCACATGTTGAGCATGCGGTTGTAGATGAGAGGAAATGGCCTTGAAGAGTCGACAGCCATCGGCGTTAGAACGGGATAGAGTACATCCCTGAAGTAGGAATCGGCGATCCCCTGTTCTTCTTTTGTAAGTTCGGAATAATCCTTGAGGTAGATCTTCTCCTGGGCAAGTGCCGGAACGAGAGTGCGACCGTATGTCGAATACATGAGGGACATAAGCTTTCTGGTCCTCTCGTCAATGCGTTCGAGCTGCTCGCTGACCGTAAATCCGGCGATATCCTTTTCAGTGAAATCGATGCTCAGCATGTCTCTTAAGGATGCGACGCGCACGATGTAGAATTCATCGAGGTTTGAAGCAGTGATGGACAGGAAGTTAAGTCTTTCCAGAAGCGGATTCTTAATGTCTCTTGCCTCATGAAGGATACGCTCGTCAAACTCTATCCACGAAAGCTCGCGGTTAAAGTACTTCGAATTGGCACTCAGGAATGAGGCATACTTGTCAGACTTGTAGTCCTTTGTCTTCTCGGTAGCTGCGGAAGGCTTCTTGGCTGCAACCCTGAGCTTGGGAGCATCCGTTTTCTTAAGTGCGACCTTAACTCCCCTGGGTTTCTTTGCTGCTGCGAAACCTGCAGTCTTTTTTACCGCAGGCTTTTTCACCTCAGCCTTCTTTGCCGTATTCTTTGCAGGTGTCTTTCTAACTGCCATCAGACTTCCCTCCTCCTTGCCTTGAGCACGGGCTTGATGCCCATGACATCTTCAAACATCTTGCCGCGGTTCTCGAAAGCCCATAGCTCGAAAGACATGTCTTCAGGCGATTCGCACACCGTGACGAATTTATTGTCAGTTATCGAGCATGTGACCTTTCTGGCCTTTTCCTTATGCGCGGCGTCACATGCATCTGCGATCTTGAGGATCGACGTAAGTTTTGAAACGATGACCTTCTGGTTAGGCGGCAGCAACGAATAGTAGTAGCTGTCATAAGGATTGCTCCTCGGATAGAGTCTTACTATCAGCGCGACCATATTGAGCTCTTCGTGATCGAGTCCCATCAGGTTTGTGTATTTAATGACCGAATAAGCGGCGTCACTGTGGTTTCTCGCGTGAACGAACTTGCCTATCTCATGGAGTATTACGGCAACCTGAAGAAGAAGCCTGTCGCGCTCTCCGAGGCCGCTGACGTCCCTTAGTTCATCAAACATCTTGAGCGCTGTCTTTTCGACGAATTCGACATGCTTCTTGTCAGATCTGTATCTCTTTGCGATATGCCTTGCAGCGGAAATCAGATAGCTGTCAGGCGCAAACGGAGCCTTAAGACCCAAAGTCGTATAGCAGTAATGGTAGACGATACCGTCAGAAAGCGACGCGTGCGGCATGTAGATAAAATCAACGCCGGTATATTCAAGGATGTTTTTTACGATCAATGCGGTCGGCAAAAGGAGCGGAGCGATCATTGAAGGGACCTTGTCCTTAGCCGTAAGATCTGACGGACGTGTCTTAAGAAGATACTCGTAGACCTTGAGGAACTCCTCTTTCGTAAGCTCGCAGGAGCCCATGGAATCATGGCCTGACAGTTTCTTGATGAAACCCATCTCGCCCGAAAAAGCGATGAGGTTGCGGTATGTAATGCCCTTAGGTTCTACGGCGTGATAGTCGTTCAGATCCTGTGCGATGAACTCCTCCAAAACGTCCTCGTAGTGAGTGGTCCTGCTCTGGAGATCGGAAAGCATGCCCGAGATACGAAGTGATCCGAGTACCAGGTTCTGGCTGAAAACGAATTCCGACTTGTCGTAAACTGATGCCTGCAAAGAACCGGAACCGATATCGAGGATCATGGTTCCGTTTTCGATCATCTTGCCGAAATCAGGATAGATGGCCTGTACCGCGATCGTCTGGTAATACCTTTCCATCGCGTTATCGAGGACCTTGATCTTGAAACCAGTCCTGGTCCTTATCTTCTCTATGACGATATCAGCATTGGTTGCATCTCTGAATGCTGAGGTTGCTACGCAGAAAACCCTTGTAACGCCGTATTCGCGGCACTTCTCGTCGAACATCTTAAGGCATCTGCAAAGTTCGTCGACCTGTTCAGGCTGGATCGTGCCCGATCTGTAACTTCTAGAACCGAGCCCCGTAAACTTGCGTACTGCCTCTATTTCCTTGGGCTTGCCCTTGGCGTTGACTTCAAATATCTTGATCCTCGCCGTAAGCGATCCGATGTCTATTACGGCGACCAGCTTTTTTGCCATTTCAGTTTCTCCCTTTGACCAGCTTATTTATTCAAGATTTGCGATTATCCTGTCCGTCATCTCATCCGTGTTGACGAGAATGATCTTCGACTTGTCTTCCTCATCGCCGTGTAATGCGATATCAGGCGTTCTGGCACCGTCTGCGAGTGTTTTCCTTACCGCCTGCGAGATCGATTCAGCAGCGTCCTTCTCGCCAAGATGGAGCTTTAACATGAGCTGTACGGAAAGGATCGATGCGATCGGGTTCGCCTTCTTCTGCCCCGCTATGTCAGGAGCAGAACCGTGTATGGGCTCGAAGAGTCCCGGCATTCCCGGGTTTCCGAGCGATGCTGACGGAAGGAGACCGACCGATCCCGTTATCTGTCCTGCAAGATCCGAAAGGATATCTCCGAACATGTTGGAAGTTACTATTACGTCAAATGTCGAAGGCCTGCTGACAAGCTGCATCGAGCAGTTGTCAACGTAAAGGAAATCCATTTCAACTTCCGGATATTCCTTTGCGATCTCTTTCGCGAGAGTGCGCCAGAGCCTGCTCGTACTAAGTACGTTGGCCTTGTCCACAACGGTAAGCTTCTTTCTGCGTTTCATGGAATATTCAAAGCCGCGCCTTAATATCCTGCTGATCTCAGCTTCTGAATATGTCTCCGTATCGAAAGCCACAGTGCCCTTTCTGGTACCGTCGAAAAGCTTTTCGGAACTCTTGTAGGCTCCCTGCTTGCCGAAATAGATGCCGCCCGTAAGTTCCCTTACGATGAGCATGTCGATGTCTCCTGGATTCTTGAGCGGAGATACATTGCCGAGTTCCTTCTGAAGAACGGCAGGCCTTAAGTTCGCGTAAAGATGCATTCCCTGCCTGAGTCCCAGGATGGCCTGTTCCAGTCTTCTTTCAGCTTCGATCATGTCCCATCTCGGACCTCCGACCGCGCCTAAAAGAACCGCATCCGAATCCATGCAGGCCCGGAGAGTCTCACCGGGAAGCGGCACTCCGAAGGCGTCGATCGCACATCCGCCGGCCTTGTATTCCGTTATCTTTGGTTCAAAGCCGTACTTTCCGGCAACTGCTTGAAGCACTCTTACCGCCGCGCCGTTGGTCTCAGGACCTATGCCGTCGCCGGGTACCGATACGATGTTATAAGATCTTCCCATGCAATTCCTCTCTCCCTTCCCGCTAATTTTGTGTCTGTTTCTTTGTGTACTCCAGAAGGCCGCCGCTTGCTATTATCCCGTTGATGAAATCCGGGAACGGCTTTGCCTGATATTTCTCGTTCTTTGTAACGTTCTCGATTATTCCGGTGTCAAAATCAGCTTTGATGATGTCGCCCTTTGAGATCGCCTTCGCTGCCTCGGGACATTCCATGATCGCAAGTCCGACATTGATGCAGTTGCGGAAGAATATCCTTGCAAAGCTCTCTGCAATTACCAGTGAGATGCCGCTTGCTTTGATGGCAACGGGCGCATGCTCTCTTGAAGATCCGCAGCCGAAATTCTTTCCCGCCGCCATGATGTCACCCTGGCCGACCTCTTTTACGAAATCAGCATCGATGTCTTCCATGCAGTGCTGCCTAAGATGTTCGGGATCACTTGAATTAAGATACCTTGCCGGAATGATGACATCGGTATCGACATTGTCTCCGTACTTGAACGCTTTACCGGTAACTATCATATGCACCTCCGTCAAAGCTCATCGGGCGTTCCGACGCGTCCCAATACTGCAGATGCGGCAGCAACGGGCACACCGCTCAGGATAACTTCAGAGCCTGTGTCTCCCATTCTTCCGACGAAGTTTCTGTTGGTCGTGGCAACACATCTCTCGCCTTTCGCAAGTACGCCCATATGGCCGCCTAAACAAGGTCCGCATGTCGGAGTGGAAATAACGCATCCGGCATCGTCAAAGATCGAAAGCCAACCTGCTTCAAGAGCGTATCTGTATATCTTCTGTGAACCCGGGATGATGATGCATCTTACATCCTTGTGGACCTTGAGTCCCTTAAGGATCTGAGCTGCCGCACCGATATCCTCGAGTCTTCCGTTAGTGCATGAACCGATAACTACCTGATCGATCTTCAGGTCTTTGCAGTCTTCCGCTCTCTTTGTGTTGGAAGGTATGCTGGGAAGCGCTACCGTAAGCGGAACATCACCGAGATCGATCTCGATCGTCTGTGAATACTCAGCATCTTCATCCGCTTCATAGATCTTGTAATCACTGGAAGCAAATCTCTTTGGATTTGTTTTCGCGATGTATCTCAAAGTGTATTCGTCAAACGGGAATACGGCATTCTTCGCGCCGCACTCGATAGCCATGTTGCAGATCGTAAATCTTCCTGCCATCGAAATGCTCTTCAAGCCTTCGCCTTCAAATTCCAGAGACTTGTAAAGAGCTCCGTCGACACCGATCATGCCGATGATGTGGAGGATAAGATCCTTGCCGGTTACATATTTATTGAACTTTCCCTTGAGTATTATCCTGATCGCATCAGGGACCTTGAACCATGTGATGCCCCTCGCCATCGCACAGGCAAGATCCGTAGAACCCACGCCTGTGGAAAACGCACCGAGTGCGCCATATGTGCATGTATGAGAATCTGCGCCAATCACCATGTCACCCGGAAGAACTATTCCGTTATCGGGAAGAATGACATGCTCTATACCCATCTCACGGCGGCCGAGCTCATAGAAATGCCTGATCTCCTGTTCCCTTGCAAAACATCTCATAGTCTTGCAGAGTTCGGCAGATTTGATGTCCTTGTTCGGAGTAAAGTGATCCTGGATCAGACAAACCCTGTCTTTATCGAAAACCTTACAGGTTCCGAGTTCTTTGAGGATCTTGATCGCAGGCGGAGCAGTAACGTCATTTCCGAGAACATAATCGAGTTTTGCTTCGATAAGATCTCCCGCTTTTACTTCGGGCACCCCGGCATGGTCCGCCAGGATCTTCTGCGTAATCGTCATGCCCATAAAAGTACCTCGTATTAAGAATAATATCTAAAATTTTACAACATTATTCTTATTACTTGAAGAAGATAATCAAATTAATTCATTCTTCTCCGAGTTCGAAATACTCTTCATAAAGCAAATTGAGTTTGGCTGAAATCTCTGCATAACGCTTGTAGTCATTTTCGCCCGCGTCAGTGCCGAACCTGGATTCTATCTCCTTTTGTTCAACTTCAAGAGCACGGGTTTCTTTTTCGATATCAGAAAGTCTCTGACGGCGCTTCGCGGATGCGACCCTGTCCGCGTTCTTCTTTTTGGAAGGCTTTTCGGAAACCTCAGTCTTTACTTCAGGCTGCTTAACGTTATTTCTGACAGACTTGCGGTAATACTCATATTTCTCAAATTCGGATGCAGTTCCGTCTGCAAATCCTAAAATGGTATCCGCACATTTATCAATGAAGAAACGGTCATGCGATACGCAGATAACGGCACCGTCGTATTCCCTTATCGCATCCTCCAATATCTCACGCGAATTGATATCCAGGTGATTAGTAGGCTCGTCCAGGAAAAGGATGTCGGGTCGTTCTGAAAGAAGACAGCAAAGATAAAGCCTTGATCTTTCTCCGCCTGATAAGTCTTTGATTATCTTAAACGCATCTTCACCGCGGAAGCCGAATCTCGCAAGAAGAGATCTTGCTTCCGTTGTTTTTATTCCTTCATTTCTGTCAACGAGTTCGTCAAAACATGTGGACGTCTCATCTTCAAAAGGAACGAACTGTCCCATGTATCCGCAGCTGGTCCCGGTTGCGATCGTAACTTTGCCTTCAGTGCCGTAAGCTTTTCCTGCAAGCATTTGAAGAAGCGTCGTCTTTCCGCATCCGTTAGGTCCGCATAAGAAAAGCTTCTCATCAGCTTTCAGTTCAAATGAGATATCCGAAAACAGATCGGTATCGCAGTCATCGAATCTCTTTGATACACCTGAAACTTCAAGAAGGATCTTGTCGGATCTTCCGGAACGCTCAAGCGGAACCGCGGTAAAGCTCATCTTCGCATACTGCGCGGGAAGCTTGGCGCGCTCGCGTTCAAGAACATCAGCAAGCTTATCGACCATCTTCTCTCTCTGGTGATAACCGGAAATATTCCTGTGTGAGAGCATAGTCTGTTTTACATCGAGCTGATGCGAAAGCTCTGCTTCAAGATTTTCTATTACCGCAGTCTGCGTCTTCAAGAACTCTTCTTTTTGAATTACATAATCGGAATAGTTGCCGCGGTATTCCGTGATCCTTCCGCCATCGAGTTCAATGACTCTGGTTGCCACGGCATCAATGAAATGTCTGTCGTGAGTGATTACAAAAACCGCGCCGCCGTAAGATGAAAGAAAACTTTCAAGCCATTCGACGGCTTCCATATCAAGATGGTTCGTAGGCTCGTCAAGCATGAGGATATCCGGGTGATCCACGATGAGGCGTGCAAGACAAACGCGCATCTTCTCGCCTCCCGACATGGAAGAGAAATCGGTTCTCGCACCGTCGGTCATATCACCAAGACCGAGACCGCGAAGCGCATCGTTGAGTCTGTATTCGTAATCGTATCCGCCGGCTGCTTCATAAGCTGCGCGGACGTTTGAATACTCATCCATCTTTGCCTTCAGTTCGGAGGAATCAGGATCATCAACCGATAGCTTTGATATGTCTTTTTCAAGTGTCGATAAACTTGATTCGAGTTCGATGAGTTTTGACGGTTTCAATGTCGCAGAAGAAAGATCCTGTTCTTCTATACGCTGTGAAAGGTAACCTGCGATAGTCTGTCCGTGAACGAGTATCTCACCGGATTCAGGTGTTATCGTTCCTCTGATGATCTTGAATAATGTCGATTTTCCCGCACCGTTATCACCGATAAAAGCGATCCTGTCACCTTTATTCACACGAAAAGACACGTCATTCAAGACGCGTCTTTCACCGTAACTCATTGATATATTCTGAACAGTTATTAAAGGCATGAAAAAAAGATATATGTAAACCGTTATAAATGCAAGCATAAAAAAACTCCCGGAACTAATCCGGGAGTTTGGTCGATCAAGAAGTAATCTTGGATCAGAAGAGGTCTACACCCTTTCCGCTCTCATCATAAGCCTTCTTCTCAGCTACGTTGACCCAGATCTTAGCAGCCTTGGGAAGCTTCTTAGCGATTGCTGCGTTAGAGATTTCCTGACCATCGATCTGGAAGAAGATCTCAACCTTCTTAGCAGCAGCCTTCTTAGCAGGAGCCTTCTTTGCAGCGGGCTTCTTAGCAGCAGTTGCCTTCTTAGCAGCAGCCTTCTTTGCAGCAGGCTTCTTAGCAGCAGCTGCCTTCTTAGCAGGAGCAGCCTTCTTTGCAGCGGGCTTCTTAGCAGCAGCCTTCTTTGCAGGAGCAGCCTTCTTTGCAGCAGGTGCCTTCTTAGCAGCCTTCTTTGCAGCGGGTGCCTTCTTTGCAGGAGCAGCTACAGGTGCCTTTGCGGGCTCTGCCTTAACCTCAGCTTTAACTTCCTTCTTCTCAATATCCATACTTAGAACCTCCGTGTAAAATTTCTGTGTTGGATATAATTAACATACATTTTTAGTGAAAATATGTCAACAAAAATAGAGAAAAAAGTATTTAGAAATACAACAGCTGCGAGCCTCTTATTTGTTCACTTTACACACATTCGAAGCACATGCTTTTTCATGGTTGCGATGTGTTTTTACGCACTAAAAAACATCGTGTTACCATAACGGTGCGCACAAAATCACACACGTTGCTTTTATATTTTTCGAAAATCATTGTAGAATTACCTCATGAAAAAAGCATATGTGATATTCCGTTGGGAACTGAATAAGATATTCTCAAACTGGCATAAGACCGTCACTTTGTTTCTGCTTCCCGCAGTGCTCATGATGCTTGCCCTGAATATATTTCCGCTCCTCATCAACTACATGTCCACAGGTTCTTTTTCAAAGAAACCGATCGTGCTGGTAAGCGCTCCGCAGTCATTCCGCGATTATGTAAAAGAGACAGCCGACGCGAATGTTTATTCATATTCTGATATGTCATTCCGTGAGTTTTCAGATCTGTTCAATGTTACGGAGAGATTCAAAAAATCATTGAGCGGCGGTACTGTAATCTGTTTTTTTGCACCCGGCGATACTGATGATTCATTCGACAATGCCGTCTCGGATTACTATAAGGAGATCATCAACGGCAACAATAAAGCTGAAAGTGAAGCGGTCATATATCTCGGATATGATCTGAATTCATTATCGGGAGGACTTCGTGCAAGACAATTCAGACAGGGTGTTTTGGAACACTATCAAAGCAGTCTTGTAGACAGACTCGGCGGAGAGTATGCAAATACCGGGAGCAATCTTTTCTCTGTCGATGCTTTCAATCCCGTAACGAAACTCATGGACAACAGATCAACAGCTGATGAATCAGCATCACGGATCGTACCCGGAATGCTTCTCATAATGATGTACTACTGCGTTTATTCTCTTGTAAGCGACATGTTCGCATTAGAAAGAGAACGCGGCTTCTGGTCAAAACTTAAGATGACTCCGGTTGCACCTTCACATATCTTTGCCGGAAAGATCATGGCGATAATGGTTATAGTTTCTGCCGCAACTTATATCACGGCACTTCTCTTATTCTTAACATCATGGGCAAACACTGCCAACGATGCAATGTCACTTCTTCCTTTCGGTATGATGCTGACTCCTTTTGAATTATTTATCCTTATCGTCACGATACCGTTCACCGTCTTTGTTATGACCGCAGCATGCATATCGACAGTTTTCTCTCTAAATAAGATCCAGGACATAACCATTAATCTCCAGCTTCCCCTAGTGTTGTTCCTTGCAGATTTCTTTCTGCAGATGTTCAGAGGAACAAGACCGATGACTGCCGAATATTTCATTCCGATGCATAACAGTCTTGCGCTGATAAGCGAGGCATACATGGCTCAGGAAAAAGCATGGCACGTTATTGCAGTACTTGCCGTCAACACGGCAGCCGCACTTCTCGTATTAAGATCCGTTTATAGGAAGGAGGACTTGTATGATAAGCGTAAAAGACATTCATAAAAGCTACACCAAAGATTCAGAAACCTTAAAAGGCATCTCTTTCGAGATCGGTGAAGGAAAGATATTCGGACTCCTTGGACCCAACGGTGCCGGCAAGACGACACTGATGCAGATAATCGCGACTCTGATGAAGCCGACAAGCGGAACAGTCGAGATAAACGGAATGTCACCGGATAATGACCTGCTCAAGATACATAAGATCCTCGGATTCCTTACGACCGAGATCAAGCTCGATCCCGTCTCTACACCGGATCATCTTTTTGATTTCTTCGCGGAACTCTATGACATTCCCCAAGACGAGATCAATAGCAGAAAAGAAAAAGCATTCGGGAGATTCGGTATCACGCAGTTTGCAAACCGCAGGATATCAGAGCTTTCAACCGGGATGAAGCAGAAGATCTCCATTGCGATAAGCCTTCTTCACGAACCGCCGGTCATCATTTTCGATGAACCCACAAACGGTCTGGACATCTTAACTTCCAGACAGGTGACAGATTATCTGAAGGAACTGCGGAACGAAGGAAGATGCATCATCCTTTCAACGCACATTTTCTCCGTGGCAGAAGAATTATGTGATGAGGTCGCGATCATAGTTGACGGAAAGATAGTAGCGCAAGGTACGGTCGATGAACTGACCGCTTTATCCGGCGAAAAGAATTTTGAAGATGCTTTCTTCAAGATATATGTTGAAAATCACAAGGAAGATCAATGAACGGCACTAACTTCAGATCCTGGTTCAGGGGAGCAAAAACATTAGCATCGGGTTTTTTCAAAAAACACGGTCAGATGGGTGCGCAGGCGCCGGTCTCTACATTTCTGATCTGCATCGGACTTGTTGCCGTTGTATTCCTTGCGCTTATTTCATGGATGTGGTGGTGGTTCCCCTACCATCTTTTCAGTGACGAGGTGTACAACGTCGTTGTCGTCAATGCTCCGGATTCATTCATAGATTACAATCGATATATGCAGAAAAGCCGTGACAGGAAATCCCGTGATTACGGGTCACGTACTGACCTGTTCACAAACTTCGACAATATCGTATCTTTCAAATACACATACGACGGTTACGGTTCATCAAGATTCTTCTATAAGGAAAACAATGCCCTTTATGACTTCGTAACTTTCGGCAAATGGATGCGCGAGCAAAAAGCTTATCTGACAGTCGTCTTCCCTGAGGGTTTTGATGAGAAGATCAGCGCACGCACCAAAGACGCATCTTCGGAAAAGCCGGAGATCCTGACATATTACAGAACGAATTCCCTGGAATACACTTACATGAAAAAAGATTTCATTGATGAATACCTCAAGGGATATCAGGATTATATCCGCGCAAAGCACGGCTGGGTCTATGCAGGCACAGTTGATTCGCAGATACGGGATGACCCGATGGATCTTTCCGCAAGGAGCAGCGGCAGGAATTACGTGTTTGATATTCTCGGCCGTTCATTTATACCGCTTCTGATGTTCATAGTAATTCTCTATTCAGCCATGAGCGCGGGAACGAATGTTATCTCCGGGCAAAAAGAACTCGGCACTTTTACAGGCATCTTAATGACGCCTGTGCCAAGAAGTGCGATAATCGCGGGCAATCTGGCAGGCGTATCTTTAAAGACTCTTATTCCCGTGACCATAATCAGCGCGCCGGTCTTTTTGATCCCGTACTACAGAACATACTCCAATATCGGCGCGGTCATCATACATCTGATAATACTTACGGTCTTTATTTCATCCGTAACCATTCTCATTTCGGTTATAAACGACTCGGTAGTATCTGCGCAGACATCTTTCCTTCCCGTATTCCTGATATTTGTATCAGTCTGCGTAACATGCATCCAGAACTCCATGGGACGCGAGGACTTCTATCTGTATCTTCCCGTTTACGGACAGTTTTACGGTATCGGTGATGCTCTTTCAGGAAATGCCAATGCAGGAGGCATCATATCAACCTCATTAGCCACGCTCATGCTTGCGGTCATTGTAGTCCTGATATCGGAAAGACTGCTTCACAGTGAACGTTATACCGTTTCAATAGATCCGGTAACGGCTAAAGAGATCCGTCAGGCAAGATCAGGAAAGTATACCGTTTTCCAGATCGCCGATAAGATAACTGACAACACAGTATTTTTCTGCAAGGAGATCATCTATCCGCTAGCCGTGATCGGTATCTTTCAACTGTTTGCCGTCATACCGGTCGTGATCGCATACATGCGCCGCGCCGAATATTCGCAGTATATCGCTGATCTTCAGAACGTAACCGAAGTATCCCAGGTCTTAAACAAGACTTTTGAAGTCATTGCCATATTCATGGGCAATCCCGTGTTCCTTGCTCTCATGACCATTGCCTACATGCTGATCATTGCAGTGTGCATCATCCACACCAAAAGAGTGTTCCATAAGAAGACCTTCTCTGAAGCATTAAGGACATGCGGCCTGCCTGTCGAAAAAAGAGAAGGGATCATCAAAGAATACCTATCAGGCCTCCTGGCGGGCTTCATCATGATGTCGTGCGTCTGCCTGATACTTAAGCTGTCAGGCCAGATAGAGTTCAAGGGATTCGGCCTCGGGAAAGAATATCTTCCTTTATTCCTGATCAACCTGGTCATGTGGTTTCCTCAGGGCGCCAGCGAAGAACTGCTGTTCAGAGGCTACATGATACCAAGGATCGGATCCCGTTATAAGAAAGCCGTTGCGGTCTTCTTCTCCTGCATCATGTTCTCCGTATTCCATTCGCTGAACATGGGATTCACTCCGCTCGCATCTGTCAATCTCTTCCTGATAGCTTTGCTTTTCGCGCTGATATATATCAAGACGGGAAGCATCTGGATGACTTCAGCCATCCACACCATGTGGAATCTTTGCCAGGGCAATATCTACGGTCTGCAGGTATCGGGAACCGAATCTCATGCGGCGGTAATCAATACGTCTTACTTATCAGGTGCAAAAGACATAATCACAGGCGGAACATTCGGTCCGGAAGGCGGACTCGCGGTAACCGCAGTCACCTCGGTCTGCCTGATCATCGTGATAATCTTACTCGCTAACTCCCGCGATCTCACGCGCAACAAAGATGCCTGAAGCGGATGCATGCGACAGCGAGTGCGTAACGCCGCTGCCGTCTCCGATCACATAAAGGCCCGGATATCTTGTCTCGAGATGTTCATCGATCGCGACTTCCATGTTGTAGAACTTAACTTCAACACCATAAAGGAGCGTATCGTCATTTGCAGTACCCGGAGCGATCTTATCAAGCGCGTAGATCATCTCGATGATGCCGTCCAATATCCTCTTGGGAAGCACGAGGGACAAGTCACCTGGTGTGGCATTCAAAGTAGGTCTGACGGTAGATTCGGCGATCCTTGAATCGTTGGTCCTTCTTCCTCTGATGAGGTCACCGAAACGCTGAACGATAACGCCGCCGCCGAGCATGTTTGAAAGCTTAGCGATCGATTCGCCGTATCCGTTGGAATCCTTGAAAGGCTCTGAGAAATGCTTGGCTACGAGCAGAGCAAAGTTAGTGTTCTCAGACTGGAGTTCGGGTGCATCAAAACTGTGTCCGTTGACCGTAACGATGCCGTTGGTATTCTCGTTAACGACATAACCGTTGGGGTTCATGCAGAAAGTACGGACCTTGTCCTCAAACTTTTCAGTGCGGTATACGATCTTACTCTCGTAAAGTGCAGATGTAAGATCAGAGAAAACAACAGCGGGAAGCTCGACTCTGACGCCGATATCCACCCTGTTCGAATATGTTTCGATATCAAGTTCAGAGCAGACCTTCTCGATCCATTTGCTGCCGGAACGGCCGACGGAAACAATGCACTTATCACATATGTAGTGCTCGCCTTCGCACTCAACGTCGTAGGTTCCGTCTTCCCTGACGGCAAGGTCGCCGACGGGAGCATTGAAATGGAATTCGATCTTATCCTTGAGAAACTCATAGATGTTCCCGAGGACCTGATAGTTCTTGTCTGTTCCGAGATGCCTTACCGATGCATCAAGAAGATGGAGCTTATTCTGAAGGCAGAGCTTTTTGAACCTCGTGCCGGCAGTACTATAGAGCTTTGTGCCCGCGCCGCCGTTTTCCATGTTTATTCCGTCGACGTACTTCATGAGCTCAAGAGCTTTTTCCTTGCCGATGTGCTCATAAAGCGTTCCGCCGAAATCGTTCGTGATGTTGTATTTGCCGTCGGAGAAAGCGCCTGCGCCGCCAAAGCCGCGCATGATCGCGCATGTCTTGCAGCCGATGCATGTCTTGACCTTCTTGCCGTCTATCGGGCACTTACGCGCTTCAAGGGCATTGCCCGCTTCGAAGACCGCAACCTTAAGCTGCGGCGCCGTCTTTGCAAGCTCATATGCGGAAAAGATACCGCCGGGGCCTGCACCTATAATAATGACATCATACTTATTGGCCATCTTTCTTCACCACTGCATTGGCAGCTTTCCGGAATTCGCTGTCCTTCTTGTCTATGGTTACATTATACTGGATATACCTGTAAAGCTGTATCGCCTTCTGATCCTTGGGATCATTTACTTCCTCAACAGTGAAGAACTTCTTCTGGGATGCTGAATAATATCCTGCAGGATTGATCTGGGGAATCTCGGTCCTGAGGCTGTCGATGACCTGGAAGTAACCGGGATACTTGATTCCTGCAGCTTTCATGACGTCAAGTGCAAGATAATTGACGCTCGTTACTCCAACCTTGTCATTCGTATACTTTTCGACAAGCTCGGGATTCATGTCATAGTTTGTCCAGATGATGTATGGTGTGATCCAGCTCGTCTTCTTTCCGATACCGAAGTTGTTCGGGAACGAAGTGATGTTAGGCTGATGATCACCATAGATGAGGAGAGTGTACTTCTCATCCTTTGTCTTAAGATATGCGATAAGCTCCTCAAGAGCCTTGTCACTCTGGTTAAGGCATGTAAGGAATGTATTTACCTGTGTATCCATTCCGGTAACGAGATTCTTAACATACGGCTTGGGTGTGAAGTTATTGAGGTTCTCCGTATAACCGCCGTGGTTCTGTACGGTAACGAGGAATGTGAATGACTTCTGTCCCTTCGGCTTTGCGTCAAGCTGCATCATCAGGTTCTTATATGCCTGTGAATCGGTCATGTAGTTGTCGCGCTGCATGTCATTGGGTGTGTATGTGAAATCGTCGATGAACATGTAGCGGTCAAAACCGATATAAGGATAGACCTTTGTCCTCTTCCAGCCGTTGGAATAGTAAGGATGCATTGCAAGTGTGGAATACCCCATGTTCTTGAGAGCCCAGGGAAGCGAATACATTTCCTGGTCAACAAACTGCAGATAAGGAATGGCGCCATTGGGAAGATATCCGGTCGTAATTCCGGTAAGGAACTCGAATTCGGAGTTAGGGGTGTTGCCGCCGTATACGGAAGTCGTTACTTTTCCGTGGAGGCAGTTATCCTTGATGGAAAGCGAATGCCAGTAAGGTGTCGGGTCCTCCTTACATCCGATCATGGGCATATAAGACTTAACGTCCGTATATGACTCGTTCATGATGACGATGATGTTTGAAGAATCGTCATCTGCAGCACCCGGGTAAGAAACATCGATACCTGTATCCTTGATCATTGCATCAAGGTTCTGTACCGAGTATCCTTCCGGAACTTCAGGAATGGCTGTTACTACTGTTGTGGAGAAATTCATGAGGAATCCGTTGAATCTCGAACCCTTGTCAGACCAGTCCTGGGGTCTGTTGTCCTTGCTGCGTATCTTGATCATGTAGCAGAAACCGAAAATGAAAGCTGCGGAAAGAACGGCAGAGATCGCGATCCTTGCAATAACAAGCTTGATCACCGGCTTGTCTTCCTTAATCCTCAGGCAGCACATGATGTAAAGAACATAAGGGACCAGCACATACATAACAGGGTAAAGAATCGGGAATGTATAGTTGCCTACGACGTTTGCAGCCGTCTCCCAGCTGAAGATGTCGCTGAAGATAAGCTCATGTCCTCTGAACGTAAATACATAGAAATTGGCAAGGCCCAGGATAAGGAACGGAGCAGGCGTTGCGGCTGCGGCGATCCTTCTGGGAAGCTGGATCGTTCTGAAGAAGAAATAAACGCCTACGACTATAAGCAGCTCGACCACCCATCTGAACATGTCGAGGTGATACATCTGGTCATAAAGCCACTTGATGCCTGCAATTGTATCGTGGTGAGCAAGATTGATCATCTGCATGAAGTAGATGGAGAAGAAAGAAGCGAATACCGGCAGTATTATCTCCGGGATAAACCTGAAGAGCTTTTTCTTCCCTTCTGCTTCACCATCAACAGTAATAGTTACGAAAGTCAAAAGGAAAAGGCCTGCAAACCAGATTACAGCATCGTAGAATGCAGATAAGGAAAATGCTATGCCAAGTCCTGCCAGTATAAGCGCGGCTATAAGCCTGGGCAGATCTTTCTTGGTTATCTTTATGCTAAATTTCATTATTTATGCCTCACAAAATAAGAATCTGAAAATCACGCTTATTATAATATAAGAAGCCCAAAACACAAATTTGATCACACCCTGATCTTCCTGAGCAGATAAGAACCGGGGACCGCAATGATCAGAGCCGCTCCGGCCTGGATAAGATTAAACGGAACGGAAGCAACAGCGGGCGCTGATCCGTATATGAAATATTCGAAAACAAAATAACCCGAAACCATTATGATCTCCGCAACTATGCCTGCGGCGATCCTCATGAACAGCTTCGGTTCATGCGCAGGAGGCTTCATTATGAGCCCGGCAACAACTCCCATGAGACCCTTTATCACAAATGTAGGAACGATATAAGCCGGATATCCCGCGATAAGGTCGGAGAGTGCAGAACCTATTGCAGCCGGGAAGAACGCCGCAGGTCCCAAGACATAAGAAGCCGCAAGTATCACGGCATCTCCGAGATTCATGTAACCGATGGATGTCGGGATCCTCAGCTGTGTTCCGAGGAACACGAATGCCGCCATTATTCCGCACGCTGCGATCAAGTGCAGCGAACTCTTCCTCTTCTTCCCTGTCTCTTTGTTTTCGCTCATTGCAGAAGTCTCCAAAGGTCAGCAGGTTCAGAGCATATTATGCCGGCTCCGTTGTCTCTAAGAAAAGAGCGCGACCTGTAGCCCCAGTCACAGCTTATCAGATCGAGTCCGCTGTTTCTTGCCGTAAGGATATCCACTTCGGAATCACCGATATATACGCATTCTTCAGGCGAAACACCAAGCGCGTCAAGGCACATTCCCACTGCTTCAGGTTCGGGTTTTCTCGGCTTGCCCGGCATTGTGCCGCAAACATAATCAAACACTCCCGGGAAAAAGTGATCTATAAGAATGGTTGTCGGGATCTCATCTTTATTGGTAACGACCGCAAGCAGCATGCCCGATGACTTAAGCTTTAAGACAGTCTCAACGATACCGTCATAAGGATGAGTCTCAAAAAGGCAGTTTGCCGCATAATACCTGATCCTGTCATCAAGAAGCTTCTGTTTGAGAGCGTCATCATAAGTTCCGGGATCAGCTTCCAAAGAGCGCTCAATCAGCTTTTCGACTCCGTTGCCGATAAAGCTCCTGATCTGGTCTTCATTCTGCGGAGCGAGACCGTTCATACGCCTGGCCGCATTAAGTGCGTTCACCAGTCCTGCGAGCGTGTCGAGAAGCGTTCCGTCAAGATCGAAGCAAGCGAGTCTGTACCTCACCAGATGCACTCCTTTCAAAGTCTTTTCCACCGAATATTACAACACGGCGCGTCCTCCCGGTTAAGAGGACAAAATCCACTAATTTATAGAAAACCACGGCTTGCCGTGCTAACATTATTCCAAAAAAATCCAGGAGTATTTTATGAGCATTATCCTTTTCAAAGACATGGAGATCAACGGTGTTTACGATACTAAGGTTATCGTCAGCACCATCGCGGAGAAGAGCACAGCGAACGGCAAGCCGATGCTCCGCATAATGATATCCGACGGCACCGAGAGCGTTTCAGCAGTAATGTTCGACACGACCAAGAAGAACCTTAACGATGCAGGCGTATGTGACGGCATGGCTGCAGAGACAAAGATCCATATCGATTCTTTCGGCGGAAGGAGCTACCAGATCCAGTATCTGAGGCCCACAACGCTCGATGATTCAGAGAAGAGCGCGCTTGTACGCAAACCGCCTGTCGAACCCGATAAGCTTTTCGTCAACGTTATCCAGAAGATCAAGGCTTCATCCGGCAGGGATTACGATCTCAAATCGGCAGAGATCAAGGATGGCGATTACAGTCTCACCGCGCTTGCGGTCAGGCTCCTGATGAAGGACTACAAGGCCTTTTATTCTTCATCAGCTGCCAAATCAATGCACCACAATCTTTACGGCGGTCTCGTATATCACACCTCACGCATGGTAGATGCCGCATTCGCGATCTGTGATGTCTATACGATGCTCGACAGGGAACTTCTCGTCTGCGGCGCCGCCATCCACGATCTGGGCAAGCTCAAGGAGCTTAAAACGTCAGACACGGGTGTTGCTTCATATACGACAGAAGGAAGCCTTTTAGGCCACGCTCTGCTCGGCATCGAGATGATCGATGAGGAAGTCGCGGCGCGTGACGCCGCAGCAGGCAGACAGACATATGACCGCGATGACATCATGTGCATCAAGCACCTTATCGCATCACATCACGGGAAACTCGAATGGGAAGCTATCAAGCTCCCTGCTATGCCTGAAGCCATGATGCTCCACGAACTCGACATGATAGATTCAAGGATCTACATCTATGAGGAGACTCTTTCCAAGACAGAGCCGGGCACACTCAGCGAACCCGTATACGGAATAGCCGCTGACAAGACAAGCACGCCTCTTTACAGGAGAATTAACGGCAAGAGCTGATCAGTCGCCGGCGCCTTTCAGAGTAAACTCAAAAGTCTCGCGGTAATTAACGCCCTTCTTGATTGGCTGCAATGACACATTGTCTGCAGTTCTCTCGATCTCCTTCATTCCGAAATCGCAGAAGAATTCGCAGTAATCGTTATGCATCAGCTGTTCTTCATGCAGATACTCATTCATCTGTTCAGGCGTGTAAGGCAATACCGTGAAGTCGAATTTCGGAGTGCTGGTAAGCCTCCTGATAGTTATGGAATCGCCCGCTTCATTTGTGAGCCTGACGACCCTTGTATCAGTATGGGACGAGTTTTCGGCAGGCCTTGCATACGGATGATAGATCTTGCCCGTTTCAGCGGAGAAGACACCGATCCTTGCAGCGTTCTTTCTATCCGCATAGGATTCTCCGGGGCCCCTTCCGTACCAGGTGCACTTGGCGCCTTCCGGAACTATCGGGAATCTGATGCCGTAGCGCACCATGTCATATTTCGGAGTGAACTGAAGAGTTACCCGGAGTTTATCCGGAGAAGGCACTTCATAGAACATCAGGACCTCACCGCTCATGGCGAATGACTTGAATCTTGAGATCATCGAGAAACAGCCGTCTTTTTTGCCGTACTCGGAACCGATATATCGGATGGATTCCTGGATCTGCTCGTAATCGGACTCCTTGGAAAATACTGTTTTCGCAAGGATAAAGCTCCTGTCAGTCCTGTCGATGTTCGAAGGACATCTGTAGAAGCTCGGGCGCATGGTTCCTTTAAGGAAATTGAATCCGTTGACAGAAAGGACCGAGCATCCTGCCGGATCCTTTGAAAAACCGATGCGTGTCTTTTCGCTGTTGACATACAAATGCTTCGGGTCGGAACTGATCGTGGTCTCGTTGATCAGTTTGAGCGGAAGCTCCTCTTCTGCAGGGACGGCAATGGCCTTTTCAGCATCAAAGCGCTCAACGATCCCATCCTTATCTTCACTCCCCTGTTCATCAGGTACCTGAAGGACATTGCTCTGCGCGCTTTCATCAATGCCGGAAGGCAGCGCAGCCGCATCGTTTTCACCGTCAGTAAGCTCTTTTACATCAGCATTCTTACGCATTGCCACAGGGCTTGCGACCTCGTCAACGATGACATCCTGATAGAAAGCGATCTCATATCCGGCTTTTGCATAATATGTGTCGTTATGAAGCTGCATGGTTATGTCGAAAACAAGTTCCTTCGTCATAGCTTCATCGTAAATGCTGATCAGATCAGTCCTTCCCTGCGACCACCCTGCATTGGTGAACAGTTCCTTGGCAAACGGGAATTTAAGCGTCCTCGAACCGTAGGGCTCTATCTCGCCTATCGTTCCCTTGCCTGAAGCTATGCTCTTTCCGCCAAGGAGGAGCTGCCATACGAGATCCAATTCCTCCGTATAAGCAAACGGACTCATATTGCGCATGGTAAGGCTTGCAGGATCGCTTACGGAAGCGAACACCGCAATGGTCTGGCACTGTCTCTTGATATCAAGATAGATCGGATGCGGGCTTCTCTCGGAATCTACGATGCCCTGTCCAATGCAGGAGTTTTCTTTCTGCTTTCCGCCCACGAGATCCGCATGATGGATCCACTTGTACATGGTGTCATCATCAGTGAAACGTGTTCTGCCGGGAATGGTCTCAAACAGATTCCTGCCTGTTTTATTCAGTGTGAATATCTTCTTCCTGTCGAGGCAGAGGTCAACCCATGGACCGAATACCGCTCCGGCCTCGTTCGGGAACGGAAGGAGGTCCGATACCGATTCCTGCTCCTTGCCTTTTCCTTTGCGCTGTTTCCTGTCGGCAGCACAGTACCAGGGACGCGTATCATCGATCAGCATGCATTCATGCTTTACCCTGACCGCCTTTTCGGGATTGAAATTATAGTCCTGGAATCCCCACATTACGATCGACGGGTGATTCATGGCAGACTCGACATAATCCCTCATCTGGAAATCAGCAGCGGTAGCGATCACATAGATGCCGTACTGGTCGCACAGGTTCAGGAACTCGTCGGAAAGCGGGAAACCGTCCGCGATGACTCCGTTTATGCCTGCTCTCTTCATGAGGATAATGTCCTGACGCATGCGGTCCTGAGGAACGGCTATACCGCCCTTGGGATCGAATTCGTAGTATTTTACGAGAGTGAGATTGATACGTCTGTCGTTAATGTTGAGCTTGCCCTGAACGATCTGCACCGTCCTGAAGCCGAAACGCTTCTTTTTCGCGCAGACGATCCTGCCCTCGGAATCAAGGACTTCAAGAACGATATCGTATTGTACCGGTGTACAGTCAGACCATTCCGCAACATCAAGCGCCACGAATTCGTTCTGCACCCTTACTTCCTTCTTCGCGTCCACAACGCCAGCCAGATCGTTGCTCTGGTTCTTCAACGACACGTACGGGAGTTTATAAGGGTCATACTCTGCGCGGGCCTCCAGGAGCGAGATCCTGACGGAATACGGCAGCATGAAGTTCGTATGATTCCTGATAGAAAAATCGACCTTGATCAGGAAGTCGCCGTGAGGCACTCTCGATGCTTTTCCTCTCTCTGAAAGGCTGCTGATCTTTGCGACCTCGGTGATGTACGCCTCAGGCACATATTCAAGGTTGAGATGAAGATTGGAAAGTTCCAGAAGAGAATCCTCAACCAGCATGATGGGCCTGAAAATGCCTGAAAAACCGTAATTCATGATGTCGAGGATAACATGTCCGTTCTCATCCCTGTCAAACCTGTTGACGATGATGACTATCTGGTTGATGCCTGCGATAGCGACATCGGAAATGAGAAGGCGCTTTCTCGTGGTAATGCTGTGAGACTCGCAAAGGAGCTGGTCGTTTACATAGATCTTGAAGCTTCCGCAGATACCGGATGTCTCAAGATAGATCGCTCTTTCGAGTTCCTGCGCCGAGAAGATTACCGTTGTCCTGTATATTCCCGTCTCGTCACTGTCGGAATTCGTCGAATTTCTGACGTACTTGTCGCTTATCGTATCCTCATGACGCGCCGTGTTGTCATTGAGTCTTTCAGGATATTCGTAAAGAAGGTTCTGCGGCAGTCCGTAGCCTTCTGTCTGCCATGTTGAAGGACAGTTGACGATGTCCCATTCGGTATCGTCAAAAGAACGCAGTTCAACGCCAAACGGGATCTCCGTCACACCGTTTGCATGGTAGAACCTCCAGGTCGTAAGCGGCCTTAAATACGGGGATGCAACCTTGCCGAATTCGGGCATTACGCGGTCGTTGTAGATATAGTCAAAAGAATCATATGGCAGGAAGCCATCGTTTGAATATGTGAATTCCAATGCCAGATTCCTCCTTCATCAAAATTAAATAACAAGAGTTATTGTAATTTTAACATGAAAGGTAAATCCCAAAATTTCATACGCGTTACAAATGGAAACGCTAAATCAGTATCTGATGCCTGCAACCTTCCAGCTGCCGTTGATGCGTGCAAGATAAAGGTGTGCGGTAGTCTTAACGACTTCACGTTCCTTTGAACCCCAGAACATTTCCATGTGCTGTTCAACGTATACTTCGATATAGACGATGTCCTTGGTGTAGCAGATGAAATCCTTGACCTGTTCGTTCTTTATATCGACTTTTCCGTGCCTTGTGTACCATTCACGGGAGGAGTTTCTCTTGATATCCCTGAGGGCTTTGGAGTTCTTCGGGAAATACTTGTCCAGAGCGTAGTTTCCAGCATCCTGGGAGATGAAGTTCGCGAAATCTTTTGTGAAGTTGATGCCGAACTTTTCTATCTCTTTCTTATCCTTGTCGGAGCATTCGCTGCGGACGTTAACTTTGTATTCGCCCGTTGTCTTGTCCTTCTCTGCTTTGACTTCCTTGCCTTCGGAATTTGTGACTTTGATATACGGCTCTGCGAAAAGTCCTGCCGCTTCATATACGCACATATTGGGAAGCTGCGCATAAGGCTTGAGGTACTTGTTCTCTTCAGGCTCCAATCCCTGTTCAGTCCTGTAGGCAACAGGAACGGGAACTCCGTTTACGGTGAGCTTGCAGTCTTCCGGGAGAGTTATCTTAAACTTGTTGTTTGCGGCAGAATAGAATTCGAGATCATCAACTTTCCACGATTTAAAACCATAAGGAAGCTTGTTTGTCTCATCTTCTGCGAGCTTTAACTTTGCAAGAATGGTCTTTTCGCTGATGATGTAATACTCAGGAGCATTCTCAGCATATTCTTCCGTCTGCTGGTAAGTGAATTCCTTATTGCTGATGAGGCCTTTGAGATACTTCTTGATCGTCTCTTCAGTCTCGAATTCGGTGGGCGCGGGCTTATTCTTTACAAGGCCCCAGATGCCGTCTAAGTCCTGCTTTGCGAACATATCAATTGTCTTGTCTGCCAAATGATACGGAAGGCTCGACTGATAGATCTCCTCGTATTTCCCGAGGAATCCGTTAAACCATACAAGACCGCCTGCAATGACAACGGTCAGAAGGATGAGCCAGATTATCAGCGCCTTGGTAAACTTGCTGATCTTCTGCTTAGGCTTATCCTTACCGCTCTCTTTTTCCGTCTTTTCAGGTTTGTTCTCAGGCCTGGTTTCAGTCTTAGTTTCTTCTATGGGCTTTGCCGGTTTTGAGGCAACGTGTCTTACGGGAGCATTCTCCGGTCTTACAGGCTTTCCGGGCAGCCTTTTTTTCTCTTCAGGTGCCACTTGTGATTACTTCTCCTTGGATTCAGCTGACTTGGGAAGTACTACGAAAGCCGTAGGCATCTTTCTGCTCTGTCTGATACTTGAACTGGAAACGAGTTCCTCGTTGTTGTACCACATTGCAGAAGACATGCCGCCGTCGAGGTTTGCTGCGTTTACGGCACCATATTCTTTCATTACTTCGATTAGGTCAGCCATTGTGGCGCCCATAGAAGATGTCTTTCTTCCTTCGATTACGAGCAGGAGAACCGCACCGTCCTCGCGCTGTCCGATAGCGGTTCTCGGGTTGAGTCCGCCGCTGTTTCCGCTGTATCTGGCAGCCTTGCCGTTAACGATGAGCGTGGGACCGAAAGTAACGGCATCCCTGACGCCGATGCCCAGAGCCTGCTGGCAGGTCATTCTTCCGACTACGAGAACATTGTCCTTAGTAAATCCGTAAACGTCGAAGGTGGCATTGGGAGCGCCGTTCCTGAGTTTTCCGTCAGCAATAACGATTCCTTCAGGCCATCCGCCTATGCCCATACCGCCTTTGTCCTCGTACTTACCTCCGTTGACTCCGCCGATCGCACCGGACTTTTCGATATGTTCCTTAAGCGTTAATCCTGCGCCTGTGTGATTGAACTTATCAAGTGTGGAAACCTTAACCCTTGAAGGATCAAGAACGACCATCATGATGCCGTGATACATGGGGCCGCTGATCTCGTGGATCTCAACGCCGTCACCGTCCGGATCGTAAGGATTTACTGCATTTGCATTAGCGCTGTTATCCTTGTTGGCACCGATCTTAACGAGATTCGTATCGGTGATGGTATCGAATTCCTGTGTCTTGTTGCGGCTTAAGATCGCATTGATCTCTTCATCGGAGAGGACCATCTTTGCAAAGATTCCGCCCATCGATGATTCCATAACGGATGAAACGAACTGGTCTCTTAAATGAGGCGAAGGTCCCTTCATCATTGCCTCAAGGAACGTATAGAATCCGCACAGTATGATAACAAGTGAGAATACTGCAACAAGAGCTCCTCTTCCAAGAACCATGAGAGTAGTCTTTCCGACCTTGCGCAGGATCTCTGCCTGCTGTCTCTTTCTTTCAGCATCAGTAACTGTGGAGACCTTCTTGACGGGTGTCCTGCGTATAGCTACAGAAGCGCCTGCTGTGCCCGCTGCCGCAGGTGCATGTACGGCCTTACGCTGGATCGGCGGCATTGAACCGGGTCTTCTGACTGCAGTGACTGAAGCTGCCGAAGCTGTGACATTGACATTCTTTATGCCGACTTTGTTTCCGGCACCTGTCGCCTTAATGGGACGCGTAACCCTGTTTGAAGGAGTGCGGTTCACATTTCTTCCGGAACGGTCATCGACCCACATGGTCTTCCTGCCGGAAAGCCTGTCTTCACTTCTGGTATATGTGCGTCCGTAATTATTCGGGGGCAGAGAAGATCCTGCATGAACAGGCTGCTCGATCGTGAGCTTTCTGGTCTCATATGCGGCAACGACCTTGTCGATCATCTCATTGCGCTCATTCTCGGGAAGGCCCTTCATTTTCATGTAGAGCGCCTGCTTTTTAGCAGGTTCGAGGCCGGCAACTATATTCTGAAACTTTGTAACATTGTTAATACTCATGCATTTTTCCCTTCAAAACCGCAGGCTGCTTATATATAGACCTGACATAAGGGATTATACAAAAAGTACTGAGCGCGAAAGCCGTTGTAAGCAAACTGTAAAAATATCGAAAGAATGAGGTAAAAAAAAGAAGAGGTCATCCGATACGGGATAACCTCTTCTTCTGGTGCCCAGAGACGGAATCGAACCATCGACACGGGGATTTTCAGTCCCCTGCTCTACCGACTGAGCTATCTGGGCAAAAAACAAGCCGGACATTGCGGAACAAGATCCGGCTTGTTTGGCGACGCAGAAGGGTCTCGAACCCTCGACCTCCAGCGTGACAGGCTGGCGCTCTAACCAACTGAGCTACTGCGCCATATGGTGGAAACTACAGGGCTCGAACCTGTGACCCTCTGCTTGTAAGGCAGATGCTCTCCCAGCTGAGCTAAGCTTCCGTCACGTTCATTTCAAAGCGCGAATGAATTATAAAATAATCCACCTGTGCTGTCAACAGGTTTTTATGAACGGGAATAATAAATGTATAAATACGAGTTCCCGTCACCTTCCGTATCGATAACGTACACAACGTTTTCCGTGGTGTCTTTGCCTAATTTAGAACCTAAGATCCAAATGGTTGCATCAGCCTTCGGAACGGGTTTTATTGATGCTTTTACAAGTGCCTGAGACTCAAACTGCTTATATCCTTCGATTCCGCAGAGTCCGCCGCCTCCGCCGTAAGCCTGGCTTATTTTTCCGAAATAAATATCCCATTTATTGTCTACGATCCTGTATTTGGCTTCATAAGACTGTCTCGCAAAGAGGAAACCGGCCTTATTCATCTTCTCAAGTTTAAGATTTGAATCCTTCGAGAATGCAACCGCATTTGTCCTGTCAATCAGAGCGCTGTTTCTGTCATAGAAAAATCCGATACCCAGGATTATTACCAGGATTACCGTGATAACTATAAGTATTGCTTCTTTTTTTGTTAATTCCATATCATCTGCTCCGTTTCAGGATAATTCGTACAATCTGTTTCCGTTATCATAGGTTATACTTGCCGCTTCTTCAAGCGTAATTCCTTTTATTTCGGCAACCTTTGCGCACACATACGGGACATGACAGGGCTCGTTAATGTTTCCGCGGTTGGGTTCCGGTGTAAGATACGGGCTGTCCGTCTCAATGACGATACGGTCAAGCGGAGCGGCTTTCAAAACTTCCGGGGTCTTCTTGTTGTTCTTGAAAGTAAGCGGCCCGTCAAAGCCGATAAAGAATCCCATCTTAATGAGCTCCTGCGACGCTTCCACGGAGCACGAGCAGCAGTGACAGACACCGGGCGTCTTCCTCAGATTGCCTTCCTTATAGAACCTTCTGAGGATATCCAGGCAGTCACCGGTCGCATCACGCTCGTGCAGGATAAACGGAATGTCATATTCATATGCCATAAGAAGCTGCTTTTCGAAAACTTCTCTCTGCACGCTCCTCTCGGAAAGGTCATAGTAATAATCCAGTCCTATCTCCCCTATCGCGAGGATCCTGAGCTCTTCACGGTGTTCAATGCTGTCGCGGAGATAAGACTCAACTTCGCTGTTATAGGTTTTCGCCTCATGAGGATGAATGCCTACCGAAGCGAAAAGCTCCACCCCTGATTTGCCGTTATATTGCGCCGCATCGCGCACGGCAGCCTTGGACGACTCCATGGAATATCCCGGTATCAGGATGCGGTTAACGCCGCTCTCAGCACAGCTTTGAAGGATATCTTCGGCTGTGATGCCTGCCGACTCATATTTGCGGTCATAGATATGGGCATGAGTATCAAAGAAACTCATGCCCTGATCTTCTGGTTTGAAATAACTGATCTCTCTCACGGTATCAGGAAATGTCCGAGCCCGGCTTTACGGAATCAGGAAACTCGATTACGCGGTAACCGTCGCCGTGCTTTACGGAGAGGATCATGCCGTTGCTCTCAAAGCCCATCATCTTGCGGGGCTCGAGGTTTACGATCATCGCAAGCGTCTTGCCGATAAGTTCTTCCGGCTTATAGTACTTTGCAATACCTGAAAGAACCTGTCTCTCACCGAATCCGTCATCGACCTTGAACTTAAGGAGCTTATCGGACTTGGGAACATTCTCGCACTCGAGCACCTTAACGGCTCTGAGGTCCAATGCCGCGAAGTTATCGAACTTTGTAAGTTCCTTCAAAGGCTCAAGATCAGAAGCGGGTTCCTCCTTCTTGGGAGCAAGTGCAGCAAGCTCTTCGAGTTCCTTCTCAACGTCGATCCTCGGGAAAAGGACGGGGCCCTTCTTGACTGTTACGTCAGCAGGCAGCAGGTACTTCTTCTCTGAATCGTACCAGCCCGTGTTCTCTTCGGTCGCACCGATCTGCTCGAAGATCTGCGGAGCCGTGTGAGGCATGACAGGAGTAAGAAGAATGGTAACTCTTCTGACTGCATCGAGGAGATTGTAAAGTACGGCAGCAAGACGCGGCTTTGCAGTCTCATCCTTAGCAAGCTTCCAGGGCTCGTTCTCGTCGATATATTTGTTTGCTCTTGCAACGACCTTGAAGATCGCCTCCAAGCCCTCAGAGAAGCGGCATGTACCGAAAGTATCAGAAACTACCGGCTGGAGTGCATCGAGCTGTGATACGAGATCTGTATCAGCGTCTGTGAATTCCTTATCAGCAGGCAGTGTGCCGTCGAAATACTTGATGGCCATTGCAACCGTTCTGGATACGAGGTTTCCTAAGTCATTTGCGAGGTCGGCGTTATATCTGTTGAACATCATCTCGTTGGAATAAGGCATGTCAGAACCGAATACCATCTCGCGGAGGAGGTGGAATCTCAGCGCATCAACACCGTATCTGTCGCAGAGAACGAACGGATCGATAACATTGCCCTTTGACTTACTCATCTTTCCGCCGTCACCGAATGTGATCCAGCCGTGGCCATAGACCTTCTGAGGTACAGGTTCGCCCAGAGCCATCAGGATGGAAGGCCAGATGAGCGAGTGGAACCTTACGATCTCCTTTGCCATGACGTGCATGTCAGCCGGCCAGTATTTCTCATAGTCGTTATATGTATCGTTCATGAATCCGAGCGCAGAGATATAGTTCGTGAGCGCGTCGATCCAGACATATACGATGTGCTTGTCGTCAAAGGTAACCGGGATGCCCCATGTGAAGCTCGTTCTTGAGACGCAGAGGTCCTGTAAGCCCGGATCGATGAAGTTGTGGATCATCTCATTGACTCTGGACTTAGGGTTGAGGAAGTTCTTCTCCTCATCGAGAAGGAGCTCCTTGAGCTTGGGTGCGAAGTGCGAAAGCTTGAAGAAATAAGCCTCCTCGGAAGCATCCGTTACATCTCTTCCGCAGTCGGGGCACTTGCCGTCGACAAGCTGGCTCTCAGTCCAGAAGGACTCGCAGGGTGTGCAGTACTTGCCCTTGTATTCGCTCTTGTAGATCCAGCCGTCCTTGTAGAGCTTTTCGAAAATGTTCTGAACCGTCTTGATGTGATAGTCGTCAGTGGTACGGACATATCTGTCATAGGAAATGCCGAGTCTTGCCCAGAGCTTCTTGAAGTTTGCGACGATGTCGTCAACGTAAGCCTTGGGGGTTACTCCCGCTTCCTGAGCCTTTTTCTCGATCTTCTGGCCGTGCTCGTCAGTACCGGTAAGGAACATTACATCGTAGCCCTGCATTCGCTTCATTCGTGCGATACAATCGCATGCGATCGTCGTGTAGCAATGTCCGATGTGCGGATTGCCCGACGGATAGTAAATGGGCGTAGTGATGTAGAATGGTTTCTTGTCTGCCATAACGGCCTCCTTATAGTGACTTAAAGTCTAAAACTTATTGATTATAAATATTTATAGCGGTGTTTTCAAGATTTTCCGGCCGTATCCTCTTACTTCTAATCCATTCTTAAACATGCGTCATCGGATGCCGACTATGTTTTACTCAAAAGTGAAGTCTTAAAAGAGGACTGAGGGTTGAAAACAATAAAAATCCCCACTTTGGTCCTCTCTTTTTATCAAAAGTGAGGACCAAACAGAGGACAAGGGTCGAAAACAAGGAAAATCCCCACTTCGGTCCTCTCTTTTTATCAAAAGTGAGGACCAAACAGAGGACGATCAAGGCTTATGCTTGATTCGGTTTTTATTCCTTGAGTTTCATCGCCTGATTATAGGCTTCCTTCTTGTTCATACCCGTAAGAGAAGACACAACGGATGCAACGTCCTTGGTGGACATCCCCTTCTCGCAGAGCATTTCTATGAGCTTATCCGCTTCGACCGTGCCTGACGCACCTGTTTCCTTTGAGGGAAGCGGTTCTAAGCATATGCAGAACTCGCCCTTCGGCTCGGTCTTCTGATAGTATTCACGAAGTTCATCAACACTCATGCGGATGGCCTGCTCGTACTTTTTAGTAAGTTCCCTGCAGACAGACGCTTTGCATGAGCCGAAGCCTGCCTCGGAAAGCTCATCGAAAAGCTTTCTTATGCGGTGCGGAGCCTCATACATGACGATAGTCTCGTGAATGTCAGTCAGCGCTTTTATACGCTTCTTTCTGTCACCGCCTTCGGAAGGTAAAAAGCCCTCGAAATGAAAATATCTCGTATCAAGTCCCGAGATCGCAAGAGCAGCGGTTACGGCTGAAGGACCGGGAATCACAGATACTTCTATCCCCTTTTCGATCGCAAGCTTGACGAGGTCTGCGCCCGGATCGCTTATCGCAGGCATGCCCGCATCAGAAACCTGAACTACATTCAGACCTTCTTCGAGCAGCTTTATTATGCCCTCGCCGCTCGCCGCCTTATTGTGCTCGTGATAAGAGATGAGGCGCTTACCCGTGATCTCAAGTGCTTGAAGAAGAAGTCCCGTTACCCTTGTGTCTTCGCATGCAATTACGTCAGCCGCTTCAAGTGCTTCCAAAGCGCGCTGCGATATATCCTTCAAATTGCCGATCGGCGTTCCGACTAGATAAAGCAATCCGTATGTTCCTCCGTATAAATCTTATTGATACGCTCCGAGTCCATGAAAAGCGGCGGGAGCACTTTAAATTCAGTGTTCGGCGAACCTTTCTTGCCCGCAAGAAGGAAAAGGAAAGCATCCTTTTCAGAAGAAGCGTGAACGCTGATGAGTCTTGCAGGTGCAAGCTTATACTTCGAAAACAGTTCCAGGCATTCGGGCAGTCTTGCAGGTGCCATGCACATTACAGTATAACCCGAAGACATCCTCGTTCTCGCAGAAGCGCAGGAAATAAAATCCTCAAGCGTGCCCTTTTCATTGAATCTGGCGGTCAGTACATTTTCTTTGTCAGTAACGACTGAATTCTCAGTCTTGTAAAACGGCGGGTTCATAAAGACGACGTCGTAAAGGCTGTCCTTCAATTCTCTCGGAAGTTCCCTGACATCGCAGTTATATGCTTTGATGCGGTCTCCGGCATTGTTCAGGGCGATGTTCTCAAGAAGCGCATCGTAAGGCTCTTTCATTACCTCAACGCAATCGATTGAAGCTTCAGGCCTGCGTGCAGCTACGAGCATCGCACAGCCGCCTGCGCTGCTGCCCAATTCGAGCATCTTAGAGTTCTTCCCTTTCCTGGCAAAAGACGCGGCAAACCACGCGAGCAGAACGCCCGCGGTATCAAGCTTGAAACAGTTGTCAGGCTGGATCAGTTTAAAGCCGTTACGTCCCAGATCCTCGATCGCCATTACACCCTCCGTTCAACGCGTTTATTATAGCACGCAGACAGAGGTAATCCTCTCCAAATAAAAGGGCCCGGAATAAGTCCGGACCCCCCCGTTTTATCTTGTTGTCTGTTACCTAACCTTGATCTTGAAAGTGACGGTCTTCCATGAAGAAGCCTTATATGTCGCATTTCCTTTTGACATAACCTTGATCTTGATCTTATAGGTTCCCTTCTTAAGCTTTTTCTTAACTGTGACTTTACCTGATGTCTTGTTGATGGTGATCTTCTTATTTCCTGACACCTTGACAAATTCCAGAGAACCCGGAGCTTTCGGGGTGATCTTAAGAACCTTCGAAACTTTTACGCTCCTTGTCTTCTTCCTGACCTTTGCATACTTTACCTTGGCTGTCTTGCCCTTTACTTTGAGCGGATTATTCTTAAGGAAATTGATTTTAGCGGCAGAACTTAAATCCCAGGCCTCAAGGTTATTCATATACGCCTCAAAGGTAACATTGACACGCATAAGATTCGCACAGTTTTTAAATGCATCTTTCCCTATGATCTTAACTGTGCTGGGAAGCGTAACAGTTTTTATGGAACTTCCTTTAAACGCATCATATTTGATTTCTTCAACGCCGTATGGAACCGTAAATGATTTCAGTGATTTGCAGTCCTGTAAAGCACCTTCATCAATTCTTGTTATTCCATCGGGAATCTTAACGCTCTCAAGTCTAGTGCATCCATTAAACATGTTATAACTGATATATCTAAATCCTGAAGGCAAAGTAACACTTGTAAGGTCTTTGCAGTTCATAAAGGCTCCGCCGCCCATGCTTTTTACGTTGGCGGGAACAACAACCTTTTTCAGCTTAGTTTCGGCAAAAGCAAAGTTTACGATGGATTTTACGCTTTTAGGAATACTTATTTCAGTAATTGCGGTTTGAGCAAAAACACCATAATCGATCTTTTCCAAACCCTCATTAAGCTTAACACTTTTAAGGCTGCTGCACTGGGCAAAAGCATCAATACCAATGTGCGTCACACTGCCGGGGATCGTAACAGATGTCAGGCTTTCGCAATATTCAAAAGCATAATCGCCAATTTTAGTCACGCCGGAAGGAATGGAAACGCTTTTGATCTTAGTGTAGTTAAAGAAAGAACTTTTACCGATATAAGTAATCCCTTTTTCGATAACAACTTTTTCAATATTATCCTTATAAGCATCCCATGAAGTTTTCTCATTATAACCAAAGTCAGGCATTTTTCCGGAACCGCTTATAGTAATCGTTTTTGCAGTCTTGTCATAGCTCCATTTGACATCACCGATCTTTCCACCGGCGGTGGCTTTTGCGTCTTTTTTCTTTGCAGATCCGGACAAAGACTTATCTTCTGTAACTTCAGGCTGCGGATCCTTTGTTTCTACAGTTTCCTTCGTTTCCGCAGGCTCAGCCTCTTTTACGGTTCCTTCAGGAACCTGAGTCTGCTCAGGTTCCGTCTCCTTTACAGGCTCCTGAGTTCCAGTTGCTTCAGTCTCCTTCGCGGGCTCTTTGGTTTTCTTAGCTTTTGCAGGTTCCGTTTCTTTTGTCTCTTTTTCTTTCTTTTCCGTCTCTTTTGTTTTGGTTTCTTCTTTTTCAGTTTCTTCGATCTTCTGTGTTTCAGATGTGCTTTCTGTTTCGTCTGCAAAAACCGGAACAGGTGACATCACCATGGATGCACACATTGCCGCTGATAACAAAACTGATGTGATCTTTAAGTGTTTCATTTTAATTCTCCTTTTGCTCTATACAGTCTTTTTAACCTTCCCAGTAAGCTACGGGCGGGATGTCCTTTCTCTTTTCGCCATTCTTTTTAGCGAGTTTTGTCGCAGATGAGGCATCGTCATAAAGTTCCTCAAAATGCTCGTCCATCCATGAACCTTTTACGATATATATCGTTATGTTCTTGAAGGTATTGATCGGCATGTTTGTAAGGCCTTTGTTACCTTTGTCTGATGTCCAGGATTCAAGCTCGACTTCTGCAGGGAAATATACTGCGATCTCGCCGCATTTATAGAAATCGCCTCCAAGACCTTTAAGATTCTTAAAAGACTTGGGCAGAACGACTTTATGAAGATTCTTGCACGAGCCAAATGTCGCTCCGTTAAATGCCGTTAAGCCTTCAGGCAGAACGACCTCTTCCAATGATTCGCAATTCTGGAAGCATCCCAAGGGCAGTTCTTTTACGCCTTCAGGAATTACGACCTTGGTGACGTTCTTCAATCCCGAAAGGTTACCAACGCCCGTAACTCCCTCAGGGATAACGATCTCGCCTTCAGCGCCGTTTATTATCTCTTCCTTCGTATATTTCTCGGTGTCTTTCTTGAATATGCCGTTCTTTACCACAAAATACTTATAGTAATGATCGCCCTCATTTGCCTCTACAGAAATACCTGCTTTAGCGTCAGAGCCTCTTTTCGCTGCCTTCTCAGGCGCCATACCGCATGATGCAAGTCCCAAGGCAATTCCCATGACTGCAACAACAGCAATTAATCTTTTCATCTTAATGATCCTCCCTATTGGTTATAAATGCTTTTCGAAGCCGCTTTTTTATTCGCTTCTGATCTATAGACACATAACCGAGAGGAATTATTGGGTGTTTTTGAAAAAAATTTCAAAAAAGCTCCGGATCTCTCCGGAGCTTGGATTCATTGTTTTTGCGGGTTTATTCGCCACGAAGCGGGATCTTTATATCATATGTTTGTCTTTTAGCGTCGCCGTCCGATAACCGCGTTATCCTGAAAGCTACGCCATGTCCTCTGAATGTGACAATACGGCCGGAGAAATTCTTTTTCGGGCTTATATCTTCCTCCACCTCATAACCTTCAGCCTTAAATCTTTCTATGATTTTCTCAAACACTTCTTTTGCAAAATCAGGACCTTCAAGCGTCATTTGCAATTCTACAAACGAATTCTGATTAAACCCGGTTACCGCATTTGTTTCCTTGTCACGCGGCATGGCCAGATCAAGCACCATAATGCGGTTCTTTCCGGTTTCTAAAAACTGCCAATAGAAATTGTCAACGGGCGAATTGGTCCTGCCGTTCTTGCTCTTGAAAACAAACCTTTCGGTATATTCTTCCTTTGTCACACCGACTTTGACCCTGGTCGTTTTAAATATGTTATTTACGATCTCATCAGCCGTCATACCGTCCATGTTGATATAGATGGAATCTTCTGTGATCTTTTTAGAAGGTTCTGTTTCCTTCGTTGTTGTTTCAGTCTCTTCCGGTTCAGTCTCGGTATTGCGTGTTCTTACGGTCCTTTCAGTCTCTTCGATCGTTGTCTGCCTGGTAATTACGGGTTTTCTGTCGGTTGTCTTGACGATAACGCCTACCAATATTGCTGTAGCAATGCCGACCGCGGCTACGCTGCCGGCAATCGTACCTATTAAAATCTTACTCATTGATCCTGTCCCTTTCGTAACTGCTTCTGCTGAAGCTTTGATACCCGCTCCGTTTGACGGAGCCTGTGCTGATGCGGACAGATTCATAAGTGAAGCAGGTATAGGTTTGAACGTAACCTGTTCTGCTTCTTTGATAAACAGCTTGCTCAGGAACGGCAGAGCCATACCGTACAACTTCGTATTGTTTTCTTCTTCATACTTCTCGACCTCCTTTTTGATCCTTTTTTTGGCAAAATTCAGTCTCCACAAAACAGTTCCCTGAGGGATCCCCAGAACTTCCGCGATCTCTTTCGTGCTCATTTCGTCAAAGTAGAAGAGGACGAGCGTTCTTCTGATATCATCAGACAGAACATTGTCGATGATGTTCATGATGATCTTTCTCGTGTCTTCAGACTCGACGATCGAGTCAGGCAGAAAGTCTTCGGGGACTGCTTCGATAGTTTCAAAGAACTCATCTGCAACATTGTCTGTCTTCGTTCTGGTTAGACGGTTAAGACATTTGTTGGCAGCATTCTTCTTAAGCCATGCAACGACCTTTGTCTTGTCTGCGATCGAATCATAAGATTCTATCAGAGAAACAAAAGTATCCTGAACGATGTCTTCAGCATCGGCCTCGTTCTTGAGGAGTGCCATTGCTGTCCAATACACCGCCTTGTAGGCTTCATTGTAGATCTGCTCGAGTTCTCTGTCGGTCATGTTTTTGCCTCCTTTGTCCGCATCTACCTTATAGACACATTTGAGATGCGGATTATTGGGTGGTCTTGAAAAATATTTTTCGTTTTTATCACATTATCTTTTTTCCGTAATGGATCGACCTGTCATTTATGACCAGGATCCTGTCACCATCATGTGCTTCAGCAAAGTTCCTAGGATTTGCATGGATGGTGCAAAGAGTCTTTTCCATGCCGTCAACATCAATTACGAGCCAGCGGTATGTATGCCTGTCCTTTTTATGTACAGCGCCAGTGGTATAGCTGTCTTTCTTAAGAAGAATGCCTGTGGCAACAAGGTTTGCGTCCTTTCCTTTTTTGAATTTCATTATCCCGAAAAAGAAGATCAATGCTCCGAACATTATTACCAGCACACCGCCAAGATTCGAAAACAAAAACAAGACACCAAGGGCGATTATTATCGCTCCGCAGATGAATAATGTCTTTGAGTCTTTGCTCAGATCCTTTCTAAGGTCAGCCGCGGTCATGCGTTCAGAGTCATTTGCCGCCTCTCTGAAGTTCAGCTGCTGCGGTTCGATGACCCTGTATTCCTTGTATTCTTCACTTAACCCCGCGAACACATCGTAGACCATATATACTCCCTTATTGCTATACAAAACATCTATCAAATGTTTTTTAGTATATACATATACCGGAGGAAATGAAAGAAAAAGACCACGAAAAAGCCGTGCCCGAAAGCACGGCCTTTAAAGCTCTAGCCTTTATGCGATCAGCCTTCGGAAATAGCTCCGACAGGGCATGTAGCAGCGCAAGCACCGCAGGAAACACAAACATCAGCATCGATGTTGTACTGTGTATCACCCTGAGAGATAGCGCCAACAGGGCAGCCATCAGCGCATGAACCGCAAGAAGCGCATGCATCAGAAATTACATAAGCCATTGTAAGAATCCTCCTAGTTAGATTTCCTTATGAGTGAAGCAGAACTTCACCTCGTTTATTATATAGAAATGTGACCGCCATGTCTAAAAGATTTTTATGGCAGTCTCTTTACACCTTTTATTCGTTATCTTCAGGATCGATCGCACTCTCATCGATATCTTCGATATCCTGCTGGCTGGTCTTGTTCTTTCCGCGGTTCTTTGCCTCGCAGTTTGCGCACCTTCCGTCGCAGATCTCGGGATTCAGAGCCTCAATGTCAGCCCATGCGTATCTTTCGATATTTGTCTCGTTGTCATGCGTAAACTTTACGCTGAGCTGCTCCTCGATGAAGTTGACATCGGAAACAATGCCTACACCGTCAGGTGTTCTAACGCGGTCTCCCGTATCAGGAAGACGTCTTCTTGCATCCTCATAAGCTTCCTTCTCGAACTGGAGGCAGCACATGAGCCTTCCGCATGCGCCGTTGAGCTTTCCCGGATTAAGGGAAAGTCCCTGGCATCTGGCAAGCTTGAGGTTAACGGGAGCGAATTTATCAAGGAAAGTGCAGCAGCAGAGTTCCCTTCCGCATAATCCGATACCTCCGACGAGTTTTGCCTGGTCACGTGAACCGATCTGTCTTAATTCGATCCTTGTCCTGAAAGCATAAGCGAGATCTTTTACGAGTTCTCTGAAGTCGACTCTGCCTTCTGCCGTAAAGAAGAATGTAAGTTTCTTTCCGTCAAATGAATATGTGCAGTCAACAAGGTTCATCTCAAGCCCGCGCATGTCGATCAGTTCGCGGCACTTTACGAAAGCTTCCTTTTCCTGTGCGCACTTCTCGTCGTAGCGTTCAATCTCTGCCTCGGTGGCTTTGTGAAGGATGGGCGTAATATCCTTGTCTTCAGTGTCAGTGTCATAAGGTTCTTCACAGACGTGAGCAAGATCGGTTCCCAAAGTGGTCTCGACCATTACCGCGTCACCGATGGAAAGATTTACACCGTCACAGCTGAACCTGTATGTTTTGCCTGCGTCGCGAAAACGCACATTTACTATTCTTGTCATCTTTTCAACTCCTCATGTATCTTAAGCAGCATCGCAGAGGAAGCCGCATCAAAATTAGCATTAACATCAAGTGCCTTGAGGAAATCCCTTACGGCTCCCGCGCACTTTCCGAGTCTTACGTTATCTGTCTTGGCGGAACCTGCAAGCTTTTCGAGCTTTGTCCTTTGTTCCGTAAAAGCTATGTTCTTATATCCGGGTACTCCCTTGAGCCTCATCAGGTCATCGATGAGAAGCAGGATATTGCATGCAACGGCAACTGCATCCGCCTTGTGATCGCTCATGAACCCGGCATAGTCATTGAGCAGCTTGATATATGTTGCATCAGGGATGCCAAGGAACATCTCCGCAACTTCCCTCTTAAGGTCTGTATCCTCGCCCTGCTGCGCAATCGCGATGGCTTTTCCGGGAACGCCGCCGCTGTTTGCCGCTGCAATTGTAACCGTCTGCGGAGGGCAATCAGGAACATTCTTCCTGATTATCTCGACGATCTCGTCATTCGTATAAGGATCGAGCTTGATCTCGGTCGCTCTCGATATGACCGTATCAAGGACCATGTCCCTGTTGGAACTCAAAAGAATGAACACAACATGGGCAGGCGGTTCCTCAAGTGACTTGAGGAGCGCGTTCTGGCTCTCCGTTCCCAAGTAATCGAGATCGAGGATAAATACTTTCGTCTTGGAGAACTGAGGTCTCAGCACCGCTTCGGGAACAACGCTTTCCTTGATGTAGCTTACCTTGACGTTCTTGGTCTCAGAAGGCTTATATACCCTCATGATGTCAGGCGTCGTGCCTGCACCGAAATACTTGCAGCAATCGCATTTTCCGCAGGCTCCGTCAGGACCCGGTTCATTGCACATCAGAGCCTTCGCAAACTCCTCCGCGAAAGCATGACGGCCCGATCCTACGGGGCCTGTAAACATAAAAGTCCCGCTCTGCCTCTCGCTCACGGCGGAAGCAAGCCTGGACTTTACGTTCTTCTGTCCTGTTAGATCCGAAAATGCCATTAGAGTAATTCTTTTATCTTATCCTGTATCTGTTTGAATATCGTCTCCGGATCAGCCGATGCATCAACGGTTACGATCCTCTTATCTCCGGAAGCTGCACGGATGAAGCCTTCCCTGACTTTCTCCTGGAAAGAGTCTCCTGCAGATTCGATCCTGTCCTTTTCTTCTCCCCTTGTGTTTCTTCTCTTGATCGCACCTTCAACGCTTATGTCAAGGAAGAAAGTAATATCGGGAGCAAGTCCGCCGGTCGCATCCATGTTGAGGCGGCTTACCATCTCAGGTCCCAAGCCTCTTGCGCAGCCCTGATATGCATACGATGAATCGAAGAATCTGTCACAGATGACGATCGTTCCTTCGGAAAGCGCCGGCTTGATAGTCTCTTCAACTATCTGCGCTCTTGCCGCCTCGAAAAGAAAGAGCTCGGTCATGGGAGCCATGGAACTGTTCTTCTTATCCAGAAGAAGCTCCCTGATCCTTTCACCGATCTTTGTTCCGCCCGGTTCCCTTACGAGAAGGACGTTTCTTCCGAGTTCCTCGAGCCATGTTTTGCAAAGGGCCGTCTGCGTGCTCTTGCCGCAGCCGTCAATACCCTCAAATGTGATGAATATACCCTTCATATCATTCAATGGTAATGTCCTTCATGGACGCGATCACCTGGTATATCTCCTTGGTGATCCTTGCGTTGTCGCTCCTGATATCGTCAATGGTCTCAACCTTCTTGACAACAGGCTCCTTCTCGCGCTCCTCATCCGCGAAACGCTGACGCTTCTCACGCTTGATCTGGCCCTGAACCGGAACTGCACCTCCCTCGAGCTGCTTCCTGCGTCTTCCGCCCTGTTCACGCTGAGGTCTGCCTTCGCGGCCCTCGGGCTTTTCCTTGGGGGGCTTTACGCCCTTCTCTCCGCCCTGGCGCTGCTGACGGTTCTCATCTCCCTGACGAGGCTGACGCTGGCCCTGTCCGCCGTGTCTGCGGCGGTGATTGCGGTTTCTGCGGATCTCGCCGCCCTGCTGACCGTCGCCCTGTCTGGGCTGCTGGTTGTTATCCTGTCTCGCGTTCTGCTGAAAAGCTGCGGGTGTAACGGCGTTGTTATCAGCCATGTTTTCCTCCAAATCTTTTCTTCTTATTTCCTTAAACGATTAATTATAAACTTTGAAAACAAATAACTCAAATTCTGCTCTTATAGAGCCTTACTCCGTGATCTTCGGGAACCTGTACGTCAAGATCCATCAGTTCTTTTGCAGGAACGATCACGAAGGCGCGTTCCGCCCACCTAGGATGCGGCACCGTAAGCCTGGGAGTATCTATCTTTTCGTTGCCGTAAAAGATTATGTCGATATCAAGCGTCCTCGGACCCCACCTGATCGTTCTGACGCGCTTGCAGTCGTTTTCGATGCCGGACGTGAGATCAAGAAGTTCTTCCGGTCCGAGCGCCGTCTTAAAACTTACACAGGTATTGAGAAAATCCGGCTGATCCTCATATCCGACGGGATCAGTCTCGTAAAGAGACGCCTTCCTGAGAGAATTAACGGATCCGCACTCTTCAAGGCGTTTCTCGGCGAACGCGATATTTGCTTCGCGGTCACCCATGTTGCTTCCGATCGAAAGCAGGACTAATTTCTCATCTTGTCCGCTCAATCCTGACCTCCATCGTCTGGAACACTGCAACCACAGGGGCATCGGGCTTACCTACGGTTATCACGCACGAAGACGCATCCGGTACTTCAGCGAGCACCATGTCCGCAAGGAGCTGCGCCAGATGCTCTATGAGATCGCCGGAATCGTTTTCGACTATCTCCTTGGCCTTATCGCAAATGACCGAGTAATCAGCGGTATCGGAAAGGTTGTCCGTGTCACATCCCTTTATCCTGTCGAACCTGATCTCTATGGTAATTACGAACTTCTGCCCTTTTACCTTCTCCTCTTCAAAGACACCGGTATGTCCGAAGAAGATCATGTTCTTGAGTACGATCGAATCCATGTGCCTTCTCCTTTACCTGCCGTAAAACTCGCTGTCAAAAGCATTAAGCGCCATTCTCGAGCACGATACGTCATGTACCCTGACCATGGCAGCGCCTGCAGCAGCGGCGGTGACGCTGAGTCCCGCGGTGATCATGTCAAGCTCTGCTTCGGTAATGTTTTCTTTTCCGGCAAGTGCTTTTGCGTATCTCTTTCGCGATGCTGCGTAAAGAACAGGATACCTTCCATCAAATCCGAGTCTGGAAACGCCTTTAGTCAGTGCTCCGTCCTGCTCTCTGGAAGTTCCGAACCCGATGCCCGGATCGGTCATTATGCTGCAGTCCGGAATGCTTGCTTCATGAGCCTTTTCAATGCTCTTACAGAGCTCATCCTCAGCACGCTTTAAGATATCGCAACCGGGATCGTTTTCGCCGGCTCCGTTTGTTCGGGAATTGAACATCAGTATCACGCCGGCACCATATGACGCCACTGTCTTTGCCATATCCGCATCACCGAGAAGTCCGGTGATGTCGTTTATTATGTCGCAGCCGCAGTCAAGAGCGGCCTTTGCGGCTTCAGCCTTATATGTATCAACAGAAAGAGGGATATCGTATTCCCTGCGGAGTGCAGTGATCACCGGAACGATCCTTGAGATCTCCTCTTCTGCGGAAATGGGCTTAAACTTGGGGTTTGTAGCCTCGCCTCCGATATCGATCACATCGCATCCGCTGCTGACCATCAGTTCAGCCTGCTTCATGCAGGTATCAAGCGCGGTAAATCTTCCGCCGTCGGAAAACGAATCAGGCGTACAGTTTAAAATGCCCATTATGAGGGTCTTTTTTCCGATCCGGAGTTCTTTGTCCCGGCACTTGTAAACGCCTGTAAATCTGTTATCAGAACAAATCACGAAAAGATCACACTCCCGAACGCTGCCTGTTGATCAGAGCAAGCGCTTCGTTGCGTGTTCTGAGGTCTGTCCTGCAGCCGCCTCTCATGGCGGAAGTGACAGTCTTTGAGCCCGGCTTTCTGATGCCGCGCATAGTCATGCAAAGGTGCTCTGCTTCAAGTACGACACATACCGATCTCGCATCTACTGCGTGCTCGATCGCATCTGCGATCTCCGATGTGAGCTTTTCCTGAAGCTGGGGCTTTCTGGAAAGCGTATCTACGATCCTTGCGACCTTTGAAAGGCCGAAGATCTTGCCGTCTCTCGGGATATAAACCACATGTGCCTTTCCGTGGAAAGGAAGAAGGTGATGCTCGCACATTGAATAGAACGGGATATCGCCGATAAGGATCATCTCGTCATTGCCTTCACCGTGGAAGACCTTGATATCCTTTGAGATGTCCCTGTGAAGGCCTGCAAAGACTTCAGCATACATTCTCGCAACTCTCTGGGGAGTATCTAATAATCCTTCCCTTTCGGGATCCTCTCCTATAGCCTCGAGAATGTCCCTGACGGCTCTCTCGATCTTCGGGAGATCCATGTTCTTCTTGCTTTCCTCAGGGATCGAATTATCGTTTTCGAAATCGTACATTGAACCAAAACCTTCCTTACTTTAAGTGAAGCTTTCTGTACTCCATGGGCGTCATTCCCATGAGCTTCCTGAATGCAACGTTGAAACGCTGCGGAGATGAGAAGCCGGACTGCAGTGAGATTGCAGAAACCTTTATCTCGTTATTCTCCAGAAGCGAGCAGGCACGCTCTATCCTCTTCTTCATGAGGTAATTCATCGGGCTTATTCCCATCTCGTGAACGAAAGCCCTCGTGAAATATCCCTGGCTCAGGAAAACATACTGCGCGGCCTGAGCAACAGTTACTCCCTGGTCAAAGTTCGCGTCCATATACTGTCTGGCAATGGCAACAAGCTCCTTTGCCTTACCGGTCTTGACCCTGATGTTCTCCTCCCACTCATTACGCATCGCGCGCGAAAGGTTGATCATGAGCTCTACCGTGAGAGTCTGGATCATGAGCTCCTTGGAGTATCTCGAAGACTTCATCTCGGAAACTATTCTTTCCGCGAGATGGCTTATCTCCGTCTTCTCCGAGCCTGTAACGATAAAGCACGGATGGCTCGTCATTTCGTTGTCTTCAGTAAGTCCGAGATCCGCAAACTTAAGGAAACTCTCAAGCGAGATCTGCGCCATCGATCCGGGGATCGCCACGGACGGGCCTGCATTCTTTGACTTTTCGGGCTTGTTCTCAGGCATGTTTCCTATGCCTTCACGGGCAGCGGAAAGTTCCTTCGTATCGTGGATAAAACCGAAATACAGATTGAGCATGTCAGCCTTGCCGGACTTTACGACGAGCCTGTGCTTGACGAGAGGCCTGATGACTATCGTAGAGCCTTTGCCAAGCTTCATCTTGCCGCCGCCGTCAACTGACAGTTCTATCTCGCCGTCACGCAGATACAAAAGCTCGTGCGAATTATGGGCACTCTCCGAAGGAAGTGAATCTCCGGTGTCGTAGGTATGTTCAATGCCCTCGATAACAACAGGTACTGAGCCCGCTGACAAAAAGACTCCGTCTTCTATGGCCGAAAGCAGTTTGTTTGCCATCTTTTCCTCCAATCAGATGAAATTGATGCTGTCGATGTAGATCTCGCCGTTACGGTCATTATCTTCTATATAGATCCTGAGCTTTGAGAACTTGATGGGGCCTTCGTCGTTGTAGTTCAGGACTATTGTCTGCCAGTTGAGCTGCTGTCTGATCTCCGCCTCGCCGAAATCCTCGATAATGAGCTTTTTCTTCTTCTGGTCAGGATTGAATACAGTCAGCGCGATCCTCTTTCTGCCATAGATCTCGATGGGCGCAAAGAGAGATGCATATTCAAGGCACGGTTCGAAACCGTAAAGTGACTTCTCTGTCTCATATCTGATCCTCAGCGAACCGTTGCCGGTAAGCTTATGGATGTTGTCAACGGAGATGATGCCCTTACCCTTGAACGTACGGTAGATCTCGAGCATCTCGAAATCGGATTCAGGCGTACGCTTACCGACAAACTCAAGAGTGTCGCAGCGGGTAAAGCTGAGATCAGGCGCAAAGTACGCGGGATCCCTGTCGAATCTGAAAGGCAGGATCGGAAGGCCTTCACCGTTCTTGAGTGTTGCATCGTGAGGGAACGGTGAGAATCCGTAAGTGATGGACTCGGGATTCTCGATGTCATCGCGCCATACCATTACGCACATGCCGTAAAGGCTCTTTGCCTGCGCTGGATAGAAGATCCTGTCAGGACCGGCGATCGCAAATCCGGTGATCTCACTTGCTGTATCAGGGATACGAAGGCCGGAACCTAAGTTGCTGAACTTGATGATCCTCTTTCCGCCTGCGATCTCAATATCGTTAGGCTCGGGTGAGGACTTGCTCATCTTCGGCGAGAAGTGGGTGCCGAGCGCAATGGTAGCAAGTCTCGTTCCGAGAACAAAGCTTATCGTCTTGTCAGGAAGGAGCATGTCATGAAGGCTTACGATACCGGAAGGCATAGTAAGGAGCTTCGTGAATGCGGTGAAATTCTCGTTGAATTCGAGAACGCCGTAAGGATTGTTGAAATCAACATCGTTCGGATGCATTGAAACGAACAGTACAGAAGGCATTACCGAATCATCGAAAACCTGTCTGGGCTCGAATGTATTGGACAGAGTGACCATGAGTCCCATCAGGAAGAGATCATATCTGTCGAAAAGAAGTTCGCCCTTGTCAGGCGAGAAGCAGAAACCTCTTACGGGAAGTCCCCTGAGAGGATAGAGCTTCTGTCTATAAAGCGTAGCCAGACGGTATTTGGGCCTGATGTAATTCTTCTCATCTTCAGCCCTGAGCCTCTCCTCGTCCCGCTCCTCAAACTGGGGAAGCATGTCGAATTCGAGCTGCTCGGCAGTATCGGTAGTGATGTTTTCCTTGTGTCCCTTAGCCGTATTGAGCGAACTGTCTCCTGATGTAGGGAAATCGATGTCGAGCGGCTTGATGTCATCGGGATCCTTGCCCTCGAGGCGCTTGATCGCATCTGAAAGAGCAATGTCGATGTCACCCTGAGCCGTAACCTTCTTGAGCTGCTCCTTGAGCTCAGCCTTTGTCTCACGGCGCTTGTCGATCTCAAGCAGATTCTCATAAGCCTTATCGTCAAGATAAAGGCCGAATGTAACGAGCATGTCCTTGAGTGCTTCAACGGCTCCGAGCGCTTCGGAACTGATCCAGTTGATGATGGTGGAATCGGCACATGAAAGATCGACGACTCCTACCGGATAAGAGATCTGGTCACTTAAAGTGTATGCAAAAGAAAATGCAGAAGACGATACTTCGGAAAGCTCAGCGGTATCGGTTACCTTGATCCAGTGAGCATTCTCGTAGCGGTCCTTGGGAGTTACGGGATAGATCTTCTCGTCGCCTTCAAGACCTGATCTCGAAGGTGTGAAGAATCTCAGGTAGTTCATTACCTTGCGCTTCATGGGCGTCTTGGTGGCGTTTGCATCCTTCATCGGAACTGAAAGGAATTCAGAACCCAGGAAGACCCACACGTCGCCGCACCTGATGTCGGTCATGGTAAGCGTATCCGTAAGACACTTGAACGTGAACGAATAAGCATCTGAGGAAGCCTTGTATGCAGGAACCTCGAAAACAAAACGGCCCTTGGATGACGTCGTGACCTCACGGCTTAAGATGACACCGTAATCGGTATCGAGCTTACTGACCTTTCTGCCGTCAGTAGGATCCTTGGTTATCTCAAGGGTGACTGTCGCGGAAGGAGCCGCGAAACCTTCTATCTTAAAAGGTACTCCCTGCTGGAAAACGCATTTGCTGCCCAGCCAGCAAGGAACGGAAATAGGACTGTTCTGCATAATTCTGACCTCATAGAAAATCTAACTATATCAGATTATTATACATTAAAAAGACTTGGAAACAAAAAAATATGATAAATCAGGCTTCAGCCACGATAACATTGAGGCCTTTTTCCCTGCATTTCCTTACGCTCTCTTCAGAAGCGCCCGAATCCGTTATGAGATAGTCGATCTTATCCGCAGAGATAAAGGACGAAGCCGAATCCGTCATGAGCTTGGTGGAGTCGATAAGAGCCGCTATCCTCTTGGCTCTTTCGGCACAGAGACGCTTTAATTCGAGCTCGTAGAAATTATCTCCCGAAAGGCCTGATTCAGGTGAAAAACCGTTTCCGGAAACGAAATAGATATCGGCTGAAAGCCTTCCGATCATTTCCTTGCATGAAAGGCCCTCGATAGCGCCGGAATGCGGTCTTAGCATCCCTCCGAGGATGATTACGGACTTGAAGTTGCTGCAGCGCTGAAGCTCCATCGCGGTGTGAATGCCGTTGGTAACGACGGTAACGTTCTTTCGCGACTGCAGGAAAGGTATCATATGAAAAGTCGTCGAACTGGCATCCATGAAGATCGTGGAACCGTCAGCAACAAGATCCGCCGCCGCTTTTCCGATCTGGTTCTTCAGTTCGACATGGGTTACGGCGCGCACCATGTAGTTCTCGCCGCTGTAAGACAGCGTCTTTCTCGGAAGCCTTATTCCTCCGTGGAATCGGACGATCGCGCCCTCGCGCTCAAGCGCCCTGATATCTGTCCTCAAAGTGGCGCCGGTGACGCCTAGACGTTCCGAGAGGACCGTCGTATTTATCTCTCCTTCCGCCGAGAGAACATCGAGGATCTGTTTTCTTCTGTCTGTGATGCTCATGTTTAAAATGCTATCAACTGAAAATTCAATTGTCAACTTTCTTTCATTTGATTTTTATTCCCTTTTTCATCACTTTTGCGCTTTATTTGCTATAATAGTCAGGCATATGCGCCTGTGGTGAAATTGGCAGACACGCCAGATTTAGGTTCTGGTGCCGCGAGGTGTGCAGGTTCAAGTCCTGTCAGGCGCACCAATAAAAAACGGCTTACCGTTTTGGCAAGCCGTTTTTCGTTTGATCACTTCTTAACTTTGACTTTTCTTCCGGAATTAGACTTCTTAAAGATCTTCTTATAAGCCTTTACTTTAGCCTTCTTTACTTTCACCTTCTTTACGGAAGAACCCTTGAGAGACTTCTTCACTCCGGCCTTTGTAAGCCTGATGGTGTTCTTAATGTAGATAGTCTTCAGTTTCTTATCTTTATAGAATGCATAAGCACCAATCTTCCTGAGATTTGCAGAAGCAATCGAGAACACCTTCAGCTTCTTGCAGTAAGCAAATGCCCTCGATCCTATCGTCTCAAGGTACTTGCCGCCCGCTACCTTGATCAGATTCGAGCATCCGTAGAAGGCATAATTGTCAATGTATCTTACATTGGCACCTATGGAAAGCGTCCTTATAATCTTGTTTCCATAGAAAGCCTTGGCAGCTATCCTGTTAACCTTATAGTTGCTCTCTTTGATCTCGACCGTAGACGGAATCACTACTGTTGCGGTTTTGTTTTCAACACCGATTACCGATACAGTTCCGGTACCGTCAGTCGCAGGGTAAGTAACCTTGTATTTAAGATCACCTACAATTGCCACCTCATCAAGTTCTGCTGCGCCTATGGCCGGAATGATGATTTCAACGTCAGATGCCTCTTCCGTGCATTCCTCATCCCAGAACTTCTTTTGGCACCCATCGCGCTGGCACTCATAATGTTCTTTGTTTCCATCCTTCTGATAAGTCTCGGCCTTGGCCTCAATGTGTTTCGGATCATGACCAAGCGCGGCGATTACTGTGTCTTTTGCTTCAATCTCTTCTGTAGCTTCAGAATTCTTGAAGAGATGTCCGCAGTCAGGACATTTCCAGTATTCGATATTACCTTTGCCGGTACATGTGGGAGCCTTGGCTTCGACTTTCTGAGTATGATGGCCAGTAGCGGGGATGGTAACATCATCAACCTCATTCAAACCATACTTGTCGCTGTATTTTTTGCCGCATCCGCCGGATTCAATAAGACAATCAGCATCTTTACATACGTAATACTCAACATTGCCGGCCTCCGTACATGTTGCAGCCTTAGCCGCTACATGAGTCAGCTCATGCTTCATGGCAGGAATGACCATATCATCTTTGGAGACTTCCTGTGTTCCCTTAGCGTCTTTGAAACACTTATGGCATCTGTCGCACTCGTAGTACTCGAAATTTCCGGCAGCATCCTTAGTCGGTGCCGTTTCTTCGTGACACTTCAGATCGTGACCCAGCGAAGCAACAACCGTATCACCTTCGCTTATCTTCTCCTTGCCTTCTGAATCTTTGAACAGCTGTCCGCACTTTGTGCACTTCCAGTATTCAATATGGCCCTTCTCAGTACATGTGGCATCCTTTGCCGCAACATGATCCAGGTCATGAGGCAATTCATTAAATGCAACTTCGACAGTTACATCCGCTTCAGGCATCGTAAACTTGTTGCCTGTAATCGTCTCACCGTTTACCTTTATTTCTCCCGTTGCGTAGCAAGTATTAGGAGTAGCGTTAATAGTTATCTCTTCACCTGCGCATGCGGAAGTCTTCGAGAACGATACGGTACCGTTAGCATTTTCAGCTGATTTGACGATATAGAGTTTTTTGAACGTAACCTTGACCACAGCACCATTATCAGAATCAGGCATTGTGTAAGTGTAAGAATCACCACTGCTCTTTGTTCTGGCAAATACGGCTTTATTGCTTACACGTCCACTTCTGCTTAACGACGAAGCCTGGCTGTTGGTTGATACAACTACCGTTTTGCCTTCGCTCGTTACCGTCACCTTATCAACAACATAGCCGGCATCAGGAGCAACCTCGAACTCGAGAACGTCAGTACCATAGCTTCTCTTCTTTCCGCTGACGGTTCCGTGTCCGTCGTTAGTGTAAGAGACGTCATAATAATAGTGATAGATATCTGAAGCACATCCGGTGAACGCGGCGTCTTTATATGAAGACTTGTTAAGGATTACAGAACTGAGGCTGGCATTATTCGCAAAAGCCTGTTTACCAAGCGAGACTTCTGCATCAGGCAGTACTACCCTCTTCAGATTCGAGCAAGATTTGAAAGTATTCTCATTTATCGATGTTATTCCGGAAGGAATCGTTATATCTTCAATGCCGCAAGACTGGAAAGCCGCATCACCGATTTCAGTCAAACTTGCAGGTATTGAAATCTGCTTGAGTTTCTTGCAACCATAGAAAGCCTCTTCTCCAACAGAGGTCACACCATTAGGAATACTAATGCTTGTAAGGGCTGTGCATCTTTCAAAAGCACTGCGTCCAATTGAAGTTACACCATTTGGAATGCTAAAGCTTGTAAGACTTGTGCAGTTTTGAAAAGCCCTTTTTCCAATAGAAGTAATCTTGTCCGGGAATGAAACGCTTGTAAGCTGCGAGCAGCCGGAAAACATCAAATCACCGATTTTGGTTATGCCTGAAGGAAGCGTGGCACTCTTAAGACTTGTGCAATCGTAAAAAAGATCTTCTCCAAGTTGTTTAACCGTATCAGGAACAGTAAGTGTTTCAAATGCGCATTCTCCAAATGCCGCCGAACCTATCAATGTAACAGTGGCAGGAATAGAAATGTTCTTAAGCTTAGAACAACCGGCAAAAGCATAAGCCCCGATCGAAGTAACGTCACCGGAGAATACCACCGTAGTAATACGGCTTCTACAGTCCTTCCAAGGGCAATCGTCATCCGGGCTACCGGGACCGCTTATGCCAACGCCGGTGAAATCATACATATTGCCTGAACCGGAAATGGTCAGAGTATCCCCCGCAAACTCCCATGTCAGGTTATCGCCACAGGTTCCGCTTAAAACACTGGTCCTGAAAGTTGCGCTCAGAGTTGCAGACTGATTCATATCAGGCATCTGGTACTTTTCGGGAGAATAAGGTGACAAAACAACAGTCTTGTTGCCATCACTCAACGTAATCTTATCAAGTGAATAGTATTCATCCGGGTTGATCGTCAGTTCAAGGATATCCGTACCATAAGTTCTGGTCTTTCCTGATACGGTTCCGTGACCATCACCAGCGTAACTGATATCAAAATAGTAATGGAAAGCAGTCGAAGGAAGACCCGGGAATGCCTCCTGCCTAAAGGCGTCATGATTGAGCACAACAGATTCAAGTTCTTTGCAGTTACCAAAAGCGCTATTGCCGATCGATTCAACGCCATCAGGGATTATTATTCTGATAAGTCCGGTATTTTCAAATGCTTTAACACCGATTTCAGTAACACAACCGGGAATCTCAACATAATCAACAATGTAGCAGTCAGCAAATGCATAGTTTCCAATCGAAGTCATTTTGTCAGACAAAACAACCGTATTGATCGTGTATCTGACATCCTTCCATGGAACATCATTAAGATCAGTAAAGTTATACATTTTTCCTGAACCGGAAATGGTCAGCGTGCCATCATCATAAGACCATGAAAGGTTGCTGCCGCATGTACCGGAAGTAACCGGTTTTCTGAATGTAACAGTAACCTCAACGTTTTCAGAAGGCATTTTGAACTTGTTGCCGGTTATGGGATTGCCGTTAACCTTTATAGGATCAGTAATATATCCGCTATCGGGCGTGACTGAAACCGAAATCTCTTTTCCTGCAAATGCTTTATCAGCAGTTGTTTTCACCTCACCATGCGTTACAGGGCTCACTGTTATCGTATAAGTAAAATGAGTCCTTGCGCTGCTTAACGATTCATTGTTTGAACCCACAACGACCTTATTCCAATTCTCTTCGGAGTTTTCATAATACAGATCCGTCAGAGAAGTACAGCCGCCAAAAGCAAAATTGCCGATTGAAGTAACATCACCTGAAATATAAACTGTCTTGATCTTATCTCTGACGTCGTACCATGGGACCTCATTAAGACTGGTCCAATTGGTCATGTCACCTGAGCCTGTAATGGTCAGAGTAGAATCATTATCAAAAGCCCATTCCAGATTACTTCCGCATGGACCGCTCATGTTCTCGGGTCTGAAGGTCGCCTTGACCGTGGCACTGGTATCAGCATCAGGCATCGTATACTTGCCGTTTCTGCCCGGCTTCAGCTCGACCGTTTTATCAGAATCAGTAAGCGTAACTTTATTCAGAACATAATCTGTTTTCGGTGTAATAGAGAAATCTACCACATCCGTACCATATGTACTCGTTTTTCCGGAAATGGTTCCGTTACCGTCATTCGCATAAGTGACACCATAGTAATAATGGAAGATACTCTGTGAGAGTTCCGGGAACGCTGACTGACTATATGCGTTCTTATTGAGAGCAACTGATTTTAAAGTAGTGCAGCTGTTAAAAGCACCGGAACCGATTTCAGTAACACTTTCAGGAATGACAATGCTCTTGAGATTAAAACAACTGGAGAAAGCCCCATCTTCGATCTTCGTTACGCTATCGGGGATGTTCACTTTACTTAATTCGTAACAGAAAGCGAAACACTGTTCACTGATCGTAGTAACCCCGCTGGAAATAGTAACCTCGGAGAGGTAACCGCAATCCGAAAAAGCAGCGTAACCAATTGAAGTTACACTGTCAGGTATGGTGACTTTATAAAGATTTGAGCAATAATTGAAGGCATTCGGACCGATTGTTTTTGTAGTGGCGGGAATATTGAATTCACTTATCGACGTACAGGCAAAAGCACTATCACCAATAGAAGTAATATTACCTGCCACGGTCGCTTCTCTAAGATCGTAACATTGCTCAAAAAGTCCGTCGCTGATCACGGTAACTCCGCTCGGAATGACAATGCTTTCAAGACCTGATTCTCTAAAGGCTCCAGAACCAATCGTCTTTACGCTGGCAGGGATAGTTATTTCATGAAGGCTGCTGCATCCCGCAAAAGCACTCATTCCAATTGTAGTAGCTTTAGTTGAAATTGTTACGCTCGAAAGTTTTTTGCAATTATCAAAAGCAAAATCACGGATAGCAGTAACGGTATTAGGAATCGTTATGCTTGTAATTTGAGTGCAATCATAAAAAGCATTTCCGCCTATCGTAGTTATGCTTCCCGAGAAAACAACATTCTTTATTTGGTTTCTGTAGTTTCTCCAAGGAACATCATCAGCATAAGTACCGTCTCCTTGTCCGACTCCTATGTAATCAGACATGGCTCCAGAACCCGAAATGGTAAGGGTTCCGTTATCGCTCAAAGACCAATTGATTTTCGCACCGCAGGTACCTTTGGCAATAACAGTTGCCGCAAGATCCACCCTTGAAGGGAAAAGCGAGAAAGCAAAACAAACAGAGAGAAATACAACCAGTACCTTAATCTTTGAATTACGCATAAAACCCTCCTAAAGAGATGCCAAAAATACGACAATTCTTCAGGATATTTTACAACGTCAGAAATATGGCTGCATTAATAATCTAACGATTTTCTGTAAATCATTTGTGAAAGGACAGCGCGTCTGAGAACGATTTACTCATCATCAAGTTTGAGAACGCTCATGAAGGCTTCTTGAGGAACCTCAACGGAACCTACCTGCCTCATTCGCTTCTTACCTTCCTTCTGCTTTTCGAGGAGTTTCTTCTTACGTGAGATATCTCCTCCGTAGCACTTGGACGTAACGTCCTTGCGGTATGCCTTGATAGTCTCGCGCGCGATTATCTTTCCACCTATCGCAGCCTGTACGGGGATCTCAAACTGCTGCCTCGGGATATTCTCCTTAAGCTTCTCGCACATCTTTCTGCCCCTTGCGTAAGCCTTGTCCGCATGTACGATGAAAGACAATGCGTCAACGGCATCTCCGTTAAGAAGGATATCGAGTTTTACGAGCTTGGATCTCTGGTAGCCGTAAGGTTCATAGTCCAGAGAAGCATAACCTCTCGTGCGGCTCTTGAGCGCATCGAAGAAGTCGTAGATTATCTCGTTCAAAGGCATCGTGTAATGAAGCATTACTCGCTTTTCGTCGAGATACTTCATGTCAGTATATTCTCCGCGTCTTTCTTGGCAGAGTTCCATGATGTTGCCGACATAGTCCTTGGGAAGCATTATCGTCGCTTTGACGACAGGCTCTTCCATAAAGTCGATCTTCTCAGGATCAGGCATGTTCGTAGGATTCGAACAGTCGATCACCGATCCGTCCATCATGTGGATCTTATAGATAACCGAAGGAGCAGTGCTGATAAGGTCAAGACCGAATTCACGCTCTAATCTCTCCTCGATTACCTCATAGTGAAGAAGTCCCAAAAAACCGCATCTGAAGCCGAATCCAAGCGCTGCCGATGTCTCGGCATCAAATGAAAGCGCAGCATCGTTGAGCCTTAATTTTTCAAGTGAATCTTTCAGATCTCCGTATCTGGCACCGTCGACCGGATAGATACCGCAGAATACCATCTGCTGTATGCCCTTATAGCCGATGAGAGGCTCCTGGGCGGGATTATCGGCGGTCGTGACTGTATCACCCGGAGCGGTATCTGCAACGTTCTTAATGGACGCGCAGATGTATCCTACTTCGCCTGCCTCGAGTTTTTCGGCAGGTACCAGCTCACCCGGATGGAAATATCCCAGTTCGGTTACCGTGAATTCTTTTCCGGTATGCATCATCTTTATCTTACTGCCGGACTTTACCGTGCCTTCACGCACGCGTACGCTAACGATAACGCCCTTGTAAGGATCGTACTTGGAATCGAATACGAGTGCTCTGAAAGGCGCGTTTCTGTCGCCCTCAGGAGCAGGAAGATACTTTACTATTCCCTCAAGCACCTCATCGATATTGATATCGCTCTTTGCAGAGATCAAAGGCGCGTATGACGCATCGATGCCGATGTCATCCTCTATCTCGGTTCTGACTTCCTCAGGTCTTGCCGAAGGAAGATCGATCTTGTTGATTACCGGAAGGACTTCGAGATCAGCATCCACGGCAAGATATACGTTTGCCAGAGTCTGCGCCTCAACACCCTGTGAAGCGTCAACGACAAGTATCGCACCGTCGCATGCGGCAAGGGATCTTGAGACCTCGTAATTGAAGTCGACATGGCCAGGAGTATCGATCAGGTTGAACATGTAAGTGTTGCCGTCAGATGCCTTGTAAGGCAGTCTTGCGGCCTGTGACTTGATCGTGATTCCTCTTTCCCTCTCGATATCCATGTTATCGAGGATCTGTTCCGTCATCTCGCGTTTTTCCCTTACATGGGTATGCTCGATCAGACGGTCTGCCAGAGTGGATTTTCCGTGGTCGATATGGGCGATGATGCAGAAGTTTCTAATATACTTTTGGCTCTCGTCGGGCATAAACCAAAGTGTCTCCTCAGAATGTCCTTATCATGTTGAACGGGAATATCCTGATCACCGCAACAGCTACGATCCTGTCTTCGGTAAAAGGTCCCAGATTGCGTGAGTCGTTACTTACGGGACGGTTGTCTCCAAGACAGAAGTACTCATTGTCTCCGAGCTTGATCTCGTTATAGCCGTGAGCAGTACCATAGTCCATCATAGTGGTCTTTACGCCCTCCGGGAGGTAATTCTCCTGAAGGATGTAATAGTCGCTGTGTCCCATCGGCTTGATGTAAACATTGCCGTCAGCGATCTTAACGGTCTCGCCGGGAAGTCCGACGATACGCTTGATCAGGTATTCGCTCTTGTTGTAGCCTTCCATGTTCTGACCGTTCAATACGACGATGTCTCCCCTGTCATACTTTTTGATGTATGTGGAGATCTTCTGCGTAAAAAGAACGTCACCGGACTCGAGCGTGGGGCTCATGGAATCACCGTATACGTTATCTCTCTGGATAACGAAGACAACCAGGAGCACGCCTGCGATAACTCCGATGCAGATAACCCTGAGCCAGTCCAGGGCTTCAGAGATAATGGCCTTTTTCTTCTTGGACTTTGCCTTGGGATCTTCGGATATTTCTGCCGGCTTTTCGGCATCATCCTTCTTGTCTCCGGCATCAGACTCCTCTATCTCAAGAGGCTGCTCCTCAGGCACTGAAAGTTCCTTGTTCTCAGATACTGAAGAAACTTCCTTTTCAGCGGATACCTCTGCAAGTTCCTTTGTCTCTGCGTTTTCTGTCTCTTTTACGGACAGGTTGTTTTCATCTACTTTTTTCATTTGCCACCTTTGTTAGGATTCTTCGGACTTCATAGCCGCGATTGCTTCTTCGTCTATCTTGATTGAAAGCTCTTTGAGCTGCTTTTCGGTAACATATCCGGGAGCATCCATCATGACATCCTGGGCATTCTTGTTCATGGGGAACGGAATGACTTCACGGATCGTCTCTTCGCCCGAAAGGAGCATTACCATACGGTCAACGCCGGGAGCGATTCCCGCGTGCGGCGGAGCGCCGTAGCAGAATGCGTTGTACATAGCCGGGAATTTGGCCTTAACGTCCTCTTCGCCGAGTCTTACGAGCTCAAATGCCTTGATCATGATCTCAGGATCGTGATTACGTACGGCTCCGGATGAAAGCTCGATTCCGTTGACTACGAGGTCATACTGATCAGCCATTATCGACAGAGGATCGATCTCGCCTTTTTCAGCCTTGAGAAGGACATCAAGTCCGCCGGAAGGCATTGAGAACGGGTTGTGGCAGAACTCGAGTTCGCCTGACTCTTCGCCGATCTCGTACATCGGGAAATCAACGATCCAGCAGAATGCGTACTGTTCCTTGTCCATGTGGCCCGGAACGGCTGCACCGAATGTCTTAACGAGAACGCCTGCAGTCTTCTGTGCGGCAAGCTTTGTGCCTGCGGAAAGAACTACGAGCGTATTGGGCTTGAGGCCAAGCGCATTAACAACTTCATCCTTCTTCGGAACGACGAACTTGGAGATGCCTCCGACGATCTCGGAGTTCTCATCCATCCTGAACCAGTAACCCTTGTTGCCGGACTGGATCTCAACGTCAGCCATGAGCTTGTCGATGAACTTGCGGCTCTCGTGGAAATCAGAGATTACGACAGCCTTGATCACGCCGTCAGCAAAAGGAGCAAACTCCTCTGTGCGCAGAAGCTCCGTAGCATCAGTAACCGTAAGGTCGATACGCAGGTCCGGCTTATCAGAGCCATACTTCTCCATAGCCTCACGGAACGGGATCCTTACGAAAGGAGAACCGGATGCCCTGTCGTATTTGCCGTACTTTGCGAAAACAGGAGGCAGAACATCCTCGATAACCTCGAAAACGTCATCCTGGCTTGCGAAAGACATTTCCATATCGAGCTGGTAGAACTCGCCCGGGCATCTGTCGCCTCTTGCGTCCTCGTCTCTGAAGCAGGGAGCGATCTGGAAGTATCTGTCGATGCCGGATACCATCAGGAGCTGCTTAAACTGCTGCGGTGCCTGAGGGAGCGCATAGAACTTGCCCGGATGCTTACGCGCGGGAACGAGATAGTCTCTTGCGCCTTCAGGTGAAGAAACCGTAAGGATCGGCGTAGTGATCTCCATGAAGCCGTGCTCGATCATGGAATTTCTGAGAGCTGCTATAACGTTGCTCCTCAGGATGAGGTTCTTCTTGACCTCGGGATTCCTGATATCAAGATATCTGTACTTAAGTCTTACAGCCTCATCAACGTCGCGGCTGTGGTTGATCTCAAAAGGAAGCTCGTTGTAACGGCAGCGGCCGAGTACTGTTACCTTCTCGGGAACGACCTCGATATCACCTGTATCCTGCTTGGGATTCTTCGAACTTCTCTCCCTTACCGTGCCTGTAACCTGGATCGTTGATTCCTTGGTTATTGCCTTGAACGTCTTCATCATTTCAGCTGTTTCGATAACAAGCTGTGTTGTTCCGTAGAAGTCACGGATTACGACGAATCCGAGTTCTGCTCCGACCTCACGGAAATTCTCGAGCCATCCGGCGAGCATTACCTGCTTGCCGCAATCAGCTATTCTCAATTCTCCACATGTATGTGTGCGGGACTGCATCTATTACCTCCGAAAAAAATTTGCCTTAGACTATATTGTCCTGGCAGTATTTAACAAAACCATCAAGCTTAACGGGCGTCTCTTCGCCTGTAGCCATGTTCTTGACCTTGACTTCGCCGCTTGCAACCTCGTCGTCACCGATAACAGTGAGATAAGGGATCTCCTGCTTGCCTGCGTACTTCATCTGCGCGCGGAAAGACCTTCCTGCAAGATCAGTCTCGCAGCCGATGCCTGCAAGCCTTAAGTCATAGCAGAGCTTTGAAGCGGTCTTCTTTGAAGCGTCAGACATTGCAGCAACATAGATCTTAACGTGTGTCGGTTTTTCAGGGAGCTTGCCCTGTGCTTCTGCTTCAATGAGGAGTCTTTCAACGCCCATCGCAAATCCGATGCCGGGTGTAGCGGGGCCGTCCATAATGCCAACAAGTCCGTCATATCTTCCGCCGCCGCAGATCGTTCCCTGAGTTCCGACGTTCTCGGAAACGAACTCGAAAACAGTTCTTGTATAGTAATCGAGACCTCTTACGATGTTGGGATCGATCTCATATTTGATGCCGAGTGAATCAAGTTCGCTCTTAAGGCCTTCAAAGTGAGCCTTGCAGTCATCACAAAGATAATCGATGAGGCGGGGAGCGTTCTTAACCACATCCTTGCCGCCGTCGATCTTGCAGTCGATCATACGCAGAGGGTTTCTCTCGAACCTGTCTCTGCAGTCTTCACACATCTCAGGAACATGAGGTCTGAAATAATCCTTCAGGATAGTATTGTAAGCCGCGCGGCACTTGGGGCATCCGATCGAATTGATGCGAAGTGCGATATTCTCAAGGCCCATCTTCTTGAAGAAGACATCAACAACGGAGATGATCTCTGCATCGATGGAAGGACCTTCTGCGCCGAAAGCCTCCAGACCGAACTGGTGGAACTCCCTGTATCTTCCCTTCTGCATCTTCTCATAGCGGAAAGCAGTAATGTTGTAGAACATCCTGACCGGTGTGGGAAGCGAAGTCATGCCGTTCTCGATGAAACTGCGCACAACGCCTGCAGTTCCTTCAGGTCTCAGGGTGATGCTTCTTCCGCCCTTATCCTCGAAAGTGTACATTTCCTTAGTAACGACGTCTGTAGTGTCGCCGACGCCCCTTGCGAACAGGTCTGTCTGCTCGAAAGTAGGAATCCTTATCTCCTCATAGCCGAAGGAATGGCATACTGAAGCAAATGTCTTCTCTGCTTTCTGCCATCTGTAGATTTTCGAAGGCAGGATATCCTTCGTACCCTTCTGCGCGCTGAATTTCATCGGCAAATTCTCCCTTTATAATAATTAAACACGCGTAATTATAAGGCTAATGTCGTGATTAAACAAGTTGAGCCGCAAATTTGCCGTATAATGACCACTAACAGTAAAAAAACTGTCACGAATTAGTTGAACGTGACAGTTTTTGTGTTCTGAAGTTTATTTTCGCAAGAAATCTTACATTTCCGAAAGCCTTCTGAGTCTTTCAAACATATCATCGAGCGAAGTGCCCGTCTTAGAAGCTTCCTCAGCCGGAGGCTCCGGTGTCTCGATATTGCTCGTAACAGCGGTAAGCTTGCTGGATTTGGCAAGTTCCCTTGCCAGGATGCCGTTGCTGGGAATGCTGATACCGCTCTCAAACTTGATGCGGCTCGGCTTCGGTTCAAGGTTCCTGACTGCGTCACGGATGCTCTTGGCAGGTGAAACAAGCGAACTGACAGGTGCAACAACGGGAGTTTCAGGCTCGGCAGGTGCCGTAACCTTAACTTCCGTTTCTGCCGGAGCGGCCATCTGCTCAACAGGGACTCTTACCGGCTTAACGGGTTCATCTTTTACGGTAACATACTGGACCGTAAGATCAGCCTCTTCCTCAACACCGGAAGAAATGCCGCAATAAAGCCTTGCAGCAGTAACCGCATCTTTTATCGCCTTGCCGCCGGCAAGCTCGCATGCGACTGCCGCCGTAAAGTTCTTCTTACTCGTAGGAGAGTGGGAGGCAGTGCCGTCAAACCACTTTGCCTTGCCGCCGAGGACGAAAAGATCTCTTCCTCCCGTCTTCCTGCAGCCTTCAATGAAAACGACGCAGTGGAACTTCTCGCAGATAGTCTCTGCAGCCTGCCTTACGTCAGCGGGCCCATGACATTCAATGCCGGAGAGAAGCTCGGCTTCATAGACATTGATCGTCAGGAAATGAACATTCTGCATGAGAGAACCTACGATGGCATCGTAAGTGTCATGAGAAATAAGTATCTTGCCTTCAGGTGTGATTATCGAAAGTTCTGCTACAACCGCAGGATGATCAAACTTCATAAGCTTGGAAGATACGGTATTGACCGCACTTGCTTCTCTGATCATTCCGATGAAGATCGCGTCGAATTTCTCCTGACTGAAACAGTAATCAAGGACTTCCCCTATGTCTGTCTGTTCGTCAGCATCTTCGCCCGTAAACTGCGGAACGGCGATCATAGACTCAACGTTGTAATCACTGTATGTATTGACACAGCGCTGTACGCTGTATCTCGTATTCTCAATAGAATCGGCAACCGAAAGGATGCGTATCATGCGCCACAAGCTCCCACAACAAACCACTAAATCACCCAAAATCTTTGGGGGCAACTAAATTGTAAAATGCGGAGATTTGGTTAACAACTTGCAAAAGGGCACATTATATCAAATCAAGTTTGGTGAAAATGGCAAATGACAGAATTATCTTCTTCGGCATACATATGCCATCCAGTCATTATCGGTCTTTGACTCGATGATCTCCATGCCTGCCTCTTCAATGGCCTTCTCCACCTTGTCCTTCTTTGTGTTGATTATTCCGGAACAGATGAACAATCCGCCTTGAGCGAGCCTTTCGGGGATGTCGCCTGCGATCATGGCAATGATGTCAGCAATTATGTTTGCGACGATAAGGTCATAGTCGTTGCGCTTTGCATCCTTAAGTTCTCCGGTATGGCACTCGATGTCGCTGCATCCGTTGATGCCGCAGTTGTCCCGGGCAACATCAACGGCGAGTTTATCGATGTCGATGGCCTCTGTAATTCCGCTTCCTAACTTTTTCGCGATGATCGCAAGGATTCCTGATCCTGTACCGAGATCCAGGACAGTTCCGTCTTTCTTTAGATATTTGTCGATCAGTTTTGCACACATTGACGTGGTCTCGTGCGTACCGGTTCCGAATGCGGAACCCGGATCGAGTATTATCTTGTGCTCCGCCTCGATGGAATCAGGATCGAGCCACGACGGGCAGATCGCAACACGGTCGGAGATCTTGAACTCCTTATAGTATTTTTTCCAGTTGTTTGCCCAGTCCTCGTCCTTGACATATTTCAGGCCTTCAAAGCCCTGGCCTACAGGCAGGAATTCGCCGATGTCGGCAAGCCTTGACTTGATGAATTCAACAGCATCTTCGGTCTTCATCGTCTTGCCGGATATGTTTCCGTAGATGGTGCCTATGCCTTCAGGATTAAAGAACTCCTCGTTCTTGGCGCCCATCCTGACAAAACCGTCATCAAGCTCCGCAAAATAAGACTTTATGACGACGTCGCTTCCGTAAGACTTATACGTGCCGTCGTCAGCATAACTGAGCGGATCGTTCTCAACGGTATTCCTGAACTCATACGGATCAGTTACCGCAATGCCGTCACAGCCTACCTGTGCAAGCATCTCGCTGATAGCTTCAGATGCTTCCTCTGTCGTTCTGATTGTAATCTCTGCCCATCTCATAGTCGTCACTTAAAAATATTCTTGATCTTCTGGAAGAACTGCGACCTCTTGGTGTAATTCCTGTCCGTCAGAGTGTTGTTGAACTGCATAAGGAGCTGTTTCTGCTCGCGAGAAAGTCCCGTGGGAACCTCGATATAGAATTTGAGAGTGTGGTCTCCCTTCATGTTCGGGTTCGACTTGTTCGGTATTCCGCGGCCCCTTAAGATGCTGATATCACCGGGCTGCGTGCCTTCCTTGAGGTTGAACTTCTCCTTGCCGTAAATGGTGGGGACTTCGATCTCGCCTCCCAAAGCAGCCTGTGCATAGGTAATGGGCACATCACAGAATGTGTTGGTGCCTTCCCTTCTGAATACGTCATGGCTCCTGACACGGAATTCGATGTAAAGATCACCGTAAGGGCCGCCGTTTGTTCCGGGCTCGCCCTCTCCCTTGATCGGAAGAAGATCGCCGGTATCAACGCCTGCGGGGATCTTGATGTGAAGCATCTTGGATGTCTTGAGTCTTCCTCTTCCGCGGCACTGTGTGCAGGGAGTTTTAATGACCGTTCCCCTTCCGCCGCAGGTGGAGCAGGTCTTTGTTACCATCGTCATGCCGAAAAGAGTCTGTGTCTGCTGCTGAACGCGTCCTGCGCCGCGGCATGTGGGACATGTCTCAGGCGTAGTGCCGGGCTGTGCGCCCGAGCCGTTACAGGCTTTACAGAGATCTTCTTTGGTTATCTGAATGTCTTTTTCGACTCCGAAAGCAGCCTCCATGAAATCAAGAGACATGTTGTACTTGAGATCGGAGCCCTTCTGCGGGCCGTTCCTTCTGCGGGAAGATCCGCCTCCGAATCCGCCTCCGAAGATACTGCTGAACAGATCGCCCAGATCAACATCGTAGGCGCCGTATCCGCCACCGCCGCCGAATTCGTTCGGATCGACGCCTGCATGGCCGAATCTGTCGTATTTTGATTTCTTGTCAGGATCAGACAGGACCGAATAGGCTTCATTGACTTCCTTGAATTTAGCCTCGGCCTCCTTATCACCGGGATGTAAGTCCGGGTGATATTTCTTGGCCTGCTGTCTGAAAGCCTTCTTTATCTCGTCATCGGAAGCATTCTTATCTACTCCGAGGACCTCATAATAATCTCTAGCCAAAGAGGAACCCCTCCGTTCTTGTATTCACGTTCTCAATACAGATATATCCGGCACATCCGAAAAACGGAAGTGCCGGACTATTGTATCAGTTTTTAATTGGATCAGAAGTCTCCGCCTGCGCTCTTGGGGCCGTCCTGAGCTCCTGCATCACCGTAGCCTGCGTAGTCCTGAGGACCGGGCTGTCCCTGAGGGCCGCCGGCTGCACCTGCTGCGCCGCCTGCTGCCTGGTAGAGCTTTTCGGAAAGCTTGTAGATTGCCTGTGTAAGGCCTTCTGTATCAGCCTTCATAGCCTCGGTGTCATCCTTTGCGATGGAATCCTTAAGCTTTGCGATAGCATCGTTGACGGGCTGCTTGTCGGAATCGGTGAGCTTGTCGCCTGCATCCTTCATTGTCTTCTCAGCCTGATATACAGCGGACTCAGCCTGGTTCTTGACCTCGATCTTCTCCTTGTTGGCCTTGTCTTCAGCTGCATGCATCTCAGCTTCCTTGACTGCCTTCTGGATATCTTCCTCACTCATGTTGGAAGAAGACTGGATCGTGATCTTCTGCTCACGGCCTGTGCCCTTATCCTTAGCGCTTACGTTAACGATACCGTTTGCATCGATATCGAATGTAACTTCGATCTGCGGAACTCCGCGGGGTGCGGGTGCGATACCGTCAAGGATGAAGTTGCCGAGTGTCTTGTTGTAAGCAGCCATCTCACGCTCGCCCTGGAGTACGTGGACCTCAACCTGTGTCTGACCGTCAGCTGCAGTTGAGAAGATCTGGCTCTTCTTTGTAGGGATCGTTGTGTTACGCTCGATCATCTTTGTGCAGACACCGCCCATTGTCTCGATACCGAGAGAGAGAGGTGTAACGTCGAGGAGAAGGAGTCCCTTAACGTCGCCTGTGAGAACTGCTGCCTGGATAGCTGCGCCGATGGCAACGCACTCGTCAGGGTTGATGCCCTTGAAAGGATCCTTGCCGAAATAGTTCTTAACTGCATCCTGAACCGCGGGGATTCTTGTGGAACCGCCTACGAGGAGGATCTTGTCGATGTCGGAAGGTGTAACGCCGGCGTCGCTCATTGCGCGCTTAACGGGATCCATTGTCTTCTGAACGAGGTCAGCTGTAAGCTCATCGAACTTAGCTCTTGTGAGAGTGATGTCGAGATGCTTAGGACCGGTTGCGTCAGCTGTGATGTAAGGCAGATTGATAGCAGAAGATGTAACGCCGGAAAGCTCGATCTTGGCCTTCTCTGCTGCTTCTCTGAGTCTCTGCATTGCCATACGGTCTGTTCTGAGGTCAACACCGTCGCTTGACTTGAATGAATCAACAAGGTAGTCAACGATCTTGTTATCGAAGTCGTCACCGCCGAGTCTGTTGTTGCCTGCTGTTGCAAGAACCTCGAAAACGCCGTCGCTGATGTCGAGGATGGAAACATCGAACGTACCGCCGCCAAGGTCGAATACGAGGATCTTCTGATCAGTTTCCTTATCGAGACCGTATGCAAGTGATGCTGCAGTAGGCTCGTTGATGATCCTCAATACCTCGAGGCCTGCAATACGGCCTGCGTCCTTTGTTGCCTGACGCTGAGAGTCAGTGAAGTATGCAGGAACAGTGATAACAGCCTGTGTAACGGGAGTTCCGAGATATGCCTCTGCATCGCTCTTGAGCTTGGAGAGGATCATTGCGGAGATCTCCTGAGGTGTGTACTGCTTTTCGTCAATGATTACCTTGTAGTCGGAACCCATCTCACGCTTGATGGATGAGATCGTTCTTTCAGGGTTTGTGACTGCCTGTCTCTTTGCAACCTGGCCAATGAGACGCTCGCCAGCCTTTGTGAAACCGACTACTGAAGGAGTAGTTCTGTTTCCTTCGGGATTCGGGATAACTACTGTCTCCGAACCTTCCATAACCGCTACGCACGAATTCGTCGTACCGAGGTCAATACCTATTACTTTTGCCATATGAATTTATCCTCCCTTATTTTATGCTTTCTTGCTTTCAAGAATCTTATCGACGATACCGTATTCGAGAGCTTCCTGGGCTGTCATCCAGTGATCTCTGTCCGTATCGTTCATCAATGTCTCTAAATCCTTGCCGCAGTTGTCAGCCAGGATCTGGTTGAGACGCTTTCTGGTGTCCTTAATGTGGTCTGCAGCGATGAGGATCTCTGTAGCCTGGCCCTGTGCGCCGCCCAAAGGCTGGTGGATCATTACCTCAGCATTAGGCAGGATGCATCTCTTGCCCTTTGTGCCTGCTGAAAGGAGAACTGAACCCATGGAAGCTGCCATACCCATGCAGATCGTCTGAACGTCAGGCTTGATGAGCTTCATGGTGTCATAGATCATGAGACCGTCGGAAACGGATCCTCCGGGGCTGTTGATGTAGAACTGGATATCCTTCTCGGGATCCTCTGCTTCGAGGAAGAGAAGCTGAGCCGTAATAAGGCTTGCAGTTACATGGTTAACTTCTTCTGAAAGGATTACGATCCTCTCTTTGAGAAGTCTGGAATAGATGTCATAAGCGCGCTCGCCGCGGCCTGTAGTCTCGATTACCGTAGGGACTAGACTTGATCTGATTAAATCCATTGTTTTATCTCCTTTGTGTTTATTAACTGGATCAGTTTGCAACCTGGACAACAGCGTGTCTGATCACTTTGCCTTTGTACAAATAGCCTTTGGTGAAAACCATTGCTATTTCCTGTTCTCCAAGGTCATCATCCTCAACGTGCATTACCGCTTCATGAAGATTGGGATCAAACTTCTCACCGCGCTCGGCCTTGATCTCTTCAACGCCTATCTTGGTAAGGATGTCTCCTGCCTGTCTGCCCAGGAGCTCAATGCCTTCAACGACCTTGTCTATCGAATGCTCGTCGGCGCTCTTTGCAGTTTCAACTGCACGGCCGATATTATCGATAACTGCGAGGAATTCCTTTGTGACATCAGCTACCGCATCGGCATAAAGGCTTTCCTTCTCTTTCTGTGTGCGCTTCCTGTAATTGTCGTATTCGGCATACAGGCTCATGTAGCGCTTCTCGAGTTCATCCTGCTTGCCGGAGTCTTCGGCTGCTTCTTCTGCTTCTGCACTTTCATCAGTCTCTGATGTTTCTTCAGCTGTTTCCTCTGTCTCTTCGTTTTCGGAAACAGCCTCTTCCGCGGAAGCTTCTTCTGCAGTCTCTTCCTCCTGCCCGTTCAGGATCTCTTCGTCTTTGTTTTCTTCCATCCTTGCTTATCCTTTCATTTATTTATCTCTATTTATCAAGTGAGCTTCTTAAGCTCTTCGTTAAGTTTCTTCTTTACGAAATCCATCTTTGAGATGACTCTCGAATAATCCATTCGCTTGGGTCCGATGACGCCTATGTTGCCTGAGACAGTATCACCCATGTTGTAGGTTGCCGTAATGAAGCTGCAGTCATCGAGGCCTTCGAGCGTGATCTCCTGACCGATCCTGATCATGTAGGAATCCTTCTTGCCGCTTACCTGAGCCTGATTCTCCATCTCATTGACATAACCTGCTACCATGCCGGAATCGGAAAGCGTTCCTAAAAGATCTCTTGCTCTTCCCATCGAACTGAAATCCGGGAAAGCGAGCATCTTGTGCTCACCTTCGAGATATATGCTCAGCTGGTCTGCCTGCTTGATGGCCGTATATGCCTCATAAAGGACCTGTCTTAAGATGCCTGAAGGGATCTCGGTATCTTTAGCCGCAGTCTCGACCGTTACAAGAGTGATCTCATCAAGGGGCTTGCCCGTGAGGTTCTTCTCAATTGCGCCCGAGATCTTGATCATCTGCTCATCGGTAATGAAATTCGGGATCCTGACGATCTTGTCCTTAACAACGCCTGCCGAAAGAACAAGTACGACAAGTGCCTTGCCGGGCTCGATCATGAGGATCTTTATCTGCTTGAGAAAGCTCTTCTGAAGCCTGGGGCTCATCGAAAGCGAAATGAATCCTGTTGCTTCGGAGAGAGTATGAGTAGCACTCTTAATAAGATCTGCCGCCTCATCGACCGTGCCGGAGATGTTGGATTCGATCTCCTGCTGCTCCTTCTGTGTGAGCGTATCGATCTTCATTAGGGAATCGACATATTCACGGTAGCCGAGGTCGGAAGGAATGCGTCCGGCTGAAGTATGGGGTTTCTCAATGAAGCCGAGCCTCTCGAGTTCTGCCATGTCATTTCTCAGCGTGGCGGAGCTGACCTGGAAGTTGTGACGCTCGATGAGCGACTTAGAACCGACAGGCTCATTAGTGGCTACATAATCATCAACTATGGCTTGAAGTACTCTCTTTTTACGATCATCAAGTTCCATCTGATCTGCTCCCTTTCTGTACGATTAGCACTCGGCTCTTCTGAGTGCCAACATCAATATACTATCAAAGTCAAAAATAGTCAAATGGTAAAATGGGGCAGAATATAGTGAATCGTCAAATGCCCTGAATCAAGGCATCAGAGGAAGTCTTCCATGACGAGATTGGCAAAGTCCAGACCGCTTTTGGTCAAAGATATGCTTTGTCCTTCTGACTTAAGGTATCCCTTTTCGATATTGGACCTGAGCTCTTCCCGGTAAACTTCTTCAAAGTCCCTGCCGAAGCGCTGCTTGAACTCTTCTTTGTCTATTCCTTTGGATGTCCGAAGCTTTAAGAAAGGATATTCCCTCATCCTGTCGTTTTGGGTAAGCCTTTCTTCAAAATATATAAAACCGTCTATATGGTCATGCTTCTCACCTTCGGTTCCGAGGAGCTTATTGACTTCATCCCTGTTTATCTTAAATGCAGAAGAAATATAAGACTCTATTTCCTCATCGTGTCCGAACCTCACGGAATTAAGGAACCCGTGAGCGCCTGCGCCTACCGCATAATAATCGCACCCGTCCCAGTATGCCGTGTTATGCCTGCTCTCAAATCCGGGCAACGCACTGTTGGATATTTCATAAGGGACTATTCCCTTTTCATTCAGGAAACGGCGCACCTCGTGGTACATAGAGCGTTCCGTATCAGGAGACACAAGGTCTTCAATAGTATCACTGTACTTATCGTAAAAAGGCGTGTCCTCCTCGATCATGAGCGAATATGTGCTTATATGCTTAACGCCTTTATCAAGGACCTTTTGAAGATCTTTTAAGATGCCTTCCACGCTCTGGCCCGGAACACCTGTAATGAAGTCTGCGGATATGTTCCTGAATCCCGCTTCAAAAGCAGCGTCCAGCGCTTTAAGCGCGCCTTCCGAATCGTGAAGCCGGCCCAATGTCTTAAGTACGCCGTCATCGAGGGACTGGATCCCCATGGACAGGCGGTTAAAGCCGCTCTTAGTGTAAGATCTGCCTTTTTCCAAAGTAAATGATGCGGGATTTACTTCCAAAGTTATCTCGACGTCACTTCCGATACCGAAAGCACTGATAATCGTCTCCAAAAGTCCGCATATATATTTTTCGGGAACGCATGAAGGGGTGCCGCCTCCGAAATAGACGGTGTCAGGACCTTTGTCTTCAGGCGAAACATAGCTTTTGTCATACTCCGCCCAGAACAAAGCCTCTCTGACGGCTGCTTCATAATACTTTTCGGCAAGTGATCTGTCTGTCACCGAAAAGAATCCGCAGTAAGGACACTTGCGGACGCAGAAGGGATTGTGGACATAGATGTGTCTGCCCATCAGAAAGAGCGCTTCCTGTAGATCGGAACGGGATTCTTAAGCGCCGTGACCAGCGCCATCCTGAACGTGTTGAAGCTCGGCGAGATGTTGCGCTGCGGCTGCATGAACCTGGAAATGTCTTCAGCCCACCTTGCCTTGTAGTGGCCGATGGCGGGATATCCGATGTCTATGAGCTTATCGGCGTTCTCGCTTATAGCGCGGCAAAGGACTTCCCATGTGCCGCAGACAGAATCCTGTTCATACTCATCGAGGACTTTCCTGTTGCAGCCGGGATATGCCTCCATTACGGCTTCCCTGTCACCGAGCATCCAGGCTTCGATCTCTTCGGTGCTTATGCCGACAACGCTCCTTATGTCGGGTGCATACTTCCTGGCCGCTTCATAAAGTTCTTTCCTGAGAGCTTCAGGATCGTTATTGTCGGAATCCATCGTTACTATCAGGATAACTTCCTTTCCCCTGTAAACGTTGTTATAAGCGCGGAGCTTTGCGGGAAGAAGGTCAAGAAGAGAACTGGCAAACTTCGGTGGTTTGGATTCCGGGTCCTTAGGCAGGCTTCCGCATCCGCGGTGCGGTCTGACATTGATCTGCGCTTTTGTTCCTTCTGTGTCGCAGATGCGTTCAACCTGACGCTCTACTACGACTGCTCCCGATTTGTCTTCTGAAAGTATCTCTATCAGCATTTTTCGATTCCCGTCATTCCGTATCTGAATCCAGGTGTCCCGCATACCAGATGGCGCCCATTCCGACACCCTGCCTGAACAGCTCGCAAACGAGCGGATCGTCGCCTGCGCACCTTATGTTGACATCACCGGAGGCTTTTTCGAAAGATCTCTCAAAGATCCAGACTTCCTTAGGAGACAATGTCTCGATAATGTACGGATTGTGCGTCGAAAAGATAATCTGGCAGTATCCGTTCTTGAGAGTATAAGATCTCATCTCGTCCGCAAGGACATCGACCATGTCATGGTAAAGATCCTTGTCGGGAGTCTCTATAAAGATGGTCGACCTCGGAGCGCCGTCACGCAGAAGGAGCAGATACAAGAAGAGTTTGTCCGGGCTTTCCCTCAGGACTTCCGGAAGGTTCTTCTTATGCTTCATCGTGGGGATCTTGGCCTTTATTTCAGAAACTATCTTTTCATATTCAGCCTCGTCTCTCATCTTCATGTATTCGAGAACGTTGCCTACATTTGAACCTGAGCTGTTCAGGTGCTTGTGGCCGCCGGGAGCTCCGCCGTCATTGAAATATGAGCTTTGTTCTTCTGATGAAAAACTGCAAAAGAACCAGTGTCTGATCTCCCTCAGGAGAACGACAAAATCCGCATATTTGGTGAGCTTGCCGTAGATGCTGAGTGCGGGGAGATGTTCATCGTCGAGCACCACTTCATCCATTTCGCCTTCTTTTGCGCCCGGACATGAGATCGATCCGTTTCCCTCTTTAATATCAAGAAGTGTGACTATCTTTATCTCATCACCGTCGAAAACGGAAGTAAGGACTTTCTCATAACAGATGATCGGACTTTTATATATGTTTGAGGAAATGCCGAGTTCATACTGAACATACTTCGGCTTGCCGGTAACGATGTCTTCAAGCTTGAAAAATGTCCTGAAAACTGACGGCTTCGTAATATCGGGGCACATGTTGGCAAATCCAGGCCTTCCCTTGGAGATGGAAGCGGCTGCACAGCCCTCGGTTATGACATCCTGAAGGAAAGAAAGGCATCCCATGAAACTTGTCTTGCCGGTACTGTTTCTTCCGACAAGCGCGTTAAGGTTACGGAGCCTGTTATGTGCCGTGACATTGCCGGCAGACTTTTCCTTAGCGATCGTGATGCTCTCCTCAATAAGGATTCCTGCGCGGTCCTTATCAAAGACATCAAAGTTTTCTATCTCTACACCGAGGATCATGTTGCACCCCCTGTTCTTATAAACAGACGGTCGCAGTATTTGCGGCCGTCAGTAGTTATCGGTTCAATCTTAAGATCTTACTGGCTGTCTGTGAGAGCCGATTCGATCTCTGCGAGGTTTGTCTGGATCTTAGCCATGTTCTCGCCAAGGGTTCCGTTGACATTTTCAAGAAGCTGCTTTACATAGAGATGAGCGTTCTTGCGGAGATCCTCTGCCTGAGCTTCTGCGTTGGCAATGATCTTTGCAGCCTCTTCCCTTGCGCCCTTTGTGATCTCATGATCGTTGACCTTCATTGCGTACATTCTGTTCGCGTCGTCAATGATCTTCTTATTCTTCTCACGAGCTGTGCTGATGATGTCCTGTGCACGGGAAACGATATCGTTTGACTGGGCTACGGCTCCGGGGAGGTTGTTCTTTAAGATCTGGAGCGAGTTGACTGTCTCAGTCCTCTCGATAGAGCACTTGTCCGAAAAAGGTACGCTCGAGGCATCCTTGATCATATCAATCAAGTAATCAATGTGCTTAATCGCGTCGTAGCGCTGTCCTCCCTGATTGAAATTGCTGTTCTCCATTACTGTTTCCGTCCTTTCTTGAATTTGTCCTTTACCACGTCTATGATCTCGGCAGGCACCATCTTTGAAATGTCGCCGCCATAATATCCTACCTCTTTAACAATGGTCGAAGATATGAGCGAGAGATCATCCCTGCAGGGCAGGAGGACCGCGTCATATCCCGGATGAAGAAGTCTGTTGGCAAGTGCCATTTCCGCTTCGTAACGGAAATCAGACTCTGATCTGATGCCTCTTACGACAGCACAGCAGTCGAGCTTTGTATAAAGATCGACCATGAGTCCGTCCCACTTCATGACCTTAATGTTATCAAGTCCGTCGACCGCAAGCGACTTCTTAATGAGGTCCTCGCGTTCATCCAGCGTGAAGAGCGGAGTCTTGGCAGAATTCTCCATAACTGCCACGTAAAGCTCGTCACAAAGCTTTGCCGCGCGTCTGGCAATATCCTTGTGGCCTCTCGTAAAGGGATCAAACGTCCCCGGGAAAAGCATGACCTTCACTTTACCTCGCCTCCGAGCATTTCTTAAAAAATGTTATCACGGTAGTCCCATAACTACAAGAACGAACACTTTTCAATTCCGAGACAGAATCTGCCGGGGGATTATCAGACGCATGCTCGATTATCAGCATGCCCCCGTCATTTAACATTCCCAGACGGCATATTATCTCCCCTGCCGCAAGCGCTGCCTCAGGCACCATCTTGTACGGAGGGTCCATGAATATAATATCAAATTTCTCGCCGCTTGAACCAAGTTTCTCCAGAGCCTGCGTAAAGCCGGCCTTGATAAACCTTATTTCCGGCGAATCCTTCATGCGGATCTTTTCGAGATTGCGCGAAATGATCCTTGCGGGATCGCCGCCCTTGTCAACCAGCGTTGCACGTACTGCTCCGCGGCTTACTGCTTCAATGCCGATCTGCCCCGAGCCTGCGAAAAGGTCCAGGAACTCACTTCCCGGCACGTCATTCTGGATGATCGAGAACAAAGCCTCCTTGACCTTGTCGGTCGTAGGCCTGGTCTTATCACCTTCAGGCGCGAAAAGCACGGTTCCCCTGAATCTCCCGGTTATGACTCTCGGCATATCACAAAACTCCCAACTTCGAACCGAATCTGAGTTCGAACATCTCTTCTATGTTTTTCCTGATCACGTCAGCTTCGCTACCGCCCTTGTCTAGCAATGCATTTACCGCGTCACAAGCTTCGGAAGCTATGGTAAGGTCGGTATAAAGGTTCGCCGCCCTCAGTGTCGGGATGCCGTGCTGCCTTGTTCCGAAGAAATCTCCGGGACCTCTTATCTCTAAATCTTTCTGGGCAAGCTCAAAACCGTCCTGCGACTCGCACATCATCCTCATCCTGGTAAGCGCCAGTTCCGATCTGGATTCCGAAACAAGTATACAATAAGATTTCTCTTTGCCTCTTCCGACACGGCCCCTGAGCTGATGAAGCGTTGAAAGGCCGAATCTGTCGGCATCCATGATGACCATTATGTTCGCTCTCGGATTGTCCACGCCGACCTCGATCACGGTTGTCGAAATGAGGATCTTGATCTCTCCTGACAGGAACTTCTCAATGGTGTCGAGCTTTGCCTGTTCGGGCATTGAACCATAGAGCACAGCTGAAGGGAATCTCGCGGAAATACCTGATTCATCAAGTTTCTGCTTCATCTCGATGACAGACGTGATCGACTTCTCATCAGATTCTTCGCGGCCGATTATCGAGTCATCAGAGATCTCGTCTTCGTTCTCGTCTATCCTTGCACAGACAATGTATGCCTGCTGTCCGGATTCGAGCATTGAAATCAGCGCGGCCTTTGTGTCAGGACTGTCCTTTGATGCCGCAAACCACGTTGTGATAGCCTGTCTTCCTGCAGGCTTCTCCCTGATGACAGAAGTCTTCATGTCACCATACAGCACCATCGCAAGCGTTCTGGGGATAGGCGTTGCAGTCATGACGAGGTTATGAACGCTGTTTATGCCGTTAGGAAGTTCCTTCTTGATAAGGAGCTTCTCCCTCTGCTTAACGCCGAATCTGTGCTGCTCATCCGCTATGACGAGCGCCAGATCCGCAAACTCTATATCATCGGTAAGCAGCGCGTGCGTTCCGATAATGACGGAAGCTTCACCGTCTCTTAGTTTTTCCTTTATCTCTTTCTTTACGGATGCCTTCGTCTTTCCCAGAAGAAGCACAACATTGATGCCGCTGCCCTCAAGTATCCTGCAGGCATTGTTGTAATGCTGCTTGGCAAGGACTGAGGTCGGCGCGAGCATTACCGACTGCTTTCCCATGAGCGCAGTCATGGCCATCGCAAGGATCGCGACAGCAGTCTTTCCGGAACCTACGTCACCTTGTACGAGACGGTTCATCGGAATATCGGTCATCATGTCTTTCTGTATGTCGATTATCGCCTTTCTCTGATCACCGGTAAGAGCAAAGCCGAGACCTTCGACGATCTTTTTCCAACGCTTCGAAACGTCTGCTGCAAGCTCGCTTCCGCTCTCGGGAACAACCTTCTCGGCAACTTCCTTAACGCTTGTCCCGCGGTTATAGAGCTTCATTCCGACTCCGAGGAGTATAAGCTCCTCATACGCTATCTGACGTCTTGCTGCAGAGGCATCTTCAAGCGTCTCGGGGAAATGGACACGCCTGTATGCCTCAGCCATCGGAACGAAGTTTTCCTTCTTCATTATCTCTTCCGGAATGCAGCATTTAAGTTCTTCACCGCAAAGATCTAAAGCGGTCTTAATCCACCTGGAAAGCTGTCTGGAAGTGATGCCCGCAGTCATGTGATATACGGGCCTTACGAGCTCTGAAGTGCTTACCTTATCAGCCTTCTCTATAAACGGATTCACCATTTGAGGTGCGCCCGCAAAATAAGTGAGTTCGCCGTGAACGAAACACCTGTCTCCGGCCTGGAATTTATTGACCAGATAAGGAGAATTGAAGAACATCAGCTTTATCCTGCCGGATTCATCACCTGCCATGAAACTTACGGACTTGGTCCGGCTTCTGAGATTAACGGAAGGATTATTAAGAATTGTAAGAAAAAGCGATGCCTCATTGCCGCCTTCGCATGTCGAAACATGCGTGACCGAAGTCCAGTCGTTATATCTCCAAGGAAGGAACGTGATAAGGTCATAAACCGTATTTATCTCGAGTTTTGCAAGATGATCTGCTGCTGCGGGACCTATTCCGTAAAGCACTGATACGGGGCTTGAAAGACTGACATTCGTCATCAGATATGCCTCCTGCAAAAACCTGAAAGCGGGCATGCCCCGCAGTCGGGCGACTGTGACTTGCAGTACGTCCTTCCAAGGTCCACGGACAGATGTCCTATGGCGATCCATTTATCTTCTTCAAATACTTTCATCATGTCCTTCTCAACGCGGGCAGGATCTTCGCTGTCCGTTATCCCGACACGCTTCATGACCCTCTTGCAGTGAGTATCAACGACTATCGCGGGAGTACCGTAGATCTCGCCTACGATGAGGTTCGCGATCTTCCTGCCTATGCCCTTTACCTTCATGAGTTCATCAACGTCATTAGGGACTTTGCCTCCCCATTCATTGACGAACCTGCCGGCGAAATCCTTTACGGACGCAGTCTTTGAAGCCGTAAGGCCGCATGGTTTGATAACAGCAGCTATGTCATCAGCAGAGGCCGATGCGATGGAATTCATATCCGGATACTTCTCAAACAGTTCCTGTGAAGTAAGATTAACCCTTTTGTCAGTGCATTGCGCGGACAATATTCCCCTGATAGAAAGCCTTTCGGGGAGATCAAAATCCAGTGAGCATGCTGAATCCGGAAAAGCCTTCACCAGCGCGTCCCATGTCTCTTGGGCAAGTTTTGAGCGTGAGATCCTAGGCATGACTCATTCCTGCTTCTTATCGGGCGGGAACGGGAAATAGAAAACAAATCTGGCTCCGCCAAGTTCAGTACCGTCCTCACAGGATATGGTCTGACCGTGTGCGGCAAGGATCTGCTTGCAGATATAAAGTCCCAGACCGAAGCCTTCAACCTTGCGGGAAGGATCAGCCTTATAGAAACTCTCGAAGATCCTCTTACGCTTAGATTCCTCAACGCCTGCACCGGAATCCTCAACCTGGATCATGATCCTCTTGTTTCTGGGCTCAGATGTCGTCGTTACTTTTATAGAACCGCCCTGCGGCGTGAATTTAATGGCATTTGTGATGATGTTGATAATGACCCTGCAAAGCTGCTGTGCCTCACCATAAGCGGTAATGCCGGGGCCCGGATCAAGAGACTTGATGATGGTAATATCCTTGTTCGAAAGCTGTGCTTCGAGGTTGTCAACGATATCGTTGATCATGTCGCTGATGTTGAATTCATCCATCATCTTCGGATCAACATGAGACAGCGAAGATGCTTCAGTCATCTGCGTTACAAGGGTTCTGATCCTGTCGGACTGCTGCTTGATGAGGTTAAGATAATGATCGTGCTTTTCGGGCGGGATCGTTCCGTCAGTCATGGCGGTTACGAAGCCGTTGATCGAAGTAAGCGGTGTCCTGATGTCATGCGCAATCGATGAGATGAACATCTCCCTGTCACGCTCGGCATTTTCGAGGGATTCGATCATGTTGTTGACCGTCATTCCCATCTCGGTAAACTCTGACGAAACCGAAAAGTTTGAAAAATCCTCAGGTTCCGAGAACCTCGGACTTACCCTGACTGAGAAATCGCCTTCGGCAACGCTCGCAATAGCCCTTGAGATATCCTTGATCGGCATAAGGCTGAGGTAAACGAATACAGCGTAGAGAATGATCGAAATGATCATGGCGATCATCGCGGGAATGAAGATGACATTGAGATACTCGGTAACCGTGGCACCTGTCGTTTCGCTGTTGTTGACTATGCAGAAATAAGGTGTTCCCTTTATCTTCATGCAGCTGACAGATGTTATGCTCTTGGGATTCTTATTGCTGTCGCCTGCGCGGCCGTTCTCATCTGCATACTTGATCATCTCCAGCAGATGCATGTCAGATATGTACATATATCCGCCGTTGCCCTGCTTGACCGAAACGCTGTCTACGGATTCAAGCTCCCTTGAGTTGCGGCACAATATGCGGCCTTCGCCGTCGACCAGATATATAGAACCGCTTTTCCGGTAGATCTCCGAATTAACAAAGCGGTCTATGATACGTGAATTCTTGAAATTATCCGAGCCGTCATTGTCCATGGTGTACCTGAAGTCACCGGACTGCATGGACGTAAGCGAGGTTATGTCGGCAGACAGATTAAGTGCTACCTCATCTGTGCCGTCAATAACCTTGACGACAAGGTTGTTATACATGTTCTCATAAGAGAGAAACAGCAGGACGGCAAAGACCACGAGTGTGGTAAAGACAAGAAATGTGATTATGAAAACGGCGAAGTTGGCCGAGATCTTTCTGCCGCCGTCAGACTTGGGAGCCATGAGTTACCTCGTCTCGAACTTATAACCCTTGCTCCAAACAGTCTTTATGCACCAGTTCTGTTCCCTGTCGGGATTCTCGATCTTTTCTCTAATCCTCTTAATATGAACGTCTACGGTACGTGATTCTCCGTAGAAGTCATATCCCCAAACGTTTTCAAGGAGCTGCTCACGGGTGAAAACACGGTTGGGATTTGATGCGAGGAAGAAAAGGAGTTCAAGCTCCTTCGGAGGCATATAGATCTCATTGCCGTCAACTGTAACGACATAGCGGATCTTATCAACCGAGAAGCCGGGATATGTAATGATATCATCGGGTTTACCGGACTCTGCTTCTGAAGAAGCACCGCCGTTGTCCCTTTTCTCTGTACGTCTTAAGACAGCCTTGACTCTTGCGAGGACTTCCTTAGGCTCAAACGGCTTAGGAATATAGTCATCAGCACCGAGTTCAAGACCGATGATCTTATCAAGGGTATCTGTACGTGCAGTAAGCATGATGATCGGAGTGTCAGAAGTCTTTCTGATCTCACGGCAGATGTCATTGCCATCCATACCGGGAAGCATCAGGTCAAGAAGAACGATGTCAGGTTTGAACTGATTGAATACACCAACAGCTCTGTCGCCCTGCATACAGGTGGAAACCTGGTAGCCTTCCTTCTCAAAATAGAGCTTGAGTACTTCGATAATGCCCGGATCGTCGTCTACGAGCAAAACTTTGTTTACTGCCATTTAATCACCCCTGTAACTTCTATTTTGTTTTTGCCGGATCAGCCGGCTTATTTACGTTCTTGGTTCAGTAATCTCATCAGAGATCCTGCTAACCTCATCTGCGAAAGACTGAGGATCGGTAAAGTCTTTGTATACGGATGCAAAGCGCACATAAGCTACTTTGTCCATATTCTTCAGACGGTTCATTATGAATTCACCGATCTCAGAACTCGTTATCTCGCGGTTGTATCTGCTATTAACCTTATCGGCAATCTCAGCTACGATCTTTTCCTTATCCTGAGGCGATACTCCGCGCTTGGAGCACGCTATGTTCAGGCTTGCCATGATCTTCTCGGCCATGAACGGTTCTCTCGTTCCGTTCTTCTTAACGACCGTGGGATTCAGGTCTTCAATCCTCTCTACGGTCGAAAACCTGTAACCGCATTCTAAGCATTCACGGCGGCGCCTTATGGAATAACCGTCTTCGGTAGGTCTTGAATCAAGGACCTTATCGTTATTCTTGCCGCACTTTATGCAGATCATTTACTCTTACTGACCGTCTTTACCGAACATAAACCAAGGCTTAGCAGACTTCTGAGCAGGCTTAGCTTCAGGCTGAGGTGCTACGTTAGCCTGCGGTCTGCCGCCCATCTGAACGGGAGCCTGAGGCTGTACGGGAGCAGGAGCCGGCTGCTGGGGCTGCTGTACAGGGATCTGCTGTACGGGAGCCGGTGCAGGCTGCTGCATAGGGATCTGCTGAGCAGGAGCTGCAGGCTGAGCTGCGGGTGCCGGCTGAGGAGCTACTGAATCATCGCCGAATCTGAAGCCCGGAGCAGAACGCTGTACGGGAGCCGGTGCCGGCTCGGGTGCGGACTGCTGCTGTCTGGGAATGTATTCTGTTCTGGAAGAACTTGTTGTTGCCCTTGAAGAGATGATCGTAGGATTCTCTCTGGACAGAACTGATGTGCTTGCTCTGTGGCCTGCGCTTGCATTGATCGTGTTATCGAAACCTGAAGCGATAACAGTGATCATGAGCTCATCCTCAAGTGAATCGTCAACGACTGCACCGACGATGATCTCAGCTTCAGGAGATGCCTCGTTACGAACGATGGAGGAAGCAGCATCGATCTCGGAGAGTCTCATTCCGCGTCCGCCTGTGAAGTTGAGGATTACGCCTGTAGCGCCTTCGATGTTTGTATCAAGCAGAGGTGAGTTGATAGCCTGCTTGATAGCGACCTGTGCACGGTCCTCGCCGGAAGCGCGGCCGATACCCATGTGGCAGATGCCTGCGTCCTTCATGACACGTGTAACGTCTGCAAGGTCGAGGTTGATGAGTCCGGGAATAGCAACGAGGTCGGAGATACCTGCGACACCGAACTTGAGAACCTGGTCTGCCATATTGAAAGCTTCCTCGAAGGAAGTGCTCTCATCTACTACGTCAAGGAGCTTGTCGTTGGAGACAACGATAAGGGAGTCAACGGATTTCTGAAGCTCACGGATACCGCGCTCAGCATTTGCAGCTCTCTTTCCGCCCTCAAAAGTAAACGGTGTTGTAACAACTGCAACTGTGAGGATTCCGAGGTCTCTTGCGATCTGAGCTACGACAGGAGCAGCACCTGTACCGGTACCGCCGCCCATGCCTGCTGTGATAAAGAGCATGTCGGTATTGCTGATAGCTTCAGCGATCTCATCACGGGATTCTTCTGCAGACTTCTCACCAACGCTGGGGTCAGCTCCGCAGCCGAGGCCTCTTGTAACCTTCTCACCGATCTGGATCTTTATTTCTGCCTTATTGCGGGCAAGCGCCTGATTATCTGTGTTGATGGCGATAAATGTAACGCCCTGGACGCCACTCTCGACCATGCGGTTAACAGCATTGCTTCCGCCTCCGCCAACACCGATAACTTTAATGCTGGCAACATTAGATTCGTCCATTGAATAGCTGTGCTTGCTCTCAGACATCCTAAATTCCTCCGTATAAAACTGTTTTTGTCCCGTATGATATAAAATTATAATTATGTTATACAATACATCATTTTGGATTTTATCCCAAATAATTTATTCGTTCAATACAAACGGAGTCATTTAACTCCGTATTGTAAGAAACGATTACATTTTATCATTAAATTGTAAACTTTTTAGGTAATATCAAATTATTTATTACTTTATCCGGCGGGAGTACCGTTGTTTGCATCGCCGTTCTGATCACCGCTCTGGCTGCCTTCTGCGCCGTCTTTATTGTCAGTTGCGGCTTTTGTCTCAATATTCCTGTTCCTGCTCGAGTCACTGTTTGCGTTGAAGATAAACTCATCACCGGTCATGTCGAGCGTTCCCTTGATCGTGACCTGGTCAAAAGCATTTGAATTAAAGAGGAACAGGAGCTGTGTCATCTTGTCGTTTATCTTGTCCGTCTTGTTGAGTTTGATCTGGACCGGCTTACCGCTCTCGGTATAGACAGTCAGGAATATGAAACCGCTGGGCAGTATACGCACTTCAGACGTATGTTCGAACATGTTGAATTTATCGCCTATCGTGGCATTGTCTGCCGAAAGGATCGAACCAAGGACCACTATGGCTCTCCTGTAGGCATTCTCATCGGAAACCTTGACTTTCCCGCCGAGCTTTGCGGATTCAACGGTAATGCCGTAAACAACGGGCCTTACGTCCCGCTTGTTCTTTCCGGAATTGATCTCGAGCACAGTACCGTAACGGTCAAGCGCTATATAACCGTCAGGAGTGCTGATATAAGCGATCTTGCGTCTCTCCTTTACGGTGATCCTGACCTCTGAAGGGATCCTTACCGCGATCGTGATATCTGCGATATAAGGGTTCTCCATCCTTATCCGCTCCTCCGTCTTACCGTAGTTAAGGCTTAAGATATCCAGAAGATTTCCGCTTACACCGCTCATGAGATGAGCATTATACTTAAGTCCCACTTCTTTAAGAACTTCTTCATCGGTCATCTCAACGTTGCCGTCTACCGTTACTTCGCGCACCCTGAAGATCGGGAGAAACAAAAACAGGAGCACCAGAGTTACGACAAGAACGAAGAATACTATAACGGTTATGCCGAAACCGTTAAGTCTGACCTTGGCTTTCTTTTTCCTGGCCTTCTTGGGCTGTTCTTCGTCAGACTTCTCTTCAGCCTCAACCTCTTTGGCGTTTCCGCCTTCCTCTGCATCTCCGGCCTGTTCTTCGCCTTCAGGAACGGACTCTTCTTTATCCGCCCCGTCCTCTTCATTTTCTGAAGATTCAGGTTCAGCTCCGTTTGCTTCAGCATCTCCGGCTTCAGCATCCTCGCCGTCAGCGGTTTCTTCCTTTACGGGTTCTTCACCTTCAGGCTCTTGAGTTTCCTTTTTTTCACGGGGCTTTTTATCCTTGGGATCCACGATCTGCAAATGTTCAGAATCGTCCGTGCCGGAGCCTTCATCCCCGCCGTCATATCCAAACAGTTTGTCGAGTTCGTTATCATCCATAGTGTTATTCTATCAATCTTGTTTTGAAAGAGCTTCGCTTATAGCGCGGAATATCCTGTCACCGGTATCCGTGATAGCCTGTTCTGAAGCACATCTCCTGATCTCATTGCGCTTTCCTTCGTCTTTAAGCAGTTCCGTTAACACGGAAAGTATCTTTCCCGATCCGCAGTCAGCATCTGAAATAACTATCCCGCCGCCTTTTCCGGCGATGGATCTTGCATTGTAAGTCTGATGGTCGTGTGCCGCATAAGGATAAGGCACCATTATGGCGCAGGCTCCCGTTGCGGTTATCTCGGCGCAGGTAACTGCACCTGCACGGAGAATGCAGACGTCACTTCCGGCAAGATACTCGTTTGTGTTGTTGACATAATCCATGATCTGCAGGTTCGGAAGATTTCTGTCTTCTTCAGTGATCTCGACAGTGTTGTGTTTGCCGCAGCTTAATACGAACTTGACGTCAGCGAATTCAGGCATTCTTGCACAGGAAAGAACAAAACCCGTGATCGTTGCGGAACCGAGCGAACCGCCCATTGCGAAGACCATCTTCTGTCCTTCGGGTATGCCGAGTTTTGCTCTTGCTCCCTCATAGGTATTTCCGAACATGATCTTTCTTACGGGATTACCGGTATATACCACTCTTTTCGCTTCCGAAAAGACTTTTTCCTGATCGGGGAAACCCGTCATTACAAGGTCAGCGCCCCTCGAAAGCAGTCTGTTAGCGCGTCCGGGAAAGGCATTGGCCTCATGGATCATAACGGGGATGCCGAGTCTTTTCGCAGCTGAGATAAGAGGCGCACTGACAAATCCGCCGGTGCTGACAACGCCTTCAGGGCGGTATTCCTTGAGGAAGTCAATGCACTGCCTTCTTCCTCTGCAAAGTGACCTCAAAGCTTTGACAGCCTTGATCGAAGGTTTCGTGGGAAAAGGGCTTGCCTCGATATCGACGAAATCGTAACCCGCCTTGACTACGAGTTCACCTTCAAGGCCTGCTTTTCTGCCGGCGAAAACGAACCTGCAGGTATCACCTTTCGCGGCAAAACCCTCGTTCAAAATGGTTGCTATTGCAAGTGCGGGATTTATATGACCGGATGTTCCTCCGCCAATGATCGCGAAACGGTGCTCCATAGAAGGTTATGCCGCCTTTTTCGATAAGCGTTTGGGTTTTTCCTCAACTGCCTTTTTACCGTATTTGGAAACGGAAAGGATAAGACCGTAAGCAACGAGGAGCATGATCTGAGCAGTACCGCCGTAGCTCATGAAGGGAAGCGTAACGCCGGTTGCAGGGATAACCTGCAGCTCGACCGAGATATTCATGAGGACTTCAACAAAGATCAGGGCTGTACATCCCGTCGCGACCGTCCGGGTGAACACACCGTCGGCTCGCAATATTACCTGGACGCACATGATGAACATTATCATGTACAGCGCCATCAGGATCGCACCGCCGACGAAACCGGTCTCCTCTATGTAGATCGAGAAAATATAGTCATTCTGCGCCTCTGCGACGTAATTGTATTTTGAACGGGAATTGCCGAGACCTACTCCCCACATTCCGCCCGAACCGAGGGCGTTGTGCGCGTTGTCGATCTGTCTCGTGTCATCCTTTGTAAGAGTTGCATCTTCCTCTTCCTCATCTCCCTGATTGAAGATCGCGATACGCTTGAAAACGTGAGCGTAGTTCTTGAGCATCTTGTCTCTCGTCTCGACAGGCATGACCGCAATAATGACACCGCCTACGACAACAACAAATCCGACCATGAGCAAAGCTCCCGTTATCCATGATTTGAGAGGTATCTCGGAAACGAGTGCGCTCAGCACGATGACGACACCAATGATGATGAAGCATGAAACGTGCGGCTGAAGGATGACTACCAGGTCGACGAGAATGATCATTCCTGCAGGGAAAACAAGGTCAACCATTGCGCATGCGATCGCTCTCCAACGCTTGGATTTAGGCATGGGGATCTTTCCGTCACGGCGGAGCTTGTCTACTCTCGATCTGTAATTTGCGAACGCAACGATAAGCGAGACCTTGATAACCTCTGAACTCTGGAACTGGATAGGTCCGATGTTGACCCATCTGGTAGCGCCGTGCTCGGAACCTACGCCCGCAGCAAGCGTCCAGATCGCGAGCGCGAGACTGAGTGCATATGCCGCAATCATAACCCATCGCATCTGGAAGACCTTGATCGGAATAAACATGATCGCGGTCATCGCCACAAGTCCTATGATCGTCTGGATCAGCTGTCTCTTAAGGAAGTGTGCGGAATCGTGATAAAGGCCGTAAGCGTCAGGTCCCGATACCGAATAAAGAACCACAAGGCCGAAAACGAGCAGGCCGAACACCATAAGGAGCATCGGTATGTTTACGTTCTGGGGATTTAAGTCCGTGTGTATCTTAGCCCTTTCAGGGATCGCTGACGATCCGGGTTCAAGGAGCTGGTCAATATCGGTGATCTTATAATCTTTTTGGATCTTTTCCTGAGCCATCCGTTATGAATCACCTTTCTCAATAAATTCTTTTGCCAGTTTTTCGAAGCCGAAACTGTGCGAAGCCTTGAAGAGTATCGCATCACCGTCCCTCAGATAATCTGCGAGCCTGACGGATACGTCATCCGCGTCACGGCATCTGGAGATCTCAAGTCCTATATCGACCATGTGAGCTCCCCTGATGAAGTCTTCGGAGTTTTCTCCGGTTATGAATACTTTGTCAAATCCGTATCTCGCGCACGCCTTGCCGGTCATCTCATGAAGCTGGGGAGCATAATCTCCAAGCTCCATCATGTTTCCGAGAGCAAGGACCTTTCTCCTGCCCTTCGCCCTCTTGGAGAAATTCAGGAAGGAATTCTCCATGGATTCGGGTGCGGCATTATACGCATCATTTACTATCATATACTTTTTTGTCTCTGTAATCGCACCGCGTCCGTCCATGGCCTTGGTGGCAAACAGTGTTTCTCTTATCGCGCTGATCATTCCGTCTGTCATTCCGATCTCGCAGATATGGGCGCAGAGGATCGCGAAAAGCGCATTCCTTATGCCTGCGTTTCCGAACATCTTTATCCTGAACGGATCGCCGAATTCAATAGGCTCTCCGAGTCTCGTGATATGTGCGCGGAAAACGCTTCCGTCATCGTTCTCATCGACCTCATAGCTGTTGATGCATTCAGGGCATCCCTCGACGGGGAAAACGGCTGAAGATACAGCTGCGATGAGGTTATTGAATGACAATATCCTTCTTGCATATTCGAAGAGCATGGGATCGTCTCCATTGACTATCAGGATGCCGCCGTCGGTAAGTCCTTCGGTGATCTCCATCTTCGCGCGCATGATGTTGTCGCGGCTTCCAAGCCTTCCTATATGTGAATATCCGACATTGGTGATGATCGCTATGTCGGGTCTTGCGATCATTGTAAGTTTGGAGATCTCTTCGAGCCCTCTCATTCCCATCTCTACGACCAGTATCTGCGTATCAAGAGGAGCAGAAAGGATGGTCTTGCTCATGCCGATCTCGTTATTGTTGTTTGCCTTCGTAGAATGAACACGAAAACCGAGTCCCAGGACCTCAGCGATAAGCTGCCTGGTCGAAGTCTTGCCGACAGATCCGGTAACTGCTACGACTTTGGCATCGAGCTTGAACCTGTAGTAGGCGGCAAGGTCGCAAAGCGCCTTCGTGGTATCTTCAACAACGATTCCGACAGCGCCCTCCGGAACATATTCCGCATTATCGACTACGACTGCGCAGGCGCCGTTCGCGATCGCTTCTTCAGTGTACTCGCCGCCGTTGAAACGTTCGCCGCGGAGCGCGATAAAGACATCGCCTTTATTTATCTCCTTTGAGTTGGAAGAAATGCCGTATACCTGTACAAAAGTCGCATAGATGCGCTCTTCGGTCTTATATACCGTTCTTCCGCCGACTGCCCTCTTGATCTCTTCGAGTGAGAACATCGGCTTGGAACCGTTTTCGATCTCGGCTACTGCTTTTTCAGCCTGTTCGGCATCATCGAAATGAATGGTCTTGTCCTTGAATATCTGATAGTCCTCGTGACCCTTGCCGGCGATGAGAACGGTGTCACCGGGTTCTGCTGTCTTAATTGCATGTCTGATGGCGCTTGCCCTGTCGGCATAGACCTCGAACTTGCCATTCGTTTTGCCGATACCGTTGATAATGTTTGCGATTATCGCCATCGGATCCTCGCTCCTGGGATTATCGGAAGTTATGATGGTCTTATCGGAAAGATTTCCGGATACTTCACCCATCTCGAATCTTCTGGTGACTGATCTGTCGCCGCCGCAGCCGAAAACCGTTATCACTTTGCCTTCGGTGTACTTTTTCAATGTCAGGAGCACGTTCTCGAGTGCAGCCGCATTATGTGCATAATCCACCAGGATATTTAGTCCGAGTTTATTCTCAACGGGCTGAAGGCGCCCCGGGACGCTGGCTGTTGCGAGCGCTTTCCTGATGCTTTCCTCATCGCAGCCGGCGCAGCAGGCCATTGCTATGGCACAAAGCGCATTGGATACATTGAACCTTCCGGGGAGAGCCACGAAAAACTCTCCGGAAATATAAGAACTCCTGAGAGTAAACTTCGTTCCGGTTACGTGGTCTCTTCTCTCAAGAGTAAGATCTTCAGCCTTGAAATCGGCATCGCTGTCAATACCGTATGTAAGGACCTTGCATCTGGAAGAAGCATATTCGCAGACCTTAGAAGCCTGCTCACAGTCAGCGTTGATTATTGCCGTCGTGCAGTTATCGAAGATCTTTAGCTTGCAGCTGAAATAGTCATCCATGTCGGGATGCTCTTCAGGCGCAATGTGATCCTCGTACAGATTGGTGAAAGCCGCAGCGCGGTACTTAATGCCGTAAACCCTGTCGAGTTTTAATCCCTGCGAGGAAACCTCCATTACTAAGCTGTCTCCGCCGTTTTCCTTAAGGGAATGCATCATGCCGAAGATCTCGGATGATTCGGGCGTGGTATGCTTTGCAGGTATCTTCTCACCGCCTATGATGTTGCATACCGTTCCGACAAGACCGGACTTCTTTCCTGCCGCCTCGAAAATGGCGCGGAGCAAAAATGTTGATGTCGTCTTTCCCTTCGTTCCGGTAATGCCGTAAACATCGAGCTCTCTCTCAGGATGGCCCTGTAGCGCTGCTGCCGTAACAGCTAACGCCTTCTTTGTGTCCCTCGTCTCGACAATTACGCATCCTGTGTCCTTAACGGCATCGATGAGCATGTCGTCATCAAAACCCTCACGGTCTGCATCTACGATGATGCATGCCGCTCCGGAAGACGCCGCGCTGCCCGCAAAGGAATGTCCGTCAACCGTAAAACCCTTTATGCAGACAAATACGGAGCCTGCCTTCACACGGCGCGAATCAAATTCAACTGATGTAACATCACAGGAAGGATCACCTGTAATGATACGCGTATCGAGTTCTTTAAGAATGTCAGACAGAAGCACGGCAAATAATTCCTTTCAATTCTCCGTACTTATATTAAAACAAAAAATATAAAAACAAATGTGGTAATTTGAAAAAAATTCCCGCCGGGTTAGTGATTCCGTTTGTGCGTTAAACTACCGCGGGTCAGCCGACGCCCGAATCTCCCGTCTTTTTCTTGGGAGCGAGCGTAGGCATCTTTCTGTTGATACCGAGTGCGCTAGCGCCGTTATTATCAAGAGTAACCGTGATGACTTCGCCTGAAAGCACCGTAGAACCTGCATTCTGGTTCTGTGATGTGCAAAGTCCGGTGACATCGCCTTTGATCTTGCAGTTCAGATTGACCTTGCGGCATGCCTCGATACACTCGACGGCATTCATTCCGACCATGTTGGGAACGCGGGAAGTAAGCATCTGCTCCTCTGTGACATCCTCAGGATACATGATGACTATACCGGTCTTATAAAGCTTCTGAGTGTAGCTCGGATATGTTCTGGCGACCTTTGTCTCAGGAGTCATGTCTACTGTTCCGTAGAGAGTTGACAGGCCGTTGACTGCAATGGTCGAAGCAGCCTTTGAGGCAGTCATGCCCTCGACTTTCATGACGTAGTATTCTTTCGTAAGCTGGTCGAACTCATCTTCCGTGAAGATCCTCTCAACGCCCATGTATGTAAGCGTTCCCTCAACGATCCTTGCTGCCGTTGAAGCAGCAGCCGAGGAACCGACTTCCTTATCCTCAGGTTTGTTAAGAACGAAGAGCACCGCGATCTTAGGATCGTTTGCGGGTGCATAGCACGAGAAAGAAAGAACGTGCATGCCCTTATTCTCACCGACATCGACCGTTGATGTGGATGTCTTACCTGCGACTTTGAATCCTGCGACCTTACCCGCTGAACCCGTACCGTCTGAGACAACGCCTTCCATCAGGGTCCTGACGCGTCTGCATGTATTCTCGGAGAACACCGTTCTGATTACTTCAGGCTCGATCTGGTCAACGATGTTGCCGTTCTCGTCCGTAATATATTTAACAATGTGGGGGACCATCAGGTTTCCGCCGTTTATGATCGCGCAGTAAGAAGATATAAGCTGGATAGGCGTAACTGTCGAAGACTCTCCGTATGAAAGAACCGCCATATCGACTCTGCTCGGGTTCTTATGGAAGATGCCCTTTCCTTCGGCGGGAAGGTCGATTCCGGTTGTATCATAGAAACCGAGCATACGCACGTATTTATAATATTTCTTGATGCCGAGTCTGAATGAAAGCTGCGCGAAAACAGGGTTGCAGGAGTTCTCAAAACCTTTTTTGAGCGACTCTTTGCCGTGATTGAAGTGGTTTGTCTTCTGCATCCAGCATGAGATCGTATGCTGCTCTGAAAGTTTGATCGGCGCATCATCGAAAGTCTCATTCTCATTGGTGATATTCTCTTCAAACGCCATGCAGGTCGTAAGAGACTTAAACGTTGAACCCGGCTCGTATGTATCCGAAACACAGCGGTTGCGCCATGCATTGGACATCAGGTACTCAACCTGCTTATTCTTGTCCATCAGATTGAAATCATATTCATCCAGTCCGTAAGGGACACCATAAGGATTGTTGAGATCGTAATCAGGAAGCGAGCACATGGCAAGGATGGCGCCCGTATAAGGGTTCATTACTATAGCGGTACATCCGTCCATCGGCTTGTACTTGTCATAAGCGTCCTTGCAGGCTTCCTCAACGATCCTCTGTATGCTCAGGTCGATATTGGTTACGATGTTGCGTCCGTTCGCAGCCTTCTCCTCGGTAGCATCGGAATAAGGCAGAACGCCTCCCGTGATCGAGTCAGTCTCCGAATAACGGTAGCCGTCATTACCGGAAAGGGTCTTGTCATAGTATGCTTCAAGTCCGTAAAGTCCGTTAAGGGTCTCGCCGTTGTTTCTCGCGTATCCTATGACCTGTGCGGCAAGGCTTCCGTAGTTATAGTATCTCTGGGGAACGGCCACGAAACCGAAACCCTTAACCTTGTTATCCTTAAGGAACTTCTGGAATTCATCCTTCTTATCCGAGGGGATATTCCTGATAACGTCGCATCCCCGGACGGCATTTCGCTTATCATTCTTGTCTGTCGGATCTTCCGGAAGGATCGAATCGATCTTCTCGTACTTAACGCCAAGGATGGAAACGATGCTCTGCATGATCTGGGCTCTCGAAAGAGTCGGAGACGTTACCTGGGAAGGCGAACAAACGACTGTGTAGTCATAGGTGTTGGATGCCAAAGCGTTCATGTTGGCATCGTAGATCATGCCGCGGTTTGCCGGATATGTCATCAGGGTCCACTGCTCATTTGCTGCAGCCCTGGCATATTTGTCATAATCCTTGACCGTTGTCTTATAGAGAGCAAATACGAGATAGACCGCATACGCAAGCATTAACACGGCGATCAGAGCCGAGATCTGACGTGCAACAAACTCCCTGCCGTTGCCCGTAAGGACTTCGACAGGTTCTTTTGCAATTACTTCTTCAGGTTGTCTGCTCTTTACGGCTTTAGCGCCCGGGATGAGAGGCATAGTACTCCTCGAGAGCATCCTCATTAGCCTTGAGGACGTCTTCATTTACTCCATATGAATCATATGGTACCACTGTCTTCAAAGAATCGTTATTAGGAACCGGAAGATTTACGACCTGATTTTGGTTAGGGTCCTGCATTCCGAGCTGGAGAGCCTGTGCCCTGACCGCGTCCATGTCCGTGATTCCGTTTGCGTTTTCTTCTGCATCGAGGATCTGTCTCTTAACAGTGTTGATCTTATCCTTGAGATTGGAATTATCCCTTGAAAGCTCGGAAAGCTCAGTCTGCGGGAACAGAAGCATCATGACGAAAGCACCCGTGAACAGAACGACAGCAATGGTCAGCGCCGTCTGGACAAACTTTCTTGTGGTAAGCTTCTTTGCCTTCTCCTTCTGCTCCTTTGCGAGCTCGGGATCCATATGCTCTTTAGCGTAATCTCTTGTTCTTTCGCTGACCTCTTCAAAAGTGAGCTTATCGCCCTTTTCCTTCTGTTTGGAGGTTATCTTCGCCTTTGTCTTGGCAGGTTTCTTTTCGATGATCAGAGGTTCGATGACAGGAATGATCGATTTCCCCTGCCTGTAGGTGAAGTTCATCTTGCTGCCGCGTCTGCCCGCATTAAGCGCATCCATAAGATCCCTGTCAACACGCATTGCAGGCTTACTCTTCTTATTAAGTTTTGATTTGCGCTCACTGATAGCCATAATGTCAACCACCCTTAGTTATACTGTTCGTTTCCGTTCCTCTCGAAAACCCTGAGTTTTGCACTGCGTGCTCTGGGATTTTCCTCCTTCTCCTCCTCCGACGGTTCAATGGGCTTTTTCGTGATCACCGTGCCCAGCGGCTGCTTTCCGCACACGCATACGGGGAATTCCCTCGGACAAGTGCACGGATTCTCGGCCTTGCGGAAAGCTTCCTTAACTATCCTGTCCTCAAGCGAATGGAAAGTGATTATGCTGATCCTTCCGCCCGGATTAAGATGCTTGAAGCAATCCTGCATGAGTCTTTCAAGACCGGAAAGCTCGTGATTGACTTCTATCCTTATTGCCTGGAAGCACCTCTTTGCAGGGTGCTGATCCTCAAATCTTCCGTGACCGGGCATATATTCCTTGATAGCCTCAGCCAGGTCCGTTGTAAGCTTGAACGGTATCCTCTGCCTTCTCTGAACGATGCCGTCTGCGATCCTTCCGGAATGGCGCTCTTCGCCGTATTCCCTGAAGATCCTTTCGAGCTCGTCCCTGGAATACTTATTAACTACGTATTCAGCAGTAAGAGTGTCATCGGTCGTATCCATTCTCATGTCAAGCGGTCCCTTCTTCATGTATGAGAATCCGCGGTCAGCCTGATCGAGCTGATATGAGGAAACGCCGAGGTCGGCAAGTATGCCGTCAACCTTCTTGATCTTCATGCTGTCGAGCATGTTATCTATATCGCCGTAATCGCACTTGACGGGCATCCAGTTGGTATGAGCGAAATCCTTGCTCCTTGCCATACATGCACGCAGCGCGTCAACGTCTTTATCGACAGAGATCAGAGTACCGGAAGAACCGAGCCTGGAGGCTATCTCAGCGCTGTGTCCGCCGCCGCCTGCAGTGCAGTCAACATAGATTCCGTTACCCTTAACACAGAGGCCGTCAACTGCTTCCCTGAGCAGTACCGACTTGTGATTGAAATCAGAGTCCTTCGACATAATAATCTGTCTCCAATCCTTCAATATTGCTCAGATCGTGATCCTCGCTGTCATAGAAGCTCTTTGCGCAAACATCCAGCTTGCCGTCATCATTGAAAACGCAGATCTCGTCTCCTGCCTTTGCGGAAATCCTCTCCCACAGCTCCGCGCTTACCGCGATCCTTCCCTGTGAATCAACAGTTACCTCAACAGCCTCGCCGATGAGCGCTCTCTTGATGATACGGACCTTTGAATCCATGGAATTGAGTTTCCTGATCTGTTCAGCGATGTGCTCAAAGTGTTCTTTCGAATAGACACAAAGATAGCCCTTATCAAGGCTGTTTGTTACAACAACCTCGTCTCCGAGCTGCTCTCTCTGCTTTGCCGGGATGAAGAATCTTCCCTTGGCATCGATTTTCTTGATGTCTCTTGCCACTTTGTCCGCTCTTTTTTCGTCGATCTAAGTGAAAAACGGAGTTTTTTCGGATTTTCATCCACCTTCCACCACCAGAGTGGGAATTTCCTCCCTAAATCACCACAACTGTATTCTATCTGTAATGTTTCTTTAACGCAAGATGAAATCTGTAATTTTTTGGAAATTTATTAAAATTTTTTGTTGGCCGTTTCCGGGCATGAAAAAGACCGGCATCCTTTGCCGGTCTTCAGATCAAAAAGTTCGTTTTCAGGAAGGTTCGTGACGCTTTTCGTGAAAATTGCCACAGTTCACGAAAACAGCCCCGTGATTATCGATATTCCGTTCAGACTTTCTTGCCTGCCAGTATCTCCTTGTAATCTTTGAGGTTCTTTCGCAGGAGATTCGGGATATCGAGTTCATATGGGCATCTGGTCTTGCACATATAACAGTTAACGCACGAATCGATCTTCATCATCTCATTCTGCCAGTGTTCCGTAAGCCAGTTCTGCGAAGGCGCCCTTCTTATCATCTGGCTCATCCTCGCGCACTGGTTGATCGTGATATCCACCGTGCAGGGCATGCAGTAGCCGCACCCCCTGCAAAACTCTCCGAGGAGTTCGTTCCTGTCTTTTTCGATAACGTTCTTTATTTTCTTTGTTATGGTGACTTCGTTTTCGAAAAAGCCCAGCCACTCATCGAGTTCAGACTGCCTCTGTATTCCCCAGATCGGAAGAACGTCATACTGGCTCATGAATGCCATGCATGCTTCTGAATTTGTAAGGAGTCCGCCCGAGAGGCCCTTCATTGCGATAAATCCCATGTCAGCTTCTTTGCAGCTTTGGACCAGGGCAATGTCGCGTTCTGAAGCCAGGTACGAAAAAGGGAACTGCAGCGTCTCGTAAAGACCGCTCTTAACGATGTCTTCCGCAACGCCTATCTTGTGCGCGGTTATTCCGATGTGCCTTATCCTGCCCTGCTTCTTTGCTTCGACAAGGCACTGATAAAGATCGTCCTCTTCCGTATAGCATCTGGCTGCGCAGTGAAGCTGGTAGATATCGATATAATCCGTTTTGAGATTGGTCAGGGTCGTTTCAAGGTCTTCCTCAAACTTCTCCCTTGTAGTTGCCATCGTTTTGGAAGAGATATAGACCTTGTCGCGCATGCCTTCAAAAGCTTTTCCGACTTTCACTTCACTGTCGGAATATGCCCTCGCTGTGTCAAAGAACCTCATTCCGCCTTCATAGGCTTTTCTCAAAAGGCTTACCGCCTCTTCTTCGCTGACCCTTTGTATCGGAAGTGCGCCGAAAGCATTCTGAGGAACGCTTATACCGGTCTTTCCCAGACATATGGTTTTCATAGATAAGCCCCCTCTTTTCTTTATGTTCAAAATATAACACATGTGCACCGGAAGTATCAGCAGTTAACGGCAGTTAGAACAAGTAATATAATCATTACATGTATCTTTATCATTATTACGACAGACGGACAGGCCCGTTCAGGAGTCTCACGTCAATCCCCCGGGAAGAGGCTAAAAGGGTCCTTGAAAAGATCAGGCAGGAAAAGCCTGATTCTTTCTGCGCGCAAAGAGACGGAGAGTACATAACCAGACGTCTTAACTGTGAAGCAAGGCTGCGCAAAGAATTTCTGGCGATCGGCGGAGTTACTGACATTGATTCTCCGCACTATATGGTATTAGGAGAAAGCCGCTGGCTTTCCACATGGTACGAGCAGAGCGATTGCATAAAGATACCCGTCGAAAAGTTCGACATATCCAAGATATCATTTACTTACGGCGATTCGATGCCGACATTCAATTTCAAAGACGGAAAAGAATACAGGGAGAAAGTCTACGATTACGAAGGCATCCTCAAAGTCATCGAAAAGTACGGACTTCCCCAGGAATGGAACGATGACGGCAGATACGGACCCGAAAGATATGTCGAAGCACACGTCTGGACAGATGACGTGATAAAGGATTATCTCTGACCGTTTTTGGCAACTTATGTAACGCTGCAGGCAACTCACGTCATGTTCAGTTGAATACCCTTTCGGCCTTTGTTAGTTTTGAGCCAGCAAAAGCCAAAGGAGAATTCACATGATAAATGCAAATAATATCTGCAAGAGTTTTGACGGCAAAAAGGTCCTTTCGGGTATCGATCTCGATATAAAGCCCGGAATGATCTTCGGTCTTCTCGGCCCGTCGGGAGCCGGAAAGACCACTCTGATAAAAGTGATCACAGGCCAGCTTGGGTTAGACAGTGGAAACGTCTCGGTCTTCGGAAAGAATGTTTCAGATCTCACAGGCACGGACAAAAAGCAGATCGGGATCATGATGGACGAACACGGAGTCTACGAAAGACTTTCCTGCACGGATAACCTGAAGATCTTTGCAGACATCTACGGGATAGGACATTCAAATATCATGCCCGCATTAGAAGAGGTTGGCCTGAAGGAAGCTGCCGGGAAACCCGCAATGAAGCTTTCCAAGGGCATGCGCGCCAGACTCAGGCTTGCAAGGGTCTTTATGGTATCACCAAAGATCCTTTTTCTTGACGAACCCACGAGCGGTCTCGATCCCGCGACGATGAAATACATCCATAAGCTCATTCTGAACCGCAAGGCTGCCGGATGCACAGTCTTCCTCACAACACACAACATGGAAGAAGCCGCTGTGCTTTGCGATGAGGTCGCGCTCTTAAACGAAGGAAAGATCGTAGACAAAGGCACTCCTTCCGATATCTGCAGAAGATACGATCACAAAAGAACCGTCAGCATCCATCTCAAAACAGGAGAAGACTTAGATCTTGACTACAGTGAAAGATCCGCCGACAGGATATGTGCTCTTTTGAGACAGGGAGTGATCGAAACCATACATTCTTCCGAGCCGAACCTGGAAACAGTGTTCATAGAACTGACAGGAAGAAACCTTGAAAACGACGCGGAGGTCAGATATGCATAATACGTTGGTAATAATAAAGAAAGAGTTAAAAGATACATTAAAGAACAAGACAGTACTCATTCAGTTTCTGATGTTTCCGGTCATGACGCTTATAATGGAAAACGCCGTCAAAGTTCCTGACATGCCTGAATTCTTCTTCACAAAGCTGTTCTCTGTAATGTATATGGGCATGGCGCCGCTCACATCCGTCGCATCGATCATTTCGGAAGAGAAAGAAAAGAACACGCTGCGTGTGCTCATGATGGCTAACGTAAAGCCATGGGAATACATTGCGGGGATCGGAATTTATGTCTGGACGCTCTGCATGGCAGGCGCAGGTGTAATGGCAACCGGGCTCCCTTCCTCAGTCATTCCTTTTTATCTTTGCATAATGGCCGCCGGCTTCATTATCTCGATCACAATGGGTGCCTGCATCGGAATATTCTCAGCAAACCAGATGACAGCCACATCACTCTTCATGCCGGTCATGCTGGTATTTTCATTTGCTCCTATGCTCGCTATGTTCAATGATAAAATAGAAAAGGTTGCAGGGATCTTCTATACACAACAGCTGAAGGTCCTGATGAACCGGATGTCTTTTGACGCGATCAGACCTGAGGCTGTCCTGACTGTAGTACTCAACGGGGCTCTTGCCCTCCTGCTCTTCTTTGCAGCCTTCAAGAAAAAAGGACTAGAGTGATGAAGATCAATCTTGATATAGACGGCAAATACGATGATACCGAAATAACCATCCGTGCGCCTCATCTTAACAGCGACATCGAAAGGATCGTTGCCATGATGCGCATGATAGACATGCAGATCGCAGTACGCAAAGACAACGAGACATATCTTCTGGAAACGGACAGGATCTTATACATAGAAGCCGTCGACAGAAAGACTTTCGTTTACACAGCCACGGAAAACTACGAGTCCGAGCTCAAGCTCTACGAACTGGAGCAGGATCTCGTTGCGCGTGATTTTCTGCGCATCAGCAAGCAGAGCATTGTTAACCTGCGCAAGATAAAGAGTCTTAAAGCCGACGTCAACCGCAAGATCAGGATCACGCTTCAGAACGGCGAACAGATCGTCGTTTCCCGCATGTACTCAGACGAACTCAGAAGAAAGCTGGGGTTAAGATAATGGAAGAGAAAAAGAACATTTTCGATTATATAAAAGAGCTGTTTACCAGTTACGGTATCGTAGTGCTGTTATTTATCGTCATCAACCTTATCATAGGCAACGAAGCCGGAAGTGTTTCATCTCTTTTCGCGCTCGGTTCCAAAGGCCTTTCAACGGCAACGCTGCTTCAGCTCCTGTTTCTGGTACTCATAATAACTGTCGCACAAAACCTCTTCCTCACGGATCTGGTCATTAAAAACATGGCACTGGTCGTACGCAACATATTGTTCTTTGTTACGATCCTGGTGGCGATAACCGTGTTTGCCGTAGTATTCAGTTGGTTTCCTCTGAACGATCCGCGCGCATGGATCGGCTTCATTGTGTCATTCTCGGTCTGCACCGTTGTAAGCTCAGTGATCATGCGTATGGAAGAAAACGCCGAAAACAAGAAGATGCAGGATGCATTAAATAGGTTAAAAAAGTAATATGGCCCGCTGAACCCTTGTCGGTTTTTGTCGGTATTTGTCGGCTCTTTCATCCGGGATTCGTGCATACAATAGTTCCACCAGGGAGGCTCAAGTATGCATTTACCGATAAAGACCCATGCTGTAAAGATACGTTACCGCGAGCATTTGCTCAGGCAGATGGTCCACGGCAGATTCGGAACACACCTTGGGAAGAGATGTGTTTATATTACTTATGATCCTCAAGATGAAACCGTTTCTCAAAAGAATCAGAAGCGGTACAAAATGGAAAGTCCTCAAGGAATAATATATACTCCCCAGATCGAACGTTACCTTATCTTAAGATCAGAATACGAAAAACTTCTAGTTGACTGGCACTCAACGTATACATTTGAACCGCCAATGGTCAGGTTTCCGATAGTAAGTTCTTATGATCCGCACCACATGGACAACCGCTATTTTGATGAAGCGTGCGACAACTCAAATGCCGTCATGGCCGAGCACCCGGTCTACAGCGGAGAAGATGTCCTCCGGTCAAAAAATGAACTGATGGGTAAGAATATTTTTCGGGCTCTTGGTATTCCCTTCAAATATGAGGCCGCTCTTGATATTAATAATCCTGACGGATATGTTCCCGATTATCTATTGTCATTTTTCGAGATCGACCGCTGCATTTATGCTGAGATATGCGGAATGACAGATAAGTATGAGTATTCAAGGACAACTGCTCAGAAAATAAACTTCTATTCATCAAACCACTACCGTCCGGGACGTGAGATCATCTATTGTTTTATGTATGACAAATACAATTTCGATGAAGAGTATTTCGCCGCACAGATACTCAGCGCATTTGAGACACTGATCCCTGACAGCGCACTGGATTGGGAACATTGCCAGCCGCCTTGTATCAGAAATGAGCGCTAGGCTGTCTTGGGATTATTGATAGTCACATGAATTGCTCGAAAACCTGCTCTGCTATAGAGACAGTTTGCTGGATTTTCGGGGCAAAACAGTCCATATTGCTCGAAAAACTGCTCTACTATAGAGACGGTTTGCTGGATTTTCAGGGCAAAACAGTCCATTTTGCTCGAAAACCTGCTCTACTATAGAGACGGTTTGCTGGATTTTCGGGGCAAAATAGTCCATATTGCTCGAAAACCTGCTCTACTATAGAGACGGTTTTCGAGACAACAAACTACTCCGTCACCCCAGCTCGCAGATTATCTCGGGGCACTCTCCCTCAAATGCCTCTTCGGGAATGAATCCTCCGTCTTCGAGCTCCAGTTTCCTGCCGCCCGCAGTGACAGAAACGATGCGGTATGAACCCGCGTCAAGCCTGCCGGGATTTACATAAGTCAGAGTGAAAGGTTTCCCCTTCTGGTAAGCAACTACGGAAGCGCGGCCTTCGCTGTCGAACTGCGACGCTAGGAGCGCGGGTTCGAGCTTGATCTTTCCGTTGGCGGAAGAGACGCCGAACATCTTTGTGAGAACAAGTAGCACTGCCCAGCTGGCGGCACCCGTCAGATAAGGATACATTCCCCTGCCCTGACCGTTGAAGTACTCTGGGATGCCGGGATACATCCTTCCGTCTTCGCTCATGCTCTGGGTGAACAGATTATTGAAAACCTTGAAACCTTCCCTGACAAAGCCTCTAGCATAAAGAGCAAATGCATACATGACTGCCATATGGCAGAATACCGCGCCGTTCTCCTTTTCGCCATATGCAAAGCCGAATGCCCTGCCCAAGTTCATCTTGACTTCATGGAAATCCGTGTTGAGCCTGTAGCCTCCGAGCGCGGGTGCATACAGATATTCGTCGCATGCTTTGATGACATCCTTCACGGCTGCTTCATCAGCCGTGCCGAACATTACCGGGAATACCTGCGAGGTCAGCATCATGCGGACATCACCGTTCACGACGCCTTCAACCTGCTTTGAATCATTGTCGTAATAACCGTTGAACCACCTGTTGCCCTTGCCGTCGGTGACCGTCTCGTTTTCGCGAATGTGCTTTCTGATGCATTCAGCCATCTGTTCGAGTTGTGAAGCAAGTTTACCGGCATCCATTATCATCATGGATCCGGAGACGTTCTTTGCTACGCTGGCCTCATAGTCCAAAAGGAGCTGCCTCTTAACGGCGGGGTCATCATACTCATCGGCGCAGATCAGGTTGATGAGTTCTTCAAATACTGCGATGTCGGATCTGCCGCAGTTTCTGATGATCGAAGCAAGCATGGCAAGCGCTCCAGCATAAGCTGCGGTAAATGCAACGCTCTCGCCCTTTGCGGAAGCCATATCGAGAGCATCGTTCCAGTCAGCTCCCCTGAGCCTCATGTTGCCGTGCTCTCCGCAGTCAAAGAACTGCGTTACAGTCTCGGTGAGCATGTGCTCGAGAACAGTGCCTTTATAGAGTTCTCCGGAAATGGTGAATTCCTTCGGATCGGAATTAGGATCGAACTCATCATCAAAGCGTTCGCCCCTGAAGATCATGCGGTCCTTAAAATACGGCTGCTCCTCGAAAAGGAAATCGTAATCTCCGGTTCTGCTGAGATAAAGATCAACGGTGAACACAGGCCAGAAACCGTGGTCCATCCACACTCTCGGGATACCGTTGCGGTCAGCGATGAACTCGCCCTTCTTTGAACCGATGATGGTGGCATTTGAACCGTCCATGCGCACGCCGGCGAAATAACTGATGAGGTCATCCCTGGCATCAGCGGGATTTCTAAGCAGCAGCGCGAGAGAATCCTGCCAGAGGTCACGCCATCCTCTTCCTCCCCTGCCGTAGTCGTGGTAAGGAAGGAACGAACATCCGTAAAGCTTGCGCAGAGCGGGCTGAACGCTGACCCATTCCATCCATCCGTCGAAAAGCTTATCGCCGGTCTTCGTGTGGATGATCTTCTCGTTTTCCCAGTAGGATCTAACTTCTTCAAAAGCAGCGCTTACATTGGCGCTGTCAAGATACTTGCCGCCCTCACCGTCAAAGCCGAGGACAACGTTATATACGGCGCTCGCTCCGGGAGCCAAAGTCTTTTTCAAAAACTTGATGCCCGCAAATGCTTCCTGTCCGGTAACTACGGATCCAGGGACCATGCCCTGGCTGATCTTCGCTCCGTCGGGAGCGAGGAGATTCCCGCCGTCGCCCGTAAAATCGAGTACTGTCGGATCGATGCCTTCTGGCAGATTGCCTTCACCGTCACGGGCGCGAACGACATAAGTATCAGTTGTCCTGTGATGTCCTCTCTCGTCAAAAGCCATCGTCGGCCTTACTTCGATACCGTCTTCCAGAACTTCAATTACATTGAGGAGCGAAGTTACGTGCCTGTGATCTCTTAAGTGATCGGCACCGCGCGCGAATACGGGAACAGCGGCAGAAGGAATGAATGAAACATCACCTGTTCCTTCATTGGTAACCGTAACCTGCATTATCTCCGCCTTTTCGGAACCTGCAGGGGCGAAGAACAGAACCTCAGCCTTTATTCCGTCAGCGATCTTTCTGGTTGTCTTCTGCCAGAGGAATCCCGCTTCAAGGATGGCATCATCTTCAGAGCCTAACTGACTCAGCGAAAAACCTGTCGCAGATTTAAGACCGACGTCGTCGATATAGAGCCAGAAATTACGCGAATACATGGACTCCTGAAGATCCTCGACCACAACGGGATGGAGGAAGAAACGGTCCTGTGAAAGCTTGGTGTCACCGCCGCCTCTGGGAGTGACAGAGCCCATTACTCCGGAAGGACTTCCGACAGGTAAATACAGGTAGCTGGTCTTGTCAGCTTCGTCAGTTCTGAAAGTGCCGTTCTTGCCGGTGAATTCTATATTCATGTCTGTCCTCCGGTTTTATAAAGGTGCGGAAATCGGATCAGTAAACGCTGTTGATTATTGCTGCGATGGCTTTTTCTGATTTTTCAGGGTCTGCACATTTTGCGTAAAGGCTGAAGATCAGTCTCGAATCCGACTTCTCCCAGCCGGACTTGTAGCCGAGCTTTTCGCAGGCGGCAAGGTCATTGAGCCTTAATCCTATGACGACTTTTGTTGTATCGTCATTTTCTCCCAGCTGAGCTTCGATCTCAGGATCGCCTTTGCCTGCCCAGGCATTGTATCTTCTCGAAAACTCTTCAGCATCCGCTGCTGACATGTAAACCAGCTCGACATGCTTTTTTGCTTCTTCACTCAGGGAATCCCAGATCTTCTTATATGATTCCGGGAAAACGCCGAAGCTCGAATAATAATACGGGTAGGTGATCCCGTCGGAAACTATGACATCCGGAACGGCCATGAAATAAGCAGAAACGCTTTCAAACTCGTGGCCCGTGGCTTTCTTGCCTTCCTGGTTGGGCATGACCGTAACCGCCTCAGGGAAATAAGGGACCTTATAGCCCTCGTTGATCATGAGTTCCGTCATGTATGTCTCATCAAGATCGAAGTATCCGAAAGAATAGATAATGATGTCGTTCTTTGTGCTGCCGAAAAAGCCGAACAGCAGCAGCACAACTATCGCTACCGCGATCAGGAAGACCGAATACTTGAACCATATAAAAGAGAAATGATCTCTCCACTGTCTCTTTGTCTTTCCGGCGATCTTTATGGACTTCTCGTCCTCTTCCCTGATGTCTGTATCGCTTAAAACCTTGATCGCATTTTCATAATCCTCTGCGAAAAAGAATCCGATCTGGCTGCCGAAACGTGTCACGCACTTTTCGCGTCTTTCATCGCCTTCAGGCAGGATAAGTATGATCCTGCCCGCGCAGCTTCTCTTTACGAGAGGTATGAAATGCTGGTCGATCCATTCCAGGTCTTCTTCATTGACCGTGAATCCTTCAGGAATATCGATTATGTAAGATGCGCCCGGCTTCTCGCGAAGGATGTTGCAGGAAGCCATAAGCGGGTTTCTTAATTCGCTTCCCGACAATGTCTCACTGATAGTTACCAGGACGACATCGTCGCCTTCCCTGTATTCAAAACTGATGCTTTCCGTCATTGCCGCTCCTTATACGCACTTTATGCAGAGCCTGATGAGATTCATGACGCACTCCTGCAGATCGGCTCTGGAAAGTTTGTTATTGTAGACGGCTTCGATGATATCATCAACGTTTTCCTGGCATCCCGGCATCTGGAGGTCACAGCCTGCATATACGCAGAGCCTGGGACTTCCGGCAGGATACTTGTAGGTCTTGTTGTAACCGAGGAACGCAACATCCTGGAACGAAGAGAACCAGTCAGTCATGACGATGCCTTCAAAACCCCATTCGTCACGGAGGATGTTCTGGATAAGCTCATAGTTGTTGCAGGTGTGGATACCGTTTACGAGGTTATAGGAAGCCATTACAGCGAAAGGCTGAGCCTCCCTTACACAGATCTCAAAGCCTTTGAGATAGAGGTCTCTCAAAGCGCGGGGTGAGATATGCGCGTTCGTGAACATACGGTTGTCTTCCTGGTTGTTGGCGCAGAAATGCTTGATGGTCGTTCCTCTTCCGTCAATAGACTGAACGCCCTTTGTGTCAGCTGCGGCGCAAAGACCCGTAAGGACAGGGTCCTCCGAATAGTATTCGAAGTTTCTTCCGCAGAGAGGATTTCTGTGAATGTTCATTCCTGGAGCGAGCCAGAGGTTTACTCCGTACTCTTCCATCTCTTCACCGACCATATGGCCGAGCTGCTCGATGAGATCCATGTTCCATGACTGCGCGAGCGCGGTAGCCGTAGGGATCATAGTGCAGTACTGATAGTAATCTATTGCATCTTCAGGAAGATCATCCGGGAAAGGATAATCGATATAACCGAAAACTCCGCCGCCCGGGAGAAGGTCACCCTTGCTCGTAGCCTTGAAATGAGGCTGTAGTCTCAAGCCTGCAGGGCCGTCAGCCATGACGATCGGCGGAATCTTGCGCGATACAACATATTTGTCGATGGTCTCGGCAGCTGCTCCGGGCACATTTCCGGATGCGGAGAATACCATTCCGTCCTCGAGGTCTCCCCTGTCGTAATTACCGACGCAGAGCTCGGCAAGTTCCCTGACGGAGAACTGTGATACAAGCTGCGAAACGCCGGCATTGCGTCCGATAACGGAACCGAGTGTGATCGTCTCGCTCTTACGCTCATCAACGTGAGCTTCATTAACGCCTCTGTATCTTACGATGGTCCTTCTGATACGGAATGTATCAAGAGTGATCCTGACAGCATCTTCGAGCTGTGTGTCATCAAGATGAGCGCGGAGCTTCTTGCCTGTTCCCGGATTCTGAAGCTCGTCAAATTTATACTGGGGATCATCGACAAGGAAACGGCGGTACTTCTCAGCCATGATCTGATCGGGGATGTTGATGACCGCAACGATCTTTGTCTCACGTGAACTTGTTCCAACACGGATAATATAGTCACCCTGATCGATAACTCTTGCACAGATGTCATCGTCATATGAAGCAAATCCGGAAGCGTCAAACTTAATGCTGAGCTCTTCTGATTCGCCTGGTTCAAGGAGCTTTGTCTTGCCGAAAGCAATGAGCTCCTGATAAGGCTTATCGATCCTGTCCTGGGGAGCGGAGAAATAAACCTGGACAACCTGCTTACCCGCAAATTCTGCGCCCGTGTTGGTAACGAGAGCCTTAACCGTTATTACCGTTGAATCAGCTTCTACCGAAGTTACGTCAACGGAGAATGTCGTATAAGAGCGTCCGAATCCGAAAGGATAAAGGGGCGTGACGCCGAATGAATCGAAGTATCTGTATCCGACATAGATTCCTTCGCGATAGAACTCATCATCCGTATCGCCGTTGTTCGAACCGAATTCGGATGCGCCCGGATAATCCTCATAAGACTTTGCCCATGTATCAGTAAGCTTGCCTGAAGGATTTACCTTACCGGTGATAACGTCCGCAATGAGAAGACCGCCCTGGTTGCCCGTCTGTCCTGCAAGCAGGAGAGCTCCGAGCCTCGGGTCGCTCTTGAGGTCTGATGCATCGATAATGCCGCCGACATTCAGGACTACGATGGAATTTGCATAATGTGAGATCACAAAATCGACGTTGGCTTCTTCTTCCTCGGTCAGATAGTAATCACCCTTCTCTGCCGTTCTGTCACGGCCTTCACCCGATGCACGCGCTATGACATAGATCGCGGTATCGCATGCCGAGTCAAGGTAATCCTGCTCATTGATGAGAGGCTCTGCCGGAGTGGGTTCGGCTACTTCGAAATAAGCATTGGCCAGAGCGCATCCCTGTGCCTCGGCATATGCCTCTACTGTTGCCTTGTATTCTGCAAGGTTCTGATCGTAAGCTTCGTCATATCTGGACAGCCATGCTTCCGTCGTGATCTCAAAGCCAGCATCCTGAAGACCTTCATAAACATTTACGTTGAATCGGGTATTGACTTCACCGCTTCCGGATCCGCCCTTAACGGTGTGCCTGGCGCCGCTTCCGAAAAGAGCGATCTTTCCCGGCTCTCTGATCGGCAATGCGCCTTTGTTCTCGAGGAGAACAAGACATTCGCCTCCAAGTTCACGGACAAGGTTCATGTGAAGGATCTCACTATCCGTCATCTCGTCAGAAAGTCTAGCTCGGAATTCCATATGCACGTCCTCCTTAGAATCGGCTTTTAAGTCGATAGTCAGATTATATTATAAAACGCGCAATATACAAAATATTTAATTATGTTAAAACAAGGCGGAAATGTGACGGAAATCAGGCTTTCAGGCCTGTTTCCCTGGACAGCAGAACGTACTCGTATTCGTTGTCGAAAAACGCCTTCGCATAATGTCCTGATATCTTTCCGTCCCTGCAAAGGGCACCAATGCTCTCGCCGCCTGTCTCTTTGAGCTGCACCATCATGGCTCCGGTAAGCGCGGCACCGAGTCCTGCGTGCTCCGGAAGAGCTCCGAGATAAGGAAGTACATATGCCTCCGCCTTCTTTTTCCTCTTGAGGACGCCTGCAAGATTGATCAGGTTCTTCGTGTTATAGACTCTCGCGCCGTAATCGGGAACTCCAATGAAGAACGCAACGGCCTCGCCTTTGTAGTAGGCCATCTTAACGTAGCGCAGGTCGAGGATAAGCCTGTAATCGTTAAAGACCTGCCTGAATTCTTCTTCCGTGAGTCCGCGGTAAATCGGGAAATTGCTGTAAAGCCTGGTTATCAGGACATAGATCTCACCGAGGACCTTGTCGAATTCTTCAGGCCGCGGGCTCCTGATCTCGTAACCCTTCTCCCTGAACTCTCTGAGCCTTTTCGTGTATTTCGGATCGGGCTCGACGATCTTTGTAAAGTAATTGGATATGTAGTGCTCACAGACTTCAAATCCGTTATCCGTAAACTGCTTGAGATAGTAATCCAGATTATAGGGCTCACCGGTATAAGGAAGCTTTTCGAAAAGATTGATCTTGAGCCTGTATTTGATCCAGAACGAACAGTCAACGGGGCCGGTTATCCTGCCGTATCCCATCTGTTTTGCGATCTTTACCGCGTTATCGAAAAGAAACTTCGCGGCGTCATCTCTGTTAACGCATTCATAGAAGCCGATATATACGACAGGATCGTCAGCATATCTCGTAAAGCAGAATCTTCCACAAACCTTGCCGTCATCGTAGATAAGGAACTTTTCAAGAGTGAAATAGTGTGAGAGCGGATGCGTTTCCGTAAGGATGCGCGTGATGTCAGATACACTCTCCGTGTTATTCTTTCTAGTGTAGAGCTTCTTTTTGAGGGCTATGAAGTCCTTTATGTATTTCTCTTCTTTGTCAAACTTAACTATCTCGAACACTTTGTCACTCTTTCCTTCTGATGATCTCTATCCTGCCCGATGAACCGTCCATCCTGACGATATCGCCGGTGTTGATCTTTGCCATGACGTTTGCAACGCCTACGATCGAAGGTATTCCGATCTCACGCGAGATTATGGCCGTATGCGAAAGGATAGAACCTTTCTGAGATATTACACCTTTTGCGGATGCAAGATAAAATACCCAGCCTGGATCCGTCATCTTCGTTACCAGTATCTTGTCTTTTGCATTTTCGAGCATGGAGATGTCTTCAACGACGAGCGCTTCGCCCTCCGCGATCCCGCCCGAGCACGGAACTCCCTGCATGACGCCGGTCTGCTCCGCCATCTTATGCGAGTTCACGCTGACATGGTGCTTGTTAAATTCATTCTTCTCGAAAATGATCCTTGAGAACGCAGGAAGACACTTATACATGCGGTATTCGGCCTTGCGCTGTTCAATGCGCTCCCTTGCGTCAAACGGTTCGTCTGCCATGGCGAACATCTCGTCATAAGTCAGGTAGAAAACATCATCTGCCGCTGCGATATGTCCGTCATTGTAAAAGTTCTTTCCCAGGCTTAGGACGATCTCTCTTACCATGCCGAAAATGCGGCTTCTGTTGAGTCTTGATATCTCTCTGTTCGATATGCCGACAGAGCACTTTGCGGCGAGTTTTCTGATGCGTCTGCTCTCGCCTGTCATGTCGCGCCCGTCATCCTGCATGATGTTCTTATGGATCTCTTCAAGCTTTGCTTCATCTTCGCAGTATTCATCGATCTTCTTGAACAGAAGAGCAGGATCTGTCCTGAACGTCGGGCTCTCGAGCTTTAATTCTTCAAGATTTCTGTCGCCGAAGAGTTTTATGTATTCCCCTATGCGTTTATCGAATTCTTCAGCTGAAATGCTTTTGCGCGAATAAGCAATATCGATCAAGGCACGCACAGGCTTTAAGCTTTCAATGTTGGTAATGCCTGATAAGAACTCATTAGTCTTGTCATCCGCATCGTCGTATTTCTTCCTCAGGAAGTGCTTGAGAAGTCCCGTATATACGAAAGTGTAAAGGTCATTGATCAGCGTGATGTCCCAGCATGCAAGGAGCTTTTTCTCGATGATTCGGTACTGAGAGATAAGCTCTTCATTGCTCATTCCGTCATGATATGACTTATAGAATTCATCGTTGATCCTGATGAATTCCTTATTGAGTTTCTCCATCTCTTTGGGAGAATTCTTAAACGCGCTGATAATGCGCTTGTTGATCTTCAGACGGTCGATGAAAGATATCTTCACGTCACGCTTTTCGTCGTAGGCTTTGTTCTTAACGCCGAGCATCTCCTGCCAAACCGGAATGATCTTTTTTCTGAACGGAAGAAACTTGATCAGTGTGTACCAGTTGGATATCTTGTAGTACATTCTTCCGTTGACGTTTCCGACCATGTTTCCGAAAACAGGTTTCAGACCGTCAAAGTATCTGCCTTCGCCGATTATCCTTCTGCAGAGGCCCTCGAAAACGCCGCTGTAAACAAATCCGACGAAACCGCATGTCAGAGGCAGGCTTAAATTCGGATAGCTTTCAACGATATTGCTGTTGTCCAATACCAGAAATGACGAAGGATCCGCATTGGAAAACGTCGTGATCTTTCTCGCCTGAAGGATATAGATCCTGCCGTCTTTGACCGAAAATTCTATGTCGAGATAATCGCCAAGGAGCGCTTTGATCTTCTCTGCAAGAGTTACGAGTTCACGGATGATCTCATGTGAAAGAAGATCCTTTTCGCCTTCATAGTAATAGAGATCATCGTTGGTGTTGTAGTAATAACTGGTCGTTTCGGTCTTGTCTGCGACCACGTTGTCACCGGTTCCTTTTCCCGTGGTGATAACGCACTCGTTCATTATCCCCTGCGGATTTGAAGTGAACATCACACCGGAAACATCCGCATCGATCATCCTCTGGACGATGACGCTCATCTTAACTTCTTTGCCGATATCGCGCTGCTTTAAGTATTCAGCTGCGCCTACATTTGAAACAGATGCCATGCAAAGATCTATCTTTTCCTGGAGGTCTTTTTTCGCAACATTCAGATATGTGTCAAACTGACCTGCAAAGCTGTCAGAGACGCCGTCTTCAACGTCAGCCGAAGATCTTACGGAACTCATCTCCCAGGAAACATCCGGAGACTTTCCGTCAGTTACGACAACAAACTCGGGAACGGGGATATTGTTATCCCTCAGGATGATCAGATTGTCGGCCTTGCCTCCGTACATCAGATGATCCCTCTCCACTTACAGAAGATGTAGCCTGCAACGGTTACCAGCATCGCGCTCTCCTGAATGTATGTGTATCGCTCGACCTTTTCTACGATGACAAATCTCTCAGGATCTTTCTTGAACTGCAGGAACTTGATGGTCATCCAAGTTGTCAGTCCGCAGAAGAAAACGACTGTCGGTTTGCTTAAGTTCCATACGAGAACTATGTTTGTCAGGATGTCGACTATTGTCAGAACGAGCACGAACCAGATGGCTTTTTTGTATCCCCAAAGCTTTGAGTAAGTGACATATTCCGTCTCGTCTTTCGGTGCCCTGATCTTTCTTGAGACCTCCCAGATGAGTGCCGGGAAATAAAGCGTCCAGAGCGTCATCAGAGTAGTGATCGAGAACGGATTTAACTGATACTTGATGACCGTAAACGAGATGATGTAAAGGTTGATTATCATCTGCACGGGGTTATGCGTAACGAGCGCCGCGAAAAGATTTGGCTGGATCTTCGCCTTCTGGAAGAACCAGTTTCTCATCAGGAACCCGTATGCGTAAAGGATCGCGCAGAAGATCCAGTTATTCATGAAGATGATGTTAAGTGCGACCGCGATCGCCTGGAAGAATATGCACGATATGATGATGTCCTTTTTGTAAACGCGGCCTGACGCAAGAGGTCTGTCAGGGAAAAGCTTCTTGTCGGTCTCGTAGTCCTTTAAGTCGTCTGCGACACGGAGCCACAAAAGGAACGCAAACACTGTATATGCGCCCGTGACTTCCTGCATGCCGAGCCTGAACTCGAGCACGCCGTAGTTGAGCAGGATTATGAAATAGATCTCGCCGAAGACGATCATGCCGAGAAGGAGTCTGGCAAGAAGCGGATATCTTTCTTTGTAATAGATGTAAAGTCTCTTAAACATATTCACAAACCCCGATTCGTTCTCCCATTTTAACCTTTGTCTCAATCCCGTTTCCACTCATTTCGAGGATGTCAGGATCAACGTTTATCCTCCCTTTCTCGAAAAACAGAACGATGGTCGATCCGCCCTGCTCGAAATAGCCTTTCTCCTGACCTTTACCGAACTTTATTATTCCGTTGTTCTTTATCCTGCCTACAAGGAGCGCGCCGACTTCGATATAGATGACCTTGCCGAAATGATCGGTATCAAGGACATTTACGATGCGGTGATTCTCTTTGTAGATCTTGTACTTCGATGAAATGGAGCTGACCGTGTGAAGCCTGCCCTTGATCTCAAATGATCCCGCGACGCTTCCGGAATCGATAAAGCAATAGTGGTGATAGTCATCCATTGAAAGTCTGAACACGATCGCTTTTCCGCCGGCGAAACTGCCGGTGTCGACATTGTTTCCGGTTATCTCGTCAGGAGTATATTCGCTGCCCTTCACAGTGAACTTAAGATCGTCACTTATGTCGTAGCAGAGCACCTTGGAATCAGCCGGCGCGATAACCACATTCGAGTCACTGTCAAATGGTCTTTTGCCGGGCTTTATGCTTCGTGTGAAGAAGTCGGAAAATGAAACGTATTCTTTCTCTTCAAAATCATTCATGTCGATGCCGTACTTTTCGACAAAAGGAGTGATCTTTTTCGCACTTGATCTTCTTCTGTCTTTTGATGTAGCCATTGTTGAGAAGACAGGCAGAAGTATGAACTTGGAAAGCACTCTTCCGTACCATGTGTTGTAGAGCTTTTCGAGTAAGTTTCCGCCGTACTGGCTGTCTTCGATATAGCTCTTATCCTGTCTTACGTAGATCTTCATCTTACTAAAACGGCATAGACGGTAAACAGTGCGACCGCCAGAAGCATCAGGAAGATATAACCCTTCTTCCCCGGCTTGATGAACCTGAGCTTCATTACAAACAAGACCGCCATCACTGCCATCGCAGCGCAAAGGATGTAACCGGTGACTGCGGCATCAAGCCAGACAGACGAAAGATACAGCAACGGGAATATCAACGCCGCATAAGTTACGGGAAGACCTGTGTAGTATTTGATCGGAGAATCCTTATCCTCGTTTTCCTCCTGGCAGACATTGAAATAAGCAAGCCTGCACACACCGAACAAAACATAGAGAACACATGCAATTACCGAATACCATTTGACCCCGCAGACTTTTATCATGAGCACAACAGGAAGCGCGATGAAGCTGACAACATCTACAAGTGAATCAAGCTGGATGCCGAAGTTCTTTTCCTCTTCAGTCCTCTTGCACATCCTTGCTATCGTGCCGTCGAAAAGATCGCATATACCCGCACCCATGAAGCACATCATTGCAGCTTTATAAAGGTCCGACATAAGAAGAAACATCGAGGCGGCAGCAAGAAGCATGCCTGCATATGTTACGATCACAGATCTGTTCCACTTACCGATCATATTATTTCTCCCCGTTTATCGAAACGATGCCGGTAGCACCGTCGATCGTTATGGTCTGTCCGTCCTTTATCTTCGTTAGTGCATCGTGGCAGTTAACGATCGCGGGTATTCCGTATTCGCGCGAAACGATGGCGGCATGGCAGAGTATTCCGCCGTACTCGGTAACGATGCCTGAAAGAATGGCAAACTTAGGAGTCCATCCCGTATCGGTAAATCTCGTAACAAGGATGTCGTTCTGCTGAAGTCTGTCGATCTCTGAGAAATCATAGATCACCCTTGCGGTACCTGTGACTGTTCCGTTGTTTGCACCGATTCCCCTGATGGAATCTTCGCCTGCTGCTGAAGATCCAGAAGATGAATTAGAGAAGATCTCACCGATCTCGTTTTCGCTCATGAAATTCCTGAACGAATTGTAGTATCTCCTGTTCTTCCTGATGATGTCGTGAAGATCATCAGCTGTAAGCTTTCCGTCAAGATAATCCCAGACGTTTCCGACCTTGAGCATCCAGATGTCTTCCTCGTTATCAAGAACTTTTTCGCTGACGAGCTTCTTGGAAAGCTCAACGGTATAAACACGGATCAGATAATAGAACCTTGTCGATACATCCCTGAATTCCTCGCGCCACCAGAGCATGCGGCGCATGCCGTCAACCTTTTTCCTTATCTTGCTGAACTTCGAAGAACTGAGCTTGCCTTCAAGGGAACCGAAGATAACTTCGCTCTTGAGCTTTCCCTCTTTCCTGTCCTTCTCCGGACCGAAGTCGCCCGTGAGCGGGAGCATGTCCTTTACGGATACGATGAGCGGAAGCGGATCTTCGTAGTAGCACGGATAGGTAACATCAAGTTCCTTATCGGAGTGATAGCCGAACTTGTTAATGATATCTTTCATGTCCGGGATGAAATATTCACCACTGTCTATGTTTTTTGCGATATCATCTGCAGTTGCGCTGTTCCAATATGAAAGCGCGCCGCTGTCTTCTTTGATCTTTCTTGAAAGATCCCACATCGCATAGAACGGAAGCATGTGCGAAATGTTGTCGATGCTTCCCAGGAGCGTTAAGTATTCACTCTCGGAAACATACTTCAGCAGCCCGTCCTTATAAAGCGACTGATGGATCGTGTTGATGAATATCTGCCAGAAGTATGTCGTCTCACTGTGCAGATAGATATCGTGAGTAAGAGTCTTAAATCTCGCCTTAATATCATCGATCGTATGGTTGTCGTAGTTCTTTTTGTATTCCTCATAGGTCTTCAGAAGATCGCTCTTTAACGTCTCTGCGTTTTCATTTCTTTCCTTGAGGATCTTCTTCTGTGCAAGAGCCATGCGCGCGATATGAACGAGCGCACCGGGAGTTGCTCCCGTTACATGTCCGTCGCCTTCATAGGTGCGTCTTATGCCGTATTCCTGATCGAACTCCCTTTCCTTGTATCCGACGACCTGGCTCATGGCAAGCTTTACGACAGAGAGATTCCAGTAAGGCCTTCCGTAATACATTTCACCGAGTTTTCTCTCGAGATCTTTTTCGGTGAGGATCTTGGAGTCGAGAATGAATTTCCTTAAGCTGTATTCCCAGATATATTCATAAAGGCTCCACATGTAAAGCGTGCAGACCGATGCTGAAACACCGCCGTCCTTGAAGTCCGCAGTCGTCCAGATATCCTTGAGGTCGCCGTAATTAATCTTGGTAATGCTCCTTGACTGAAGGATAAAGAGTTCGCCCTTTTCCACCGCAAATTCTATATCACAGGGATAACCGAAGTATATCTGAATGTCTGAGAACACCCTGCCCATCTTTTCGAGCATGGCGTTATCAAGGAGTCCGGCTTTGTTTGAAGCAACAGCCTTCATCTCGTATCTGTCGTATTCGTACTGCTCAGGGTTGACCTTGCCGCTTACGATGTTCTCGCCGAGGCCCTCGATAACTTCGATGAGCATCCTCTTATCGTTGCCGGTAACGGGATTGACCGTGAAGCAGATGCCGCTCAATTCGGAATTGACCATCTCCTGAACCACAACGGCCATCGCGAGATCATCAGGATCGATCTTGTTTGTCGCGATATAACTGATTCCCGTTTTATCGAACATCGAGCGGTAGCAGTCGATCACTTTTTCGGCGATCGCCTCAGCGCCTTTTGTGTTGAGAAACGTTTTATACTGACCTGCAAAAGAGAACTCCGCAAGGTCTTCCTTCGTTGCGGAAGAACGAACCGCGTAAGACTTGGAATCATCTGTCATCGAAGTGATCTTCGAGATCATCTCTTCATCAGCTTTAAGGCCTTCGAAAAGCTTTTCTATCGCTTCACCCGTTGCCTGAGCATTATCGGCAGTGAGTTTATTCATCAGCTCTGATATCTTATCCGCGATGCCGTTCTTCTTAACGAACGAACGGTATTCCTCCGCATCAAGGACTATTCCGTCAGGAACATTGAAACCGGCTTTTCTCATCTCTACGAGATTGCCGGCTTTGTTGCCTGATTCATTCTTTTTCGATTCGGGTCCTGAACTAATCCTGTAGATCATAAAACATCCTTTTCAGAACATATTCTTGCGCAGATGCGCAAAGTAAAGCAGCATGTTGAAGATAATGTGCGTCACCGCTCCAACGATGACATAGAGAAAATAGAACCACACCGGGAGCGGATGGAAGATACATACGACCAAAACGCATCCGAAGATCGAATCAGCCTGGTCGAGGAAAATGAACAGCACTTTCTGCCAGCCCTTCATCGTCTTTCCGGGCTCTATGCCGAGACGCCTTTTAAGAAAGCTGTTGGGAAGCTCGAAAAGAGCATAGGCAAAACCGACGAGAAGTCCCGTCAGAAGATTGAAAGCAACCGTGTTTTCGTGTTCGAGATAGAAGAAATCATGGCTCTGGAGCGCTGGGGCAGCCTTGCAGATAAAGCCCCAGATGAGTGTCATCAGCGTACCGAGGATAAGGTAACCCGCAAAACCCTTCCAGGTCTTGTTGTCACCAAAGATACGCCTGCCGTCGGTGAAGTTCTTCCCTGCATCCATCGGCTTTTTGAGAAAGCTTAATATGGGAAGCTTGCAGAAGATCATGTTAAAGACCCCGGCGAAGATTACAGGCATTAGCGTGACATACATAAATGCCAGGTTTGTCAGTACACTTCCCATATCTTTACCATTCCCATTCTTTTAACACTCTCGTGCCGCTTGAGGCACAATTCCAAGTATAAACCAAACTCTGCTTTTTTTAATATAAGAAAAAGAATAATCCCCTGTCAGACTATTCCTTTCCGTTAGCGTGATAATAGCATTATGAAATATCCGGTGTAAAGTACTTTGATTATCAAAGTAAGTTCTGCCGCAAAATTACCTCACAGAAAAAACGTGTCCCGTTTCCGGAACACGTCAGCTAAGGAACAAAACGTTTAAACTATTCGTTATCTTCAGTTATGAGTATGTTCTTTCCGTGCTGTTTTCCGTAATACATGCGCGCATCGGCAACTTTGATTATATCCTCGGGAATGCTGTAAATGTCTTTGTTCTCCTCAAGACCGATCGTCGTGGTAACAAAGATGTTCTTGCCGAAAAACGAAGTCGGATTGGATTCGATACTCTTTCTGAGACGCTCTACCTGCCCCTTTGCGGTAAGCATGTCACAGCCGTTCAAAAGGATTACGAATTCCTCACCGCCCCATCTGCATATATCACTTCCGGGAAGTTCGCGCTTTATCATGGTGGCAACATGCTTGAGCACCTCGTCGCCTGCCTCATGGCCGTAGGAATCGTTGATGCGCTTGAAATCATCAAGGTCACAGAAAGCGATGCTGAAATGGTTTCCGGGTTCTTCCATCAGATCTCTTACCAGCGGAAGGAATCCTCGCCTGTTCAGGATGCTCGTCAGTGCATCTTCATGCGCGACCGCAGAAAGCTGACGGTTCTTCTTTTCAAGGATATTCACCTGGTTCTCACTGGAGAAGATGTACATTGCGTTATAGAACATAGTTGAAAATACCATAGCAAATGCAGAAAGTATTACCAGGACGAGCATTATTCCGCGCGGTACGTTATAGACGGGCGCTGCTTCGAAAAAGCTCACATAGAGAACTGCAAACATCAGGAAGTTCAGGATGAGCATTATAACGACTCCCAGCCTCTGCGAGCCCCTGAAAAGGCTGCTTCCGAAGTAGATGATTATCGGAATGATCGAGAAGAGGAAGCAGTATGTGCCGCAGCGAAGGCCGACATAATAAGTGGAGACTACCGAATATATGGTTACTTCAAGGATTATGCTTGCGTATACCGGAAGGATGTGCCCGGAACGGCAAAGTATAAAACAGAAAACATAAATGATCACACTGACTATGTTGAACTGGACAAGTTCCATTACATCTGCGAAAAGGAATATGACAGCGAGTGTGGCATGAACAAGACCCATTACCGCGACAGTAAAAGAATATGCGTTCTCAACGAGAAAACGCATAAACTTACCCAAGGCGGTAAGGCTTTTTTGGGTTATAGGTCTCTTGCTTGCCTCATTCATTTCCTCAGACCCCTTGATTCAATGCCTTGATCTTATAATGATATTTTTGCATGCTGATTTGAAGATTCTTCGGAAAAAATATAAATATTTATTAAACTAAGACAGTTTCGAAATGTATTCCCTGGCCTGAGCCTTGTTTTCTTCAACAGCTTTGATCAGGTCATCCACGGAAGAAAATGCCTGTTCCGGCCTAAGAAATCTGAGCAGTTCGACCTTAACGGAGGCTCCGTAGATATCTTCATCGAAATCGAAGATAAAAGTCTCTGCGACATCATTTACCGCATCTTCAACCGTGGGTCTCCTGCCGATGTTCGTAACTCCGTAAAGGACTCTGTTTCCGAGCGTTACACGGGAGCAGTACACTCCCCTTCTTACAACAAACTTATCCTCCGGTATTTCCAGGTTGATCGTCGGGAAGCCCATGTTTCTCCCTGCCTGCTTGCCGTGTACCACACGGCCGGTATAGTAGAAATTCCTGCCTTCACACATTTTCGCAGCGAGTTCCGTGTCGCCTTCCGACAAAGCTTCGCGGAGCCAGGTCGTTGATATCCTGCGGTCAGTTCCTTCGAGCACCCTGTCACTTATTACACGCAGGCTGATCCGGTTCTCTGAAGCAAATTCCTTGAGCATAAACTCATCACCTGCTGCGTCTTTGCCGAACCGGTAATCGTGACCGATAAACAGAGCCGCGGCACCCGAGCGCATCTTAAGTATCTGTTCGCAGTATTCTTCAGCACTCATGTCTTTTACCTGCGGGAAATTCAGAACGAGCATCTCGTCAACGCCAAGATCCTCGAGCATCCTGACACGCTCTTCCATTGTATAGAGAAGCCTGTCTTCGCCGTTCTTTTCGAGATTCCTGAAAGTCTGGACGCATGTAAGAAGTCCTGATCTTCCGGCAAGTCTTACCGCGCTCCTGATGATGTCCGTATGTCCCTGATGAAAGCCGTCAAACATGCCTAGCGCCATGACACGGCCGCCCGGTATGAACGGGAGATCATCGATTCCGTATCTTGAGCAAACTTTAATCATTTGCGAAAAGCCTCTCTATGCGCATCACTGTCTTCCCGTCCTCAAAAGCAGGATAAACAACAGCTATCGTGCTGCCTTCAAAAACCGCGCGGTAGTATGTTCTCTCACCCGTAACCGCAGCGCCTTCAAACGGGATCTTTTTCCCGAAACCGAGATCTTTAGCCTGACGGGCATCAAGTATTACTTCCGGGATGTGAGAAATGGCAGCTGCAGGACTTTGAAGGAATGAATGATCTTCTTTCTCCGCCATATCGAAAAGCTGATCGGGCGTATATGCGTTCTCAATACTGAAAGGTCCGTTCTTCGTCCTTCTCAGTGTTTGTGCATAAGCGCCGTAACCGAGCATCTCACCGCAGTCGGTGCAGATCGTCCTTATGTACGTGCCCTTGGAACAGCTGCACGTAAACTCAACGGCAAAGCCCTTTTCGAGCGTTTCGATCCTGTCGATGACAAGACTGTAGATCTTTATCTTCGCAGGAGGCAGATCGATCTCCTCGCCTTTGCGGGCAAGATCGTAAGCCTTTACTCCGCCTATCTTCTTTGCGGAATACGAAGGCGGTTTCTGCTCGGTCATTTTTGAGATCTTATCGAAAGCTTCACGTACTTTTGCAAAGTCAGTAGATACAAGTTCCGCCATCTCTTCATCCGAAGGATAGTTCTCGGAAATGACCTCACCTGTACAGTCGCCGGTATCGGTAACAGCACCAAAGATTGCCCTGCAGGAATACTCTTTGTCGTAACCTTCACAGAAACGCAGATACTTGAGTCCCTTGCCGCAGAACACCGGCAGCAGGCCCGTGGCAAAAGGATCGAGCGTGCCTAAATGACCGGCTTTTCGCGAGCCGGTCAGTTTCTTTATCGCGCCGTCAGTCTTGAATGACGTCCAGCCCTCCGGTTTGTCTACGAGGATGACTCCGTCAAATGTCATAGGAGCTTTTCCACACGCTCCTTGACCTCATCAGCAAGAGCGTCTATCTTTCTTTCCCTTACGGTAAATCCGGCTGCGCGAAGGTGTCCGCCGCCGCTGTAGAGCGAAGCAAATGCAGCGGAATTAAAGCCGTCATTGGATCTGACGTTAGCTCTTATTTCGCCGTTTTCGAGTTCTCTTAAAACTATGGCTACTTCAACGCCGTCAACGTCCCTCAAAGCCGAAACAACGTCATCGACTCCGTCAGATTCCGCGCCGTATTCCCTGAACATGGAATACGGAACGACGCTTATAGCAAACCTGTCATCGAAAAGGAATTCTGCTTTCGAACGAGCTGCCGCGGAAAGCCTGAACTTAGCTTTTTTCTTGAGATCGAAAAGGTTATAACAGACAGATGAGATATCTCCTCCGAGGGCCATCAGCTCACCGGCCGAAACAAGTGTCTCGGGACGTGTATTCTTGTATGTGAATCTTCCGGTATCCGTAACCATACCGGCTATGAGGCAGCATGCGCAGAGCCGGTCTGCGAGCGCGCTAACAGGCTTTCCAAGGAGCTTTGCTGCCGAGCAGACCACGTAATAAACGAGCTCGCATGCAGATGATGCATCGGGATCGATCCACATGTTGTCAGCGCGCAGACTGACGGAAGCGTGATGATCGATGATGATCTTATTGGGGCACTTATCGAAATACTCTCCGCAAGCGCCCATCCTGTTGGATTCGGAAATATCAACGGCAATGGCTCTGGTAAACTTACGTTCAAAGACCATTCCGTTTTCCCTGAATGCCGAAGCGACCTCGGTATCGGCGGTAACATCGAAAAGGAGTCCGGAAACCCCGAGAAAGCTCATGTTTTCGGGGAGTTCTTCAGGCATTGCTACATATGCCTCTACACCGATCCTTCTGAGTGCCTCGCAAAGACCGCAGGCAGAACCCACGCAGTCGCCGTCAACACTCTTGTGAAGGAAGATAAGGCATACACCGTTCTCCTTTTTGAGTTCGGCAGCCATATCTATAAGCTGCTGCGCTATACGTTCTGAATCTGCCCGGTACTTATCGATCATTTTCACTGCCGGCTTCCTCTTCGTTTGCTCCGGTGCCCTGCTCACGCTTTTCGCGTTCAATGCGCCTTCTCTCGTCATCAGCGATCGTCTTCGCGATGAGAGCATCCATGCGGGCAGCTTCATCAAGTGAGTTGTCCAGCTTGAAATGAAGTTCAGGGGCAACTCTCAGTTTGATCTCCTGAACGGCTTCGTAGCGGATGAATCCCTTTGCATGCTCGAGTGCATCCATCGCATCCTTCTTGGTCTTTTCATCGCCGTAAACGGAAATGAAGACTGTGGCATGCGTCAGATCCGAACTCATCTTAATGCCGGTGACCGAGGTCATGAAGGGAACCCTGGGGTCCTTCAGCCTCGTACCGATTATCGTCGAGATGACTTTCTGCATCTCATCGCCGACTATTTCAGGTCTTCTTCTTTTCATTTATCAGTCTCTTGCAACCTCGATATTACCGTACGCCTCGATGATGTCGCCGACTTTGATGTCGTTGTACTTCTCAACAGTGAGACCGCACTCGTGGCCTGCAGCAGCTTCCTTGACGGAATCCTTCTCGTGCTGGAGAGATCCGAGCTCACCTGTGTAAACGACAACATCGTCTCTGATGACTCTGACCTTTGTACCACGAGTGATCTTACCGTCTGTAACATAGCATCCGCCGATCGTTCCGATACCGCTGACCTTGAAGAGCTGTCTGATCTCGGCATGACCGGTGATGACTTCTTCGATCTTAGGAGCAAGCATACCCTTCATGGCGTTCTCGACATCCTCGATAGCGTTGTAGATAACGCTGTAAAGTCTGATATCGACTCCTGCTTCCTTTGCCTTGTCGATGATCATCTGGTTAGGACGTACGTTGAAGCCGATGATGATGGCGTTGGAAACGTCAGCGAGAACGATATCGGATTCGTTGATGGCACCGACGCCGCCGTGAACGACCTTGACCTTGACCTCATCATTGGAGAGCTTCTCGAGGGACTGCTGAACGGCTTCAACGGAACCTCTGTCGTCTGCCTTGATGATGATGTTGAGATCTTTAACATCGCCTGCAGCCATCTGTGCCGCGAGAGTCTCAAGGCTCATCTTGGACGATCTGTGGAGCTGCTCTTCACGCTGCTTGATCTTTCTCTTTTCGACGAGCTGACGCGCTGTCTTGTCGTCTGTAACGGTATAGAGCAGTTCGCCTGCCTCAGGTACTTCAGGGAGACCTAAAATCTCGACAGGTACTGAAGGACCTGCCTTCTTGATCGGGTTGCCCTTATCGTCGTACATTGCTCTGATGTTGCCCATGATAGGTCCGCATACAACGGTGTCGCCCTGCTTGAGCGTACCGCGCTGTACGAGAACTGATGCGACAGGACCTCTGTTCTTATCGAGCTGGGCCTCGATGACGGCACCCTTTGCCTGACCTGTAGGATCAGCCTTGAGTTCCATGACATCTGCAGTGAGCAGTACGTTTTCGAGGAGTTCGTCGATACCGATGCCCTTCTTTGCGGATATCGGGACCATGATCGTGGATCCTCCCCACTCCTCGCAGATGAGGTCGTAGTTTGTAAGTTCCTGCTTGACCTTATCCGGATTAGCGCCCGGCTTATCGATCTTGTTGATGGCAACGATGATCTCGGTATTTGCAGCCTTTGCGTGGTTGATAGCCTCTATCGTCTGAGGCATGACGCCGTCGTCTGCCGCAACTACGAGGATAGCGATATCCGTGAACTGAGCACCTCTTGCTCTCATCGTCGTGAATGCTTCGTGACCGGGAGTATCGAGGAACGTGATCTGGCGGCCCTTGAGTCTTACGGTGTAAGCACCGATCTTCTGCGTGATTCCGCCTGCCTCACCTTCGATAACGTTTGTGGAACGGATCCTGTCGAGGAGCGATGTCTTACCATGGTCAACGTGACCCATGACAACGACGACCGGCGGCCTCGGCTGGAGGTTCTCGGGATTGCCCTCGCCCTCATCGAAAAGGATATCCTCTTCGTTCTTCTCTTCAAGAAGCTCTGCATTGATACCGAAAGAGTCCGCAACGAGGCATGCAGTATCGAAATCGAGTTCCTGGTTGATCGTAGCCATAACGCCGAGCTTCATGAGTGCCATGATGATCTCGGAGCTCTTCTTGCCGATACCTTCCGCAAACTCCTTAACGGTAATGAATGCGGGGATCTTGATCTCGGTTATTGTCTGCTGCTCCGCAATAGACTCCTCGAACTGCTTCTTCTTTTTCTTCTTGTATGAATATTCATCGTATTCACCGTCCTCGCTTACGCGGCCCGTGAAACGTGAATTGCTGTTCTGGTGGCGCTTGTCGGCAAAACCGTTCTTTCCGTTGCCCTCCCTGCGCTCGGTATTGTCATTGTGCTTCTTGTCGAAAGCACTCTTTTCTGCATAGTTTGTTCTGCTCTTCTTGACTTCATCAATGGGAGACTCAGCCTTCGGCCTTGCAGGACGTCTGAACTGGTTCTTCTGACCGGGCTCCTCGTCCTTGTCCTTGTCGAATCCGCCACCGCCGTGGCCGCCGCCCTGGTAACCGCCGCCACGCTGAGGTCCTCTGCCTCCGCCGTAGCCGCCCTGGCCACCCTGACCGTTCTGGCCGCCGTAACCGCCGCTTCTTGCAGGACTCTTCCTGTCACGGCCGGTATATGTGATGATCGTGGAACTCCTGATGGTCTCTCCTCTAGCGGGAGCATCACCGAGAGATACGACTGCAGCTGAAAGCCTCGGCCTCGGCTGAGGTCTTACGATGTTAGGCTGTTCCTCAACTGCAGCGGGTGCCTCAGGCTTAACCTCTTCAGCAGCAGGTGCCTCGGGCTTGGTCTCTTCAGGCTTTGTCTCCTCTGCCTTGGGAGCTTCCTTAACCTCTTCAGTCTTTGCTTCCTCGCCCTTCTCAGGTTTTTCAGCCTTCTCGGCCTTCTTTGTTTCCTTAGGCTCTTCAGCAGTCTCTGCTGCCTTTGCCGTCTTTGAAGAAGTCTTCTTTGCGGGCTTTTCCTTTGCGGCAGCATCTTCCTTTACTTCTTCAGTTTCAGAAGCCTTCTTCGAAGTACGCTTAGAGGCAGGCTTTGCCTCTGTCTTCTCTGTCTTCTCAGCCTTTTCAGCTGTCTTGGCAGTCTTGGCCTTTTCAGAAGTCTTGGTGGTCTTCTTTGCGGGAGCAGCTTCTTCGGTCTTCTTTGTCTCCTTCTTTGCAGGCTTTTCCGCCTTAGGAGCCTTCTCCTGCTTTTCAGGAGCAGGTGCCGCTGCCGGCGCGGGTGCAGGTGCTACGGCAGCTGCGGGTGCAGCAGCTGTATCATCGCCCTTATCGGACTTCTTATGGACTCTTCCGAGCCTCATTTTCTTATTGCCTGAGACGCCTCCGACTGTAAGACCGTTTTTCTTGTTCTCGCTGTCTTCACTCATCAAATGTCATCCTCCTCATTGATGCCTTCAAGCAGATCGGATATTCCTTTTGCAAAGGCCTTATCCGTAACTGCCACGGCAGTCCTCGCGGGTTTTCCGAGCGCTATCCCCAGATTATCGGAAGTTCCGAGCCTGAAGCACGTGACGGCTTTCCCTGTTACTTTTTCACTTTTTTCCGCGGCACTCAAGAGCTTGTCCAGAGTGTTGCGCGATATGTCGCGGCTTATTATCAGCAGCTCAGCCTTTCCGGAAGTCAGCGCAGATGTAACGCCTTCCGCTCCCGAAATGACCTTGCCGGCTCTCTGGGCCATGCCCAGCATTCCCAATATGCGCTGCTTTGCGTTCATCAGGATCCAGCCTTCGCGGCAGCCGCGAGCATTTCCTGCGCGAGGGCTGTCGCCTCCTCGTCGCTTATCGACCTGCGGAGCCCCTTTGACAGTCTGCCTGCCTTCTTGAGCTCGGTCTTTATGCATTCTTCATTCTTGCAAAGATAAGATCCTCTTCCGGGGACTTTTCCCGTCGGATCGTAGACTATGCTTCCGTCAGCGAGAGAAACGACTCTTAAAAGGTCGCTCTTATCTCTCGTTGTCCTGCAGCAAACACAGCTTCTCTGCGGTTTCTTTTTCATCAGGCTTCAGAATCTCCCTTGCCCTCTTCCTCGTCAACGACCTGGAAGCCGTCTGTGAGGACCTTTGCAGCCTCATCACTCTCATCGGACTCCTTGCGGATGTCGATCTTAAAGCCTGTGAGTCTTGCAGCAAGTCTGACGTTCTGGCCGCTCTTGCCGATAGCCAGAGAGAACTGCTGGTCAGGAACGATGACCTTTGCATGACGCTCGACTGAACCGTCCTCTGTTGTGGAGATCTCAGTGTCGACTCTTACTACCTTTGCAGGCTGGAGCGCTTCACTGATGAACAGTGCAGCATCTTCCTTCCAGTCAACGATGTCGATCTTCTCGTCGGAGAGCTCGTTCATGATCTGCTGGACTCTCTGTCCGCGCTGACCAACGCATGCGCCCTTTGCATCGATATCAGGGTCTCTTGAGTAAACAGCGACCTTGGATCTTGAGCCGGGTTCACGGGCAACGGACTTGATGATTACATCGCCGTTCTTGATCCCGGGAACTTCAAGCTCGAAAAGCTTTGCAACAAGTGCGGGTGCCGTTCTTGAAAGAACGACTGAAGGTCTGCCGTTAGCTTCCTCAACGCCTGTTACGAGGAACTTCATGATCCTGTCCTGATCGTAACGCTCGTTGCGGTTGTTGCGGATCTGGCCTTCGCGTCTTACGATAGCCTCGGCACGGCCGATGTTGACGTATACGTTTCTTGCATCCTTACGGACGATGGTGCCGGAAGTGATCTCACCGATCTTTCCGTGGAACTCGTTCTGGATCTTGGTGCTTTCTGCATCTCTCAATTTCTGGTTGATGGCGTTCTTTGCAGCGCCTGCAGCAAGACGGCCGAGGTCTTCAACGTCGATACCGATCTCGATCTCATCTCCGATCTCAACATCCTCATATCCGACTGCCTTTGCGTCTTCAATGGAGATCTCGTTTGCATCGTCGAGAACTTCATCTACGACCTCAACGAGTTTATATACATAGATCTCGCCTGATTCACGGTCGATCTCGGCATTAACGAACTTGATGTCCTGTCTGTTTCCGCCGAACTCTCTCTTGTAAGCAGCAACGATTCCGCTCTCGATCGCCTGGAAAACCTCTTCCTCGTCAATGTCACGCTCTTCTGCGAGCAGCTTGACGAGGTCGACTATTGTCTCTCTGGGTTCCTCTTCACTCTTTCTTTTAGCCATCCTGAAAGTGACCTCCTCTTAATACTGTTGATAACTACTTAAAATTCAATATGTCTTACAGCCTTGGCGATATCGCTCAAAGCAAGCTCATATTCCGTCCCGTTTGAAGCCTTGAGCTTCACTTTATCTTCCGCTGCGTCCTCACAGACACATGAGAATTCCTTAACGCCGTCAATTGGAGCATAAAGTGACACATCAAGTGTCTCGCCCATATAACGCAGATAGTCGGATACCGTCTCAAGGGGCCTTGTAAGTCCCGGAGAAGAAACCTCGAAATAGTCGTAGTCGAGGCCGAGCTCCTTTTCGAGCACCGGATCGGTAGCCTTGCTGACTGATTCGCAGTCATCAATGCCGACTCCGCCCTTCTTGTCGACATAGAGCCTCAGGAACATCTTTCCGCCCTCTTTAGCATAGGAAACGTCGACCAGGTCAAGCCCCAGTTCCTTTACCAAAGGTTCGGCAATATCAAACGCTTTTTGCGCTGTCTTTGATCTCTTGCCCATGAAAGCTCTCTGCTCCTCCTAAAAAGCAAAGAACGGACTTGCTGCCAAGTCCGTTCTAAAAAATAACTATCTTTAAGAACGGATTAATATTATCACATACTAACCGGGCATGCAAACAGAAAAAGATTCTGATTAATTTAACATTTGGCTATTCATTTAATTTGGCAATTAAAGTAAAATATCCATATCCAGAAAATTCCTATGGAAATAAAATCCCCAAAGGAGAAATCATTTATGATCAAAGTTATTGCAGGACCCAAGGGCACAGGCAAGACAGCTAAGCTTGTTGATGACATCAACGCTGTAGCAGCTACCGACAGCAACGTCGTATGCATCGAGCGCGGCAACCGTCTCGACCAGCTCCTGAAGCCCACTGTTCGTCTCGTCAATATGAAAGAATACCCTGTTAAGGGTTTCGACCAGGTATTAGCATTCCTGTGCGGCATCTGCTCAAAAGATTACGACCTTACACATATCTATATCGATGCTATCTGCAAGATCGCTGACGACTACGATTTCAACAACCTCGGTGATTTCCTCGGCAAGCTCGATGCTTTCCTCGCTGACAAGCCGATCACGATCACTCTTCTTCTCAGCGGCGACATCGAGAACATCCCTGATTCAGTAAAGAAGTTTTTCTGATCAGGACTAAAATCAAGCTAATCATACCCGGCTCTTGAGGGCCGGGCATTTAATTAGAAAACCTTAAGGAGGATCTGTTATATGGGTTTTATCAAGAAGTTCAGTACTGAATTTAAAGAATTCGCGCTCAAGGGCAACGTTGTCGATATGGCTATCGGTGTCATCATCGGAGCTGCTTTCAAGGATATCGTCACATCCTTCACCGACAACTTCATCTCACCGCTCATCAATTCAGTAGGCGGCGCCAACATTGCCGGCTCCATCAGGCTTCCCTGGGTAAATTACGAAGGTCTGGCTCTTGAAGACGTTCAGAAGCTTTCACTTAACTATGGTGCATTCATCAGCGCCATCATCAACTTCCTGATCATGGCTCTCATCCTCTTCGCAATGCTCAAGGCTATCAACGCACTTAAGAATCTCGGCAAGAAGAAGGCCGAAGAAGCTCCTGCAGCACCTCCGGAACCCTCCGATGAGGTCAAGCTCCTTACAGAGATCAAGGACATCCTCAAGGAGAAGTAATCTTTCATTACATCTGATAATGATCATGAGCGCCTGAAGCACAGCACTTCAGGCGCTTTTCTATTACTTGTCCTTAAGCCGCAGCTTCGCCTCTTGATTCCATCCCGTCCCGTGACTTATAAAATTTGCTCCAAAAAATCGCGAAAAATTATAAGAAACGGCCATTTCTTATAATTTTTGCCTCAAAAAAGAGCAGTTTTTTATAAGAACGCCGCTGAGAGGCATGGACAATGAAGCAGGCATATCACACAAGTTCTGACTTTTTATTTTTTTTAAGATATACTTCATATCTATATGGTATTGGACTTTCTTAAAAAACACTTTTTTCTGCTGCTCGCTATACTTATAGCCGTTTTCGGCTATATCTATATTCGCGCTGTCGGAAATGAATACACTTACGTCCGCACTGACTTGAACGCATCTTCCGGGATAACTGATGTCAGGATCGATTCCGACTCTTACGGCAATGCTGAGATCACGGGATGGGAAGTCTCAGACAACGACCTGAAGGTCCGGTTAAGATCAGTTGCTCCTGGCATGGTGTACCTGTCGATCATCAGCAACGAACATACGGGGATCGGTGTTTTCTATGTGCACCGCAACGGGGTTATCACCTCAGCTTATTTTTTCGGGGACTGTACAGGCTGCGGCAATGTCATCCTCTGTGTCGTGATCTATCTCGTACTGATCCTCATCTATCTTGTCGTTAAATACATAATGCTCGAAAAAAGAAGCTTCTACAGTTACGACAATGTCCTTTATCTGGGACTGATCATTTACGCGTTCTTCTTCATATATGCGGTGTCCAAAGGCATCTTCTTTAAAAACGGAATCTACGGGGCATTCCAGCAGGCTCTGTTCTCTTCAGAGGGATTTGTCATATTTACTTTTCCGCTTGTCATAGTAACCACAATCTGCGTGACTGTCTCCAACATAAAGCTCCTCAGAAAAGAAGGCCGTACCTGGAGAAACATGCTCGGCATCTTCCTCGGACTTGCGCTCGGCATCGGCGCTATGCTCCCGCTGATCCTCAATGAAATACTGAATAAAACGAATATCATTGAGATCCACTATCAGCGCGGCATCGGGAACTTCCTGTTTATCTTCATCGGTTCAGTGATCTACTCGATCGTGGCCTATCTCGAATGCATCCTGCTTGGAACCATAATCACGGGTATCAAGACCGCGAAGCACATACCCAAGTTTGACAAGGATTTCATCATCATCCACGGATGCCAGATAAAGAAGGACGGGACCCTTACCCCGCTGCTGAAGGCAAGAGCTGACCGCGCGATAGAGTTCGCGAAAATGCAGAAGGGCAGACTCGGCAGACCGATAGTATTTGTCCCTTCAGGCGGAAAAGGATCGGACGAGGTCATCAGCGAAGGCGAAGCAATCAAGCGCTATCTGCTTGAACAGGGAATTCCCGAAAACGAGATACTCGCCGAAACGCAGTCTACAACCACCGAGGAAAACTTCAAATTTGCTTATGACCTGATAAGGAAGACCCACGGCTCTGCTTTCTTCAATCTGGCTTTCTGCACCACGAATTATCATGTGTTCCGTTCAGGACTGCTGGCCAACGAACTCGGTATCAGAGCCGAAGGCATCGGCAGCAAGACCAAGCGCTATTACTGGATCAATGCATTCATACGAGAATTCGTCGCAACCATCGTCAAGGAAAAGAGAACGCATGTCCTTGTAACGATAGTTCTGCTTCTGATCAACCTTATCGGTTCGATACTGATGTATATCTCCGAAGCCGTACTCTTCTGATCCAGATATTACAGCATAAAAAAAGAAGTGAGGTGCCTCACTTCTTTTTATCCTTTTTGTCTTTCTTCTTCTTTTTCTTGTCCTTGTCTTTGTCATTGCCCTTCTTGTCTTTCTTGGACTTCTCGGACTTCTCGGGCTTGTCCTTGACCTTCTCATCTTCCTTGGCGGCTTTCCCGGCTTCAGGAGCAGGAACTGCAGGAACAACAGAAGAAGCAGGTGCTTTCTTTACTGCAGGCTTGGACACATTTCCGGAAGCGATGCCTGCCATAAGTTCCGCAACAAGGCTCATCGTGCCTCTGTTGACAGAGAAATATACGCATCTGCCCGCTTTACGGGACATCAGGATGCCGTTTTCGAGCAAGACATTCAGATGATGCGAGAGCGTGGGCTGTGTTATCTCAAACTCAGGAAGAAGATCACATGAACGCAGTTCGCCTGAACCCGATATCAACCGGATTATGCGGATTCTCGTCGGTTCTGACATGACCGAGAGGACACGGGATATCTCGTTGTCTGATGCTCTGAGTGCCATGGCTTGTCATTAAGCGATGAGCTGATCCTTGAGTGCTTCCTCGAACTCGCCGAGATTAGCGCAGGCGATTACCTCTGTGTTGTCCTCGAGCAGGATGCCCTCGTCGCCCCTTACGAGAACGGTCATGGGTACGCCGAGTTTTCTGAGGAGAAGGAGCTGATAGTCCTTTGTTTCCTCAGCGGAAAGATATCTGAGCAGGAGCTTTAAGACCTGCTTTGCGTCTTCAAGATAGATACCTGACTGCTTCAGGAGGTTGTCAACAACATACATGCCGAAGACATCGTTGAAATCAAGAAGGTCTTTTTCGGGGAAAACTGCAGAGAAAGCGGTGATGGACATCTTGCCGACCATTTCGAGATCCTTGAAATCATTCATGGGGATCTTGAAGCTCTCGACGTTAGCGGAGAAAAGCTCCTGCATCTGATCGACGGAGAGCTCGTTCTTGAGCTCCTTGATACGGTCGATCCTTGCAAGGATCTTCTCTTCCGGGAAGAATGTGGCCTGACCGATGTCTGTAGCCTTATGGATGAACCAGTTCTCAGGGATAAGACCCTGTCTCTTCCAGCGGTACAGTGTTCCATATGAGATCTGCTCGAGATTCAAAAGGTCTTTCTTAGAAATCAACTTTTCATCCATATTCGTATTCCCCTTCTGCCCGACAATACGGGCAATAACATTACAAGTTAGATTGTAGAATAACAATGTTACAAACACGCGACATAGGGATAAAAAGAAGACAACAAAAGGCCGCCACGAAGGCGGCCCGTTGATTCAGTCAGTAATACTGTCAGACGTTCATTCCGAGTGCACGGCAGATCTTAAGGAGAGCATTGCCGATCTCGACCTGATTGTCAGCGGGAATGACCGCGCCTGCCACCAGTATTATGATGAGGCACGAAATGAGCATGATTATGTAATAAGCAAGCTTGGAACGCGCAAAGCACTTCAGGTTCCTGTTCTTGGGAGCGATCGAAAGGATCAGTGTTATAAAGATGCCCAAAACAGGCAGCCAGCAGAGTATTCCGGTCCAGAAGAACGTTGATGTTCCGACAGGCTTATATTCCGGAGGGCATGAAGCCTTAAGGGCCTTGACCTTTTCAAGCTTTTCATTCTGCTTTGCAGCTTTTGCTGCAGCAGCTTCCTGCTGTTTTCTTGCAGCTTCGGCGGCAGCGGCAGATGCGGCGGCAGCAGCCTTTGCGGCTTCTTCTTCAGCCTTCTTCTTAGCTTCAGCTTCCTTGGCAGCGGCAGCAGCCTTAGCTTCCTCAGCCTTCTTGGCATCCTCAGCGGCTTTCTTTGCCTCTTCAGCCTGCTTTTCCGCTTCCTTTTCGGCCTTCTCTGCTTCTTCAGCCTTCTTTGATTCGGCTGCTTCCTTAGCCTTCTTCGCTATCCTGTCAGCTTCTTTCCTAGCTTCCTCGGCAGCAGCTTCAGCCGCTTTCGCCTTCTCTTCAGCCTCTTTAACTTCATTGTTTACTTCATCTGACATAGTAAGCACACCTCCTCGTCGGTATCTTTCTTGATTATATCATAATGCCGCCATCATTTGGCTTTCGCGGAGGCCTTGTTTTTCTTGTGAAATGACAGCAGAGCGCGTACGGAACCGTCAAGAGCGGCAACCCTTCCGACGATCATCATATAGTACGTAAGAGTGTTTTCCGGAGCGAAAAGAATGAATATTCCACAGCCTGCCCAAAGTCCCGTCATTATGATCAGGAATACCCTCCTGAACTTCCAGTTATCCTTTTTAGCCCTGTTTACGCAGTTGTAAGCCTCAGCGAGCAGAGCCGTGCCGAAGATCGCGCTCGCCATTACGAAAAGCGCGCCTTCCTTAATGAACATTATCAGTGTGACCGCAGTCAGAAATATCGTCAGGAGCGCATATACGATGTTTTTATTGAGATTCCAGTTGTCCTTTATGAGCCTTCTCACCGTGGCGCATGCAAAGAATGCGGTAACCAGTATAAGCACCGCACCGACCGCGTAGAAAATAAATTCCTCCGGGATAATACACATCGCAATGCCCAAGATCATCGTCGCAAGGCCCTTTGCAAGTTCGGAAGACATATACTGCTTGTAAAGCGTCCATTTTGTGATCTTTTTGCCGTTTCCGTCAAACAGCATCTGGTCAGGCAGGGATGCCACAATGTCCCTTATCGCGGTGTCATCCTTTATGACGCTCCTGAACACGCGCTCCCAGCCTATGAGGCCCAGGTCCGAAAAATCCTGCAGAGTCTTTGTTCCGCCCTCGCTCATGGAGTCAAAGAGTGCATCTACAAATTTCTGTCTGTCTTCAAGATTGATCGAACTCAGCCACTTCGAGATTCCGTCATTGATACGCACGGACACGGGATCTTTTTCGGTCGCTACCTTGAGTCCGCCATGGTCGATCCCCCAGGAGCAAAGCTCGTGCTGTTCAAGCATGACCGCATCGCTCTGCACGATCGTACAGTCGGTAACGTGAGGTTCGAACTGGCAGCCGACGATCGAAAACACGGGTATTATCCTGGTCGTCTTCGGCTCGACTTTTGCAAACATGTCCCCGGAAAGGATATCCTCGCAAAAACCCGGTCCGTCATTTGTATAGACGCGTTCCACCTTTTCGAATCTTTCGGGATCGAGCATCGCCGCACCGTACATCGCAAGGTGTCCTCCCTTGGAATGCCCGCCGGTAAGTATCCTTCCGCAGCGGTCTACCTCAGCTTTAATGTGTTCTGCCGCCATTGTCTGCGCAACAGTCAGAGTAAAGGAAAACATGAAGTCTTCCTTCCACCCCGCTATGGTGCTGTCAGTACCCCTGAAAGCAACATACGAAGCGTCTTCACTGTCAATTCCCGTAAACGTCGTCGCACAGAACTGCACAGACGTATCTCCGCTGTATTCATCAACAAAACGCGTTATCTTGAGATTCCCGAAACGCTTTGAAGCAACGCATGCGCGGACCAGCGCATGGAAGCGGTAGCTGTCATCGGGTGCCTGCTTTCGGACGGGAATCCCCGCAGTCTTAAACTTTGTTATGCATTCAGAAAGAGTAAGAACGTTGCTCTCACCGAATTCATTTACTCCTGCAGTAAAGTCCTCACCGAGGATCTGTTTGAAATCAATATATGAAAGCTGGCAGAGTATGACGTTATCCGTCCTGCTGAACGGTTTTGCGTCAAATCCGATGTCTTTGTACCAGCGGACGTAATCAGTAATGTTATTCATACTTGCCTGTCCTTTAAAGACCTCTGTTCTTAAGGTCAGATACGAGCTCGACAAAGAACTCGCGCACATCAAAGCCCGGAATGTTCTCACGGTTCAGGTCTATGACGTCACCGTGCGAAACTCCCCTCTTGGTCTTTGTCTCGATGAACGTAAACTTCTCGCCCCATCTGAATGAATTGATGCCGACAAGGCCGTCATTCTTTCCGTCAAAAGCCTTTACGAGCAGATAACTCATATTGAGCGGGAATCTTCCGCCTTCAGGACGTGACATGACCGAGCCGATGCTCTGCGTAAATATGCCGTGAGCCTTAAAATCAAAACCGCTCATCTCGTTATTGAGTTCGCGGCATTTCGATGCCGTAAGGTCAGTAACTGCCGAAATGAAATCCGGATGCAGGTCGCCGACTTTGCGCAGTGCCGCGTTATATCCTGATGCGACTGTATCTCTCATCTTCTGCGGTGCTTTGCCGAGCAGATAATCAGCAAATTCGCATCCCCAGTGCGGCGTGTTTACCGTGGTTATCGATGCCACGTAAGGCGCTATGCCGAGCATGCTGACAGCGTATCTCGTATCGAGTCCGCCCTTTGAATGCGCGATGATGTTGACCTTTCCGCAGTTCTGTTCCCTGATGATCTCCATTACCTTAGCGGCGATCTGTTTTGCGCTTTCAGGCACGGAACTTGCAGATTCATGTTCTCCGTAGAATAGCCTTGCGCCGTTCTTTTCGAGCTCGGCAGGTGTTCTTCCCCAATAATTGAAATGATCGAAATCCCTGAAGAAAACACCGTGGACCATGAGGATCGGATATCTTGTACTGCACACCTGATCCTTTGCCCTTGCGATGTCGAGCTTGTTTTTCGCATACTCGGTCCTGACCTCCGCGTCGGCCTTTTTGATGATTATACCGAGCGCGAAAAGATGTGCTATCGGGATCATTCCGCAGAAGATGCCGATAAGCCTGTATTTGAGCCCGAGCTGCTTGGAATTGATGTAAACGGCTATTATTCCCGTCCAGAAATAGAACAGTTCGGCCGTATAAGGTATCACGAGCGCGGGCCACCACGAAAAGAAGCCCTCGTTCCCGATCAGCACCATCGTTACCGTAAACACGACCGCTGAAAGCACCGTCGATGCAAGGAACATCAGGAGCATCTTCATGCCGTAATATGTGCCTTTGAGGCGCACGCCGGGAAAACCGCCCGCACTGAAGATCGGCAGGATAAATGCCGCGATAAAGCAAATAACCGCAGGGATCCAGAACCTTTTATCGAACCTGATCAGCATATATGAATTAGCCGCGAAAGCGCCGGTCAGATAATGAAGTATGACGATCGGTAATCTTTCCTTAAGTTTGTATCTGCTGTCTTGTTCCGCGTTCTGCATCAGTTCACACTTTGATCAGACTGTCGTTTCAGTTCTTGAAATTGCGTGAGAATTCGTTGTAGTTTTCAGGCTTGTCGTCATTTCTGACTATTGCGAATTCCATGGTCTCGAAAAGACCGTCAGTATCTCTGGCAGCTTTCTTGAACAGGTCTGACATCTTCTTAGGGTCATTGCCGAATGCGCCGCATCCCCAGGCACCGAGGACAAGGTTCTTATATCCTCTGGAAGCTGCAACGAGGAGCATTCTCATGATCCTGTAATAAACAAGGTCTTCATACTGCTCCTGAGTCAGATCGGCAAGACCGTCTCTGATATTAGGGGCAGCACATGTCATGACGGCTACAACAACGCTCTCTTCGAGAAGTTCGTCATCGTCACCTCTGATTATCTCAACACGGGGCGTGATGATAACGGCATTTGTACCGAGATTGGTCATCTGCTTCCAGTTGTAGTTATAGAATCTTCTTGCCTGCATGCTCTCAAGCGAGAAAAGAAGCGAACTCTTACGGCAGAGGTCTTCTTCCTGAGCCGTTGCACCGTTTCTGACTCCTCCGCCCGGATGGCTGGCATTCGCAAAGTTGAGGACCAGGATGCATTCCTTGCCCTCATCGGCAAGCTTTCTGGCAGCTCCGAACGAGTCACCGTACTCACATCTGTATTCGGTGGTAAAACCTCTCGCGAACTGCTCGAGAGAAGGTATATCATCCTCAGGGAGTATTACTTCAGCCTGAGGCATCTGCAGTTTGGAAAGTTTGCAATCGGCCCGGTTGCCGTTTACGCCATAGTACCCCCTGCTGCAAATAGCGAGGGTTTCTTCAAGTATCTGGATATTCTTATTTCTGTCTTTCATAATTCAAATACTCCCTCATTTTATCAACATTATTTTATCACAACGCGCGAAAAAATGGCATTTCGCAAACTTTTACCCCTAAAATGCCCAAAACGAAAAAGAGGCTGTCTCAAATAAATGAGACAGCCCCCATGTCAGGGTGAAAAATATCGGGTCACTCATCTTTAGGATCGGAATTGCTGTCTGATCTGTTCTCACGGTACTGCCTGCAGATCAAAGTTGTCAGCATGCCCAAAGTAAATCCGATAAGAGCGGCAAGTACATAGCCGCCGGTTTTCGCATCCAGGATCGTCGAACCCAGCACAGTTATTTTGCTTTGTTTATAGATCACCTCAATGCCGGGTGCGATCGAGATTACAGCAATAAGAGACATGAGAAGGCAGGCACATGCTATGGCAAGAGCCCGGTTCTTCCGGACACGCTCATAACGCGTTTTGCGCCGTGAGATCTCTTTCATCTGTTCTTCAATGCTCTTCATCCGTCTCTCCTGTTCGGATCATCAGATCACTTAACCCTGATCTTGAACTTAACGGTCTTCCATCCGGTCTTCTTTACTGTTTCGGAACCCAAAGACCTTACTTTGACCTTTACGGTGTATGTTCCTCTCTTCATCTTTTTCTTCAGTGTCACCGTTCCGGTCTTGCTGTTAACGGAAATCTTCTTATTGCCGTATGTCTTTTTATAGACCAGAGTTCCCTTGGCCTTGGGACAGAACTTGATGACCTTTGAAACACTTACCGTTCTGGCTTTCTTCTTCAGTTTCTTATACTTGACCTTGGCAGTCTTGCCCTTGAGGCCCATTGTATTATCTTCAAGCTTCAGGAAATGTATCCCGCCGGGGGCAAAATAAGACTCCTCGTAGCCCAGATCATCAAACATATCCTCGGGAATGCTGAGATTTTCGATCTTGGGGCAGTTTTCTACAACCATGCCTCCGATTGTGGTTACGCTGTTGGGGATCGATAAAGCTTTAAGATTAGTACAGTCTTCAAATGCACAGTTGTCGATCTCCTGAACACCGTATTCAAGCGTTACTGTTTCCAAAGAGGTACAACCGCCAAAGGCACTTATACCTACAAGTTTTACACTGCCCGGAACCGTTACGCTCTTAAGCGAAGTGCAGTTTCCGAATGCAGCCCAGCTAATACTCTTTACACTTGCAGGGATAGTAAAGTCCTTAAGACTGTAGCAGTCTAAAAATGCCCATCCGCCAATTGTTGTCGGACCATACGGAATCGTAACATTTTCAAGATTATCACAGCCGTTGAAAACAAAAGTCTCAATCGCACTTATCTTTCCGAGTATCACCGCTTTCTTAAGGCTGGTACAACTTGAAAAAGCACCGGTCCCAATGGAAGTAACACTGTCAGGAACAGTAATTTCCTTTATCGAAGAGCAGCTGTTAAATGCATATTCACCTATCGTCTTCAGTCCTTCAGGGAAAGTGACGGTTGTAAGATTTGAACATCTTCTAAAAGCGTCATTGCCGATAGAAGTAATACCTTTCTTGATCACTACTTCCTTTATATCGTCCGTAAAACCGGACCAGGCCGGGTATTTCTGATCTAAATAACAATACTTCGGAATGGCGCCGGTTCCGCTGATGGTAATGATTCCTGTTGAGTCATCAAAACTCCAGGTTACGCTCTTGCCCAAAGAGCCGGAATTGGCGTTCTTCTTTGAAGCTTTGGCAGTCTGTTCCGGAAGCTTCTCTTCGGCTGCACCTGCTGAACCGGCAGGAACAGAAGGCTCAGAAGGCTCTGTCTCATCGGGTAATGAAGCCTCAGGTTCCTTTGTCTCTTCTGTTTCCTTGGTTTCCTGAGGTTCGGTTTCCTTTGTTTCTTCAGGCTCTGTTTCAGCAGGCTCAGTCTCCTTCACTTCAGGCTTCGTTTCCTTAACCTCGGGCTCTGTTTCCTTCTCAGAAGGCTTGGTTTCTTTTACAGCCGGCTTTGAAGTTTCCTTCTCTTCTTCCGTTTCTGTAATCTGCGGAACTTCTGTTTCCTCATGCTCGTAATCAAGCCTTCCTGCAAATACAGTAAGCGGCATTGAGCCTGCAACCATAGCGGCCGCGACCAGCATTGATACTAAGCGTTTCGATTTCATGGATAATCCTCCTGTTTCCCCTGTAAATTGTGCTTACACCATATAAAATGCAGTAAAGTTTCAATTTACCCACCCGATTTTCAAAAAAACGAAAAAATCAAAGATGGGAGGAAAACAGGTACGGTAAGTAAAGAGATCAGTTACCCTGTTTAAGGCGCCTCAAAGCAAAGAGCATAGCTACTGCAGTGAGAAGCGGGACGGCAAATCCGATGTAAGAAGTTATTCCGGGTGACGAAACCAGAAGATTATAAGTACCGTGGAAGAGCATGCTCAAAGCCAGCGCACCTACGGTGCTTGAGATCCTCATTGCCTTGAGTCTGCGCGCAATGACAAGACCGAATACCGAAGCATATACGCTCACGATATGCATGACACCTACCGCAAGGGCCCTGATCAGAAGAAAACTGAGGCTTTCCGCGCCAGAAGACACCATATAGCAGACGTTCTCAAAAGAAGCAAAACCTGCACCTATGCCGACCGCGGCGAGGAAAATGCTGTCGTCATCCGGTTCGAACATATAGAAATAGAAGAAGAGCGGCAGGAACTTCATTGCTTCTTCAACAACCGGAGAGACAAAGATCGCCGTGTCCTCAACTCCCAAACCGGATACAGCATTAAAGAATCCGCTGATATAAGCTCCGAGAAGGCATGCTGTCATTCCGATGATGAAATTCAGTTCAAGACGGCGGGCACTTCCCTTTGCGAAAACAAGCGTGACGACTATTGGAACGATCATGCAGACAAAGATGTTTTCGGAGTAGATCATGACTCTTTCACCACCTTTTCAGCTGCAATATACATCAGAGCAACACTGAGAGTCTCGATATTATAGTATACGGTGTATATCACTCCCGAACTCATGAAAAGAGACACTATGATCCAGGCCAGATTCGTTACGGCGAGCGCCATCAGTTTCTTTGCGGAATGATCCCGTTTATATGACATGAAAAGTTTTACAAGCCAGTACAGGATGCCGAGAGAGATAAGGACATAACATCCAATGTCGATACGCGTTTTGACAGGATCCTCAAAAAGGAATGTAAGGCCCTGACCGGCGAGGAGAACCGCGCAGTAAATGCCGAAGGATATCCATTCCGCTTTCGTGAGAGCATGTACCACTTTAAGTGAGCAGACTGCTGAAGATAACAGCCACAACAAAACCAAACCGGTAATGATGTCCTGGATCCATTCTCCTGACCATGCTATCCACAGAACGACATTAAAGACTGCGAAGATCACTGTGCAGACAAGCTCTTTTATTGCCGCGCGGCTTCCGTTCGGGACAGCGGAATTGATCAATGCGGCGATCATGAGGAGCATTCCCGCTTCTCCGATCTCATTGGCGGCAAAGGGCATGCGGACATCCGGTCTCAGGATATCGTAGACCAGCCAGTAAATGTCTGCCAAAAACCACAATGAGAAAATGAAAGAGAGAAAAACGGCAGTCAATGAACCCGTATGCTTCAGGAGCAAACGGATCGACAGGAACATGAATACGGCGAGCACCGCCATCTGAACTATGTATGATATAAAGGAAAAAAGTTCCAAATTCAGATCTCCTGCTCTTTTTTCTTATGTTCTTTCCAATGTATGCATGCCATGGTCATTGCGACTCCCATGATAAAGGCAAGTATCGCAATAAGAATGTATCCTATGACGGGCAGTGACTTTATTGCGCTGCCGTACTGCACTATCTGCGCATGATCGCCTGAAAAGTCGAGCCCGGGCAGGATTACCGCTCCGGAGATCATAAGTGCGAGGCAGACAATGCCGACCGTGCATTCACCGATCGTTTTATTGCGCAGGCTCTTTGCCTGGTTATAGATATCCTTACGGCGCCTGATCTCATTCATCTGGTCTTCAATACTGCGCATCGCTGATCCCCATCCTTTCCAAAACTTTCTTAAGTGATTCCCTTCCCCTGTCAACAAGATGATATATCTGTTTCTTTCTCATCCCCATCGATGTCGCTATCTCATCATGAGTCAGGCCTTCAAGATACAGCAGCGAAAGCGCCTGCCGGTATTCCGGTTTCAGTGTCCTTAAAGCCTGATAGAGCTTCCGGTTCCTCTCGCTTTTCAAAAGTTCGGATTCAGGCGTCTCTTCCTCCGAGACTATATCCTCATCCAACGGGACCGCCTGATATTTGTGTTTCCTCAAATGCATCAGCGCGTTATTTCGCCCTATCGCATAGAGCCAGCTCTTGAAACTCCCTGTGCGTTCAGGATCAAAGTACGGTTTATCTACAGCAAGTTTTGCAAAAGTATCCATCAGGAGATCCTCTGCATCCTCCTCGTTCTTAACGAATCCCATGAGGAAAATGAAAAGCCCGTCCCTGTGTCTTGCAAGAAGCGTCTCAAGATCCTTGTCTTCTTCCTTTTCAATATAGCGCAGATAGATTATTTCGTCTTTTTCGTCCATAACCTTATTTATCCATCTTCGCGATCATGTGCATGACGATATGAAATGCCCTCGAAATGCCGCCGGAATAATCCGCTTTATCAAGTGCCGCAGTTACGAGGAGCGGGTTGTCAGTACCTATGACGTCAACACCGCAGCTTACGAGATACTGAACAGTATCGTCCTTATCGACCGTCCAGCAGAAGACCTTTACGCCCTTCTCATGCATTTTGCGTACCAGTTCGGGAGTGACATAAGACTCCTCGATCGTGATATTGTCTGTATAAGGAATATCGTTCAGATCACCTATTGCAACAGCCATGCAGTATCCCTTTGTGATCGTGGGATCGAGTTCCATGATGCGCTGAAGCCTTCTGGCATCCTGAGCGATGATCATGACGTTGTCATGCATGCCTGTTTCGTTGATGACCTTGAGAACATTCTCTTCGAAGTTTTTATCGAGCGGATGTCCTTTAAGCTCAACCTGTACATTCAAATTGTTTTCTTTCGAGAATTTCAGGACCTCTTCAAGCTTCGGAACCACGACATGCTTATATCCGCCCGGCATCCATTTGCCGAATTCACAGCTCGAAAGCTCTGCAAAAGTACGGTCATGGATCGCATAATTAATTCCCGTTACTCTCTTGAGCGTTGAATCGTGATTGCATATGATCACGCCGTCAGAAGTCTGGTGGACATCGAGTTCTATCCATGGAAGGTTTTCGCTCGCGGCAAGCTCGAATGCGGGCATCGTGTTCTCAGGAGCGTTTACGTTATCTCCCCTGTGCGCGCATACCAGAGGCCTTTGCACTTCTTCGAAGATATATGAGTATCTGATAGTGAAAACGCCGAGGATCGCCAGCGAAACAGCGATAACGCCCGCGACCGTCAGCGCCGAACGCTTAAACGAATACTCCTTGACCTTTATGAAATCAGCGGACAAAGTGTAGAGCTCGCTCTTTTCGCTGACATAACGGTAGAAAAGGACCGTCAGCGCAGCATTATTGATAGCCGGCGAGATGAGGCTCTTCAGGATCTGCCTGAGCACGTATGTATTGGTTCCGACGGTCTCCGTTTTGTCGATGATGCTCGTGTTGCCCTTGAGCCATGACATGAATTCCTTGAAATTCATGACGACTATCGAAGATACGGAATTGATCACGAAATTAAGTATTACAGTCAGCAGGAGCATTGAGAACAGCGTCTCGAAAAAGTGGCCCTTTTCGAGCTTTCTCGATCTCCTGCAGCTCTTAAAGAGCGACTCTTTCTGAAGCACAAAACTGTTTATCGAGAATATGTATACCGTCAGGAAGACAACGAGCGCGAAATAAACGATGTTATATAAAACATTCAGACCGCTCGTGTAATCGATCGTCTGGCTGATGAAGCCGGGAACGATCAGTTTAAACGTAGAACTCGACAGCGGCAGGAGCTTCGTCAGAGGGAACAGTATCAGGATGAAAAATATAAGAAGCCAGTTTCTGGGATGAAGCGCCTTTTTGCAGGCTCTGAAGCCCGCTTTGAACATACATGTGAGATTGGTCTCCCTGCCCGTTCTTCCGACCGAGAAAGTGTGAAGGAGTCCCGCGATCTCGAACAGCGACATGAGTGTTACGATGACCGCGAAAATTATCATCATTATGATCGATACCGGATTAAGCAAAACCTGCCTGAGATTGATCGGCGCAATGTATGTAACGCCATTTACTTTCATCATCGCGCGGATGAGTATCCCTTTTAGCACGGACGTAAAGACCGCCGTAAAGATCGTGCAGAAAAGGATGAATATCGTTCCTTCAATGTAATCACGCTTGAACAGGCTCAATACTTCCTTAAGAAATTGACCGAATCCTGTGAAAAAATGAACCGCCTTGTTCCTGCCGAGGATCGCATAACGCGCCAGATTAGGGATCTTCGCAAGAAATCCCGTAAACTCCGTTTCTTCAGTTTTCTTATCCGTCTTCGGCATTTAAGATCCCCGTTCTCAGATAAAGAGCATGCCTATCAGATGGATCAGGAACGCCGCAAGCCAGGCAATAACGCACTGGAAGACCACCGTTGCGAGTGCGAATTTCCATCCGCGTTCACGCTTAACTGCAGCAACAGCCGCAACGCACGGAGTGTAGAGCAGGCAGAATACCAGGAGCGCAAAAGCATCAACCATCGATAGAGCTGCGGTCAGGTTTTCGATGCTGCCGTAGAGCACGGAGAGCATCGATACGATGCTTTCCTTCGCAAGGAATCCCGCAATGAGAGAAGTAACTATCCTCCAGTCGCCAAGCCCCACAGGCGCGAAAACAGGGGCCAATACACCCGCGATGCACGCAAGGATGCTCTCACCGGAATCAGTTACCATGTTGAACCTGAAATCAAAAGTCTTAAGGAACCACACGATGATCGTTCCGATGAAGATGACAGTAAAGGCCCTGGAAAGGAAGTCTTTTGCCTTGTCCCACATCAGCCTTGCAACATTCTTTATCCCGGGCATCCTGTAGTTGGGAAGTTCCATTACGAAAGGAACGGCTTCGCCCTTAAAGACCGTATTCTTTGATACGAATGCCACGAGAATGGCTATCGCTATTCCGAGGAAATAAAGACCGGTCATAACGAGTCCCGCATACTTCGGGAAGAATGCCGCGCAAATGAACGCATAGATCGGAGTCTTCGCAGAGCAGCTCATGAACGGTATCAGTAGCGTCGTCATGCGGCGGTCTCTCGTTGAAGGAAGCGTCCTTGTGGACATCGCAGCGGGGACCGAGCATCCGAAGCCGATAAGGAGCGGAACGATGCTTCGGCCCGACAGACCGATCTTACGCAGGAGCTTATCCATGACGAATGCGACGCGCGCCATGTAGCCGCTGTCTTCAAGTATCGACAGAAAGAAGAACATTACAACGATGATCGGAACAAAGGATACGACGGTTCCTACGCCGTTGAATATCGCATCTATAACGAGCGAATGAACGGGCGCGGAAACGTTTGCCGCTGTAAGGATCCCGTCGAGCTTGTCAGTAACATATCCTATACCGTTTTCGAGAAGGTCCTGCAGGAAGGATCCGATGACATTGAACGTAAGAAGGAACACGCTTCCCATGATAACTATGAACAGCGGAATAGCCGTAAACCTGCCGGTGAGTATCCTGTCTATCTTTCTGGAACGCTCGTGTTCCTTACTCTCATGCGGCTTGACCACGGTCTCTTCGCAGAACTTGCTGATGAAGCCGAAACGCATGTCAGCAATGGCCGCGGCACGGTCAAGGCCTCTTTCCTTCTCCATCTGGTCAACAATGTGTCCGAGCATATCAAGCTCGTTGTCATCAAGGTCCAAAGCCTTTTCGACGAGCGGGTCGCCTTCTATGAGCTTGCTCGCCGCAAACCTTACGGGAATATCAGACCTCTCGCAGTGATCCTCGATAAGATGCATTACGCCGTGGATCGCCCTGTGAACGGCACCGCCGCCCGCGCTGCTGTCGCAGAAATCCACCCTGCCGGGCTTCTCATTATATGCAGCGACATGGATCGCGTGGTGTACGAGCTCGTCGATACCTTCGTTCTTCGCAGCGGAGATCGGAACGACCGGGATCTGAAGGAGTTCCTCCATTTCGTTGATCCTGACGGAACCGCCGTTTCCTCGGAGCTCATCCATCATGTTGACGGCAAGTACCATCGGGATGCCCAAACCCATGAGTTGAAGCGTCAGATACAGGTTGCGCTCTATGTTCGTCGCATCGATTATGTTGATTATCGCAGTAGGCTTTTCCTCGAGGATAAACTGTCTCGAAACGATCTCCTCGCTTGTGTATGGAGACAGCGAATATATGCCGGGAAGATCCACGACTTCCGTATTTGCGTGATTCCTTATGGCACCGCTCTTGCGCTCAACCGTAACACCCGGGAAATTGCCGACATGCTGGTTAGCTCCGGTCAGCTGGTTGAAGAGCGTCGTCTTTCCGCAGTTCTGGTTTCCGACGAGCGCGAAAACAAGTTTCCCCGTGTTGACGGGTCCCGCCGAATGCTCTTCAGCGTAATCATGTCCCGCATAGACCTCACCGATCCTCGGGTGCTGATGTTCCTTGGATTTCGATTCTTTTTTTGCCTGAGGCGCCGGGGCTTTCTGCTCTTTCTTATGCACGTCCGATATTTCGATCTGTGCGGCATCCTCGAGCCTCAAAGTAAGCTCATACCCGTGGATCATGAGTTCCATCGGATCGCCCATCGGCGCGAATTTGATGAGTGTGATCTCTTCGCCCGGGATAACGCCCATGTCAAGGAAATGCTGCCTTAAAGCGCCTTCCCCTCCGACTTTTTCTATAACGGCCGACATGCCGGGTGTCAAATCTTTAAGTGTCATAACTGCCCTCTTTTTATTTGCCAATCATTATAACAAAATAATAAACAGAAGAACTGATAAAGACCGACAAAAAGTGTTTTCGTTGTTTTTTATTCCGGTACCCGAAAAGGTATCCAAACCCGCCAAAACAGATACCCTTTCAGCTACTGAGGCCCCTTTTTGCCCGTCAGTAACCGAAAAGGTATCCAAACCCGCCAAAACAGATACCCTTTCAGCTACTGGCGTGCATAGAACAGCGGGCACATATCAGCGTGCATAATAACGGGGCCGCTTAACTGCAGCCCCGTGATAAAGCGATTAAAGCGTGAGATCAATTACTTAACCTTGATCTTGAAAGTTATGGTCTTCCAGGAAGATGCTTTGTAGTTCTCATTACCTGAAGCCATGACTCTGACCTTGACGCTGTAGGTCTTTCTCTTCTTAAGACCTTTCTTTTTGATCGTGACCTTTCCGGTAGTCTTGCTGATAGAGATCTTCTTACTGCCGGAAACCTTGACATATGTCAGAGTCCCCTGTCCCCTGTTGGTGAAAGTAATTACCTTGCCAACAGTCAATGTCTGCTTCTTTCTCCTCAGCTTCGAGTACTTTACCTTTGCCGTCTTGCCCCTGACTGACAACGTATTATCAGATTTAGCAAACTGCATGGTGGCATTTGCCAAAGAATCGTTACCTGAACCTAAACTGATGTTGTTCCATTGTTCTCTAGTACCGGCATAGGATACTTCTGCAAGGCTTGTGCATCCTGAAAATGCCAAATTACCAATCGAAGTTACTGTACCGGGTATCGTGATACCTGTAATTCCGGAATATCCGTTAAAAGCGCTGTCACCAATTGAAGTTACTCCATCAGAGATCACTACTGACTTTATGCTCTCTTTGACCGGATACCACGGAACTGAATCTGTATCTGCCCAGTTGTTCATGTTGCCCGTACCGGAAATGGTCAGCGTGCCTGTCGTGTAATCGATCTTCCAAGTCACATTATCGCCACTTTCACCGCAGTTTCCGGAAACGATCTTGTATGTTGCCTTTACTTCAACATTCCCTGCCGGCATATCAAATGACGTCTCTGTCGCTGTTGCATCAGCAAACGAAACGGTTGCCGTAACATTGGTCCATTTGTCGAAAACATATCCTGAAGGTGCGGCGTCCGCTTTGACCGTAACCGTCTCGCCTGCAATTGCCTTATCCATGCCGGCAGTTCCGTTCGTTACCTTTACCGTGAACTCCTGAACAAAGCTTGCATAGATCGTAGTTTCTTTACCGATTGCCGTATCAAAAACAAACGGGTGATCAAATTCAGGATCTGAATACCAGCCGAGGAACCTGAAGCCATCCTTCACGGGATCAGAAGGCCTAGTGACCTTTTCGCCGTCAACTACGGCAACAGTACTCAGCGTTTTCGCTCCGTCAACGAATGTAACGTTGTGCTTCTTCCGCTCAAAAACAGCCTTGATCTGAATATCGGTAACAGGATTGTTCGGATCTTCAGCATCCACAAAGATCTTGTTATCCTTATCGATCGTTGCCTTGCCGGAAATCACCTGCCATTCCTTGAACACATACCCTGTTTTTGGTGTGACCGAAAGAGTCGGATAGAGACCATAGTAAATGTCAGTATCGGCCGGATCAAGAGTTACTGTTCCGTTTCCGTCTGTCGTAATGGTCAGCGTAAACTTCAAAGCTACTTTGGCTTCGGTCGCATCGTCATAAACCATTATCGCCGTTTCATCATCAAGACTGAAATACTTGGAAGGATTCTCTCCCGGATTATGCGTGCTGAATCCGTATGTAAAAGTATCAGGACCATACCAATAAGGCGGGATCCTCCATGTGGTAACGCCTATACGGGCTCCATCGGTCAGCTTGCCCGATAAGCGGACTACACGTGCACTGTATAAGTCGTTATAGTTATTCTCTGCACATACATTGTTATCTTTTCCGTTCTTCATATTTCCGTATATATATGCTTTCCCGGAAACACTGATACTACTTGCATGATTATATATACCGCCAACACAGCAAGCTTCCGTGGTGTTCGTATAATTTGAGGTAATAGTTCCGCTGTTAACATTCAGATTGCAGGGACGACCCTGTAAGTTAGTAATCGAAACTCCGGCTGCGATATTATTAGTTTTACCACCGTTGAATACCGCTTCGTTACCGCATATAGTTCCGCCGTTAATGGTGAAATCCGAACAATACAGCAGAACGCCGCCGGCATTTTCAAAATCGTTGTCATTCGTAGCTTTGTTGCCGACAATAGTGCCGCCGTTCATAGTACCGGAGGAATAATAGAAACGTATTCCGCCGGCATACCCTTGGGCATAGCCTCCCGTGATGATTCCTCCCTTAACGACCACATCATTGCCGGTTGTCAGATCTTTATACTTGATGGCCGGTGAATGCGTTGCATCAGGTCTGCTGTCATTTATCGTAAGGTTGCCGTTGTCATCAACGAAGATAACTCCGCCGTTTGAAGTTGCAGTCTTAAGATTCCTGTCGATAACATATCCGTTAAGATCCAATTTAACGGTACCGGTAACTACAAGAGGTCCATCGCCTGTGCCCGCGGTGATATCCTGCGTAAGCTTGACAGTTCCGCCCAGATTCAGTGCCGTCTGGAGATCAGCCCAGGTCTTAATCTCCGGTGCATAATCCGGATCGGCATAAAAGTCCAGATTGTCGTAATATGCTGTATATCCGTGTCCTGCTGTAATTCCCAAACATACAGCTCCTGAAGGCAGATCAAAGCTACGGGACTTCTCGCCGTTAATGTAAACACAGTACTTGCCGATTCCCGGGAAGACTTCGATCTTGATATGGTACCACGTGTCTTTCGTGAAACCTTCTTTGATCATGACAGATTCACTATCGGCATCTACGAAACCTCTATTCTGGAAGAGGATACCCGCTTCATTTGAATATGATCTGTTAGTAAAGGAAAACCTGAGAAGCCAATCGCTTGTTTCAGTCGATGATCTCGTCGCTGCAACGTCTCCTTCAAAAACGTATCTACCGGTTGACGGTAACAATCCGCTAAGATCAACTATCTGGTCAGATGCCCAGCCGCTCGAACTGCTCAAACTCAGCATCTTTCCGCTTGTAATGCTCTTCGTTACTTTCTGATCTGAATTGCCTGTACCGTTATGGACCTGACTGATCGGAGAAAGCGCACCGCCGGAAATGTATTTATTGAGAGGATATGACTCAAAATCTTCGAAGTAATACAGATCATAAGGCATCTCGAAAGTAAGGACGTTACTGCTGTCATCACCGTCAAACAGAGCTATATGGCAATACTGTATACCTGAGCTCATGCCTGTAATGCTGATGCTGGTAGTTCCAAAAGCAGATCCGCTGCCATGAACTCCGAACCTGCCGCTTTGATATCGGCTGCAGAAGGAGCTTGGCTTCTGGAATCTACGACGTAATAATACGTTCCTTCCGCATTAGCAGTGATTTTTACAACAGCATCAGAAGCACTTGACCTGAAAACGCTCTTTCCGGATAATACATACCCTGTCCCAAACCTGAAAACAGCAGAAATGAAAATATCATCATTCGAATCAGGCATAACGTATTTGCCGTCTGTGCCGGGTTTCATTTCAACAGGCGTACCTGTCTCAGTACTCCATGTTAATTTTACAAGCTCATAACCGGGTGCAGGCTCGATCGTAAGATCAACGATGTCTGAAGCGTATGTCGAGGTTTTTCCTGACACTGTACCGTGTGATGCGCTTGTGTAAGTGACTTTGTAGTAATAATGCAGTTTACTAGTCGGGATTCCCGGGAAGGCACTTTCAGAATAAGCTTGACGGTTCAGAATTACTGAAACAAGTCCGCTGCAGTCGGAAAAAGCACCGGCTCCGAGCGAAGTTACCTTTTCAGGGATCACAACTGTTTCAAGACTAACGCATAAAGCAAAAGCCCTTTCACCGATCGACTCAACGCTTTCCGGAATAGTGAGACTCTTAAGTTGTCCGCAGCTGTAAAAAGCTTCACCCTTAATGGCAGTTATACTGCCGGGCAATTTAATACTTGTTATCGCGCAATTCTGAAATGCCCCATAACCGATAGACTTCACACTTTCAGAAATCTCGACACTCCTGACATTTTGCAGGCCGCAAAAAGCACGGTCTCCAATCGTTGTTACACCATCAGATATGACTGTTTTTATGATATCGTATCTGTAGTTTTTCCACGGCAGATTATCAGGAGTTGTCCAGTCTGTCATTGCTCCCGTACCGGAAATAGTTAAGACGCCACTGTCATTCAGCTTCCATGTCAGGTTCGTACCGCAGGTTCCGGAATCAACGACCGTTCCTCCAACCTTATAGTCCTTATTGCTGATAGTAAGCTGTTCAGGTGTAAATGCATGATTACTATCATCATAAATATACAAGAAAGGTGAAGATCCTAAATAACAGGTATAACCGCTGCTGACATCACCGCTTGAATAACCTCTCAGGAACATCATAGTAGGATCACCGCCGGAACCGGCATCACAGTGTGTGACATCAACAAGATAGTTCTTACCGTCGTCCATGGTTACAAGATTCCACATGTGAGGTCCGGTAACAGAAGGAGCTTTCAAGGTTCCGACAACCAGGATGCACGAGATGTCCTTCTCGAACGCAGTTAGATCGCACAGATATTTAAATGATTTGGAATAGCCTTCACATACGACATTCGTATTACTGTCATTATCAAATACGGATATCAGCTGCCACGGATCCGAAGTTGATTCATTTCCGCTTTGTGCAGCAGCCTTGTCGTAAGATACGCGCTTGCAGATCTCATCGATATAGAAGACGAGCTTTTCGTAATCTGATTTATTCTTCGCTGACGATACGACCGCAGCTGCATTGCTGATCGCTTTATTCGCTCTGATGACCTCAGTCGGATCAGTCTGATAATCGCCGGCAGAATAAGGTGCCGCTACGGGGAAGTAAATCTCAAACTCTTTAGGAATCCAGGTTACAGTAATTCTATCAGAATAGCCGGAACAATGGAAAGCTATTCCTGAAACTTGCGTAGAATCATTCTTCTTATACCAATACAATTCATAAGGGCAATCTGCCAAAAGAGCATCAATAACCTTATTCCAATCAACTTCTATCGCTGCATCAAGAATCGTTTTAAATTCATCGATTATATGTCCGTCTTGGACAAGCGACTGAACGCCAAACTGTTCAGCTGTGTAAACAGTACCATCTTGCAGTCCCAAGTCAGAAATGGAGACCGTTAATATTGTAGAGGAACGGGTTCCTTCTGCTACCGAAATGATTTGAGCCTTTAATGCATCATATGCTTTCTTGTCATTGCCGGTTAATCCGTTTCCGCTTAACGCAGCTTTTGCAGTTCTCTTTGCACTGTTCTTAGTATTGCTCTTTGAAACAGAGATTTTTCTTTCGATATATTTTCTGAACAGTTCTTCATTGTCAGACTTACCGGAGGGCACATAAGTGTACGACTCGGATTTACCTGTGATATTTACTTCCTGTCTGCCGTCTTCCTTATCATCAGGTTCGGTTTCATCGCCCTTTGCTGCCTTAGCGGTTTTTTCAACATTAGTTTCAGCAGGAGCGTTTTCTCTTGGTTCAGAAGGCTCTGTTGTTTCGGGTGTTTCTTTTTCAGTTTCAGAAGTGCTTGCCGGCTCTGTTGTTTCAGGCTTGGTAGTTTCCGCCGCACTTGTCTCAGCCTGCTTTTCTGTTTCCTTTACTGTTGTTTCAGCAGGCTTAGTCTCTGCGGGTTTTGTTTCCGCAGGTTTAACCGGTTTTTTCTCTTCGGGTTCAGAACTCTCAACAACCTTGGTTTCATTAGGAGTTCCATCATTCTCATCGGCAAACACAAGAGAAGGAGCAGCTCCGATCGTCATTGTCATAACGAGAAAAATTGCCACTAAACGCTTAAGTTTCATAGTGTGCCTCCTGACATTGCTGTAAAAGGTTGTCTCTTCGAAAATATTCAGTTGTCTTATATAAAAATAATTATAAGGGATTACTATCCATATTCAAGGTCAGGATGGATCACGGCAATAAAAAAGGGGCCGCTCAAGGCGACCCCCGTAATAGATCAATAACTCAGTATTCCGGCTCGAGCAATCCGTATCCGCCGTCGTTCCTCTTATAGATTACGCATACCGAATTGGTATCGCTGTCGAGATATACATAGAAATCGTGGCCGAGCATTTCAAGCTGCAGAATTGCATCCTCGGTTGTCATCGGGCGGAGAGCGAACTGCTTGCGCTTGGTGATCTTCTCATCCTGTTCGTCTTCGAAATCGAAATCCGCGCCGCCGTCATCTTCAAGATAATTGACGATTCCGGGATAATCCTTCTTTTTCTTAAGGAACTTTGTCTTCTGCCTTCTGATCTGGGATTCGAGCTTGTCTACTGTCTTGTCGACACCAGTCAGAATGTCTTCATCGCGTGCCTCGGCTCTGTAGATCTTTCCGTCGAGCTTCATGGTGATCTCGATTACCATCTTTGCGCCCTCAGGTCTGATGCGTACATTAAGGGTTCCTTCGTCACCGAAATACTTGTCGAACTTTGCCATCTTTGAGGCGATCTTGTCCTCGAGCCTGGGTCCGATCTTGATTCCGTTGCCCTGTGTTGTGATCTTCATAGAATCACTCCCTTCCGTTTTGAAGTGTGCAAAAGGTTTTGACCTTTTAATCATTATACCAAGAGGGTGAATGAATTGTATTAAATTACGGTTAATCTTTCAAAACAACCGCAAACTGAGATCACGCTGCTTTGGCAGCAGGCTTCTTTGTAAGCTTGGAGATTATAAGAAGAACTGCGGGAATTACTACGGCAGAAACTGTAACTATTGCGATCAGCTTCCAGTTTACGCTTGCAAAACCTGTAGCATCAAAATCGCCTGTTTCGGCATTCTGCAGATGCATAAAGATGTTGACTGCATCGAAAATGATAGCGACTACAACGATAAGTCCGGAGATCCAGTTAAGTACGGTAATACCTGCCCTGTCATCCTTCTTGATGTTGGTAATGCTGTCACCTCTGAAATCGAGTACGCTGCCGATGTAGTAAGCAGCTGCACCTGTAACGATGGTCTCAGGGAGCATGTAAGTTGCGTTGTATCCGATGGAATAGATGAGTGCCGCTTCGGTCGGAATTGAAAGACCTGCCCAGACAGTTGCACCCGAGATAACGTGGCAGATGAATCTCAAAGCGCAGACAAGATAGGTTCCGAGCAGGAGTCCATATGCCTGATTGGATACTTTTCTGAAAACTCCGCCAAGACCGATAACAGTGAAAGCGACAATGTAGTCAAGTGCGATGACTGCCACGACAGACTGCCATGTCGTTACATAAGACAGTGTCTTTAATCCGATTATCTGCTGGATAACACCGAAAACAAAAGCTACGAGCAGACCGTATCTGACACCGTGCCTGTACGCGATGACGATGATCGGGAGCATGCATGCCACGGTTACCGAACCGCCATAAGGAAGTTCAAGGATCTTAACGAAAGATAAAACGGTCGCAAGAGCGAGCATTATCGCAGCTTCCGTGAGCATCCTCGTTTTTGAAATGTTCTTTGCTGTCATAAAAAAACCTCCATCCGGAAACCGACCTGCGTCATTATTCCTTCGGAGGAAATCCATACTAATAGAATTGTTCCCTACGCCGGCATTATCCGTCAGGTTCAGCGGGTCGGCGATTACTGCCCTCTCAGCCAGATCCGCGGCAAATGACCGCGCCCAAGCTCCCCGTTATTTCCGATTCGCGAGCAACTATACTACAAGCGCCCGAGTTTGGCAAGCCTTGAAATGCAGGATTCTATAAACTTCTGAATTTCGCGCTCATAAAGGGCCTGAGCGTTCTCATAACACTGGAGATGCTTCGCGTCATTTATTACTACCATACGCTTGCGGCAGCGGAGATTATCGTAGATGTCACTTACACCGCGTGGCAGTGTCTCATCGTCCTCGCCGCCCTCGAAAAGAAGTACCGGGACCCTTATCCTTCCTGCGTGAACTGCGCAGTCACAGACGTTCATGTCAAAACCGAACCTTGCTTTGGTCAGCATCTTGAGCCTGTAAAGAGCCGCTTCAGTGCTGATGAACTTATCGCGGTCAAGAACGTTGCGAAGATACGAAGGAAGCGTATCCATCGGAGAATCTGCAATGATCCCGCACACTTCAGGGCAGAATCCTTTCTGCTGTGCGGCAAGGAGAGCTGCTGTTGCTCCGACTCCGCGTCCGAACAGATATATCCTGCAGTGAGGACCCACTCTTCTTCTCGCGAATTCAAACCAGCATTCAAGGTCGACACTCTCGCGAAGTCCCCATGTAAAGCTCTTTCCGCCGCTCATGCCGTGACCTCTCAGGTGAGTTATCAGAACGTGGCACTTGATCTTCTTCATCATGAGTTTTGCGTATGCAGCGCACTGCGTCGGCTCCTCGTCATATCCGTGAAGCATGATGACGATATTAGGGCATCCGGGCTCGGTTGAAGGCCTGTAATATGCAGAAAGCTTGGTTCCGTCAAAAGAACCCGTTCTTACGTTTATCCATTCTCTTCTGAATGAATAGAACCAGTTGCGGCCCCTGCCGGTTATCGTTGTCCTGTCGATCTTAGTAGGCGCCCTGTCGATCTGCGGAAGAGGCTTTGGACGTGAATAAACGCGCTTAAAAAGACGTTCGCAGTAAACAAGAAAATACGCAAACGCACCAGACGCCGCAAGGAGCAGTACCAGAACGGCGAGTAAGACGACAAGTCCTCCCGGATTTATCGCCAGATATACAGTTGCAGGATCAATCTGCAATAATTCCCTCCAGGTCGTCAGCTCCGGAGCTCAAAAGCCGGCAGCCGTCCGTAGTCAGAACGACGTCGTCTTCTATCCTGAAACCGATCCCCCATTCGGGAATGTACACACCGGGTTCAACAGCAAGGCAGTTTCCGCAGGCGAAAACGCTGTCGCGCGAACCGACGTCATGAACGTCGAGCCCCAAGAAATGCGAAGTGTTGTGCCAGTAATAGGAAGTAACATCGTCCTTGCTGAAATTATCATTGATTAAACCCTGCTCCGCAAGCCATTTGCCTGCGATGTCATACATTTGTGAATTAAGCTCCGCAAAAGTCTTTCCGGGAGCGATAAAAGAGAAGGCAGCCTTCCTCAGTTCACGGATCAGTCCGAGGAGTTTTACGCGTCTGTCACCGTCTGATCCCGGACGCCCGACAAAATAAACGCGGGATATGTCAGCGCAGTATCCGTTGACCCTCGCACCGACGTCGACCTGAACGAATGAACCTTCCGCCGCGATCCCGTCACCTGATCTCTCGGGGTCACTGTGATGCAGATAGAAAGCGTTCTTTCCGCATGAGACTATCGTCTCGAATGCAAACAGCATGCTGCTGCGCTTAGCCATCTCATATTCGAGCTTTGCATAGAGCTCATACTCGGAAACGCCCGGCTTGATGAGTTTCTTCATCTCCGCGAGAGCTTCCTCGGTCACGCGCGCAGCCTCAGTTATCGAACTGATCTCCTCTTCAGACTTAACAAGTCTCATCTCAATAAGGATATTTGAAATATCCAGAGGCTCTCTGCCCTGCTTGCGGCATCTGTCCGCAAACGAACGCGGCCCCTCCATCACGGAGCTTCCGTCTACCGCAAAACGCAGAGTGTTGTCAGACGCGAGTTTGAAGACGCCGTCAGTGAAAGTTTCCCTGTCGCGGACTGATGCGATGTCCAGCCCTGAAATACACGCGATCTCCGAAAAGTCCATTCTCTTGCCGGTCCAGCGCTCCTTCATGCTGTCATGTACCGGAGCAAAGATCAAAACGGTGGAAACCCCTTCTTTCTTCATCAGAAGGAGCATGAGATCGGGCTTTTCGAGGCCTGTCAGATAGAAAAAATTGCGGTCGGGAAGAAATCTGTACGAACTGTCCGCGCACATCTTCTTTTCCTCGCCCGAGAAAAGGAAAGCCGCTGTGTTATCGGGCAGCTTATCCAGAAATCTCTCTCTGTTGTTCGCGAAGAAATCCGGACCCGTTACCATTGCTTGACACCATCCGAACGAACATTATACTCGTCGAACAGTATCGTATTGTTGATGTAATTGAGCGTAGCGCCGGGTGAACGTCTGATGAGACCCGGATTACCGATTACGATAGAACCGTCGGGTACGTCGAAGTTGACATACGCACCGGGTGCTATGAGGACGTTGTTTCCGATATTGATATTGCCGACTATGACTGCATTTGCGCCGATCCAGACGTAATTGCCGATGTGGGGTGATCCCTTCCTCTTTCCTCTGAACTGGGTACCGATGACAACACCCGTCGAAACATTGACGTTGTGGCCGATGACGCTCTTCGGATGGATGATGACACGGCCGAAATGTGCAAGATAAAAACCCTTGCCGATATTCGTGTCATAAGGGATCTGGAAATGATACTTACGGCTCAGTCTGTCGAGCCTGTAATTGTTAACGGCGAACTTAACCTGAGCGATCTTTCTGCGGAACCCGTCATACTTCTGGATCTGGTCGTAATAATAACGGGTACGGCGCATGACGCTGATGTAGCTGAACTCAGGGCTGGATCTTCTCTCCTGAAGATAGCAGGCATAGATATTCTTATAGCGTCTGGCATTTCCCGTATAACGGAACAGATCAGAATATATGATGTCTTTGAGTTCATCTGTCATTCGGTTAGCTTCCCCTCTTTCTAGGAAAAATTCTATATCTTTTCGAAAAATAACTCAATAAGCGGTATGCCGATTTTCAAGAACAAACGGTGAACTTTACATGTTTCGGCAAAAAATATAAAATTTATGTGGAATGTACGAAAATTGCTAAAAACCGCCTGCCGCGGAGGAATAGATTAATATGATCAATATTGAAAAAGAACTGGCCAGAAGGCTTATGGATGAGGGAAACGCCGAAGGACGCCTCGAAAGTTACAGCCGTGAGATAAATTTTTACGAGATAGTCTCCAGCGGCAATTCAAGAGCACTTGAAGAACGCCTTAAGAATTTCGGCGCAGGCCAGGTCTTAGGCAGGCTCAGCAATGACCCGGTCCAGGACCGCAAATACCATGCCGTTATCCTCGCGGCGCTCGTAAGCCGCTTCTGCATCGAGCAGGGCATGGAGATCTCAGTCGCTTACACCTTAAGTGACATCTACATTGAACTAATCGACAGCGCGACCACAGGCGAAGAAGTCAGACAGCTTCAGATGGACCTTCTCCGTCACTACTGCCGCAAGATGAACGAGCTCACCAAGAGCAAGGTCGTTTCACGTCACATCGTCATTGCGATCGACTATATACGTTCCCATATCCAGGACAATCTCACGGTGGAATCCATCGCTGATTCGCTGTCGCTCAATTCGAGCTACCTTTCCAAGCTCTTCAAGCAGGAAATGGGCATCACGTTAAGCCGCTACATCAGGGATCAGAAGATCAATGTCGCCTGCAACATGCTCCGCCATCTTGACGAATCTTCCCTGACTGTCGCAAATTATCTGGGTTTCTCATCGCAGTCCCACTTCATCCAGGTCTTCAAGAAGACCACCGGCATGACACCTGAAGAATACAGGCGCAAGAATTACCATCAGAGCTGGATGAACGGAAATCCGGACAAGGTGTAAAGCAGGTATTTACCTGTATTCCGTGTGCATCGGTTTGACATCATACTTGGCATCGTAGCCTTTCCATTTTGAAGGAAGGCTGATATAAAGCCGCGGGCAGTCATCAAAAGCCCAGCTTCCAAGTCGTTTGAGCGAATCCGGGATCCTGACATACGCAAGCTCATCACATACGTCGAAGGCCTCCTGGCCTATCTTCTGCAGGCCCTCGGGCAGATATACGTATTCCAGGTCCTCACAGCTGTTAAATGCCTCCTGCCCTATCTCCGTCACCGTATCGGGAATTATGACCTGAGTGATGAGATCGCAGTCGAAAAAACACTTCCTGCCGATGCATGTGATCTTGGAACCCGGCGCGAAAACGATCCTCGAAAAGCCGTTTACGCCATAAGGCATCTGTATCGTACCGCTTCCGTAGATCGTGAGCGTGCCGTCGCGCGTGATCGTAAATGTCGCGTTTTCGCCGCAGCTTCCGGACCTTTCATAGCCGTGAACCGTATCGGCATCGCAGATCTTGTGAACGTAAGAAAATGACTCCAGCGGCAGCAGATAGTAGTTATACGAAGGCGTTCCCTCAACTATCTTGCCGTTGTCCCACGACTTGCCCTCATAAGCGTTGCCTGAATCATATGAAGGATCGACAAAACGCCATTTTCCTCCGACGTAAACTGCCGCCCATGCATGGTCCGGAGTCTCATCCTCCGAAAGGTTGGAAGCCATCATTTCCTCATAATTGGCAAGGCCCACTCCGAATTCAACGGTAGCGGGGATCCCCTGCGCCCTGCACAGAGCGGTAAAAACGTTTCCAAAGCCCTCGCACACTGCGATCCCGCGGCGCAGCAGGCAGATGGATCCGTCCTGATAGACCATCTTGTTGCTCTTGTCGGTCTGTGAATTATCATATGCCATCGCACCCGTGATGTAGGTGTAGATCTGATACACCTTTTCCCAGTCCGTCACGGCATCGTCGCAGATCGTCTTGGAATATTCGATGATTATCGGGTCATCACACTCAATGTCATTCTGAGGCTGAAGGCACTCTTTCAGCGAGACCTCGTCATCCCTCAGTTCAGAGCATCTTTCAACATTGAAATCATAAGTCGGAGACTTGTAGAAATGAACTTTGCCGTCGTCACCCAGAAAGATGTAGTTGTCGTCCTGGGTATACACCGTGGATCCGAGCTGATAGCTCACCGCAACGTAATAAAGGACATTCTTGGTCATGTAACCGTCGAGGTCAACGGAAAACGTTCCTGTCTCCCTCCTGAAACGCCTGACAACATTGCCTTTATCAGCCTTGCAGAGCACAAGCTCGAAATTGCTTGTCGCATCGGTGCTGACGGTAAAACTCGTGCCGTCAACGCCGAGCTTTATGGGCTCGCCCTCGTATGTGACAAGCTCATAAGAAGAAAATGAAGCGCTTTCAGGCTTGAATTTCTTTTTGTCAGCGAGAACCAACGGGCACGGACCCGTTAAGCACACTGTCATGACAGCACTCAGAAGGGCCGCGCTTACACGCCGGAGAAATCCCGTCATCAGATCTTGAGAGCCTCAGCAACAGCCTCGTCAGCCGTCATCTCTGCAGCATCGGAGCCGCTTCTTGCCTTAACTTCGACAATACCTTCAGCAGCTCTTCTGCCGACCGTGATCCTGAGCGGTACACCGATGAGATCGCAGTCCTTGAACTTGACACCGGGTCTCTCGTTTCTGTCATCGATAATGACGTCGACACCCTTGGCATTAAGATCCTCGTAGATCTTCTCAGCAAGACCCATGATGGCCTCGTCATTCGTCTTCGTAGGGATGACCATGACCTTATACGGTGCAACGATAGAAGGCCAGATGATTCCGTCGTCATCGTGGAACTGCTCGATGATGGCAGCGAGGACTCTGGAAACGCCGATGCCGTAGCATCCCATTACCATGTTGTGCTCCTTGCCGTCCTTGTCGAGGTAGATGCAGTCAAGGGCCTTGGAATACTTGGTTCCGAGTTTGAAGATGTGTCCTACCTCAACGCCTCTTGCCATTCCGAGCTTGCCCTTGCCGCACTTCGGGCAGATATCGCCCTCTTTTGCGTTGGTGATGTCTGCAACGTTATCAGCCTCGAAATCCCTGCCGATGTTAACGTTCTTGAAGTGATAATCTGTCTCGCATGCGCCGACAACGAAGTTCTTCATTCCGGCAACCTCGGGATCGACAACGATGTCGATCTTCTGCTTAAGACCTACAGGGCCTGCAAAACCGACCTTTGCGCCGGTGATGGCTTCAACGTCGGCAAAAGCTGCGAGCTCCATCTCGGTTGCATCGTAAAGGTTGCCGAGCTTTGTCTCGTTGATATCCCTGTCTCCTCTGCACATAGCGGCAACGAACTTGCCGTCGATGTTGTAAAGGATGGTCTTTACGAAAGCGTCAGGTCCGCAGTTAAGGTAACCGCAGAGCTCTTCGATGGTCTTAACGTCAGGCGTGTGGATCTTTTCGATCTCGAGCATGTCAGCAGTATCTGCCGCACCTCTTGTCCAGCCTGCCTTCTCCTCGTTTGCTGCATAGCCGCACTCATCGCAGAAGCAGATCGCGTCCTCGCCGACTTCGCTCTTTACCATAAACTCCTGAGAACCGGAACCGCCCATTGCGCCTGAATCAGCGTCAACGATCGTGTAATCAAGTCCGAATCTGTCGAAGATCCTTCTGTAAGCGACATACATCTTCTGGTAAGAGACATCAAGGCCAGCCTCGTCAACGTCAAAGGAATAAGCATCCTTCATGACGAACTCCCTTGCCCTGATAACGCCGAATCTCGGGCGCTTCTCGTCCCTGTACTTGTGCTGGATCTGATAAAGAATTACGGGAAGCTGCTTGTAAGATCTGATGGTATCTCTGACAGCCTCGGTAAAAGGCTCCTCATGCGTAGGGCCGAGGCAGAAAGATCTTCCGCCGCGGTCAGTAAGTCTGAACATCTCGGGGCCGAACTTCTCCCATCTTCCCGAGCCCTGATAAGCTTCAGCCGGCAAAAGCGCTGGCATTATAAGCTCCTGAGCGCCCGCCCTGTCCATTTCTTCACGGATGACTGCCTCAACCTTTCTGTAGGCGCGGTATCCGAGAGGCATGAATGAATAGATTCCCGAAGCAGCCTTGCGGATAAGGCCTGCTCTGAGCATCAGCTGATGCGAAGGTATCTCGGCATCTGCCGGGATCTCACGCTGGGTTGCCATGAACATTTCTGAAACTTTCATCGAATTACTCCCTAAATAATAAAATATTCGGGAGTAAGTATATACGAGCAGGGGCCTTTTTGCAATTTGAAAAGAGCCCGAAAAACAAAAACAGGCGCCTTTTGAGCGCCCGCGGTTTGATTGCCGTCAGAGACCTAAGATCCCCACAATGAAGAGAACGTCGAGAATCCCGCAAACCAGAAGTATCAGTGCACATATGATGTAGATCTTAGCTCTGCGCTTCTCGACATCATGCTCTGTTGTACCGTATTCAGCTCTGCGAATAGGTTGTCTTACCCTGCCAAGCGACATGTTCCCGAACAGCTCCTCCTCCCTGCCTGATGTGATTAGATTATAGCGAGTGGAAATGTTTCATACCTTGCAACGATGTGACAATCAATTGACAAATAACGGCAAACGCTTTACTAAAAATCGATTTTGCGTTAGGGCACACCGGCAGACTCTCCACTCAATCCCTTGCCAGACATCGAAAATGCCCTCTCTGCTACTGTCAGGAGTGCCCCGCCCGCATCCTTTGTCAGCTATCGGCAATGCCCTCCTTCGTCCCTTGTGACTTATAAAAAAGTGCCCTTTTTTTCGCCGAAAATTATAAGAATCGCCCATTTCTTATAATTTTTTCGCATTTTTCGAGCAGTTTTTTATAAGTCGGTCCATCGGGAGCCTGCCCAACCATCAGCGACAAAGCCAATCCATCGGGAGCCTGCCCAACCATCAGCGACAAAGCCAATCCATCGGGAGCCTGCCCAACCATTAGCAACAAAGCTAATCCATCGGGGACCCGCCCGCTCATCTGTGTCAAAAGTCTCATTTTTCGACACATTGGACGATTTTCATTCCCTTATCTCAAGCATGCCCATATAATGCAGAAAAGACAGGAGGCAAAACATGGGCAAATGTGTAAGAGATACATTGAAAGAGCGGTATGACCTGATACTGCAGACTGTCCGGAATGTTGAAGACAAGCTTTTGCAGATGCCTGAAGGCAGGATCATTATCAGAAAGATCGGCGGCAGAACATATTACTATCACGGAAACGATGGATGCAAAGAAATATACCTCACCCAAAAAGATGACGCCCTGATCAAAGCCCTGGTCCAGAAAAGCTATCTGAAATCAGTCCTTAAGTCAGCCAGGCGCGAGCTTGCGGCGCTCGAAAAGATGATGAAGCTCTATCCTGATGAGTTGCCGGAAGAAGTTTTCGACAAACTCCCCGACGAGCGGAAAAAGCACGCGGTACCGGTAATCCCCGGCAATGAGAAAGATGCCCGCAAATGGATGGATGCGCCTTATACCAGAAAGCCGTTCAAGAAAGGCGCGCCGGTCTTCATCACCATGCGCGGAGAACGCGTCAGATCCAAATCCGAAATGATCATAGCGGACAGGCTTTATGCAAATGGGATCCCTTACAGGTACGAGTGTCCGCTGAAAGTCGGAAACATGGTGATACATCCTGATTTTTCAATGCTCAGGGTAAGCGACGGAAAGGTTATTTATCACGAGCACTGCGGAATGATGGACGATCCGGCTTATGCTGATGAAATGGTGAGCCGGGTCAATGCATACAATCAGGCAGGTATCATACAAGGCGACAGACTGACGTTTTCATTTGAATCGGCATCAGCTCCGCTCGATGTCAGACTGATCGACAGCCTGATAAACGGATATTTCAAGTAGTCCGGAAAGCCTTGAAAACAGACGTTTTCGCAATGTGAAATGCCCCAGAAATGCAACAATTTTCGGTTGTGGTATAATAATGTAGGTATTATGCTTTTTTAAAGCAGTCTGCAGTCATCTGCGGATCATGGAGGAATATATTGAAAATACTGGGAATCACGACGGCTTACCGTCTGACAAAACAGAAGATCGTAAACGCAGTTTGCGTTCTCGTAGTCAGTGCTTTATGCGCTGCTTCTGCCATTGCGGTCAATACTATTCTTAACTACTCTGATGTTCAGGCACTCAGAGTTGATTCGGGCGACATGGTCGATGTCTACGATGTCATCCCCGCCGAGCTCGCTCCCGACAGAGATACCTATAACATTAAGAACCCTGTCGCTTCATCCGGTGATTCTGCGGAGAAACTGGGACAGACAGATCCCACCATAAGCGAGACTGAAGATCCCGAAGAGACAGAAGAAGAAACAACAACGACTACGGAAACCGAAGAGACATCTTCCGAAACCGAAGAAGAGACAACTGACACTTCCGAGACAACCACAGAGTCTGCTGAGCCTACGACATCAATGACACAGGCTACGCAGGCATCCAAAAAGGCCGTTACCCAGTCTGCATACAAGAAGACAGTCTATGCAAGGACGACAGTCAATATCAGAACAGGCCCGGGAACCAATTACAAGGCCGTCAGAAAAGTCAGAGTCAATCAGGCCATCACCGTTGTCGCAAAGACATCCAACGGCTGGTACAAGACAGCAGACGGCAACTATGTTAAGCAGTCTCTTACCACTCTGTCTTTACCGAGACCGACCAAGGCTCCGACAAAGAAGCCTACTTCAAAACCTAAAACAACAACAAAGAAACCAACACCTAAGATAGCAACGAAGACCACGGTCAAGACCGTAAACGGCGTTAAGTGCAAGATCACTTTCTACGGACCTGTTCTCTACAAGAGGAAGGACGGAAGCACTTTCTACAGCACCACCACTGCTACCGGCACCAAGTGCAAGCAGGGACGCACATGCGCTGCAGACTGGAAAGTCTTCCCCAAGAACTCCTGGATCTACATCGAGAACGATCCTCTTGGCGGCGACGGACTTTACAAGGTTGAAGACACGGGAAGATTCACGGGTAACTGGATCGATATCTATGTTGATTCCGCGAAGGGCCATAACACATGCTATCGTAAGGTCTACAAGCAGTAAGAGGGGAATATGCAATCCGAAAACAAAGGTAAAGGTAATTCAAAACAGAAAGCAAACAAGACACGCAGTTTTAAGATAGATCCCAAGAAAGCTCAAAAGCCTCAAAAGCCTCAGAAGCCACAGAAGAGCAAGGCTGGCGAGAAAAAAACTGAAAAAGCCAAAAAGGCTCAAAGAGTCAGGCATCAGGACTATGTACCCGGTAAAGATCTGAAGATAATACCTCTTGGCGGTCTCGGCGAGATCGGCAAGAACATGACTGCTTTTGAATATGGAAATGACATCGTAATAGTCGATGTCGGAATGAGCTTCCCCGACGAGAACATGCCGGGCGTAGACTGCGTCATTCCTGATTTCACATATATAAGGCGCAACCAGAGCAAGCTCAGGGGAATCGTGCTCACTCACGGACATGAGGACCACATCGGCTCTCTTCCCTATTTCCTGCGCGAATTCCACTGCCCCATATACGGCGGCACCATGACGATCGAACTCGTGCGCTTAAAGCTCCAGGACAAGAACGTTCCTATGGACGGCATCAAGCTCACGACCTGCAGGAACGGTGACCACATAAGGCTGGGAAATAATTTCGACATCGAATTCATCAGGGTAAACCACAGCATCGCTGACTCCTATGCCCTCGCCATCAGGACTCCTGTCGGCATCGTCGTTCATTCGGGCGACTTCAAGATCGATTTCACGCCGATAAACGGCAAAACCATCGATCTGCAGAGATTCGGCGAACTAGGCAAGGAAGGCGTTCTGCTCTTCATGTGTGAATCTACGAACGTTGAGATAGACGGCTTCTCCTCTTCAGAAAAGCACGTCGGCGAGGCCTTTTCGCACTATTTCAGGAAAGCCGAGGGACGCATCATAGTCGCCACTTTCTCATCCCATGTCCACAGGATGCAGCAGATCATATCTGCCGCCGAGAAATACGGAAGGCACGTATGTCTTTCGGGACGCAGCATGGTTCAGGTCTTTACCCTCGCAAACTCACTGGGATACATCGACATCAAACCTGACACGCTCATCAACATTGAATCGATAGATAACTACCCCGATGACAAGATCGTCATCCTCACGACGGGAAGCCAGGCAGAGCCCATGAGCGCCCTGACGAGAATGGCTTTTGACTCTCACCGTTCGGTAGACATCCAGAAAGGCGATACGATCATCATATCCGCCGACCCTATCCCCGGCAACGAAAAGCCGATCTACCGCGTTATCAACGAACTTTACAAGAAGGGCGCGCACGTTATCTACCAGTCTCTCGCAGACGTTCACGTTTCGGGCCACGCATACAGGGATGAACTTATGATGCTCCACACCCTGATCAAGCCGCATTTCTTCATCCCTGTTCACGGTGAATACAGAATGCTGTGCCTGCACAAGGAGATGGCCATGAACCTCGGAACCGAGGAGGACAATATCTTTATCCTCGGAAACGGCGACATCCTTTCGCTTAATCCCTACGAGGCCAAGATCATCGATCACGTTACCGCTTCTCCTGTCCTTATAGACGGTTCCAACACAATGGATTACAACGACAAAGTCCTTAACGACAGGATCCATCTAAGTGAAGACGGCGTTGTCAGCATCGCGCTTACCATCGATTCGGTAAGCGGCGACCTCATCTGCCCTCCTTCCGTCAATTCGATCGGTCTTTTGGACAGCGCGGACAACAAAGATGTCATCCACGCCCAGATAGCGGAAAAGTGCGAATCGCTTCTTTCCCAGTCCGGCCGCCGCGAAGGCAGTATCGAAGCATTTACCGAAAAACGCGCATTCAGGGAGCACCTGAAGAATTTCATAAGCTCAAAGATCGGAAGAAAGCCAATGATCCTCTGCAACATCAGCAGGATAGACACCGATTACTACGAGCGCTACTACGGAGATACCTGAAAAACTCTTAAAGATCAGTTCCTGATGACGCCTGTGACGTCCTTGACCGTCTCGATCCTCGCGACGGTACGGTCGAGCTGCTCTTTGCCCGAAATATTGACCGTAACGTATATCCTGGCGTTGTTTCCGTCTACTACGGTATTGAGTTTAACAATGTTAATCTTCTCTTCATTGATCTTATCGAGCACGTCGAGAAGCAGTCTGGAGCGGTCTGTCGCCTCAACTATCAGCTGAACGTCATAGCTGGAGAACTTCGCCTTTGAGAGCCAGTGAACCGTAACGAGTCTCTGGTAACGCTCCTCGTCTTTTATCGAATCCGCCTTCCTCGAAATGATGTTCTGGATGTTCTTGCAGCTCATCTTATGGATGCCGACGCCCTTTTCGCGCGTGATGAATCCGATGATCTCGTCGCCGAATACCGGATGGCAGCACTTGGAGATGTGCGTAGCGATCGCCTCTATGCCGTCAACGATTACTTCATCGCTGCTGTGCGCGCGTCTGGAAGCATTCCCCGTACCGGTCTTTGAAGACTTGATCTGTTCAGAAAGATCCTCAGGCTTGACGCCCGCCCTGATGGCAGCGGCAGATGCCGTCTGATGAGGGTCTGTGTTGATCACGCCGAGCTTGGTGACATCGTAGGATGCAACCTGTTTTGTCGTCTCGGGCGTGGCAGTCTTTCCCTTGCCTTTTCCTGTCCTGGACTGGTCGAACTTACCGAGTTCAAGAGGCAGATCCATGGGGCTGTAGACGACGTTTCCATCCGCCGTGATACGGTAGCCGAGCTCGCTCCTCTCCTCTTCCGAGCAGTTCCTGATATAGTCGTCGCGGAGACGCGAGAATACCTTGTTTACGCTGATGCTGCCGTAACCGATCGCGGCATACATATCGTCAAGGCTGGAGAAATTATTGCGCTTTAGGATAGCCTCGATCGCCTTGTGCATGAGGAGCTTTTCGGGCGTGAATCCGTTCCTGGAGATCTCGTTGCCGAGGAGTTCCTTACCGGTCGTAATGTTCTCTCCCCTTGCTTCCTTCTTGAACCATGCGTTGATCTTGGATTTGGCGGTAGCGGTCCTGACGATCTTGACCCAGTCTCGTGACGGGCCTTTAACGAGCTTTGCTGAGCTCTGGATCTCAACGATATCGCCATTCTTGAGGACATATGACAAAGGCACGATCCTTCCGTTGACCTTTGCTCCGTGCATGTGGTTTCCGATGCCGCTGTGGATCGAATAAGCAAAATCGATCGGGCATGAACCCTGAGGCAGCTTTATTACCTCATGCTTCGGCGTATAGACGAAAATCTCGTCAGGTGCGATGTTCATCTTGAGCGACTCGAGGAACTCGCCTGAATCGGCAAGCTCGCTCTGCGAGTCGATGATCTGTCTCATCTCATCGATCTTGCGGTCATATCTGTCAGCCTTGAACTCCTTGGAGTCTCCGGCTTCCTTGTAATGCCAGTGAGCAGCGATACCGTATTCCGCGATCTGGTGCATCGCAAAAGTCCTGATCTGAACTTCAAAAGGAGTGCCGTTGTGGCTTACGACAGTCGTGTGGATGGACTGGTACTTGTTCTCCTTGGGCATCGCGATGTAATCCTTGAAGCGGCCGGGAACGTGCTGATACATCTCGTGAATGATGCCGAGCACCTGGTAGCACTCGATGACCTCATCAACTATGATCCTGCATGCGAAAAGGTCATAGATCTCATCGATCGTCTTGCCCTTGTCATGCATCTTCTTATAAATGCTGTAAAAATGCTTCGGACGGCCTTCAATGTCGTAATGCGTGATGCCGTTCTCCTCGAGCTTGGATCTGATCTCTGAGACCACCTGCTCCATGAAGTCCTCACGCTGCGCACGATTGCCTCTGACGAGCTTTACGAGCTCGTTGAACTCTTCGGGATGCAGATACTTAAGACAAAGGTCCTCGAGCTCCCATTTGATCCTGTAGATACCGAACCTTCCCGCAAAAGGAACATAGATGTCCAGAGTTTCCTGGGCCTTCTCTATCTGTTTTGCAGGTGTCTGGAACTTCAATGTCCTCATGTTATGAAGACGGTCTGCGAGCTTGATGAATATGACCCTGATGTCGTCAGTCATGGCAAGGAGCATCTTGCGGACGTTCTCCGCCTGGATGTCTGCCTTTGAGTTGTAAGTGACGTTGTCGAGCTTCAGGTTGAGTTTTGTAACGCCATCGACGAGGTTTGCGACCGACTCGCCGAACTTCCCGGAAACCATGTCAAAATCAGCAGCGGTATCTTCGATCGTGTCATGCAGAAGTGCCGCCGCGAGTGTATTGGCGTCAACCTTGAGGTCTACGAGGATGCCTGCGACCGCGAGAGGATGAATGATATACAGAACGCCGTTCTTGCGCTTCTGGTTCCTGTGGGCCTTGAATGCGAAAACAAATGCTTTCCTGAGCATGACGTTATCCTTCTCGATGATCTCGTCATCAAGATTGGCCGCATGCGCATAAGCATCGTACGAATTCAGGATATCGACAAAACTGTCCTCATAATCGTCAGGGATCTCGGGAATAAGCTCATCGTTTTGGAGGAACTCGCGCTCCTTTGCTTCTTCCTCAGCAGCTGCCCTGTCTAAGGCATTCAGTTCGTCTTTGTTATTTTTGGCCGACATTGGTCACCTTCCTGTATACCTCTGAATCACTCAATTTTACTCTTTTTCCGCCGGAAGTGATATTAAAACACAATCTGGTTGGAGTGATCTCACGAAGCCTGATAAGTCCGCAGTCAGCGAAAACCTCAAGGCATCTCTTAGTCTGGAACGGTGTAATGAAAGTATCCGAGTTGTTGTTGATGAGCTTTGCAAGAAGCACGCAGTCAACAGTCGAAAGCGAATTTCCGGCAAACTTGTCTATGATCCTGTAGCACTCGGCAAAATGCTGTGCAGTCGGTACCATCTGAGGTATGATGTCCTCGCCGTGAGCCATCTTCGAGATCTGCGAAGGCTCAAGTCCGCTTGAATAAAGCTTCTCGGCAATATCCGCCTTCTGCCACATGAATCCTTTGCCGGCATCGGTCATTATGTCGCAAAGGTGCAGCGAAAGTGTCGTCTCACCCCTGTATGTATATTCGTTCATCGTGTAGCAGATATCGACAATGTCCCCAGATCTCAGGAGATTAAAGTAACTGCCCATGCCGAAGCCAACGGCGGAGAGTGTGGTCTTTCCGGCATTGTCGGTAAGTTCGAGCCTTAAGTGCGCGCCTTCGCTCATGGTGCCGATCTCCCTGATGACAAGACCTCTCGTAACAAATACCGGCTTGACGTTGCCGATACCGAAAGGCCTTAATTTGCACATCTCATCGTAAGAATCGAAATTAACTGCGGAAGGCAGGAGCTCGCAGTCCGCCTCAATCGAATTATCAAGGTCTTCGCCGTCGCTGCTGCCGGATTCACCCAGCTTGACCGCTTCGGCTTCCAGCGCCTCCATAAAAGCGCCCATGCCTTCCTTACGGACGAGCATGCCCGCTGCCTTCTTATGTCCTCCGAAATTTACCAGCTTATCGGATATTCCCTCAAGGCACTTGAAAAGATCGAATTCGCCGAAAGCCCTTCCGGATCCCTTTGCGCAGCCGGGTTCGGTCGCATCATCAGTAAAAACAAGAGCAGATCTTCCGTAGAACTGCGCAAGCTTGCCTGCAACGATGCCCAAAACGCCCTGATGCCAGTTCCTGCCATATACGACAACAGGTCCGCACGTATTGGTAAGACTCCATTTCTCGGGCCTGTCCGGGTTCTCGAGCTGTGCCCTCGCCTCTTCAAAGACCTTTGCCTCTATCTCCTTGCGTTCATCATTCTCACGCGTAAGATCCTGAGCGGCACGCCTTGCCTCGGAAGGATTGTTCTCAAGGAAGAGCTTGAGCGCATCGGAAGAATCGTAGAGCCTTCCCGCAGCATTTATCCTTGGAACCACATTAAATGAGATAAAGGTCTCGTCGAGCGACTTGCCCGGAGTGAGGAGCATCTCGTTCATGACCTTTACACCGACATTTGAGGGGTTCTGCATGCTCTTGAAAGCCCTCTTGATTATCGTCCTGTTCTCATCGGTAACGGATACCAGGTCTGCGATAGTCGCAAGTCCCGCAAGTTCTATAGTCTGACGCCACAGATTATTGTTGACCCCGTGTCTGCCGTCCTTGCCTAAAGCCTCGACCACCTTGAGAGCAACGCCGGCTCCGCAAAGTTCGGTAAAAGGATATGTGTTGTCCGGACGCTTTGCGCAGATAACGCAGTCCGCATCCGGCAGCTCATCCTTAACATTGTGGTGGTCGGTAACAATGACCTTGATCCCGCGCTCTTTGAGCTCGGAAACAGTATCGAGATTGGTGACGCCGCAGTCGACTGTAATGACCAGACCGGGCTGCTCTTCAATGACCTTGTCCATGATCTTCTCAGTCAGTCCGTAACCGTGTTCAGCCCTGTGCGGGACGATATACTGCACATCGACATTATGACTCCTGAAATACCTTACGAGTATGGAAGTCGCAGTGACACCGTCACAGTCATAGTCACCGTAAACGAGCACCCTTCCCTTAATGTCGATCGTGTCATTGATGATATCGACAGCTTTGCGCATGTCTTTATAAAGGAATGGATCGTGCCATGAACCGTCATTATCGGATAGAAACCGTTCTACGGATTGGCCTTCGGTTATCCCTCGGTTATCAAGCAAAATATCAAGGAGCTCATCAGCATCCGCAACCGCTTGCGAAGCCGATAAGCGCCAATTCTTACCGGTCAGTAACATAAACTATTCTCAACTTTATCTTTATTGATTTTATTATAGCTGAATGTGACACTGTTTACAAAACTAAAACTTTTCTGACCGGTGCTTTGCCCGTCAAAAGCCGTCCCGCGTTGATTTATCACGGCAGAGATAATAAAATTATCAATATTTATTAATTTCTCCTCAGGGGTACCTGTAAATGGGCAATACGGACAAAGCCACGCCAAAGAACAAGACCGCTCGGATAGCGATCATCGGCAGTTTTATAACTGCATTGATAATAGTCATTGGAACGATCTGGATCGTCCAGAGTGCACATATCGATAATGAGAAAGCAGCTCATTCGGTAAGCCTCCTGTATCTTGACGAACTTGCCGGAAGACGCGAGCAGGTCGTCGGGAACAATCTTCAGAACAAGATCCGCGATCTCCGTGTCGCGGTCAGCCTTATGACTGAGCAAGACCTGAGCGATCTTGAACATCTGCAGGCATATCAGGCCCGAATGAAGAAGCTTTACACGCTCGATAAATTCGCGTTTGTCGATTCTGAAGGCAAGATATATACCTCGCTCGGGATCCGCGACAATATCGATGAATATGATTTCGATTACGTGAATATCAAACAGCCTGAGATATCCATCTTCAACATCCATACACGCGAAAAAAAGGTCGTCATCGCGGTCCCGGTAGATCTTATGTTCAACGGCAGGCACTTTACTGTATGTTTCATGGAGATCGACATGAAGGAAATGCTCTCCGGCGTGTCGATGGAATCAGGTGATGTAAACACCACCTTCTGCAACATCTATACCCGCGGAGGCATATCACTTACCGAGAATGTCCTCGGGAGCAGCGCTCCCGATGAGAACCTCATGGAAGTCATGAAGAATGCTGATTTCGATAACGGTTATTCCTATGAAGCTTTCGCGGAAGAATTCAATAACGGCAGACGCGGTGTAGTCTCATTCACATACAAAGGGACCGCAGAGACCCTCTGTTATGTCCCCGTAGCATCTACTGACTGGAACCTGACATATCTCGTCAGAGAGCGTGTTATCTCGGACAACATAAACCAGATCTCCGACAGTATGATAGCCAGAGGTATCATTCAATCTGCGATTACTACTGTCGCTATGGCTGCCATGTTTATACTTATCCTGTTGGAGACAAGAAGAAGTACCAAGCTCGAGCTGGAAACCGAGACAGCCAAAGCCGAAGTCCGCGGCAAACAGGAGGAACTCGACAAGAGCAACATGCTCCAGAAACAACTCGAGCACCAATCCGAAGTCCTTTCAGACGCTCTGAACGTTGCCGAAGGAGCGAGCAAGGCAAAATCCGCATTCCTTTCCAACATGTCTCATGAGATAAGAACACCGATGAATGCGATCATAGGACTGGATAATATAGCACTAAACGATCCTGAGACACCCGAGAAGACCAAAGAATACCTCCGCAAGATCGGAGATTCTGCAGAACATCTCTTAGGCTTGATCAACGACATCCTCGATATGTCAAGGATCGAGTCCGGAAGGATGACTGTCAAGAGCGAAGAGTTCTCCTTCTCTAAGCTTCTCGAGACAATAAACACCATGATATCAGGACAGTGCCTGGATAAGGGGATCGAATACCAGTGTCATGTCAGCCCGGATCTGGATGACTGCTATATGGGTGACAATATGAAGATACGGCAGGTCCTGATCAACATCCTCGGAAATGCCGTAAAGTTCACGCCAAAAGGCGGAAAGGTCGAACTCGGTGTCATTAAGAAAGCCCAGTTTGACGGCAAGACAACGCTGCAGTTTACGATAAGAGATAATGGTATAGGAATTAGTGAAAGCTTTCTTCCGACTATTTTTGAACCCTTTACCCAGGAAGATAACTCAGCTACCAACAAGTACGGCAGTTCCGGTCTCGGCCTGGCTATCACAAAGAATATCGTGGATATGATGAACGGTGAAATCGAAGTCGAGAGCACCAAAGGCAACGGCTCGACCTTTACCGTCACGCTGACACTGGACAACTCAAATATTACAGGCGAAACATGTGTTTACGATGTCAGACCGGGCGAGATAAAAGTCCTGATAGTCGATGACGATCCTGTTGCCTGCGAACACGCACGGCTCGTACTCGAAAAGGCCGGTATCAGGTCAGAATCCGTCACTTCCGGAGAGAAAGCAATAGAACTTGTTACATTGCGTCAAGCACGTCAGGAACCTTATAACCTTATTCTCATCGACTGGCAGATGCCCGGAATGGACGGTGTCGAGACGACACGAAGGATCAGGGAGATCACAGGTACCCAATCAGCGATAATCATACTCACCGCTTATAAGTGGGATGATATCTTCGACGAGGCAATAAAGGCCGGCGTAGACAGTTTTCTGGCAAAACCGTTGTTTGCGTCAAATGTACTGGATGAATTCAAGAGTGCCATGACAAGAAAGATGCGCGATGCGTCCCACATATCGTCACCCGTTATGCTTGATGGATGCAGGGTGCTCCTTGCCGAAGACGTTCCGATCAATGCCGAGATCATTACCATGTTATTAAACAGCAAGAATATCGAAGTTGACTATGCCGAGAACGGCAAACGTGCAGTCGAACTGTTTAACGAACATGAGGCCGGATACTACGATGCTGTCCTGATGGATATGAGAATGCCTGAGATGGACGGTCTTGAGGCTACGAAAGCGATCAGAGCTTCTGAGAAGAAAGATTCCGGAAATATTCCGGTAATAGCTCTTACGGCGAATGCATTTGACGAAGATGTTCAAAAGAGCCTTCAGGCAGGTCTCAATGCCCACCTCAGCAAGCCGATCCAGCCTGATGCTCTCTTCAGCACCCTCAGAGAACATATCAGCAGATCAAGACAGCGCAGTTCCTGACAAACGGTTCTGTACGGATATTAAAAGGCCGCCTCGAAGGCGGCCTCATTAATGTCTTATCAATGCTTTCTCTTACGAGCTGCTTCAGACTTCTTCTTTCTCTTTACTGAAGGCTTCTCGTAGTGCTCTCTCTTACGAACCTCAGCGAGAACGCCGGACTTAGCGCAAGAACGCTTGAACCTGCGAAGCGCACTGTCAAGGGACTCATTCTCCTTAACTCTAATCTCAGACATCTTTATCCCCCCTCTCGTGCGTGGATTTCAAACTAGGTAATTATATAGGACGCCTGCAAATAAGTCAAACATCAGTTACAATAACCGTTTGACTCCTGCCGTCCGGATCACTCGAACCGCTTTCTTAATCTCTTGGCGTCATCGAAGATCAGGTTATACTGGATCATCTCAAGCGTGGCAATACTATCAGCATAAGGTGATGTCTTTGGTGACGTATAATGACTGCCTTCCTTGTCCCAGGCTCCGAGCGCAGTCAGCGCCGGTATGCGTTCATGGAGATCAAGAAGATACCTGTCATAGTCAGTAAGCTTTATGCCTGCAACATTAAACACGGTACTCGCAAAATAGTTGGTAGATAAAGTGTTCAGCCTGCCTGTCGTATCCTCTTCCTGAATATCAAAGTTAGCCCAGATGACATAAGGCACGTAATAGTTGTAAACAGAGCCTTTAGAATGATCTTTGAGAACTTCATTCGCATCATCGTCAAAAGACGGCTGGTGATCGCCGTACATCGCGATTATCGTCGGCTCCTTACACTTGGAGAAGTATTCGACAAGTTCTTTGAAAGCATTGTCACTGAGCTTGATCAATGAAAGGTATCCGTTTATGGAATCAGTTGCAGCGAAATTCGTAACATACACTTTATCAGTTTCGGACGGCGTGAACTTCTGAGTATATCCGCCATGGTTCTGAATGGTTACATTAAAGCAGAACCAGGGTGAATCTGACTTTTTGCGCCAGTCCTCATACATTGCCTTAACGGTCCTGTAATCAGCCGCATCAGTCAGATAATCACGCAGTACTTCTTCACTTGGGCGCTTCGTCTTGAATTCATCCTCGAAAACGGTCTCATCAAAACCGAAATGGCTGTACACTTCGGCACGCCTGTATCCTGAAGTATAGTAAGGGTGATAAGCGACCGTGTGATACGGATTCGGCTGATTCTTAAGCACCATCGGAACGGAAGGCAGATCTGCATTAACGTACTGGGTATAAGGCACAGAACCATAAGGCAGAAATTGCAGTGATGATCTTAATAAGATCTCAAACTCGGTATTTGCAGTCGGTCCACCGGTTATTGACATGTTGAGATACCCCTTGCGGGTATTCTCGGTCAGACTGTGTATAAACGGCATATAGTCCTGATTAGTCTTGATGTCATATGCCACGGAAAGATCGGAAAAAGCTTCGTTTTGAATGATTATTATGTTAGGCGACTTATAAGATGCATTAGTGTCAGACATCTTCCCAAGCGCCGCATCAGCCTGCTCGGCACTGTACCCGTCAAGAGTAACCTTCTGAATGGAATTCATATTGCTCAGAAAATACGGCAGATATCCTGTTACAGCAACATTTTTGTTATAGTCCCACCCTACTCCGAAAACATGTCTGTACAGCATTCCGTTGTTGAAAGTAAATATGACGGCTCCAACAAGCAAGACCGCTGTTCCTGCACGGATCAAGATCTCCTTAACTCCCGGTCTGTCATGTTTGGGAAACTTCAAAACTATAGTTAATGCAACTGCAATGATTAGCATGGAAACAGATATCCAAAACCATTTGTTTAGCTTATATGTATATTTGCCTGCGACTTCCATCGCGGTCCTTACCACCGTAAGGTCACCATACATTACATAGTTTCCCCTGAACTGATAGACAACATCGTTAACCAGTCCGATCAGAAAAGATAATCCCAGACTGACGAAGGCACCGGTCTTGACACTTCTTGTGATGACATCAACGAACGCTTGAAGAATCAGCCAGTAAAGAATGTTGTACAACAACAGGTATTGCGCCATATTCATCTTGGAAGCTATCTGGAACTCAACAAGCATGCATGAACAAAGCGATATTGCTAAAACGAATACAGCTTTGTAAATAACCGGATGTGATGACGGAAAACTCTTAAGCGACTTGATCAGAGACGGCCAATCCACAACAAAAGCTCCCAGGATAATGAAAGCCAATATGATCCTGAAAAAGCTTACCCAGTTTCCAAAAGAATAAAAGTTGGTAAACTGCTCATGCAAAAATGCTGTTTTGATCGAAAGAGCATAATAGAAAAAAATGAGTCCAAATAATACTCTCAAATACGGTACAAGCGATTTCAAGCCAGTGTCATCACTATGCTTGAAGTTAATCATATATCTCAATGTCACAAAGACAATCGGAAAGAGCATAAGCACCAAAATAACCAATCGAGCTACATACAAATCCACCATAACAGTAATGACAGAATCATTCATAACAGCATCCGAAGATGCGTAATTCTGTGAAGACCCAAACAAATCAGTGCTGTAATCTCCGACGCCGCCCGATTTAATGAAATTATATCCTGTACTGATTATCCCAAACCCATCAACAAGTATATATAAAGCAATTATCAGAATTGCCATTAAAACACAGAACAGATTCTTTTTCTTATTATTAGATATAGACAGCTCTTTCTTCATTATTCCAGATTAAGAATTCGATAAACAAAGAATAATAGTTCAAACAGCAGGAGCTATCATTGCCAAAACATCCTTGAAGATCAACGCAGCTATTACAGCAAGCGAAATAGCAGGAGCCAGAGACACCTTCCTCTTCTTGGACTTGCAGACCAGCGCGAAAGCAACTCCTAACACAACACCAACTATGACGGCGACAACCGATCCTTTGAAGCCCAGGAACAGCATCAGGCACATAGCAAGTTTGGTTGTTCCGTAACTAACCTTGGACCTTATGATCTTGCCGACTATAGCGGTACCAACTGCCATGAGCAAGCCGACACAAGCGGAAGCAATTACGCCTTCAATGGCAAACTTCTGCACATCAGGCCTGAAACCAACGGTCATTATCCATACGACCAGGATAGCTGCAAGAAAACCGTCGGGAATTACACCAGAATCCCAGTCTGCCAGAGAAAGGCCAAGCAGGAGCACTTCCAAAGTCAAAGCAGCTACAACAGCAGCATCAACAAAGCCATGAAGCGCCAAAGTACCAGCGAAAAGCAGACCAAGCAATATCTCGAATATCAGGTCTCTCGGCGGAACCTTAGAACCGCAGTAACGGCACTTTCCCTTCAATGCCACGTAGGAAACAATCGGAAAAAGATCAGTCGTAGACAATTCGTGACCGCAAGTGTCGCAGTGGCTGTGACCCATCTTCCAGTCTTCTCCCCGCACTACGCGCCACGCCGTACAGGTAATAAAACTTGCAAATACTGCACCGAAGATAAAAGACAAAACAATTAGATATATGCCTATAAAAAGCATGTCATACAGCGGATAAGAAAAAGTAAAATTCAATTAATAGGCTCCTTCGATATTATTATGCAACAGAGAAATAACCTTCCTTATTTTGCTCACCGTCAATACGTGCATATTTTCCCATAGTGTGATCTTTGTTATTAACCCAATGCGTTCCAGCCTGACCGACAAGATTCGTAGAACAGCCGGAAAACAATTCTACGCCAGAGAATCTGCCTGAAAACGCATTATAATTGCAAGCCGGATTAACAATGATCTTCGTGAGATTTTTGTTATCATTAAACAACCAATTTGCATTCTTAGTAATCTTATCAAAGTCGAATTTACTTATATTCATTACGCTTAAACCAGTCCTGGCAAAAGTTGAACGGGCATCAGACATGGTTCCTAATATACAGAAATCTTCAAGATGTTTAATTTCCGTAAGGTGTTCCCTGCAATTGAACATACGATAAGTGGTTACTTCATTAGCATTAACCACTGCATCTTCACCCGAAGGCAGTATTATCTTTTTCAGAACATCTTTCTCCGGCTTATAAGAATCTTTAAAATTCCAGAACATTTGGCTAAAATTATTGATGTTAGTAAATTTCAGACCTGAGATATCTATCACAGCATCAGGAAGATTCTCATAACCGGATTCTCCTTTATAGCAAGCATTGTAGAACATATTGCTGACATTGGTAACACTTGAAGTATCCCATCCACTCGTATTCCCTTCTGCAATATTCAAACTATAGCAATTCTGGAACATACTTTCGCAAGTCATAAGTTTTGGCGTTCTAAGTTCTCTCAAATCAACGGAATTAAGCGACTTGCAATTAGCGAAAAGCATATTGAATGATTCACATAAAGGCAACTTAGCTTCAGACATATCAACCGTCGTAAGGCCTGTGCAGCCTGAAAACATTTTTGAAATATTAGTTAAAGATTCCAAAGCAACTTGCTTTAATGAGCAGCTTGTAAGTCCGGTGCAATCCTGGAACATGCCCTCACAAGTTGCAAGTTCGGGTGCAGTAAATCCTAACATATTTACTGTAGACAGACTGGTACATCCGCTAAACAAATACGAAGCATCAGTGCATGTTTCAAAGCCAGATCGGTAAAACTAAAGTTGGTAAATCCGGTACAATTCTGGAACATATACGATATGTTGGTGACTTTAGTCTTATTCCAAGCAGAAAGATCAATACTCGTTAATGACTCACAAGTAGAGAACATACCTGTACAATCAACCGGAGATGAATTAACCGGTTTGAAATTAACAGTTGTAAGTTTATGACAATTCTTGAACATATTCTTATATGAAGTGCATTTAGGCAATTCAGTATCTTTCATAATAATAGTTTGCAATTGCTTAACCTTGCCGGCTTCACCACTGATGATTTTGAACATGTTTTCACAACTTGTCTTGTTGCTAAACTTAGCTCCGGACAGATCCAAATACTCAAGTGAGTCTCTGGTAATAAACTTGGTGTCTTCAACATTACTAAAGTCAGCTCTCTGCATTTCCAGATGAGTCAGATGATAAACATCTTCAAACATTGTTGTTGATACACCGGTAAAAGATGAAAGCACAAGATCATTCATCTTTACAGTCTTAAGACCATTGCATGTATGGAAGAAGTTATCGAATTTCGTCAAACTCGCAAAATTGGATTGACTGAGATCAGCACTTTCAAGGACAGGAAGATTATGAATTAATTCCTTAACATATGTTACCGAGGACAGATCAACACACAATCTTAAATTCCTAAGACCGGTACAGTTAGTAAACATATCTTTGATTTCATTTAATTTAGACAAATTAATCGATAGTCCTATATTCTTGAGACTTGTACAGTTAGCAAACAGATTGTTCGCTTTAGTTACTCCACTAAAGTCATACTGTATAAGAGACAACCCTGATAAATCATCTGCCGAGTCTCTGGCAATAACGAAATTTTCAATTTCTGTAAGGTTGGTACATGAATTGAACATGTACTCAATGTTCGTAACTGTTTTTGCGGAATTGGATGCAGCTGGGAATTTAACCGTGGTTACACCGCTTTTTTCGAACATATGAGTCATGGTTATATCTTGAGATTGATTAAACTTAAAGCTGCTGATATCAATCGTGTATGTTGAATCAGGATTGGTATCGCAATTACTGAACATGTATGAAAAATTAGTGACTTTGGAAGTGTTCCAATTCCAGTTTTCCGAATGCATATTCAGTTTCTCACAGTTCCTGAACATATTCTCCATGGTCGTAACACCGGATGTATTCCATTCGGAAAGATCAGCAGTAACTGCTCCCGTGCAGTTATAAAACATCGCGGAAGTATTCGTAACCTTTGAAGAAACAAGGCCTGCCAATTTGAATGATGTTATTTTCACACATCCTTCAAACATAGATTGCATATTTGTCGTAAGTTCATTACTGAAAACCGAGCTGACAGGTTCAGGTCCGGTAAATCCAGTGATGGAATCCAATTTCTTGCAATTAATAAACATTTTCTTGCAGCTGTCATTAAGGACGAAACTGCCATTATTGCTAAGTACATAAACAGTCAATCTGCCATTCTGACTTACCTTGTAAAGCACATAATCATCTTTGGTAGCCATGCTGTTGTAAGCAGCACCATAAGGAATGGCTACATTAGTCGGTCCGCTAACCGTAGCACCACTCGCCCTAAACTCAGCCATCTTAGGTATCCATTCGGATTTTTTGCCGAAAACAACACCTGTTACATTGTTTTGATCGATCTTTTTAACAAATTCTTCGCCGCAAATGAGCTTAACAGTCTTTACATTCTCATGTTTATAAGTAACAACATAGCCGTTGTTTACATTTCCTTTATAGGTATAAGTATATTCAGGGACATTAGTGCATGTCAGTGTCGGTGATCCGGACACAACAACATTGGCAAACACAAATCTGCTATAACCTTTAGACAAAGTATACTTTCGGGCAGGACTTGATCCATTGAAAGTTATATCTATGCTTGGCACATCATCCGGCCAAGCAATAGCATTTCCGCCTTCGTCAACCCATCTTACTCTTACATCAATATCTTTCTTTGTGGAAGGCGTATATCCTCCGCCGCCGTGAGTTCCCTTACCTGATCCGTTGGGAGAAAAACTGATTACCGTGCTGCGCGTATAGATACGCTTGCTTTCACCGTCTTTATAATCACCATCATAAACACTGACGGCTAATTCGACGTATGTCGGATGTTTCACACCGTTTGCATCTGTCTTATACCCTATCCCCTTAAAACTGAGTGACACGGTGTAGCCTTCATATGTTGAAGCGGTAAGAGGATTTGTATAATCGTAAGCTTTGTAAGGAGTTACACCGTTATTGTTATCTTTAGCCTGGTAATAACCGAAATGAACATATCCGCTATTTCGATTATGGCTATTGGAATCTGCAAGCAGACTGCTTGCAGCGTGACCGTATGTAGAACCGGTCATCTTTGTATCACTTACGTCATGAAGATTATCTTCAGTAATTTCATAACAAGAAAAGATAGCCTCACAATAATTTCCATTCTTACGCATTATCAAGATGGGACCTTCACTCTTCGGATCCACCTTGTTAATCAGATTAGAAGCATTATTGCCGGACTTTGTTGTTATCCAGACAGAACTTTCGTCACTGTTATCAACGTCATCACACTCTTTACGTATCGAATCAACAACAGTATCAGCGATCAGCTGTGCATGCGAAAGCTTCACGGTATGCTGATAGATCCTCTCAATAGGATTGATGAGACTTACACATACAACAGCAAAAAGGGCAACCAGTGTCATCGAAACAACGAGTTCAACCAGCGTTACACCCTTCTTGGTACGGATATACATTTTTAAACTATCTTTTCTCATGGTTCAGTCTCCAGATTCGCATCGAAAACATAGTAGTTAAAAACATTGGAAGGACCGCCGCCGCACTGTATCTTATATTCCGTAAGTTTAAGCATATTCGGCTTGTCCTGAAGCTTGAGCTTTTCCGCAGAAGATATTTCATCACTATCAGCCTCATCAGCAACTCCAGTAACCGTTCTCTGCAGTCTTAACATGGCCGTATCATTATCTTTTGTATTCTCAATGGCATATTTTTCTGCTGAAGTTACATAATTCATACCTTGGGCAAACATAGCCATAACGATCGTTATAACCACGAATGCAACTATAACTTCAACTATTGACTCGGCTTTATTTGCCATAAGTACCGCTTTAGTCTTTGCTATGATCCTCATACGCGGTACTCCTTCGTATATACATAACTGGATTTTCCGACTTTTCCGGTTACTGTCAGTCGTTTTCCGATAACTTCGGTTCCATCCATAATGTTACTTACTTCTGCTTTTACGGAAGCATCCGGAAGATCCGGGAAATTACTCTGGTCATAGATTGGATTACCCACAGGAGCATCAGCTATAGAATATTTGCCTTCCTCAATAAGCTTATCTATGGAGGCGCCAAGGCTGGCTGCCAGTTCATAAGCCTGATCCTGATTAAGCTGCCTGTTTGAAGAAGCCATGAAAGTTGTAGTGGTTACTCTTAAGATAACGACCGCCGTAAGGACTACTATCGCAAGAATAGTAACAAGCACCATACTGGCGCCCTTATTGTTCCCTAATACCGAGGCTGTCCTTTTTATCAAGTTTTCGCGTCTTATCCGTTTCATAAGAATACCTTCATAAACTCTTGCGGATCATGTTTTAATTATACACCCCATTAAAGAAGTAATAAATATGGGAAAAATGTATTTGATTCTTTTTATGAATGCGCCGGGCTCATTCGAACCCGGCGCAGTGTTAAGTTATGTTAGATTTTTTACAATCTTACTATTAAGTCTCACCTGACCAGCTAGGTGCACCGTTTGCAGTATCAATTGTAAGTGTGTAAACGTGATTGCTGATCGTAACAGTTCCACCTGAAATGATGAAGTTATCACCATAAGTGAATGAGAAAGCTGTAACTGCCTTTGAATCAACACCTGCGAGTTTGATTACCTGAGGGCCCCAAGTTGAAGTTCCCAGTGAAAGTGTGCTGCCCTTGGAAATCTTGTTTCTACCATACATTTCTGTAATTGTTGCCTGTGCTGCACCATAAACTGTAGCTGCTGTCTGATATTCCTTTTCCTTCTTTGCCTTGTCTACGTATCCGACGAGTGCAGGAACGAGCATTGCTGCGAGAACTGCGAGGATAACGAGAACTACGATGAGCTCAACTAATGTGAAACCCTTCTTTGATGTTTTAACTGTCTTTTTCATTTCCGTGACCTCCTTGTTTTGTATCACCCTTGAGTGAGTTTGTATTTTTGTCAAATTCGCTTGACTTGCTTGATGGTCTTACTATAACCCATCCAAAATCGAACTTCAACACATTTTCGCCACAATTCATTGTTGGGTAACATATTATTAACCCGAAACCGCAAAACCCCTTATTTGCAAACGGTCTGTAAACGGAAACGCTACATTTTCAGCCTCAGGATCTCCATAAAAACAGCCCCAAAAAGTGCTGAAAATGCACATCCGAGAGCCAAATATGGCGCTAATTTGATATTTTCCCTGCTACCCTTCTTTTTTGTTAACAGAATATAAACACCATATATTCCGGCTATTAAAAAGGCTATTATTCCGGCTATTATGGTCCTGTCAAGCCCTAGAAACAGGCCTGCTGCAGCCATCATCTTGATATCACCGCCTCCAAAACCGCCTTTTACCAGCAATGCAGCTATCAGCATGGGCACAGAAAGCACCAGCGCACCGCAAATGTGGCTTATGATGCTCTGTAGGCTGACCGGCTCTGTAAAGAAGCTTATGACACCAACCACTGCTATTAATATACATAAGAGATCTGGGACTATCCCCTTATTGATATCTGAGGCAGCGCATCCGGTTAAAAATATAAGAAACAAAGCTATCAGTATTGTTAACCATTCAAAACCGCATACGATTATGGCTGAAGCTACAGATACAACACTGAAAATATAAAACACGGGAGTGAAAACCGCTCCCATGTCTTTAATAAACTTATTTGTCTGCTTCTTATCAGTCGTCATAATATGCGACACGCTCAAGCTCTTCCATAGTGGTAATACCCTGCTCAACAAGCTTTATACATGCCTGCTTGAGTGTTACCATCCCCTGGTTTGCTATGGCGTACTTCTTCATTTCCTCTGCCGTAGCATTGGCAGCGACCATCTTACGGAGTTCCTTATCAACGACCAGTACTTCATGAATTGCAGTACGGCCAAGATAACCTGCTCCATGACAATGAACACATCCCACAGCCTTCTTGGCAGTAGGTATGTCATGTCCGACAAACTCGATCTGAGCATCCGTAAGGCGCTCGATCTTGCCGCAATGAGGGCATACCTTACGCACAAGTCGCTGCGCAACTACGCCTGCAAGTGCAGATGACAACAGATACGGCTCAGAACCCATGTCAATGAGTCTTACAACCGTTGAGGCTGCGTCATTGGTATGAAGTGTTGAAAGAACGAGGTGGCCCGTTATGGCGGCTCTGATGGCTATTGTAGCGGTCTCAGCGTCACGCGTTTCACCTACCATGATGATATCAGGGTCCTGACGCATGAGAGCTCTTAGACCGATCTCAAAGGTAAGACCTGCCTGCGGATGTACCTGAACCTGATTAAGTCTCGGTAAGTTCTTCTCGACAGGATCCTCGATCGTACTAATGTTGACCTGCTTATGTGACAATGAAGCCAAAGCGTTATAAAGCGTTGTTGACTTACCTGAACCCGTAGGACCCGTGATATAGATAAGTCCGTTAGGCATCTTGAGCATCTCAGAGAACTTCTCAAATGCATCCTGAGCCATACCGAATGTCTCATTATGGTCGATCTCAACTACCGACATGATAAGACGCATAACGACCTTCTCACCGAATACGGTAGGAATAACGTTAACACGGACGTTGACGATCTGTCCCTGGATCCTTACCCTGAAGTGGCCGTCCTGAGGGATACGGCGCTCTGCGATATCCATCTCGCCCATGATCTTGATTCTGGCAACAAGTGAATCCTGAACGTTCTTCTGCAATGTAATGTAATCAAGAAGGGTGCCATCGATACGCATCCTGACCATGACATTACGTTCAAAAGGTTCGATGTGAATATCTGAAGCGTTATCCGAAAATGCCTTATCCAAGAGCGAGTTAACAAGGTTGATGATAGGAGCATCATCGGCACCCGCGCTGGTATCGATAACGAGCTCGTCAACATCCATACCGGTAGCATTGATGTTTGCATTCTCGGCAGCCGCCTTTGCCTTGATCTCTGCGTAATGATATTCGATAGCACTCTTCAGCGGTTCCAGTTCTGCAAGAACAGTATCAACAGGCATACCGATCGTCTGCCTGATATCTTCGATAGCATAGAGGTTAAGAGGATCGTTAACGGCGAGGATGATCTGACCTTCGCTGTTAGCCACAGGAAGCATGATGTACTGTTCAGCCATCTGCTTAGGTATAAGTTTTACCGCATCAACATCGATCTTATATGTTGAGATATCGATCAGTACAGTACCAAGTCTGTCGGCAAGAGCAGTCAGGATCTGTTTTTCAGTTGCATATCCAAGCTCCTGAAGAACCTCGCCTACACGCTTACCCTGCGACTCTTTCTGGATAGTAAGAGCTTCCTTAAGCTGAGTTTCAGTAATATAACCTGCTGATACGAGCAGATCGCCTATTCTGATCTTACTGGCCTGTGAATTGTTATCCATAGATTATGCCTCGTTATTATCGAAATTCGGTTTCTCGGTCATATAGAAATGAAGATCCATCTTTAATTCCTTATAATCAGGATTCATAAGAGTCTTGTTGCCCTTGTCATCTTCAACCCAAATTTCCTTTGCATCACTCCAGGAAAAGCTTGTAACTCTGATAGCAGGCTTCTTGGTAATGTTATTGATCAGAGTCTGGCATTTATCCTGCGGACCTTGAACCACGATCGTAATCTTTGCACACTGGACCTCAGACGGCTCTGTTGAGGTTACTCCGTTTACTGCCTGGGTATAAAAAGCCTGAAGAGATTTAACATCAAGAGCAGTCATGGCAGTCTTGTCTTTTATGTTCGTTGTTTTATCAATAGCAGGAGCCTCTACAGGAGCCTTTGTTTTATTGATCTTTGCAAATGTATAAGGAGATTCATTTACAAAAGACCCGTCTCTGATATCAACTTTGAAATCGACAGGTGTAAGACCATATCCGAGAATATATGATGTTCCCATCTTTTCAATCTTGGAATTGTCCATAACGTCGTAGAAATCTTTGGTCGAAGCAGTTATGTCTGTAACAGCCTTATTGTAAAGGACCTCAGCGGTTCCAAGCTGAAGAGATTTCATTTTATATTCCTGTTTGGTAGCCTGTGCCGTCTTGATCTTGTCATCCAATTCAATTGTTTTCATGGCGGCAGGTCTTATCATGTACCATGAAAAAAGTGCAACTATTGCTATATATACTACAATCCCGATAGTTCTTATATCCTTGGGTTTAAGAGAAGCATCAAATTTCATAATCAAGCACCTGCCTCCGCTTTATCAGATTCTGTCTTGCGTGCAGACAGTGAGCAGACTACATTGATCTGCCATCCGCTTTCACCGTTTTTAACCTTAATAGCGTTATAACCGGTGTAGTCAACTTTCTCAAATGTATCCATCGTCATAAGTTCAGCAATAAACTGATTGATCTTTTCAACCTCTTCAGATTGTGCCGTTATGCTGAAAACTCCGTTCACGGCATTATAAGAATTAAATATGACCGTTACTCCGTATTTATTCGCAGCGGTACTGATGATCTTGTTTACCTCATAATCGGGGATCGGATATGAATCAAGGTACTGATGCAATATGTTTAAACCGCCCTGTCTTGCTCCGACTTCGGTAATGACATTGGAGATCTTCTCGTATCTGTTAACATTCTCGAGAATAGCCGGAACGCTGTTCTCTCTATTGAGTTCCTTCAACCTGCTTTGTTTCAAATAATTAACGGTCAAAAGTGCTGCATAAGTAAGAACAAGCATAAGAAGGAACCCGCCTGCAGGAAGGATCCATCTTAATGCCTTCCTTCTCCTGACGAACTTGTCCTCCGCCTTTCTATTGGCCGTCATTATGTCGACCCTGACATTGCTTATCTTGGAAATGCCGGCAATAGGATATACAAAATACGGGAACTGCTTCGAGTTTTCCTTAAATTTAACATAACTCGGACATACGACAGCTGACAGTTTGATATTGCTGTCTATATCACTCATATCGTCAGAGAGCCTGACAACCTGCTGTTCACCTAACCCTGCAAACTGAATTTCTTCGATCGCATCATCCAATTTCTGGGCAGAAGCAAACTGGCGGATCTCAGAGATAGCACCAAATATTTCCTTGGCAAAGTCCGAAGAACCGGGCTGGTTAAATACTCTCTTTGTCGAATGATAGAAATACTGGCCCTTCGAGAAAAAGATAGTAACCAGCGATGTACCGTCAAGGATCATGTAAACTACCGTTTTATTGCGTGTAGCACCCTTAAGGAGATTGATCGCAAGCGTTACACCGTCATGTATATCAAGAAGTCTTATACCGGCTCTATTGAATATATCAACATAAGTATTGATAAACTTTGCATCAGCAGTCTCTGAGATTACCTTCTGTGTCTTCGCCTTGGCATCCTTTTCAACCAGATACCATGCTGAAATAGATTTCTCAAATCTGGCATCCTTTGATTCACGCTGAACGAACTCATTTGTCTTCTTGTCAGGCAAGAGAGGCATATTGATAATGTTGGCACGGAGCTGAGGGCTGTTCAGGATCAGCGTAACATTGCTCTTTGGAAGCTTATTGAGCTTCCAGCACTCCTTGATGGCAAGGACCAGTGCGGTCTCATCCATTACAACACCATTAAGCACGGCACCGTTCGGTACACTGACAGATACCAAGCGCTTAACTTTGGCACCGCCATTTGTGCCGGAACCGTCTACTATCTGAATGTTCGTATTAGATAAAAATACTGTTACAGACATATGCTTTCTTACCTTTCTTATACACCTGCACTTATTGTCGAATAAGAGTCATAGATCGGCTTGATTACCGCTATCATTACAAAGCCAACGATTATTGCCATGATAATGATCATGACCGGCTCGATATATGATGTAAGTTTTACAAGCGCCTGTCTGGAATAAAAATCCAGATCATCCGCAACGGATGCGAGCATAGGACCTAACTGACCTGTCTCCTCGCCAACCTTGATCGATGAAGGAAGTTTTTGAACAAAACCCTTTACATCCCTCAGTGAATCAGAAACAGACGCGCCTCCGGATACTCTCTTGAGCACTTCATCAAACTGAGCTTCAACATATGCATTTCCTATGGTGCTCTTGGCAACCTCAACACAATTGTAGATTGGGATACCGCCCTCATAGAGCGAACTTAACGTCCTGGCAAATCTGGCGGAATAAATAACCTTTGTAAGCTTTCCCCATTTGCCTTTCGTCTTAATCTTATCTATCTGATAGCGAACAGCGGGAAGCTGAATTATTATCTTTCCAAAGATAACGACCAAAGCTGCAACAATTATGATTATGTACCATTTTGTAGCCACGAAATCAGATATTGCCATAAGGATCCTAGTAGGGAGCGGCAATGACGGCATCTCGGCAAACAGTTCTTCAAACTGAGGTAATACATATCCGAAAATGACTGCAACTACAAGAACTATGAGAACTGCCAGGATCTTAGGATATGTCAGTGAACTCTTAACCTGCTGCTCAAGCTCGTTTTCTTCTGTATAGTGCTTAGCTAACCTAAGCGCGGTATCATCAATGTTACCCGTTTGTTCCGTAGCCTTCATCATAAATACGAAGAGAGACGGAAATGCCGGATCGAGTTCTTCCATGGCAGTTGACAAAGGTATACCTTGAATGATCCTGTCACGGAGCTTAAGGTAAATATCTCTTTCATAAGTGCCTATAGACTCATCGTGAGCAATGATCTCAAGCGTCCTGACAAGACTAACGCCGGCTTTAGTAAGTGTTCCAAGCTGTCTGGCAAAATCAGCAAGCTGTGATTTCTTTAATGGCTTTAACGCAACTCTTCTTACTACAGGTGTCGCGTCTATAAGTGTCAGGCCCTCATCATGGAAACGCTTATGAAGCGCAGAACTATCGGGCGCATCAGTACGTCCTTTAATTATCTTGCCGTTTTGATCCTGTGCCCGATATTTAAATTCCGGCATATGTTATTCCTCTCTACTATTATTCAGAATCGTAATTCAATATCTTAAATGAATACGTAACATCCCAGTGTCCCATCATCTGATTGGCACTGCTGCCTTCACCGCCTTTGTTCTCATATCTGTCAGAGATATAAGTAACAGTATATAAACCCTTTCTGTACTCAAACATTAAGGGCACGCATTCTTTTTCATCCCAGGCATACAGGAAAACCTCGCCTTTACGGGTGGAAACATCAGCAATATCCTGAGCAGCCCCGTCAGCAAGGCCATTGGCCTTTGTTGAGTCATAAATACTTGTGTTTGCTCCGTAATATGATGTGCCGACAAACTTCAAAGCCATCCTGACATCCTTGGCTTCGCGGAAAACTCTTCTGGCACCCGCAGTAATAACAGTGGTTGTGATAACGCATCCCACAACAAGGAATATAAACACCAGTTCAATGATATAACGTCTGATCCAATCACCAATACGACGCCTGTAAAAAACGGTGCCTTCACTGCCCTCTATGTTTTTTACTGTAGTGTTAGCCAAAACATCCTCCAAACACCTTTTTAAGTAACACTTGTATAATTCTTTTTATATTATCATAAAAAATTCATCTGTTCCTTGACACACTCATTACGGTTCACTTGGTTCTTCTTCCTGATCGATCTTTACACGCAAGCCGCTCTTAAAAGGAATATATGCATTTTTATTAATAATATTTTCCATCGTTCCGCTGTTGAAATCATTCGGATAGATCATCATCTTTGCACCGTCAATTTCAGACGTGAGCAGATCCGTAACATCAAAAGAGAATGCGTAATATGCAGGTTTCTTTGAGTGATCGCTGTTATATTCGTTATCAACATATGAGAACTTCAGCTTGATATCATGCAGGTTGGCTTTTATCATTTCTGCACTGGCAGCATCATAATTGAAATCGCCGTCAGGCTTTATGAATATCTGCGCATCTATGGTAATGCTCTTTATGATTATTTCTTCAGAAAAATCCCCGTATTCGATCGGGTATTTCTCTACTGAAACAGCATGCCCGTGCAAAGAAGCACCATCACTCAAATCCTTAAGAGCAGTAAAATCCTTTGAATGATCATCATCACCAACATAATTGCCTTTATGCATAAAGGATTCATTCAGGATAAGTTCTTTAGCAACAGCATTTCCCTTAAGAAGCTGTAATTTGTAATAGATCTTATTGCCCTCTGTTCCTGTTATGTTTGCCTTATCCAGCGTTGCATTCCAAGAAAGCCAGATATGCTTTTCTTCAGTAATCTGTGTATCTTCACCTGCTCCTTCACCGGATCCGGAACCTTCACCTGGCTGTTGCCCTGTACCGCTTCCGTTACCTTCTCCTGATCCTTCGCCCCCATCCTGGCCCGGAGTAGGAGTTACCGTAACATATACGGTTTCAGCAACAAACCTTCTTAATACAAGCTGGGCCTGAGGGAGATAGACCGTATCAGCCGTTTTACCCTTATAGCCCTCGTAATAACCAATAAGCGCATTTCTTCTTACATCATAGGATCTGTCAGGAATTACTGCAGCACCATCCCATCCGTTCTTTGCCTGAGAGTTAACAAATACAGAAAGACATTTCGCGGAATAATGTATATTTTTATATGCGTCAAGTGTTTTCTCGGCAAGAAACTCTACTGTTATAGTACCCTGAAATACTGATCCGTCATAGAAATACGGCTGAATAAGGTTCTTTAGAAATGTTCCGGCCGTACTGGAATTTCCAGAATTATAAGTAAGGACATAACGCATAAAGACAGAATCATTCGGCTTGCTGCTTCCGTCCGGAAAATTAGTAAAACCATTTTTTGTCCAAGCAGTATCAAGAGGATAATCTTGTGGCTCATTCGATCCGGTATTAGCAAGGGGGATACCATGATCTGTTGAAACGAGGGTTTGTGTCCAACCATCAATTGTTCCGGCCTTTTCTTTTTGCTGAAGAGCCGTCTGAACTGCATTGTATATTATTTCTGCATTAGCTTCGTTCTTTTGGAATCTCGACCTTTTAATATAGCCAACTCCGGTAAAGATACCTGATGCGGCCAAAATTGCCATGATTACGAGCACAACGATCATCTCGACAAGCGTAATGCCCCTGTCGTTGTTACGGATCTTGAAACGGTTGTTGTTCCTTGTTGCTGCCACTTACCGTAATCTCCTTAACACCACTAAAAACCAAAGCCTAAAAAGTCTTTAATTCTTATTAATATTTTAGAATTGTGAAACTAGTGTGTCAAATTACCTTTTTGTTAATTAAATAAACAATTTGAGAACAGTAAGCAGAAGTTAACTTCCTGTATTTCAGATTGTGGCGTTTGAAAACTTTCTGCCATAATAACTGCGAAAAACAACCGCAAAATAGTTGTGTAACATTGTTACACTGTCGATAAATCCTATAACAGTGAGTTTTTGGGGACTAAGTTTTCTTTAGTTCACTAAGTTTATCGAGAAGATAATCAGCAACTGTTTTTGATGCATTTCCTCTGTTTTGCCAATACTCGTCTCTGGCAGAGATAATTGAATCATGGTATTCAGAATCATTTACAAGATCCAAGATCAAAGCCTTCAAATCCCCAAATGATTCATTCTTGAGTTCTTTTCCAAGTTTTGGAATCAGCACATGACCATAGAAAGGTTCATCAAGCCATGCTTCATCCTTTTCTGACATATCCATGGTCAACTCCGTGTATAGTATCGGCCTTTCGAACACAAACGAATAATCAAATATGGATCCGGAAAAATCAGAAATAAGTACATCTGAAGACTTCATAACACTGAAATTATCTGCATCCCTATTCCAATGAAGCATGTCAGACTCCGGAAACTCAGTCATCAAACTGTTGATAATTTCTGTATCACTGATAAATGACTGAGGATGCGGTCTGATCGTAATGTCAAATCCGGTAGATATCAAATGACGAATAAAATCGCTCCCATATTTAACCAAAATGCTGCTGCTCCCCCAAGTCGGAGCAACGAGAACAGATATCTTATCTGTTTTTTCTTGATCGCTGCTGGCAGTTAATCGTTCCTTTCTTTCCAGCAGATAATCCATATAAGTACAGCCTACAGCAATAAGTTCCTTTGGTTTTGAATGTCTTTTTTCTTCCAGTTCTCTGTTAATTGGAACAAAAATGTCGGAACACATAAGTACAGCATCGAAAAAATGCGTGCCAAACATTTGATAAGCAGTACCGCCATCAATGGCATGCGTCATATGAACATAGAAATCCACATCCTTGCTGCGTTTCCACTGAAACACATCCAATCCCGGCGTAGTTGCCAGGACTATACGCGAATTAAGGAAATTCAGCTTTGCATATGCCTTATTGCCAAGACCTATTACCTCTGATTCAACATATTCGTATTTTTCTTTAAGCAGAGGATCATCATCTGAACCCGCAAGATATGTTACATTAACTTTTCTCTTCTCTAATTCATCCAAGATTCCTTTAAACGCTGTCCAGTAACGTTTATCTTCTCCGTAAATAACAATATCCTTTTTATTCTTATCAGTTTTTCCGGCTGTACGGTATTTCAAACTCACATAAAGTTTACGAACCGCAAACCAAATTACAGATACGAGGCCGATAGCTATGGAAAAGAGCATGCTCCCTGAACCGGGATCAATATAAAGTATCATGCAGCTCCCTCCTTATCCATTAACGACCAGTTTTTCAAATCAAATATATTGTCGTGAACCAGCCACCACTTGCCGCCATCAAGGTCATATGTGGTTCCATTATTCAATGCGACCATATAATTCAATGAATCAGTAACGATAATAGGTCCATTCTGTTTCAAACTGTCATTGATTGGAACACCTGTAAACGGATTCTTGGGTTCTTTAATAACACCTTTAGAAGCCAAAGTAGCAACATCTGCATTAGTCATGAAAGTGTTATCCGTTTTAAATTCACCATTCGAATTGAAATCTTTAACCATCAATAGCGGATTAACGGCTTCAACATCAAAACCCAAAGGATGAATAATATCGGGAAACTGTTCAAGATTATAGCCATGATCGGCAACAAAGATGATCCTGGTATTGTCATAAACACCATCCTCTCTAAGATAATCAAGCCACTTTGCAACTGCCTGATAAGTAGCCACGTTAATACAGTAATGACTCCTTTGAGTTTGGTTCTCAATCTTCATAACTCTGCCCTCATGGACCAGATCAGAATACTTCTGATAAAAATTCGCCGGGCTTCCATCAACCGCATAATCAGGCGGATTTAGCAATGTCGGATTATGAGGTGTAGCATTCTGCAGCATCAGGAAACTTCCTTGTTCAGAATCATACACAGAAGTAATACTGTTCAGATTCCATAAAACACTGTAAGAATCAAGCATCGTTGTCGTATATCCGCTCCTTGAACGGCTGTTCATGGAAAGATATCGTCCGTGATCATAAATAATCTTGCGCAAGCAAAGCGGTGCTGTTCTGAAAAAACCATATAACATGAAATTATGCTTCTGTCTTACTTCAACATTTTCAAGATTCAGTTTTTCGGTATATTTACCGGTAAGATTGTATGCATTTATCTCAGGGTACTCGTCATATATTGACAAGTCCGGAATATCCTTATAGTTAGCATATGGCGGATCACAGACTGTAACGCGGTATCCTTCTTTCATAAACATTACAGGCATAACTTTAAGAGCTTCATTATGCTTATCAACTAACAGTTCATTATTACGCTTGTCCATTTCATATGGAGAATATTCGTATCCGCCAAAAAGCGCAGGTGCACCATAATTGGTCTTCAAGCCAAAAGATACTGTATTAGGATAATAGACAAAACCTTTAAAAGATTCTTTCAGTTCAGGCTTTTCATCAAATATATACGGAACAAAACTCCCAACGGCACGATCCAGCATGAAAACCACGACATTTTTACCGTTTTTGCTTAGTGTCAGCGGTGATTCAGTTGATTGCGTCACAGTTTTCAAAACTTCTGATTCTTTCAACTCTTTATTGATCTTAACGATATTCAACACAAATAATGAAAACAAAGCGGCGCACAGTACAACTGAAATATGCTTGTACAACTTCTTTGTTTTAATCGGAAAGAATACCAAAATAACAGCAGCAACTATACTTAATATCACATTAACCACAATTACAGATTGTGAATAATTAAGGCTGACGTCAAAAGTCAGATCTGAATATAATGAATCCGTATCGGCTTTTGTTATAAACTGATTAAATAATGCCGCTCCAAGTACCGCCCAAAGACCGAATATCATCAACTGGCGTTTCTTTCCCTCTCTTGAGAGAATCATGACTGTAGTCCAGATAAGAATTAATCCTGTATATACAACCGCAGGATAAATCAGAAGATCAGATTGAAAACTGCCATCAGCCAACCTGATAAATTCCAGCGGAGAAGAGGATATTACTTTAGATGGAATATAAAAACCAAGAAGCATCACAAGACATAATTCCGGTAATAGAATCCTGTAGATAATAGTCTTCCTGTCACATTCCGCAAACAGTGAACTCACCCATTCTAATGAACGGGGCAGCTTAGTTTGCTTGATCTGCATAGCCGTAATTATCATGTTAACAACGGCATATGCTATCATGACCTCAGATAATAAAACGTCACTCGGTCTGTCGATCTTAAATAATGACATTTCAACGATGACAAAAACAACCAGCATAAATGACAGAATGACATTGATATATTGTCTGTGCTTCTGAAGTTTCAGATAATAAATATTCTTACATAAAGAGAATATATTGTTCATGATCCAGTAAATAACCAGCCCCGACGGACTATTATACAAAAGCACAAGAAAAACCAATGCCAATCCATAAATTTGAATTTTCTGTCTTAACAACAAATTCTTAGAGTAAATGAATCCGGACACCAGGTTTATGAGTGTCATTATTATCGGAAGTACATTGATCGTTAAACCAGCTGCAGTTATTAATCTGTCAGGAGAGCTAAGATCCTTTATCGGTCCCCAGGCTGTACCGCCTAACAAAGGAATGGATGAAATGTATCTGTATGCAGCTATGAAAAACGGTATCTGAAGTAAAAGCGGAACTGCTTCTTTAAGTGTACTGACAGGACTGTATCCTTCTATTCTGTAATAAGCAGACAGCATCATAAAACGCTTATCACCATGAAAATGCTTATTGATGTGATCAACCCACTTCTTCATTTTCAGAACTTTTTCATGCTGTTCCTTCTGAATCAGATCGGCTTTCCTGTATAAAGGAAGAACCAGAAGATTGATTACTATACTTAACGCAATAACTGATGATAAAGGATTCTCGAGCATTTCGTAAAACAACGAGAACAGAACATCATAGATTAATATCAGCGGCTGGATGATAAGGTTATATAGAAAACTCATAATTATCCTTTTAAAACAATCTCAGAATATTTTTACACCTTAATCAAATACAATTCAACAAATACGGAAATAAGGTTTTTGAAAGAATGTGTGAACATGCCGGCATATCCACATAAAAATGAAAAAGGCTGCCTCAAAAACCTGAAGCAGCCTTTATACTTGTTATTCCAAAATCAATCCGTCGGTCCGGGGTCAGGAGTCTGTGAATCGTGATCCAGGTTTGCGGCTTCTGCCGGCCAGGAAGGTGTTTCTTCAACCTTGGCGGGTTCTTCTGCCTGAGGTTCAGCCTCCGATTCAACAGGCGCGCTCTCCTCAGCTGACACGGAAGCTTCAGCTGCAGTGGCGTACTCCTGGGGATATACTGCGGAAAGATCACCGTTGTTGACATAGATCTTCTCGAAGTCAGGACCGTCAACGGTGAGCTTCTTCATAAGTCTCTGTGCAAGACCTTCAACTACTGCCTGCTTCTCGATCAGGATGCGTTTGGTCTCAGCATAGCACTCATCGATTATCGCCTTGATCTCGGCATCGATGGCTGCAGCGGTCTGCTCGGAATAGCTCTGGACCTGGCCCATGGAGTATCCGAGGAATACCTCATCGTTATCGTCACCGAAGACCATGTTGCGGAACTTCTTGGAAAGGCCGTAACGCTTGATCATATTCTTGGCGATGTCATTGCAGTGCTTGAGGTCAGAGGATGCACCGGTGGAAACCTCACCTAAGAAGATCTCCTCTGCAGCACGTCCGCCGAGGCTCATCTTGATGGTATCAAGGAGCATCTTCTCGGTATAGTAATCTGTATCCTCGATCGGCTTATAAGCGGTGTATCCGCCTGCCTGACCTGCCGGGATGATGGTAACCCTGTCAACTTTCTCGAACTCGGAGGTCGCCCTCAAAACGACTGCGTGGCCTGCTTCGTGGTAGGAAGTAAGCTTCTTGACTTTGTCACTGAGCTTCTTGGAATTCTTCTGGGGACCCATCTGGACACGGAACATTGCGTCCGTGACTTCGAGCATGGAAATCTCTTTCTTGTTGTGACGCGCAGTCATTAGCGCTGCCTCATTAAGGAGATTCTCAAGGTCTGCACCTGTAAAGCCGACCGTTGAAAGAGCAACTTCCCTGAGACTTACATCTTTAGCAAGAGGCTTGTTCTTTGCGTGGATCTTGAGAATGGCTTCACGCTCATCGGCATCAGGCATGTTGACCATGATGCGGCGGTCGAATCTTCCCGGATGTAAGAGTGCCGGGTCGAGAACGTCCACACGGTTTGTTGCAGCCATTACGATAATGTTGGAGTTAACGTCAAAACCATCCATCTCAACGAGGATCTGGTTCAATGTCTGCTCACGCTCGTCCTGTCCGCCTCCGAGGCCTGCACCTCTCTTACGACCGACAGCATCGATTTCATCGATGAAGACTACGGAAGGAGCTTCTCTCTTTGCATCTGCGAAAAGCGATCTTACACGTGAAGCGCCTACACCTACGAGCATCTCGACGAAGTCGGAACCTGAGATGTAGAAAAACTTAACACCTGCCTCACCTGCAACTGCACGTGCAAGGAGTGTCTTACCGGTACCGGGAGCACCGTAAAGGAGAACGCCCTTCGGGATCTTTGCACCGAGTTCCCTGTATTTCTTAGGATTCTTGAGGAAGTCGACGATCTCGGAAAGCTCTTCCTTCTCTTCTACGGAACCTGCAACATCAGAGAACTTGACCTTGACCTTGCTGGGATCGGAGACTCTTGCACGGTTGTTGCCGAAGCTGAAGACGCTGCTGCCTTCCCTGCTCTGTCTGCTGATGTTTATGAAGAGCACGATGATAATGACGGCAGCCATCAGGAGGCTTCCGATGTTAAGGATTATCGACCAGTCAAAAGGCTCAGTGTAATTGTAATCCTTGATCTTGCCCTGTGATTTTGCTGTCTCGAGCTTTGCAATGAGATCATCAACGTATTCATAAGGGATCGACTGGGAGATCTCCGCAAGCTGTCCCTGTTCATTCTTGTATCTGACGGTAACTACCGTTCCCTTAACTTCAACGAGTTCGACCTCGTTCTTCGAGTTATCGATATAACCCAGTACATCAGACAGCTTGGCCTGTTCCTTCTTTCCGTAATTACCGCCGAAAACGATCGTCGAGAATACGACGAGCACAGCCAGCATGATCAGATAGAAAAACAGTCCTCCGAAACGCGGTCCTCTGTTTCCTTCACCTTTTTCAGACATTCTTAACCTAAACCTTTCTAACGATCCTTATGTCGTCAAAATTCCTGTATTCTCCGTCGAGATCGAGGCCGTAGCCTACGATGAACTCGTCCGGAACCGTAAGCCCGTTGTAATCGGGCACGAAGCTGTTGACTCTCCTTGCAGGCTTATCGAAAGCCGTACAGACCTTCAAAGAGGCAGGATTTCTCTTCCGGAGCTGCTCCATGAGGAGCTCCAGCGTTCTGCCTGTATCAACGATATCTTCAACAATGAGGACATCCTTGCCTGCTATATCGTAACTCAGATCCTTCTTGATTTTGAGGACACCTGATGAGATCTCTCCCACATAGCTAGATACCTGCATGAAATCAACCGTAACAGGCATATTAAGACGTCTTACGAGGTCAGAAGTGAATATGAAAGCACCCGTAAGGATTCCCACTACTACAAGGTGCTTGCCCTCATAGTCGCGGTTAAGCTGATCTGAAAGCCTTGTGAGCATTTCTTCGATCTGTTCGTGTGTTACCAGAACCCTCGATGTGTCAATTGCCATCTTGACGTCTCTCCAAAGTAATCTTAAGTATTCCTGCAGTCATTTTTCCTTCAGCCTGCCCGTATCTTTCGCGGCTCAGCGGACTTGTGAAACCTGAAGCGTGTCCAACGCCAGGGATCCATAAGATCCTGTCTCCGTCATTCCGCGCAACATAAAGAACGCCGTCTCTGGCGCTTTCAGGAACCTTAAGGTCCGTAAAGAGCCTTGTGACCTTCTTCGAACCGGACGCGCCGGCTTTTCCGAATACACGGGACTTCGGATCCGCCGAAGAATTGAGCAGTGCGAGTTTACCGTCCTGCGCATATTCGATCGGGCAAAACCACGAAAAATTATTATACTCTAAATCACCCTTATTCTCAAATAAATATATATTAATATAGAGATCCGTGTTAGGAATTTTTACGGCAATCGCTCCGTCCTGCCCGAATTTTCCGGGAACCGGAATACTGACCGAGACCGGTCCTCCGGCAACAATAAGGCCCATGTCAGAAGCTATGGCCGAGGCGCAGTCCTTTGCGGCGGGATCAGATGAAAAGCAGAATATGTTTCCGAACCTGTAAGCCTTGCGCGAAAACGGCATCGGAAGGATCACTTCCCCGCCCTTGTTCTTCCTGCCGATCAGTTCGCTGCAAAGCTTGAGATTTGCAGTCTCGAAATCGGTCAGGTTGCCAAAAGTCTCCTGCCAGAGTTTCCTTATTACCCTGGAACTCATGGCTGGCGCAAGTTTCCCGGCTTTTTCACAGTCTACAGCCTTGATTTTCTTGTCTCTTCCGATCGTCAAAAGGCAGCTCTCATAGGCTTTTTCAGCCTCAGAAGCAAGATAGTCGAGGTCATCCTCGATAAGGGAATATGTTCTGTTGAGCGAGCCTGACGCATTTACTCCGGTCCTCTTCTCAACTTCAGGGAAAAGGACATTGCGCCAAACATTGCGCGTTCCTTCGGGTTCGAGATTGGTCTTGTCTACTGCAAATCTGATGTTTTCCTGCCTGAGCATTTCCTCAAGCTCGCTCTTGGTGCAGCAGAGCAAAGGCCTTATTATGTTGCCTGTCCTGGCTTTGGGGTTGACGAGGCCCTCAAGGCCCGCCCCACGGAACAGGTTCATCATCATGGTCTCGGCAAGGTCATTCTTGTGGTGGGCGACCGCGATCCTGATCTCCTTGTATCCCTTGGATTCCCTGAGCTCATCGGCATAGGCATCAAAGGCTTCATATCTGAGCATCCTGCCCGCCGTCTCAACGGACATCCTGGTGTCTTCGGCATACCTTTCGACATCGAAATTCTCGATCTTGAGCGGCACGTTTACCGAAACGCAGAATTTGGCCGTCAGAGCCTGGTCCCTGTCACAGTCACCGGGCCTCAGGTTATGGTTAATATGTATCGCGTAAAGTTTTACGGGCTTTCCGGACTCTTTGATCAGGTCAGAAAGCAGGAGCAGGAGAGCTACTGAATCCGGTCCGCCGGAACAGCCCGTGATGACCGCATCGCAGTCAAGCAGTCCTTTTTCACGGCAGAAATTCCCAACTCTCTGGGATAGCTCGTGTCTCAGACTGTTCCCTGCCTCGTTCTTCATTTATTCCAAAAAGCCACTGTCAAAATCGTTGTTCGGATTTGCAAAAAGCTCGTCATCAACAGGTTCCATGGGCGGTTCCTCATAATTGTCGGGCGCGCTGACAGGAGCCTCCTCTTCGAAGACATAGTTCGAAGCCGCGCTGTCCGAATCCTGGGTTCTTGTGTACGGGCTTGCATCCTCATCAGGATCGTGTCTGTTCTTGTCGAATTCGTAGAACAACGTCTTTCTTGCGATCCAGCAGACCTTATCCCTTCCGGTCCTTCCCTGACGGTTCTTGGACAGGTAGATATAAGCATCCTTTACGACGTTGTCGTTATCGCTGTTCTGCTCCCTGGCGGGTTCTTCTCCGTCGCCGTTCTTGGGAGCAGCATCATCACTTGTCTTGTAGTAGTCAGGACGGTCGATGAACATGACCGTATCGGCGTCCTGCTCAATGGCACCGGAGTCTCTCAAATCAGAAAGCTGCGGTGTATGGTCATCTCTCTTTGCGGCGCCTCTTGAAAGCTGTGAGAGCGCAATTATAGGCACCCCGAACTCTTTTGCCAGGAGCTTGAGCTGCCTTGAGATAGTGGTAACCTCTTCGTTACGCGACCTGTTGCCGTTGCCGGGAAGGCTCATGAGCTGCAGGTAGTCGACGACTACAAGTGCTGGGCAGGATTCAGGTTTTGCTGCAAGCTCGGTAAGCTTGGATTTCATGGTTACCGGATTGATATCCGATGTATCGTCGATGTAGACCGGGAAATCCGAAAGCTTAACGACGGCATTGTTGATCTCCCTCTTGTCATCGTTAGTCATCTTATGTGAATACAGGATCTGCGTCAGAGGCTTGTTCATTGAAGCTGACATGAACCTCTTCGCGACTTCCTGTTTGGACATTTCGAGTGAAAATATCGCTACCGGCTTATTGGTGGCTGCGACATTGGCTGCCATGTTGATGGCAAGAGCCGTCTTACCCATGGCAGGTCTGGCGGCAAGGATATTGAGAGAACCGGGTTTAAGACCTCCGGCAAGCATCTCGTCGAGCTTGGGGAAACCCAGTTTTACGAGCTTGCTGTTGCTGTCGGGCTTGAGTTCCTCGCCCATCTCGACCATTACGGTCTTGAGGACTGATGAAAGTGACTCAAATCCCTTGGTCTCACCGGTAGTCTTAAGTGCGGAAATGGATGAGATGGCATAGTCAACGACTTCTGATGCCCTCTTCTCACCGCTTACGGCCAGTCCCCTGACCTTATCGATCTCTTTTAAGAGCTTGCTCTTATCACTCTTCTCCCGGATCGCTGAAATGTAGCTCTGGATGCTGGATGAAACGGCTGTCGTCTCTCCGACCTTATAGATATAGCGGAGTCCGCCCGCATGTTCCAGCTCTCCTTTGCGCTCGAGCTCATTGGTAACCGTGAAACGGTCAATGCTGGAATTGCTGAGGAACATGTCGACTATGGTGCCGAAGATCAGTACGTTGCGGGGATCAGAAAAATCCTCCTTAACGAGCCTGCTCTCGACCGCCTCAAGCATGGCCTTGTCCTTGCGCATGCAAAGAGACAGGAGCGCCATCTCGATCTCGACGGTGTCTTCCTGCGCGGGAGCAGCCGAATCTATAAGATTATCCATGTATCCGGGATCTTCGTTCATCTTTATCAGCTCCGGTCAGTTAACAACGACTTCAACGTTAATATCAGCTGAAACCTTGGGGTGAAGCTTAACGCGAACAGAAAAGATTCCCGTGTTCTTGATTGGGTTGTTGATAACGACCTTCTTCTTCTCGATCTCGAAACCGGATGCCTTGAGAGTGTCTGAAATATCAGCAGCGGTAACAGCTCCGTAGAGTCTGCCGTCAGCACCGCCTCTGGCCTTGACTTCAAAAGTCTTGCCTTCGATGGTCTTCTTTGTCTCCTGAGCCTCGGCAAGAGCTCTCCTCTCATGCTCAGCCTTTGCTCCTGCCTGTACCTTAACTTCGTTAAGTCCTGCGGCAGTCATCTCCTTTGCAAGACCCTGCTTGAAAAGGAAATTCCTTGCATATCCGTCGCTGGCATTGACCACATCACCGGCCTTGCCGAGATTCTTAACATCTGAAAGAAGTATGACTTTCATAAGTATTCTCCTGAATTGTTTATTCCCGATAAAAAAGGAATCGGGCATCACCAAAACATATTATAAGCCATTAAGGCAAATATGTGCGGTTTGATGCCCGATTGTCCTTAAAAAATTCTGTTGAAACCGTATCGGTCATCGCTGCCGGCAGGTAGCGTCCGATACGTTCAAGCCGTAAAGGCCGCGATTACTGCGCTGTGTAAGGGAGCAGTGCGATCTGGCGAGCGCGCTTGATCGCAGTTGTAAGCTCACGCTGGTGGATAGCGCATGTACCGGTCATTCTCTTAGGGAGAATCTTGCCGGACTCAGAGATGTACTTCTTGAGGAGTACATCATCCATAAAATCAATGCTCTCGACCTTATTAGCGCAGAACGTGCAGACCTTCCTGCGTGTACGTCTCTGCCTCATTCCGCCGGCAAAATCTTTTCCACCGGCCTTAGGTGCTCTGTTTTCTGCCATTTTGTGTGATCTCCTTCACAAATTAAATCTCAAACGGAAGATCTACCTGATCGCCGGGACCGAATCCGGGGTCTCCGCTCGGTTCGATCGGAGTCCTGGGTGCGAGAGGCGCATCGGATGCCGCGGAACCTGCCGGAGGGGGTGCAAATGACGGAGCCGGTGCAGGTCTTGCTGCAGGTGCTTCGTGATATGCCTGTTCTCCGCCCTGGCCGTTACCGGATTCAACGAACTCAGCTTCATCTACCACTACTTCGGTGATATAACGCTTCTGGCCGTTCTGATCCTCGTAATTGCGGGTCTGGATGCTGCCGACTAATCCAATCCTGCTTCCCTTGCGGAAATACTTCTGGATGAAGGCAGCTGTCTGTCTCCAGGCGACGCAGCTGATGAAATCAGCCTGTCTCTGGCCGTTGCTGTCCTTGAAGCGGCGGTCGACCGCCACTGTGAAGTTACAGAACTGGGTCTGGTTCGAAGTAAGCTTTACTTCGGGATCTTTGGTAAGTCTTCCTACCAATTCTACTTTGTTCATCTTTCTTGCCTTTCTCTGCTGCGCAGTGATCACTCACCGACGCTGACAATGAGAAAACGAAGTACGCCGTCTGTGATCTTGAGAACACGCTCAAGTTCCTTAGGGAAATCGCTCTCGGCAGAAAAATACGCCTGAACATAATTACCGCTCTTCTGGCCTTCGATCTCATAAGCGAGCTCCTTGGTGCCAACGATGTCGAAAGACTTGATCGTTGCGCCTGATTCGAGCTTTGCCTTGACGGAGTCAGTAAGAGAAGCAAGTGCCTCATCACCTAAAGATGCATTGAGGACTGTGATCAAACGATAATTGTTTGCCATTTTATTCACCTCCTTCTGGACTATTCGGTCCGGTTAAACCGGACAAGGATGCTGCTGATATTTATGCAGCATTGAGAAGAATATCACAGCAGGCAATTATTCGTCAAGCGAAATCTGCCAAGCTACTCATTTGTCCGCGTCATGTCCTAAAACCTAACATGAGTAATTTTACATTGCCTGCCGGCAAAAAGACACCATGATTTGCGGACATTTTGATTTTAGGCCCCTAAAATGAGACTTTTCGGGAAAAGTCGGGACCGGCGGGACTGATGAGACTGCCGAAGCCCTTTATTTCAGGCTCTTTCAGCTCCGAGAGATTTTATGAGATACGGGAAGAGCATCTCGAGCCACGCCTTGATGGCCTTTACCGTATGCAGATACGTGGCCTCGTTCTCTCCTCTGGGATCGGGGATCGATATGGAAACAGTCCTTCCTCCCAGATCCTTGAAAACGAGACCGCACGAAGCGGCAAAAGAAGACAAAGAATAAACCTTATCCTTTATCTGGGGAAATGCCTTTATTATCTCGAATGCGTGCTCGTCACGGACCGTGATTATGAGATCGGAACCGTCGTAGAGCGCAGGGTCTATCCTTGTCGAACGGCAGTGGGAAATGTTCCTTCCGGTCACTTCAGATACCGCCTTTATCATTCCGGGGTCACATGAAGCGCCGTCTGAAGCGGTGATGCCTGCGGATTCGCAGTAGATCTCGCATCCGATGTCGCGGGAAACCAGCATGTCGAAAGGGGCGTTCTTTTCGATAAGACCCGTCATTATCGCTTCGCAGGCCTGTGAAAGGCATGTGTTGTCATCGTCCGCGAAAAGTATCTGCGCCGTGTAAGTATCCTTAAATGCCTCGAGCGGCAGTTCAGCGCGCGCGGGACGCTCAGGCTTGGGCATTCCGGGAAGGAGTTCGCCCTTCTTCCCTGCTGCTTTTCCGAGCCTGTTCATATATGCGGTTGCCATTCCGCCGCCCGTAAGTCCCTGTGCAAGGATCACGTCGACCTCCTGGCTGTCCAGATGCCTCAATCCCTCGAAAAGCGAATGAGCCGCAGCCCTTACATCAAGAGCATTGCCGTATTCATAGAACTCCGTATGTGCAAGAAGGATCTTGTCGCCCAGCTTTTCGTACAGTGCCTTTACTTCAACACCCGCAAAAACGCCTACGCGTGCAAAAGGATTTGCCTTGAGGAGCTCCTTTTCCCTGTGGATGAAAGGTGATGCAATATCGACCAGAGCCTGTCTGTCATCCTCGCTCATCTCAGCAAAATCAGGCTTTTTGACCTCCGAAGGAGCCGCATCGTCTGCTTCATCGCCGATAAGCTTTGCGCCCTTGGGCATATCCATGATCTCAACGTTGGCAAACGGAGCATAGTGACGGTATTTCATTCCGGGAGCCATCGGTGTCTGCCCCGCTTCAAGTGTGCCGGCATATGCGGCATCGCCGTTCGCACAGGCTTCGATGTCAGCCTTTGTAACGGCGCCCGGTCTCAATATGACAGGCTTTTCGCCTGTAGCATCGACTACCGTGGACTCGATACCGAAAACAGAATCGCCGCCGTCGATAACGGCATAGACATAGCCTTCCATGTCTTCCATGACTGATCTCGCATTCGTGGGAGAAGGCGTGCCCGAAAGGTTTGCAGAAGGCGCTGCGACAGGAACGTTGCAGGCTTTGAGGAACTCGTTTGCCACAGGATCCGAAGGCATCCTTACACCGACTGTTCCCAGACCTGCAGTAACTTCAGAAGGAATGGCGTCAGCCTTTTTCATGATGACCGTAATGGGTCCCGGCATGAATGCGTCAATGAGTTTCTGCGCAAGCGGGCTGATCTCCGAAACGATATCCTTGATCAGCGCCTTATCGCCGACATGACAGATCAGGGGATTATCCGATGGACGGCCCTTTGCCGCAAAGATCCTGCCTACGGCCTCTGCATCAAAAGCATTGGCGCCAAGTCCGTATACGGTCTCTGTGGGGAATGCGACGACCTCGCCTGAAGCAAGGTGTGCGGCGCAGTCCTTTATGCCGTCCTTATCACTGCCCTTTATCAGCTTTGTCTCTTCATATATCTTTTTACGTTCCATTATTCTTCACCTGTCTTCACTGCATCATCAGCTGCCTGTGCCAAAGTCAATGCATCTACTATCTCATCAAGGTCACCCGCGAGGATATCGTTCAATCGGTAGAGCGTAAGTCCTATCCTGTGGTCCGTGACACGCCCCTGATGGTAATTATATGTTCTTATTCTTTCCGATCTGTCACCAGTTCCGACCTGTGAACGGCGGGCATCATTTTCGGCATTGCTGTCTGATTCTCTGGCCATTGCCCAGAGGCGGCTCTGAAGCACTGCCATGGCCTTAGCCTTGTTCTGGAACTGGCTTCGCTCGTCCTGGCAAGTGACGACTATGCCTGTCGGAATATGCGTGATCCTTATCGCGGAAGTCGTCTTGTTGATGTGCTGTCCGCCTGCGCCTGAAGATCTGAAAAGGTCGATCCTTAAGTCCTTGGGATTGATCACTACATCAGTGGGATCAGCTTCGGGAAGCACGGCAACCGTTGCGGTCGAAGTATGTATCCTTCCGCCGGATTCCGTCACCGGAACGCGCTGAACGCGGTGAACGCCGCTCTCGAACTTAAGACGGCTAAATGCCCTGTTGCCTTCAACCGAGAATATGATCTCCTTATAGCCTCCAAGTTCCGTCGGGCTGGAATCAACTATGCTGACTTCATAACCTTTTAATGCGGCATATCCTCTGTACATCTTGAAAAGGTCGCCTGCGAAAAGCGCCGATTCCTCGCCGCCTGCGCCGCCCCTTATCTCCATGATGACAGACCTGTTGTCCCTGGGATCGCCGGGAGCCATGAGAAGCAGGAGCTCCTTTTCGAGGACTTCGATCTTAGCCTTGTTCTCGGAAAGCTCCGCATTTGCAAACTCACGCATCTCATCATCTGCGCCTGCATCCCCTTCAAGGATGGCAAGGAGTTCTTCTATCTCCTTTTCGCAGGCTTCATATGCAAGGATCGCGCGGTACTGAGGCTCTATCGCACCAAGTTCCTTGGAATACTTCATGTATTCTTCATGATTTGCGGCAACCGAAGGATCGCTCATCGTACCGGTGAGCTCCTCGTATTTAGCCTTAATGAGATCTGTCTTACTTCTGTCTATAGCCATAACGCATAAAAGGTAACACAAAAACCGCCGGCTTTGAAGACCGGCGGCTTTCTTTAAGTTATTGTAATCGTCACACTCAGGTGGTTACGCTGGTGGTTGTTGCTGCGGCTGATGCTGCTGCATCGTCGTCATCGGATTTATCTGCGGCCGGAGCTGCAGGCGCAACGGGCGCTGCCACAGGTGCCGGTGCAGGTGCAGGCGCAACGGGCGCTGCCACGGGTGCAGGTGCCGCAACAGGTACGGCCTGATTATACTGCTGAGCATAAACGGGGTTGTTGATCACCTCATATTCGAGGCGGTGACGAAGAGGCTTCTTGCAGCGAGGGCAGTAAACGAAGCCATGCGGATACCACGCACGGTGACCTAAGTCGTATGTATGGTAATCGAACTCGAAATAGCAGTATTCGCATCTGCAGTGGAACTTAGGATTGTACTGGTCGTAACCCGGAACAGGATAAGGATTTACCACACCGCTGTTCTGGATCCACGGTCTTCCGTCGATCACCGGCGGCGGGCCTCCGGGAACGGGTCCCATCGCAGGCTGGGCAGCGGGCTGTGCTGCAGCTGCAGCAGGTGCGCCTGCGTTGAAATTAAAACCGCACTTCATGCAGAAGTTTGATCTGTCAGCGCATTCTGTACCACAATTAGGACAAAACATAGTTATCTACCTCCCTTATAAAATAGATATATCAATTATAAATTCAATACAGACTACGGTCAATTCTGCAACACAGGATTCCTACCTGTCCATTAGCCGTTTCTGTAGCAGTTTTGACCGAAACGGATACCAAAACAGCTAATAACAAGCCAATTTCCGCCTGATTATCCATTTCGTTAGCCGTTCTGCACAAAAGTGATACCGTTATAGCTACTGGGGACTTAACAGAGGACCGGACCTCAGACATAAAAAAGAGGCCGGACATCAAAGCCCGGCCCCCTTTGAAAGATCAGTATAAGATCAGGCTTTCTCGTCAACCTTTACCTGCTCGAATGTATCCGTGACTTCCTTTGAAGGAGCCTTGGTCGCGAGCGAGACGATGACTGCGAGAACGAGGTTGAAGATGAACGCAGGCAGGAGCTCATAGATATTGAGCCATGTGTCTGCGAACTGTACGCGGATGATGAACTTCCAGATGAAGATCATGGCAGCGCCACCGAGCATGCCTGCAAAGATACCCCACTTGTTTGATCTCTTCCAGAAGAGCGCAAGAAGGACAGCAGGTCCGAAAGTTGCACCGAATCCGCCCCATGCGAATGAGACGATCCTGAATACGGAAGAATCAGGGTTGAGCGCGAAGATAACGGCAATACCGGAAATGATGATAACCGCGATCCTTGCAACCGCGAATGAAGCCTTTTCGGAAAGCTTGATATGGAAAACTTCAGAAAGGATGTTCTGGGAAACAGCAGAAGCTGCGCAGAGAAGCTGCGAGTCAGATGTAGACATCGTAGAAGCAAGAATGCCCGCGAGGATGATACCGCCGACTACTGCAGGGATATATCCGTGTGAAGCGATGACCTTTGCGATATCGATTACGACGGACTCAGCTTCAGAGTTGCTTGCATAATGAGGAACGATTCCGTTCTTCATGAGAGAGTAGCCGGCAACACCGATAAGGATGGCAACGCCCATTGAGATGACTACCCAGACGGAAGCAACACGTCTTGAAAGCTTGATCTTCTTCTTGTCATCGATAGCCATGAATCTCAGAAGTATATGCGGCATACCGAAATAACCGAGGCCCCACGCAAGAGTTGAAGCGATGGGGAGCGCTCCGTAGCTTCCGACAGCGCCTGTCTCAACGTTGCATCCCTTGAAGATGTCAAGGTATCCGTCGAAGCTCTTAACGTTCGCAAAGACATTGCCAAAGCCGTTTGTTACGCCTTCTGCAAATCCGAGAACGACAACGAGAGCGACCGTCATGATGACGCTCTGGACAAAGTCGGTCGTGGAAGCCGCGAGGAATCCGCCGAGCGTGCAGTAAAGAACGATAACTGCAGCTGAGATAAGCATCGTCTGAACGTAGTCCATTCCGAACATCGTAGAGAAAAGCTTTCCGCATGCGGCAAATCCGGAAGCGGTATAGGGAACGAAGAATATTACGATGATGAGAGCCGAAAGCATTGTAAGAATGTGCTTGTCGTCACCGAATCTCTTGGAAAAGAAGTCCGGAATGGTAACGGCATCGATCTTCTGTGTGTAAACACGAAGCCTCTTTGCAACGAAAAGCCAGTTAAGGTATGTTCCGACTGCAAGTCCGATAGCTGTCCAGGATGCTTCTGCAAGTCCTGTAGCTAGAGCAAGTCCCGGAAGTCCCAGGAGAAGCCATGAGCTCATGTCTGATGCTTCGGCACTCATCGCAGCGACGAGCGGTCCCAAACGTCTTCCGCCGAGATAGAAGTCATCAGTGTTCTTGTTGATCCTGCTGAAATATGCTCCGATGGAAACCATCATTATGAGATACAGCAAGATCGTAACCAGTATGCAGATAGTTGATGCAGACATGGTAAGATCCCCCTCTGTTTAAAATCAAGGAAGAGTTTAGCAAACTAAAGAAGACTGCGCAATAAATCCTTTAAATAAAAGGCGGAATTTATCCTTGCCTTAAAAAGAAAAACAATGTATACTTCTATTCGCTTGACCACGGATGCTTAGCTCAGCTGGCTAGAGTACCTGCTTGACGTGCAGGGGGTCACAGGTTCGAGTCCTGTAGCATCCACCATACTTTATTTTTCATTCGCGCAAACGTAATGAATTCAAGGGGCTACGCTATTGACAGACTTGTCGGCGCAGCCCCTTACATCATTTTTACATCACGAACCCTTCTTCGACAAAATAGCTTAAATTGTTTCAAAACCGCTTAAAATCGCTTAAACCCGTTTTCACGGCTTTTTCAAAGCATTGATTTTAAGCGGTTTTAACGCATTTTGTATTTTTCTTTTTGCGGTAAAAGATCTGGTTTTTCAGTGCCAAAATCGCACATTGGAATCCCCCTTCTCTTCACAATATCCTTATCTCATGATCGGAGTATTGGAGGGTTGGAAATGGTTATAACTTGGCTTGGTTCTCTGGCCGTTTTAATCCGACTCCAGTGGTGTCAGAATTACAAACCAACAAGGTTCGAATTTAACACGCAGGACACAATAAAGCGGATCAACTGTGTTGTGCAAACAGCCAGTCACGAACCGCTTCGATCTTGTATGCATAATCAAACGAAGTCATGTGCTCGCCTGCACCTCCGCCGGTTGCTGTACCGCCCGGAATGGTCGTGCCTGCGGTAAACGTTATGAAATTAGCGTTATTGCCCTCTAAAAGCATTTTCTGCACCGCACTGTTCTGAATGCCGGAATCGTCTTGTGCACTCCAAGTGGCATGGCTGTAAGAGGCATTGTCCAGTTCGAAAACCTCCATCAATGAAGATTGTCCAGCTGATGCTTTGGAATCTCCTCCCGAAACGATGTAGAAAAATGATTTGCTCTCAAGCGGTCTCATGATGGACGTATCCCACTGGCTTCCGACGAAAAGTGAAGCTGCGAATAGGTCAGGATATGCCAGATTGAGATAAAAAGACGTCATACCGCCCATGGACTGACCTGTGGTGTATAAACGGTTAGTATCAATGTTGTAAGTCTTGGTCAATGAATTGAGCAGACGCACGGCAACATCGATCTGAACGGAGTGGTTGAAATTATCATCAACGATAGTCTCCGTGAATACGGGAACTACAACGAACGAAGCATGTTTTGCCTGTTCGGCCTCAGTTGCCCAGATAAGACCGCCCCATCCTTGTGTCAATACCGTCTGGGGATCTTTCCCTACCACGCTTGAATCGGGAATAAACTGTATAAGCGGATAGCTTGTATTCTCATCGTATTCTTCGGGTACGAAAAGATAATACTGAAGTGAAGTACCGGTCTCGGCATCCTCGAAAGTCGACAATTTGAATTTCGGTGCAATACCAGAGATCATTGCTTGGAGTTCCGTATCGCCGGTTTTATCTGTACCGCCACCTCCATGCATTCTGCCCGGACCGCCTCCGGGACCTGCTTGACCTCTTTTGGTCTGGCTTCTTTCAACGCTTGTTTCCGTTGAGTTCGTATCTGCTTTGGCACATGCAGCGCAAAGGTTGACTGCAAGCAGCAGGGACACGATCAGAGCAATTGCTTTTTTCATAGGTTACCTCCATATAAATCAGCATTAGAAAGATTGCCATTATAGAAGATATCCGGACTTACGCGTGCAGCTGCTCGATATCTCATGATTGTATTATGAAATTGAGACCTTAAACGTAACTTAAAGTTACCTGAATTCTTCGATAATATTTATTTGACTAAAATCCCCTATACATATAATCCATCAGGTATGTGAACGCATAGAGAGCCGGTCCCGCAATTGATAAAGCTAGATCTATGATAGCAAGCGGAATACAAGTTTTCCTGCCTTTTATCGAAAACACCAATGCAAAAACAGAAAGCGTAAGATTGATCAAGGGCCAAAGCGCGAGCAGTATAATGCAGGAGATTAAAACAACAATCTCAGACACCCCTATCTCAAGAGTGTTCGCAGCGATAAGACCAATCATCATCACGAAAAAGAGGATGACGTTAGCAATTATCGAGATCAATGTAATAATCACTAGCTTTTTGCTTTTATCGGCCATCTTTAATTCCCTTTTATATACTCTTCCTTGCTTATCCGATTAGATCCTTCTTGTATTTACCGCCTATTATCTCATAAAGCCGTTCTTTTGCTTCCAAGGATTCACATGAGATGTCAGGCTCGACAAGATATGTTCCGGCATTTGAATCCGCTCTGACGAAATGCTTTGTCGAGACGGACATGAATATCTTAGAATTCGGCAAACTGAAGAAGACAACCTCACCATATCCGTTGGGATCATTGCCGGGAGCCTCTCCGATTATCGTTCCGATGTGATTATCCTTAACATATTGGGCATATAACATACCTGAGCTGAAGGTGCCCGAAGATGTCAGGAGATAGAAATCACCTTTGAAAAGAAGGTCATTTACTTTCTCATTCTTTTCATATCTGGGATGATATGGAACAGTAAAAAATCCCAGTCTCCATTCCAATCCGCATGTCTTATATTTATCGATATCAAGATATCTGAAAAACTCGCCTATTACCGCATCGTTTCCGCCGCCGTTGCCACGGATATCCACTGCTACATGCTTAATGTTCTTTTCTTTCGCCTCAGTGAACATATCCCTGACAGCTTTGTTGTATTCCGCATTTGCTTTGCACTCTGTCAGTGTCATTATGGCAAGACTGTTTTTCTCATCGATTTCATAACTTACGAAAGACTCCGTCGCCGTATCGTCAGTTTTCACTTCAATATCATCTATAAGCGCATAATCTTCCTGAGTATACGTTTTGGTGATCTTATCACCATCTTTCTCAAACACATAAGTGACTTCCGTATTATCAAAGCCAAGATAATCCAGACCTTCCAAAGTAAAATACAGACTTCTTATCCTGAATAACTCCCAGCTTTCTGCTTCATAACTGATGAGATCTTTGCTCTGCTCTGCGATCTGATCTATCGTAAGGCCGTTTACTGATACGGTCTTATAACCTGCAAGTTCATCCGAATAGGAAGCCTTAAGATAGTGGAAATCATATTTTGGGAAAGTATATGTGTGTCCGTCATGAAGACAGGTGAGCACATATTCTGTCTTCCGGCACAACTCGTTTACGGTTATCATATCGATACCCTCTAGTTCAGCTCTGACAGACCTGTATCTCTCCTCCACCTCGGAAGGTATTCCGTTAACTAAAGCCGGATGATCTTTCTTCAGATATTTCATCATGTAATCAAGATCTTCGATGGCTTCTTTGGAAGTTACAGTATTCTCATACGAATCGGCATACGGTCTGTCTGTATATCCGGTTATGGAATTCCAATAAGGATTGCAGATAATACCTGCCATGTTATAAATAAGCACAGCCAAAACAGACAATATGGACATCGGAATCTTAAGACCTTTGCCTGATCTGACCTTAAAAATAATAAATGCATTAACGATCAGAATGACCAAAGAAACAATTATGCTCACAGCATAAGGAACGGCGATCAGTCTCTTGTCGATGAGATAAACCCCAATATAAACAAGCCATGTTACAGGCAACAAGAATACAAATCTCTTTTTCATTTTATCCCCTTTTCCATAGCGCGATTCACAAAAAATCTTATCTAATCGCGCTTTAGAACCTGAATTATACTCCAAAACCGATACATCGCTCAAAAAAAATATTATATTGCAAAATCGATTATTATCCTGTTGATTTTGTTAAGGAAGTTGGTGGAATCAATACAAAGGAAGCCAAAAACATCATGTCAAACCAGTTATATGGGATTGAGTATGACAAAGAGATCTATGCACTTGCTTGTGCTAACATGTTGATTCATAAAGATGGAAAGACAAACCTAGAACAACTTGATACTCGTTCTCAAGAAGCATGCGATTGGATAAAAAGCAAGTGTTTCCATTCTTATCTTTTATTAATGATTCTACGCAGCCGCCACCATGTGCTAAAGTAATTACGGGCACATTTATAGCATGCTCACACCGCCGGTTTTTAATATCCTTTCTTTGATCTTTGCAGCTCTTTGATACCCGCTGTCGCAAAGATTCTCGGTTGATTTATCCAATGCATGGCCAAATCTCTCCTTCAGTTCATCGAATCGTTCCATGGCGATGCGTTTTGAGATCCCAATTTCTTTTGCAGCACCTTGAAAGTTATCGCGGCTAATCTTATCAATCAAAATCTCTCCACCGATATAGAAAGCCATCTCTCTCGTGCTTTGTGCATAGACCGTTGTACTGACAAGGTCATATGCTGGAGCAAGTCTCAATGACTTCATATCTGCACTGTAGAGAAGAGAGGTATTCTTTATGTGAGCATCGGTATTCCCTATCAGATAGTTAAATACGATGATATCCCACAGTTTAAGCTGATCACGTATAGGATCTGAAGAATACATCTTAAGTAGCTCAAACATTTTCTTGAGATACCCTGAAGGCTTCTTCTCATATTTATCTGAGGCCAGAATGCCGAGTGCTTGTGCCAGGTCTTCCTGATGGAGCCTTGCCGGGCACTTTAATCCGTCGATCACTATCGGGTTCTCAGAGAAGGCGCGGTCATATCTCTCGGTAGCAAAAAGAACTTCATTCTCTTCGCCCGAGCCTGTGTTGATAATAAAACTTTTCGGGATATCAATACCACAATTTTTTGCCGTCAGAAGAGATAATTGTTCGTTTGTAACAATATCATTCAGTCTGACATGGCTTTGCTTAACGATATGAGTGCTTGGAGCAGTCCCTTCCGGTATGTACCACTGATCATTAGACGCATCATAATATAAACCGACTTTACCTGATGCACCGGTTAGAGAGAGGTGTGCTTTGGTTATGATCTCTGCAGATTTTGATACGCCTTCTTCTGCCAATGCACGTATCTCTCCCTGAGATATAGCAACATAGGATGCAGCAATTTCTTCCGCCTCAGTCCTGACCTGGATTGCACCAAGGCATTCCCTTCCTAAGCCGTGTAAGATCGATAAGTAGTCGCTTTCATCTACATGCATCCATTGTGCGACAGTCCTTCTCGTAAAACCTTCAGGTAGTAGTCCCTCAAAGTAATTCTTCGTCTGTATTTCTGTAAAAGCCTGCTCCTGCTTAGGGAGACTGATCGATATCGGGGCTGCATCCGGATCATTCAGATAAGATTCATCATAACGAAAGGCTGCATCAGTACCCGATGTCCCTTCGATATATCCTGCCAAACACTGCACTCCATTACGCTCAATACTGACTACTAACCTCATTGACCATCACCCCTGGTTTTGAAAGAAATATCTATTCCGAGCAGATTAGCGAGATGGATTGCTTTTCCTAATTCAGCAGATGCCTTGCCGTTTTCCAGTTCAGAAATAAAACTTGCGCTAAATCCGGTAAATTCAGACAGATACGCCTGCGTATAACCAAGAGCCTTTCTGCGCTCCCGTAGAGCTTTCCCAAAGTCTTCTGCGTTTCTGATGATCATGTCCGTTTTATCCTTCCTGTCAGGATTTAGGCGTTCGGCTGTTTGATCAGAGTTTTTGTGCTGGATTTAGTCGAACGACTATGTATTCTCAATACGAATGGTAATATAGGCGAACGGCTATGTCAATATGATTAGTTTGTGAACGCGTTGAGTAAATAAGTAATATTTCATTTGCTTACATTAAGAGCTTAGAAAACAGCAATGAATATCAATACTTTTCCATTATCAAAACTAATCCTCCACAAGAAGTTTTAGGATTCATTAGTTTACTACTGCATTCTGATATTGCTATTGATGGTGTTTCAAAAAGTCTTTCATCGATAAATGCTATCTTTGCCTCAGGCTCAGTCTTGATGACTAAGAACAAAAAGTATATCTGGGAATTCAGGTAAAGTCTTATCCGGCTCTGGATATCATTTTCGAGAACGCGTCAAGATCACAGCAGACAAATCCTTCACTCACCTGCTCTTTACAGACCAGCTCGTATTTGGTCTTCTCATTCTCTTTTATTACCTCGACTATAACGGAATAATATGTCTTTTCGCCTGCTTCATCTTCATATCTGATGCAGAACCAGATATATGTTCTTCCTTCGTAGTTTTCGATCTCCAATGAGCTTTCAGCCCAGTGATCTTTGTACTCTTTGAGCTTAAGTTCAGGTATGCCGTATCCGATCCTTCCGGTCATCCAGCTGCCGCACCTTATTCCTTCGCCCGGTGCATATTCAGAAGCTATGATAACGCTCCCATACGGATACGAAGCGGCATTGTACAGCTTCCCTTTACTGTCCTTATATATGATGCTTACCCTGTCGGATCCAAGGATAAACGGCAACTTCATTGATTTGTCGTATGAAGTCATAGTCTTCATCATTTCATCGTAGTCAACGAAAAGAGGAGCGCTTCTCATCATCAATTTATTATCAACGTTTTTTCTGATCGTTGACTCATAGATAAAGCGGTCGGTTATTACATCTTTAAGTTCTATCTCATTGCCGTTTGCGTCAAGATTGATGTAACCGTCATCTATTGTCATGCTAAGCACACGGCTGTCGATCCTGTTAATGGTAAGGCGTTCCGATCTGGCAAAAAACTTGCCGTTTATACGTATCTCTTTGTTCTCATATGTCACGGCCGGAATCTTGCCTTCAACCGGTTTCCCTGAGCATGCAGAGAACGGCATGAAAAAAACAGCCATGAACATGGCTGTAATTATCCTGAGAACTTTTATTTTAATGCTGTAATACTGTTCGCGGTTCATGACACTCACCTCAGACTATCGCTATAGTCTATACTATCGCGATAGTCTGGTCGTGTCAATAATTACGCGATTACGGCTTCGGCAAATTCAACTGCTTCAGCATCGAATCGACTATTTTGAGGGATGGTCTGCTTATGTAAATTCAGTAACGGACTTATTCAAACAACTTTTCAAAATAATCTGAAGTCTCTACGCCCATGCCACCGCAAGCGATCTCAACCATCAGTTTATCATCAAGTCTTCTGACGTATATGTAAGCAAATAATTTTTGTCCTTCATTTTCCATGGCAAGCGAGGCTCTGGTATATTCTTTTCCGCCCAGATTTACCTTGCTGATCTCTTTCTTAATGATATTGAGTTCCTCATATTTCTTTATGTCATCATTAAGAAAATCTTCTTCCGTATAGTCGGAATCGTAAGGGAATCCGAGCCTGGTATTCATGAATTCCACCATTATCGATGAGCCGGTATTTCTGTCCCACAGCCATGCATCGAAATCTGTTGCCTGCATGCGTGTCTTTTCTTTGCTGTCACTGGCCGCCCTTAAAGCTTCGGCCTGGTCTTTCTTACGTTCCTCCTCACCTAACGCGGTAAAACCATCGGGGACTTTGATCTTCAATCCTGCATACTCATTTATATACACTCCGTCTTTAACGATGCCTGCAGTAAAATTAGTGCCGGCCATGGGATCTTCACCGCTGAATTTCGGAACGACACCGGTCCTCTCAAGCGTGATCATGTATATGTGTCCGTACTCTTTTGATTCAATGATCCTGTTATTTGTTTCACAGGTAAAAGAGGATCCGCTGTGTGAATAACCGTCCTTTTCCTTCATCAGGCCGCAGCAGTATCCGTCAATATCTTTGAGCATGACCTCCATGGAATTCTTATTAAGGAGTTTTCCTGCGAAAAGAGCTCTGTCAAATGCGACCATGTCCGTAAGGCAGGAATGGATTCCGCTGTCACCTCTGGTGCTGTTCGGGCATGCGGGATATCCGTCCTTTGAGAAGTTATACTTCACAAGATCGTCGAAGTTTACGGGGACGTAAGTCAGGTCACCTGTTGCCATTGAAGTGGTCTTCTTCATGCCGCACTTGTCAAAGATGTTCTGCTTAACGTAATCGCAGTACTTCATGCCTGACACCTTTTCGATTATGAATGCAAGCAGATGATAGTTGGTATTGCTGTATTCGTATTGTGTGCCGGGTTCAAAGCCGAGCGGAGCCTGATAGAGCGACTTAAGGAATTCCTCATCGGAGATCCTGTCAAAATAGACATCACTTAACTTCTTATTGGCGGCATCTTCTCCCGAAATGTTCCAGAAAGGATCGGGATTGTTGTTGTAATCGGGGATTCCCGAACGCATGTGAAGCAGGTTGTCTATTGTTATCTTTTTGCCTTTCTCATATTCGGGGAAATACTTATCGAGTGTGTCATCAAGCTTGATCCTTCCTTTTTCGGTAAGCTGAAGCACGGCCACCGCTGTGAAGGTTTTGCTGACAGAACCAAGATCGAAAATTGTATCCTGAGATTCAAAAGTCTTTCCGTCCTTCTCCTTCTCATCTTCGGCATAGAGGTAAATCGTGTCCTTATCAGTAGCAACGACCAGCGTTCCGGAACAGATAAGATCACCATAGAGCTTGGTAAGCTCGGCATACTGCGTTTCAGGGTTTTTCCAGGATCTTTCAGACTCCGTGAGTTTAATGTTTGAAAGTGAATATTTAGAATCCCGGCTGCATGAGGCAAGCGAAATGCACATTGCAAATGCCATTATTGCAGAGATTACTTTTTTCATTTGATCATCCTTCCTTTCGGCTTTATGTCAGTTTCTGTTTCCTGGAATACTGATATAAAGTTAACAACGTCAATTGGACTAGACGTGAATACTCTATGGATTTTCCGTGGAGACAGGAATACCGATCCTTGCGACTACATCCTGTCCTTCATTTTCAAGAGAGACCGTGCCCCCGTGGCGTTCCACTATTATCTTTCCCAGATACAATCCAAGCCCTGATCCGCCGTTCTGTCTGTTCCTCGAGCTGTCAGCTCTGTAAAAAGCCTCGAAAAGATGCGGCAGGTCTTTCTCATCTATGTGAGATCCCGTATTGCGTATCTCCGTCCTTATCATCTCATCTTCTTCATGTGCTTTAACCAGGATCTTTGAACCATCGGAAGAATAGTAGACCGCATTTGACAGAAAAGCGCCCAAAGCCATAGAGATAAGGCCGGCATTTCCGTCACAGTAAAGACCGTCATCGATCTGAGTTTCGAGCGGAACATCCCTTACTTCGAGCAGATCTGAAATATCGCCGATCCTGCTCTTCAATAAGGACGTCATATCAGTCTTAGCATAAGTTATATCATTTCCGGCCTGCATCCTTGATACCGTAAGTATCTCGTTGATCAGAGATTCCATCCGCTTCAGCGCAGAAAGGGTTTTGGGAAGATAAGTATCGTGGTCATCATAAGGCGGTATGCCGTCGATCATTCCGCGGACCTGCCCCTGAGCTATCGTAATGGGCGTCTTGAGCTCATGTGAAGCTGCAACGAAGAAGACCTCTTTTTGTCTTTCCAGCTCATTTACGCGGTTTATCTCATGTTCGAGTTCGATGGTCCTCTGATTGAGATCAGTAATAGTTCCGTTTAGGTTTGAAGACAGGTTATCAAGGTCGCGGCTTAAGTCGCCTATCTCATCACGCCTTTTAGAACCGCTGCGTACCGAGAAATCCATTCCTGCGATCTTTCCCGAAAGCAAAGACAGCTTGCGAACCGGTCTTGCGAAAAGATATGCATATATAAAAGAGCAGATCAGTGATATGAGGACGATCGCCGTAACGATCAGAGGCAAAGTGCTCTTAATTGCCTCAAGGAGCACATTCTCGCCTTTCTGAGACCAAAGACACACCACCGTATATACCCTGTTTGCCGTTAATTGAAAAGTTACGCGGCCGGATGCAGATAAGACCATTTCCTTATTGTTGTTATCCAGATTGATGAGTTTCATCACATCTTCTCTGGCCCTCAGAGCATAAATGGAACCCGTAACGGAAGCAGGATGATCATCCCACTCAAGATCTCCTCCCCTGTAAAAGACGATGTGGCAGTCATTGGAGAGAATGAAATCATCGACGAGCTTGCCGCTAGCTGCGTAAGGCGCTCTGTTGAGTTCTTCCACAAAGGCGGCAAACTTCGTCTCCATCTCATTTCTTCTGTAAGTGTTCCAGCTCAAAGGAGTAGCGTTGTACAGCAGCAGAAATATCACCACACCGAACAGAATCTGTATGACGAAAGTTATCAGAAATACCTTGAACGATAATCTGTCAATTATCCGTTTTTTCAACACGGTACCCCCTGCCCCTAACGGTCTCGATAAACCCTTCTCCAACCTTGCGGCGCAAGTTCTTTACATGACTGTCGATGATGCGTTCGTCAACGAGCGAATTGTAATCCCAGAGCATCTCAAGGAGCATTTCCCTTGTATAGACACGGCCCGGATTCTTGACTAACGTAAGCAGAAGATCAAATTCTTTGCTCGTCAGTTCCACTTCTTTCCCATCGACCGTGACCTTCATAAGATCGGGGATCATCACTATATTCTTATGACAGATCTTCCGGTATTCCTCATTTGATGAAGGATGGTCTCTCCTCAGGACCGCTTTTACCTTGCGCAGAAAAACGGGCATGGAAAAGGGCTTTGTGACATAGTCATCTGCAAGAGAATCGTATCCCTTGATCATGGAGTTCTCATCTCCTAATGCAGAAAGGAAGATCACGGGCACGTCTGACTTGGATTTAACCAGTTCGCAGACACCGTAGCCGTCTATCTTCGGTATCAGGATGTCAAGTATCACAAGATCGAACTTTTCTTTCCCGAAAAGCTCGATCGCAGAAACACCGTCCTCAGCCTCAGATACCGAAAAGCCTTCGTTTCTAAGGTAGCTGGCAAGCAGCTGCCTTATCTCAAGCTCATCTTCCACTACAAGGATCTTCTTCATATCTGTGATTATAAAGCACAAATATGGATTTAATGTGAGTTTATGGCATCAGCCATCTATTGAGTTTGCAGTTTTCCGATTAATCTCCGGATCATCTTTTTGCTTTTTTATGAAAGAACTAAGCATAAGGATGTAGCAAACCGTTTTCGGGAGCATCAGCATGCCAAGCGCAGGCAGAAGCGGCGCGAATAAAGCTACCGGTATATAGAACAGGAAGGACAATAATGTGTAAAGCCATAACCGTACCAGGCATCTGTCTTCCTTGCGGGCTTTGAAATAGAGCAGAACTACTATCCCTCCGATCACTATAAACGGCAGGTTCCTCAAAATGCCCCACAAAACGGAACCTTCACCGGTAAACCAGTTATTGTCCGGCGCAAGACACAGAACGATCCTGACGGCGGACAGGATATATATCGTAATGCCGGTATTAACTGCAGTTTTGTCGTTCCTGTGATAGACACTTTTGTAGAGCAGAAATACAAGTATGTAGAAGATGGTCATAGTGATGGACGTGACGAGTTTCCCAAATCCAAGATACCATGTGAGATCCCGGCCGGTGAAGTAGTTTAATACCCTTGGCACAAGGTGGAATGAATCACCAATGCCCAGTATCAGAGCAGCCGTGCCCATGATGACATCATTCCTGTTGCGGCGCTTTATCAGGATCAGGATGCCTGTCAGTACCGCAAAGAGAAGATACAATATATCAAATGTCGATTCGCCGTATTTCATAACTGTATAATTATAGAACAGCGGATAACGGTATGTCGATCAGTCGCAGGCCTCCCCGTTCTTAAACCTGAAGTAATTCCTGCCTTTTCGGGCCGCTGTAACATTGTTACACATGCACAATTTAGTTATCGTTACCGCAGCCTTAAGCTGTATCAGCAATTAATTTATTTTGATAATCAAACTATTGCCCCACATTTGCCTAGATTGTGCGTATTTAATTGTCCGGATAAAGAATACTATGACGCTAACCGGATGGTTATTTTGGAATAAAGGAATAGAAAATGAATTACAAGATATATAACAACAATTCAAAGGACTGGGTCTTACTGATCCACGGACTGGGCGGATCGATCAGGACCTGGAAGTATCAGATAAAGGATCTGCAGGATTTCAACGTCATAGCAGTCGACCTTGAAGGCCATGGCGGTTCCGCCATCAGGAAGACCAGGCATCTCCTGTCCGAATCGGCAACAGAGATCAACAAGGTGCTTGAACAGGAGAATATCGGCAGGGTGCACATCATCTCTTTGTCGCTCGGAACCCTTGTTGCGATGGAATTTGCATATCTTTACAAAGAAAAAGTCAGGTCGATCGTGCTCGCCGGCTTCGTCATGAATCTCGGCTTCGGATACAAGACTCTGCTCGCTATTGTGGAAGGCTTCAAATACATCATCCCCAAGAGATTCTTCTATCCGATGTTTGCCAATATCATGATGCCTAACAAGAATCACAAGAAGTCCAGGGACATCTTTATCAGAGAATCCTTCAAGATGACGTCCGAAGCTTTCAGGATGTGGCTCACGGAATTATTCAGGACTCAGTTCAAACTTAAGGATTATATGCACTCGATCAAGGAAAACCATCTTCCGGTCTTCCTTATTTCCGGAAAAGAGGACTACTTTTTCGTTAAGAGCGTAAAGAAGACGCACAGGGAGATGAGCGAATCACTGCTTTGCTTTATCGAAAAATGCGGACATGTCTGCAGCATCGAAAAATACGAGCTGTTCAACTCACTTGTACTTAAGTTCCTGAACGGCTTAAACAATCCCGCTATTGCTGCTGACACATTATAATCTCTGCCTTAAGCAAACAAATAGGCTCCAGTATAGACCGGAGCCGGAAATTCAAGATGAAGGGACTCAGTCGAAGTAATCTTCAACTGTCTTGTTTGTTTTAAACTCGCTCAGAGCATATCCCACAGCTTCCCTTCTGGCTAATGCTTTTCCGTGAAGATAGTACTCGTTGCCGTATGCCGAACCGGTTATGCAGTCGATCCCCAGGCTCTCCCAGCCGTTTACGATAAGAGATGAATAGTAATCCCAGTAAAGGATCATATTCGCCATGCGGATCGAATTATAGAGCTTGCCGAGATCGAATAACAATTTGCTGTCAGATGCCGTTTCACCGAGACTGCAGGAGGAAACGATCATCTGATCGTCCATTTCTATATCTTTCTTATTATCTTTAATTGCTGACATTGATTTGTCCTCCTGTTGCTGTTTTTCTTTCCGGCTTTATTATCACAACAGCCGGAGTCACCAACAATCACTAAAACATGTCTGCTTTGATGCAAAATCAACAGATCAGGTGCTGTTTGTTGATTTTTTGCCGTTTCCGCGATTTTGCCTAGTATTTATGTCAGAAGTTCTTTATAATATCGCCTTGTCGGAGTCCGAAAGGCTTCTCCGGCAATAAGTACTTATAGTTTTTGGAGGTTCTTTTAATGAACAAAGCAGAATTAGTTGAAGCAATGGCTAATAAGACAGGCATGTCAAAGGCTGCTACAGAGAGCGCTGTTAAGGCTTTCGTCGATGTTGTTACCGATGAGCTCAAGAACGGCGGCAAGGTACAGCTCGTAGGTTTCGGTACTTTCGAGACAGTACAGAAGGCTGCAAGAACAGGCCGTAATCCCCGCACCGGCGCTGAGACAAAGATCGCTGCTTGCACAGCTCCCAAGTTCAAGGCTGGTCAGGCACTCAAGGATCAGGTTAACTCTAAGAAGAGCAAGAAGTAATCCGATCTGCTGATTTACGTTTAAAAGAACGGCTGTCCGCTTGTGCGGACAGCCGTTTTAAATTTATGATCGTCATCACTTCTCTGGCGGACCGTTATACTTGAATCCGAGCATCGTCACGTCATCGAACTGCTCTTCTTCACCTACGTACATCGCGATGTTCTTTCTTGTATAAGTCAGTATGTCTTTCTGGGTAAACAGTTTATATTTGTTCAGTTCCTCGATAAGACGTCCGGTCCCGTATTCCTCCTGCTTCTCATTTATCGCTTCGGGCGCGCCGTCCGTATAAACAAACAGGGAATCTCCGGGTGCAAGATCGATCTCATATTCTCTGAACGGAACATCAGCAAATATACCGAGAGCAAGATTGTGTTTCTGCTTATAAAGCTCATAGGCTCCGCCGGCTCTCATGATCGCAGGGATCTCATGTCCTGCATTAGAACAGACCATATGTCCGGTCTCGAGATCGATTATTCCGATCCAGACGGTTACGAACATGTTCGCATCGTTGCCTTCACACAAGCCGTTATTTGCAAGACTGAATATCTCGGAAGGACTCTTTCCTGATTCGGCATAACCTCTGATCACTGTTTTGCTCCTCATCATGAAAAGCGCGGCAGGTATGCCTTTGCCTGATACATCGGCAATGACCAGACATATCTTGTTGACGTCAACGAAGAAGAAATCGTAGAAATCTCCGCCGACTTCCTTTGCGGCATCCATTGATGCGTATATCTCAAAATCATTTCTCGGGAAAGAAAAATTATGAGGAAGCGCGGATTCCTGTATATTCTTGGCAAACTCAAGTTCCTGCTCGATGCGTTTCTCCGCCTCGCTGATATATCTCTTAAGCACGTCGACGGTCTGATTGATGTCGTTAGAAAGCGATGCAAATTCAGACGAAGAATATACGGATACGACTTCATTAAGATTGCCGTCAGTGATCTTTCGGAGTGATTCGTTGACCATCTCGAGATTATTAACGACGATCTTTTGAACAAGCACCGAGATCAGGATGTATATGACCGTAAAGAGCAGGATGTCGGCAAGGATAGTCTCATAGACGATCTGGTCACGTTCTTTGAAAACTTCTTCATCAGGAAGATATACAAGGAGTCTCTGCCCGTCACCGAGCTGTGCCGACATGATGGCGCAGTCACGGCCAAATATCTTTCCGAGGTAAACATACTTTTCAAGATTCGTGTTTGCCAGATCTTTTGCATCAGGATCAAGGAGTTTGCCGCTATGCTCGCCAAAGTCTATCAAACCGCTGTCGCCCATAACGGCGAAATTACCGGTGGATCCTACATTAAATCTCATCGGCCCGAACTGTTTCCGCTTGTCGGTCGCCAGATTATATGAACCTCCGATATCGTAGATCGAACGCTGTAAAACGGCATATGAATCCTGTATAGCGACCTGAGTCTGGAGTATGTTGACCAGTACAAGATTCGAAAGGAGCACGATAGCTGATACGAGAAAGAGCCAGAACTGGAATCTTTGCGAGACTTTAATATCACGGTTTCCTCTGATGTTCTTCGGGATGACCCATTCGCCGGAATCGATCCTGAGCAGGAATGAAATGACGGCAAGGCCGAGACCGGTAAAGACGATCATCGGCGGAGCGCATGTCTTAACTACAGAGTATGCCATTTCCATGTCGTTTCTGTGAGTTATGAATACGACATACATATGGAAAACTTCCATGGTCGATCCGATAAAGTAGGCGAAAACCAGCGCCGGTTTCTTGCCTTTGAATATGACGACTCTAAGGAGTGCGGCAACAATACCCGACAGGCAGGTGGAAACCGAACAAGCGATCGTGGTATAAGTACCGACGCCCCAATATGTTCCTGCTATGTATCTTTCAATTCCTCCGACGAGGCCTGCGATGATGCCGGCTATAGGATCAAAGAAAAGTCCGGCAGCAAGAGGCGCAAGATCTCTCACATTGATCATCATACGCTGATAATCTATGCCGTAATGGGTCGCAAGAATGGAAAGGCCGGCAAAAACAGCTGAGACCAGCAAACGGTAGCCCCAGTTCATTTTCTTGTTCTTCAGGAATTTCCAAAGTATGAATGTAATTAAAATGTTGCCGGCAGTGACGGCTGACATCTTAAAGATCATACTTAACATAACTTCACCCTTTCATTCATAACACTTCCCATAGGTAAACATTAACAGAACACCGGCGTATATGTGTTGTGAAAGTGTAAACCATAAGAAAAATAATATAATTAAAACCCGTTTTCCTCAAATGATATAATAAACGCATTCATAAGAAAGCGGGGATAGTTCAATGACAGATCTTAAATCAGACTGGAAAAAGACAGGAAAAGGCATCGAGGATGCTTTTAACAGCATAGGCAACGATCAGGTCCATACCGGAAAAAGCTTCGGAAAAGCGTTCGAAAGCCTCGGGAAGTCCATCGTAAAGTCAGCCAAGGTCGGTATCGAGAAAGCCGATGAATGGGCCAGCAGCGGCGACGAGCCTGAGCAGAAGAAAGACGGAAACACCTGAATTTCTTATCTTCCCATATAAAAGCCTCCGAGAAGACTCAGGCAATGTTGTCCCAGTTTTCGATCATGTACTCGAGTGCATCTTCGTTCCAATCACTGACTATCGAATTAACACATTTGATCTCATAAGTTGCTGTCATAATTAACGCTCCGTTTACTTGCTTTAAACGGCAATGCTCTTTTTGGCCATCCTCCGGGCGATGCGCTGCGCCTCGGAACAGTTGATCTCTTTCCCGCGGTAATAGTATTTATTCCATTTTGAGAATTTGGATACAAAGGTTATGCCGACCTTCTTATAAGCCTCATCAACCTTGGCTGCACATTCAAGCCATTCAAAAACAGTTTCCAGATCACTGTATTCCCTGTCGTTAAGTCCGAGCTTATACAGCACCACGCTGTTCTCGATCAGTTCGGAATAGGTATCTTCAGCAGTCATCATAAGGCCCTCGATTCTTATTGATTGCGCTGATTATCAAATAAGTCAAAAGCCCGGACAATCAATAAAATAAGGCTTACATGATGCTTAATCTACATATGTGTCTTGTTCTGTCGGTAAACCTCATTTTTCACTCAGTTCTTTAAAGTAGATTTAAGGTTCACGGGTCATAATGACATCATAAATCATGTTCATTTCAATACCCTTCCCCCAAGAGCCCGGAAATGTTTGAGTCCGGGCTTTAATCTGTCTGACGGATTATTCATTAAACCATTACAAGACCGCAACAGTTCGTTCAATCATCTTTCCGTCAGAGATGCTAACATAATTACAGAAGGTTCCCCTCCTTCAAAAAAACTATGATTTACAAAGCTTCCGGTTTTTTCCTCACTTTACGGAAGCTTTGTTATTGTTTGGAACCATTTGAAAGATCAGGCCTACTTCCCGGTGCCGGTCAGGTCTTTGATCACTTCTCCTGCGATTATCAGTCCGACAACCGAAGGAACGAAAGCGTTCGAACCCGGAATATCCCTTCTCTGAGTACATTTTCTGGCAGTACCCGGCGGGCAGATGCAGTTTGTCCTGCAGCTGATGGACATGTCTTCTATAGGACGCGTGGGGACTTCTTTCGAATATACGACCTTGAGGGATCTGATCCCTCTCTTCTTGCATTCACGGCGCATTACCTTGGCAAGCGGACAAATGGAAGTCTTATAAAGATCTGCAACCTCAAAAGCTGTCGGATCCATTTTGTTGCCTGCTCCCATACTGCTTATTATCGGTGTTCCGGTCTTTTGCGCCTGCATTACGAGTTCGATCTTTCCGGTCACGGTATCGATCGCATCGATAACGTAATCGTATTCATTGAAATCGAACTGATCTGCGGTATCAGGCATGTAAAAAGTCTTATAGGTGCGGACTACGCAGTCAGTATTAATGTCGTGGATACGTTCTTCGGCAACATCGACTTTATATTTGCCGATCGTTTTACGTGTCGCGATGATCTGACGGTTTATGTTTGTGAGACAGACCTTATCATCGTCGATAAGGTCAAGAGCTCCGACTCCGCTCCTGACCAGTGCCTCCACTGAGTATCCGCCGACACCGCCGATGCCGAAAACGGCGACTCTGGCGCCTTTTAATTTATCCATTCCTTCCGGACCGAGTAACAGCCGGGTCCTCGAAAACTGATCAAGCATTGTTTCTTTCTTCTCCGCTCAATGTCTCATTCATGCTGCCTGTCCGGTAGCCTGCGAGATCCATAGTAACATAATCAAAACCGAGACGCTTAAATGAAGAATATACTTTTTCACGGATATCTTCACCCGCAAGTCTGGTAAGTTCGGCGGGAAGCACTTCGATACGCGCTATGTTTCCGTGTATGCGAACGCGGACCTGTTTAAAACCGAGATCAAGCAGAAACTGTTCGGCTTCTTCAACCATCTTCAGCTTCTTTTCGCTTATCGTCTCTCCATAAACAAAACGTGAGGCAAGACATGCAAAAGAAGGCTTGTCCCACGTGGGAAGATCCATCTCTTTTGAAAGGAGCCTGATGTCATCCTTAGTCAGATCGGCATAACGGAGCGGGCTCTTGATATCAAGCTCCGCGATCGCCTTAAGGCCCGGACGGTAGTCTCCGTTGTCATCAAGATTCGAACCCTCGACAACATAGGCCATGCCGTTTTCCCCGGCAACCTCCTTCAGTTTCGTGAAAAGTTCATGCTTGCACAGATAGCAGCGGTTCTTGGGATTCTCGCGGAATCCTTCGATCGACAGTTCCTCGGATTCTACAACGATCTGCTTTATCCCTTCCTTTTCGCAGAAGGCTGTTGCTTCCTTAAGCTCACGGCCGGGAAAAGAACAGGATTTAGCGGTTATTGCTATAACCTTATCCTTCAGGACTTCCTTTGCAGTCTTAAGAAGGAATGTGGAATCGACGCCTGAAGAAAAAGCCACGGCAACGCTTCCAAGCTCCTTAAGATAATCTTCCAGTTTCTGTTTTTTGATATGCAAAGCGTCCATATAAGCTCCTGAAAAGATATTTTCCGAAAGATTATAACACGGCATAAGAATAAAATACCCCTGCTCTTAAAAGAGCACGGGGCATTGTCATTTGTTTTAGTTTACCTTCCGGATGGCATTGCATTATGAACGGGTAAGCTTCATTGTCTTGTCGATCCCGTCTTTGCAGTCTCTCCAGGTAATTCCGTTCGTCAGGAATGTGATCCTGCCCTGGCCTTTGGTGAAGATCTGTCCCTTTAATTCGATCTTCCTGCCGTTCGGAACATACTCTTTCTTTTCGCCGTTCGTGTAGTTCAGCACTCCGGTCCTGCGGTTAAGTTTTCCGCTCATGGTGTATTCGAAATAGTTCTTTCCGGACTTGACCCTGATGGTTACCTGGCATCTTTTCGGATTGGTTGCATCGATCTTTACATTGGTGTTATCGCAGACATAGACCACAGATGAATACTTCTGTCTGTCATATTCCGAGATCAGCTTACTCTCTTCTGTCTTCTTGTCCGCAGCAGGCTTTTCTGTCGTTTTAACTGTAGTTTTATCAGTTGACTTGGAGGGCTTGGTTGTCTTTGTCTGTGTTGTTTTCTTTGCAGCCGGCTTCTTGCTGCTCTTCTTTGCAGAAGCCTTAGCGACATCCTTGATGAGGCCAATGTCTTCTGCTGATATCTCACTGACGATTATTTCAGTCGTAGGAGTTGTTTCCGCAGTTGTTTCTGCTGTATCAACTGATGCTTTCATTTCAGCACTTCCCGGTTCAGTCTCAGATACGACAGCTGACTCAAGTGCGGAAATGACTTCATTTACGGAATTTGTTTTCTTTTGTGCAGCGCATCCGGCAGCTACGGCTGTTGTGAGGATGGCGCCTGTTGCTATAAGGGCAATGATCTTCTTATTCATTTCGTTATCTTCCTTCTACTCTTTATATTAATTTGAACCGTGATCATGAGTCTTTGCCGAAATGAATGTCATGTCTTCAGCGATATGCTCCTGATAGTCGTGCCAGGTAACCATACCGTTGCCGATAACGATCTTGCCCTGTCCATTGCTGTATGCAGTATTCTTTGCAGCTACATTGTTATTGCTGTCATACTCATAATTGACCTTGGTGCAGTTGGTGTAGAGGATTGCGCCTGTCGCAGGATTGTACTTGCCTTCCATCTTCCATACTGATGCTTTGGATGAGTCTTCAGAATCATGGATAGTAGCCGTGATCTTTACGCGCTGAAGATTTGTTCCGTCAATGGTGACATCAGACCACGGACCGTGATATATACCGGTGATCTGCTTTGCGGAATCGGAGATGTTATTGGAAACTGTCTTCAAAGTATTTGTCTTGGCTGTTTCTGCGGTTGTCTTCTTTACCGTGGGCTTAGCCGTAGGTTTCTTAGTAGGCTTTTTGGTGGGCTTTGCGGTCGGCTTCTTTGTAGGCTTGGCTGTAGGCTTTGCCGTGGGCTTGGGAGTTGCCGTAGGCTTGGCAGTAGTCGTTGTTGCTTCAGTTGTAGTTGTCGTAGCTTCAGTCGGAGCTTCTTTATAGACCGTAATTATCTTCTGAACGGTTGATTCAACAATGCTCGGACGTGTCGTCGTTGCTGCCGTTGCCGAAGATTCGTTTAATACGGCAGGTGCGATCGAAGCTGGCTTTGTGCGCTTATTGGCAGCACATCCGGCTGCCAAAACCGTTGCAAAAACCAAGCCTGTTGCAATAGGTACCAAAATTCTCTTGTTCATATCATTAGTGTCCTTCCTTGTTTGTTGTTTGATGGTTGTTGTTCTTTAGTCAACGGCCTGATTTAACCATCGGTATGTACTCAAAACAATGAACAATGTCGTTTGCTGATGTAGCAAAAACAACAGACTGAATGCGAAGTGTTGATTTGCACGAAAATGTCACACGAAAATAAAGGACATGTCTTATCCGGAATGGAAACACCAGACAAAATCTATTGATTATTTCTCATTTTTTTGCATAAATATATTTATTAATTTTCGGGGGTGACGAAATGAAGAGATTGACCGGATTTGTATCTTTGATCTTAGTTTGTGCTCTTGCAGCTTCTTTATGTTCATGCGCAAACAATACCAAGCAGTCTGAAACAACCACTGCTTCCGAAACAACTGAAACTACCACTGTTGAAACAACAGAGGCTGCGCCCACGCCTACACCGGAGCCTACTCCTACACCTACTCCTACACCCGAGCCCACACCATCTCCGACACCAACTCCTACACCGGTTCCCAAGACTTTTGCAAATGTCTTTTCGATGATGTCTTCGACGATGGGCAAATCCGTTGATCAGGCTCAGAAGATCGTTGAAAAATATGTCGGCGAGTCATTGGGAAATGCCCAGGTCTACGAGCGCAACCATAATTTCAATGTTGATTTCACTGTTGAAGGCGTTCACTTCAATGGTCTTTCCATAATGACAGGAACCGGCAAAAACAAAGACAAAGTAGTCTTCATCGGCATGAACAACTCGACAGATGAAAAAGCCAAGCTTCAGAGTTACTACACCAAGTACTCGAAACTGCTGAAGAAAAAGTATAAGAAACCAACCGCAACTTATAAGAACAAAACCACAAAATATTCACTTTATAAGGTCAACAAGAAATATGAAACAAATTGCGGATGGCTCGTTAACGGCAACACCAAGAGTTTCTGGATCAACTATTACCTGAAATCAGCAAACAAATAACAAGATACCCGGAGCAAGTCCTCCGGGTTCTTTATTGATAGCTATAATACAGTTTATCAATCTATCTGATAGTAATATTCCAGGTACAGTCATATAATGTGCTGTATTTATTTTGGAAGGCATTTATGGCGAAAAGAACTGACACTGACATGACAAAGGGCAACCCGATGTCGATCATATTCAGGTTCACGATGACGCTGCTCTTAGGCAATGTGGCCCAGCAGCTCTACAACATCGTGGACACCATTATCGTCGGCCATTATGTCAACCCTCAGGCGCTCGGTGCCGTAGGCGCGACAGGGACGGTCATGTTCCTGATGATCGGAACTTCCAACGGTCTGGTAACAGGCTTTACCATTGTAACCAGCCAAAAATACGGAGCCATTGACCACAAGGGAATAAAAGAATCCGTCACAAACGGATTCTATCTGTCATTGATCACGGCAGCTGTCATTACCATAGCCGGTCTTATATTCATGCGGCCTTTGCTTAAACTCATGAATACACCCGAAGATATCTTCGATTACGCATACGCATACATTTCTACTATATGCGCAGGCATTGTCTGCATGATCATGTACAACTACTTCGCTTCTTTGATGAGAGCGATCGGCAACAGCAAGATGCCGCTCCTCTTCCTGCTCTTCTCTGCCGCACTGAACATCGGCCTCGATCTTCTGTTTATCATCAGTTTCCATTTGGAGACTTTTGGCGCAGCACTCGCTACTGTAATATCGCAAGGCATCGCAATGGCGCTTTGCGTAATCTACATCTATGCAAAAATGCCTATGTTAAGGCCTGAGAAGCATGACTGGAAGATCAGTTCTTCATCCATAAAGCAGCAGCTTAAATACGGTATACCGATGGCTGTTCAGTACAGCATAACCGCATCCGGAACCGTCATTATGCAGAGTGCATTCAACGTATTCGATTCTGTCGCTGTAACCGCCATTGCAGCTGCGAGCAAGTTCCAGGGAATAATCACTCAGGGCATGTTCACCGTCGGCCAGACCATGGCCGCATATGCCGGTCAGAACTATGGTGCACGCGACATGGGCAGGATCAGACAGGGTGTCAAAGCCGCTTTGAAGATCTATGTGGTCTACTCGATAGCCGCAGCACTCCTGGCCGTTTTCCTTGTTCCCCATGTACTGTGGATCTTCTTCGATTCAGAAGTTGATGTCTCCGTTTACATTCCGTGGGCAAGGACATATATCATCGAGTGCGCCGTCTGTTATTTCTTCCTCGCAATGATCTTTATCTACAGACACACGATCCAGTCGATCGGATACGCAAGCATCGCAATGGTCCTCGGCTTCGTCGAACTCGCCGCAAGGATCATAACATCCTTCTATGCGATATATGCTCATAACTACTATATAGCCGTTGCTTCAGACCCGCTGGCATGGATCGCGGCAGGTCTTTGCGGCATGTTTATCGCACTTTCGATCTTCAAAAAGATCGAAAAGAAATGGAATTTGGCCGAACCCGAAAAAGCGTCCAAAGTCCTTTCCTGATTAGTTTTTAGACTTTTTACAGGCCCTCAAAGGCAAGCGCATTCCTTTCGCCACCGCGATCAATCTCTGCATCGCAATATGCAGATCAATCCGCAAAACCTTTTAGAAATGCTGAGATCTTCTCATAATCACCGTCGAAGACCCAGCCGTTAAAACCAACGGCTTTCGCGCCTTCAACGTTCTCTTCCCCGTCATCTATAAACAGGCATTCTTCGGCATTCAGGCCGTATTTTTCAAGGAATGTCCGGTATATCTTTTCGGCGGGCTTGAGCATCAGATGATCTGAAGAAACAAACACTCCGTCAAAGAAATCCAGCGGAAGCAGCCTGGGGAAATATTCGTAGAAAAGATCGCTGGCATTGGACAGCACATAAATCCCGTAACCGCGTTCTTTTACAGTCCTGCAGAATTCCTCCGCTCCGGGGAGCGGCTTCATGCAAAGGTCCCACTTGAACGCACAGTTCTTTAATGCCTCATGATGATTTTCGGGTACGCGGACCTTAACGAGATCATATCTCTCGCGGTCCTTAATGTCCCCCCTGTCGCCCATCAGCCATTCCGGGCCGTCAAAAAGTTCTTTTCTGATTATTTCCTTTTCCTCATCCGAGGAACAGAACATGTTTAAGATGACATCGGGGTTGTAATCGAAAAGCACATTTCCCATGTCGAGTACTATGTTTTTTATCATGCGGACCTCCGTGACTTATTTTGCCACTTTCGGTCCGTGATATTCGAGGCAAAGCATGGTCAGATCGTCAAACTGGGGCGCATCTTTAACAAACGCCTTAACAGAGGATTCCACATGGGTAAGGATATCCTTGGGTTCCTTGTCCTCCGCGCCGCGCAGAGCTTCGAGCAGACGCTCGGGTCCAAAGAGTTCCTGTTCCGCATTGGTAGCTTCCGGAACACCGTCTGTATAAAGGAAAAGCTTAGAACCCGGTTCGAGATAGAGTTCATACTGCTTGTAGTTGACGCCGGGCATGCCACCGATAACAAGGCCGTGCCTGTCCTTGACCATCTCAAATCTGCCGTCCGGCATCTTAAGATACGGATACTCATGTCCTGCGCTGGCAGCCGTCAGAGTGCCGGTCTCAAGGTCGAGACTTCCGTACCAGACCGTGACGAACATGTCTTCCGGGTTGTTGGAACAGAGTTGGTTGTTAACGAACTTCAGCGTTTCCTCAGGACTGTTTCCCATCATGGCAATGTTCTGGATCAGGATCTTGGATACCATCATGAAAAGTGCCGCCGGAATGCCTTTTCCCGAAACGTCTGCCATTACGATTCCGAGGTGAGTATCATCGAGCAGGAAGAAATCATAAAAATCTCCGCCGACCTCTTTAGCCGGATTCATCGTAGCGTGGATATTGAAGTCTTCACGATCCGGGAATGCCGGGAAGATATTGGGCAGCGTCTCAGACTGTATCCTTGTGGCCATTGTGAGCTCATTGTCGATACGGTCCTTTTCGATCTGCTGGCTGTGGTATCTCGTGATCTGAATGCTGATGATAATAAAATAGAGATAAGCAGCACCGATTATCGATGCAAGGATGAAGAACTGGACGTCGGGCCAGATGATCTGAAGACCGATGCCTGCCAAAGGCAAAAGAATGTATAACCACAGCGCCGATAAAAGCTTCTTATCGATCTTTTCCCTGTATCTGATAAGTAGGAAAACATTCTGACAGAGCATCAGCATATGCATGATGAACGAGACCAGAAAGCCCTTCTCCCTGTGGAAGAAATTCGACTCATCAAATGAGTAAAAGAAATTCGAAAACTGATCTATTATCATGCTCACCACATGGAGTCCGACCAGGACCAGGAGCACTCTGTTGACCAGCTTCATGACCTTCTCAGTAGGGTTGGCAACGAAAAGCACCAGGATCGAAAACAGATAGATCATTACACCCGAAACAACCATTTCGGTGAAAGTAACGATATGGATAATGACTCTGATAACATTTCCGGGATGTCCCTCAAGCAGTATCCTGAACAGATACATGAAGAGGTAGATGTTGATCATGGTAAAGAATACCTGCAGGTAACCTTTGGCTTCCTTACGGATATGCATGCCTGATCCGACCTGAATCACGCTTACGCTGCAAATACCAAGACCCACTGCTACAAATATGACGTTGATTATGCCTGCAACACTCAGATAGATCATAAGGCACCTCTCAATGATTTTTATACATCAATAGTATCAAAATCATAAAAAAAGGTGATTAATAAATCTTGACCGAAATATAAATATCCGTTGTATTTTATTCTTCAAAAGGCTCGTCTGCAGGCTGGGTTCCCCAGATATACTGCTCGAGCTCGGATACACCGTCCTCTTCAATGAGAGCTTTGGAAAACTGGGTTTCATAGAGTTCACGGTAGATACCCTCTTTACCGAGGAGCTCTTTATGGGTTCCGCGCTCGGCTATGGTTCCGTCCTTGACTACAAGGATCTCGTCGGCTGCAAGGATCGTCGAAAGCCTGTGCGCGATAAGGATGCTGGTCTTGCTCTTTATGATCGGATCGATCGCATCCTGGATCTTCTTTTCGGAAATGGAATCAAGCGCTGATGTAGCCTCATCAAAGATAAAGATCGTCGGGTCCTTGAGTATTATCCTCGCTATCGATATACGCTGTTTCTCGCCTCCGGAAAGCTTTAACCCGCGGTTTCCGACCTCAGTATCAAGTCCCTTCTCCTGCTTTTCGATGAAGTCCCAGATATTGGCCTTTTTGAGAGCTGCGATCATGTCCTCTTCAGTCGCATCGGGTTTCGCATACAGGAGGTTGTCCCTGACGCTTCCGTTAAACAGATACGTTTCCTGGGAGACAACGCCAACCTGGTTTCTCAGAAACGTAAGGTCCAGTTTTCTTACATCTGTTCCGTCAAAGGTTACCGTTCCGTTATCGACATCGTAAAGCCTTGGAATAAGGTTTACTATCGTACTCTTGCCCGAACCTGAAGGTCCGACTATGGCGATGCTGCTGCCTGCTTCAAGCGTAAAATTTATATCCTTTAGGATCTGCTTTGACTTGTCGTATGAGAATTCAACATGCTCGAAAACAACGTTTCCGGTAACCTTGTTGGGGATTACGGCATCAGGAGCGTTCTTGATCTCGACAGGGATATCGAAATAGTCAAAGATCCTCGTAAAGAGCGCCATCGATCTGATCCAGTCGACCTGTATGTTGAGCAGGCTGTTTACAGGCATGTACATTCTTCCGAGAAGGGCTACGAGCACTGAAATGTCACCTATCGTGATGTTTGAATCGTATTTCATCATGAGGACGCCGCCGGCCAGATAAAGCAGCATAGGTCCGATGCTCGTAAAGGTGGTAAGGACTACACGGAACCATCTTCCGGCCATGCTCTCTTTGATGTTGAGGCCTATCATCTTTCGGTTTGCCTGCTCATATCTGTCGTACTCGTACTTCTCCTTGCCGAAAAGCTTTACCAGGAGCTGTCCGCTGACAGACAATGTCTCGTTAAGTATTCCGTTGACTTCGTCATTGACCTGCTGTGACTCGTTTGTCAGTGACCATCTTCTCTTTCCTGCACTTCTCGTGGGGATAGTGAACAAAGGAACGATAACGATGCCTACAAGCGCGAGGATCCAGTTCTTCTGGAACATCGCGATCATGGCGATTATCAGAGTGATCGAGTTGGAAAGGATGCTACTGAAAGTGCTCGTAATAACAGACTTCACGCCGTCAATGTCACTCGTCATCCTTGTAATGATGTCGCCCTGGTTATTTGTCGTAAAGAACCTCTGCGACATACTCTGCAGATGCGAATACATCTGGTTGCGCATGTCATACGTTATGTGCTGAGCTATCCATGTGTTTATGTATGTTTCTGCTACGCCTATGAGGCTCGCGAGGAGCGTAACTATGAGCGAAAGAACGATATAGTAGATCAGCGCCTTAAAGTCTCTTTTCATGAGACCGTCGTCAAGGATCTTGCCTGTGATCATCGAAGGCATGAGAGAGAAAAACGAAGATACGATGATGCAGATGAGAACGAGTATAAGCTGCTTCGTATAAGGTTTCAGATATGAGAAAACACGCTTCAGGAGCGCTTTCGTTACTTTTGGCTGATTGGCCTTCTCCTCTTCAGTAAGGAACTTGCCGCCCATAGGGCCGCCCATACCTCTTGCTCCAGGTGGCATACAGTTCTCCCCATCCTTCTTCGTTTTCTACGCTACTTTTACCATATATAAAGCAATTTTCAAAATAGTTACATCATATGAACGATAGCTTAAAACAACAGCCGTATAATAAACACGGAGTGAGAGGTAAAAATGCATAAACAGAAAATGATATAATTGACCCTATCATCAAAAAGGATAGGATGCATGATCGAAATAACTTTCCCGCAGATGCTCATCTTCATAACAGCGGCATGGATATTTGTGCGGCTTGTTTGTAATGTAAAGGGCAAAACATTTTCCTTAAAACGCGAAATACTCCTCCTGCTTGTATACATATGCATTGTCGTGATCGCGCGTTTCGTATATTTTGAGTTGAACCCCGTGCTCGGTTATCCTTTGCCTTTAAGGATAGTCTTCAACAGGAACTACAGGGATTTCATTCAACTTAAACCTTTCATTTTCATTTCTGACATATACGAAGGCGATAAACTGAACATCATCGGAAACATCGCGATGTTCATTCCCGTAGGCATAGTCTGGCCTGTTTGTTTCAGAAAGCTCGACAGATTTTGGAAGACTGCACTTGCATGCATCGGCTTTTCGCTGTTCATAGAACTCTCACAGTTGTTATGCGACGGAAGACACACAGATATAGATGACCTTATTCTTAACTCGATCGGATCGGTGATCGGAGCAGCTGTTGTTTTCGTTATCCGCAAGATCAGGGACAGACGGATAAAGGAGAACTGATCCATGGGAAATGTTTCTTTATATTGGCTTGGTCAGATGGGTCTGCTGATCGATACCGGGAACACCAGAATGTGCATCGACTATTTCGCAAGCATGATCGACGGAAGGCTTACCCCTCCGCCGTTTCCGGCAGACGCATTGACAGGCATCGATATATTTATCGGAACGCATGACCACATAGATCACATCGATCATGAAGCCTGGAAGATCTGGGCAAAGACAAATCCGGAAGCCGTGTTCATCTTCCCTAAAGCACATATGGATTCCATTCTTGAAGACGGCATATCCGGAGAAAAAGCCATAGGATTAAACGACGGCGGATCATACAGTTTTAGAGACATCACCATACATGCCATAGCGGCATCACACGAGTTCCTCGACCGAGATGAGAAGACCGGTCTTTATCCCTATCTTCAGTACATCATCGAAGCAAACGGCGTAAGGATCCATCACGCAGGCGATACGGTACGGTATGAAGGAATGCTTACGAAGATCAGATCATTCGGCAAGATCGACGTCCAGCTTCTTCCGATAAACGGACGCGATGCGAAAAGATACCGCATCGGTTTCATAGGAAACATGACCTATCAGGAAGCAGCGGATCTCGCAGGTGAAACCGAACCCAAACTGGTAATTCCGGGACACTGGGACATGTTTGAGATCAACGGTGAAGATCCTTCACTTTTCGCAGATTATCTTGATGCAAAATACAACGGCAGGATAAAATGCGTGATCCCGAAAGTAATGGAAAAGATAGTTATCTGATCTCAAGGACGGAGGATTCCAATGAAGGTTGTCGTATTAACAAAAGGACTGAAACAAAAGCATAAAGATCTGTTTGAGAAAAGGCGCGAAGATTTTACCGGCCACAGATTCATCACAAACGAAGGAACAGATTATCCGTTCTGACATCAGGAGGCAATATGGATCACAAAGAAAGAATGCTAGCAAATCTTCCTTATAAAGCATGGCTCAACGGCCTGAGCGAAGAACGTCTTGAAAACAAAAAGAAGATATTCAAATACAATAATCTTGAACCCGGCAATCCCGAAGAGAAAGACAGGCTCATCAAAGACATTCTCGGCAAGTGCGGAGATAATATCAACATCGAGCCGCCCTTTTTCTGCGACTACGGATACAACACCGAGATAGGCGAAAACTTTTTCGCAAACTACAACTTCACCGTTCTCGATGTCGGAAAAGTCAGGATTGGAGAAAACGTCCAGGTCGCTCCAAACGTATCCATTTACACGGCTGGCCACCCCGTCCATCCCGAATCCCGTAACTCAGGTTATGAATACGGAATCGACATCACGATCGGCGACAACGTCTGGATCGGCGGAAACACATGCATCATGCCCGGTGTAACTGTCGGGAACAATGTTGTCATCGGTGCCGGAAGCGTAGTTACAAAAGATCTTCCGGACGATGTCATCGCAGCCGGCAACCCCTGCAGGATAATAAGAAAGATCACCGAGGCGGACAGGGATTACTACTACAAGGATAGAAAATTTGACGTAGACGACTATAAATAATCCGCCTGAATGATTATAATTGCTTTTGCGGTTGATCATATTCAGCCGCAAAAGCTCAGCTTATCCGGAGTATCAGAATGCTTAACAAAGCCTTTTGCAAAAAACTTATAGCCGTGGTTGCAGTTTTGGGTCTCATGGCTTCTCTTTGCGCCTGCTCAGGCAGCAGCGAGGCCGTCACCAGGAAGACTCTCAGCAGCGAAGAACTGGAACACGAAGCGTTAAAAAAGAATAGCGAGAAAGTCCGTAATTCCATAAAGGAATTCATCGGATTTCCGATCAGCGACGAGTATCTGGAAGAAGCAGAAATGCTTATGGATGTTACTCAATCCAATTCGCGCGGCAGCATATGCATCCTCGTAAGACAAGGCAAAGAGGATGACCTGCTTGCTTATATCGAAAAGAATCTGGGCATGGAAAAGAATATCGGTCCGAATCTTATCCCTGCTGAACTTAAGGACCAATATGCCCAAGATCTGCGAAAGATGAATCTCATCAAGCAATGGACTTTGCCGAATTCGGTCAGCGTCTATATGGCAAGATACGGTTCTTACTCTTACATTTACATATTCGCATAATAAAAGGCCCGAATCGATCGGGCCTTCTTATCTTGTTCTGATCTGTTACAGCTGCGGTGTCTGGTTGTGCTGCAGTCTCTCCGACTTGTTTACGTGAATGAAGACGTTATGCAGCAGGTTGACCGAGGTCAGGATTACTTCACCCTGATTGAGCTTTCTGACGTGCTTTATCGAGTAATCGTCAAGGTGGCTCTCGACTGCCTTGATCTCATCGTTGAGCATGAGTCTGTGGATGAGAAGTGTACCGATCTGACCGAACAGGATGGGCGAAACGTCCTTCGGGTTCTGTGTTGTCAGATAGAGGAAGATACCCTTCTTACGTCCTTCTCTTGCAACCAGTGTCAGACCGCCGTGGAATTCTCTTTCGGAATACTGTGACTTGGCGTATCTGTGAACCTCATCGATGAAGAATATGAACGGGTTGATGTTATCCTGCTGGATAACGAAATTGCATACGAGGTCGATGACCATGCCTCCGATACCTTCCGCAGCACCGAGTGAGGATGTGTCGATGTAAAGGCTTACTTCAGGTGTATGGATGAACTCGTCGATAACATCGAGGAGGTTATACATCGAAGGATCATTCGAGAAGAATGAGAGCAGCCTTGTGTTAGTCATCTGATACTGGATCTTCTGGATCAGAGGGTTGTTGGCATTAGCCTTGAGCATGTCGTAGCAATACTTGAAGTTGTAGTTGTCGTCTCTTGCAGGCTCGGAAACTGCTTCAGCCTGGATCTGCTCAGGAAGGAGCGAGATATCGAACTCACAGTCAGCTGCGCCGACGGATGCCAGAGCTTCCTGAACTTCCTCGATGTCCTCACCGACCTTATAGAAGCACTTGTCCTGACCGGTCTTATGCATGTAACGGAGTGACGTGATGGCTTCGGCAAGAACGGCGCCCTGGCTGTTGCTCGTTGTCTCGAAAAGCTTCTCCCATTCCTGCATCGTAACCTTACCGGGAGAGATCGTGGTATCGATACCGAGTGTAAGCTTCGTGATCTCATCGTTCGAGAAAGCATCTCTGTACTCGCCCGTAGGGTCGATGATCAGAGCCTTGCGCTTTGTGGAAACCATCTTATCGAGAATGGAAAGTGCTGTTGTGGACTTACCGCTGTTTGTAGCGCCAATGCACATAAGGTGTCTGTTGAACAGTGTGCTCGGCTTAAGTGAAACCGGAGCCGCAGACCTGTTAAGGTATGTCGCAAATGCGGGAAGTCTCTCCTCAACATCCTGAGAGAACTCAAGTGAATGCAGGAAGATCTGATATGCCTCGTCGGGTGCAAGATATACCCTGTCAGTGATACCGAGCTGATGGAAACCTGCGAGATCGAACTTAGTTCCGTCAGGTCTCATGATGGCAATGGTATCAATGTTGATCTCCTGATAATCGGAATTCTTCTCATCCGCAGTGGAGGACATCTCAAAGATACTCTTTCTGGAAGCCTTGTTCTCGAAAACCTCTCCGAGGAACAGACCCAATGTGGATTTTATGATTACGAAATAGTTGATCGTATTAGGGAGAAAAGATGTGCTGAATCTTTCTCTGTTCGACATGAGCTGAACATTATCTACCTGCGCAACGCAGCAGCTCCTGTAAACCTGTGTGATCTTACCGATGTAGAAATCTTCTACGTTACGACCGCTGTACAGCTCTTCAATTGTCATACGCTTCTCCTGCTCATTAAAGAAAAGTGCCTAAAGCCGGGACGGCATAGCCCCAGACTATTAACCTCTGAAATCGAGTATAGCACATTTTAAGCCGCTTGAAATTAACGGATTGGTGAATTACCTATAAACAGAGTCTAAACAAACTTTTAGGTCATTCACCGAAGACCAGGAAATGCGAGATCCCCAGCCACTCGCGTACCCAGTACGCCGGCAGGAGGTTGATATCCGTATAAGAAGGAGCGGATGTTACCGTACCTGCCCCCTCTTTCTTTGCAATGAGTGATGCCCTGTAAACATGGTACTCGGAAGTAGCTATGGTGATGTCCCTGGAAAGGCCCATAGAATCCGTGATGCTGAAAGCGTTCTTGATGTTTTCGTATGTGGATGTCGACTGGTCCTCGACGATTATGCGGTCTTCGGAAATGCCTCTCTTCATGAGATATCTCTTCATTCCTTCACCCTCCGATATCACCTCGTCGTCACCCTGTCCGCCGGTAACAACGACCGGAACGTCAGGATATTTGACCAGAAGATCGTATGCCTTATCAAGCCTTTTCTTGAGCATGGGAGAAGGTTCCTCTCCCCACAGCTGGCAGCCCAGGACAACGACCATGTTCGGCTTTTCGGGGCGGGCAAAACATGTCCTTGCCATGTTGAACGAAAGAAAGCCTGCAAATGCGAATCCTAAGATCAGAAAAGCAAATACGAAAAAGGTTACCGCCTTCCCCGTTTTAGTCCCCCTGAAGCCCTTCATCCTGTTCCAGAAAACGGTCATCAGGAGAAGAAAAGTCATTACCGCAAGGCCTGCGATATTACCTGAATTAAAGACAGGAAATGTGCACAGGAATGAAAGCATCCCGATGCTTTCGATAACTATCAGGATAATCCTTAAGATCTTGTGTTTACCTGAGTTCGCCAAAATGAGATCCCCCTAAATACAGACAGATTCTAACATTCATCCGGATCTACTTTGCGGCAAAACTGAGCGTACAGTATGTTTTGACAGATAATGTCTTATAAATGTAATCTAATAAAAAAGCAGAAAATTTAACATAATGTTTTCTTAATGGGATTATCGATGTAACATATCTGATGTAACCTACATTCAGGTGAAGGATTATGAGGAAAAAGATTGCTGTATTTGTCAACGGTTACGGTCTTGAAGCCCTGAACTCTACGCTCAAGGGTATTAAGAAGTCTGAAACTTTTTCCGATTATGATTTCTTCATTTTCACGAGTTATGCATCTTACGACACTCCCGACAACTACAATCAGGGCGAGCTCAACATCTACGGCCTGCCCAAGTTCAAGGACTATGACGGAATCCTCGTTTTCACTAATGCGCTTAACAGTGTCGAGACCGGAATAGCCCTCGTCAAACAGGCTGTGGCCGCCTGCGTTCCCGTTATCAGTATCGGAATAGACGTGGAAGGCTGCGTATGTATCGATATCGACAACTTCACGGGAATGAGGGAGATCGTAGAACATCTCATCGAAGCCCATGACGTAAAGAGGGCCGCATTCATAGCAGGTTATAAAGACCACCCCGAGAGCATCGCAAGACTCGAGACCGTTAAGAAGGTCTTTATCGAGCACGGTCTTAAGCTTCAGGACAGCGACATCTATTACGGCAACTGGGGAAATGTGCAAACGACCGAAGCCACGAAAAAGATCGCAGCAGATCCGTGCGGACTGCCTGATGCGATAATCTGCGCGAACGATATCATGGCACTCGCATGCTCAACTGAGCTTACACACCTTGGCTATAACCTGCCTGAAGATGTCATCATAACCGGATATGACTGCATTTCGAGCGGACAGACATTCTATCCCGTTCTTACGACCGTCACGTCAGATTACGAGAGCATCGGCTACAAATGCATCAAGGTATTTGATTCGATCTTCTCGGGAATGGAAGTCCCTCACAAGATCTTAATGAAATCAAAGATCGTCATCGGTGAAAGCTGCAGATGCCATAACGGCGCTGGATTCGATATAACACGCCGTGAATACGGACGAAAGACTTACGCCGAAAGCCTTGACCGTTCCAATCTTGAATCAAGCGAGAGGACTCTGACTAACATCATCACGGATTCTCCGGACTATGACAGTCTGCGCGCGAATCTTAGGGATTATTATGCAAATGATCGTGAGCTGGTCGGAGATGACTTCTACATCGTCATGCATAACCTCTACATCAACAATGTAATGGCCAGCGATGAGGAGGTTCACGAGAACGGCATCAACAATTCCTCCACGCCTGTCATTTCGATTAAAGACGGTAAGATCACGGAGAAAGTAACTGCCGACAGGAGCAGGATAGTTCCGGGCTACGATCCTGATTCCGAAGTCAACCACATCTACTACATCATGCCCCTTCACACAGGCAAGTGGAATTACGGATACATGGTAACGCATGACGGAAGCCTTATCATGCGCGAACATCTTGACCTGAATGCTTATCTCGAGAAGTTCATGCTCGCTTTGAGGATCCAGAGATCCAACATCAAGCTACGCATCTTTAATGACAGACTGCGCGAGATCTCCGAGATCGACACAATGACCGGTCTTTACAACAGATTCGGATATGAGAACAAGGCTATCCCGATCTATGAAGACAGTATCCGTGGCAATACCCTGCTCATGGTAATGTTCATCGACATCAACCTGATGAAGCAGATCAATGACGTTTTCGGTCACATGAACGGTGACGCGGCCATAAGGATCACCGCAAGTGCGATCAAATCCAATCTCAAGAACGACTGGATCGGCGTCAGATTCGGCGGTGACGAGTTCCTAATAATAGGAAGCGTCAACTCAAACGATGAAGCCGACAATCTCAAGAACGCGATAAACGGCGCGATAGATAAAGTCAACAAGGACGGTGTATGGCCGTTCAGGCTCTCCATCAGCTCCGGCTACATCTTAAGCGACAAGGAAACCAAGAAGTCTCTCAGCGATTACATCAAAGATGCAGACAATCTCATGTATGAGACAAAGAAAAAACTCCACGCGGAGCAGGGTGATAAAAGATAGAAAGGACTGCATATGGAATATTGGAATGGCCTGAAGATCGCAGAAGAATTCTTCAATGAATACGGCAAACCGATGATCGACGAGAAGTTCCCCGACTACAAGGACATGATCGCTGCGGGTCTTGCAGGTCAGGGTTCCGAATGTTTCGGATACGATGATGCAGTCTCAAGGGATCACGATTATGCCCCGGGCTTCTGCCTCTGGATCCCCGAATTCGTAAACAAGAAGATCGGCGACGATCTTCAGAAAGCATATGACAGCCTCCCCGTCGATGAGTTCCTGAAAAAGCACAAGGAAGAGATCGGCATGGAGCCGGGTTCGAGCCTCATGACAGGTGCAAGAAAGCACCGTATCGGCGTGCACAGCATCGAGGAATTCTACACCGAGAGAACGGGCATCGCAGGCTTCCCCGAAAAGACCGAGGACTGGATCGAGACACCAATGATGTATCTCGCCGAGGCAGTAAACGGTAAAGTATTTACCGATCCTCTCGGAAAGTTCACTGCGATCCGCGAAGCGTGGGCAGGCTTCTACCCTGATTCTCTTCTCAAGAAAAAGGTTGCAGCAAACTGCGGAATGGCCGGCAAAACAGGTCAGTTCAACTACGAGCGTTCCATCAAGCGCGGCGACATCCAGGCAGCGCACGACTGCTGCGAGGAATTCATCCACAAGGCATCAGCCGCGATCTTCCTTCTCAACCGCACCTACATGCCTTACTACAAGTGGCGCTACAGGGCAATGGAAGACTTCACGGTCTGCAAGGAAGCCGTCTCTCTTCTCGGCAAGCTGACACAGCTCAACGAGTCCAAGCACGAAAAGAAGACCGAACTGATCGAAGCGATCAGCATGGACATCATCAAGGAACTTACTTCCAGAACATGGTCATGGGGTTACAGCGACTATCTGCTCGATCACGCTAAGAACATCATGACGATCATACCTGACCGCGAGATAGCTTCCTGGAACGTTTTCGTCGGAGAAGACTGATCAGATACCCGCTTTATCCATATTGTTCTGATCGTCGTTCACAGCGGCTCCTTTCATTTTGCCCTGCCATACCAGAGACAGTATCGAAAGCACGAACGGGATCGTTGAGACCAGAACAGCCATGATTATAGCCATTCCAAAGGCTCCGTTATAAATTGCGAAGATCACCAGCAGCACCGCGCCCAGCATGAGCATCGAATGAAAAACGATCCTGACTATGTCAGCGGTCCTGACCGCCTTTACTGACTTGGAAGGCTCTTCGCTCCTGCTGGCGCGTCTTACTGATACAAATCCGAAAACAGCCGGTATCAGCAGGTTGAATGCGATTATCAGCGCCACGATGCTTACTATCACCAGGACCACCGATATAAGCCCGGTCGCCAGCATACCGCCGGCTTTCATTATGGATATCAGTGTGTTGAGGGCTTTATCATCGTGGCCGGGAGTCTGAGCGATCTTGCTGCCGACTTTTCCGGTGATCGTATTGCTCCAGATCATGCATTTGATGCCGAGCCAGGTCGAAGCACCGGCACTGATCGTATCGATCATTGAAGAAATGAGATTGAATCTTCTGATTGTCTCGAGCCTTGTCATTGTCCTATCCTCCTATTCCCTTTTCCGCATCCATTATATAGCACTGAGGTCACATAAGCACGGTTTTCGCGCTCTGTAACATTGTTACGCGCTTCGTTACTGACTGTCACTTATAAAAAAACGGCGAAAAAACGGGCAAAAATTATAAGAATCGGCCGAATCTTATAAAAAAAGCTCGAAAAATACAGACTTTTTTATAAGCGGCATGCACCTACGGCATTCACCCTTGGCCAGGCCGGAACACTCCGAAAGATTAGCCTTGACAAACTGCCGGCGAAATAATATCTTTATCGCAATAGAGAAACCGTAGATTCGGAAGTAAAGATGTTTCGTGCACTTACAGAGAGTCCCGAGAGCTGAGATGGGATGGTACGCAGTTCATCATAATGGTCCGATGAGGGCACAGTCAAAGGAAGCTTAAAGCGACTGAGTATTCTGTGACGGGTGGCACCGTTAAAAGGCCCGGGGTATGTTGGTACTCAAGTAAGTGCACAAGCGATTGTGAATCAAGGTGGCACCGCGGATTATTGTTTGATTCGTCCTTGGAGAAGAAGCTGGTTCTTCTGCCGGGGACTATTTTATTGCCCGGAAAAAGAACCTCCGAAACGTAAAAGACAAGGAGGAATACAATATGAAATTCTATCCGGGCAAGGACGAGATGAAGGCCATCCTCAATGGGACCTCATACAAGTGCGCTCCCGTCAGATGCGAGATCATGTCTGACATCAGGACGCCCATCGAAGTCCTGAAGATACTTAAAGGATTATCCTCACATACTTATATATTGGAGTCTGTAGAAAACCAGGAGAAATGGGGACGCTTCACATTCCTCGGTTTCGACCCTACTCTTGAGATCACGTACTCAAAAGGCGAACTGAAGATCTCCGGCGAAAACCGTGATGACGTTTATGAGACAGACGATCCTCCGAAGTATTTCAGAGAGATCCTCGCAGACTACAAGTCGCCCGTTATCGAAGGCATGCCCTCTTTCACAGGCGGACTCGTAGGTTATTTCGCATACGATTACATAAAGCACGTCGAAAAGACGCTCGATCTCGAGTGCGAAGACGAAGGCAATTTCAAGGACTGCGACCTCATGCTTTTCGATAAAGTCATTGCATTTGACAACCTCATGCAGAAGATCGTGATCGTAGGCAATGTCCGTGCAGACGACATCGACAGCGATTATGACAATACGTGCAGAGAGCTCGAAAAGATCGCAGACATCATCAAGAACGGCACGCAGACCGATGAGCCTTCAGGAAGGCTTCTTTCCGAGGTCAAGCCTCTTTTCGACAAAGAGACATACTGCAGCATGGTCGAGAAGGCCAAGTACCACATCAAGGAAGGCGACATCTTCCAGATCGTTCTTTCAAACAGGCTCGAAGCTGATTACGAAGGCTCAATGCTCAACGTTTACAGAGTCTTGAGAACGCTCAATCCGTCACCTTACATGTTCTACTTTTCCGGAACCGACGTTGAAGTTGCAGGCGCATCACCCGAGACGCTCGTAAAGCTCGACAACGGCAAACTTTACACTTACCCGCTCGCAGGAACACGTCCGAGGGGCAAGACATATGAAGAAGACATGGCGCTGGAGGCTGAGCTCCTCGCTGACGAGAAGGAACTTGCTGAACACAACATGCTCGTCGATCTCGGCCGAAACGATATCGGAAAGATAGCAAAGTTCGGTTCAGTCGATGTCATCAAGTACCACAACATCGTGAAGTTCTCACACGTAATGCACATCGGTTCAACAGTCCAGGGCGAGATCAGAGACGACAAGGACGCATTCGATGCGATCGATGCCATTCTCCCTGCCGGCACTCTTTCGGGTGCCCCCAAGATCAAGGCATGCCAGCTCATCAACGAGCTTGAAAGAAACAAGCGCGGCATCTACGGAGGAGCGATCGGCTACATCGATTTCGGCGGAAATCTCGACACATGCATTGCGATCAGGCTCGCATACAAAAAGAACGGCAAGATCTATGTAAGATCAGGCGCAGGCATCGTTTATGATTCCGTTCCCGAAAAGGAATATCAGGAATGCATCAACAAAGCGGCAGCGGTCGTAAAAGCGATCGAAAGTGCGAACGAACTTTAAGGAGGGCATAAAATGATACTCATCATCGATAACTACGACAGCTTCTCCTACAACCTTTACCAGCTGATCGGATCCATCGATCCCGACATCAAAGTCATCAGAAACGATGCAATGACAGCAGATGAGGTCCTCGCGCTCGATCCAAGTGCGATCATACTCTCACCCGGTCCGGGACGTCCCGCCGATGCAGGCATCTGCGAAGAGATCGCCATTAAGGCTGCAGGCAAAGTCCCCGTCCTCGGAGTATGTCTGGGACACCAGGCCATCACAGAAGCATACGGCGGAGTCGTCGGATACGCAAAACAGCTCATGCACGGCAAGCAGTCCAGGGCCGAGATCGACGTAAGCTGTGATATTTTCAAGGGATTATTCATCGAGATCGACGTTGCTAGATATCACTCGCTCGCTGCCGAAGAAGCTTCACTCCCTGAAGTACTCAAGGTCATAGCAAGGACCAAGGACGGCGAGATCATGGCAATAAAGCACAAGGATTACGACATCTACGGACTCCAGTTCCATCCCGAATCGATCCTTACACCTGAAGGCAAAAAGATATTACAGAATTTCATTAACATAGCTGAGAGGAGAACAACAAAATGATCAAGGAAGCAATCGAAAAGATCGTAATGAAACAGGACCTCACTTACGAAGAGGCATACACCGTCATGAACGAGATCATGAACGGAGAGACGACACCTACACAGAACGCGGCATTCCTCGCAGCTCTTTCCACGAAGAGCGCCAAAGCTGAGACGATCGATGAGATCACCGGCTGCGCAAAGGCAATGAGAGAGCATGCCACACCCATGGAGCATCCCGGCGTAAAGACACTCGAGATCGTCGGCACAGGCGGAGACCGCGCGGGCAGTTTTAACATCTCAACAACTTCAGCTTTCATTGCGGCAGCTGCAGGCGCATATGTAACCAAGCACGGCAACCGCGCAGCATCTTCCAAATCAGGTACTGCTGACTGTCTCGAAGCACTCGGAGCAAACATCGCACTCGAGCCTGAGAAGTGTACGGAGCTTCTTAAGGATGCAGGCTTCTGCTTCCTTTTCGCACAGAAGTATCATTCATCAATGAAATATGTCGGCGCGATCAGAAGAGAACTCGGCTTCCGTACGGTTTTCAACATCTTAGGACCCATCACGAACCCTGCACATCCTGAAGGATATCTGCTCGGCGTTTACGATGAATATCTCGTTGAAGTCATCGCGGAAGTTCTTAAGAACCTCGGTGCCGAAAGAGCAATGGTAGTATACGGACAGGATAAGCTCGACGAGCTTTCGATCTCCGCACCCACGACAGTAGCTGAACTCAAGGACGGCGTTATCACCAGGTATGAGATCACACCCGAGAAGTTCGGTCTTCCGCGCGGAACCAAGGACGAGATCGTCGGCGGCACTCCCGAAGAGAACGCTGAGACAACCAGAAAGATCCTTTCAGGCGAGATCACAGGCACTAAGCGCAACGTCGTTCTCCTCAACGCAGGCTGCGCTATCTATGTTGCCGGCAAAGCTGATTCCATCGAAGACGGTATAAAGAAGGCTGCCGAGATGATCGATTCCGGCAAGGCACTTGAGACACTCAACAAGTTCGTAGAGCTTTCAAATAAGGTGTAAGAAAATGAGCGATATCTTAGAGACAATTGCGGAGAGTACAAGAGAAAGAGTCGAAAAAGCAAAGCTTATCACTCCCGAAAACGTTATCCGTGATATGGCATCAGCGCGCTTTTGCGAGCACGGCAGGAATCTCTCCGTGTCATTCAAAGACGCGCTTGCCGCAGAAGGAATGAGCTTTATCTGCGAGTGCAAAAAAGTATCACCTTCCAAGGGCCTGATCGCGGAGGATTTCCCGTATCTTCAGATCGCAAAAGACTACGAAGCTGCAGGCGCTTCTGCAATTTCCGTACTGACAGAACCCAAGTGGTTCAAGGGTGAACTTAAATATCTCAATGAGATCTCTTCAGAAGTTAAGATCCCTACCCTCCGCAAGGACTTCACGGTATCGCCTTACATGATCTACGAAGCATATCTGAACGGTGCTTCCGCTGTCCTTCTCATCTGCTCCATTCTGGATAGAAAGACTCTCGAAGAATATATCGGCATCGCATCTTCTCTCGGCCTTGACGCGCTCGTTGAAGCGCATGACGCAGATGAAGTTAAGATGGCAATAGACAGCGGCGCACAGATAATCGGCGTGAACAACCGCAATCTGCGCACTTTCGAAGTCAATGCATCCAACTGCTTAAGGCTTCGAAAAGATGTTCCGGAAAACATCCTTTTCGTTGCCGAAAGCGGCATCAAGACAAGAGAGGATATTAAGATCCTTCTGGAAAACAAAGTAAATGCAGTCCTTATCGGAGAAGCCCTCATGACTTCAAGCGACAAGAAAGCATATCTGAACAAGCTGAAGTATGACTGATACAAAGATCAAATTCTGCGGATTAAGACGCGAGGAAGACGTGAAGTATGCGGCATCACTTGATGCCGACTTCATGGGATTCATCCTGTCTGACAGGTTCAAGCGTTTCGTAAAGCCTGAAGACGTTGCTTCATTCAGGAAATACGTGCCGTCAAACGCAAAGACCGTAGGCGTTTTCGTTGATGAGCCGGAAGATTATGTTATCAGTGCTTCAAAGACGGCAAAGGTCGACTTGATCCAGCTTCACGGCAGCGAAGACGACCGCTATATCGCAGATATCAAAAAAAAGACAGGACTTCCGGTAATAAAAATGGTCAAGCCCGTCTCTGAAAGTGATATAATAGCGGCTCGGCAATGTGTTGCCGATCTGATCCTGCTCGATTCAGGCACCGGTACGGGAAAGGTTTTCGACTGGTCCCTGATAAAGGACTTTGACAGGGATTACATCCTTGCGGGCGGCCTTTCTCCCGACAACGTCAGTGATGCCGTTGCAAGATTAAGACCTTTTGCGGTCGACGTAAGTTCCGGTGTTGAAGAAGCAGGGATCAAGGACTTTTCGAAAATGAAGGCTTTTGCCTCGGAGGTAAGAAAGATATGACAAATCCTAACGGTAGGTTCGGAATACACGGCGGACAGTACATGCCTGAGACGCTGATGAATGCCGTTATCGAACTTGAGGAAGCATATAACCATTACAAGAACGACCCGGAGTTCAACAAGGAACTGACCGAGCTTTTCAATAACTACGCAGGACGCCCGAGCCTTCTTTACTACGCTGAAAAGATGACCAAAGACTTAGGCGGCGCAAAGGTCTATCTCAAAAGAGAAGACTTGAATCACACGGGCTCACACAAGATCAACAACGTTCTGGGGCAGGCACTTCTCGCAAAGAAGATGGGCAAGACACGTCTCATCGCCGAGACAGGCGCGGGCCAGCACGGAGTCGCAACGGCAACGGCGGCCGCTCTTCTCGATATGGAATGCGTTGTTTTCATGGGCGAGGAAGACACCAAGCGTCAGGCCCTGAACGTATACAGGATGAGGCTTCTTGGAGCTACCGTCATCCCTGTTAAGAACGGCACTGCAACACTTAAGGACGCCGTTTCCGAAGCAATGCGCGAATGGACTTCACGCATTTCCGATACGCATTACTGCTTGGGTTCCGTCATGGGGCCTCACCCCTTCCCTACAATCGTAAGGGATTTCCAGGCGGTCATTTCAAAAGAGATCAAGCAGCAGATGATGGAAGCTGAAGGAAAACTTCCCGATGTCGTCATGGCATGCTGCGGCGGCGGCTCAAATGCAATCGGTTCTTTCTATCACTTCATTGAAGATAAGAGCGTACGCCTCATCGGCTGCGAAGCGGCAGGCAGAGGCATCGACACGTTTGAGACTGCAGCTACGATCAACACGGGCCGCGTAGGGATCTTCCACGGCATGAAGTCTTATTTCTGCCAGGATGAGTTCGGCCAGATCGCACCCGTTTATTCGATCTCCGCAGGCCTTGACTATCCCGGCATCGGCCCGGAGCACGCATATCTCCATGATATCGGCAGAGCCGAATATGTTCCCGTAACCGATGAAGAGGCAGTCAATGCTTTCGAATATCTGTCACGCACAGAGGGGATCATCCCCGCCATCGAATCGGCTCACGCCGTTGCTCATGCGCTCAAGATCGTTCCCGGAATGTCCAAGGACCAGACGGTCGTAATAACGATCTCCGGCAGAGGCGACAAGGACTGTGCGGCTATCGCGAGATACAGAGGAGAAGACATCAATGAGTAATACAGCTAAAGCATTCGAAAACGGAAAGGCATTCATACCTTTCATCACTTGCGGAGACCCTGATCTCGAAACGACCAAACTCGTTGTAAAAGAAGCCGTAAGAGCAGGCGCTGACCTGATCGAGCTCGGTATCCCTTTCTCTGATCCTACCGCAGAAGGCCCTGTTATCCAGGCCGCAAGCGAAAGGGCTCTCAAGGGCGGAGTTACGACCGATAAGATCTTTGCGATGGTGGAGGAACTTCGCAAAGAAGTTACCATTCCTCTCACCTTCATGACATACGCAAATGTCGTCTTCTCATACGGTGCAGAGCGTTTCATCTCACACTGCAAGGAAGTCGGTATCGACGGCCTTGTTTTGCCTGACATTCCTTTCGAAGAGAAAGAGGAATTCCTTCCTTACACCAAAAAGTACGGTGTTGATCTGGTAAGCCTCATCGCGCCCACATCCGAAGACCGCATCTCCATGATCGCGTCCGAAGCTGAAGGTTATATCTATATCGTTTCAAGTCTCGGCGTTACAGGTGTGAGAAGCAAGATCACTACTGATATCGCAAGCCTGACATCGCAGGTAAAAGCAGCTTCACATGTTCCCTGTGCGATCGGATTCGGAATCTCAACACCCGAGCAGGCTAAGGCAATGGCGCAGTATGCAGACGGCGTTATCGTCGGTTCCGCCATCGTTAAGATAATCGCAGAATACGGCAAGGATGCGCCTTCTCACGTATACGAATACATTAAGTCCATGAAGGATGCCATCAGATAATCTATGGAACAGCAGTCTTCACTCATTGAGCGTTTCTTAAGATACGTAAAGATCGACACGCAGTCTGACGAAGAGTCCGGCACTCATCCTTCAACGGATAAGCAGCATGATCTCGCAAGGCTTCTTGCTTGTGAATTAAAAGACCTCGGCCTTTCCGTCGATCACGATGAAGAACACTGCTATGTTTACGCTTATCTGCCCTCAAACTGCTCTGCAGATGAACAAGACGATATCGGATTCATAGCTCACATGGATACTTCTCCTGCGGTTTCCGGAAAAGACGTAAAGCCCTGTGTCATTCATTCCTACGACGGTCACGATGACATTCTGGATCCGTCTGAATTTCCCGAACTGAATGAGCATATCGGCGAAGACCTCATAAGGACTGACGGCACGACACTTTTGGGTGCGGACGACAAAGCCGGCATCGCAGAGATAATGGAGATGCTGTCTTATTTCAAGAACAACCCCGGCGTGCATCACCGCGGCATTGCAGTAGCCTTCACTCCCGATGAAGAGATCGGTGAAGGAACCCTGAATTTCAACCTTTCGAGATTCCATGCAAAGCAGGCATATACTGTTGACGGTGGCAAGTTCGGAATACTCGAATACGAATGCTTCAACGCTGCCGCTGCCACAGTTGAGATAAAAGGCAGAAGCGTTCACACGGGAAGTGCCAAAGGTCTCATGATCAACGCTTCACTTGTTGCAAACGAATTCATCAGCCTCCTGCCTGAAGATGAAAGACCGGAGACCACCGAAGGTTACGAGGGTTTCTACTATCTGGACAGCATAAGGTCTGATTGTGAACACGCAAAAATGCAGTTCCTCATTAGAGATCACGATCTCGAAAAGTTCGCCGCACGCAAAGAATTCATGAGGGATGCTGCCTTCACCATCAATGAACGTTATAAGGCTGAGATCTGTGAGATCACGATCGAGGATCAGTATCCGAACATGGCTTTATATCTGAAGGATCACATGGACCTCGTAGAACGCGCTCAGGAGGCCGTCAGGAACGCGGGAGGCATTCCATCCTCAGAACCGGTCAGAGGCGGCACAGACGGCGCCATACTGAGTTCTAAGGGTCTTCCCTGCCCCAACCTTTCAACGGGCGGTTATAACTATCACAGCAGATACGAATTCGCATCAATACCAGAGATGGAGAGATCGCTCAGAGTACTGATCTTTCTCGCCGGCATCTGATCAGACCGTAATTGTTATTATTCAGTTCTGCCTTGAGATCAGTACTTAATCTTACCTTCAGCTACAGCCTTCAAATGTTCGCCATACGGACTTTTGCCGTAAGCTTTTGCGGATTCCATAAGCCTGTCTTTGTCGATGAAGCCATTGATATAAGCTATTTCTTCAGGAGCACTAATGGTAATCCCCTGTCTGCTCTGGATCATCTCGATGAATTCACCGGCCTGAAGCAAGGACTGCATCGTACCGGTATCGAGCCATGCAAAACCGCGGCTTAATAGCTGAACATCAAGCAATCCGTCCTGAAGATACATCTCATTAAGAGTTGTAATCTCTAATTCACCACGTGCAGAAGGCTTAACCTGCTTAGCCTTGTCACTAACACCTGCAGGATAGAAATACAAACCGGTAACTGCATAGTTTGATTTAGGCTGCTGAGGTTTCTCTTCTATTGAGATTGCATGGCCTTCTTTATCAAAATCAACAACACCAAATCGTTCAGGATCCGGAACATAATAGCCAAATACGGTAGCCCTGCCGTTTTCTTCTGCATTTGCAACGGCTTTCTTAAGAATAGTCCTGAATCCCATGCCATAGAAGATGTTATCTCCTAAGACCATTGCACCGGCTTCGCCTGCCAAGAACTCATCACCAAGGATAAATGCCTGGGCAAGTCCGTCCGGGCTGGGCTGCACTTTATATGACAGCTTAATGCCAAACTGTGATCCGTCACCTAAAAGCGCTTCAAATCTGGGAGTATCTTCAGGTGTTGAAATGATAAGTATTTCCCTGATTCCTGCCAGCATCAAAGTAGACAAAGGATAGTATATCATCGGTTTGTCGTAGACAGGAAGCAGCTGCTTTGAAGTTACCTTAGTAAGCGGATAAAGTCTTGTGCCTGAACCACCGGCAAGAATAATACCTTTCATCAAATATCTCCTTACAGATACTTTTTAGCCCATGAGAAGTCCTGGTCAGCAAAAGATTCATGCTTCTCATCTTTCTCACTGGTCTTATAATCACAATCAAGTTTAGGCCAATCTACGGCTATTGTAGCATCATTCCACGGAATGCCACCCTCGGATGAGGGATCATAAACATCCGTACACTTATAGACGAATTCTGCTGTGTCAGAAAGTACGAGGAATCCGTGAGCAAAGCCTTCAGGAATATAGAACATATTCTTCTTCTCTGCACTAAGGTTAACGCCAACCCACTGACCATAAGTCTCGGAACCCGGTCTTACGTCAACAGCAACGTCAAACACTTCGCCTTTGGTAACACGAACTAGCTTTCCCTGCGTATGCTCCTTCTGGAAATGAAGACCTCTGAGAACTCCCTTAGAAGATGAAGACTCGTTATCCTGAACGAATTCTTTATCTATACCTGCTTCAGCATAGTCAGTCTTCTTATATGTCTCCATGAAGTAACCGCGGTTATCTCCAAACACTTTAGGCTGGATGATGATTACTCCCGGGATCTTAGTCTTCTCAAATGTAAAAGCCATTACAGTTCTGCCTCCGCCAAATATCTTTTTACTGCATCTTTCCAGTCAGGCAAAGGTTTAAAACCGGCCTGAACCAATTTACTCTTATCCAGTCTGCTGTTAAAAGGACGAGCTGCCTTTGAAAGGCCATACTCTTCCGTAGTAACCGGAATAACCTTGGTATTAAGTCCGTACTGTTTATAGAACTCGCAGCAGAAGTCATACCATGAAATATAACCACCTTCGTTGGTTGCATGATAATAACCATACTTATCGGTTTCTACCATATCAACAAGAAGCCTGGCCAGATCTAAGGTGTAAGTAGGTGTTCCGATCTGATCGTTTACAACACGTACTGTATCGTGTGTCTTGCCTACATTGATCATGGTCTTGATGAAATTCTTTCCGTTAAGACCGAATACCCATGCAATGCGTACGATAAAGAATTTATCCAAAATAGATGAAACGGCAAGTTCACCGTCAAGCTTACTCTGTCCATATACATTCAAAGGCGCATAGCACTTGTCATCAGGTTCCCAGGGACGATCACCTTTACCGTCAAACACATAATCGGTAGAAAGATAGAGCATCTTACAATCGATCGATTTAGCTGCTTCAGCAATATATCCGGTGCCAAGAGCATTAATGGAATGAACTTTCTCCCTGTTCTCCTCATCTTCAGCAGCATCAACAGCTGTCCATGCAGCACAATGAATGATGACATCAGGTTTGATCTCGGATATCACAGTTTTAACTGCTTCTTTGTCAGTTATGTCAAGCTGAACATAAGGAGCTGATGTTACTGCACTTCCGTCAGCAACGCCGGAATACTCGGACTGTATATCCGATCCTACAGCTTCATATCCTCTGGCTGCTGCATTGTTTACAACATCATGGCCGAGCTGGCCGCATACACCGGTTACAAAGATCTTCATCTGTAATTACCTGTTACCATACATCTTGTCATAGTAGTTCTGGTATTCACCTGATATGATCTCTTCCCACCAGGATCTGTTGTCCAGATACCATTTGATCGTCTTCTTGATGCCGTCAGCAAACTTAGTTTCAGGAAGCCAGCCGAGTTCATTATGGATCTTAGTCGGATCGATAGCATAACGCAGATCATGACCCTTACGGTCAGTAACATAAGTGATCAGATCTTCGGATTTGCCAAGTTCTTTAATAATGAGCTTTACGATATCAATGTTAGCCATCTCATTATGACCGCCTACGTTATAGACTTCACCAATCCTGCCCTTACGTACGATCAGATCGATAGCTTTGCAGTGATCCTCAACATAGAGCCAGTCACGTACGTTCTTGCCTTCTCCATATACCGGAAGCGGCTTGTCATTCAAGCAGTTAGCTATCATCAAAGGAATGAGCTTCTCGGGGAAATGATAAGGGCCATAGTTATTGGAGCAGCGTGAGATAGTTACCGGCAGGCCATAAGTTCTGTAGTAAGCCATAACCAAAAGATCTGCTCCTGCCTTTGATGAACTGTAAGGGCTGGATGTGTGTATAGGTGTTGTCTCAGTAAAGAAAAGATCAGGACGGTCCAGTGGAAGATCCCCATATACCTCGTCAGTACTTACCTGATGATATCTGACATTACCGAATGCCCTGCAGGCATCCATCATGGTAGCTGTACCAATTATGTTTGTCTGAAGGAAGATACCGGGATCTTCAATAGAACGGTCAACATGAGACTCAGCAGCAAAGTTAATGACTACATCCGGCTTTTCTTCCTCGAAAAGCTTCATTACGCCTTCCCTGTCACAGATATCGAGTTTAACAAATCTGAAGTTAGGATTATCCATAACAGGAGCAAGCGTGGAAAGATTACCTGCATATGTAAGCTTATCAACGCAAACAACCCTGTCTTCAGGATGCTCCTTAAGATGATAATGAATATAGTTTCCGCCAATGAAGCCGGCACCGCCTGTAACTATAATTGTCATATTAACTCACTCCTACCATTATCATTAAATTGCATGAAATAACTCTCAATTATATCAATATACTAAACCTGATTATTTCTAACTCTTTATTGTATCATAGACTCTTAAATGAGCGCAGTGTAGTTTGACTTATCTTAAAATATGACGCATACTTCAAAGGAAATTTCAGACAATAATATTCAAGGGATTTCAATTGAAAGGATTGGCATAAACAAATCATGAAAAAGGAACTTTTCATCTGTACTACACCTTTTCAGATTATTTCATCCATATCGATGTGCATGTCATTTGGAAATAACTCAGATATTATTATCGACCCTCAAAGCCGCAATTCAGATAAATACGTCTCCAATATCAGGAAGCTCTCTATATTCAACAATGTTTTCAACGCTAAAGAGATCGAAGTATTAAATAAAATACGCAATTCCAATAGAACAAAAAGGAAAATAATGATTACTCTGTCATATCTGTTCCTAAACAGCATAATCAAAAAAATGTTTCCTCATGGATTTGATTACGACACCGTTTATTTATCCAACAATACTTTTATCTCTAATCAGATCGTACAATATGTAAATCTACATAAAATTGATGTTGAATTCGTTTACTATGATGATGGCGAGGGCAGTTATGACAACAATATTGTCAACCGCGAAAGCTCATCAGACAGGTTTATCAAGACAGTTTTACGGCGTTCCGTTGTTCCCGCAAAAAGCTCGAAACTTTTGTATTCTCCGGAACTGTATAACATGATCCATCCTGATACGACAGAAACGATCGGACGTGTTCCTTATTTCAATGCTTCTGATAAGATCCAAAGCGTAATTGAGCAAGTCTTTGAAACGGATTCAATCAAAACGATCGAAGAACCGTTTATCATTCTTGATACAATGCCATACGAAGTAATGGTTAAAGAAGAAGCTGACAAGTATCAGGAACAGATTCAAAAAATATGCGATGCATTAAACGGAAAAGTCTGTGTAAAAAAACATCCGCGTGACAAGAAGATGAACCGTTACGGATGCAAAGAATATACGGATAATTCTGTACCTTTCGAGATGCTTTGCCTGTGCTCTGATTTTTCAAGCAAAACCCTGATAGTATTAAGTTCCACATCCATCCTAACGCCTAAGATCATCTTCAACCAGGAACCGCACATAGTACTGCTCTATAAGCTCTTCCCAATGAAAAGCGGATTCGATGATCAGCGCACTAAAATGTATGATTCAATAAAGGAGATATATGCTGATCCGTCAAAAATATCAATTCCTGAGTCATTTGAAGAACTGAATGAATTAATCAGTAGTTTCTCCAAAATGTGAGAGCAATTCTCCGGTGATCCTTTCAGCACCTTCTCCATCAACAAGTTTCTGCATTTTTTCTGATAAAACACTTCTAAGTTCCACATCACCGACAAGTTTAGAAAGCTGAGTTGCAAGCCTGTTTATAAATCCGTCATCTCCACGGCAATCGCCGGCAGAAAGCATAATTCCTTGCTTATTAAATTGTTCTGCTGCTACCAATTGATTGTCAGCTAATGTGTATGTTAATGTTGGTAATCCCGTGGCACATAATTCATAAAGTGTCATTCCGGCTGCCGCTACCGCAACATCACATGTGTTCATCAAATCAGACATATGCCTCTCATTAATATGAAGAGCAACATTTTCAAGATTATCGGAAAGCATTTTGATCTCCCCGAGTCTCGGATTCAACGCACCAACGATCAGGTGAAATCTAACTCCAGGCATTTTAGGACATATTGCTGATAACACCTTCTCAGTAACACGTTCCGGATCAGAACCGCCTGCAGAAAAAAGGATATCAGTAACATCTTTTATCTTATGTGCTGAGCAATTTTTGAATTCATCCCTCATAGGAGCATATTGTGGATTCAGCAACAGTTTTGTCGAGGTGCCTACATATGATGAATAATCAAACACACTGGCAAAAATGTTGTAATTGATTATATAGTTTACTTTCCAGCAGTGCGCATTAAGATCATCAAAATATGCCGTGCATACTTTTTTACTTAGGTTTTCCATATATTGTTCTGTAACAAAGTATGAATCCACAAGAATGAGATCAGGGTGATATTTTTCTATAACAGAATCTATCTTCTCGTTTTTAGGATCAGACCATTCACTGTCCAGACAAACTGTTTGAAACCCTTGCTGATTTATCAAAGAATCACCTTTGTGGTCAGCCGTAACAAAAAGCAAATTCTCACCTTTATTTTCAAACGCACGTGCAACAGAAAGGCATCTCATCATATGCCCGATTCCTATGTTCTCATTTGCATCAGTTCTTATCAGTATCAAAACTTATACCGTGATCCCGTAAATTTCAAATTGCTCATCCTCAGAAACTTTTTTAAATCCGAGTTTCACCACCAGTGCAAGTGATGGTTTATTATTTCTATGAATCTCTGCGACCACTTGTTTGCAATTCCACTTTTCTGTTGCATATTCAATCAGTTTAGACACAGCTTCTGCAGCAAACCCTTTATGCTGTCCCTCAGGAGCAAGCAAATAATTAATTTGCGCTTTGTCTCCATCTCTGATCAGGCCAAATACTCCAATCCGTCGCTTGCTCTCTTTTTCAATACAGATCCAGTCAAAACGTTCACTATTCTTCAGATAGCTGTTTCTATACCAGTTCATATGCTCGTCAAAAGTAATCTTATGCGGAGATTTAAAGAATCGATACACATCAGGAACAGAACGCCACTCAACAATAAGTTCCGCGTCACTTTCATCTATTCCTCTCAACAAAAGGCGCCCAGTCTCAATGGTATCAAATCCTTGTGCCACTCAATCACCCTGACCCTGCAATTCTTCTAAAAACTCTTGTGTTATCGGCTGACCAAACTTCACTGCTGACTTTGCCTTTTTGCCGATAATACACTTCAGATACTTAGGCGGGATTCCAGTACTGGGTCTGATGCTTCTGACATTTTCAGAAGTAATCACATCACCGACTTCGATATCTTTAACAGCAAAAAGGCTTCTACGGAACACCGTTGAAGACTGTTCCTTCGCTGACAAACTATAATCAGGACCTTGTGCAATCAGCCTTGCATTATTAGCATCACTAACCATTTTCGCAAACTCATCCATTGTCATGCTGAAAGCAGAGTCTGCACTCTCTATACCATCGATCTTTACGTGTTTTTCAATTACTCGAGCTCCAAGCGATACCGCTACCACAGCGCCAATACTTCCGAAACTGTGATCTGAAAGACCGACATGAACGCCAAAACGTTTTCTCATATCAGGAATATTACCAAGATGCATATCTTCCCAGTTTGCGGGATACTCACTGCAGCACTTAAGAAGAACAATCTTGTCGTTTCCTGCACGTTTGCAGGCATCTACAGCATCCTGTATCTCTTCTGGAGAAGCCATACCGCAAGACATAATCATCGGCTTGAGTTTAGATGCAGCATACTCTATCAAAGGAATATCATTAAGTTCGAAACTTGCTATCTTATAAGCCTCAACGCCAAGCTCTTCCAGAAAGTCAACAGCATTAGGATCAAACGGGGTTGAAAGGAAATCCACGCCGCACTTTTCACACTCATCCTTGATGGCCTTATGCCATTCATATGGAGTACCGGCATCATTATAGAGATCGTGAAGCTTATATCCGTCCCAGAGTCCTCCATGGATCTGAAAATACTCATTGTCACAATCTATTGTTATGCTGTCTGCCGTATATGTTTGGATCTTAACGCAGTCAGCACCGGCTTTAGCAGCTTCCCTGACTATCTGAAGGGCATTCTCAAGACTGCCCCCGTGATTCGCGCTCATTTCGGCAATTACATATACACCGTCATTATTAATCTTTTCAAACAGATGAAACATGGTTATTCTCCGTTATGCAGAACTGTATACTTAGCTTCAGCTATCAGCCAGTCAGAGACTGTATCGATATCCTGAACTTCCTCTTCAGGCAATATATAAGGCTTTGTATTCGGAAGAATAAGCGAATGACATTCAAGGAATTTTTCAGTTCTGCAAAAATAAAACTGTCCGCAATCATGATAAACAGGCTCAAGATCCTGACTTCTCGATTTCTCATATTGTGGGTACTGATAATTCAATTTTCCTTCTTTTATGATAAATGCTCTCTGCGGAGGAAAACTGTATCTGACAACTGATATAACGGCATCACTGCCATCATCAAGAATGCCAGCAGCTTCAGCCAATCTTTCACTGGTAATAAACGGTGCTGTCGGATAGATACATGCGAATGAATCAAATACCTTTCCTTCAGCTTTGTATGTATTCAATACTTCCTCGAGTACATCTGCTGTTGTAGCAAAATCATTACTGGTGTTTTCAGAGCGTAAAAAAGGAACTTTCGCGCCATAAGAACTGGCAACCTCAGCTATCTCTTCACTGTCAGTTGAAACCATGACCTCATCAAATACATTGCTGTCTATAGCGGCCTTAATGCTATAAGCAATAATGGGTTTTCCGCAGAAATCCTTAATGTTCTTTTTCGGTATCCTTTTACTTCCGCCCCGTGCAGTAATAATTGCTACTCTTGCCATAAATCAAATCCTGTAATAGTCAATAATTTTCTTTATCGCCTCGATGACCTTAGTTTGGTCTTCATCGGTCATAGAATAGAACAACGGAATGGATATAATGCGCTCATAAAGTTTTTCGGCGTTAGGACAACTTCCCATCTTATAACCGAGTTTCTGATAATACGGGAAGGTATATACGGGAATGTAGTGAACATTAACACCGACTCCCTCTGCCTGAAGTGCATCAAACACTTCTTTTCTGCCACACTTCAGCATTTCTGTATTCAGCTGAATGATATAAAGATGACGCACGGTATCAGACTGAGGTATTTCCTTCTGGACCGTAATCTCAGGCATAGCATTGAAAGCTTCATCATAGCGCTTAACCAGCTCTTTTCTCCTTGCGGCAAACATATCGAGCTTTGCCAGCTGAGAAGTCAGGAGAGCAGCCTGGATATCCGTCATACGATAGTTATAACCAAGATCGATCTGCTGATAATACCATCCGCCTTCGCTCGGCTTATCCATCCAATCCTGAACACGTGTAATGCCATGTGTTCTGAAGAGGAGAAGCTTCTTATACAATTCATCATCATCAGTCGTAACTGCACCGCCCTCACCGGCTGTACAAGTCTTAACAGGATGGAAACTGAATTCTGTCATATCAGCCAGGCTTCCGACCTGTTTGCCGTTATACTTTGTGCCAAGAGAATGAGCCGCATCTTCAATGAAGATAAGATTATGCCTGTCACAGATCTCACGGATCCTTTCAACATTAACGGCCTGACCTGTAAAATCGACTGCAACTACGGCTTTTGTCTTATCTGTAATGCACTTTTCAATGCTGTCAGGATCGATATTGTAAGTCTCCGGATCGATATCGGCAAAAACGGGCTTTCCGCCGCAATACAGCGCGCAGTTTGCAGATGCGGCAAAAGTAATCGGCGTGGTAATGACTTCATCACCTTCACTAATTCCTGCGGCAAATGCTGCAGCATGAAGAGCAGCAGTACCGTTTGCGATCAAGACTGCATGCTTGGCACCAGTTATCTCACAAAGCTTGGCCTCAGCCTCAGTAATCTTTGGACCGCAAGTAAGGAAATCACTTTTAAGAACATCGACAACAGCCTGAATATCAGCATCGTCGATATACTGATGACCATATCCTATCTTCTTTTCAAAAACAGGCTTTCCGCCATTAATCGCTAATTCCGTCATTGTCCTTACCTTCGGTTGTTAATTATATGCTGCCGATCTTTACGCGGTTCTTCTCGATCCATTCCTGAAGCTGAGGAATAGTCATCCATTCCTTGTTGTTATCGCTTGTATAGCTGAATCCTTCAGGTACTTTCTTACCGCCCTTGATCATGGCATCAAACGGTCCCCAATTGCAGATCTGGGGAAGGATCTTAAAGTGCTCAGGATACTCATATGTGTAATATGCATCTTCAACACCGATCATCTGTTCATGAAGCTTTTCACCGGGACGGATACCGATCTCAACCTGTTCAGCGTTGGGATCAACAGCAGTTGCAATATCACAGATATTCATGGAAGGGATCTTCTTAACATAGATCTCTCCGCCTTCCATGTCTTCAAATGCATGCCATACAAGCTCTACGCCCTGCTCAAGTGAGATCATGAAACGTGTCATGCGCTTGTCGGTAATAGTAAGCTTTCCACTCTTTGCAGTCTCAATGAAATAAGGAATGACAGATCCTCTTGAGCCCATAACGTTACCGTAACGGACTACAGCGAATTTCGTCTTTCCGCCTGTATAACTGTTACCTGCTATGAAAACCTTATCAGAGCAGAGTTTGGTAGCACCGTAAAGATTAACAGGTGAACTTGCTTTATCCGTGGAAAGCGCAACAAGACGCTTAACTCCTGTGTCGATACAAGCGTCTATGAGGTTCATTGCACCGTTAATATTGGTCTTAATGCATTCAAACGGATTATATTCAGCTGTCGGAACGATCTTAGTCGCAGCAGCATGAACAACGTAATCAACACCGGAAAGAGCTCTGTACAGTCTGTCCTTATCCCTGACATCGCCAATAAAGAAACGGACTCGCTTATCGCCTTGAAACTTCTTGGCCATATTCCATTGCTTCATCTCATCACGGCTGTAAATAATGATTTTTTTAGGATTATATTTCGCCAAGGTCATGGGTACAAAGGTGTTGCCGAATGACCCTGTTCCACCCGTAATCAAAATCGTCTGGTTAGTTAACATTATCTTCTCCTCCTACATTACGGAATATAGCACTTTGTTAAACAAATAAGTTTAACATAAAACTGACCATTTTCATATTTTCTACCTATTTCCTTTTCAAAAACTTAAGGGCGATCTGCCTGTTTTTATAAGCTATGCACATAAAGATAACGAAGAGCACAGCGAACAAAATATATCTGACGATAAACATGTCGATGATAAGGTTCGAAGCAATAAGCAGCGCTGCAGTTACACCTGCTATCAGGATCACGTAAAGGTCCTTAAACACATTCATTTTCATCAGTTTTTTAACGATGAAGACGTGAAGGATCATCAGGAGCAGATAACTGAAAAATGTTGTATACGATGCCGCGTTATAGCCATACTGTCTGATGAATATATAGTTGGTAACGAAATTGAACAAAGCTGAAGAAACGCTCGCAATAGCCATTCCGACCGTTTTCTTATAAAACTGTTCAACGTTTACATACATGCAGTAAACAAACTGCATGACACATCCTGCAAAGACTTGCGGTACTACGTGTTTAGCTTCCAGATATCCCTCGCCGCCAATGATCAGTAATACCTCAGGAGTAATAAGAACTCCCATTACGGCGGCAAGCGCGAAAAACGCCACATACGGAACTGATACTTTTTTGCTCTTATCAAACTGACCGCCGTTTAGCTGTTCACTGAGCCAGGGGCTGAAAGCATTATTCATTGAACTGACCAACAAAGAAATAATGGTTCCTACAGTGTAAGCAAGGCTGTATTTTGCCAGATCCTCAGAGCCGCAGATCTGCTTTATCATTACCTTATCCATGCTTCCAAGCAGGAACATCGACAACAGATGCGGAATGAACGGCAGCGTAAACGGCAGAGCGTATTTCCAGTATTTTGTCTTTATCGAAAAAGACTTTCTGAAAATAAGAAATGCGAGTACAAAACCGATAACGGCAACAGGTATTATCGTACCTATAATCCTGCCGGTCAGCTTATTCTGCATAAGCATTACAAGAATAACTGACAACAGAGCTGTTCCGATAACATAGAGCAACGTTACGAATACATTTGTCTTATATCTGTAGTGGTATCTTTCTCTTGTCTGGAAGATCTGGATAGCAGGATAGAACAGCAGATACAAGAACATCGCATGGATCTCAAACTGGCTCATCAGAGTGAGCTTTTCAACTGTAGAAATAAGCAACAACGTTACACCATACCAGGTGACGGTTGAGATCATGCTCAGACATACCATTGATGAAATGTAATCATCCAATTCATCTTTGTAGTCGTATTTTGCTCTGATAAGTGAGGCATCAAGATTCAAAGATGTTACATAAAGAAAAATACCGATCCAGGTATGAAAATTGTTATAATCACCAAATTCAGCCTTGGTCAGGATCCGCGCAAAGATTGGAGTTGTCAAAAATCCGACAGTCTTTGTCAGCATATGACAAACTGTAAACCAGACTCCTGATTTAACAGCCGCTACAGAACTATTTTGCTGACCTGCGCTTTGTCTTTGCACTCTAAACATCCTCCAGAATACCAGAACATAATAAAACTGGTTGCTTATTAAGCCTAATCATGTGATTTCTTTTAATATTGCCACTGTATGAGAGAATCCTCTCCTTGCATCAAAAAGACCTCGCCACCCCAAACCATATAGTTCCGTACTGTCAAGTGAAGAATTCGACATAGGATTAAAGCCTTTCTTTTCAACATCGGTCGGAATTTCGGTCATAAGATCAACCTCCCCAACAGAAGAAAGGATCTCTGCCATCTTTCTGATACTGATAACAGAATCCGGATTTGAAATATTATAGGCTTTAACACTTTCTCCCTTCAGCAGCACCGTCAGTATAGCCGAAGCGCAGTCAAGGCAATAACAATAGCTTCGAATCTGCGAACCGTCACTCTTCATGACGATGTTTTCGCCGTGGGAAACCATATAAGCCCAAGCAGAAGAAACTCTGTTATCCGACTCTGAAGCTGTCGGACCGTATATATGTCCGGGACGGACAATAACTGAATCTACTCCATATTCCGTATAATATGAAGCGCATAATGTTTCAGATGCTCTTTTTCCGACCGCGTATGAATTTCTCGGATTCAATAGATCTATATAACCATATTCGTCAGTTTTAAAAGGTTCACTATCATTCTTCTTCCCATACACTTCTGAACTGGAGATAAAAAGAACTCTGTTAACTTTCTTATCTTTTGCATAATCAAGAAGATACTTCATTCCGCAAAAATTGCTGAGCATTGTCTCAACCGGGTTGCTTACAAATTTGTTTGGAGAAGCATTGCTTGCTCCATGAATAATATAATCGCAATCAAACGATAATGAATTATCAGATTTTTCGGAATCATAGAGTGCTACAGAAAAATACTTCCTGGATGAAAACGGAGCAAATCTTTTTTCTATCTTTTGCGTATCTCTTCCGACCGCAAGAATACCAATTTTCTCTTCATGGGTTTCATTCCAGCGAATGAGAATATCCACGATTGCCGAACAGATAAGGCCGGTACTTCCGGTGATCAGTACCTTCTTTTGAGCTAATTCCGACAAAACGTGCATCGAATCAATGATTTCATCAAGATCAGCTATCCATGTTTGACTTGAATTAATTGATTTCAATTTCCATCCCTCACATTCAGATATGCGTTCAGTTTTTAAGCCAGTCTGAACGTTTAGCCGCGAGCAGGGCTTTGAAGATATCTATATCTTCTACAGTCGTAAGCTTGATGTTCTTTTCAGAACCGGCGGAAAAGTACACCTGTTCACCCATCTCGATCATCAGTGTGCATGAAGCAACGGAATTTGTTATTCCCGCTTCCAATGCACGTCTGTGCAGATTACAGATATCTCCTATCTTAAACGCCTGAGGAGTCTGGGTTCTCTTCAAACGGTCACGGGGATAAGAACCGACAGAAACTACGCCGTCATCTGTCTGCATCATAGCTTCGGCACAAGGGATTACAGTTGTTGCATTACCAAATTCACGTGCTACTCGAATGTTATCAGAAATGATCTCAGCACTCACCATTGGCCTGATGGCATCATGGATCAATACAAGATCATCATCGGCGAAGTGCTTTTCAAGTTCAAATACACCATTACGGATAGAATCCTGTCCGTTCTTTCCGCCCGGAACAACATATTGGAGTTTTGTGATGTTAAACTGCTTTGCGTATGCCCAAAGCACTTGATCCCAGCCTTCAATGCAGACTACGGCAATAGCATCAATCTCCGGATGCTTTTCAAAAGCTTCAAGAGTATAAACAATGACCGGACGTTCATTTACAGTAATAAACTGCTTGGGAATATCCTGATGCATCCTGTTGCCGGATCCGCCGGCAATGATCAATCCGATGTTAGCCATATAGCCCCCTATTCAATGATTTCCAGTTTTGTTTCATTCTCTATTTCTTTTCTTGAAACCGGTGTCATATAGTCCCCATATCTTTTAGTCAGATATTTATCTGCATCACAAGGTCCGTAAAACTCCCGATCTTCAAACTGCATATTCACAGGTTTACCAAACCATTCCTGTTTATATGTAATAGCACTGCATGCTTTGATATCCAAGCCGTAATAGTCCGCTATCTCGTTACTGGGTCCCGTATAGCAGAGCTGGCGTTCAATTTTGCTGATCTTCTTTTCCCTTCTTTCTCCGGGATATAAAGACAAAACTATTTTTGCAATAAGCTTGGCAAGTTTCCCGTGATTCTCAGGAATACCTCCTACCAGCATTTTCTGTATATGAGATCTCCAAATGTTGAACAACAAACCTGCCGATGACTTAGGACAATTATAGAACGGGTATATATCCAAACCTATTCTAACATCATCTTTTATTACTTTGCCGTTTTTCACCAACCGGCATTTGATCTCGTTATTGATGATCAGTGATTTGACTGTCTTATTCTCAGGATCAGTTCGTCTGCTGGAAATAAAATATTTATCACTAAACTCGTTCTGATACTTTTCAAGTTCAACAGAATCCTTAAACGGCATGAGAACATCAACATCATGATCCCACGGTATAAACCCGCTATGTCTGACAGCGCCTAAACATGTACCATATGCCAAATAGTACGTCAGTCCATGTCTTCTGCAAACTTCATCGAGTTCGACCAACATCTTATACTGAATACTCTGAATCTCATTCATCTGTTACTTTATTCTCCTAACTTTGGAAAACAGTATTTATTGTACGCGGATACTTTGGTCAAACCGGCTGTACACAGCATTGTTGATTGCTGAATCAGCTTGATAACCGATCTTTTCGCCGCTTAATAACCGCAACATCATTACAGGACTGTCTGCACCCGCCTTAATGCTTAAAGGCGCACCTCCGCCATAACGCGGATTTATCTCGATGTAATAATCCACACCCGTTTTATCTTCTCTTATTAACTGGATGGTAATGGCGCCGCGGGGTTTGAACTTTTTGATCAAAGCCTTTGTCTCATCTATTATCGTACTGTCCAGATCGATCTTGGTCTTTAATACTTCTCCAGATCTGACTGCCAGACGTATTCTTGGAGTGATGTATATAGGATTACCTTCAAAATCACAAAAAGCATCGACAGTGTATTCTGTACCTTTTATAAACGGCTGGACAATATAATCCGGGACCATTTCCGCCAATGTCTTAAGCTCATCTGAGTTTTTTACAGTATAGGCATTAATACTCGAACTGCCATCCTTAGGCTTAATGAATGCAGGAAAACCAAGATCATATTTCTTATAATCGTCTGCAATTTCCGGATACTGCAGACCACACTGCGAGAAGAATAAACCTGTTAATCTTTTATCTCTGCAAAGCGCAATTTTATCATGGTCACTGATAACGACTCTCGTTTTCCCAAAACGTTCCCGATTCTCAGCTAACAGCAATAGATCAGTATCTATCGTAGGAATAAGCGCATCAATACTATTTTGATCGCAAAACTGAATCAATGACGGAATATACTTCTCATCATTGATTCTAGGAACAATAAGCTGTTCATCGCAAAACTGCAGGGCCGGCGCAGTTTCAGTAATATCGGCACCGATAATTTGAAGTTCAATTCCGGTTTTATTTGCTGCATCCTTATATGCTTGTATTAATTCAACTCTGCGTCCGACGCTTGTAAACAGTATTTTCATCATTTCAATCCTTCCGATTTATCTTCTCTTAATGATCCCGATCATTGATGAAAGGAGTTTAAGAAGCAAATACCACTTATGATATAAACAAAAGGCAATCGGCTTTCTGAATCCTTCCAGGTTCTTAAGTGAATATTCATTCCGGAACATATCATCATTTGCCATTTTTGCGAGCAATTCACGCTGTGATATTCCTGAATCCGGAGACAGACTTCTAACCTTCATAGCCGCTATGCAAATGTCTGTTACATAATTAGACTTAACGAGTTCATCCGTCTTGGCCGTTTTATATGGCCATTTATCAGAATACTCAATAACCCTCTTATGAAGTGTCCTGATGCTGTAAAAGAAATTAGTAACATCATAATGCTTGCTGGCACTTGAAAGATTTTGTATCCGCCAATAATAAAACACATCATCGAGATACAAAACCTTGGTTGCTTTGGAAATAACGGGCAAAATAAGAGACGGACCATCTCTCAACATTCTGAACGGTTCATTATATTCGTATTCCCAATCAAACAGATTCCGGTCAAAGACCATCATCCAAATGTGATGAAGATTCTTCGTTTTAAGAAACTCGTCATAAACAGCAGCCAGTTCTTCTCCTTCGAATTCCTGTCCGCTCTTAAAAGGAATATTGCAAAGTAAATGTTTGGCAGCTATATCATCTACCGCATTAAAAATAACCAGATCATAAGCTGAACGGGTAATCAGTTCTTTCAGTCTTGAAAACATCTCCGGATCGGTTATCAGATCATCGTTATCCATTATATAAAGATATCTTCCATGTGAAGCTCTGATGCCGTTCCTTTTGGCTATATAGACTCCTGTATTCTTCTGGTGAATAACACGGACTCTGTCCGGATTATTCATTTGCCATTCATCACAAATCGACGGACTGGAATCTTTGGATTCGTCATCAACAAGTATCAACTCAAAATCACTGCAGGTTTGAGCAAATACAGATTTGATACAATCATCCAGATATTTTTCACTGTTATAAACAGGGATTATCACTGAGAAAAAAGGAACACTATCCATCATTCCGGCTCCCTGTAAATTCTTTAAGAATGACTTCATCCTTGCCGCCGATTCCTTCTCTTTTCAGAACAGCTTTTATGGTCTGGAAGATAATTTTCACATCCATACCAAAACTCATCTTATCAACATACTCTACATCAAGATCAAACTTCTGTTCCCATGAAAGAGAATTTCTCCCGTTAGCCTGAGCATAGCCTGTCAGCCCCGGACGGACCAGGTGGCGGCGTCTCTGATGATCGTTATAAAGAGGAAGATACTTGACTAACAAAGGCCTTGGGCCAACAATACTCATATCTCCTTTTAAGATGTTGATCAGTTCCGGCAACTCATCAAGTGAAGTGGAACGCAGTTTTTTGCCAAACCCTGTCAATCTGTCTTTTGAGGGCAATAAATTGCCCTCAGCATCCTTTTCATTTGTCATGGATCTGAACTTAAATAAAGTGAATATTCTCTCTTTACCAGTTTTAGGATCTATTTTTCCCGGGCGTTCCTGAGAATAAATAACAGGTGATCCGATCTTAATACGAACGAGAATAGCAGTGATCAAAAGCAGTGGAGATAACACTACTAAAGCTAAGCCGGAAAGAATAATATCCAATAATCTTTTGACGAATTTTCTGTACATATACCTGTTTTGCTTTTCGACAATCGTTTTTATTCAAAACACCTATGAATAATATCAATTATTACGTCTTGCTGATCGGGTGTCATTTTGTTATCGCTTGGCAAGCATAACCCGCGCATGAAAATATCAGCACCAACATCCACACAAGACATGGATATATAAGCGTTGCTCTGTGCTCGGCCGTCACCATTACTTGTAATAAACGGATTAAGTCTGTAAATTGGCTGCATGTGCATCGGTTTCCAGATTGGGCGGCCTTCGGCATTAAATGCGGTCAGCGCATCGAGTATCTCCATCGGAGAACTCTTTCCTTTCTCAGAAATGTACAGATAATCCTGCTCGCCTCTGACCTCGCGGGACATAGCAGATTTATCTATCAGCATACAGCTAAGCCAATAATTCGGGCTGCTTTCGGCTGAGAACGGATTCATTTTTACAGGAAGATCCTTTAACCCGTCACGATACCTCTCATAGACTGCATGTTTCTGGTCAATATGCTCTTGCAGATACGGTACCTGACCGCGGAGGATGCCGGCGATGATATTGCTCATTCGATAGTTATATCCAAGTTCTTCATGCTGATACCAGGGTGCTGCCTCGCGGCTTTGTGTTGACCATTTTCTGATCCTGTCAGCTTCATCCTTAGAATCTGTTAAAAGAAATCCACCGGAACTGCCTGTGATTATCTTATTGCCGTTTCCCGATAAAACTGAAACATCTCCAAACATACCGGTCTGAACACCTTTATATGACGCTCCGAAAGACTCTGCTGCATCTTCAACAATAAGAGCGCCGTGAGCATCGGCAATCCTTTTGATCTCATCAATCTTTCCGGGTGTACCGTAAAGATGTACAAGCACGATTATCTTGACTTCAGGATACAAAGAAAAAGCCTTTTCCAAAGCGACAGGATCCATATTCCATGTATCGTACTCCGTATCGATAAATACCGGAATACCACCCTCATAGCAGACCGGGTTTACAGTAGCATCAAAAGTCATGTCGCTGCAAAAAACCCTCTTGCCCTCTAAAACACCATGCCCGACAGACGGTTTTCCATAAAGCTTCTCACCAACGAGCTTAATGGCCAGATGCAGCGCTGCCGTGCCGGAAGACAATCCCACAGCATACTTACGGCCTACAATCTCTGCGACCTGTTTTTCAACTTCATTAATATTTGCACCGACTGTGCTCACCCAATTGGTCTGAATTGCTTCATCAACCCATTTCTGCTCTTCAACATGCATTGTCGGTGAAGAAAGCCAAACCTTGCTGGCAAATGTTTTTATTCCTTTGAATCTGTCATCTGATGTGAAATCAAGCATTGATCATTACCTCTTTCAGACCTGTTAACCTGAACCGATCATTTTTTCAAAAAAACGCTGTTATTTAGTGGTAAATCAGTACGTTCCTACCTTGTATGTCGGTACAACTTCCTGAACATATTTCTTTATGTTCTCATCATCTTCTTTACTGTCACGGTCCAATTCTTCGAGTTTCCCCTTGAACCAAACATCGTCCATCTCGATCGGTTTTCCAATGTAGATCAGTTTATTGGCTGTAGTCTGCATTCCTTCTTCTTTCATGAGCTTCTCTTCATATAGTTTTTCTCCGGGACGCAGTCCTGTGTACTCGATCTTTATATCAACATCAGGTCTGAGTCCGGATAACTTAATGAGATTTCGGGCCATGTCATCGATCCTGACAGGCTCACCCATATCAAGAACAAATATCTCTCCGCCTTTAGCGTAATACGAAGCCTGAAGGACCAAAGATACAGCCTCGGGAATGGTCATGAAATATCTTGTTATTTCTTTATGTGTAACAGTAACCGGTCCGCCTTCAGCAATCTGCTTTTTAAACAAAGGAACAACAGAACCGTTGGATCCTAAGACGTTGCCAAACCTGACAGCAACGAAAGAAGTACCGGGTGTCTGGCGATCCATCATCTGAATGATCATCTCGCAAATGCGCTTTGTGGCACCCATGATATTGGTCGGATTAACAGCCTTGTCAGTCGAAATAAGAACAAACTTCTTGACTCCAGCTTCAGCAGCTGCAGTTGCAGTCTTATAAGTACCCATAACATTGTTCTTTATTGCTTCATTCGGGCTTTCTTCCATGAGCGGTACATGTTTATGGGCAGCAGCGTGGAAAACAATATCAGGCTTATATTCCATCATCACCGATGTAATCCTGTGGGTATTGCGCACAGAACCAATAAGCGTAACAAGATTAAGGCCCTTATCCTTGTATTTTCTTAGCAGATCCTGCTGGATCTCGTAAGCGTTGTTCTCGTATATGTCGAAAATGATAAGCTTCTTCGGTTTGTGTGAAGCGATCTGACGGCAAAGTTCTGAACCGATCGAACCGCCGCCTCCGGTAACCAGTATGGTCTTGCCGGTGATCATATTGAAAACCTCTTCATTATCAACAGTGATGGGTTCACGTCCGAGAAGATCCGTAAGATCGACATTACGGACAGAAGTTACGCTGACATCACCTTTCGCGAGCTGGTAAACTCCGGGAATGGTTCTGAGTTTGCATCCTGTTTCCTTTGCTATGTTGAGGATCTCTTTGCGGTTTGAACCTGACGCTGTAGGGATAGCAAAAATAATCGTATCAATATTGAATTCTGCAGCTTTGGAGATTATTGATTCTCTTCCGCCGACAATGGGAACTCCAAACAATGCCCTGCCGTGTTTATTCGGATTATCATCAATTACGCATACCGGAAGAAGATTTGTCTTTGTGGAGTGCTGTAATTCCTTGACCAAAACAGATCCTGCATCTCCGCCACCGATTATCATGACCCTGTCAGCGTTGGAATCCTTTTCTTTAATGCCGGATCCCATATCATTGTTGACTTGCTTTATCAGCCTGTACCCGAATCTTGTCACTGCATGTCCGACGGCTGAACCGACTATTCCGATCATATAAAAGGATATCGGCATTCTCATCTTCAGTAACAAAGAAGACAGAATAAGCAAAGGAGTGATGATCAGATAAGCTTTTATGAGCAGTATCGCCTCTTCCATGCTGACAAAGCGCCAGATACTGTGATAAAGGCGGGTGAAGTAGAATACAGTTACCGTAATAGCACACCATAAAGGGAGCAGTTTCAAATACCCGTTCAAGTATACAGGCGGAATAACTCTGAAAGAAAAATCAAATCTGAGCAGCAGAGCAAGAAAATAGACAACATACATGACAATGATGTCAGTAAGCATGACAATCAGTGCATTACGGATCCATTTTTTTCCGATTGATGTTTTGATACTTTGCTTGTTGTTACTCATAATCAGCCTTCAATTTATTTCGGTGCCTTAGCGTTTCTGTATGCTGTCAGAAGAGGTGTCATATCTATCTTTGGTTTAACATTGACTCCCGGCGCCGTTGTAACTTTGTAAGTAAAAGTTACTGTCTTCTTAGGCTTAAGCTCGAACAAAGGACACCAATACAGATTAAGGTTTTGATACTTAGTCTTCCTGCTCTCTAATTTGCTGTTGTTCTTAAAGCTGGAGATCTTTCCTCCGGACGGAGCAAAGAAATAGATAATAGAACGCATAGTTCCGCCATGGTGACTGGTAAGATATCCGCTTGTTCCGCCATCTCTGATAGTCTTGCTGTCAATGTTATTCTTAAGTTTGACGGTAACAGGATATGTAACCGAGCCGTCCTTATTGACCTTTTCTTTTCCCATAGTAACTTTGATATCAACATAGTTACCAAGTCTGTTAGCATCTCTGATGTTGAAATACACACCGATCTTAGGATTCTGAGGGTCATAATTCAATGAACCTGAACAGCCGAGACTCTTAACCTTTTCCTCCAATGCACTGTCTGCCATCCACATTTGGAATACACGGTCTTCACTTGACTGCTTGATTATATCGAGAAGCTTCATTATCGTTTTCAGGTCAAGATTTGACATGACTCCGCTGATAACCTTTTTAGCAGCTTCGGCAAACATCTCGTTCGTCTTGTCGTTAGCCTTGTCATGAAGCTTCTGATTGCTCATCGTCTTCTTGGTAAAGTACTGGAAATATACATCTCTTTGCAGATATTTTACTGAGTACTTCTCATCAAGTTTTACGCCATTGGACAATTTTATCGGTCCGGTAATCGACATCAATCTGCCGACAATTGCAGGAGTCATGGAAATGATGCCGTCGATTTTCTTACCGTGCATCTTTTTGTATCCGTTCGCCAATAATTGAGCAGCTTTAGGGAAATGAGGATTTACAGTTGCAGCCGTAAGCTTCTTGCAGTACCATCCCTCATAAAATATTTCTTTTTCAACCTTTGTGAATGGCTGCTTAATTCCTTTATTGTAAAAAGGAAGTACTTTTGTGTAAGGCAAAAACTTGCCGATCTTGATTATTCCATCCTTGATGGTAACCGTACCGATAGAAGCCGGAAGTCCTCCTGCAGCACGCATTTCAGCGCTGTTCTGAGCAACAAGAAGGTAAGTTCTGTCTGAACCGTCACCAAGAAGAATATCAATATACGGAACATATGCATCGTATTCCTTTAAAAGATTCTCTGCCTTGTCCAATTTAGCAGTGACCTTTACCAACTGTTTCTGATGATCCTTCAGGAGCTTGTTCGTCTTGAGGAATTCCTTGATCCTCCCAAGATACGGCTTTGCCGTTTCAACAAGCGAAAGGTAATCTCTTATGATCTTGGAATCGATATCACCCGACTCTGTCTTAAGTTTAGAAATAGGTGAACGTGTCATTACAGCAGCAGCCGGACGCATAACACCGGAAGAAATCTCACGTGCAAACTTCAGGAGACTGATGATATCCGCCTCACTGTCCTTTGCGAGTTTTCTATACTTACTGAGCTTGTTTTCAACCTTGTCGATCTTAAATTCAGGAAGTGTATTAAACTCTTTGAGAGTCTTCTCGACAATGGGTGTAAGCTGGTCGATACCGTCTGCGAGTATGCTGATCTGGTTTGACAGCTCGGGACCGACCTTGTCCATATCAACATCGATCTTCAAAGCGGAACCGTTGTCGATAAGGAACTTTGCCACAGGCCTGACAAATGTATCAGATGTCTTTTTAGCGAATCTAAGATAAGTAACGATATCATCACCGTTATCTTTTGCGAGTGCTCTGTATTTGCTTACCTTTGATTCGAGTTTATCAATCTGGAATGTGGGAAGCTTGTTGAAATCCTCAAGAACCTTCTCCACTGCCGGAGCAAGTTCATCGATGAGATCCGCGTAAGCATTAAGTGTTTTTCCAAGTTCAGGATCGATCTTGCTGAAAGTGGCTTTGCTGGGAAGTCCTTTCTCGCGCAGGAATTTTACGCCGGGTTTCAGTATAGTGTTCGACGCTTCATCTACAACATCAAGGAAAGCCGATGCTGTCTTAAGGTCCTCTCCATACTTAGGAGCCTTTTCCTGAACAAGCTGCCAGCGCTTGTCACTGATAGTCGTACGCATTTGAGCCGAAAGGTTGTCTATCTTTTCTACAGAGAGATTCGCAGCCTCATAGTTTCCCTTCTCAACATGGGTGACAAGAAGCTTGACCTCTTTCTTGAGATCTTCAGCCTGACGGGCAAGCGTGGTGGCCTCATTGTAATATATGAATGCCTGGTATCCGCCAAAAGCGAGACCGGCCACAACAACTGCAAGAACAACCAGTAAAACGACCAGTTTTACCGGTTTGCGATTTGCTTTATTCGTATTAGTTGTATTTTTCATCATCTGATGCCTTATCTCCATATATATTAATTATATTATTAATATTAACGGTATATTGTAACATTAGGAGATATATCGTTCAACCGAAAATCAAGTGAAAACCGCCCCTTACACTTTACATAACGGTTTCGTACAGTAAAAAAGCTTCAAGAAAACAAACGCTGTAACGAAATTACCCTTCAGCCGGCTTTATCCCGTTATCCTTGTCGCCGTCCCTGCTCAGGAACGTCATCGGAGGCAGTTCCACCGCATTGCCCGCGGCATCAACAGCCTTGATGAAGAAGGTCATGCCCGGGTGAGGAGCGCTGTCTATGGCCTTGAGATCGTGGTCGTAGAGCTCGGCGACCTTAATGGGCGCCATGTAGCCTTCGGGCATCAGGACATTAAGTTCATCGCCTCTGTAGAGCTTATTCTTCTGCGTCACTTTTATGAGACCGTTTGCGGGGTCATAAGAATCGACTTCACCTACGACAAATGCAGGCTTGTTGTATGTTTTCTGATAGTCGATCTTGGCATCATCCAGGGGACTGTCAAAGAAGAATCCCGTGTCGTAATCACGGTGAACGACCTTATCCAGGATGACCATATGCCTGGGATCCGCGTGATAGTTTTCAGGGTCTGCGAAATAAGCATCCACAGCCTCCCTGTACACTTTTGTGGTCGCTGCGGCATAGTATTCGCCTTTTATCCTGCCCTCGATCTTAAGCGAGTTCACACCGGCTTCTATGAGCTCCGGGATGTGCTCTATCATGCAAAGATCGCGTGAACCGAAGATATAGGTTCCCCTGTCATCCTGTTCGACAGGAAGAGGCATATCGGGACGCTTTTCCTCAACCACTGAAAAACTCCAGCGGCAAGGCTGCGCGCAGGCTCCTCCGTTGGATCTCCGGCCTGTGAAATAGTTTGACAGAAGGCATCTTCCGGAATATGAAACGCACATAGCGCCATGGACAAAAGCTTCAAGCTCAAGGTCTTCGGGGATCGCAGCCCTTATGGCCCTGATCTGCGCGAGACTTACCTCCCTTGCGAGAACAATTCTTTTCGCGCCCTGTTCCGCCCAGAAACGGCACGCTGCGCTGTTTGTAACGGAAGCCTGTGTGGATATATGAATATCAAGATCCGGACAGAGTTTTCTGACCTTCGCGAAAATACCGGGATCAGAAACCAGTACGGCATCGGCACCCGATTCGTTGCCTACGAAAAGAATGGCGTCATCAAGGCCCGCCAGGTCCTCTTCAGTAGGCATGACGTTCATCGTTACATAGCACTTTACGCCACGAGCATGGGCATAAGCTATGCCCTCTTTCATCTCTTCTCTGGTGAAATTTCCTGAAGAAGCTCTGAGACCATACGAGGTTCCGGACATGTAGACTGCATCGGCTCCGTAATTTACGGATGTCTTAAGTTTGGAAAGGTCCCCAGCGGGAGATAACACTTCAACGCTGCTGCGGCCGTTTATCCTGTCACTTTTTATGCTCGCCATAGCCATCAGTTCTTCATGTCAGTTGTTATCAGCGGGCGGTGTATCTTCATCGGGTTCTCCGCCTGCATTCTGATCGTCGATATCCTCGCCGTGAGGCTCCTCTTCGGTTACGTCCTCATGCTTGGTCCAGTTGTCCTTATACTTGGCGATATTCTTATTGTGCTGCTTGAGCGTCGTGGCAAAGGCAGTTCCGCCGTCACCGGTAGCGCAGAAGTACAGATAACCGCATCCTGCTTCAGGATAAAGTGCGGCAGAGATCGCATCAAGACCGGGCATGCAGATAGGTCCCGGAGGTAATCCTTCATGCTTATATGTGTTATACGGTGAATCTATCGCGAGTTCGTCATCTGAATGGAGCAGCGACGTCTTGCCGCCGTTCTTCTCAACCAGATAGTTTATGGTCGCACTCGAACCGAACTTGCGCAGAGACTTGTCCTTGGACTTGAGCCTGTTGTGGAAAACGGCAGAGACATACATCATGTCGCGCGGTTTGCCTGTCTCCATCTGGATGATAGAAGCAAGCGTGATGACCTGATCCATGGACATCTTCAGTCCTTTGGCACGGGTATAGTACTCGGAATAAAGCTTGCTCCTCATGTTGCTCAGGAACCTGCGGATTATGGTCTCAGGCTTTGCATTGACGTCGAACATGTATGTGTCGGGATAAAGATATCCGGCAAGGATGTAATCACGGTCTTCGCTGATGTCGATGTTGGCAATGAAATCAAAGTCGACAAACATGTTCGGGGAATTCATGCACTGGTCGAATTCCTCGTCATTGAAAGTAAGTCCCGCCTTATGGAGGATCTTCTTGACCTGAACATAAGTGGCTCCCTCAGGGATCGTAACCGCTACGGTTGCAGGCTCAAGAGTCATGAAGAACATGATCTCATCATAGGAATAAGTCTTGAGAAGATAGTGCGTACCTGCGACATATGCGCCGTCAAAGCCGTTGATCTTGCTCATGAGCGAGAATACGAGCTTATTCTTGATAAGTCCCTTCTCGTAAAGCTTATCTGCTATGTCTGATGTGGAATCGCCGCTTTCAACGACGACGGTAACTGCATCTTTTGTCTCTGCGGTAACCTTGTATTTGCCTTCTGCAAGGCCCTTCTTAAGCGTGGAAAAGCGCGTATCCTGCGAAATGACGTAGTTAAAACCGCCGAAAACACCGAGAACGGCAAAGCCGAACAGGAGCAAGAGTATTACAAGTATGCGCAGAGCGACCCATATCTTCTTTGAAAGCATGGATTAGTCCTAGGGCGTCCTCCGAAAAGCCTTTTCTATCTATTGCTCTCCGCAGGAATCATTCCTGCGGGGATCAGTCTTTCTTCATTTTTGCAACGGTCTTTGCACGGAGATCATTGTTGAGGATCTTCTTCCTCAGACGGATGTTCTTCGGCGTTACCTCACAGAGCTCGTCGTCTTCGACGAATTCGAGGCACTGCTCGAGCGAGAAGTTGAGCGGAGGTGTGAGACGCATTGCGTCATCAGCTCCGGCAGAACGCATGTTGGTTACATGCTTCTTCTTGCATACGTTGACCGTTATATCCTCGGGCTTGGGATTTATGCCGACGATCATGCCCTCATAGACAGGTGTGCCTGCTCCGATGAAGAGCGGTCCTCTGTCCTGGGCATTGAACAATCCGTAGGTAACTGCGGTGCCTGTCTCGAATGCTACGAGAACTCCCTGGCCGCGCGTTTCGATGTCGCCTGCGAAGGGCTCAAACCCGCTGATAACGCTGTTCATTATACCATTGCCCTTAGTGTCGGTCAAAAACTCGGTGCGGTAACCCAGGAGTCCTCTGGACGGGATCCTGAATTCAAGCCTTGTGTATCCCTTGGTCGGAGGAAGCATGTTAATGAGCTCACCGCGGCGTCTGCCGACCTTTTCCATGACAGGTCCGACGAAGTCCTCGGGAACGTCGATAACGAGGTCCTCGACAGGTTCGTGAAGAACACCGTCGATCTCCTTCATGATGACCTTCGGCTTGCTGACCTGGAATTCATAACCTTCACGGCGCATTGTCTCGATGAGGACTGAGAGATGGAGCTCTCCTCTTCCTTTTACGATGAAGGCCTCTGTTGTATCTGTCTCTTCGACTCTCATGGAAACGTTTGTCTCGATCTCCTTGAAAAGTCTTTCCCTTAAGTGACGTGATGTGACAAACTTACCGTCCTGGCCTGCAAAAGGGCTGTCGTTGACGGAGAATGTCATCGCGATCGTAGGCTCGTCGATCTTAACGAACGGGAGAGCCTCGGGAGTATTAACATCGCAGAGCGTATCACCGATGTTGATGTCAGCGATACCTGCAACACATACGATTTCGCCGATAGAAGCTTCAGAAACTTCCTCACGTCCGAGGTTGTGGAATCTGAGGAGCTTTACTACACGTGCGTTTCTCTTGCCGTCCTGGCCGTATGTAACAAGGGAAACCATCTCGCCCTGCTTGATAGTACCTCTCTCAACTCTTCCGATACCGATTCTTCCGATGTAAGGGTCAGAGTCAATGTTGGAAACGAGGAGCTGAAGGGGAGCTTCAGGATCGCCCTCAGGGCAGGGTGTGTACTCGACTACAGTGTCAAGGAGAGGTGTAAAGTCGAGCTGTTTGCCCTCCTCATACTCCTTGAGGTCGAGTGTTGCGATACCGGTCTTACCGGATGAATAAACGATAGGGAATTCGAGCTGCTCTTCATCAGCGCCGAGCTCGATGAAAAGATCGAGTACCATGTCGACGACTTCCTTCGGACGTCCGTCGGGACGGTCGATCTTGTTGATGCAGACGATAGGCTTGAGACCGAGTTCAAGCGCCTTGTGAAGAACGAATCTTGTCTGCGGCATAGGGCCGTCAAAAGAGTCAACAACGAGGAGAACTGCGTCTACCATCTTGAGGACACGCTCAACCTCACCGCCGAAATCGGCATGGCCTGGAGTGTCAACAACGTTGATGCGGATACCCTTATAATCGATCGCAGTATTCTTAGCGAGGATCGTGATACCTCTCTCACGCTCGAGGTCGTTGGAGTCCATTACCTGCTCAACAACTGCCTCGTTCTCACGGTAAACTCCTGCCTGCTTGAGCATTGAGTCGACGATGGTTGTCTTACCGTGGTCGACGTGTGCGATGATGGCGATGTTTCTTAAATTCTCGATCTTCTGTGATGCCATGTGTCATTCCTCGTTAAAAATCTTAAAAATGCGCGTAATATAAACCGCCTAATATTTTGCTACTCGCGCGCGTATATCAGGCACTGTAATTTTTCACAAATATATGGGGATATCAGTCCTCTGTGCCGTTCTTATTGCGCAAAAGCAAACGTATGGGCACGCCTTCAAAGCCGAAATTACGGCGGAGCTGGTTCTCAAGATACCTCTCGTATGAGAAGTGGGAGAGTTCCTTGTCGTTTACGAAAAGCGCGATCGTAGGAGGTTTTACTGCTACCTGTGTGCCGTAGTAGATCTTTAGATGCTTACCCTTATCCTGGGGTGTGGGCACCTGGGTGACAGCCTCAGAGATCATCTGGTTGAGGACAGATGTCGAAAGGCGCTTATTTGCGTTTGCATAAACCGTATTGATGAGGTCGAAAAGCTTGTCTACACGCTGTCCGGTCTTTGCAGAAATGAAAAGAACGGGGGCATAAGTCATGAAGCCCAGCCTTTCGCGGATGACCTTTGTTGCACGCTCAACGGTGCCCGTTTCCTTGGGCGCGATGTCCCATTTGTTTACGCATATGATGGAAGCTTTTCCGGAGTCGTGAGCAAGTCCGGCTATGCGGGTATCCTGCTCTGTTACGCCCTCCGTGGCGTCGATCATGATGACGCAGACGTCAGCTCTGTCGATAGCTGCGAGCGCACGGACCATCGAATAACGCTCGATGACGTCCTCGATCCTTCCCTTCTTGCGCATGCCTGCGGTATCAACGATCGTGAAATGTCCTTTATCGTTGACGATCTCGGAGTCGATGGCGTCTCTCGTCGTTCCGGCGATATCGGAAACGATGCTCCTGTCCTGGCCGGTCATCTTGTTTGAAAGTGAGGATTTGCCTGCGTTAGGACGGCCGATAATGGCTACCCTGACCGACTCCTCGGCACCCTCGTTTTCTTCTTCGGGCGGGAAGTTCTCATAGATCATGTCGAGCATCTCGCCGAGGCCCAGCCTGTGAGCGGCTGAGATGGCGCAGACGTTCTCAAGGCCCATATTGTAGAATTCATAGAACTCCGGCGGTGCATCACCGACGTAATCTGATTTGTTGACGGCTACAACGACAGGGCGTCCTGCCTTGCGCAGCATTACCGCGATCTCCTCATCTGCGGCAGTAAGTCCTGCCTTGAGGTCGCACATGAAAAGGATAACGTCAGCTGTCTCGATAGCAATCTCGGCCTGCAAACGCATCTGGGTGAGGATAACGTCCTCACTGTTGCCGGGCTCGATACCGCCGGTGTCGATCATGAGAAATTCGCGGCCCCTCCATGAAGTTTCCGCGTAGATCCTGTCGCGCGTGACACCGGGAGTGTCAGCTACTATGGACAGACGTTCACCGTAAAGTGTGTTGAACAGGCTCGATTTGCCCACATTTGGGCGGCCTACTATCGCAACAACCGGTTTGCTCATACTGATCCTTTCATGTCTGTAACATAAAAAAAGGCAGTGCTGATTTTAAACACTGCCTTGATTTACTATTAAGTCTTGTTCAGGCCTCTTCGCCGACTTTGATAACCTGTTTTCCATCCAGGTAACCGCAGTTCTTGCAGACCGTGCGGCGAAGCATCTTAGCATGACACTGGGGACATTCAACGAAACCCGGCATGTTAAGCTTGAACAAGCTTCTGTGGCGGGCTGTTCTTGCCTTCGACCATTTACGCTTGGGATGTGCCATTTATCTTCACCTCCAATTCCTTTCTCAAACAATGCTTGAAAATAATACATTATCCTTCTGAGTTTTGCAAGAGCCTTTTTATCGAAAATACATTTTTCACAGACTCGCCTTCGTCAGGGTCCATAGTATAACCGAATTCCAGGGTCTCGTTAAGTGCTGAAGGAAAATTAATATATTCTGTTTCAATGACGACTTCAATGACTCCGAACATGGTGTTGAGCGAGCCTTTTGTGCGGTTTCCGGGTTCAAAGACCATTTTCGAGGAAACGTCTCCGCCCCTTATTACCGTAACCTGTTTTCCGGCTGCGTCACAGATAAGCTCAAAGTCAGAAGCTATTCTCTCGTTCTCATGAAGCTCGGTCCAGTTGTATTTCAGGATCCCTTTTTTCTCGGAATAGGTTCCTTCGGCAAAAAAGGGCTCGCCATACATTCCGGTCTTAATCTGCAGTACACACTTTTCCATCATTCAGATCTCCACTTCATATCTGTCGGTCGAAAAATGACCGGTGCCCGAAGGCAGCCCTTCACCAAGGAACGGCGCAGCGACGTTTTCGAACATCATAGGCTCATCGCTCGTATAGAATTCTCTTTTGGGTGCTCCGTTGCCTTCAGCGGTCTTGCCGTCCTTGCTGAGCATTTCCCTGACGACGGAAGCGGCCGCCTCGCCGGTATTTACCAGAGTTATGCCTTCGCCCATCGTCTCGGCTATGACCTTGGCAAGAAGCGGATAGTGGGTGCAGGCCATGACCAGCGTATCGATTCCGGCCTCCTTTAACGGAGTCAGGTACTCTTTTGCCGTAAGCCTTGCGATATCGTTGTCCCACCAGCCTTCTTCAGCCAAAGGAACGAAAAGAGGACAGGTCTTCTGGTATATCTCTATATTCTTGATGCCGTGCTTTAAGGCGCAGCTTTCAACTGCCTGCCTGTAAACTCCGGTAGAGATCGTGGCTTTTGTACCTATGATGCCGATCTTGCCGTTCCTTGTTGCCCTGACGGTAGCCTCGGCACCGGGAGTTACGACCTCAACGACCGGCACGCCCGACCTGTCCTTTAATGTATCGTACGCGTACGCGCTCGCGGTATTACACGCGATTACTATCATCTTTACATCCTTTGACTCAAGGAACTTCATGTTCTGAAGCGAATAACGGATTACCGTGCTCCTCGACTTGTTGCCGTAGGGAGCTCTGGCATTGTCACCGAAATAGATCGTGCTCTCGCCGGGAAGCACATTCCATATCTCGCGAAGGACCGTAAGTCCGCCTATACCTGAATCAAAAACCCCTATGGGCCTTGTATCTGCCATTATCTGTTCTTGCCTCTCCTGAGCATTACGCCGTAATCAGGCTCTATTCTAAATGATTTTCCGGATACATCAAAGTGAATGTTGTCCCTGGGGATCTTGCCCAGAGTGATCCTGCATGCGAAAAGCTGCTGGTATCTGACCTTTCCTCCGTCGACAGCGGTGAAGAAAGAGTTCTGCTTCGCTCTTCCGTAATTGCCGTCGCCTACGATCGGATATCCGAGATGCGCAAACTGCGCCCTGATCTGATGCGTCCTTCCTGTAACGAGCTCACACTCGATGTCAGAAACGTCAACGCGGTCGGGACCCGCAGCCCTGTATGTTTCAAGGACCCTGTATCTCGTGGCTATCGCGAGGTCTCTCGGCTGCTTCGTATCGTGGATATAGACTTTGCCGTCCCTGGTCTTCTCAAGGAATCCGGTCACTTCATACATGAGAGTACCGTCATCGCAGACTGTGCCTTCGCCGACGTTGGGCGTTCCAAGGACCAATGCCCTGTAGCGCTTGGTAACAAGGCCGTCCTTGAAGAGCTTTACGGCATCAGCCAGTGCCTGCTTATCCTTTGCGACCATGACAAGACCACCGGTGTTCATGTCGATGCGGTGGCAGAGTTCAGCTTCCTTGAATTTCGTTTTGCTGCGGATAAGGTCGATCAGCGTGTCCTCACCGGTACTCTTGCCGGAATGGACCGCGATTCCCTGGGACTTGTTGACGATAATGAGGCCGTTCGTCTCTGCTACGATCTTGAACGGTTCCTTCGTGTTTTCGTGCTCGGTCTTTTTCGCGCCGCCCTCGAAAAGTTCGTCGGGAAGCCAGACTTCAACAGTCTGACCTTCCTTTACCGCTACATCCTGAGCCGTGCGCTTGCCGTCGATCTTGATATCCTTGCGCTTTAACGCATGGAAAAGATCTGCCTGCTTAAGTCCCGGAAAAGCCTCCGAGGAAGCCTTTACGACGTGCTTGCCGTCCTGTGCCGCTGTTACTTTGAAACTTTTCAAACCTGATCTCTCCTCATGTAATCGTCAGCGAATTTCGCTATCTCTTCATCTAAAAGCTTATATACCTTTGCCACGAGATACCCGTCGGCGATCGCGTGGTTCATCCTTACGGTCAGCGGCATCATCAGTCGGCCGTTCTCTTCCCTGTACTTGCCCCAGTTGATGATGGGCTGGAAATAAAGATATCCGTCAGGGAGCTCGACATTGAGCGAATCGTAGGACAGCCACGAGATATAGGAAGCATCGAACCAGTTCGGGTGATTGGCCGGATCAAGTCCGTATTCCCTTGTCAGCTTCGCCTTCTCGACATCTGCCAGAGCGTTATCGTAGAACGTCTTGTAGTCCGGATCGTAATTGCTGTAAACAGGCGTGCATGTCTCCGTATCCTCATGGAAAACATACTGCGTGGGGTTGATCACGTCATAGCATATGATGTCTTCTGTCTGCCAGAGATATGCCATTCTGTAGTCGTCCCTGGAATTCAGCACCTTGGTCAAAAGGTAAAGGAAGTTAACGTAAAACTTCGTTCCGGTCTTTTTCGAGACTTCGACAAGCCTTGTAACATCGACCCTTGAGGTCATGGAAACAGAACACTTGCAGTCCTCCGAAAAGTGGCGGAATACTCCTTTGCGGTAGTATGTTTCTTTATCTATAACTCTATAATTCATCTTTCAGCCTTTGACTTTCTGTATCTTAAGTATTCCCAGATACCGCAGAACGCACACCCGACAAAGTAACATAATATATCTCTTATATCAAATGAGGTGCCTATTATGGTGCTCATAAGCCTGTTGTCCTGAAGCCCCAGCACTTCGACTATCTTAAGAAGCTGCAGGACCTCGACAGCCACCGCAAAGATGAAAACATAGAGCGGAAGCAGCCTGACCTTATCAGGAATGAATATCCTGATGAACGCATAGATCAGTATGACCACGAGCACATCACCGATGAAAGGCCTTATGAATCTGTCATGAACAAACAGGCCGATAAAGACTTCAACCGCGAGGAGCACCAGTGTTGCGATCAGATAAGGTAAACGTTTGCGCATAGATACTTTTTAGAAAAATAAAACCCTCGCGGCAATTACCGGAGGGTTATATCGTTTTGGCAGCCGAACTAGGATTCGAACCTAGACAAACGGTGTCAGAGACCGGTGTGCTACCGTTACACAATTCGGCTGTGTCATTTAATGACCAACGAAGTATAGCAAATCAGAAAATGAAAATCAATATGTTTCTTTATATTATTCAGATCGAAGGAAGCGGCGGCATCGCGCCGATCTCGGTGAGCTTGGCCCTTACCTTTCCCATGTCCTCGTAGATGGGGAGCTTGTTGCGGGGATTCCTCAAAGCAAAAGCCGGATGGTATGTGGTCATGATGTAAAAGCCGTTCTTCTCGATGAAGAAGCCCCTGACATCGCGCATGACCGGCTTCTCACCGAAGAATGCCTCATAAGCCGTTGAACCGCAAAGAAGGATCACCTTCGGGCGGACCAGTCTGAACTGTTCAGCCAGCAGAGGCTTGCATGCATGGATCTCCTGAGGGGTAGGTCTTCTGTTCTGGGGAGGGCGGCATTTTGCGATATTGCAGATGTGGTAGTCCTGCTCGGAAAATCCGTAGCAGTCGATGAGATTCTGGAGCAGCTGGCCTGATCTCCCGACGAAAGGACGCCCCTGAAGGTCCTCCTGCTCGCCCGGCGCCTCGCCTATTATCATGAGCGGAGCCTGACGTCCGCCCCTGTAGATAACAACGTTTGTACATCCGGCTCTGAGGCCGCAGTTACTGCACGCGCGGCACTTGGCCTCGAACTCTTCCCACTTTGCTTCAAATCCATCTGCCATATTATAGAGTTATTCCCTTCGCGCGTAATAAAGAAAATTATACTACATGATATAATCCTTTTTATGAGATTAGACAGACTCCTTGCAAATTCCGGCATCGGCACGAGATCTTCGGTGCGCTCGCTCATCGCTTCAGGCGGTGTCACGGTCAACGGCGCCGTTGCAAAAGATCCGGGAATGCAGGTCAAAGAGACTGATTCCATTGCATTAAACGGCACTGAGATAGGTCACAGGGAGAATCTTTACTTCCTTTTCGACAAGCCTGACTGCGTGCTTACGGCTATGGAAGATCCCCGTCTTCCCTGTGTCGGAAACTTCATTCCCGACGCACTCCGCGGCAAGAAGCTTGCGCCGGTCGGACGTCTCGACTATCACACGACGGGCCTTCTGATAATCACTAATGACGGGGAGCTTTCACACAGGCTGCAGTCTCCGAAATACCATATCGCGAAAAGATACCACGTTACATTTGACGGTCCTTCGTGGACCGCAGCCGAGATGGAAAAAGTTAAGGAAGGCATTACGCTGACCGATATGGACATGCCCGTAAAGACTGCTCCCGCGGAACTTAGTGCGGTCGATGCACACACTGCGGAGATCACTCTTTTCGAAGGAAAGACTCATGAAGTCAGACGGATATTCGCCCATTTCGGCAAAGAAGTCATTGCACTCAGAAGGATCTCTCTTGCAGGTCTTGAGATAGACATATCACCTGAAAACACAGGCGCAATACGTGAGCTGACTGACGCCGAGATAGAAAGCCTTAAGTCAGCAGTCCGCCTCTGAGGACTTCTTCAAGTGTAGGATATGAAGGAATTGCGCCCTTGCGCGTGACTGATACGGCACTGCATGCATTCGCAAAAGCAAGATAAGCTTTGAGCTTGCCGGACGGGATCTTATCAAGGTCGTCCTTCTTTATTCCGTTAAGCTCAAGACACCTTAAGAACGCACCGATGAAGCAGTCGCCGGCACCAGTGGTATCGGCGGTTATGACCTCATGTCCGGGAGCGTAAGCTATGCCTTCACGGTTCGCAGCATAAGCGCCGTCAGCTCCGCATGTATATATGACAAGCTTCACATTTCCTACAAGGAGCTTGGGCAGAGCTTTCTCAAGATCAGTCTCTCCGGTGATGAACTCCAGTTCTTCGTCAGATACCTTCAGGATGTCTGCTTCAGGCATAAACTCAAGCACAACTCTCTTAAGCTCTTCCTTATCATCCCAGAGCATGAATCTCAGATTAGGATCAAAACTAATGACCGCTCCGCTCTTTCTCGCCAGCAAGATGGCGGTCCTGTGCGCGTCCTTCATCGGGAAATCGCCGAGCGAAACGCTGCAGAAATGAAGGAACGTACAATCGTCGAACATGTCGGGAATGATCTGTTCCGGCGCGAGGAGCATGTCTGCGGAAGGGTTTCTGTAGAACGAGAAAGTCCTGTTGCCGTTGCGGCTCAGGCTTACGAAAGCCAGCGCGGTATTTGCTTTGTCCGTCCTGCTTACAGCGGATGTGTCCACGCCTGAATCATCAAGAGTCTTGATTATCATGTCTCCGAAGGGATCTTTTCCGAGCTGGGTTATCATCCTGGCATTTCCGCCGAGCTTCGAAAAAGCAGCAGTGACGTTTGCAGGCGCTCCGCCGGGAGCCGGTGAGAAAGCAGATACATCGCCGAATTCACAGCCTTTTCTGTCCGGAATGAAATCGATCAAAGCCTCGCCGATCGCGACCAGGGAGTTCTTGATCTCGAGCTCGAAAAGCTGAGCCCCGAAGCCTTTAACACTGACGGAAACCGTCTCATATTCAGGATAGAACCTCGAACTCATGACATATCTTCCGCCGTTTGCGAACACTTCAAGACTGGACCTGTCTGCAACGACACGGATATCGCTGAGATTATCTGTCTTTACCTTACGGCTGGTCCTGCCGCCCGCAGCCTGTTCATCGGCAAACGACAGTTCAAGATAACCTTCGCTGTGCCATGAGATCTTTGCTTTTCCGATCTCCATGACACATTCTTCATCGAGCTTTACGGTGTTGATCACGATATCAAAAGGAAGCTTATACCACCTCTGCTCGCTGCGGAGTTCAGAGGGCGAGATGCGGAGAGAATAGATCTCTCTGATGGGATTCTGAAGAATGCAGCCGTCAGCGGAGACAGTAAGCTCACGAGGCAGCGTAAGGCAGTGCTGTCGTCCCAGACTGACCGTGGGATTTGTATATCCGGACTCGGAGCCCATGCCCATCCATCCGATCAGGATGCGCCTGCCGTCTGTGGTCTCAAAAGTCTGCGGCGCATAGAAATCAAAGCCGTAATCGAACTCCTCGAAACCGGTAAGTTCATCTCCGCTGACCTTGAAATAACCGCTTGAATAGATGTTCTGATATCTGAACTCTTCATGTTCAAGGCCCTGCGGGCACACCGCAAGATAAGTGTTTCCGCCAAGTTCAAACATATCCGGGCATTCCCACATATAGCCGAAATCCGGAACGGAAAGCTTCTTTACGAATTCGAACTCATCGGGATTCTTTCCCTCATAGATAAGGACACAGCCTTCATTTTCGAGAGTGCGGGCACCCAGGACCATGCGCCAGATGCCGTTTTCGAGTGTGACCTTTGGATCTCTTACGTGGCATGAGCAGTAATCGGGATAACTGCTGTTCCTGAGAAGAACGTCTTTGGTGCTCATTTCTCTGCCGTCTTTTGTCGAAACGCGGATCTGGTTCGCATCCCTTCCGGCAGTGATGTAATCGTAATTGCCGGGATGCTCTACGTTGCCCGTATAGAAAAGTTCAAGGATATCGCCGTTAACTACCGCAGAGCCCGAAAAGGCGCCTGTCAGGTCATATTCCATATCAGGTTCGATGGCAGTGCCGGCAAACTTCCATGAGATCATGTCATAGCTTTCATAGTGACCCCAGCACTTTCTTCCCTCGCCTTCCGCAGAATCCGGAAGATACTGGAAATAGACATGGTACTTGCCTTTGAAATAGCAAAGACCATTTGGGTCGTTAAGCCAGCCCTTGGGCGGTTCTATATGAAGTTTCTGTCGCCATTGCCCTATCATTTGTTCCCCTCAAAACTGTCTTCAGCCGCCGACGCGCCCTCTGGACATCGATATGTTCAATATTAATCCAAACGCAAGAAAATTGATCAGCTGCGCCGTACCTCCAAGACTGATAAACGGAAGCGGGATTCCTGTAATTGGCAGGAGTCCGACCGACATTCCGAGATTCTCGATATAGTGGAAAGCAAAGTAACCTGCCAGACCCGTAAGACAGTAAGATGCAGCCTTTGAGGATACTTTTGATGCCACGTAAAGACATCTGCAGATAAAGAAGAAAGCCAAGATTATTACCGCCGTAGTACCAATGAATCCAAGGTGCTCGGAAACCGCTGCGAAGATAAAGTCACTCTCTTTAACCGGAACCGTGGTATAGATACCTGTCTTGTTTCCGATAAGACCGCCTGAAGCGATGGCATGCTGGGACTGGATGAGATTGTACTCGGCTTTAGGGTCGGAGCCCTTGAAAACGAGCGATAGGATACGCTCTTTCTGATAAGGCTCGAGATAGAAATACCACATAGCCGGAACGATGACGACGACCAGAGACGAGAACGCGAGCAGGAAGTATCTGTATTTAACACCCCATGCAAACATGATGCAGACGAACGTGAACATGATAACCATTGCCGTTCCGAAGTCAGGTTGCGTAAGGATGAGAAGGAGCGGCGGAGCATAGATCGCCGCAAGTATCCCGAAGCCTTTGATAATGCTGACTTTCTTAAGAGACATCATCTCGAAGACTTCGGAGGCCAAAAGGATGAGACCTATCTTTGCGAGCTCAGACGGCTGGAAGTTACCGATAACAGGGAGCTTAAGCCATGCGTCAGCACCCCACTGTCCGGCGAGCGAATAACCGTCGATCGGAACCAATATGAGAAGCAGCAGCGAAACCACATAAACGACGCGTCCTACGGCCTTGAGCATGTGCATGTCAAGAAGGCTTATGACCAGTGCGACGAAAACGCCTGCAGCCGTAGCTGCAATCTGTCTGTAGTAGTTGCCGGGGTAAGCTACGTAACCCTTTGAAAGAACTTTCTGAAGAACATACAATCCGATAATGGTAAGCAGCATGATGGGGACGACAAGGTAATAGTCTACCGTCTTTAAGACGGCACCCGCACGCATCCTTACAAAACCGGAATTGTTGCTGTTATCCATCAGTCTTCAGCTTTCGAATCCTTTGAATCTTTTGTCTTTTCTTCGGCTTCTTCGTCTTTGTCAGCTTCTTCGCCGGCATCTTCTGCTTCGGAAGAGCCTTCCTCAGACTCAGACTCTTTCTTGGAATCCTCTTCAGTCTCTGCTTTTGAGGCTTCCCTTACAGGTGCCGCTTCAGCAAAGAGCTTTGCGGGGAAAGGCTTTCTCTCCCAGCCCTTCAGATGTGCGAAAGCAATGTAGAAAAGACCAAACAGGAGCAGGAAGAGTGAAAGTGCCTGTGAAGCACGGATCTGTGTTCCTGCGATATAGAGGGAATCTGTCCTTAAACCTTCAATGAAGAAACGGACAGCGCCGTAAAGAACGAAATATGTGCATGAAGTTTCAAAAGCATGAGTGCTCTTCTTCCTGACCTGAAGAAGGATGATGAATATGATCAGGTCTGCAACCGACTCGTAAAGGAATGTCGGATGAACGGGAGACAAAGCAACGAGATCGGGGCAGAACCTTGAGAGATATGTTCTGGTTGATTCACTCCACATTCCCCAGGGCAACGTGGTTGTCGTACCGAATGCTTCCTGGTTGAAGAAGTTGCCCCAGCGGCCGATGGCCTGTCCCAAAGGAAGATATACTACAACATAATCTGCAAGCGAAGTAAAAGGTATCTTGCGGAGCTTGCACATAATAAGAAGACCAAAGATGCATAAAAGAATGCCGCCGTAAACGGCAAGACCGCCGGCCCTTGTGTCAAATATGCTCTTGAGATTGTCCTTATAGATGTTCCAGTTGAAGATTACATAGTACGCACGAGCGCCGATTATCGCGCAGGGGATCGTGACGAGCATCGTATCGTAGACCAGTGTGTCAGGGAAATTGTTCTTTTTCGCCTGCTTAAGAGCCAGAACGATGCAGACAACCAAAGCTGCCGCTATAAGGATTCCATACCAGTAAACCTCGAAGTTACCGATCCTGAAGGCAACAGGGTCAACGTTAAACTTGATCCCGAGTCCCGGAAACTGTACTTCTTCATGATTGATCAGATTCATATTGCACTCCCTTGGTTGAAAGGATTAGAATAACATTTGCATATATTACCACAAAAAAATAAATATAATAGGGGAAGAAAAAGGTTTATGGCAAAAGTAGCGATCTTCATAGCTGACGGTTCCGAAGAAGTCGAGGCAATAACGCCTGCCGACATTTTAAGACGCGCAAACATCGAATGCGACATGGTCTCGGTAATGCCAACAAAGACCGTTACCGCTTCAAGAGGCATCATCATAACTGCGGACAAACAGATCGACGAGATCGATTTTAACGAATACAACATGCTGGTCCTTCCCGGCGGGATCAAGGGAACCGAGAATCTCGGCAACACCAAGGCTCTCACCGATGCAGTCGTCAAATTCAACGGCGAAGGCAAAGGGATTGCAGCCATCTGCGCAGCTCCTACCATCTTCGCCAACCTGGGACTCCTTGAGGGCAAGCATGCAACATGCAATCCCGGTTTCTGGGATGTCCTCTCTTCAAAAGGCGCTGATCTCGATAAAGAAGCCAAGTCCGTCATCTGCGGAAACATCATCACGAGCCAGGCCATGGGCACCTCCGTCCCCTTCGGTCTGTCGATCGTTGAATACTTCCAGGGCAAGGAATCCGCGGACATAATGAAGGGCAAGATCTGTTTTTGACACCCTTTTAAAAGTTGCTATAATATAACGGCTACGGAGACGTATCGAAGTGGTCATAACGGGGCGCACTCGAAATGCGTTTGTCGGGTAACCGGCACGAGAGTTCGAATCTCTCCGTCTCCGCCAGATTTGAAACAGCGATCGGTTGAAAATCGATTGCTGTTTTTTCTAGGCTTAAATTATCATAGTTAAGTTTGCATGAACCTGATGGTAATACCTGAAACTGTAAATAAAACTATGGCGTACATCAGCACCATGGCATAAACGGAACATAGTGCCGCAAATACTCCGGGATGCATTTTGAATTTATTCGCGATTATGCAGATTATCAGGAAAAGGATCGAAAACAAGGCTGCGCCGATTACGCTTGTCAGTATATACGGCGTCAGCTTTTTCCTCCATTCGGTCTTTGCCTCTTTTACTTTCTGATTGTATTCGGATATGATCTCCTCAAAATTCTCGATTTTCTTATAAGAGATATAGTGTTCATCCAATTGTGATTCCGGTCCGGTCCGTATTGAAACCCGGTTATCTGAAAAACACGCACTAAAACCGTAAACATCTGTTTCGGGATTTTCAATATATGAAAAACGGCGTCCATAAATGATCAATGCCGTTCCTTCTGAGCCTGCCGGAATCACCGTGTGATCATAGGATTCTCCGTTTATAGCAGCATCGATCTCTCTTCTCACGTCAACATAGCTTACATCTTCTTTAAGTGTGATATTCCTGTAAAAGCCCGGGGATGCAGTGCGACCCTCTATAAATTCAACGGCTGTGTCATATCCGGTATAGACCCAGATCAGCACCAGGACCACACTTACGATTATCGGAACCATCTTACTTATTTTCATTTTAGTTTTCCCACAAACAGTACCATCTGCAACCGTTTACTGTCTTCAGTGTGTCATTTATCTCATCAAAAACAAAGCACCACCTGCGGTTTTTGACGCACCGTATTGGTACCATGCCTATTTAGATGGCTTTTGATGCGTTTTAAGACTTTTTGTCGCTAACTATGAGTTACTTCCTCACAAACCTGAAGACATTGCCCTTGTCATCCGGAGACATTTTTCTGATGTAATCCGCATACATATCCGTTACATAGTCATTGCGGCCTTCTGAAGCTATTTTCTCCAATGCTTTGAGAGCATCGTCATGGCGGCCTAACTGGAACAGTCTCAGTGCTTCGCGGAAATCTGCGGCATTGTCAGAACGGACGCTCTTTACGTCATCTTTCAGGCAGTCAAGGACTTCATATACTGCCTTGACTTCATTTACTCCGGCAACCTGTATCATGCCGAGATAACGGAGTGAAAGCGCCTCGGGTGATGTCAGGCGGTCAACCGTGTCCTTGGAGACCAGCATCGCAGTCTTATACTGCTTCGTCAGCGACTCGAGCCTGGAAGAGAGATTTACGGTATCCGATATGACCGTGCCTGACAGACGCTCGCTCTCGCCTACGATTCCGATCATGGCCATGCCGGTGTGTATTCCGATGCCGATATTGATGTCGCTTACTTTCAGTTCACGCGCCGTTTCAGGGTCATGAACGATCGCCTTGTAAAGATCGATGCCGGCAGCTACCGCGTCGTCAGGCTTTTCGAATAGAGCCATGACCGCATCGCCTATATATTTGTCGATGAAGCCGTTATGCTCGCGGACGACCGGACCGGCCTTGCCGTAGATGGTGTTTGCGAATGCGAAGTTTTCCTTTGCGGTCATCATCTCGGAATTGATCGAGAATGAGCGGATGTCGCAGAAAAGGACCGTCAGCTCGCGGTTGCTCGCGTCACCGAGTGACAGATCGGTAAGTTTTTCCTTGCCGAGATATTCGCGGAACTTCTCGGGAACAAACTTGTAGTAGAACTTTTCGGTGCGGTCTTTCTCCTTAAAGGAAGTCTCAAGGCTTGAAGCCATCTCGTTGACCTGAGTACATATCTGGCCCAGTTCGTCCTTCGAACGGTAATTGACTCTTGCCGTGAGATCGCCTTCGCTGATACTCTTAACGGTGACTGTAGCCTTTTTGATTACCCTTAACATACGTATCGTGGAAAGAATGTAGATAAGCGTAATGACCATCATGATAAGGATACCGAATCCGAATATCTGGGCAACCAGAACGAGTCTGTCTGACAACAGGCTGCCGAAATCCGCCTCGATCATGAGATAGTAGCGGCCGCTTGAGGCGGTATCATGTATCTTTCCGAAAGCTTTTATTCTGGTGACCTCTGTTGAGGTCATCGTATTGACAAGGGATCTCACGTTCTTATCAACATACACCTCATTTTTAACAGCGTCTTCGGGGAACGCGCCTTCCATCGGTCTCCATTTGATCATGGGAGAACCGACCGCACCATAAGGCAGCAGATAATACGGGGTGCCGTCATCAGATCTGTAGATAATGGAGAACGTGTAATCCGTATTGTAAGCTCTCAGCGCCTTAAGTTTGTCGCGAAGCGCATTGTAAGCCGCTCCTGTTTCTCTGTCCGGCCGTGTAAAGCCTGAAAAATCATATCCGTCAAAAGTCCTGGCGGAAACGCCGCATATCAGGTTAACGTCCTTTTCGACATCTTCTATCTTTACCTGATCTGCATAAGAATACACAGCTGTTGCGATGATTCCTGACAGGATTATGAATACCGGGACCGTTACGATCAGCTGCTTATAAAGAAGCGTCTTTTTGCGGATTATGAGATTGATGATAATACCTACTGCGATCAGGATGTACAAGAAACCGATGAGAGGTTCGATATACATGAGCGGAGTTATATCAGGTCTTACCGTGATCGTCCTTATTTCGGGTTCGCCTCCCGAATAAGTTATGAGCGCTTTTTCGGTCAGCATAACGAGAGTATCACGTGATGCTCCGTCAGGACGGTATGCTTCAAGCTGCCACAGACCTGAGTGTTCTTTGAGCACTCCTGCAGTATCAAATACTTTTTTTAACTCACCATTCTCTAACGCATAAACAGTATACGGATTGCCGTCAACTGCCAGATACAGTTTTCCGTCAGCTATTGCCGCATCTTTTAAAAGCGAGAGTTTTTCATCTTCGAAGGAATCAAACCTGTATATACTCTCAGCGATTGGCTTTCCGAATTCAACTTTGTAGACGTTTCCGTCACTTCTGAAAAAGATAAAACCGTCGCCTGCAGGAATGGCTTTCGCCGTGTATGTGCCGTCCGGATCCGTGGGATAGATGTCGCTTTCGCTGACTACACGTGTCTTGGTATCGATTGCATAAAGCTTGACGCCTGACATGTCGCTCACGGAAAAATATACCTTGCCGTTATGGTAACGGGGAGAACTCAGTTTCCTTCCCTTTTCCCAGCCATCTTGGCCGATATCGAGCCTGAAGACCTCAGTCGCAGTTTTATAATCAGGCGAAATGCGGAAGATCGAATAATGATCTGTCACCAGACTGCTGTTTCCATCAAGCGTATCACGGTATGCATAAATTTCTCCGTCATCGGTAATGGCCATATTGCTCGGTAAAAAGATCTCTTCCGAATCATTTTCACGGGCCACCGCATAACCCATACCGCAATACTCCTGAACCCCGGTATCCAGATTGAAGCGTGCATATATGCCGTTTGCCGTTTCTCTGCTGAAAATGGCCATCTTCCCGCCGTCAGTTATCGAGAAGCACCAAATACTGGAGATCTGATGTTCATGTATGGGTAATCCGTCATAACCGCAAACGCCGTTAATATAGGGGTACCAACTATAATTAGAGTCGACCAGAAAATACACTATAAACAGCAGGACAGCCGCCAATAAAAGCCAGCGCACCTTGCCGCAGAGTTTGCAGATGATCTTTTTACATGACTTCAAAAACTTCATAACACAATTTCAACAGTATCTTGATCGACAACTCATTATACCAACTTTTACGCACTGCTCCACATATTTACACTAAATAGACAGCGGCCGGATCAGATCCGGCCGCCATAAGTTTTGATTCAGAACTTCAGATCACTTAACTTTGATCTTAAATGTCACTATCCTGGTAAGAGGCTTATAGTCATCATTTCCCACAGCAGTCACATTGCACTTGATAGTATATGTGCCCTTCTTAAGCTTCTTTTTTACGGTAACAACGCCGTTAGAAGCAATCTTGAAGTATTTTTTGTACTTTTTCTTGGAAACGCTTACAAGCTTGAATGTCACATTACCCTTAGGGTGACTGACTGTAATAACTTTTGAGCGGCTTACCTTCTGTTTCTTTTTCCTGAGCTTTTTGTATTTTACCTTCGCGGTCTTTCCGGAAGCGGTCATGCAGTTTGTGCTCTTAACACCATAATTGATGGTAAGTGAAGTAATGGCTTGATTGCCGCTTTTCTCGATCGTCAGATTTCCCTCTGCTCCGCCATAGTTAACTTCTTCAAGCGAAGAACAATATGAAAATGCTCCTGAAGAAACGATAGCAACGTTTTTCGGTATATCGATTTTTTTGAGGCTTTGGCACTCATGGAATGTTTCAGCATGGATCTGCTTGATTCCGACGGGAAGCGTTATGCTCTCAAGTAAAACGCAATGCTGAAAAGCGCGCTGCCCAATAGAACTTATACTGTCAGGAAGATAGATATTCTTAAGACCTGCGCAGTGAGAGAAAGCTTCCATTCCTATTGAAGTCACAGAATCGGGTATGCTGACACTTGTAAGATTTACACAACCATAAAAAGTATTGAAGCCAATTGTCTTGACACCGCTCGGAATATTGATCTTTGTCAATGCGGTACAACCGGTGAACACTCCCCCTTCATTAAGGTCAGCATTTTTGGATAACTTAACGCTTGTAAGTTTCTTGCATTCGTAGAAAGCATAGCCGTCTATAAATGTTACGCTGTCGGGAATGGATATGCTCTTAAGACTTTTACAGCTGTCAAAAGCACTATATCCGATTCTTTGAATGCCACTGGCAAGCTCTACGGTCTCAAGGCTTTCACAATATCTGAAAGCGTAATCGCCTATTGACTTAATATAGCCGGGTATCTTGATGCTCTTCAGGTTTATAAACTCATAGAAACAATCATTGGCAAGTCCGGTCAGTTTATTGCTGGCGAAAACTATGGATTTTACTTGATCCACATATGTTTCGTCACCAAACAGCTGCTTCGGAACCACGCCCTCTCCTGTTAATGTCAGTTTTCCTTTATCATCCAATTGATAAAGAACTGCACAGCCGCCATAGGTGTTTATACCTGAATAAATGATCTTATCAGCGGCTTCCCTGTTATCCTCTTCCGTTTGGGGAGCAGTCTCTTCAGGTGCAGCCGCTTCCTCCGGTTCCTCTGTTTGCGCAGGTTCCTCGGCCTCCTCTGAAGGCATCGTCTCCGAGGGTTCCTTAGCTTCCGGTTTCGACTCTGAAGGCTCTGTCTCTGCTGGCTCAGCCGTCTGTTCAGGCTCCTTCTTTTCTTCCGATTCGGGTTCTTCCTTAATGGTTTCCTCAGGTTTCTCTTTCTTAGTCTCCTTTGGAGCGGGCTTCTCTGTTGCTTCCGGCTCCTGCTTCTCGGTCGCTTCAGTCTGCGTCTCCGAGTCAGCGGGCGTTTCATCAGCGAAAACGCTGACCGGCGTGGCGAACATCGATACACACATTACGGCAGATAACATAACTGATAGGATCTTAGTCTGTTTCATGATCTCCCCCTTGATTTCGAAAATTAACAATTATGTTTAGTAATTATAGCATGAGCAAAAATGTTAGAATAAACATGACATACTGTTGTCGTGTTTACTCTGTTAATATCGGAAATGGAGCGAAAACAAGATGAAGATAGACAGGCTTATCGGAATACTGTCAGTTTTGCTGCAAGAGGAAAAAGTTACGGCACCTGAACTTGCCGAACGCTTTGAAGTATCGAGGAGGACTATCAACCGTGACATAGATGATCTTTTATATGCAGGCATTCCGATCCGCACTGCTCAGGGTGTGAACGGCGGGATCAGCATTGCTGACGGATACAAGATAGACAGAACGATCCTCACTTCCAAAGACATGCAGATGATCCTTGCTGGACTTCGAAGCCTCGACAGCGTAAGCGGAAGCAGGTATTACGGACAGCTGATGGAGAAGATCCAGTCAGGTTCATCGGGATTAATCAGCGGACGGGATTCCATTCTGATCGACCTTTCATCGTGGTACAAGGAATCTCTTGCACCGAAGATATCCACCATACAGGATGCGATAGAAAACAGGCATCTTCTGGAGTTCTACTATTACGCTCCGTCGGGTGAAAGCAAACGCACGATCGAACCTTATTACATCGTTTTCAAGTGGACGAGCTGGTATGTTTATGGGTGGTGCAGAAAGCGAAAGGATTACAGACTGTTCAAACTGAACCGCATGGACAAAGTGCGGGAATCCAAAAAGGATTTTGTCTGCAGAAATGCACCGGTTCCTGACCTCAGTACAGAATTGAAGTTTCCCCGGAACATAATCCTCAAGGCTTTGTTCGATCCCGACACGAAATGGCGTCTGGTAGAAGAATTCGGACCTGACTGCTATGAGGAACAGGAAGACGGAAGACTTCTTCTGATACGCGATTACAGTGACATGGAGAATCTGACGATGTGGATGCTGACGTTCGGAGATAAAGTCGAAGTACTCGAACCTGAAGAGGTTCGCGAGAAATTAAAGTCAATGGCAAAAGCAATGATAAAGATTTACGGAGGAAAGAAAAATGGCAGGGATTGAAAGATATGAAGTAAATGAACAGTGGGCTCATTCAGGGATCATCAAAGCAGGTGATTTCTGTTTCCTTGGTTACTGCGTCGGCAATGTCGGCGGGACCATTGAGGAGCAGATCAACGGAGCTTTCGATAACATGGAAGAAAGGCTTGCACTGGTCGGTCTTACGCTTGAATCAGTAGTTCAGATGGACTGTCTTTTCAGAGACGTATGGAACATCCCGGTCATGGAGAAGATCATCAAGGAAAGATTTAACGGCAAGTACCCTGTCAGGAAATCAATACAGACCGAGTTCGCGCATGTCGGCGGAAAAGAAGGATTACAGTTCCAGGCAGATGCCGTGGCTTACTGCGGAAAATGAATAATTGGAGAAACAACATGAAATACGAATGGATCGATGAGTTCCTTCTCGGCAAACCCGGCGTGACACGAGATCTCCAGCCGGAATGGAACTGGATACGCTATCAGATCGGCGGAAAGATGTTTGCCGCGGTATGCAGGGATGACAATGACATTCCTGTTTACATCACACTGAAACTAGAACCTCTTGAAGGGGAATTCTGGCGTGGCCAGTATGAAGACATCATCCCCGGATACTACATGAACAAAGTGCATTGGAATTCCGTAAAAGCAGACGGAGAAGTTCCTGATGATGTGCTGAAGGATCTGCTTGAAAAGGCTTACAAGATCGTACTGGGGAGCCTGAGCAAAAAGAGGCAAAAGGAGTTATTGGGAGATAAGTGATATGAACGCGTGAAAAGACTTAAGGGCTCATCAGATGGCATTTGATCAGCGGTTCCAGACTGTTAAGATCAACGAAATCCACCTGTTTATTATATGTCTCTATCATGGCACGTATCTCAGCAGTCCTCTCTTCTTCCGGAACGCTTAATGCCTTTTTATAGACCATGTTCATCATGGTCTTATGAAGCAGACTGATCTTCGAATAATCTATTCCTCCTCTCAGATGAAAAATGCATGCTTTCTCATATATTTCCGGAGATATCTGCGTTCTCATTTTGCTCTTTATGTGATCGGTGTTCTGTTTATCAGCCGGATCTGCCAATCCAACCGTTGCGATGATCAACTTCTTATTCGTGATGTCAGTCAGGTTCTTCAGAGTCTTTTTCATTCCCTCGACTCCACCTGCATAAAGTCCGCCCAGATATATTATCGTCCTGTAAGAATTAATGTCTTTTACGTCTTTATAAGAGCAGGCCTTGATCCCTGTTTTGTCAGATAGAGCTTCTGCGTACTTTTTGGTCGTACCGTAGAACGAACCGTAGATTATGATCTCACTCATCTTGATCTCCTATCCCCTTTAGATTTTTCTCGATATTTGTGATCGTCCTGATCGTTGTCTTGATGTCTTTTTCCGGAAGTCCTTCGAACATTTTCTTCATTATCAGGCTGCTCGCATCATCATTCTTTTCACAGAATTTTCTGCATTTATCAGTCAGCACTATAAGCTGTTTCCTCTTATCTGATTCATCAGGCAGGAACTTGATAAACCCCTTATTTTCGAGTTTTAACAGGATCTGCTTAACGTTCTGATGAGAACTCCCGAGTATATCAGACAGTTCCTTAATCGTCGGCGGCTCCTTGCACATGTTTATGCATATGACTGCGAAAAACTGTTTCCAGCTTATGTCTTTCATAAGATTGTCTGCCATGGCCTGAAAGCGGTTCTCGAACGCACTCAGCAATCCGAGAAGATAGTAATTTGACGGGATTCCTGAAAGATCCACGTTTCCACTGTTAACAACTTCTTTGATCTTCATATTCACGCCTCGCAAAAGGTAATATGTTACCGTTTTGCGTTAATGGTAACATATTACCTTTCCGAATGCAATTTCTTTTTGTAATGCTGTTTCAGTTAACAAAAATACCGTTCAAAAACAGGATAACAAAGCTCATCTATCTGCCTTGCAAGATCTTCAGGCCGCAGGTCAAAATTATAGTCGATCCAGTGCAATACCATGCTTATGCTTCCTTCGAGAATGAAATAATAGATATATTTGCCTTCAGGCAGGCTGTCTTTCGGTTTATGTGCCGATATCCTTTCGCTCAACAGATCTTCAAGGATCTTCTTCCTTTTTCCGACAGCCTGATCATTGCTCATAAGGATCCTGAATATCTTGTAGTTTTCCTTAACATATAAAAGATATTCATTAAGCCGGTTGATCCTGTCCGTCTTATCCGATATCGGCGGAAAATATCTGTCCAGACCTTCTTTGAAAACACCTACAATGTCATCTAACAATTGATCCTGATCATCATAGTGAAGATAGAACGTGGTCCTGTTAAGATCAGCCTGTTCGCAAATCTCTTTAACGGTGATCTTCTGGAACGGCTTGGTCTGCAGCAGTTCGATCAAAGAATCCCTGAAGAGCTGTCTCGTCATCTGTGTTCTTCTGGTTCCGCTCATTATCCGGCCTCCGCATCGACACATTTTCTCAATCTGTCGATTTCGCATCACTAGCATATAATCTGTTTATTGAAAATCGACACAGTGTCGATAAAATAATAGTGGAAGAATACAGTCAGGTCAATCGGACTGTTTCTTCCGTGTTAGGAGAATGTGAGGTTATTGCACACATTCGTCCGTAAGTTGGGAAACACCCTCCCACTAAACCATACGAACAAAGCTCCTGCGTGATCACACCCTATTATTACGTGGGAGCTTTGTTTATGCGCTCGATCGGCACTATAATATCCTAAAGAGAAAAAACACATCAAAAAACGGAGGTTCACTTATGAGCAGGATCGATTTCGGTGCAAAACCCATCATGCTTCCCCAGCCCGTCCTTATTATCGGCACTTACGATGAGAACGGAGTCCCCAATGCAATGAATGCCGCATGGGGTATCACAACTGATTTCAAAGAGATAACCATCAGCCTTTCGGAACATAAGACGACTGATAATCTCGCGGCGCGCGGAGCATTCACCGTGAGCATGGCAACAGAGGATCAGGTCATTCCCTGCGACTATGTCGGAATTGAATCAGGAAGGACAGTTCCTGATAAGTTTGCAAAAGCAGGTTTCCACGCAACAAAGAGCGCATTTGTAGATGCTCCCCTGATCGACGAGCTTCCGATGGCACTCGAATGCAAGGTCAAGAGCTTTGAAGACGGCATCCTCATCGGTGAGATCGTCAATGTTTCAGCAGATGAGAGCGTCTGCACCGACGGCAAGGTCGATCCTAAGAAACTAAAGCCCATCACATTCGACCCGTGCAACAACACATATATCGCCTTAGGTGAAAAGGTCGGTAACGCATTTAAGGACGGCGCCGCTCTTAAAGGCTGACATCTTCCCATATTGGGAGCTCTTTTTAGCATATTAGAAGCTGTTTTCGCAAAACAGCTCAATATGTTGTATAATATCTGCCGCTTATAATAGAGACAAATTTCAAGTATATATATGGAGGCCTGACATGAACGAATACATCAAGCAGATTTCCCAGAGGATCAGGGAGCTTCGTGACATACTCGACATGGATGCAGAGGACGTTGCACGCAATATAGGTGTCAGCAAGGACGAATATCTTGCTTATGAGACAGGTGCAAAAGAGATCCCCATCAGCCTTCTTTACAAAGTTGCCGAGCTTTTCAAGGTGGATCCCACAGTCCTCATGACCGGCGATGTCCCGAGAATGGATGACTACACCGTGGTGAGAGGCGGCAACGGCGTCAAGGTCGAGCGTTATCCCGGCTATTCATTCAGCGCTCTTGCTTTCAACTACAAGCACAGACAGATGGATCCCATGATCGTTACCCTTTCGAAGTCTGAGACTGCAGAGCTCGTTAAGCACGGCGGTCAGGAATTCAACTACGTGATCGAAGGAACGATCAAGGTGGTGGTCGGAGACCGCGAGTTCACTCTCAATGCAGGAGATTCCATCTACTTCAACCCCGAAAAGCCTCACGGCCAGAGGGCAGTCACGGACAACGCAAAGTTCCTGACCATCATCAACGGTTAATACCTCAAGGAGAAACACACATATATGAGCTTACTGGAAAGATTTGTCGAAAGAGTTGATTTCGAGAGCTATGAAGATTTCAAACAGAACTTCAAGCTGAAAGTCCCCAAGGACTTTAATTTCGGATTCGACGTCGTCGACGTGTATGCTGACACCGAGCCCGACCGTGAGGCACTTATCTGGTGCGATGACGCAGGCAACGAGAAGCACTTTACCTTTAGTGACATCAAAGAGAAGAGCAACCGCGTAGCCAACATGTTCAAGGGCTTAGGCATCAAGAAGGGCGACAGGGTCCTCATGATCCTCCGCCAGCGTCCCGAAGTCTGGTTCACGATGGTCGGTCTTCACAAGCTCGGCGCGGTCGTTATCCCTGCAACTTTCCAGCTCGAGTATCACGATATCGTTTACCGCTGCAATGCTGCTAACGTTAAGATGATCGTCTGCGCAGACGATCAGTGGATCATCGACAATGTCAACAGCGCACGTCCCGACTGCAAGACAGTAGAGATCTGCAGCGTTATCGGCAAAGCACCCGAGGGCTGGCGTTCTCTTACCGACGACATCGATGCGGCTTCTCCCGTTTTCGACAGGCCCACAGGTGATGAAGCGACACATAACGAAGATCCCATGATCATCTATTTCTCTTCCGGCACGACCGGCGAGCCCAAGATGATCCTTCACGACTATCTCCTGCCCTTGGGACACATCGTCACTGCTAAATACTGGCAGCAGGTCTACGACGGCTGCAGACACCTTACACAGGCCGACTCGGGCTGGGCAAAGTTCGCATGGGGCAAGATCTACGGACAGTGGATCGCAGGTGCAGTCAACGTCACTTTCGATACCCAGGGTAAATTCAACGCACAGAGAATGCTCGAGATCATCGAAAAGCTCAAGCTCAACTCCTTCTGCGGTCCTTCCACGATCTACCGTTACCTGATCCAGGAAGACCTTTCCAAGTACGATTTCTCATCCATCAAGCACTGCTCGATGGCAGGCGAGCCTCTTAATCCTGAAGTATTCTACAAGTGGAAAGATGCAACGGGACTTGAGATCAGAGAGGGCTTCGGCCAGACAGAAGGAAGCGTACTTTTCGCCAACTTCCCCTGGATCGACGTTAAGCCCGGTTCAACAGGAAAGCCCACTCCCCTTTACGACATCGCGCTTCTCGATGACGACGGCAACCCCGTTGAAGACGGTATCGTAGGCAACGTCATCATAAAGAACGCTTCTTCACATCCTACGGGACTTTTCAAGGAATACTACCAGAACCCCGAGGCAATGGCAGACCAGTGGCCCGGTGCTGATTACAACACAGGTGATACAGCATGGAGAGATCCGGACGGCTACATCTGGTTCGTAGGAAGAAACGATGACGTCATCAAGTGCTCAGGTTACCGTATCGGACCTTTCGAGGTAGAGAGCGCCCTTATGACCCACCCTGCGGTCCTCGAGTGCGCAGTCACATCCGTACCCGATCCGATGAGAGGACAGGCAGTAAAGGCCACCATCGTCCTCACAAAGCAGTATAAGGGCCAGGGAACACCCGAGCTCGTTAAGGAGCTTCAGAACCACGTCAAGCATGCTACGGCGCCTTATAAATATCCGAGAGTCATTGAGTTCGTTGAAGAACTTCCCAAGACTCCGAGCGGCAAGATCATGCGCAAGGCGATCAAGAAAGCCGACGAGGAAAAGTACAAGGCAGCTCAGGCCGCACAGCAGTAAAGCTGATTCAAAGCAAACTAAAAGGGACTGCAAACCACAGTCCCTTTTTTTGATCGTTACTCTATACCGTACTTCCTCTTGAATTCTTCACTCATCTTACCACCGTTCTGTTTCAGGTATTCTTTTGCCTGATCGATCATCTTGGGTACAGTTTTATATTCGAAACAACCAATTCTGGGTATTTTATTTCCGTTCAGGAATGTCTTGGAAACCAGAACAAGAGAACTAAGACTCTTTTCAGCCTCTTTCTTATTATGCAGGCACAAGAAGCCTCTAAATGAACCAATGCTCTTCTTGTCGGAAAGGTTGATGATATCAGTATATTCTTCGGTACTTACAAACAAATAATTACGTAGAAATTCAAATCTCACTTTATCACCATTTTTCAGAGCCGAGTGGTTGAGATTTATGCTCATTAATTGGTTGCCGATAGAATTATAGCTGCATAACTGATCATTGTTATAGAGGACATACAACTTGTTTTCAAAAAACTGCATGCCGTTGGGTGTACGCTGTTCAGTATCGATCTTATATTTTTCCTTGCCGTCGGCTGAGCAGACAGAAATAGTACCTTCGTCATAAAATTCAGCAAAAAGATTTCCCTTTTCATTCCAAGCGGTTAATTTGCAATAACCGCATTCTGATGTTGTGAATTTTCCGGTTTCACCATCAATCATCAACCTGAGAACTTTATTCTGTGTTTTGCCTTCTGTCCTCACATAAAAGAAAACCTTTTTTCCATCAGGAGAAATGCTCAAAACATTAAGATAATGAAACACCCTAAGATTGCTGATATCTAAAGACATCTTTTTTGCGGTGTTGGTTGCAATGTCATACGAATAAAGCGTAAGTTCCTTATTCTGCGCGGTTTCATCATTAATCGAATAAAGCTTTCCGCCATAGCCTTCAGTAATAAGCCTGGAATTAAAAGCAAACTCATTGTTCAAATCTTCGAACTTTCCGTTTGACAGATCCAGCCTCACCAAAGATTGTTTCGGATCATTCGCGTTGGTTTCTTTTTGCACATAGAAATATTTCTCATCTGAAGAATACGCATCAAAAGCTTCCAGACCGATACCTGGTCCCTTTGTTGTCCACAGCACTTTACGATTTTTCAGATCGATGCCGGTAATTGTTTTATCATTACTGAAAGCAATCAGGAAATTTCCGCTTGGTGATACTGACACGAATTCAAGATCCGACATTTCTTCAGTACCTTCAATTCCCATGAATTTTGAATCCGAATATCTCCCGTCATATTCCGTTACTACTTTTTCGGTTGAGTCTTCTACAAGATATGACAACATATCACCGTCTTTGAAAGATTTCATCCTGAGTGATCCATCCGGAAAATACTTCTGGCTTGATATGTATTTAATCTTTGCATTAAGAGGCAGCCAGACTGCCTTACCATTTTGAAGCACCAAATTCACTCTGATCATTCCATCAATCGATTTGGACAGACCAGTGCTGATTGCACTTCCGGGTAGATCGAAACTCTTAATGGTTTTCCCTGTTTTCTTATCAGCAACTACACACCTGTTTGCAAAAACCGCAACTACTACCGGAATAGTTTCCTCATCTTTCGTTTTGTATTGCAGGCTGATCACATTCCTGTCGATGATCCTCATTGTTGAAGAAAGCTCGTTTTTCCATGCTGATTTGCCTTTATCTGAGATCAATTCCATAATAACTGAAGAATCATAGAGTTCATCCATTCCGGCATATTTCTTTGCGTCCGGATCTTCTTTTGAATGTCTCAACACCATAATGTTTCCATCATCGTCGAAATCCGCCTGCAGAAAATCACCGGAATTACTAATTAAGCATTGCCACTTATCCTTCTTAATATCATAAGAATACATTGAGTAGCTTGTATCACTGTCAGCTCCGATAAGTATTACTTCAGAAAAATCATTATTGACCAGGAATCTCGTCAAACTGAAAAATTCTCCGGTCTTCTCATGGATATCTTTAAAGAACTTAATATTACTCGTTTCTAACGCAAGGTAAACGCTTCCGTCTACTGCATTGAGAAGGAAAAAGGAAGAATTTGCATTTACACCGACTATTTCTTTTGCTGAACTATACAGAATATTGACTTCTCTGGTCTTGCTAAAGCCGTTGTTTTCAAACCTCCATCTTTCCTGCAAAGAATTAGTCTCATAAAGAGCCGTATAACCTTGGCCAATAACGATCAGATTGTCATACTTGTCAAATATGAAATCATATATGTGGTTATCTTCATCCCCTAAAACTGACTCTTTATGTTCTTTCCTATCCCAGATATGAAGCACTCCGGATGACTCAAGTACTGCAACATTCTTGGAAGAATAGTCACACTCATATTTAATTATCGTTGATGAAACCTCATATCTCCAAACAGGTGAAGAAACTGATGAACCCCATGTCTGATATGCACCCAATGCATTTGCAAGAGCATACACAGCTTCACTTGTAACCGGGCGGCTTGACCCGTCGGTATTCTCAAGCGCCGAAACAGCAAGCTGCAGCGCACTGATACGGTCACCTCCATCAAGCAGTTTCTGGGATTCCGTAGAAAGATATCTCGACTGGTTCATCTGGGCATTTCTCAGATTGTCCTGTATCTTTACCAAGGTCCATCCGATGTATGACAAAAGGCCTATAGCCGCTACAGAGATCAAAACCGTTTCGATAAGCAGACGCCTTCTCCTGAAAGCTTTCCTTCTCCTGATGATGTCATCATAATTGCAGCCGAGCATGGATGCCGCAAGTCTCGGAAGTTCCGTCTTCCTGGCCTTTGCAATAGGCATCCTGTAATTGGCAGCCAGAGGTTCAACGACCTCGTCCTTACAGTAAAAGGTACCGTCTGCAAGATAGTGGATGATGTTGTCGTGCCTTAATTCTTCGGGGATTACCTCATCAGGCTCACCTTCGACAAGAACAGTCAATATGAGCTGCTTGTTGTAATCGTGAAGCTCAAGGAACGTTTCGATCTCACGCTTTACCCAGTCGGATTCTGAAGTCCTGTATGAACAGATTACGATGAGAAATTGAGAAAGCCTTAATGCCTCCGTGAGATCTTCTGTAAGATTGCTGGAAATAGGAAGCTCTTCAACATCCCTGAAGATACGGTTAAACCTTTCTTTGCCGGTCTGCTTCTGAAGTGCTTTCGGGATCTTGAATCTTTCAAGACTCTTCTGGATCTCCGAGGCGATCATGGTGTCCTTTTCAGCATGCCTGTAGGATATGAAAGCGTCGTACTTGTATTCCATTATAGTTCTTCTTCCCTTGATTTATTGAGGCTCATCGGGCGCATATGTCTGTATGAAGATATCCTTGTTTATGATGTATATGTCATCGGGATCTGATTCCTTAGCAGCCAGATAGTCTCCGGGCTCACCCTTGAGATACTCATCGCCGTTCCACTTCGTAAAGACTTTTGTGGTTGTGTAGATGGGCATTGCGAGGATCTTGTTTCCGCCTTCGGAAACGCATGTCTTTGCGACCTTGCGGAGCGGTATGATCTCGCCCGACTTCGTATTCTTGATGGTCGGGAAATAATCGAGTTTCATCGTGTACTGATCTTCGACCGTCCTGTAATTCTTACTGAAGACCTTCTGATTGGAAGCATAGACTTCGCCCCTGACACCGATCATGATGACGGTGTCTTCGTTGACATTGAGGTTGGTATCTCCCTCAAGTGAACGTACAAGGATCGGCGTACCGACGGGAAGGAATTCCGAAGGGCACACATAGCCCTGTTTGAGAGGAAGCTTCTTGTAGCGCTTCATGCGCGAGAAATCCAGCTTATCCTTTCCTGCATAGATAATGTGGCAATCCTTGTAGTAATCGTGCAGACGGTCGCGCAAAACGGTAGTAACGATCGCATGTCTGTGGATATCGTCTGACGGGAGATAATCCTGTCTGATCTCTCCTAACAGTTCCTTCTGGATAAGTCCGCCTGCCTTGTCTGAACGTCCGCCGCCGGAACCGATGCCGCGCGAGAGATAATCGGCAAGCTCATCTGCCCTGACTTCGTTTGTGCAGCTCCTGACGGAATACTTGATGCCGACGTCGAGTTCGGAGAAGACTACGCAGACATCAACAGTATCGACCGCGAGGAAGAAGTCGCTTATAAGACCGAGGATATTAGGGTCACATGGCATCGTCTCAAGAAGCGCATATCTGTGGACTTCGTGATACTCGTATCCGAGCAGTGCCATACCCGCTATCTTAACTTCCTGAAGCGTCATGTTCATGTTGCAGAAGTGCTTGATAAGTCCCTTGTCATAGTAGATCTCATCGAGCATATCGCGGTCAAGCGGATGGTAAACTTCCGCGAGGGTATTTGTATCTGTATAAAGGCCGTAATAAAGGCCGGTGGAAATGTTCTTGCTGATCTCGAAATCTTCTTTCCTCAGGAGATCCCAAACAATGGTCGAACAGCTGCCTACACCCTGACGCACGTCATTGAGCACAGGCGGTTTGTTATCTCCGAGATAATGATGATCTATTGAAGCAATGTTATCCGCTTCAAACCTGCGGACATTGCCTTCACCGTAGATGCAGTCGCAAGTTACCAGAAGCTGCGGCTTCTCTTCGAGCTGCCTGACATATTCGATCGGGATATCGAGGACTTCGACCATGAACTTGAGGTTGGTCTTGGTGATAACGAAATTGCCGGAATAGATGAACCTGACATTCTTTCCCATCGCCTGAAAATAGCTGTAAACACCAAAACCCGATGCGATGGCATCCGCATCCGGATTGTCGTGACACTGCACGACTATGTTGTCAAATTCAAGAAGATCGGACAGTTTCATTAAACGATTCCCTCCCGGTCAATAAAAACACTCAAATTATTATAACATGATTATCTATTGATAATTTGACTATATGATGTCATACTGCCGCGCAAAAGGGCTGCCCCGTTTGAGACAGCCCTTTTCATGACACTGACGTTGAAAAACGGTTTACTGACCGATCATCTTGGAAAGGTCACCGGCTGTCGGAATGTCAACGCCGGTCTTCTTCTCAACTGCGTTTGCAGCCTTCTCGAAAACGCCGTTTGCCTGCTCATTCTTGGAAACCGCATCAAGAGCTCCGCTTGCTGTCTCCTTAACCTTGTTGATGTCGATGTTAGGTAGATCTGCCATATTGATAACCTCCGTAAATTGATAGTTTGATTATATGTCTTATCCCTTCAAAACAAAACCCCCGCATCGCAGCTTGCGGGGGAAAAGTTCTTGTTAAATTGTAGTTCAAGATGTTGCAGTGGTCTGTCGGTTCCGTGTTGAGTAAAACTCAGATTAAGTAGAAAACCTTACAGGTGGGAAACTGAACCAAGCGAGACCAAATGCTTGCTTGATGTGTTATCTTGTCCCATTGGTCTCACCTCCTTGAACCTTGCTATTGTATTTGGTTCTTTTCTTGATGGCTTTATACTACCACATGCTAAATCAGAATGTGTTATGAAAAAATGAACGATTTTTGACATTGAGATTACAGTACAAGGATCCCGTTCAGGAATCAAGAGATGCCAGCAGGGCGAGATATCTTTCCTTCAAGTCTATTCCGGTGGATTTGAACTGCGCTATATATCCGTCAAAGTAAAGCATTGACTGGAGATTGATGTAGGATGTATTTCCTATCTTCGTAAGTATGTCGAGCTCACGTTCAGCGGAAAGCTCCATCATGCGGCTGATCTTAAGTTCCTCTTCACCGGTGCGGCGCCTCATTGCATTTGTCTTCTTGAAGTTAAGATATGCATTGTCATCCGTTTTCAGAGCATCCCAGAGCGCGCCGGAAAAATCGGCATCGGGACGGAGCTCGTAAACGGCGTTGACGAATTCCGCATAAGCCTCGATCAGATCGTTCTGTGACTGCGTACCCTCATCGGCGATCTTAAGAAACTTTACAAGACTTGCAAGCGGCTCTCTTTTTCTCAGGCCGCCGAAGATCGCAAGTGAATTGATGTCTTTTATCAGATCAGCCATAGTCTGTATCAGTCTTCCTCGTGATCGGACCAGATCGTCGTGCTGCCGCGGTCAAGAGCGACGATACCCGTGCGGCACATTTCGATGATCCCGAAACTCTTTACGTTCTGGATGAATCCGTCGATCTTCGATGAATCACCCGTTACCTCAATGCTTATCGCCTCTTCGCCGAGATCGATTATCTTGCCTCTGAAGATGTTTGCGGTCTCAAGGATGCGTTCTCTTGTCTCATCGCTGTTCCTTACTTTGATCAGCATGAGTTCGCGCTTGATACATTCCTCGTTTGAAAGGACAACGACCTTCTTGACGTTATAGAGCTTTCGAAGCTGCGATACGACCTGATCCTTGTCAGTCTTGGCTGCCGAGAGCGTGATCGTGATACGTGAGTACGCCGGGGATTCCGTCTCACCAACGGTAAGCGAATCGATGTTGAATCCTCTTCTGGTGAACATGGCCGTGACGCGCGAGAGCACGCCGTACTGGTTGTCAACGTAGATGGCGATGATTATCTTATCCTTCTTCATTCTCGGCCTCCTTCCACGTTACGAGATTCTCGAAAGTTCCGCCGGGTCTTAACATCGGAAGGACCATGGCATCCGTGTCGATCTTCATGTCGATGACGGCAGGTCCGTTGTATGCGTAAGCCTGATCGAAAACCTTTCTGAACTCATCGATGTCGTCCGCCTTGAAGCCCTTTGCTCCGAATGCTTCCGCGAGCTTCACGAAATCTGTCTGGCGTTCGATCGTGGTGCCTGAATATCTCTTGTCGTAGAACAGCGTCTGCCACTGTCTGACCATGCCGAGTGTTCGGTTGTTGAATATAACTATGGTAACCGGAACCTTGTATGTGACGGCTGTCGCGAGCTCATTGAGGCTCATGCCGAAACTGCCGTCTCCGGTGATAAGGACTGATCTCTTTCCTGTCGCAAAGCATGCGCCGATAGCAGCTCCAAGGCCGAATCCCATGGTTCCGAGACCGCCTGAAGAAAGCCACGTGTGCTTCTGGCGGAAGTCGTAGAACTGTGCCGTCCACATCTGGTGCTGGCCTACGTCAGTCGCGATCCGGGTGTCGGCAGCTACCTTGGAAGCAACATCGAGAATGACTTCTCTCGGCACGAAAGTATCATCGTCATAAGCATCAGATTCACGTGCCCTGAGCGACTTTATCTTCTCTTCCCATTCAGGATGCTTCCCGGCTTCAACAGCGTCCGTCAGCCTTGCGATAAAGTCCTTGATGTCGCAGCATACGCCGAGATCAACGGAAACGTTCTTGCCGATCTCCGCGCAGTCAGCATCGATGTGTATCTTTTTCGAATTGAGAGCATACCTGTCAGTCTTGCCTGTAGCACGGTCCGAAAATCTTACTCCTACGGCTATCATAAGATCGCTCTTTGCGAGTGCGACTGAAGATGCAAAATGACCGTGCATGCCCTGCATTCCGAGGAATCTCGGAGTCGATGTCGGGATCTCCGAAAGGCCCATCATGGAGCATCCGATGTAAGCATCGATCTTTTCGGCAAGCTTTAAGATCTCTTTTCCGGCACCTGCCCTGACGGCACCGCCGCCGAAATAGATGTAAGGCCTCTTGCATTCGCTGATCATCTCGCATGCCTTTGCGATGGCATCATCTTCGGCTTTGGGAGGCTTTGCGGGAATGATCTTTCTCTTGGAAGCGTATTCGCATGTGCCTCTCTGGATATCGTTCGGGATATCGATGAGGACAGGACCCGGTCTTCCGGAAGTCGCGATCTTAAAAGCCTCGCGGATGGTATCCGCAAGGACCTTGATGTCTCTTATGAAGAAATTGTGCTTCGTTATGGGAAGCGTAACACCGGTGATGTCGATCTCCTGGAAAGCGTCTCGTCCGATCTTGGAATTTGAAACGTTTCCGGTAATGGCGATCATCGGGACCGAATCAAGAAATGCCGTTGCGATACCCGTTACGAGATTGGTCGCGCCGGGGCCTGACGTGGCGATGACGACACCGGGTTTGCCTGTAGCTCTGGCATAGCCGTCAGCGGCATGCGCGGCTCCCTGCTCGTGCGCAGCCAGTATATGCCTGATCTTGCCGCCGCAGTCAAAGAGCTTGTCATAAATATCAATTACTGTTGCACCCGGAAAACCGAACACAGTATCAACACCCTGCTCAAGCAAGGTCTCGATAACGATCTGGGCACCGGTCATTTTCATTGCAATACACTCCTTTTCATGGAGACTATTTTACTCTATCTGTCTTCTCTGTAATAGTTCCTGCCGATTGCGGAAGGTTCATTGCTGTTGTTGTTCTTCCTTACTGAACTCAGGATGAGGACGATCAGCGTGATCACGAACGGCAACGCTGAGAAGAACTGCGCAGGTATCTTTGTGAGCCATCCGAGTGTGGTCGGGAAAGCCGTGGCAAGAGGCGCGTTCTGGACACGCAGAGTGTTGAAGAACCCGAAGATCAGAGTTCCGAGGATCGCCTTTGCAGGACTCCAGTTAGCGAAGATTACAAGTGCTATCGAGATCCAGCCGTAGCCGTTGATCCAGCAGTTCGAACCTTCAAAAGTACCGCCCATGTTGAGTGCCATATAAAGGCCTCCGATGCCCATGATGCCTGAGCCGATAATGATGTGGATATACTTGTAGAGAGCAATGTTTACGCCGAGAGAGTCGGCGGCACCGGGGTTTTCACCGATGGCGCGCAGCTTTAATCCGGGATTTGTCTTTTCGAAATAGAACCACATCAATATGGCGATGATAATGCCGAGATAGATAAGGATGCTATGCGAAAAGACCACCTTGCCGATCACGGGGATCTTTGAAAGAAGCGGTATCTCAATAGGCTGGAACTGCGCATCAAGACGGCTTCCGCCGAGAGCGGGCCACTTGGATTCGCTGTTGGAGACAGCGTTGCCTATGAAGTAATAGAACGCGACACCGAATGTCGTGATGGTAAGTCCCGTGACGTTCTGGTTTGCCTGCAGAGTAACTGTAAGGAATGCGAAAAGAAGTCCTACAAGACCCGATGCGGCAAAGCTTACGAGGCATGCTACAAGAAGGCTTCCGGAACTCATTCCGATGAGATATCCCGCAACGGCGCCGATCGCCATCGTTCCTTCAACGCCGAGGTTCAGCGATCCCGATTTCTCGATCATGATCTCGCCCGCAGTACCGTAAAGGAGCGGGATGTTGTAAACGATTATGCTGAACAGGAAGAGCGTAATAACATCAAGCATTTTTCGCGTCCTCCTTCTTCTTTATCGTGAATGTGGCGGCAAAGTCCGCAGTGAGTACCGAGAACAGGATTATGCCCTGCAGAAGGTCTGCGAAGTTGCTGTCGATCGAAGGATACTTCGTTGCAGCGGTCTTGCATCCGAACTGAAGTATTGCGATAAGGACCGATGTGATGGCGATCGCGGGAGTGCTCAGTTTTCCGAGCCATGCTACGACGACGCCGGTCCATCCGACATTGTTCGTGATAGTCTCTGAGATCGTTCCGGATGCGGATGCCGTCAGTCCTGCGGCGAGTCCTATCAGGGCGGACGAAATGAACATCGTGCGCATTATGATCCTTCCGACCTTCATTCCCGCATACTTCGCGGTCGATGCGCTGTCGCCTATGACAGCTATCTCATATCCGTGCTTAGTGTATTTGAGATAGACATAGATCAGTGCAACAAGTGCAGCTGCAATAACTACAGACCACAGCAGATTGAAGTTCCCGATCTTGATGCCGTCCATGATGGCTGTCTCGGGGAACTTGCCGAAGATGGGCCTTGCGGACTTCGGATCAAGGAAAAAGTTCCAGTCTTCCTTGGTCTTTCCGAGGTATGTGATCACGTACAGCATAATGTAGTTGAGCATAAGCGTAACAAGCGTTTCGTTCGTATTAAACTTAACCTTGAAGAAGGCGACCGCCATTCCCATAAGTCCGCTCGAAAGCATTGCCGCGACGCACATGAGGAGTATAGTAACAGGCCTCGGAAGTCCTGTTACATTGAATGCCACGATCGCCGCGCTTATTGCTCCGATCAGGAATTCGCCTTCGCCTCCGATGTTCCAGAAACGCATCTTGAATGACAGTCCCAATGCAAGCGATGTGATAAGCAAAGGTACAAGCACCTTGAGGAAACCCTCGATGTTCTTATAAGCATACTTGTTGCCGACCATTCCGATGGTGAGCATTCTTCCGTAATATTCGAAAGGATTGATGCCGAGTGATGCAAGGAGCAACGCACCGATCCCGAGCGATATCACAATTCCGATGAGATAATAGACAAGGAGCCTTCTGATAGACTGAACGGGGCGCCTTACGAGATGGTATTTTTTCATGTACCGGCTTCCTCCGTTTCCTTGTTTTCTTCCGTTTCGCTTATTGCCGAATCTCTTGCGATGCCTGCGGTCTTGCCGTCCTTTTCGACCAGATTGAGCGAGCCCGTCATCATGAGACCTATCTCTTCCTTGGACGTGTGATTGCTGTTGACGACACCCATAAGCTTGCCATGGCAGATGACCATTATCTTATCGCACAGTGCCATCATTACGTCGATGTCCTCGCCTATGAAAAGAATTCCGACATCTTTCTTTTTCTGTTCGTTCAATATGTCGTAGATCATGAACGATGAACCTATGTCGAGCCCTCTTACCGGGTATGCCGTGATCAGAACGTTCGGGCCGGATTTTATCTCTCTTCCGAGAAGGACTTTCTGAACGTTTCCGCCTGAAAGTTTTCTGACCGGAGTCTCGGTCGAAGGCGTTACGACTTTGAGTTTTTCAATGACCTTCTTTGCTTCTTCTCTTGCGTATTTACGGTCGATGAAAGGTCCCTTCGGTTCGTTATAATTCTTGAGGATCATGTTGTCCGTAATGGACAGCGACGGTGCAAGACCCATGCCTAATCTGTCCTCAGGAATGAAGCTCATCGAGATGCCTTTTTCAAGGATCTTATTTGGCGTTAATCCGACGATGTTCTCTCCCTTGTGAATGATCTTGCCGTCGATTACGGGCCTCAGTCCCGCTATGGCTTCGCAAAGTTCTTTCTGACCTGAACCTGCAATGCCGGCAACGCCTAAGATCTCACCGCCTCTTATGTAGAAATCGAGGTGATCGACCGCGACCGCGCCTTCATCGTTCCTTACGGTAAGTCCGCGGATCTCGAGCAGAGGCTTGGTCTTTTCGATCGGGATGCACTTGATGTCGAGATCGATCTTACGTCCTACCATGAGCTCCGTAAGGCTCTTCTCATTGCTCTTTGCAGTCTCTACCGTATCAATATATTCGCCGTGTCTTAATACGGTTACACGGTCGGATATCTCCATGACCTCGTTGAGCTTATGCGTGATTATGATTATCGAATGCCCCTCTTCCCTCATCTTGCGGAGGACCTTGAAGAGCTTGTCTATTTCCTGAACTGTAAGGACCGCTGTCGGCTCGTCCAGGATTATTATCTTTGCGCCGTAGCACAATACCTTTAAGATCTCGAGAGTCTGCTTTTCGGAGACTGACATGTTCGAGACCAGTTTGTCGGGATCTATGTCAAAGCCGAATTTCTCGGCCATCTTGATTACTAAGTCTTTGGTGTCTTTCTTAAGGAAAAGACCTTTCTCATTCCTTAAACCTATCCTTATGTTGTCGAGCGCGGTAAAACGCTCGATGAGCTTGAAGTGCTGATGCACCATGCCTATTCCGAGCTTCGCCGAATCTTCGGGCGAACTGATGGACACTTTTTTGCCGTCCATAATAATAGAACCGCTGTCGGGCATATAAATGCCCGACAGCATGTTCATAAGAGTCGTTTTGCCGGATCCGTTCTCGCCTAAGAGGGCAAGAATCTCACCTTTTTTGAGCTGCAGATTGACGTTCTTGTTTGCGAAAAGAGTTCCGAAACGTTTCGAAATACCTTTTAGTTCAATGGCATATTCCATAAAACCTCTCCTGCAGCGTTAGTCAGCGTGATCAGTTAACCTGAGTTACGCCGTCAACATAGTAGTTCATTGAGCCCTGGATTACGTCATCGCCGACGGAAGCTCCGCCTGCAGCAACCTTCTCCTCGCCCTTGTTTGTTTTAAGAGCATCGTTCTTCTGCTCAGCGGTAACAGCACCTGCCTTACCGGAGAAGAAGAGCTTAACGCCTGAGAATACATCCCACTTGCCGGAGACCATGAGATCCTTGGCGATCTTGATGGCTTCAGCTGTCTCAGGCTCGCAGTTCTCGGAAAGAGCAGAAACGTCTACGAGACCTGCTGCAAGACCCTGATAGTAGTTACCTACTGACTGCATGAAAGAACCCTTGTCTGTCATTGCTGCCTTCATTGCTGTTGCGTAGTAAGCGCTCCAGTTCCAAACAGCTGCAGTAAGGTGAGCCTTGGGAGCTTCCTTTGTCATGTCGGAGTTGTATCCGCATCCGAATACACCCTTCTCGTTAGCAACGATCTGAGGCTGAGCGGAGTCGCAGTGCTGACCGATAACGCAGCACTTATAGGTATCGATGAGAACCTGAGCTGCCTGTCTCTCCTTCTCCTGATCGCCCCATGTTGAGATCTCGTAAACGTGGATCTTTGCGTTGGGGTTAACTGCTCTTGCGCCCATTGCGAAAGCGTTGATGCCGGAGCATGTCTCAGCATACTCTACGCCCCAAGCGGAAACGTAACCGATGTTGTCGTTCTTAAGAGCAAGTGACTTGTATCCTGCAGCGATGCCGGAGAGGTAACGTGCCTGATAGATCCTGCCGAAGTAGTTGTTGAAGTTCTTGTCGTTGGACTTGTAACCTGTTGCATGTGAGAAGATGATGTCGGGATATTCCGCAGCCTTCTCCTCCATAGCGTTAATGTATCCGAAGCTGATGCCGAAGATGATGTTGCATCCGTCGCCTGCGAGCTGGTCGATGGCCTGCTTTACCTTCTCATCGTCCTCAGGTACGTTGTCAACGATGTACAGATCCTTGGAAGGATCAAGACCCAGCTGCTTCATACCTTCGGTGATACCCTTGTGATGAGCAAAAGTATAGCCTGCGGTGTCGTTCTGGCTGTTGATGTAGATCGCGCCAACTTTAATGCTTCCTGTTGCGGGTGCAGCGTCTGTACCCTTTGACTCCTGTGCAGTCTCTCCTGCTTTTGTTGTAGCTGCTGTTGTCTCAGCAGGCTTGCTTGAGCATCCTGCAAGGGACAGGCAGGAAGACACTGCGAATGCTGCTGTGAGCACCAGTGAAACCAATTTCCTCATAATTCTCCTCCAAATTCTTTTTTTATGCACAAAAACTGCATACAAATGTTACTGCTCCCTGAAAGTCAGGGATGTGTCGCTCATCGAGTCGATTATCGCAAGTGATTCGACCCTGATGCCCTTGGCTCTCAAAGCGTCTCCGCCGCCCTGGAAGCCTTTCTCTATCTCGATCGCTGCGCCCGCAAGCTTCGCTCCGGCCTCGCCGATTATCTCGATAAGGCCATTAATGGCGTTGCCCATGGCGAGGAAATCGTCAACGATCAGAACCGTATCGTCCGCGGTCATGTAGTCCTTTGCAACCGCGATCTTATAGGTCTTCTGATGTGTATAGGAAAAAACGTTGGATGTGTAGACATCACTGCTCATGTTGCTGGATGCGTGCTTCTTCGCATAAACGACGGGTACATGCATGGCGCAGCCTGCCGCGACGGCGATGGCGATCCCGGAAGATTCAATTGTGAGGATCTTTGTGACGCCTGAATCAGCGAAAAGACGGGCAATCTCATTGCCCATGTCCGTGAGAAGCGCAGTATCTATCTGCTGGTTAAGAAAACTCCCGACCTTAAGCACTTCACCGGGCAATACCCGGCCTTCCTTAAGAATCCTTTCCTCCAAAGCGTGAATGGTGACCACCTCCCGAACACCCTACTATATTATAATTATTACAATTAGGTGTCAAACCTGTCCGGTGCGGTTTGAAAATAAGGATCTCGGGGCTTTTTATTCTGAAGGAGGCATCAAAAACTGCCTCGTTTCGGTCGTTTCAGTAACAGTTTCCGATGTTTCAGGAGCGGTTGATGTTGCGGCTGCCGCACTCGCGGAAATATTGGCCGAAGCAATGATCTCAGAAGCTTCAGTCTGCTTTTTTGTTGCTGCGGCATTGCAGTATTCGCTGAGCTTTGTGCAGAAAGCATCTGCAAACTCAACGCCGCCTGCCGAGACCGCTTTTACGTCGAGGTAAGGTTCTTTATAACCTTCATTCAATTTGTAGTACAGCGTGTGATCTTTATCGTATCCGCTGCCGTGGATAAGGATCGTTCCTACGAACCGGCAGGCATCCGAACCGATGCAAAGTATGGGAACTCCGTTATAAACGATGCAGTCGCGCAGGATGTCTTTTGCCTCATCAGTGATGCCTTCCGTGGAAGTAAGAACGATCATCATGTATTCACTGTATTTGCGGGGAACTATCTCCTTTGTTTCGCCCTTCTGATCGCCTATCTTCTCGGTTATCGAGATACGGAAAGTCGAAGATTTTACCGGCATGTTATCCCTGCTGATATTCTCAGGCATTATCACGTTCGTGTTCTGCCTCAGTTTCTCAAGTTCAGAGGGAAATCCGCCGATCCAGTAAACAGTAAGATCGATCGAATTGAGGAACTCTATCTTCTCATTGACAGAGGCCTGTCTCTTAAGCGCGTTTTCGCGTCTGACCGATGTGTTGAATACCATTGCTATCGCGATAACAAAGATGCCGGCCAGGATCACGAGCACAACAAAACTGGTCTTATTCCGGCTCATGGTATCACTCTGCCTCGCAGAAAGGCTTTACGCCTTTGATCACCTGCGCTGCAAACTCTTCTTTCGAAGAAGCGCAGTACGCATCCATATTGTCCAGATAAGGAAGACAGTATTTTCTCATGTTATCCAGCATGTATTTAAGCTGCTCGCCTTCCAGTGAAGTCTCGGCTATGATGAGCCAGCTGATGCGGTCAGTGCCGTTTTCGCGCATGAGGCGGACCCAGATCTTGCTGACCGAAGGCTCTATCTTGAGATATTCATTAAGCGCTTTATTAAGCTCCGGCGGATACTTATCGGGCTCGCCGACCTTTGCTGTGCCGTCGCCTCCGATGCCCATCTGCTGCGCTATGAGCTTTACCATGTCTTTTCCGAAAAGCACTTCCTCAACTCCGGGGTTGATGACAAAACCCGAAAGTCCCATCTTATCAGTCATTACGACCTCGATGAGATCGCCGAAACCTGCAGCAACGCCCTGCTGCTTCTTGTACTTGTCTTCAAAAGCAACTTCAAAGCTGTCGGAATCGGAATAAACGACCATATATTTCAGGCCGTTCTTATCGCTTACCGCATGAAAGCTGTAGTTTCCTTCATCACCGTCAACAGGCACGATGAACTTGGAGACTGCGGCTTCCTTGAGAAGCGCGATCATGTTCTCCTCACTGTTGTCGCTGCGGATCTGTCCGAGGAGCTTGACAAGCCTCTCATTCTCTATTCTTTCGATCTTGTTATCAGGTGTTTCAGCCATAATTCCTCACAAGACATTCCTGACTATCCAAGTCCAGAACAGGAGCGTTACCATCATAAGGACTGTAGACATGGTAACTATCCTCGTGCTGAGGTCAGGTGCGGTATCGTATTTTTCTGCATAAAGAACATTCATTGAGCCGCAGGGAAGCGCGCACATGAGGACCATTACCTTCGCAGTGTCACCCTGCATCGTGAAAGCGTGTTCCAGGCCCCATACGGCAAGTATCGCGACGGCCGGTATCAGCATGAGCCTGACAAATGAAACCAGATACGGCTTCCAGTCAAAGAACATTCTTCTGATGTCAACAGCGGCAAGCTGAGATCCCATGATCATCATTGCCATCGGGACCGACATGTCGCCAACCATCGAGATCGCACTGTTAACAAATTGCGGCATCCTCCAGGGAACGATGAACAGGACTATAGCCGCTATCGAAGCCGTTGAAACCGAACTCGAAAAAAGCTCTGAAAGCTTGAATCTGGGTTTTTTCGAGATAATGTGGGCGCCGTATGTATAAAAGAAAGCGTTATATACGAGATTGAAAACAGCAGCGAGCAGAAGTCCCCTGTCGCCGTAAAGAGCATGCATCAGAGGGAATCCGACGAAGCCGGTGTTTGCGAAAACGGTACATGTTGTCATGACGCGCCATTCATCATCGCTTGCACGGGTCTTCTTGTAGCACATCCTCGACGCTGCAAGCGATACCGCATAGTATGCCGTGGCAAATGCAAACATCGCACCCATTCCGCGAAGCTCATCAAAAGAGAACTGTGTCTGGCTCGATGAGATGATCATGAACGGCAGGACGGCCTTGAGGAGGATCTCCGCCATTATCTTTTCACCGCGCATATCAAGGACGCGGGACTTGTTGAGCACAAATCCCAATCCTAAACATATAAACAGCTTGAAAAAGACTATGTATACCTGTGACATGCTAATATTCAGCCGCCAGTTGCGGTAAGCGCCGCCCTTGCAGCCGTTTTGTAACCCTCCATGATCCTCGAAACCTCAAATGCAGGCATGTCAGGATCGTATTTCTTACCGGGAACATAAAAGCGTCCGGTATCTTCAACGCTCTCAAAAATACCACAAGTTACGCCGGATGCAAATCCCGCTCCCATCGCGGTCATCTCATCGGAAGCCGCTCTCGTGATCGTAACGCCAAGAAGATCAGCCTGAAGCTGCATCAGGAACGAGCTGGCGCATACTCCGCCGTCGACCTTCATTTGCTTTGCCTTGATGCCCGTATCATCAGTCATCAGGTTAACGAGTTCAGTTACCTGATAAGCGATCGATTCAACGCCGGCCCTGATCAGCTCTGCCCTTCCGGTACCTCTCGTAAGGCCTGTGATTATGCCTCTGGCATCTGGTTTCCAGTAAGGCGCGCCGAGTCCCGTAAACGCGGGAACGAGATATACTCCGCCTGTGTCCTTTATGGATTCGCAGTATTTGTCGCACTCTGCGGGAGAATCGATAAGATGCAGTTCATCCTTGAGCCAGCTGATAACCGAACCTGCCTGGAAAATGCTGCCTTCCAGAGCATATGAGGTTACACCCTTGTAAGACCACGCGCAGGATGTGAGAAGTCCGTTCTTTGAGAACACCGGCTTTGTTCCGAGGTTCATCAGCGTAAAGCTTCCCGTTCCGTATGTTGTCTTGGATTCGCCTTCGTGAATTGCATTTTGTCCCAGGAGCGCAGCGGGCTGGTCGCCTATTACGCCTGTGATCCTGACGCCGTTAAGGCTCATCAGGACTTTGATGTCTTCACTGCCGAAACCTGCGGCAGCAAGTTTCTCTTCGCTTATCTCGACAGCGCCGTAATCGCTGCACGATTCGCGGGGTTCTGCCAAAGCTTTGCGCGGAACCGAGAAGAGTTCGAGAAGGCCGTCATCATAGTCTTTTTTCGTGATGTCGAAAAGCATCGTTCTCGAGCAGTTCGAATAGTCGGATGCGAATACCTTGCATCCCGTGAGCCTGTATACCAGGAAGCCGTCGATCGTACCGAAATAAGCTTTTCCTGAATCAACGAGTTCTCTCAGCGAAGGCACGTTTTCGAGCAGCCAGAGCATCTTTGTGGCAGAGAAATAGGGATCGGTCTTAAGACCCGTGATCTCGCTAATCCTTCTTTCCTGACTCTTTATCTCAGGCCTTCTGCAGATATCAGTCGTTCTTCTGCACTGCCATACGATGGCATTTGCAAGAGGCGTGCCGTCGGGACTGAAAGCAACCGTCGTCTCACGCTGGTTTGTAAGACCGATGGCTGCTATGTTTCCGACAGCTTCCGGATTTGCATCGAAAAGTTTTGCGATGGCTTTGAGGACAGATACATAGATCTCCTCAGCGTCATGCTCCACCCAGCCGGGATTGGGATAATGCTGTTCGAACGGCACATGCGCGCCGCCGCTAAGATGTCCCTGCTCATCCAGCAGAAAAGCCTTGGTCGATGTGGTGCCCTGATCGATGCAAAGAATGTAATTCATCAGCCGTTACCTGTAGTAAAGCGTGTTGAGCGTGCGGTACCAGTCGTTGTCGATCGAATCGAGATCCTCTTTGGAGAACCTTACGACCCAGTTGCCCGTAGGCGTTCCAGGAATGTTCATTCTCGTATCGGCACCATATCCGAGCATATCCTGGATCGGAATGATCGCTACGTCTGCATGGCTCATCCAGAGTGTCCTGATGATCGCCCTGCATGAACCGCTGTGAGGTCCGCCGTCGCCCCAGTTAGAGCCTTCAAAGCCGCAGTACTTCAGACAGAAGTTCCTGACGTCTTCTCTGGAATCCCAGAGCCATCCGAGCAAGGTATTGTTGTCATGCGTGCCTGTATAAGCAACGCAGTTCTTGTTGAAGTTATGAGGCATGAAGGAACTGTCGTCACCGGGATAGAAAGTGAATTCCATGACGCGCATGCCGGGAATGCCGACTTTCTCCATGAATTCCTTGAGGTCGGGAGTTATCTCGCCCAAATCCTCTGCGATAAGCCTGCTCCTGTCACCGAATACCTTGTCGTATTCAGCGAAGAATTCGAGACCCGGGCCCTTCTGCCACTTGCCTATCCTTGCGGTCTCGGCATTCGCGTCAACCTCCCAGTAAGATGAGAATGCCCTGAAATGATCGATCCTGAGGAAATCGTAGAGCTTGAAGTTCTCGCCGATCCTTCGCATCCACCAGCCGTAATTGTCGGCTTTCATCTTCTTCCAGTCGTAGATGGGGTTGCCCCAGAGCTGGCCGTCCTCACAGAAATAGTCCGGCGGAACGCCTGCCACGCTCTCGAAAACGAGTGCTTCCGGCTTCGGTTTCCTGGGTTCTGTTATCTCATCCTTTTCGCCGTCTTTCTTCTCAGAGGCATCTGACTTGTCTGCCTTGGCCTTGAGTGTCTGGTACTTCGCGAAATCCTTTTCATAGTCGGAAAGGAGCTTATTTGTCTTGGAAGGGCTCGCCATCTTGAAGAGCTCTCTTGAAGCCCATACGTCAGCGGAATCGCCCGAAACATAGAAAGGCATGTCTCCTATGATGGAAATGCCAAGGTCATTGATCTCCTTCTTGATCTGTGTCCATTCGTCGAGGAACAGATACTGTACGAAAGCGTGGAACTTGAAGTTGGTATTGCCCTTGAGTTCCTCAACGGCCTTCTTATCGTAATTCTTGAGCCTGCTGTCGGTCCATTCCCACCAGGGTCTTCCGAAGTTGTCGTCCTTGATGGAAAGATAAGCCGCGACGTCACTTGCCCACTTGTTCTCTTCAAGGAACTTGTCGACCTTCTTAAGAAGATCCTTGTCGGCGCGCTCAAAAGCTTTTCTCAGAAGTTCGTCACGGTTGCTCCTCAGGTAATCGTAATCGATCCTCCACTTGTTCTCGTTATATTCCGCATTCTGGACCTCTGCAGGCGTCAGAAGGCCTCTCTTGGCAAGACGCCTCGGGTCGATGAACAGCCAGTTGCCTGCAAATGCCGAAAAACTCTGATATGGTGAATTGCCCATTCCCGGGTATGAGAACGGAAGAACCTGCCAGTATTTCATCCCCTGCGCTGACAGTTTCTTTGCAAATTCCACGGCCTCTTCTCCGAACACGCCGATCCCGAACGGTCCGGGGAGAGAACTTATATGCATAAGTACTCCGCCGCCTCTTCTCATTTGTATTCCCTCCAAAACTTATATATAATTATTTGGCTTTTTTCAAAGTTAAACACCATTATACAATTAATGAGGGGCAAAATGAATTATTCCAGGATCGAGGAAATAAAAAGACGCCGCACGTTCGCGATAATATCGCACCCGGACGCAGGTAAGACAACCATTACCGAGAAACTCCTCCTTTACGGCGGAGCCATCCACCAGGCAGGTTCCGTCAAGGCCAGAAAGGCTGCGCGCCATGCAACATCCGACTGGATGGAGATCGAAAAGAAGCGTGGTATCTCGGTAACTTCATCAGTAATGCAGTTCGAATATGACGGCTGCCACATCAACATCCTCGATACCCCCGGACACCAGGACTTCTCCGAGGATACATACCGTACGCTCTGCGCTGCTGACGCCGCGGTCATGGTCCTTGACGGTGCAAAAGGTGTCGAGGCCCAGACAATTAAGCTTTTCCAGGTCTGCCGCAGAAGAGGCATTCCGATCTTCACCTTCGTTAACAAGATGGACCGTGCTGCAAAGAACCCGTTCGACCTCATGGACGAGCTCGAAAAGGTCTTGGGCATCCGTTCATGCCCCGTCAACTGGCCGATCGGCACAGACGGCGATTTCGAGGGTGTTTACGAGAGAGCTACACAGAGCGTCCTCGTCTTCGACAAGGAAAACAACGACCATGGTGCATCCATGGTTACCGAGAAGGTCTCAGGAATCGACGATCCCGCGCTCGACAAGATGCTCATGCCCGGTCATCTCGAGGTATTGAGAAACGACATCGAACTGCTCGATATGGCAGGCGACGAGCTCGACATGGACAAGGTTCTTCACGGACAGCTGACACCCGTGTTCTTCGGTTCAGCCATCACCAACTTCGGCGTTGAGCCTTTCCTCAAGCACTTCCTTAAGATGGCACCTTCACCGGCTTCACATCACTCGACTGACGGCACCATCGAACCGGAAGAGGAAATGTTCTCCGGCTTCGTATTCAAGATCCAGGCAAACATGGATCCTTCGCACCGCGACAGAATGGCTTTCATCCGCATCTGCTCAGGCCAGTATGAGAAGAACATGTCCGTCAATCTCATGAGGACCGGAAAGAAGATCACTCTCGCGCAGCCCCAGCAGTTTATGGCACAGGACCGTGCCATCACCGAGGAGGCTTATGCAGGTGACATCATCGGTATTTTCGATCCGGGCAACTTCCGTATCGGCGATACCATAATCTCATCCAACCGCAAGTTCGAGTTCGATCCGATCCCTGTATTCTCGCCCGAGAACTT
>JAFVDI010000030.1 GCA_017478485.1 Clostridiales bacterium | reverse complement strand
CATAATCCCTGATGAAGATGAAAAGAAAAAGAAAAAGGACAAAGAAAAGAAAGACTGATCAATCAGATTTCTGAAATCAAAGATCCCCGGAGCAAATGAAGCTTCGGGGATTTTTTATCTGAGAAGTACGATAAGAACGGACAGCTCGATAACGATAATGAATCCGAGAATGACCAGAAAATACTGGAGCTTGTCGGCATCGGTAAAGAATGAAGGTTTTCCGGCATTAAAAGCAGATCTTGCATGAACGGGCTCAGCGCCTCCTGCCATCAGGTCAGAATTCATCTTGAACTTATGTCCGTCACGGGCAAATACAGAAGAATCTTCTTCCTCATCGAAATCCGCCTCAGCCTCAAATATCTGGGACCGGATAGGCTCTGCGCCTGTAAGCCTGCCCGTGTTCCTGGGCTTAACTTCACCTGAAAGAAGTGCTTCATCCTCAAAGGGATTGAGTGCATTAAGAGATCCTGACGTAAATTCTGCAGTGGTACCATTTACGGGATCAGGTATCTCCTCTTCACCGTCATAATGTACCTTTAGCCTTAAGTCCTCATTGGGTGCTTTGGGCGCAGCAGGAACATTACGTCCGGCAGAAAGCCTTCCCGGGCGCTCATACAAAGGTTTAGAACTGCTATTTTTGGATTTCATAACGTGCATTATAACAAAACCCGGCAGAAAATTCTCTGCCGGGTCTTAAATTCATTGGGTTTGTTCCAAAGATCAGATCTTGTTGTCGGAACCGAGAACTTCCTTGATCTTGTGAGCAACGATAGCCTTAACGTTGGCACGGCCGTCACCAAGATACTGACGGGGATCGAAGTGATCAGGATGCTCAACGAAGTGCTTACGGATACCTGCTGTCATACCCAGACGGAGGTCGGAGTCGATGTTGATCTTGCAGACAGCGAGCTTAGCAGCCTTACGGAGCTGATCCTCAGGGATACCGATAGCATCAGGCATCTTACCGCCGAACTCGTTGATGATGGAAACGTACTCCTGAGGTACGGAAGAAGAACCGTGGAGAACGATCGGGAATCCGGGGATTCTCTTCATGCACTCTTCGAGAACGTCGAATCTGAGCGGAGGAGGTACAAGGATGCCCTTCTCGTTTCTTGTGCACTGCTCGGGTGTGAACTTGTATGCGCCGTGGGATGTACCGATAGCGATAGCGAGAGAGTCAACGCCTGTTCTGGAAACGAATTCCTCAACCTCTTCAGGTCTTGTGTAGGACTCGTGTCCTGACTCAACCTTAACGTCGTCCTCGATACCTGCGAGAGTACCAAGCTCAGCCTCAACGACTACGCCGTGATCGTGAGCATACTCAGCAACCTTCTTGGACTCTGCGATGTTCTCTTCAAAGCTGTGGCTTGAATAGTCGATCATGACAGATGTGAAGCCTGAATCGATGCAGGACTTGCATGTCTCGAAATCTGCACCGTGGTCAAGGTGAAGAACCATAGGAACTTCAGGGTGAAGCTCAACAGCAGCCTTTACAAGGTGTACAAGATAGTCGTTGTTAGCATACTTTCTTGCGCCTGCGGAAGCCTGAAGAATTACAGGTGACTTGAGTTCAGCAGCTGCTTCGGTGATGCCCTGAACGATTTCCATGTTGTTGACATTGAAAGCGCCGATTGCATAACCGCCGTCATAAGCCTTTTTGAACATTTCGGTGGATGTTACTAATGCCATAAGCGTTACGCTCCTTTAAATGATTTTTGTAAAAGAGTTAGACGGAGGTAACCTCCGTTTTTCATTACCGCTTTATAATACTTTTCAGAGTAATGCAAGTCAACAATATTGGGTTTCAATTTTTGTTTTATTAACATTAAACAAAAGAATTCGAAGGCGTAATGAAGCCGTTATCGTCAACACTTAGAGCATCCTGATTAAAAGCATAGTCAACCGCTCTTTCGCAGAGCTTATAGCAGTCAGTCGTTGATGCAGTTCTGGCAAAGCCAAGCGCCTTGGCAGTTTCTGTGATAAGACTCTGCCTCGGAAGCCCCATTTGCTCTTCAGCTATATCTATCGCGGCTCTTGCAGCTTCCTGAATGGCTATGTCTGCAGCCTTTCTCGGTTTTCCGCCTATAACGGGTACTCTGTAGAACGGGCATATCCCGTATGTTGAATCCTGATCAGCCCACAAGATCTTCGTTCCTTCGCTTTCGTCTCCGTCATCAAGGCTCTGAAGTGTAAAAGGAAGCCTGGAATTTCTGACCAGATAGTCGCACCTGGCCTTGAGTTTTGCTGAATTCTTGGTAATTCCGAGCTTATCGAGCATTTCAGCTGACACTACGTCAAAACTGACCGGGGATTCGGCCTGAACTATCTTTACGACGAGTTCGGTCAGAGCATTCGTATACCTGGGGTCACAGAAAGTCTCAGGCGACATAGGTTTGAGCGGAACACCCAATCCCCTGTAGACCTGGGCGTGTGATGTCAGTCCTGTTCCGGATTCAGTGTTTTTTTTTGCTCCTCTTCCTCTTCAGCCGGAGTCTCTTCCTCAACGATGGGGCCGGTTCCGTCAATTACGGGAATCTCAGGTTCAGCCTCGGGAGCAACAGGTTCTTCCGCCTGCTTTGCTGCATTTTCAGCAGCATCTATCTTCTCAACGCACTGGGCGATGACGGAATCGGGATTCTCCCACCACTCAAGTGACCAGATCCTTATGACATTCCAGCCGAAGCCCTTGAGAACTGAGATCTGTGAGATCTCACGCGAAGTCGTTGTTCCGGCTTCCGCGTAGTTCTTGCCGTCAAGAAGGATACCGAGGCAGTATTTGCCGGGATCAGACGGAGATACGACGCCGATGTCGACCTTGAATCCGGATTTTCCGATATTGCGGTCTGTGCTGTATCCGAGTTTTGCGAGCCTGCTGCAGATATCGTCAGCGATACCGGTAAACTTAAGGCTTCTGTCGATAATGGGAGCAGATGAGACCGTATTTACGGTCTCTCCGTCTGAAGAAGCATCCCAAACATCGCTGCCTGCGGCATACTGCAGGAATCTCTTGAGAGCCCTGACGCCTTCCGATGAAGAATCGCTGAGCTTGATCTGATCAGCGGTAATAGATGAGAACACCTTCATTTCGAGACGTGAACGTGTAACAGCAACATTTAATCTTCTCCATCCGCCGTCACGGTTCAGCGGACCGAAGTTCATGATCATCTTACCGGTCTCGTCCTGTCCATAGCCTACCGAGAAAAGAATGACATCTCTTTCATCACCCTGAACGTTCTCAAGGTTCTTGATGAATACCGGTTCTTCACCGCTGAATGCCCAGCTTTCGAGTTCCGGATCCGTCTTGCACTTCTCATCAAGGAGATCTTCAATGAGGGACTGCTGCTGGATGTTGAAAGTAACAACACCGAGCGTCTGCTTCGAACGGATCGGATCGTGGCAGCGCAAAGCTATCTCATTTACGACAGCTTCCGCTTCTGCCCTGTTGGTCCTTGTCTTACCGCTGTCAAAGGTACCCTGTATCATTTCGAGAGTAACCATTGAATTACGGTCATCCGCTGAGGGGAACGTATAAAGCTTTCCTTCGTAGAACAGCTTATTGGAGAATGTGATAAGACTCTCATGGCGGCTCCTGTAGTGCCAGAGCAAGTGGAGCTCGGGCATGCTTACCGCAAGGCAGTCATCAAGGATGCTCTCTAAGTCTTCGATCTCATAGTTCTCATCGTCAAAGACCTGCTCTCTGAAGAATGACGTAGGCGGCATCTGCTTGGGGTCACCTACTATGATCGCGTTCTTGCCTCTTGCAATGACACCGACGGCCTTGCATGTGGGAAGCTGGGAAGCCTCGTCGAAGATAACGACATCGAACGGGGATTCCTTGTTCGGAGCAAGGTACTGCGCGCATGACAGAGGACTCATGAGAACATACGGACAAAGCTTTATCATTACCTTTCCGATCTTTGAGAACAGTGTTCTTATTGATACTCCCCTGCCTCCGCTCTTTATGGCATGCTGAAGTATACCAAGTGCCGACATGGCATTGGCATCTTTGGTAAGGTTAGGAAGATTCTTTGCGATCCTGAGATAGATCTCCTGACGCGTGAGCTTTTCAAACTCGTCACCCAAAGACTTGAGTCTGGATATCTTCTCTTCAAATACCGATGCGCTGAAATCCCTGAAAGTCTCAGAACTGTCGATTATCAAGGTTACAAGGTTCTTAGCATATTCCTTGCGGAATGCGGGAACTAACATTTCAGCCTTTATCCTGCCCTCCTCATAAGTTCTGACCAGACCGCTTATCTTAAGGTCAGTACACTTCTTGGAAGATCTGTTGAAAGTAACCTTCTGTCTGATAAGGTCTGAATTTCCGGCAAGCTCATCGATCATTGCCTTCTTGTCACTCAAAAGACCGTTATCAGGTGAAAGGACTTCATCCTCGAAAGCATATGTCTGTTTGAGCACATTATAGGCAGCCTCAAGATTTCTTCCTGCAGCCACAAAAGCGGAGGCTGCTGCGCATGCGCCCTGATTAGCCGCCAGAACACATCTTGCGTTTCCGGAGATATCGCATGCATCCGCTTCATTCATAAGCGCAAGGCTGCGAGTATTCAGATCAGCTACCGTATTGACATCGAAGCACGGAAGCGGTGCCTGAGGATTGTAAAGTCCGCCTAAGAAAGCAGCATCCTGTGTAAGGCCCTGCCTGATGGATGCCTCAAGCCTCTGGACTGCGACAAGAGCGTCAAAAGCGGGACCGAGATTGTCTTTTGCGGCACCGCCCGTCTTATCGAAAACCCTTACCTGCTTATAAAGGCCGTTGATGGCAAATGATCTGCCGAGACCGCCCTTGGCATTTGCAGCATTCAGTTCAGCCTGAAGCCTCAATCCGTCAAGAGCAAAGAAGCCGTCAGCCCAGCCTGAAGCCAGTGCATTTCTCTGCATCCAGTAAGCATTGGAAGTCTGGCACAGACCATCGAGCCTGACGCTCAAAGACCTGAAGTCACGGCATGAAAGCCAGGAAGCAGGAAGCCCTAACTTGGAGAGTTCATAAACAGCTGAAGCAAGACGCAGATAAGTCTTCTTTTTCAGGTTGCTGCCGTCAACGCCCATAACGTTGCATGCAGTCTGGTCAGTCCACTGCTTGAATCCGTTCATAGCATTTTCGAATTCCGTATATGCGTTATAGAAAGCTTCACAGGATCTTCCGAGATTCTGCTTGGATTCCTGTGAGAATTCAGTCGCTTTAACGAATGAAAGCTTTCCGCCGAGATCACCGGATGAAGCGACAAGTTCTCCGAGGTTTGCTTCGATCTCATTGACTCTGGCTTCAGAAGCCTCATTTACGAAGCCTTCATCAAAAGGCATGATGTCGGGAGCTCCGGCATTTGTGGCAAACATGTTGATGAGCTCGAAGAGCGACATGCCGCATCCGCGCTTAACATGAAGTTCCTTGACATACTTGTCGAGTTCATCTCTTCTCGAAGCGATCTCATTAAGCTGCTTTTCGAAATCCCCGCTGTCGGGAAGCTTGGCTCTTACCTCGCTTGCTTCCTTAAGCTGATTGAGCACATGGCTCTTCCTTACTTTATTTGAGTGAAGTTCAAGACAGAACGGCGCTATGCCGATCTTGTCAAGACGAGAATAAACAACATCGAGAGCCGCCTTCTTTTCGGATGCGAAAAGGACTGTCTTACCGTTAGCAAGACAATTGGCGATTATGGAAGTGATGGTCTGTGATTTACCCGTTCCCGGAGGACCGTGGAGGACAAAACTCTCTCCTTCATAATCTTCACGGGGTGTAGCAGCTGCAATAGCGCATAGCTGTGAACTGTCAGCCGTGATCGGGAGAAGCACTTGATTCTCACTGACGGGCTTCATGTTGGTAAAATCCTGTGCATCCCATGACAGTGCGCCGTTGATAAGGCTCTTTACGACCTTATTCTCAGAGATCTCTTCACGGTGGCTGTGCATATCGTTCCACATAACGAACTGCGAGAACGAGAAATTGCCAAGCACGCAGGATTCAATGACCGACCAGCCCTTCATGCCCTCTACGTGAGCCTTAACGAGCTCGAAAACCTGAGCAACATTGATACCGTGCTCATCTACGGGAAGGTCGCCCTGAAGCTCGGAAACATCAATACCGAAATCCTGTCTGAGCTTCTCCAATATGGTGATGTTGAACTGTGTGTCTTCTTCACGCTTGCGCATCGCATAACCGAGAAGGATCGATTTACGTACAAGTTCAACTGGAATAAGCAGGATCGGAGCATAATAAGGATCCGCCTTGTCCTTCTCAAACCACTTAAGGAAGCCTACGGCGAGATAAAGTGTGCTCGCACCGTTCTCTTCGATCGATGACTTGGCACCACGGTAAAGTTCTTTGATCTTATCGTCAAGTTCAGCTGAAGTAAGAGATGAGCAAAGCTTTCCCTTACCCATTTCTGAAGTTATGTATTCTTTGAACTCTTCAGTCTTGGCAAGTTCCTCGATTGAATAATCCTTGGCGGGAATGCCGGCAGGTTCGGCCTTCTTGGCAGGAGCCTTCGTTTCTGGCTCAGGCTCAGAAGCCTGAACAGCGGGAAGTTCAGCGGGTTTTTCTGCGGAATTTGTATCGGCGGGCAGAGCAGCCTTCTCTTCAGGCTTTTCTTCTTCCTTTTCAGCTTTCTTGTCAGGACTCTTGCGGGCGATAATGCGGTATTCCTTGTTGTCTACAAGGGTATCTTCAAGGTCACCGCATCCCGGAACGAACAAGGGTACGCATTTACCCTTGATCCTGAGGTTAAGAAGACTGTTGCGGGTAGAGAGATCAAGAAGCTTGCGCTCCCACAGATCGAATTTTACAGAAGCTCTGTCATTAGTATTTTCAGCCATGGCGCTAATCCTCCGATACAAGAAGAATTATATACTAAAAACGCACTTATTTTTTATGTTTTTATTGTCTGCCGTTGAGAATCTTGCGCCTGATCTTATAGTCAGGAATTACGCTTGCGACAATATTCCAGAATGCCGCCGAATGATTGGGCATCAGGAAATGCGCAAGTTCGTGGACCACAACATATTCAACAAGGCTCCTGTCTTTTTCGGCGAGCCTCGTGCTGAATTTAAGGACTCCCCTTTTACTGAGGCATTCTCCCCAGAAAGAACGGAAATGTCCTATGACGATCTTTGAAGGATATTTAACTCCCTTTGCCGCAAAGTAAGGCATATGGAGCATGATGAGTTCTTCAATAAGCAGTCTGAGCCGTTCTATGTCTTCACTGCTGACATTCTTCCAGCTGTCTTCTTCAGCATTCCTTGTGGCAGTCTCATCAAGAGCCTTTTTGAAAAAGGAAGCTTTGGAGATCATGAATCTTTCAGCCTCAGCATAGCTGACCCAGTAAGGCATGGAAGCATAAAGAGTACCGTCGCGTCTTACGCGGACATTGATATTCTTAACGCGTTTGCGCTCAAATTCGACTATTACGGCCCGTCCGCCTATATCGATTATCCTGGTGGTGCTCACTTGAAAGAAGGCATTAAGCCTTGATCATCTTATCGAAGTTCTTGCCGTTCATCTCGTACATGGTACGACCGCACTCTGCAAGACGTCCCTCGATATGCTCCTGCTCCTTGGGACGCTTGATCTTGAGTGTTGTCGTCTTGATCATGTCCTCTTCGGAGAAAACGAAGTTACGTACGATCTTATACTGAGGCATAGTATGGTTTGCCTCATGCATCTTATCATTGAGATATGTTTCTACCTGTGAGTCATCCGGCTCGGTCTTGAGTCCGAGTTCGGATCCGATCGCTTTACGGTCGATCAGGAGCTTTGCGCAGATATCGATAGCATCACGGTCATTTCTGTTGCCCCAGACAAACGCCTCGGATACACCCTTGATCTCGGTAAGGACTGCCTCGATCTCTTCAGGGAAAGCCTTCTTGCCGTTCGTAAGAACGATCATGGACTTAACACGTCCGGTTATATGGATGGAACCGGTTTTATCGATATATCCCATATCGCCGGTGTGGAACCATCCGTCAGAATCGATCGCTTCAGCAGTTGCTTCATCATTCTCATAGTAACCGAGCATTACACAATCAGACTTTGTAAGGATCTCACCTACAGCCTTAGGGCCTTTGCCCTCCGCATCTATGGTTACTGTAATACCCGGCAGCGGACGTCCTACGGAACCGTGGACATCGCAGGCTTCGTTATTGACCGAGATGACCGGAGAGGTCTCGGTAAGTCCGTAACCCATGAAGAACTGGAGACCGAAATCGGTAAATGCATCTATGTACCTCTTATCGATACCGGCACCGCCGATGACGATCATACGGAAGTTGCCGCCGAGCTTATCAAGGATCTCGCGGAAAACATTGCGTCTTACATCTAGGCCAAGGTGTTTCAGGAACCTTGTAACAGGTCTTGCAATGGCAATGATCTTCTCTTTGCCTGAAGATTTGATACCGTCCTCGATCTTCTCGTAGATGTTCTCGAAAAGCAGCGGAACTGAGATACATACACTCGGCTTCCACTCTTCCATGTTCTTTACGATAAATCTCAATCCATCGCACATGCAGATGCATGCACCGCATGAAAGGATGAAGAAATCGCACGTGTTCTCAAATGTGTGATGCAGCGGAAGGATGGAAAAAGCCCTGTCGCCGCGTCTTACATCCAGTGTCTGAGCGATCGCATAGACATTTGAGCAGATATTGTCGTGTGAGAGCAGAACGCCCTTGCTCATCGAAGTCGTACCTGATGTGAAAAGGATAATTCTGGCAGCTTTTGTATCGATGGGAGTATCCTCGAACTTGGTATCGCCCTTCTCCCTAAGTTCGTTGCCTTCCTTTATCCAGTCATAGATATCAACGAACCTGTCGTCACCCTCAGGCCATGTATCCTCCGGCTTCTTACCCGTAAGACCGTCTTTATAGAAGATAACGAACTTCTCAAGAGGGATGTCGAGCTCACCGGAACTGATCTTTTCGGCAATGGAAAGCATCATCTTGTGATGCTTGTGCTGGTAAAAGATGACCTTGCTCCTGGATCTGACAAGGAGCTGGATAAGCTCATCTTCAGGCAGAGCCCTGTCGAGCGGAACTCCTACCGAGTCAGATGAAAGTATCGCATTATAAGAAACAAACCACTCATAAGCATTCTCACCTACTACAGCGAGTCTGTCACCGGCATAATCGCTGTTGAGAAGATATGTGGCAAGGCCCTTGATATCATTGCCGTATTCGAAAAAAGTCCTGTGGACTTCTGAAAGCTTGGGTGATCTTCTGAAGATAAAAGCATCAAGTTCGGGGAACCTCTCGCATGTCTTAACGACCAGGTCTCTGATGTCGGTAAACTTTTCTGCCGTATATATTGCTGTGCCCTTAACGGGATTCATATAATTCCTCCGTCAACATGACGCTATTTAACGCTTAAAAAATATAACATACTTATCGGATTTTTTACAACAAATCACTCAATTAAATAAAATGTTGGAACAATTATACTTTTGAGGTATATTAATTAAATCTGAATATACAAAGAGGGGTTATTAATGTCAGAGGTCAAACCTGATAACATGTCTTCCGCTTCCGGGAAAGTTGAGGAACATAAGATTTCACACGCCGACCACCATAAGGCGCTCGACGAAAAATACCCTACCAAACGCGGTTTTTGGGACGTTGTAGCCAAAAACGGATTCCTTCTTCTCACTCATATCTTCTGTGACATGAAGTGCATCGGAAAAGAAAATTTCCCTAAGAACAATCCGTATGTAGTTGCTTCAAACCATCAGAGTTATCCTGACGGCGTTCTCATCATCGACTATCTGCCTAAGGGACACTTCAAATGGATGTGCTGCCTTGCAGCTTCAGATCTTGAGACACAGCACGGCAAGCTCGGCCGCCTTATCATGCGCGTAGGCCGCGGAATCGCAGTCGACCGCTACGGCAATCCCGTCAGAGGTCTCATAAAGGCTAAAAAGGAAGTTGAACAGGGCAATATCTGCTTTGTTTTCCCTGAAGGAACGAGAACTCACACCGGCAAGCTCGCTGAGCTTAAGGACGGTGCTTCCTATCTTGCCATCAAGGCAGGTGTTCCTCTTGTCCCCGTTTATATCGCCGGTGCTTACCAGATCTGGCCGAGAACATCAAAGCATCCTCATCCCCTGAACGGATTCCACAGGAGAAAGATCAGGATCTATGTCGGCGAACCCATGTACGGCAAGGATTTCGATAACGATGCCCACAAGATGACCGAAGCGCTGTCCGAATGGATGCACCGCCAGGAAGACATGCACTGGGATCCCGAGACCAACTTCGAATGAGTTCTTTCCTCACTTAGTCCTCGCCGCTTTGCGTCTGCGGAAGACGTTCGGAAAAAACTCATTCTCTAGAATAAATCGGAATAAGATAGAGGCTGTCTCATGCGAGGCAGCCTCTTCTCTCTTACTCAAATCCCTTATTCGGAAGGTTTTCTTAATCTAATCCCTGTATTTTCAGTTTGCCGGAGTTTCTATCTTATTCCTTACATCTCCGAAGGTCTTCTTCCAATCGACTTCTTTGATCTTTCCGCCAAGTCCGAAAGCGAATACCACAATAGTGATAACTGCCATGACCAAGGCGAGGAAAAGGGACACAACTCCTGTTATAAGTAACTTGATATCACCTTTGCTCATATCATGCCTCCCCAAATCCCTTGTTCCAGATTCTCTTATTCCAGTTGACATATGCCTTTGTACCCTTTGCGAAATACTTGATCCCAAGTATTACGAGGATGAGGAGGAATACTGCGAAGAACAGAAGTGTTACAGCCAGAAGGATTGCCGGTACCATGAAGTATGTGATGTTGCCGGTAATGATAGCCGTGACGATCGCAGCGATCCCGCCGAGTGAACCAAGGAACATGCATGCTGCTATGAAGATAGCGAAAAGAATTACAAGCCAGCACTCGATTCCTACAAATGCATTAAAGAGAACTACGAAGAGTTTGCTTCTTCCGTCAGCGCCGGTCTTTGTATCATCAAAGACCTTGCTTCTCTTTTTGATTATCTCAGGGAGCTTCATTCCCTCTCTGTACATTGCAGCGAGTTCATTGGGATCACCCAAGCCCTCAGCTATTTCCTCCTCGGTCTTTCCCTTAAGCGAGCCTTCGGAGAAATGAGCACCGATCTCATAGAGGATCTCATTTACGTCCTTATATGGCATAGCGCCGAGAGCTTTCCCGAGCGTATCAAGATATTCTTTTTTATTCATCTGCTTCTTCCCCCTGTTTCTCATTGATGATGCCGTCGACCGCCTTTGAGAACTCTATCCATTCTTCTTTATCCTTCTGCAGTCTCTTCCGGCCTTCGTCCGTGAGGTGGTAATACTTTCGAGGTGGTCCGTTCTGAGATTCCTTGAGGTACGTATCAACGCTTCCTTCTGCTGCTAATTTGCGCAAGATCGGATAAACGGTTCCGTCAGCTATATTCATCTTAGCGGTAAGGCTGTCAGCCAGGTCGTAACCTTAGCTGTCGCCCTTTTCAAGGAACGCAAGCACGCACAGATCAAGTACTCCTTTCTTGAACTGATTGTTCATATTATTCCCCCTTATTCTCTTTAATGACTTGGGGATCAGTCGTCCCATGTCACTATTGAATATAGCATACTATTATTTATTGTGCAATACTGATTTTAGTTCATTACTGAACATAGGCTTGTAATGGAAATTTGTATTAATAACTAAGAATGATATTATTTCTTATTAAGGAGTAATGAACATGAATACCGACAACGAATCAAAGATAAAACAGATACTTTCAGAGCTTCCCGAGGACAAGCGCAAGATCCTCAAGGACCATATAGACGAGCTTTCCGGCAAGGAACGCGAGGATTTCCTGGAAGAAGTCGTTACCGAATACGAGGCTTTGAAGAACAAATCCGTTGTATCTTTTACGGATGCAGCCAGAAAGATCAGCGAAGAGATAGAACCCGCCGTTAAGGACGAAAGCCTCGGCGAAACTGTCCCTCAGTTCCCCAAGCATCTTCCCGTTCCAGAGGACAATGACGAAGAAATCACTGACATCGTTCCTTCCGGAGATGAGACTTCCTCCTCTTTGAATACTCCTTCTGAAGGACCCGATCTTCCCGCTGCAAAAGAAACCCGTGCAAACAGAAAGCCACAGGTTCAGAACACGGACACCTCCCCTTTCATCAACGAAGAGATGCCTAAGAAGAAAAAACCTGTAGCAGCGATAATCGTAAGCATCTTTGCGGCACTTATCGTCGGCGGCGGTCTCTTATACGCTTTTGTTCTTTCCAAGAACCCTTCTTTCCAGGCATTCACTTCAAAACTCGGAATACCTGTTGCTACAACTACAAGCGAAGAGACCACAACGACAGAGGAAACCACTGCCCTGCCCACGCCCACACCTGAACCTATCCCAACTACCGAGACCACACCGCCTCCCACTCCCACTCCTACGGAGGTACCCACTCCTTCACCCATACCTCTTAAGCCTGACGCCCCGAATCTCAAAGGCATCAAAGTTGTAATTGATCCCGGCCATCAGGAAAAGACCGACTATAAGAAGGAACCGTTCAAAAAAGGCACGACAAACGGCAAGGCCCGCTGCACCAGCGGTACGGTCGGTGTCTCTACCAAACAGAAAGAATATGAGCTTACGCTCGATACTGCCCTGATGCTCAAGGAATACCTCGAAAAGTGCGGCGCAACAGTAATCCTTACAAGGACTGAAAACGACGTAAACATTTCCAACAAGGAGAGAGCAACCCTCGCGGTAAAAGCAAAGCCGACGCTCTTCATAAGGCTTCATGCCGATAAAGGAAACACTTCTTCCTTAAAAGGCGTCAAAGTCTATATTCCTAAGTCAGGAAAACTCAACAAGACCGCTGACGCTAAGAAACTCGGCAAGCTCGTTGCTTCAGCCGCGAAAACCAAGTTCATCGGAGTAAAGGCCACTAACCAGTATACCGGTCTCAACTATGCCGCAAGCATCAGGTCTTATCAGATCGTGCTCGGTTATCTTTCAAATGCCGAAGATGACAAGAGGCTGGCTGATCCGGAGAACAGATATGAAATGGTTGCAGCAATCGCGACGTTCTGTAAATCATTCAAAAAGAAATAATCGTATTGCCTCAGAGCAAAAATATTGTTTTTTTGACAAAACTAATATAATCTGAAATTCAATACTCAAGAAAGCAGGTAATGTTATGAGCGAAAATTTTGATATGAATACTATAAGGCAGCTGTCAAAAATGAAGAATGTTGACGAGATCGACGCTGCTCTTTCAAAAGATAATTCTATCAAGAACGAGTTCCAGTCAGCAAAAGATGTCGAAGCACTCAAAGAAACTGTCAGCCAGCAGCAGATCCTGCTTCATGCAATGTGGCTCATGCTCAAGGATCACGGTGCGGACAATGACGAATTCAACCGCCATCTCAAGGAAGCATCACAGTTATCTTCACGCACGGATTTCAAGAACAGTGTCAGCTGTCCTTCATGCGGCAAGGGCATGCAGAAGATGGAAAAGGTCGCCTTCACTCTCAAGTGCTACTACTGCGGTTATGAGTATCTCTGCAATCCTTTCATGAAATACGACGAGATCGATCCGAGTGTTATCGATTACAAGACAGAGCGTCCCTCCGGAGAACAGCTTGACGAGCAGAGCAAGCCTGAGCAGTTCGAACAGAATCAGGCCAAGACCGAAGAAGACGAGATCGCTAACGCAGAAGCGATCCTCAATACCAGTTATGAGCCTTACGACGTCTCCAAAGACTTGAATTTCGAAGAAGACGAGTTATAATTTACTTCCGCTTTACGGAAAGTCCCTATGGGGATGTACCGGTTTCGACGGGGTCGCCGAAGCTGGGAAAGCGGGTGGAGGATTCTCGTTGGCCTCCTTAAAAAACGGGAACTTGCAAGTAATTGCAGACAAGACAGAGCTCGTAGCAGCCTAAGGCTACCGTCCCCGTGTGTATCTGCTCACATGGGTGTACGTACACCGCAGACCTCACCTGAGAGAGGTTAAGCAGGCAGTCCTCCCGGCAAAGCTTTGCGCCGGATCCGCGACTATAATCCCTCTATGAAGCTACCGGAACCTTAGCCCGTCAGCGGGCTCATGTGCAAGGGGAATATCTTAAACGCTGACTGCACCCGGAGATTGTCCCGGCCGAGACGGTTTCGGACAGGAGTTCGATTCTCCTCATCTCCACCATTTGACTTTCCGTAAAAACGGACCGTGAAACACAAAGTGGCTGCCTCATTTGAGACAGCCTCTCTTTTTTATCCGAATGTTTGATTCACCCTTCATAATAGTAGGTGTGCTTGGCAAAGCAAAGTCCCATGCAGATTCCCATGCAGATTCCGAATGACACGGCTGCTGCCCCTTTAAACGGATTCCAGAAGCATGTCGTATAAAGGATTGCAAACACGACAGCCATCCCCCAGTTGATGCCTTCACTCTTTTTCTTCAGTGCGGGAACGTCATCACCTAAGAAATAACATCTTCCTTTTGTATAGTAAGTTGCCCTCTCCGCCAAAAGGAATCTTACCTGCTCGTCCATCTTTTCCACCAGATCTGCGTCTTCTATGGAAGGCGACAGCAATCTCTCCTCACAGCTGAAGTCTTCCCCGCTCTTTGTCGTAATGTAGACAGCTTTAACGTTTTTATCCTTATCAAGGTATGCATACACATGACCCTTGCGGCTTATCGCATCTGTCAGACGTGCGGGATCGATATCGAAATCAGCCTTAGATCTGAACTTTTCGCTCGCAGCCTTTTTCCTGCCGACTTCGATTATGGGGTAATCGGTAATGTTCAGTTCTTCTGCCGTGAAATGCTTATTAAGTTCCATATGACACTCCGTTTTTCATTAAACTTTTGCAGCTGATATCGTTACATCTGCCGTATTATCTTCGATCGCTGCCTTCTTACTCTTCAAAGCAACGGCAAGAGCAGCAGCGAGGACAATTCCGCCAATGACCGTGTAAACCGTCATTGCTGTTTTTGAAACATCATTCAGCAAAGGTGTGTAAGAAACTAATGTAGAGAAAGTATTCATTATAATGTGGAAGATCATGCCGGGGATGATCGATCCTGTCTTTATCCTGAACACGCAGATTATCATGCCGAAAACAAATGCCCATGCAGCCCATACGATGCCGCCGTGGCAGAGTCCGAAGATCACAGATGTGATGAGTGCGGCAACGATCTCAGGCATAGCTTTTGAAAGTCTGCTGAAAAGATATCCTCTGAATACCACTTCTTCCAGGATCGGGATAAGCAGTGAATTTGCAAGGAGTGCCTGCCACATGGGATATGAAGTAAGTTTTTTCATTCCTTCTGAAAGACCGCCCATGAGCTCTGAAGGTATCGGCAGAATGTGTATTATAAAATTCAGGAAAAACATAGCACCAGTTGCTGCGAGTACCGTAAGTCCTATATATCTGCCGGAAACTTTCCTTATGTCGGCTTCCCTGACAATGCTTGTCTTCTTGATCTTTTCGATAATGAAATATACAAGGAGCGTAAGCACAGCCGATATTATGAGGCATATACCGTTAATGCTGCTCATGTGCTTCTGCATCTCAACCAAATATTCCTGAAAACCAAGTCCGGCAGCCTTAAGTTCAGGTCCGTATTTAACTCCCAAAACATAACCTGCAACGCCGGTCACAAGATTCTGAATGATAAAATACACCGCAAAATAGCCGAGTGCTTTTGCTATCTGTTTAAATACCTTTTTCATTTTCCAGTCCTCCCGTTTCTTTAAACACGGCGAGTATAGCAATAAAACATCTGCCAATACGGAACTTGGAGTGAATGGTATCTTTCGTGTCGCAAACGGTATCATCCCGATATTCCAATGCTGAAATGCTTATTGTAAAATTCTTTACAGTAAACAGATCGGAGCTTTTAAAGTGCGCATAGCTGTCTGCGATGACGAAGAAAGATACAGGCTGGAGCTTAAGACCATCCTCAATAAACTTCTGATAAATGCCGATTGTGAGGTCGACACTTTTTCGGACGGAAACCTGCTGGTTCCTGCCTTCAAAGAATCACCTTATGATCTTTTGTTCCTCGATATCGAGATGCCTGAGATCGACGGGATCACACTTGCCAAAAAGCTAAGGTCTTTATCTGAAAAAGTCTATATCGTGTTCCTCACGAGCCATATCGAATATGCGCTCGAAGGATACGAAGTCAATGCTTTGAGGTATCTTACCAAACCCGTCAGCATCGATAAGCTCAAGGAAGTCTTAAGCTATGTCCGGCAGCGCGAAACCGCATTCAGACAGATCATCATCAAAGAAGACGGCGAAAAGATAGTGATAGACATAAACGATGTCATCTATATGGAAGCAATGAACCAGAACGTGCGCATCGTTACAGGTTCAGGCGAACATGTTATCAGATACAACATCAGCGATTTCGAGGAGCAGCTGAAAAACGACGGCTTTTACAGGATACACCGCGGTTATCTTATCTCATTATCTAAAGTTAAGAAGCTCGCCAAAAGTGATGTCATAATGGAGCTGGGCAAGGATGAGGTGCCGCTTCCCGTAAGCCGCAGCAATCTGAAGTCTCTGAAGGAAGCTCTGTATTCTTATGTGGAAGGGACGGCTTTCTGACATGCCCGGCGCAGAGATATCAGCAAACATCACAGACGTAACGATTTCTGTATTGGCAAATTCCGTATTCATCATTTCCATGCTGCTGATAATAATGGTTTCTGCCTGCTTTCTCGGAAGATACATAGTTCTGACCAAAAAACTGGTCTTTTCTTCTTTAGGCGTCCTTTTGGTCGTTGTCCTCGAAAATGTGATATTTAACATGATCATTACTGACGATGTAAGCACCGAATCCCTTGTGATCACGAACTATATCACGAACGGATTCATATTCATATACGCATTTGTATTCTATTTGTTTGCCCACAAAGAGAAACGCATTCGAAGGGCAATAGAGTCTGTCATATGCTTGTATCTGTTCACCCTCTATATCGCCACGATGTCGCAGACGACGGCAATCTACTTTTTAGGCGGAACGGAAAAGGAATTCGAAAGGATCTTCCTTGTGGATTTCATAACAGGTGATATCTGGCTTTTGATCGAAGTACAGGCCTTCGTCATTACAGCTGCGCTGTTTGCGCTCGTTTACTTCGGATTCTACAGGCCGAAAAAGATGTTTATCATTCCTGTTCCCTACAGGATCTTCTTCATAATCTGGATATTGATCTTCACCATAGTTCCGTTCTACCCTGCCTTGCTCCCCTCAGACCGCATTACCACAGGTGAAAGATACTCATTTATGAGCATCATGTTTGCCATAGGGATCAACCTTCTGGGTTTGATCGCCCCGGTCTTCATGATCGTATTCTCGACGGAACGGGCTCTGAGATCCAAAAACAAATACCAGGAAACTTATCTTGCCGCAGAACTTGAATATATCAATCAGTACAAAAAGCAGCAGACTGAAACCCGTGCTTTCAGACACGACATAAAGAATAATCTGGCGGTCACGCAGATGATGATGGATGAAGGTCACATTGAAGAAGCCAGAGAGCATATTAAGGACATGCTGGGAAATGTCAGCTCCCTTTCCCAGAAGTATGCGACGGGCGATGACATGCTGGACATCATAATCTCAATGAAGGCAGACCGCATGGAGGAACTCGGTATTTCTTTCTCTTTGGACGGAGTTGCCGACGGCGGCCTTAAGATGAAGCCGATGGATATGTGCAGCATATTTGCCAATGCGCTGGACAACGCCATAGAAGCCGCATCAGAATGTGAAACTCCCCTGATATCAGTCAACATCAAGAGAACCGATAAATTCTTCATCATCAAGATAGCCAATTCTGCCACAGCCAAAGCCGACATAGGAAAACTGCTTTCATCTTCAGGCTACACATCCAAGAACGACAAGGAACATCACGGATTCGGTCTGATGAATATCCGCCGCACTGTCGAAGACTATAACGGCGTGCTGAAAGCTGAATCGGCAGACAATACATTTACCCTGTCTGTCATGATGCCCAGGGAGCGAAAATAAAAGGCGGACAATGTCCGCCCCTGATTATTTAGTGAGTTTGAAGCAGATGGCTTCCAATGATTTTGCATCATTCATTCCTGCTATCGTCTTCCCGTCAGCCCAGTTGATCGTCATCTTGCAGGTAATCTTAGGAAGCGATGTTTCAGTAACATTCTTAAATTCTTCCGGTGTCATATGGAATTCGTCATCACCGTACCAGATCCTGCCGTCTTCTTCATGGATCTCGGTAGCGACTAAATCTCCGGTAAGCTTTCTGTCAGAATACGAAAGGCGCCAATAATATACATATGACGGGCCCGTTGAAGCTCCCAGATCGTCAAATTCTCTTGAAATGAATTCATAAGCACCGTTCTTATTCATACGCAAGGCATATTCTTTATCCATTGATACGCAGGAATAATCAGAATCATTATCTATCATTTCAACGCCGCTCTTATCCGCTTTAACCTCATACATGAAAAAAGTGTCTTTGTATGAGGATGTGATCTCATAAAGACCGTTCATATCAAGATCCGTGATCGAATAGAGTCTTTCAGGCTCGTTCGCCTCATACCACACGGCTTTGTTTTTGAAGATGATCTCGAGCTGCTCATTGTCAGCGATAACGGGAGCAAAAGAAGTTTCGGAAGGAGCAGGAATTTCCGTTTCGGAGCCCGCTGAAGCGGCAGCTGTTGTCTGAACTGCAGATGATGCCGTTGTGTTATCCGGCTCTTTCTTACTGCATGAAGGAATCACGATCATGCCTGCAGCGAGCAAAGCAGCTGAAATCTTCTTATATGTCTTATTCATCTTTATACCTCGTTCTTTAGTATCCGTGAATTATATCATAAGGTTCAAAAAGATATATCATAACAATGCGGCATATTAGACAGAACGGTTTTTTCCTTGTGATAGAATACGCGTATGCCTATTTCAGAAAAAGCAGCTTTCAGAAAGAAACTTATATCACTGATCCTTCCGATGACTCTGCAGAACTTCATGTTCTCGCTTGTCCCGCTTTCGGATACGATAATGCTCGTATCGGATCAGGATGCCATGTCCGCCGTATCTCTCGCGTCCCAGGTCGCGTTCGTTTTCAGCATGTTCTCAATGGCTATCTCTTCAGGATGCTCGATGTTTGCCGCACAGTTCTGGGGCAAAGGCGACAAGCAGTCCATAGAACGTCTTTTCGGATACTGCATCAGGCTCTTACTCCCTATCCTCGTCTTATTCTTCGGCTGTACGATGTTCATGCCTGAAGCAGTTATGCGCATATACACAAACGAGCCTACCCTGATCGCACACGGCATTCCATACCTGAGGATCGCATCCTTTTCATATGTCTGCATGGGCTTATCGATAGTATATGAATCCATCCTTAAGAACGTCGGTCTTGTAAAGCAATGCACTTTTGCAAGCGGCGTAATGGTCATCTTAAACGTTTGCCTTAACGCAGTATTCATTTACGGGCTTTTCGGAGTTCCGAAAATGGGAGCTACGGGTGCTGCGATCGCTACTACGATATCAGCTTTCGCGGGCCTTCTCTTCTGCATATATTTCTCACTTACGAAAAAGATAGTCTCATTAAGGCTGAAATACGTTCTTAAGACAGGAATCAAACTGAGACAACGGTTCTCAAAATACAGCGCCCCGTTCTTCCTGAACCAGATAATCTGGAGCATCGGATTTACCATGATAACCGTAATAATGGGGCACTTAGGCAACGATGCAGTTGCTGCAAACGCCATCGTAACGGTGATCAAAGATATAGTTTCATCATTCTGCTATGCTTTAGGCGCAGGCGGAGCAATAGTTGTCGGCAACGAACTCGGCGCAGGCAGACTGGAAACCGCCAAGGATTATGGCAGACGGATCATGAAGCTCTGCGTTGTCTCGGGCATCTTACTCGGCCTGCTCGCAGCCTCAACGGCTCCCCTGGTCATCAGGTTCGTTAATCTTACGCCACGTGCCGAGCACTTTCTGTTCATCATGATCCTCATGTGCAGCTACTATATCCTCGGCCGTTCTATAAACTGCACGACGATAGGCGGAATATTCTCCGCAGGTGGCGATACCAAGTTCGGCTTTATCTGTGACACCGTAACAATGTGGGCTTTCATCATTCCCATTGGCTGTATCGCTGCATTTGTATTAAAGCTTCCGGTACTGGTCGTCTACTTCCTTTTAAATCTGGACGAAATAGTAAAACTGCCCGTAGTCATTGCACGCTACAGGCAGTTCAAATGGGTCAGGAATATCGTTAACGATATGGAAACCGACGAAGTCTGATCAGCGCTTGATCAGCTTGGCTCCGTATTCCGTTGTATCAAATGTCGAGAAATAATCGTTCAAGGTCTCTGCGCGCCTGATGAGCTTAACAGAACCGTCCTCTTTGAGAAGGAGCTCAGCCGACCAAAGTCTTCCGTTGTAGTTATAGCCCATCGCAAATCCATGAGCACCGGCATCGTGGATTACAAGGTAGTCACCCATGTCGATCTTGGGGAGCATCCTGTCGATCGCAAACTTATCGTTGTTCTCGCAAAGTGAACCCGTAACATCATATTTATGATCGCAAGGAGCATTCTCCTTGCCGAGCACGGTGATGTGATGGTAAGCACCATACATAGCAGGACGCATGAGGTTTGCAGCACACGCATCAACGCCGATGTATTCCTTGTAGATATGCTTTTCATGAATGGCCTTTGTAACGAGTGCGCCGAACGGAGCGAGCATGAACCTGCCCATCTCTGTATAGATGGCAACATCACCCATGCCTGCAGGAGCAAGGATCTCATCGAACTTTTTATGTACGCCCTCACCTATTTCCTTAATGTCATTGGCGGTCTGATCAGGCCTGTAGTCAACGCCTACACCGCCAGAAAGATTGATGAAAGCGAAATCAACGCCAACCTTGTTCTTTGCCTCAACAGCAAGCTCGAAAAGCTCGCCTGCAAGCTTCGGATAGTATTCGTTAGTTACAGTATTGCTTGCAAGGAAAGCATGGAGTCCGACCTTCTTAACGCCGTGAGCCTTAAGCTGGGCATATGCGTCGAAAAGCTGCTCCTTGGTCATACCGTACTTGGAATCTCCGGGATTGTCCATGATGCCGTTGCTGAGCTTATATACTCCGCCCGGATTATATCTGCAGCTCATGATCTCAGGAAATTCGGGACCGATGACGCTCTCGAGGAAAGGAATGTGAGTGATGTCATCTAAGTTGATGATGCCGCCGAGCTTGGCACAGAGCGCATATTCTTCAGCAGGTGTATCGTTGCTCGAGAACATGATCGGGCCTCCGACAGCGTCTGCAAGAACGAGCTCAGCCTCGCTTGAGCAGTCAAATCCGAATCCGGCATCTCTGATGATCTCCATGATGAACGGATTGGGTGTTGCCTTAACAGCGAAATACTCACAAAAACCCTTGTTCCAGGAGAATGCTTCCTTAACTTCCTTACAGCGGGCCTTTATGCCTGCTTCGTCGTAGATGTGGAAAGGCGTCGGATAGTCTTTTGCGATCTTCTCGATCATCTCTTTGGTAACAAAGGGTTTCTTTTCCATATAAATTCCTCGCTAAACAAACAATATGGTCAAAATTTTACACTTTATCCGATTAAATACAAGTATTTGATATAATAGCTGTTGTTAAGCACTTTGGAGCATCTCAAGAACAAATGATATATGGAAGAGCAAAAGAACTACCAAACTCTTGACTTCATACGTATCGTGGCCAGCTTTTTCGTAGTGCTGGTCCATGTACATCTTCCCATCCCTCATGCATACTACACGATGGCATGGGCAAGATTTGCCGTGCCCGTATTCTACATGATCAACGGCTTTTTCCTTTTCCGCGGCACAGATGACAAACAGGGACGTCTGAAAAACATAAAAAGCACATTTCTCAAGATCGGAAGGATAACGCTGTTTACGGTCCTCTTTTACGTGATATCCGATACGTTGGTCTGTCTCATTCAAGGGCAGCATCCCCTTGAATGGCTCTTATCTGAAATGAACATTAAGACACTGACCGAATTGCTTTTATTTAACCATACCGACTTTCTGTGTCACGTTGTCTGGTATCTTCTGGCCTACATATATGTTCTGGGCATCTTGTACCTGCTGGTAAGATTCAACCTTTTAAAGCGCGTATGGTTCCTGATCCCGTTCCTCATCACAGCCAACATCCTTATGAGTGAAGTCATCAAACTTGAATGGTTCTATCAGGGAAACTGGCTTATTACCGCTCTCCCATTCATTCTTATGGGGATCTATCTGAGAGATAACCCGGACTTCTACAAGAACATATCCAAACCGGTCCTTTGGATCATGATCCTGGGCGGTTCGCTCATTACATTAGTTGAGTCTCTCTTACACTACGGACAGGTCCTGTACCTTGGAACGATTGCTACCGCCATAGGTCTTTTTATCCTCGGGATCAAGTCTGAACTGGTATGGCCACCCAAGATATCCTTCGCAGGCCGTAAAGTTACGATCTATATCTTCATCATCCATTGTTCGGTAAGAGATTTCTTATATGTCGTCTTTGGCATTCCCAATTGGCTGGTAGTCTATTTCTATCCGATCATTGTCTTCGTTTTCGCAGCAATGATCGGATACCTGATATACAGGTTAAACACTTCCATCCAAAAGTCTATAGGCCGCAGAAAAGCATTGATCAAATAAAAACACCTTTCCGAACAAATAACGCAGAAAGGTGTTATATGTTTATTGGTGGAGACGAAGAGGATCGAACTCTCGACCTTACGGATGCGAACCGTACGCTCTCCCAGCTGAGCTACGCCCCCATGCGTGAGAGATTATAGCACAACAGCAAATCTCCCGCGAGTATCCACTTCTTTATCAGGTATACATTCCCCTGAACATGTCTATGACCTGGGAAACGAGTCCGGTCGCAACCAGGACCGCCATGATCACGATAAGGATAAGCAGATAGCAGAAATAAGATCTGGCAAAGTTTCTCTTGTTTACGTTTTTTGTTCCGCCCAATGCATATACGACAAGAAAGACAAATCCGACTACAGGGATCGAAAAGAGCACCTGGTATCCAAAATAACCCCACATGGTTATCGGACGGTATTTTTCGGGAATGTTATTGATCTCAGACATAAACCCCTCCTAAATTTCATTTGACAATGGAAAGTATAGCATGACATGCCCTTTTGTAGTAGCATTGATGCGGAAGCTTAGCTCAGCGGGAGAGCATTCCCTTCACAGGGGAGGGGTCATGGGTTCAAACCCCATAGTTTCCACCAAACTCATAATCCCCGTCGTTCTTGGCAAGGAGTTTTTTATGAAGTTCACTGACGGCGCATGGATGACTGCAGAAGGTTTTGATATTCACCCGGCACGCGAAGTCCGGTTCGTCAAAACAGACGACGTAAAAGTCACGCTCACGGCTCCTGCTTTTCATATCTACAATAGAGGCATGACATTATCAGGCCCTTATATAACGGTAGAGATCTCTTCACCATGCGAGAATGTTTTCAGGATCAGAGCCTATCACTTCAAAGGTGATAAGTCCCTCCTGCCCTCTTACTTCAGACTGAACAACGGTTCAGTCTGCCTTAAGGCAGAAGAAAGCAGCAGTACTGTCTCCATTACAAGCGGAGACAGTACCCTCATAGTCGACAAGGATAACTACGGATTCGAACTTAAGCGCGGCTCTTCAGTCATTACCAGATCATGCGGAGGAGCACTGGCTTACATAAACGGCAGCAACGGAACGTTCATGAGAGAACAGCTTAGCCTTGGAGTCGGCGAGCATGTCTACGGACTCGGAGAGCGTTTCGGAAACTTCATAAAGAACGGCCAGACAGTAGACATCATAAACAAGGACGGCGGTACCTTTACCGAGCAGTCCTATAAGAATATCCCCTTCTACATTACTGATAACAACCTCGGTGTGTTCGTTAACCATACGGAAGAGATCAGCTTTGAAATTGCATCCGAGAACGTTTCTAAAGTTCAGTTCTCCGTTAAGGGCGAGTGCCTTGATTATTTCCTTTTTGCAGGAAATTCCATGAAGGATGTCATCAGACTCTACACCGGCCTTACGGGACGCGCGCCTAAACTTCCCGACTGGTCCTTCGGACTGTGGCTCTCCACTTCATTCACTACTGATTACGATGAAAAGACCGTTCTCTCATTCGTTGACGGTATGAAAGACCGCGGGATCGATCTGTCCGTTTTCCATTTCGACTGTTTCTGGATGAAAGACAGCCACTGGTGCAACTTCCTCTGGGACAGAGACATGTTCCCTAATCCTGCGGGACTTCTTGCAAAGCTCCATGACAGGGGTCTTCATGTCTGTGTCTGGATCAATCCTTATATCGCGCAGCAGTCCGAGCTTTTCGATGAAGCCGTCTCAAACGGCTATCTGATAAAGAAGAACGATGGCAGCATCTGGCAGACTGATCTTTGGCAGGCCGGCATGGGCATCGTTGACTTCACGAACAAAGAAGCGGCCGTGTGGTATCAGAACAAGCTTAAAGCACTTCTGGACATGGGTGTCGACTGCTTCAAGACAGACTTCGGCGAAAGGATCCCCGTTGAAGATGCCATGTTCTCCGACGGCTCAGACCCTTTGAGGATGCACAATTACTACACGTATCTGTATAACAAAACGGTATTCGATCTTCTCGAAAAGGAAAAAGGAAAAGGCGAAGCGGTACTCTTTGCAAGAAGCGCGACGGCCGGATGCCAGAAGTTCCCGGTTCACTGGGGCGGCGACTGCCATTCCGACTATCCTTCAATGGAACAGACAATAAGAGGCGGACTTTCGCTGATGCTCTCGGGCTTTTCCTATTGGAGTCACGACATCGGCGGTTTTGAGGACAAATCAACTCCTGACGTTTACAAGAGATGGGCCGCTTTTGGCCTGTTAAGCTCTCACAGCAGGCTTCACGGCAGTTCATCTTACCGTGTGCCGTGGAATTACGATGAAGAATCTGTTGACGTATTAAGGCATTACACCAAACTCAAGAAATCACTTATGTCTTATATCAGCACTGCGCGTGAAGAAGCGGAATGCAACGGTCTTCCCGTCATGCGGCCTATGGTGATCGAATTCCAGGACGATCCTGTTTGCGCGTTCCTCGACAGACAGTACATGCTCGGAGAAAAGATTCTCGTCGCGCCCGTTTTCGATGAAGACGGATGGGTTGAATTCTATCTGCCGGCAGGCACATGGACATCAGCCGACGGAAAAGACGTCCGCGTGCTTGAGAACGGAAGATTCTTCAAAGAGCAGCGCAGTTATCTCGAAATGCCCGTTTACATCAGATCTTAGTCCTGAACACCTTTTCGACCAGTTTGTTAAGCTCGTCATTATCCTTACCGGCACAATCATAAAGCGCCTTAAGGAAATCTTTTGTATTAGCGTTCTTAAAGGCGTTCCTCCTGACATATCCGCGGATAATGCCGTGAAACTTCTCTCTGCCTAATATCTCTTCCATCTGATAGAGAACCGCTTTACCGTCAGCATAGATCCTCATGGTATAATCGCTGTCGCTTTTGAATTCCGAAAAAGCCTGGTCCAGCTTGTCATTATCCTTCCATTTGCTGACAATGCTCGCATCTTTCCTGCTGAAGCCTTCGGTTTGATATCTCTCCCTGTCTCCGCCAATATACTCATAAAACACGAGCTCGGAATACGAAGCCATGGATTCATCGAGCCATGGTTCAATGCCTGAATTGCTTCCGACTATGCCCATAAACCACTGATGCGCGATCTCATGACAGGTAATGATCTCCAACAGATCGTAGGGATAGAACTGACTCATATGTTTACTGCACACGTAATCGGTAATGATAATGAGGTTCGGATATTCCATTCCTCCGGCAGCAATAGGTGTGATGATTATATCAAGTTCAGAATACGGATATTTGCCGAATGCTTCTCCGAATGCTTTAAACGAAGTCTCCGCAGATGCAAACGCGACATCGATCACTTCGGTCATATCCTTTCCCGGCGGATTATCGTTGTTATAGAAAACATTTACCTTTACGCCGGCGACTTCCCTGGACTCATTCGCGAAGACCTTACTTGCGCAGAAAACAAAATCCCTGACGTAAGGCGCTTCAAATGTATATTTCTGATTACCGTCATTACGCGAAATGTCTTTCGTCTCTCCGGTAGATGCGACATTATATCCGTCCGGAACCGTAAGTCTTACTTTGTAATCGGATATTTCAGAATAAAAGCATTCTCCGACTGTGAAGTAGCCTGCGTGAGACCACTCACCGTCAACATATTCGGCAAGTATCGGATAGAAATTGGTTACGTTGTATATATCATTGGAAAAACCAAACCTGTCGGCATTATTGGGGATCATCGTCTTGAAATCATACGAGAGCGTCATGAACTTACCGGGATTAAGTTCCTCATCAAGATTCAGCCAGACAACAGAAGCATCACCGTCGTCTCTTCTGACCTTAAGATCACCTGTACGGCTGTCTTTCACGTTAATGATCTCTGTAATGCCGCCACCGGATTTTGACTGTTTCGCATATACGTCAGCTTTATCGAAAAGAGACGGATAATCCCTCAGGCAGAGTTCCTTCCATGTATCGGATGAATCGTTATAGAATTTGATGACAACATGGCCGCCGACCGTATTCGCCTCTGTATCAAGAGTAAGATCCATTTCATATTCATACGGTCTGCGTTTAGGAAATTCTATCGAACATCCTTTTTCAGGTATCGTAACGGGTCCCGTTTCCTCCTCCGGCAGCGTATATGTTTCTTCCTGACCCGGAAACAGCTTATCTTTGATCATCGAACAGGAAGAAACGCCGAGCAAACTGATAATCATCAGCACAATAACAGCTGTGCGCATAAATTTTTTCATATTGATCACCCTTTGATTGTTTAACTTCGTTTATTTAGAACTCTCAACCGTAGATTCCACCGTTACCGGCGGTGCAGAATCGCCTTTGTCGAAATTACCCGTTATTCCGTCTCCTGTATTCGGGACGAATGCAGAATATATAACATCGATAATGAAACATACCAGAAGGACTCCCTCAACAGGGATCAGTATCTTCTGCTGTGCTTTTCGTATCATGTTGTCAAGAAGCGGCGCAAGAACATATATGAAAGCCATTCCTGCAGCACCGAAAACGAAAAGTCCTTCCGCGCAAACTCTTCCGTCGATATTAAAGAAGTATCCGGAATAGTCCCACCACTTCTTATCAAATATCATTTCGAGTGCCCATCCGCCGAAATACTCGACTACGCCGCACAGGACAACGGTCGCAATAAGATGCAGCACCGGCCTGCGCCTCAAAACAAACAGGAATATCAATACGATCAGTCCGCCGACGCCATATATAGGGAGCCACGGTCCATGAAGCACGCCGCGGTTGATTATCTTGCCCTGCTGAACATAGTAGAAGAACAGTTCCCAGACCCAGCCGAACATTGCAAAGATAAAGAACAATGCAGCGAGGGACGGCAATGAATAATGACGCATGTAATGGATATGTGCCAAAGACTTGAGTTTTCGCTGCTCGGGGATCGGCGACAGCCTTGAAGGATAGCTCTCACCTTCCGCTTCATTCTTGTAAGCAAGGAGCTTCACACGGCGCTCTTCGTTAGCCTCATATTCCATCTCATCCTTTGTGTTCCAGAGAACGACGCCGAAATGATCGGCTATGAACTTATTCCTGCCTTTAAGGCCGTCCAATGAATACTTACCTGCAGCAAGTTCATCCATTACATCCTTATAGGCATCCATAAGCGTGTTATTGTCGGCCTTTGCAAACAGATAGATATCGTTGAGCTGTTCCACTCCATCGATCTCATTCTGCTTGGCTGCTTCCCTGACCCTTGCATAGAACTCGGAATAGATGCAGAGCTTATACGGGTTGGTATACAGGATGCCGAATACGCCAAGAGTAAAAACATTCAAAATGTTCCAGCCCAATATGCTGAGGATTATCTTAAACAGAGTCCATTTGTTGCCTCTCATCATCCTCCACGAAAGCTTAAGAGCATCAATAGTCTTGATGTCCGGGTTCTCGGCAATGATATAAGGCACAAGGAAGAATCCGAATCTTACGATAGGATAAAGAACAATGGTAAAAGACGACAGGAATTCGATTATCCACAAAAGACCCATTGTGACAGCCGATCTCGTCCACCTCTTCATGCGGATGAAGAAAAGATAACGGGATACCGGTATCTTCTTATAGATCCTGCCTTCAAGGAAGATCCTTCTTATGACGGCAACAAAAAGATTTCGCACAAAAAGCCAGTAAGTAAACGATACCAGCGCCAGCACGGAAATGATCGCAATATTGGCAGCGCGCGGGTCTCCCACTATGCCGGAAATGGTCGAATACATATGCGAAAAGAATGTATCACCGGCAACAAAATCGATTATCTGATTGAGAACGCCTTTGGTCCTGCCAAAGATCTGTGAGCCTTCAGTACTCTGGATCTTACTGTTAACTTCCTCAAGCTTCTTTTCAACATTGTTGCGGAAAACGCCGGCATCGTTATCCAGCACCTTAACGCCTTCCTTGATCTTTTCCTCTGTCTCCGGGTCAACCTGCACACTTATAGATGAATTTGAGAACACGTCAAAGAACGTCGAACGCATGTTGATCAGATAGTCAGATGTGATGAACTCCGCGTCCATAAACACCGCGAGAAGACAAGCCACTACAAAGAACAGATAGTGACGCTTAAGACTCCCTCTGGCATCGCGCTTGAGCATGCGGATGCTGTATTCCAACTTATTTTTCCTTTTTTGTTTAAACATAAAAGTATATTAACAAAAAAGGCCTCTCCGTCAAAGGAGAGGCCTGAATAATTCTAAAGTAATTACATTGCGGTGTAGCCGCCGTCAACGGGAAGGTTAACACCGGTTACATATGTTGTAGCGGGAGATGCGAGGAAGCAGATGGCTGTATCGAGCTCGCCTTCGTTGCCGTATCTCTCGAGAGGGATCATGGTCCTTGCATTAGCCTGGAAGAACTCAGAATCGAGAGTCTCCTTAGTAAGAGGGCTGTAGAAATAGCCGGGGCAGATAGAGTTTACTGTAATGCCGTACTTACCCCACTCGGAAGCGAGAGCTCTTGTAAGGTTAACAACACCGCCCTTAGCTGCGTGATAAGGAGAAGCAGGTGCAACTTTATTGCCTACGAGGCCGTACATCGAAGCAATGTTGATGATGCGTCCGAACTTATTGGGGATCATGTACTTCTTAGCAACGGAACGTGCAAGTCTGAATGTACCGAAAAGATCGATGTTGATCTCATTGTCGAACTGCTCGTCTGTGATGTCTTCAGCAGGAGCAACAGCGCCTGTGCCTGCGTTGTTTACGAGAATGTCGATCCTGCCCATCTTGGCAAGGATCTCATCTACTGCAGCTTCTACTGCTGCTGTATCCGTGATGTCGCACTTGACTGCAAGAGTCTTTACTCCATAAGTCTTTGCAATATCAGCTGCAACTTCATCTATAAGATTCTGACGGCGGGCGATTGCTACGATATCGCATCCCTGTCCTGCCAGAGCCTTTGCCATCTGAACACCGAGTCCTGTGGAGCATCCTGTAACAACTGCAACTCTTCCCTTGAAATCGAAAATGTTAGCCATACCCATTACCGCCTTTTTTAGATTTTTGTTTGGAGTTTTCCTATCTCCAATTTGATTATACAAAAGTCCCTCCCGCTCTTTAAGTTTCAGAGCGCTCTAAAAGTTAAATAATTCTTGTTCAAGTGATGTTTCCATTAAAAATTAGTCTCGTTTGTTTATATTTGGTTCAGAATGATTTTCAATTGAACCCAAAACAGGTTTATTCCTTGTGAGGTGTTATAATGAATTTATTACGTATTCAGGAGGACTATTCCATGAAGTTTTTTAAAGGAAAGTGCGGAACTGTTGTAACTAAGCTTTTCGAGGCCGAATGCCAAGGCGGTCCTCTCGAAGAACTCATTCCCAACACCACTGATGCCGCAGGCGAAAAGCATGTACCTGTAATCGCAGTCAACGGACAGGAAGTCACTGTTACCGTCGGTGAAGTAGCTCATCCCATGCAGGATGCTCATTTCATCACCTTCGTTGCTCTCGAGACAGACAAAGGCGCGGTGATCAGAAAGCTCAAGCCCGGAGAAGAACCCGTTGCCAAGTTTACGATTGCTTCAGATGAGAAGGTTATCGCAGCATATGAATACTGCAACCTCCACGGTTTGTGGATGGCAAACGCATAAAGCTGCAGATCAAACTGAGATAATAAAAAAGACAATATGCCGATCACTGCATATTGTCTTTTTATTTATAGTATTAATTCCTTAAACTACTTGGAATATATAACACTTAAGATACTGTGTTTCCGGGACTCTCATCAGAACAGGATGGTCAGGAGCCTGACCTCTTGCTTCGACCAATCTTAAAGAAACAGAAGCATCCCTTGCCGCAGAAACAAGCATCTTGCGGAACAGCTCGTCCGTCATGAAATGGGAACAGGAGCAGGTAGTAAGATATCCGCCTCTGGGAAGAACCTTCATGGCCCTGAGATTAATCTCCTTGTATCCCCTTCCGGCAGCTTCAACTGTTTGTCTGGACTTCGTAAAAGCCGGCGGATCAAGGATTATGTAATCAAATGAATGTTCTTTCTTTTCAGCCATTCCGGTAAGCAGATCAAATACATCCGCACATACGAAATCCATCTTCCCGTCAAGGCCGTTTCTTACCGCATTGCTTCGTGCCATATCAACAGCCTGCTGCGAAATATCAACACTGGTTACGTGCGAAGCGCCTGCCAGAGCGCAGTTCAGGCCGAAAGAACCTGTATGAGTAAAGCAGTCCAGAACCTTCCTGCCGGGAGCAAGCTTCGCCGCAGCGGCCCTGTTGTATTTCTGATCCAGGAAGAACCCGGTCTTCTGGCCTTCTGCAACATCGACAAGATACTTAACGCCGTTCTCGGTTATTTCAGTAACTGCAGATTCCGGCACCTGACCGAAGCCCTGATACCAGCCTTTTTCAACGGCCAGCCCTTCCTTCTCCCTTAATGAGAGATCGTTTCTCTCATAGATACCGCTGATATGGACGCCTGCTTCTTCAAGGCTTTCCTTAAGTGCACGATAGATATCGTTCTTTATAAGTTCAACACCAAGGCACGCAGTCTGGACCGAAAGGATATCTTCATATCTGTCAACTGTAAGCCCGGGAATAAAATCAGATTCGCCATGAACAAGCCTGCAGCATCTGAAATCCTGTTCGGGAAGGATTTCTTTACGGTAGCGAACACTATAACTTATGCGTCTTTTCCAAAATGCATAATCAAACTGATCGTTCGCGTTTCTCGAAATGATCCTTATACGTATCTTGGAACCGGAATTATAAAAACCTGTTCCCTGCCAGCTGTTGCCTTCAAAGCAATCTATCAGACATCCGTCTTCCGGGTTGCCGTCAATGGACTTAACCTCGTCCTCGTATACCCACGGATGACCGTTCTTAAGGGCGCCTGCGGCCTTGGAAGTTATTGATGCTTTCGGATATTTTCTTTCCTGTTTCATTATGCCCACGGATCCATATCTTTTGGGATCCTGATATCAGATAGGATCATTTCTTCTTCAATAAACCATTCACCGGTCGATGCCTTAAGCCTCATCTTGATCATTCGCGGAGAATCGGCTCCGGATGATCTCATAAATACCCTAACTCTTCCATCCTGCTCTGATGCGGCATCCTTCTCAGGAGTAACCGTAAAGGGAACTGACGGCGTATAGTTATTCTCAGGTGATGTGCCGGCAAAATAGGATCTTACAACATATTCCTTGCCGTCACTCAGCCTGTCCCTGATAAACTGTTTCTCATATTCGGGAACACCGGCAGGACCTTTAAGAAACTCAAGCATAGAGATCGCTGCTGCGGGATCATCCTTATAATTCATCATCGCCGCTACGAAGAGTGCTGCTCCGAACTCAGGCTCCTTGAGACTGGCTTCAGGAAGTGCCTTCAGTTCATCCAATGTAGCAGGGATCCTGTCAAAGCTTATGGTCATAGAATAACCTCCCGGATGATTTTAAGAAATTATAGCACAGTCAGCGACGGTTACTTTTACTCATCCCCGTCATCTTCTATTTCAGCCGGGAGCAAGCCGTCATCCAATTCAACAACACTGCGAAGCGCCCTGTTAACAGCATTGGCTCTGGTCGTCTGTAGTCTTTCAAGATTGTTAGTCGCTGATTCAAGGCTGTTCTTGACCTTCTGAAGTGCTTCATCATACTTCTTGAATTCAGTCTTAACTTTTCCCAGAGTGACCTCGATCTCATGAGACTTCTTCTCGATTGCAAGAGCTTGATAGTAATTGGTTACGGTACTCAGGATAGCAAGCAATGTATAAGGGCCCGCTATCGTGATCTGAAGCTGGTTAAGCTCATCAAGAAGGTTAAGGTTAACGATCTCGGAATACATGCCTTCAAACGGAACAAAGAGGATCGCATATGGTGTGGTATCGGGAACCGAGACATATTTTTCCTTAATAGTCCTGGCATCTGCCTTGATCGCATCGGAAAACGCCTTCTTGGCCTTGGTAATGGCATCTTTATTCCCGCTGTCATATGCTTCGAGCAATGTCTCATAGCAGTCCAGGTGGCACTTTGAATCAACCGGCAGATAGAAGAAGCCGCTGCCTTCCCTTTCAGGAAGCTTGATGGCGATCTCAACATGATCATTTGAATTCGGCTTTGTCGCAACCTCGGTATCATACTGCTGCGGTGTAAGGACATCAGCAATGATTTGCTTGAGCTGTATCTCGCCCATAATACCGCGTGTCTTAACACCGTTAAGTGTCTTCTCAAGGCTTCCGACCTGTGTGGAAATCCCCTTAAGCTCACCCATGCTCTTCTGAAGTTCAGTCATCTGGGTAAGTACACCCTTAAAGCTCTTCTCAAACTGCTCATTAAGCGTCTTATCGAGTTTCTCGCTTACAGTCTCACGTATCTTGTCGATCTGCTTGTTATTCTCTTCGCGCAAAAGGTTAAAATTCCTGTCCTGCGTCTCAGTCATTGTCTTAAGGCGGTTCTCGAGCGTCTTATTCATCGTCTCGAAATTCGTCGTCATGAGCTTGCTCTGGTTATCGAGCATCGCTTTGTTATTCTCTCTGTCTTCTTTCATCGCAGAGCCCATGACATTGTTCATTGACTCAAACTCTTTCTTGTTCAGCTCGCGGATAGATTCGATCTGCTTGGTATTCTCTTCACGCAAGAGCCGGAAATTCTTATCCTGAGTCTCTGTCTGATTGTTAAGGCGCATATCCAGGGCCTTGCTGATGTTCTCAAAGTTTGAATTAAGAAGTTTGTTATTACCCTCAAGCGTGGTGTTGATCGTCTCAAGGCCCTGCTTGTTGACCTGACGCATGGCACCGTTCATCTCTTCATTATGTTTTCTGGTACGCTCCTGCTGTTCGTTCTCAACATCAGTCAGGTTATGCTCCATGGCAGAGATACGCTTCTCGAGCGCATCCGTGACAACATCAGAATAATCGACCTTACTCTTGCTGTTAAGGCTTACAGTGATAATGCAGATAACTATACTGACGATCAGGGTAATTACGCTTACGGTAAGGATTACAAATTCCATGTTCTGTCCCCTTTTGCTATATTCTCAGTTCTATTATAAGACAGTCACTTCACGAAAAAGTCCAAATAATAGTGCTTCTCCGGCAGACACACGGAGAAAGTCTGCCGGAGAAGCCGATAACAAGCTAAGATCAGGCGCTCAGCTTACCTGTCTCAACGACAGGGATAACTGTTGCGCTGTAGCGGTCGAACTCACTTAATACCGCTTTCACATGCTTGGCTCCAAGGCCTACCGCGGAGCAGCACTCATTTACGGTCATCCCGTAAACTCGGCAATATACGACAACGGAAGCTTCGATAATCCCATGGTATGAGGCAGTATGTGATACAGCCTTCCAAAATGCATCGTTATAAACCTTATTCATGTCGTATTACCTCCTTCAGCAGTACTCGGCGAGTGATATTTCAAATCGGTCGATATAGTAATTCCTGATACACTCACAGAACTCACGGATATACCTTCTGACAGTCCTGCTGTTATAGAATTCCAGATCAGAGATCCTGTCTATTGTTATATTCCCGGAGAGATAACGAAGTGCTATCCTGGATTTCTCGCTGCCCGTCTTCATGGAAGCACAGTTAAGCGCATCGTTCCAGTGACCTGCAATAACCATATAATCTGCTCTTGCATCCTGATACCCGTTGGCAGCCATAGACGACGTAAGATCATCGATCGCCTTGGCGCGGAAAGCCAAATCTTTAACAGTACAATTAAAAAACCGCATGTCTTCTTTCCTTTCATCTCATTCTTTGCAAGACCAGCCTGATGTAACAGTACAAAGAGGGTTATTTACCAAACGCCACAGCACTAAGTGCAAATAGCGGTTGTAAACACCGGGCATCATCTGCCCTTGATCCTGACTGTATTCTGTTGTACGGATGTCACACTGCTATCTGCAGCATGTGCCTCACATCACAGGAGCTATCCTTACAAAAGTAAACTGTTAACTACTTACTACCTAAAACTAAACTCTTCAGAAACGTCAAACAAACTAACAACTAAATATTCAACCAGACGTTTCCCTTAACCGACAGTTACGAAATGATAAGCTCCTTTCTGAAGTTTTGAGTTCAATATACCACTATGGGAATTAAAATCAATAGGAATTCGAAAATTTGTTCCTACAACCTGTTGTAATTATGTCCGTGTTTCGTCTCATCTCTCTCAACATATAGTGTTTACTGCGTTTGAGCTGTCCTGATGCCCTCAAGTGCTTTGAAATGGGATTTTCGAGACAAATAAAACCCGCCTATGCAGTGAGATCACTGTCTGCACCTGCGCCGTTTGAGATGGGATATCAGTTCTTAAGCGGTCTTTTTCAAATTTTTAACGTTCTAAGATACGCTTTCTGCTCATCAGTTATCCTGAAACTCTCAACTGCCTTCTGAATGGCTTTGTTGTGAGTCACACGGGCAAGCCTTTTCTCCTCTATTACCTTCACTGCTGCATCGTACTGTTTTGCAAGCGCCGTTGCAAAATACCAGGCCGTCATCATGCTTACGTATCTCACATCAGGCCTGTCAGATCTTATGACCATTTCCATATATTCAGTACTGAAGTTCTCATCCAGATAAAACGACATGAGCATCTTGATCCCGTAGCGTATGGTGTATTCTTCGCCTGAAGCAAGCCACTTCTTTATGAAAACAAGAAGCTCATCAGTGTGCCTTTTGAATGTCTTGGGAGCGAACTGGTCACATACAGCCCAGTTATCTATAAAAGGGAGTATCCGTTCTGTTTCACGGATAAGGATCCCGAAATCCTTCTCATCATTCAGAACCATTACATGAAGCATGTTCTCATCAAAATATTTGTGAGGAACATTTTGAATAAAGGCCTGGTACTCACCGCTCTTTCTTAATTCTTTGGCGTATGCCTTAACTGAAGGTGTCCTTACGCCGATGATAAGTTCAGGATCTATATTAGGCAGGATCTTTTGCTGCAAAGACCGGTAATCGTTATCACTCCTGATCTCAAACAGATGCTTCTGAAACTTATCTAAAGCCATATTACTGCTTCCCTCCAATAATGTAACCTTCTCCTTTTTCGGTGCGGATAAGGTTTCCTTTTTCGCCAAGCTGTTTTCTCAGCATTCTTATCTGACTGTCAACGACCCTGTCACTACCGCAAAAGTCTTCGCCCCATATTCTCTTCAAAAGCATCTCGCGGCTTACGACCGAATTAGTGTTTTCAAGAAGGACACAAAGCAATGAAGAAGCTTTGCCGGTCAAGTTTACATACGTTCCGTCCACGGTGACATGGCCGGTCTTGGGATTCATCATTATGCCGCTATATTCAAGCATTTGATTAAAGCTTGGCGTTTCTGTCTCATTCAGATAATCGCTTACCTGTTCATAGACATCTGTTGCCTCGACAGGTTTTAGGATCAATGACGAAGGAGACATCTCGATCGCATAAGCAACCTCTTCTTCATCATCCATGTCCAATATAAACATTACCGGATACGGACAGTGCTGACTCAGCAACGTACAAAAATCCGCGCCTGTCTGTATACATAATCTTACATCCAATATCACAATATCGTAAGGTTCAGTACGGATCTTGTTCATTCCATCCCAAAAGTCAAAAGTCAGGTCAAGTTTGAATCTGTCCTTTCCTTTCAAAGAAAAGTAATCTTTAACGCTCTCCCTTACATCAAATATATCTTCAATAAGCAGAATTCTGTACAAAAAGCCCCTTCTTTCTACGTTTGGATAAAAGAGCAGCCTGATGAGGCTCCGGATCATCTCATAAGAGAACAGCTATCAGTATTCCGGTCAATACCGCTGCGACGGTTACGCAGATAACAGGTATAAACTTACGGCCTTTAAATACCGGCACAAATGAAAGCGCAAAACCGCCAAAGAATCCGAAAGCGATCAATATGTAAGGAAAGAACCTCAGCCACACAGGCGAAACGCTGAAGAACATAAATATTCCGATAATCGCTGCAGATATGATCGCAGCAGCATATATCAGAGGGAGCAGTATCTTATCTTTGATCAAATCAAGCATCGCGCTTTGCCTCCTCTCTTATAACGCCTACAAAAGCAATAAGCCTGGAAGCAACCTTTCCTGATGAAGGAAGATCATTGTGGCGTTCACCTTCGACAGTCATAAAATCAGTCTTCGAAGAAGAAAACTCACCGAAAAGCTTTTTGCTGGATTGTATGGGTACAACCTCATCAGCTTCTGAAGCAATGATAAGCGTAGGACACTTAACTTTTCCCGCATATCTATAGACAGGCATCTTGAACGAAGCCAGAAGCTTTACCGGGCCATGGAAAATATTGAGCTCATTGTTATAAAGATCGTAACCGCTGTTATAAGGGGCTATCAGCATAAGTCCGCCGGGAACAGTTTCTGCCTCAGATGCAGTATAAACGGCAATTCCTGTTCCTATCGAATAACCCATAATGATCGTCGTGGAAGTTGTAGGAAGACCCGAAGCATATTTATATGCCTCAACAGCCATGGCCTTCATGGATTTCTCGCGGGGAACACCTGTACTCTTGCCGTATCCGGGATAATCAAAGCATATGACATCGCAACCTCTGACAACAGAGTTCCACAATTCATTTTCACTGAATCTGAGAATTGCTTTTGAAGCAGACTCCCCATTTCCGCAGAAATAAAGAACGACAGGTCTTTTAACATTAGATGCGATGCCTGAAGCCTTAAGCCTCCATCCGGAATAAGTTCCGTTGGAAGTGCTTATCTCCTCGACTTCTACACCGAGAGTGTGCTTTTCGGCTATTGCCGTAAGCTTTTCAGTTTCTTCCTTATCAACATGCGGATGGTACACAGACATATTTCCGAGGTTATAGATGATGACCGAAAAGACAGCAAATGCAAACACAACGCCTGCGAAGGCAAACGCAAAGATCCGGATCATCCTTGGATTCTTCGGAAGGAAGATATTAAGTACAAGGACAGTAATAAAAGCGACAAGCGCTGTTATCAAAGATGCAATAAGAGTGCCTCTGGCACCGGGCGAAGCTATAAGGACTGTTACACAACCGGCGATCAACGCAAACGCCGCGCAGATCAAAGAGTTTGAAAGCCTCTCACGCATAGTCATAACAATTAATACCACCACTTAGTTGATAGTATTATTATATCCATTCATTAAAGATTTTTAACACGTTTGCAGAAAAAAATGCTGTACCGGGCTTCATCTGCTTAAACTCGTGCTGACAGGTATTTCCAAAATGCCTCTAAACCTATGACAAGATCATTGTAGGTTGCATCAAAGTTATCCGTATACCAGGGATCTGCAATGCTCCTGCTGAGTCCGGCGAATTCAAGCATCTGGAAGATCTTTGAATCAGGATCACCGCCCGCTATACGCTTCATGTTGGCAACGTTGTAAGAATCCATTCCGATAAGATAATCAAAGTTATCATAATCAGCACGGGTCATCTGTCTTGCGCGGTGAGGAACTACAGGTATTCCAACCGTTCTGAGCTTCTGCACGGTACCGTAGTGAGGTCCGTTGCCGATCTCTTCCCTGCTGGTTGCAGCAGAATCGATCAGGAACTTGTCTGCCACGCCTTTTTTGTTAACCATATCCTGGAACATGCATTGCCCCATCGTGCTCCTGCAGATATTCCCATGGCATACGAACAGTACTTTAACAGTGCTTTCATTAATCATTTATAACTCTTCCTTGCTAATAGAGTCTTATAAATACGAATGATATCTTTGGAGGAAATTTTAGCATACTTGACCGGAATCTCCGAATGGTTAGTAAAAGGCATGTAAATAAAAAAGAGCCGGAGAACTGTGAAGTGAACCCCTGAAGTTGAACAAACTTCGGGGGTTTTTATATGAGATACAATTTTGAATTAAAAAAGGAAATCTATGAAAAGCATTGCGAAGGCTACGGAAGCGACACTCTTTCTAAGAAATATGGTTTAAGCTCGT
>JAFVDI010000029.1 GCA_017478485.1 Clostridiales bacterium | reverse complement strand
TCAGCAAGAGCCTTAAGCGATATTCCGCCTAGATGCCTTTGTACCGCATCTAGGCGTACTTCGAACGAGTATACTGTTTTTCCCATAAAGAAAACCCCTTTCATTAGACTTGATTTTGTCTAACTATTTGGGGTCACTTCATTTCGCGGCGGTTTTATTTTAAGTGTAAGATGTAATTGTAGCTAAGGCAGAACAACAAAAGAGGAGTTATAGCATGGAGATCGGTCAAAAAGTTGCAGTCGTTACAGGCGGAGCGCAGGGGAGCGGCACGACCGGATCTGACATAACGGGTCCGGATGCCGTCCAGCAGCCTGCAGGCCGCGTCGGCAAGCCCGAAGACATTGCTTCAATGGTCATGTTCCTGAGTCTTTCCGTACAGGAAAGGCTTTGCGAGCTTTCTCGCAAAGAAATCAACGAGCGGACCCATGAAGAATGCCGTGATTATCGTGCCTGCGCCGACGACTGCACCGATACCGGAAACAGGAGCGCCGGAGAGGAAGTAGAGTATAACTCCGATTATTACACAGACGACATCGGTAATTATCCTCACATACTTGAATTTGCTGATGTGCCATGTGTTCGAGATTATGAGCGCGACCGCATCATATGTTGATACGCCGATGTCTGCGGTCATGTAAAAAGATGAAGCCACGCAGATTATAAGGATCCCGATGATAAGGCAGACTGACCTTCCGGGAATGCCTAAAGCAGGGAAGAAGTTCTCCAAAGTCTTCAAAGAAAAATCGGCAATGTATCCGATCAGCAGGAGATTGATGAAAGTCGCCAGTCCGATATAGTGCCTGTCGAAAATAAGGCTGAACAGAAGCATTACCACGTTTACTATGACGTAGAGCGTTCCGAAGTCTATCGGGATGACGTGGTCAAGACCGGCCATAAGTGACTGGAACGGATCGACTCCGAACATGGCGCGCTTGAAAAAGCCTACCGCAACACCGCAGATGAGAACACCGAATACGCTCATCAGTATGCGTTTGACAATATGATCCTTCTTGAAAAAGCTCTTTAATTTATCCATGGGGATAATCATAGAACAAACGCCTGATGTCAACAATTCAGGAACATTGTTTTTTTATCAATTACAAGACGTCATTATTTACTGCCGGTTGAGGCCACTCTATAAAATAAGGCAATTTTGTATTATTGGCGGTGCATCACACAAACAGGCGGAAAAAACGGATAATATATTGCTGGAATTTCCAAGGGAATAAGGAGGATAGATATGGGATTTCTCGATAATTTCAAGGCAGCGATGAAGGCAGGCGCAGAAGCCGGAAATGCCAGCATCGAAAGACTGCGCGCCGAAAAGGCTGCAGAAGAGAGTGCTGCGCATCCGCGTCCGCAGGCGAGGCCTCAGGCGCGTCCGCAGCAGAGCCGCCTGCCTGAAGGCGTAATTATGGTGTCTCTGAATGACATGGAGCCCGTTGCACTCGGCATGAACTCAGCAGGACAGAATGTGGCATTATCTGTAAGCGGCGCCCTGCTTGCAAAGCCGGACGGCGGGACTTCGCTCGATGCGGCTTCCCAGAGAAACGAGATCAGGGAGATCACAGCTGAGATCATCCGCAGGGAACTTACACCCCGGATAGATTCAATGGGTGATCTGAAGTCCATGATGATGGCTGCAAACAACCTGAACAAGGTCATTTGCGAAGAATTAAAGGCACACGGTTATACTGCAGGAATGAAGATGCCGTTGATCTTGCATCCGGTCGGAGGTTAACATGAGTTTTGACATGAATAACAATTTGGCGTACGAAGAAAAAGCTTCAGGCTTTCTGAAGAAAGCGATCGCAGGTCTTATCTGCGCAGCTTTCCCGGTGGCGAGCATAGTCGCCATATTTCTCGGAGCGGGCAATCACAGGGCAATAGTCGATTACGTTGCTGCAGGCGGACTCCACACACCGAAGATAAAGACATGCGCTGCTTTGAGCAAAGGTTCGCTCTATGCTGGCATAGCAATGACTGTCATATATACGCTTTATTTTCTTTATTTCATCCTGCTGTTGCTGGCTATCAGCTTTTCAAGCCTGCCGAATCAGCATTGATGCCTGCTATAGGTAAGTAATTTAATGAAAATAAGGAAAGCCGTCTCACTTTTTATTGTCATCGTGACCGCGTTTTCACCATGAAGGATCCCGATACGGGCGAATGGATAACCGTTGGCGGCGAATAAGCTCTATAATGTATAAAAAACGGGCAGATGTGATCTATGGTCACGCCCGGAATGGAGCAGATATATGTTCAGACCAATGAGGCGTTTCAAGCAGCAGGTAAGCGATGAGGAGTGCATCCGCGTTTTGAAGGAGCAGCCGCGCGGCGTGCTTTCCATGATCGGCGATGACGGTTATCCTTACGGCATCCCTCTCGATCACTGGTATTGCGAAGAGAACGGCAGGCTTTATTTCCACGGAGCCAAAGAAGGCCATAAGATCGATGCCCTGAGCAGATGCGACAAGGTCAGTTACTGCGTCATGGACGAAGGCTTCCGCAAAGAAGGCGAATGGGCTCTCAACATAACATCAGTAATCGTTTTCGGCAGAGTAAAGTTCGTAACGGATACGGAACTGATGAAAAAGATCGGAACGAATCTGTGTCTCAAGTTCACGGACGATGAAGAATACATCAAGCACGAACTTGAGTTTGCGCTGCCGAGAGCACAGTGCTTTGAGCTCATTCCCGAGCACATGACCGGAAAACTCGTTAATGAAAGCTGAAAATCCGTTGCCCTCCTTGTTGTGAAAAGAAAAAAGCCAGTGTTTTCACTACTTAGGCAGCAATGTGTTGCTTAAGCATCAGAAGACCCCTGTATTACTGAGAATAGGCATTACATATACCCAGTACATAGTCATGATGGTCCTCTGGGAACATGGAAGCGTCTCATCCAGAGATCCCGAAGACGAGCGCCTCCTGATCGTAAACCCGAACATTACAGGAATGAATCCGCAGATCCATGTCCATGCCAGCGTAAGTGCATTGCGTCAGCATGTGAATGTTATAATATTCTGCGTGAGGTAAATGATGGATAGATTGATCGGAACAGGTTGGTATGCACTTCTTATTGCCATGGCCGGAGATATTGTCATATCTCTTATCCTGCCTGCTTTCTATAAAGGTTACAGTATCTCAAAGATGTCGATAAGCGCCCTTGGCAACCCGAAAAGCCCGGTAAGACTGCCGTTTAATATCTGGATGCTCATTGAGGGATTACTGTTTCTGGCGGCAATCCCGTCTTTCCATAAGATGTATGCGCCTGTCTCAAAAGGATTAACCATTACTGCGATCGTTTGCATTGCAGCATTTGCCGTTGGCGCGTGTATCTTCACATGCTTTTTCAGCGTAAATGAATCAAGGGACGAAGTAACTACGGCTTCAAAGATACACGGGGCAGGTTCTGCCGTCGGTTTTATGCTTTTTCTTTTCGTGCCTTTGCAGACAGCCATACTGTCATTTAAGAGCAGCAACGGACTGACAGGCGGGATCAGCGTTGCGTGTTTTGTTCTTTCGCTCCTGTTCTTTGCGTTGTTCATCATGTCAGACAAAGAAGAGTTTTCGAAAACGTTTATAGCAAACGAAGGTTTATGGCAAAGGCTTAATCTTCTCTTTATGTATCTGCCGCTGGGCATTATTGCAGTAAAAAACATTTCCGGAGTTTAGAAACAGCGATATGGATCAGAACGAGAAAAGATTATACCTGATAAGACATCTGATAGATGAACGTCCCGATAAAGAGGAGATCTCCATCCCGGACAACGAGCGGGAGCAGAAGATGCTGCTTCGCGGCCTGTTCAATGTAAGACTGCCTGCAGATATCTCAGATGGATTTTTGGAAATCCAGGATGAATACCTCAAAGAAGAGATACGCAAAAGAGGCATCACCGATATCAAAGATCTGAGGCCGGTCAGAGACGGACTTTACATAGGGCAGGGCGACATAACGACACTCAGGTGCGATGCGATAGTAAACGCGGCCAACTCGGGACTTACGGGATGCTACTCTCCGTGTCACTCCTGCATAGATAACTGTATCCACACGTATGCGGGAATAAGGCTCCGCAACAGCTGCGCAGACATAATCAGAAAGCAGGGTCACGAAGAGCAGACCGGACTTGCAAAGATCACGCCCGCATATAATCTTCCGAACAGATACGTGATCCACACGGTAGGTCCTATCGTATCGGGCGAACTGACAAAGCAAGACGAAGACCTTTTAAGGTCCTGCTATGTGTCGTGTCTTGAGACTGCGTTGGAGAATAACGTCTCGAGCATCGCATTCTGCTGCATCTCTACAGGGGTATTCTGTTTCCCTAATCAGAGGGCAGCGGAGATAGCTGTAGAGACAGTTGAGGAATTCCGCAAGACAAAGAACAGCGGTATCGAAGTGATATTCAATGTATGGAAGGATATTGACTATGAGATATACACAAGATTACTCGGATAAGATAAAAAAGCTCAAGGCAGCACTGAAAGAAGCAGATTGCGTCCTGATCGAGGGCGATATCGGCGAAGTACTGCAGGACCTCAAAGGAGAAATGAAGTGATAATTCAGACGGGAATGAGGACCGATATCCCGGCCTTTTATTCCGAGTGGTTCATAAACAGGATCAAAGAGGGATTCGTTCTTGTAAGGAATCCTTATAATCCCGTGCAGGTGACCAGGTACAGCTTATCGCCTGATGTTGTTGACCTTATTTCCTTCTGCACCAAGAACCCTGCTCCTATGCTCGGCAAGATGGAGCACCTGGATCCATACGGGCAATACTGGTTCGTCACCATAACGCCCTACGGGAAAGACATTGAACCAAACGTCCCGGATAAACAGAAGGTGATGGAGAGCTTCAAGAAACTGTCAGACAGAGTTGGCGTTGACAGTATGGGCTGGCGCTATGACCCGATCCTGGTGGACAGCAGCCATACAGTTAATTGGCATATAGAGAAGTTCGATGAGATGGCGAAGACTCTTTGCGGATACACCAAGACCTGCGTAATCAGCTTTATAGATATCTACAAAAAGGTCGAGAAGAACTTCCCTGAAGCACGCGAAGTGTCTGCCGGAGACAAGCTTACGATAGGCAAGGCATTTATTGAGATCGCCAGAAATTACGGCATGACCATAAGACCGTGTGCAGAAGGAACAAGCCTTGCGGAGTACGGTGCGGACTGCTCAGGCTGCATGACGGTCAAGACCTATGAGACAGCGCTCCACACTAATCTTTCTGTCCCGAAGAAGGGGAAGAACCAGAGAAACGGTGAATGTGCATGTCTCCTGGGAACTGACATAGGAGCTTACGATACATGCGGACATCTTTGCAGATACTGCTATGCGAATACCGATCCTGACCTGGTCAGACAGAACATGAGAAAGCACGATACAGGATCGCCTTTTCTTTTGGGAAACTTAAATCCTGAGGATGTCATCCACGAGGCTGACCAGAGAAGCTGGATAGACAATCAGATGAGACTTGATATCTTTTAAAAAGAATATCCCCGGCACACTCCTGATATGTACCGGGGATATTGCTATTTTGGCTAGGATAAATGGTTATGTAAAAGCCTTTTCGAGGGCCTGTTCCAGGTCATCGATAAGGTCCTGAGGGTCTTCAAGACCGATGGATAATCTGATCGTGTTGATCGAAAGCCCCGTTACCTCGCGCTGCTCGTGTGTGAGCTCGCCGTGTGTCGTCTGGGCGGGATTGACGATGAGAGATCTTGCATCGCCGATGTTTGCCTGATATCCGAAGATGTTTACCGATTCGATGAACTTTCTCTTCTGCTCTTCGGTGCCGGCAAACTCAAAGGATAAGATTCCGCCTGCGCCGTTAGGAAGATACTTGTCTGCAAGCTCTTTATACTTGCTGCCCTTTGCGTAAGGATAGCTGATCCAGTTGACGTGCTTGTTGGTCTCAAGATACTTAACGATCTTGACTGCAGATGATGTCTGCTTGGAAACTCTCTCGGAGAGTGTCTCGATTCCCAAAAGGATGAGGTATGCGTCAAAAGGCGAGAGCGCTGCACCCAGGTAATTAAGATGAACTGCCCTGATCTTTCCTGTAATGGGAGATGCGGGGAAGACATCAAGGATGCTCCTGGGGTTTTCGTTTCTGTCTCTCAAGAACCAGAGCTTTCTGTCCAGGACGGGGAACTTCGCAGGATCGAAATTAAAGCCGCCCTTCTCCAGGATAAGGCCTGCTATTACGTTTCCGTGTCCGCATAAAGCCTTGGTTGCCGAATAAACAACGATATCTGCACCGTGCTCGAAAGGATTGAACAGGTAGGGCGTTGCAGCTGTGTTGTCTACTACGAGCGGGATGCCGTGCTTATGTGCGATCTCTGCGATGGCATCAAAATCCAGTACTGTTGCCAGAGGATTGGAGATCGTTTCGATATAGATAGCTTTTGTATCTTCTTTAATGTTGCGCTCGAATTCAGAAGGATCGTCAGGGTTTGCGATCATGTCGTAATTGACGCCCAGTTCTTCAAGGATCGAATGGAAGCCGTCTACTGCTCCGCCGTAGAGCCTGGGGCTCGTAAGGATCCTTCCGCCTTTTGAAGCAAGTGCAAGTACTGTATAAGAGATAGCTGCCATTCCGGATGCGACTGCTACTGCATAATCAACGCCGTGAAGAGCTGCGACTCTCTTCTCAAGTACCTGTACGGTAGGGTTTGAGACTCTCGTGTAGAGCGGATCTTCGAGCTCGAATGCAAAGAGCGCATCTGCTCTTGCAGTGCTTCCCATCTCATATGCGACTGTCTGGTAGATAGGTACGCTTACCGCATTGTTATGCTCAAGCGGGTTATATCCTGCACGGATCTTTAATGTGTCGAAATTGTAAGCCATATTCTGTGTCCTCCTGTGATGGAAGGGATTATAGAATAGACTGCTTTTTAAAGATAATAGACATTTTTTATCTAACCCGATAAATAAAAGGTATACCCCACAAACAAGTGTCGTCATATAGAATATGAGCATGAATATAAGAACAGCGACAATAGAAGACCTTAATATACTTTCGGCAGTGGAGAAGGAATGCTTCCCCGCAAATGAAGCAGCGACCGTAGATGCCTTCAGGGAAAGGCTTAAATACTATCCCGATCACTTCTGGCTCTTATTTGACGGGGACCGGCTGGTGTCTTTTGTTGATGGTTTTACGACGGACGAAAGAGATCTCACCGACGATATGTATGAAGACGCGTCGCTCCACGATGAGTCCGGCGGCTGGCAGATGATCTTCGGCGTAAACACGATCCCCGAATATCGAAACAAAGGCTGCGCGGGAAAGCTCATAAAGCATGTGATCAGGGAAGCGGACCGGCAGGCCCGCGACGGCCTTGTTCTTACATGTAAAGAAGAACTAATAAACTACTACTTTAAGTTCGGTTTTGTTAATGAAGGAGTCACATCTAAATCAGTCCACGGCGGAGTGACCTGGTATCAAATGAGATTGACATTTAAGGCTGTATAGCCTTTTGTTATAGGTTTCTATGAGATTTATAAATTAGCGGCAAAATCATCTCTGTGCTTAAATCTTCTCATTCGAAAAAGGAGGCGACAGTTATGTCACAGAGATTTAAATCAGAAAAGGTTTTCGCTGCTTTGAAAAAAACTGCAGCGGTAATATCGGTTTTCTCGCTTGCACTTTCTTTTGCAGGCTGCGCTAAGAAAGAGAGCGCTGCGGGCGGCGCGAAATTCGGCAAGATCAACATCCCGGGACTCGACGGTTCGCTCTGCGGTGCTCCGATCTATATCGCATATGAGAATGGTTACTTCACTGAAGAAGGCTTTGACGTTACCTTGATCTCGGCTGATACCGAGACAAGAAAGATCGGACTTAACAACGGAACGATCCCGATCGTTAACGGAGATTTCCAGTTCTTCCCGTCAATGGAGCAGGGCGTAAACACAGTCGTAGTAGATAAGCTCCACGACGGATGCATCAAGATCGTTGTCCGTCCCGACTCCAACATCAAGAGTCCTGAGGATCTTAAGGGCCTTAAGATCGGTGTTGACGAAGTCGGCGGAACACCTCACCAGGTAGCAAGCGTATGGCTTGAGAATGCAGGTATCTCAGCAAGACAGGAAGATCACCAGGTTGAGTTCCTTCCCTTCGCAGACGGCAACCTCGAGCTTGAAGCACTCTATAAGGGTGAACTCGATGCGGCAGCAATGTGGGATCCGCTTGCAAGCGTAGCTGAGAAGGCAGGCAAGGTTAAGGTTATCTTGGACATCACTAAGGATGAACCTTTCGCAGGCAAGGCATGCTGCTTCCTGTATGCTTCAAAGGTACTCTACGAGAAGAACCCCGAGGAAGTTGCTGCACTCCTCCGTGCTTACAGAAAGGCACAGGACTTCATCAACAAGAACCCCGAGAAGGCAGTTGATATCATCATCAAGGGCAAGTATTCGCAGATCGAGGACAAAGAACTCGCTGTACAGCTCATCAGCTCTTACAACTATCCTTCATTTGAACAGAGAAGTGCCGGAGTATTCAACGTTAAGGAAGACGTTCACTATTTCGCACAGCAGCTCTTTGATATCGGTTACCTCAAGACCGATGCTGATACCTATACATCAAAGTATTTCGTTGATGTAAATGTGGACGGCAAAAAATGATCAAGAAGAGTTCGGCCATCTACGGACTGATCCTGTCGGTATCGGGTTTCCTGATCGCGGCGCTTCTAAACGCCCTGATCCCGATCACCGCACCGGTTGTGATCAACCAATACACAATCGGCGGAGCAGTAATAAACATCAACACCGCATACAGAGTAGTGCTCTATTTCCTCTCGGCATTGTTTCTGGCACTGGGACTTACATCCCTTAAGGATCACGACAGGTGGAAGAAATTCGCAAAGGGCGCACCGCTCAGGTTTGCATCAGGCATCGGCCTTTTGCTCTGGGATCTTCTGGGAACGAAATGGCAGGTATTACCCCAGCCGTTCTTCCCGGGCCCAGCGGGAATAATCGAAGCGTTCCTGATAGAGCCGGGGTTCGTACTTGAGAACACACTGTATTCATTAAGGCTCTATGCGGCAGGCTTTGTATTAGGCGTTGTTTTCGGTGTAGGAACAGGCATCCTCATAGGATGGTTTCCCAAGGTTTACTACTGGGTTACGCCCGTGCTCAACGTTACGGGCGTAATACCGGCAGTTGCCTGGATGCCGTTTGCATTAACGCTCCTGCCCACACCGTTCGCAGCTGCTGTATTCCTTATCGTTATCTGCGTATGGTTCCCGGTTACAAGCCTTACCGCGCAGGGCATTAAATCGACCCCGAAGGTTCAGTTTGAAGCTGCAAGAACACTGGGTTCCAACACTTTTGACCTTGTGTTCAGGGTAGCCGTACCGCATGCGATGCCGCAGATCTTTACTGGAATTTCGACGGCAAATGCATTTGCATTTACAACGCTCGTAATGGCGGAGATGATGGGACAGCCCGGAGGCCTCGGTTACTACATCAACCTTTCAAAGGTATGGAGTGCATACTACAAGGTCTTTGCGGCGATCATAGTAATGGCGGTACTGTTCAGTTTCATTACAGCGATCCTGAACAGGATCCAAAGATATGCACTCAGATGGCAGAAGGGACTCGTAAGATAATGGCAGACAAAGAGAAAAACGAAGATATCATTCTTACGATCGAAAACCTGAAGCGTATCTACAAAGATGACGACGGCGCCGACGTTGAAGCTCTCGAAGACGTAAGTCTCAGCATAAGACGCGGTGAGTTCATCTCGATAATCGGTGCGAGCGGATGCGGAAAGACAACGCTCCTGCGTTCGATCGCCGGATTAGACAAGCCCGATTCCGGAACGATAGTAATGGACGGACATAAGATCACCAAACCCGATCCGGAAAGAGGATATGTTTTCCAGCAGGGAGGGCTCTTTAACTGGCTCACCGTTGAACAGAACATCGCATACGGCCTTAAGACAAGGCGCGTATACAAAGACAAAAAAGCTGACGTGGCCAAGTACATCGAGCTTGTAGGACTCAAAGGATTCGAGACTTCCTATCCTTACCAGATAAGCGGAGGAATGGCCCAGAGAGTAGCGATCGCAAGGACTCTGATCAACGAGCCGAAGATGCTCCTTCTGGATGAACCGATGGGTGCTCTGGATTCTTTTACAAGAGCTGACATCCAGGACAAACTCCTTGAACTTCACAGGCTCAACGGCATAACGATGGTACTGGTAACGCACGACATCGATGAAGCGATCTATCTTTCGGACAGGATCGTCATCATGACTCCGAGACCGGGAAAGATCAGCGATATCCTTGAAGTTAACATTCCGCACATCAGGCAGAGAGGCGAGGGAGAGTTCCTTGACATGAGAAGAAAGCTTCTTCAGAAATTCGACCTGGCTACCGCGCATCCTGAGCCCGAATACAACATTTAAGAAACAGAGGAAATAAACATGAGCAAGAATAAGATAACAGGCATTGTAATTGCCTTACTGGGACTTCTTACCGCACTGATACCAACTGTGATCTTCAAGGTGTGCGCAGCTATGGACGGCAAGTTCATGAAGTGCCACTGGACATCACAGGTTGAGGTTGCGTTAGGTATTGCAGTATTGGTTTTGGGTCTGCTCATCGTATTGTCCAAAGAAAATGCTGCAGCTTCAGCATATGCCGTAGCATCAGCTGTCAACGGAGTGCTGGTGATCCTTATCCCCACGGTAGTAATAGGAGTATGCGGTTCTGCCGACATGCCCTGCCATTCGGGAACAAAGCCTGCTCTGATCATCGCAGGTGCATTGATAGCTGCCGCAGGTCTGCTCAACGCAGTCTCATATCTCGTATCAAAGAAGAACTAAGATGTCAGGACTTAGGGACAGCTTCAGATTCGGCATCAGGAACATCAGGAAAAGGCCTTACAGGTCTTTTTGCCTGATGCTTGCCGCAGTGATCGGATCTTATGCGCTTTTCGTAGGCATGTCACTCAAGGCATCTCTTAATAACGGAATCAACAGGATGCAGGAGCGCATGGGTGCAGATCTCATGATAGTTCCCGAGACCTCTGAGATAGAAGCACGCAACATCTTGCTAACAGGTGAACCTGAGTTCTTCTACATGGATGCATCTGTCGCAAGCATGGCTGCAGATGTGGAGGGTGTCGAGTGCTCCACCAGCCAGTTTTATTTCACCTCACTGTCTTCCGACTGCTGCTCGACAAGAGTCCAGCTCATCGCTTTCGATCCCGATACTGATTTTGTCATCGGTCCATGGATCAGCGAAAAGGCAACGTCAGGCGTATCTGACGGCAGCGTCATCATCGGCAGCGAAGTAACGCCTCTTTCAAACGGCAAAGTCAAATTCTACGACAATGAATACAGTGTCGCAGGCAAGCTCGGCGAGACCGCGAGCGGCCTTGATCATTCGGTCTTCATGTCGAGAGCCACAATGCACGAGATCTTAAACGATGCAAAGGATAAAGGATATCAGTTCCTTAACCCCGAAGATGACGGTTCATTCGTATCCACGGTACTTATCCGCGTAAATAAGGGCGCCGACATCACCGCAGTCGAAAAGGAGATCTTCAAGAAAGCTTCCGGAATCAAGTTCATTGAGACCGATAAGCTCATAAACGACGTCTCGCTCAAGCTCGGTTCGGTCGAAAAGATCATCAACATAACACTTACGGTTCTGCTCGTGTTTTCTTTTCTGACCATGATCCTCTTTTTCTCCGTCATCTTTCACGAGAGAAAGAAGGAGTTCGCGGTACTTAGGATCTTAGGTACATCCTCAGACCGCATCTGCCTTTTCTCCCTGACGGAGGGGATCACGGTCGGCGCGGCAGGCGGCATTGCAGGTCTCATCCTGGGAATTCTCACCGTATTTCCGTTCAACCACTACATCGAGAATTCCCTGGATGTTCCTTATCTCATGCCGGCAGCTATTACAGTTATCTTCTACGGAATATTGGGAGTCCTGGTAACGACACTGTTCGGTTCACTTTCGTCATTCCTTTCGACATTGAGCCTTGCTCATGCCGAGACATACTACACGATGAGGGCGGGAGAATAACATGGCTTTTCTTGAAGCACAGAAACTTGTTAAAGAATATAAGAGGCGCGGCAAGTCTTTCCGCGCCGTTGACAATATAGATTTCTCCATCAACCCCGGCGAGTTCGTCATGATCGAAGGCGAATCCGGAAGCGGAAAAACGACTTTCCTCAATCTCATCACGGGTCTTACAGATCCCACATCGGGTGTTGTCCTTATCGACGGAAGATCTTTAAAGGACACCGGCGACAAAGAGATCTCCAAGATCAGAAACGAGAAGATAAAATACATCCCCCAGGGCGAGAGTCTCCTTTCCGCACTCACGGTAAGAGAGAACATCCTTTTTCCTTTCACCATCGGCGGTACAAAAAGACCTTCAGATGAGAGACTCTTAGAAGTTGCAGGAAAGCTCGGCATCGCTGAACTTCTGGACGAGTACCCGTCTGAACTTTCGGGCGGTGAGATGAGGAGGGCAACGATCGCAAGAGCGGTAATAAACAAGCCTTCTTTGATAATTGCTGACGAACCCACAGGAAGCCTTGATTCAGCCAACACTTCCAAAGTCATGGATATCTTCAGGGAGATCGCGGCGGAAGGAACTGCGGTAATCGTAGTCACACACCAGAAAGAGACTCTGGGTTACGCATCAAGAGTCTTAGGCATGTCCAAAGGAAGATTCGCATCAGCTATATGAGTCTATAACCAAAAGTTATATTTGGTTATCGGAAATACATATTATTTCGATTCCTTGAAATGAAATATAATCACTAATCAAAAATCAAGGAAGACCGGAATACATGACGATCCAACAGCTGTTTTACGCGATAACGATTACTGAAGCAGGTTCGATGAACCGTGCCGCAGAGAATCTGTTCATAACCCAGCCGACGCTTACCAAAGCGATCAAGGAATTAGAGAACGAACTCGGTTTCACTCTTTTCGTAAGATCAGGCAAAGGAATGCTCTTAACTCCTGAAGGCAGGGAGTTCATCATCTACGCAAAGCAGGTCAGCCAGCAATATGAGATACTGAAGGACCGCTTCACCGGGATCTCGAAAAGAAAGCGAAGATTCGGCATTTCCACACAGCACTATTCTTTTGCGATAAAGGCTTTCACGGAATTCGTAAAGGACTTCGATCTTGAGAAATACGAGTTCGTCTTCCGGGAGACCATGACCCGTGACGTAATTGACGATGTCGGCTCCATGAAGAGCGATATCGGAATACTATTCATCAGTGAATATAACAGGAAAGTAATAGAGAAGAAGTTAAGAGATAACGATCTGCACTTTACTCCCCTGATAGACTGCAAGGCCTGTGTATATATAACGAAGACGCACCCTTTAGCAGACCATGAAGAGATCACGATGGAAGACTTAGCTCCATATCCCTGCCTCACGTTCGAGCAGGGTGACGGAGATCCTATCTACTACGCAGAAGAGATCCTTGCAGAGAAGGATTATCCCAGAAGGATAAAGGTCTGCGACAGAGGCTCGGGGCTTAATCTCATGAACGAGCTTAACGGCTATACGCTCTGCTCCGGGATCATCTGCGACGACGTCAACGGCCAGCAGTATAAGATGATAAGATTCAAAGGCGACGGCGACGATGTTGTCATGCACATCGGATATATAACCAAGAACAATATCGAATTAGGTTCCCTGACAGAAGGATATATCCGGGAAATAAGGAAGATATTGGATCTTAAATGACCTATAAATTGAGTAGGTATATAATAAAGGATATTCAATCACAGGAGCACTCCCATGATCTCACGCGACGAAGCATTTAATGTTCTTAAGAAATACAACAAGGATCCTTTCCACATCCAGCATGCCCTGACGGTGGAAGCTGTCATGAAATGGTATGCAAACGAACTGGGATTTGCTGATGAAGCTGAATACTGGGGCATAGTGGGACTCCTTCATGACATAGACTTTGAGCTCTACCCGGAAGAGCACTGCCTCAAAGCTCCCGAACTGCTTAAAGAAAACGGCATAGGCGATGACATCATCCACGCGGTATGCTCACACGGCTACGGCATCACTGTAGGATGCGGCGTAACGATAGACGTAGAGCCCGTCCATGAGATGGAGAAGGTTCTCTTTGCTGCTGATGAACTTACGGGACTTATCTGGGCTGCGGCTCTTATGAGACCTTCAAAGAGCACGAAAGATATGGAACTTAAATCTCTTAAGAAGAAATACAAGAGCAAGGGCTTTGCCGCAGGTTGTTCGCGCGAAGTAATAGAGCGCGGTGCAGATCAGCTCGGTTGGGAATTAGACAAGCTCCTTACTATGACTTTGCAGGCAATGGCTGCAAATGAAGACTTGATCAATTCGGAGATGGAAATATGAAGTCCATCCTGATAAAAGACACCACCAGGGAAGAAAGAGAAGCGATAGTTAAAGCTTCTCTTGACTGTGGCGGAGGATGTGAGAACTGTTCATCGTGCTGGTTAGGCGGAGGCAGTCCCTGGGACATCTATCAGGATTATATCGACGGCAAAAGAGAGATCCGTGATATCAACATGGGTTACATGAAAGAATACCGCCAGGACAGACAGATACAATGAATGACGCACCTGAGATAAATGCCTCGACACAAAAGGAGCGAATGGACTATATCAAGAACAGATATCCCTGTATAGCTGACTGCGATCTGTGCGGCCTTTGCAAGGTCTTTCACGGGAAAGATCCCGAGGATGCCTACGACGATTACATAAACGGCAGGCGTTCCTTCGCTGAAGTATCAAAAGACTTTAAGAGATAAACCTATTGACATAGTAGGCTGATTACTTTACTATTCGTTTCATAACTTCAAGAACAGGAGAACACGATATGACCGGCATCACCACAGCTAAGAATATTAACATGTGCTGTCGAATGCTTGATAACCCGGGCAACAGGATTGACCGGTGCGTCATACCGATGTTTATTTAGAACACTTAATTAGATGCACTAAAGGTAAGATCAGGCCCGGGAGCTATAGACGCTTTCGGGCCTTTTTATATCCTCGGGGATATAAAGCAAAAAGGAGAGATCAACATGACTTTACAGCAGCTGATGTATGCGATAACGACGGCAGATGAGAAATCCATAAATAAGACAGCACAGAGATTCTATGTCTCCCAGCCTGCAATCTCGGACGCGATAAGGGATCTGGAAGATGAGATAGGCATTACCATCTTTGAGAGATCAAACAGAGGCGTTACAACTACCACGGAGGGTGCAGACTTCATCGTCTATGCAAGACAAGTCGTGGCTCAGTACGATCTTCTTAAGGAACGGTATATAGATAAGGAACAAAAGAAGAGATTCGGAGTATCTGCCCAGCACTACACCTTTGCGGTCAAGTCCTATATCGAGCTCATAGAGAACCATGATCCCGAGAAATACGAATTCTCGATTTATGAAGGAAAGACATCGGAAGTTATAAACGATGTCAGAACATTCAGATCCGAGATAGGCATAATCCACTTGGATGAATATAACCATAACTTTTTAATGAAGTATCTGAGGGTGAATAACCTGGAGTACAAAAAGCTCTTTGACTGCAAGGTGTTTGTATATCTGTCTTCAGATCATCCGCTTGCAGATAAGAAGAAGCTGACGAGCCGTGATCTGGAACCATATCCCTGCCTTACGTTCAACCAGGGAGAAGAGAATCCGATCTATCTGGCAGAAGAGCCTGTCAGCATGTTCGAGAAGAGAAAGATCATCAAGGTGAACGATCGTGGAACCATGCTCAACATGATGGTCGGATTAAAAGGCTACACTCTCTGCTCCGGGATCATCTGCGAGGAATTAAACGGAACGGGTTATAAAGCCATTCCTTATGAGAGCCGTGAGAAGACCTCTGTTATCTATGTTACCCGCATGGGCAGCACATTAAGCGACCTCGGCCAGGAATACATAGACAACCTCATGGATTTTGCTGACCTGACATGAGCTCTGCTATAACCCGCGGTTATAACTAACTATCAATCTTAAATATTATCACTTCCAAAAACGCAGGAGTATTATCACATAAGCACAAAGCAAAACCTATCGGATAGATAGGTTTTTGCAAAAGGAGAACACCTACGATGTCACAGATCAACATTAAAGAACCAAGCGTAGTCATCCGCGAAAAGAGACTCGGAACGATAAACGCTTTCTCGGGTTCTGCTTCACAGATAGTTGAGAAATCGGCAAAGGGAGAACTTAAAGACTGCAAGAGAAAGTTCTCTCAGTGCCTCGGCTGCAACCAGCAGCAGGCGTTCTGCCAGCTCGCCATGATCAGGGATGCGGTAGTCATCGATCACGCACCCATCGGTTGTGCAGGAGAGTTTGCGGATTTCAATTTCACATACAGGGTAGAGCAGGCAAGAAGAAATCTTCCTCCGGCACTCGGCAGATATTTCTGCACAAACATCCTTGAGAAGGATACGGTCTTCGGTGCTGCCAAGAAACTTGAAGAGACCATCAGACTTGCTTATAACAGAGTTCATCCCAATGCGATATTCGTAACCACGTCATGTGCATCCGGTATCATCGGTGAAGACATTGAAGCAGTTGTCGAAACAGCTTCAAAAGAACTCGGAATCCCCGTTGTTACATGTACCTGCGAAGGCTTCAGGTCAAAGATCTGGACAACAGGATTTGATGCTGCTTATCACACAGTATTAAGAGGCATCGTAAAGCCCGCGGAAAAGAAGACAAACAAAGTAAACATCATCAACTTCTGGGGAAGCCACGTTTTCGATGACATCATCAGAAGATTCGGCTATGAACCTCAGTACATCATTCCTTTCTCAACGGTCGAGGAATTGTCACACGTAAGTGAAGCGGCAGCTTCCATCCATATCTGCCCGTCGCTTTCCACATACATGGGAGCAGGCTTGAACCAGCTCCACGGCGTACCTGAAGTGCTCGTTCCGCCGGCATACGGTGTAGCAGGAACAGACAGATGGCTCCGTGCATTCGGTAAGCTCGTCGGCAAGGAGGAGATTGCTGAAGAGATCATTAAGGAAGGTCACGAAAAGTATCTTCCCGAGATCGAAAAGCTCAAGGAAAGATTCAAAGGCAAGAAGGCATACGTTACAGCAGGCGCAGCTCACGGACAGGCGCTTATCACGCTTCTCGGAGAGCTCGGAATGGACGTAGTCGGTGCAGCCGTATTCCATCATGATCCTGTCTATGACAGCGGTGACGACAAGCTCGATATCCTTGGCCAGGCAGTAAAGAACTACGGCGATGTTCCTGACTACAGAGTATGCAACAAGCAGGCTTGCGAACTCGTAAACGCACTTAACAGGATCAAGCCTGACCTTATCCTTGCAAGACACGGCGGCATGACGCTCTGGGGAGCAAAGTTCGGTATTCCTTCACTCCTTATCGGTGATGAGCAGTTTGGTATCGGATACAAGGGCGCTCTTAATTATGCAAGAAGAATAGACGATGCACTTGATTCCATCGAGTTCATCAAGAATTACTCCAAGCATGCTTCAAATCCTTACACCAAGTGGTGGTTTGAGCAGGATCCCGGATACTTCCAGGGAGACGGTTCAGGAAAAGGCTGCGCAGCGGGAAGAGGAGGATTCTAAGATGTCAGGTGCTATCGAACAACCAAGATTTACATGCGCGCTCGGCGCTTGCCAGAGCGTAGTGGCCATAAAGAAAGGCGTACCGATCCTTCACTCGGGCCCGGGCTGTGGAGTTCAGGTCTCACGGATAATCGGACAGGGTGAAGGCTATGCAGGCGGATCCACAATGCCCTGCACCAACTCTGAAGAGGCAGACGTTGTTTTCGGCGGCGAAAAGAAACTCAGGAACGTTATCGAGAATTCCTTCAAGGTTATCGACGGTGATCTTTATGTCGTCATCACGGGATGCACAGCTGCGATCACGGGTGACGACATCGCCTCCGTCGTAGGCGAGTTCCAGCTCGATGACAAGCCGGTCGTGTATGTCGAAGAAGGCGGTTTCAAGTCCAATAACTACGTAAGCCATTCAAGGGTAGTTAACGCTATCATCGACCAGTATGTCGACAAGTTCTATGAAGACAGCGAAGTGATCCAGGGCCTTGTAAACATTTTCGCGAGCATCCCTTATCAGGATCCTTACTGGAACGGAAACTTAGAGCAGCTCAAGAGGCTTCTTACCGGCATCGGACTCAAGGTCAACATCCTTTTCGGAAACGAATCCGAAGGCGTATCCGAGTGGAAGACCATCCCCCAGGCACAGTTCAACATCTTTGTGGGTTCCTGGGCAGGACTCGATATCGTAAAGCACCTCAAGAGAAAGTACGGCACGCCTTATCTGCATTTCCCCTACACTCCGATCGGAGCAAAGGAGACATCAGAGTTCTTAAGAAGAGTTGCTGAATTCGGTGAGCTCGATCAGAAGAAAGTTGAAGCTTTCATCGACCGCGAAGAGAAGAAGTTCTATTCACACATCGACAAGATGGCAAGCTTCATGCTCGAGTTCAGATACGGAATCCCGAGAAGATTCTATTCGCTTGCGGATGCTTCATATTCACTGGGTTTTTCCAAGTTTCTGTTGAATGAGCTCGGAATCATTCCGGGTATTCAGTTCATCGTGGATGACATCCCGGAGAAGTACCAGGAGAGTGTGCTCGACGAGTTCTCCAGGATATCAGATCTCCAGAGAAGAGACGTAAAGGTCGTCTTTGATCCCGATGCTGGTCTTGACCAGAAGAAACTCGTCGAGGATGCAAAGGACTACGAGGACAAGCGCCTCCTGATCTTAGGATCTTCCTGGGACAAGCATATTGCGGACGAGCTTAATGCGGACCTCCTGATAATATCGGTCCCCGTCCAGCATAGGCTTGTAATGAACTGCGGCTATTTAGGCTATGAAGGCGGACTCCGTGCCATAGAAGACATCTACGACAGAGTTCTTGCCACATACAGATAAAAAGAAGAGAGAAGAAAAGACATGAGACAGATTGCTATTTACGGTAAGGGCGGTATCGGTAAATCCACCACGACACAGAACCTCACTGCAGGCCTTGCAGAGATGGGCAAGAAGATAATGGTAGTAGGATGCGATCCTAAAGCTGATTCAACCAGACTCCTGCTCAACGGCCTTGCGCAGAGGACCGTTCTCGATACGCTCCGCGAAGAAGGCGAAGTAGATGACTTGAGCCAGATCGAGAAAAAGGGCTTCGGAGGCATCAGATGCGTAGAGTCCGGCGGACCTGAGCCGGGTGTAGGATGTGCAGGACGAGGCATCATCACATCTATCGGCATGCTGGAAGACCTGGGCGCTTATACAGACGATCTCGACTATGTTTTCTATGACGTATTGGGAGACGTCGTATGCGGAGGCTTTGCAATGCCTATCAGAGAAGGCAAGGCAAAAGAGATCTATATCGTTGCATCCGGTGAGATGATGGCTCTCTATGCAGCAAACAATATCTGCAAGGGTATCCAGAAGTATGCGCTTAAGGGCGGTGTAAGGCTCGGAGGCATCATCTGCAACAGCCGTAAGGTTGACCGTGAGAACGAGCTCTTGAGAGAGTTTGCAAAAGAACTCGGAAGCCAGCTTATCTATTTTGTTCCCCGTGACAACGAGGTACAAAGAGCAGAGATCAAGAAGAAGACAGTTATCGATCACGATCCCAAGCATCCTCAGGCTCAGGAATACAGGAACCTGGCACAGGCTATCGAGAACAACACACAGTTCGTTATCCCCAAGCCCATGACTCAGGAAAGACTCGAAGAGATCCTCATCGAATTCGGTCTCATGGACAGCATCAAAGACAACTATCACATCTAAGGAAAAGAAATGATCAGAGCGGCATTTGCAACAGGCGACGGAATAAACATCAACAGGCACTTCGGAGTAGCCGACAGGTTCGATATCTATGAGATAGATACCGAAGCGAAGAAGTATGAACTTGTTGATACGAGAAGGATCGACAGCTACGGAGTAAGCCTCCAGCATGACGATTCTCTCATCGACCGCCTTGCTGAAGCCATAGATGACTGCAATATCGTATTTTCGGCAAAGTCAGGACTTCATGCAAAGAGAGCTCTGGATGAAAAGCTTATACAGAGTGTGGATGTTGAAAAGCCGGTCGCATTTGTGTTGGAAAGACTGACCGGATCGAGAGTAAACATACTGGCACCTCGCTATAAGGACGAGAAAAGGAGAAAGGTATACGATGGCTCAATTAGAAAAGGTTCTTTCGAGAATCTGCAAAAAAGACATCCATGCCTGGGAGGCCATTCGAATGTGACGGCAGGAAGAGTACATCTTCCAGTGAGTCCCGTTTGCAATATCAGCTGCAAGTTCTGCACAAGGGCATTCAACAAATCCGAGATCAAACCGGGTGTAAGCTCACTGGTCTTAAAGCCCGAAGAGGCTGTTGAGACCGTAAGGAAAGCCAAGGAACTGTGCCCCGAGCTCACCGTAGTCGGTATTGCAGGCCCGGGTGACACCCTGGCAAACGATCAGGCACTCAAGGCGTTTAAGCTCGTAAAGGAAGAGTTCCCCGATCTCATCTGCTGCCTGTCCACAAACGGCTTTAGGCTTGCAGACAAGATAGAAGAGATAGCTAAGATCGGTATCGAGACTCTGACAGTCACGGTTAATGCCGTAGATCCCGAGATAGAAGCAAAGATCAATAACTTCGTGATTGATGAGAAGGGGCAAAAGCACGAGGGAATTGAAGGCGCAAGACTCCTTATAGATAAGCAGCTTGAAGGAATACGTTTAGCCGCGCAGAAGGGTATCGTCGTAAAGATCAACAGCGTGCTGGTACCTGGCATAAACGATAAGCATATCCCTGAGGTCGCTAAAGTAACGGCGGACCTTGGTGCATCCATTCTTAACATAATCCCTCTGATCCCTCAAAACGAGATGAAGGACATCCCTGCTCCTACCTGCGCCGATCTCGAAGAAGTCCGTGCTGAAGCAGGAAAGTATCTTGAAGTGTTCCGTCACTGCCAGCACTGCAGGGCGGACAGTTTAGGTATCCCCGGCAAGGGCAAGGACCTTCATAACGAGCTTTATAAAGACCGCAAGGAAAGGGCAGCTGACACCTTCAGTCACGGCTAAGCCTTATGGATAAGGTAAAGACCAGGTACGGTGACCTGACTCCCTACAGTGGAGCATCTGATTACAGGAAGAAATACAGGACGGCAGTCGACTGCTACAGCTCCGGCCAATTAAGAAGTATCTACTTGGAAGACCCTGAGGTCTTGGATTACCCGGCAGGCAGTTTTCAGACAGAGCTTATCACCTTCTACGAAGACGGCAGCGTCAAACGGGTATTCCCCCTCTACGGCCAGATAAGCGCATACTGGAGCATCGAAGAAGAGGCTCTGACTGCCCCTTACTACGATTTTGATATCAATGGAGAGACCATTCATGTAAGACCCCAGTGCCTTTATTTCTATCCGTCGGGAAAGCTCAGAGCCGTCACGATCTGGCCATGTGACGAAATAGAAGTGCCTACTCCCGCAGGCGCTATCCGCACAAAGCTCGGATTTGAGCTCTATGAGAGCGGAGCACTAAGAAGTATAGAACCCGTGTTCAAAACAGTTATACATACTCCTGAAGGCGATATCAGGCCATACAGATACAGGCCCATAATGATGCATGCAGAAAATGCTGCACTTAAGTTTGATGAAGAAGGAAATATCCTAAAGAGTGACTAAATGCTGATACGCAGGCATGCATTAGGCTTTCTCATGAGATGCTCGAATAATCTATTATGACACCTGGTCTCTATCACCCCTGCCTCTTAAAGCAATACCAAGGCTCATCGCTGTATGCGGTTTTGTAGAAGGTAAGGGTGTCTGATGTGATGTTGTACTGGAAGCCCCATTCGTTCGGGTTGAAGGGCATCTTGTCGTCGGGATCTTTATCAGGGTAGATGGTCAGATATTTTTCCGATTTGTTTAACTCGTATTTGCCGGTAGTTACCAGAGCTGAACCTCCTATGTAGTCGGTCCATTTTACAGTGCCGTCAGAATTGAAGGTCACGGTAATCTGTTCCTGAGTGGGAGCCGTGGTGACCCATGTTCCGATAAACTTCTTGTTGTCCGGATCTTCGCATGCGGATAAGAGCATCATAAGGCTTAAGATCATTACTACGGATAAGGCTCTGATACGTCTCGTCATACCGGTCTCCTTAAGATGTTATGAATCCAGTTGCTTTGTGCGCACATTACGATTATAGCATTCAACGGTATAAGATTAAGTCTTTGCTGCTTGCAATGTGATTCTTCTTGTCGCGAGCGGAACTGTTTTCGGAGGTTATTTAGAGGCCGGAAATTGCGAGCCTACCGATTATGTGCAACATTTTGATTACCACGGTTGTATATATGGCAGTGACAACCAAAAAGGAGAGATCAAGATGAACAGGATTATCAGGAAGATCACATGCGCTGTAATGGCAATCGCCCTTATCGCAGGCGTTTTTACAGGATGCAAGGCAACAGCTGCCAAGCTGCCGGAATATACATCGGTCAAGCAGCAGTCGGGCGAGCTTCCCGCTGCGGGCAAGGTCGGCGATGTTGAATACAAGATACTGGACAGAGGGCAGCTCGGCGCCTACAACAAGCCCAGGGGATACTATTTTGATCAGCTCGAGCAGCTTGATTCACCGTTCTTCATCGTTATCAGTGCAGGAACACAGACGAGAACGGGCGGAACGCTCAAGATCACGGATCTCGGTATGCAGGGAGCGACACTCGTTATCGTTGTCGAAGAGACCAAGGCATCAGGTGATAAATACACAGGACTTGACTGTCCGACCGCAGCTCTGGAGATAAACAGGCAGGTCTCAAATGTTCTGGTCGTAACCACAAAGGGCGAGCAGCTTAAAAAGATCGAGCCTTGAACTCATGATATATTTTTCCCGGAATTGATGACATCCGTTCTTATGACATCATCCTGTTTAATCCCATGAATACCGGAACAAGCTGTTCGGAGCTCGTCGCAAATCCTGCCACAGGCCGCATTGTGGTAATGAACAGAGGGAACATCAGGCAAGTCATATATTCAAATGCAGGGCAGGCGGAGGAACTAAAACAGGGCCCTTCGGCTCCAAATGATTTTCAATAGCATGAAAAGCACCGCTGTGAAGGTTGATTTTGTGAAATCCCGAAAAGCTTTGAAATAAGGCCTTTTCGGGAACTTTTTACCCTATTTCCCAAACAAAACGTGCCTGCAGATGATAATTTGTGCGAAATCGCCATAGAGTTTGCAGGGCATGGTCTGCATTCATTCGTAGTATTATTCCTACGGCGCATAAACTGCGTTTTTAAGAATCATTAACAGCAAAGAGGTAAGATAATGGATCACAATGTCATTTCCGATGAGTACCTGCAGAAGATGAACGCATACTGGCGTGCAGCTAACTATCTTGCAGCAGCTCAGCTTTATCTGCTCGACAATCCTCTTATGAGAGAACCTCTCAAGAAGGAACACATCAAAAAGAAGATCGTCGGACACTGGGGTACGGTTCCCGGACAGAACTTCGTCTATGTCCATCTCAACAGGATAATCAACAAGTACGATCAGGATCTCATCCTGCTCTCAGGTCCCGGTCACGGAGGCAACTTCTTCGTTGCAAATGCGTACCTTGAGGGTTCCTACAGCGAGGTCTATCCGAACATCAGCCTTGATATGGACGGACTTCAGAAGCTCTGCAAGCAGTTCTCATTCCCGGGCGGAATCAGCAGCCACGTTGCACCTGAGACACCCGGTTCCATCCACGAGGGCGGTGAGCTCGGATATTCTATCGCTCATGCTTTCGGCGCAGTCTTTGACAACCCTGATCTCATCGCTGCATGCATAGTCGGTGACGGTGAGGCAGAGACAGGCCCTCTCGCAACATCATGGCAGTCAAACAAGTTCCTTAACCCCGTTAGTGACGGTGCGGTCCTTCCCATCCTTCACCTCAACGGCTTTAAGATCTCCAACCCCACGATCCTCTCAAGGCTTTCCCATGAGGAGCTCGAGGCATTCTTCAAGGGTAACGGCTGGAAGGCATACTTCGTTGAGGGTGATGACCCGATGACGATGCACAGAAAGATGGCTGAGACACTCGACACCGTCGTTGACGAGATCAAGGCTATCCAGAAGCATGCAAGAGAGACAGGCGATACAACAAGACCGGTATGGCCCATGATCGTACTTCGCACACCTAAGGGATGGACAGGTCCCAAGGAAGTTGACGGTAAGAAGATAGAGGGTTCATTCCAGGCTCACCAGGTTCCTGTAATGATGGATAAGCCTGAACATCTGGATATCCTTAAGCAGTGGCTTGAGAGCTATAAGCCTGAAGAGCTTTTCGATAAGGACGGCAGACTCATTCCCGAACTTAAGGAACTCGCTCCTAAGGGTGACAGAAGGATTGCTTCCAACCCTCACGCAAACGGTGGTAAGCTCTTAAGAGACTTAAGACTGCCTGATTTCCGTGATTATGCAGTTGACGTACCTGCTCCCGGCGCTGTCGAAAAGCAGGACATGATCGAGCTCGGAGGATACATCAGAGACGTATTCAAGCTCAATGACGACCAGAAGAACTTCAGGATCTTCGGACCTGACGAGACAATGTCCAACAGACTCAACAAGGTCTTCGAAGTCACGAACCGTGACTGGAACAATCCCATTGACGAGGACACAGACCAGTTCCTCGCTGCTGACGGACGCATCATGGACTCCATGCTTTCAGAGCATATGTGCGAAGGCTGGCTCGAAGGATACATCCTCACAGGCCGTCACGGATTCTTCGCAAGCTATGAGGCATTCATCAGGATCATCGACTCCATGGCTGCACAGCACGCCAAGTGGCTCAAGGTATGCAATGGACTTCCCTGGAGACGCCCCATCGCATCACTCAACCTTCTGCTCACATCCAATGTATGGCAGCAGGACCACAACGGATTCACACACCAGGATCCGGGTTTCCTCGATCACATCTCTAACAAGAAGGCAGACGTCGTAAGACTTTACCTCCCGCCGGATGCAAACTGCCTCCTTTCCACAATGGATCACTGTCTCAAGAGTAAGAACTACGTAAATGCCATCGTTGCAAGCAAGCACCCGAGGCCGCAGTGGCTCACCATGGATCAGGCTGTCAAGCACTGCACACAGGGTATTGGCATCTGGGACTGGGCTTCAACTGATACAGGAGATGAGCCTGATGTAGTACTCGCATGCTGCGGTGACACACCTACGCTCGAGGCTCTGGCTGCGGTTGACATCATGCACCGCGAGATGCCTGACGTTAAGGTACGTTTCGTAAACGTAGTCGACCTCATGAAGCTCGAGCCCAAGGACAGACATCCTCACGGTCTTTCCGATGTTGAGTATGATGCCATCTTTACGAAGGATAAGCCGATCATCTTCGCATTCCACGGCTATCCCAAGCTCATCCACGAGCTCACATATGCAAGACATAACCACAACATTCATGTTTACGGTTATCACGAAGAGGGAACGATCACCACACCGTTCGACATGCGCGTCCAGAACGAGATCGACCGTTTCGACCTTGTCATCGCCATGATCAACTACATCGAATCTCTCGGAAACAAGGGTTCATTCCTTATCCAGAAGATGCGTGACAAGCTGGTCGCTCACAAGACTTACATCCACGACGTAGGCATCGACATGCCTGAGGTCGCTGAGTGGAAGTGGACCGGCATTAAGTGATCCGTCATACAAGATAACTGACAGGGGGTTGTCTCAAAAGTGATTAGTTCACAGAGGGGCAACCCCTTTGCGTTGTTTTATGATAATTTTCAGCCGGAAGGCAGATGGTCTTGTACTAGTCAACATATTTTAGACAACAGCCTGTTTTATTTCTAGTCAGGCACTATTTCTTTCTTTGTACTCTTTTGGCGTTAAGTAGTTTAAAGAATAGGCAGGTCTCTCTTCATTGAAGAAAATAATGTAATCATCTAT
>JAFVDI010000028.1 GCA_017478485.1 Clostridiales bacterium | reverse complement strand
CATATAGAAACGGTAGTTCTTTTGTCCAAACTTTCCCGTAAGTAAAACCACTGCACGCTTGAGTTCACTTGCACATTTCAACACCGGACTGAAGCCTGCTAACGGTACCTTACCGCTAAAAAGAGGCTGCCTTGAATGAAGACAGCCACTTTCCAGGTTATTGATCCGGAAGATAAGGATCTTATCAGTTCTTGGTGAACTTTGTTGCAAGTGCATCGTGCATACGGTTATCGGTCCATCTGACGCTGTTTTCGCAGAATTCGATCACTCCGTTGCCGTTTGTATAGATAGTTCTTTCGTCTCTGCCGGTATTGGTGTATTTGAAGAATTTCTTTGTGCAGCCGCTGTATTTTATCTTGCCTGTTTTTGCATCTATCTTGCCGGTTATGAACCAGTATTCGTACTGGGGAAGCTTACTTGCAGTATCCAGATCATGAACGATCTCGATCCTCGCCGTATCGTCATTTTTGATATCTACACGGATCCTCCAGTTTGAGCGGGTATATCTGCTTGTCCCGTAAGTGTAGTACTTTTTAGCCGGAACGGTCTTCTTGGAAGACTTCTTCTTGCTCTTTTTGGTGGTCTTCTTGACAACCTTTTTGCTCTTTTTGGCGGTCTTCTTGACAACCTTCTTGATCTTCTTTGTGGTCTTTTTGACTGATGTTTGCTTTGTGGCGGATGTTTCTGTTTCAGAAGAACCGCCGAAATCGAAAGAGATATTTTCGAACTGCATTACCGGTGCAGCTTCTTTTGCATCACCTTCAGGTTCAGCCTCAACGAGGGCGGGGCTGATATTGGCGGTGGGAAGGAGCTTGGCCTGTACGGGTCTGGCTGCTGCAAAGCCTGCAGCAACTGCAAGAGCTGAGGCAAACAATGTGCCTGTTGCAAATACTACGATAAAATTCTTGTTCATTGGTTTTTCCTCTTTGTGTTTTTTTGATCGACAGCCATATTTAATCATCGGCAAAGCGCTAAGACTATGAGCAATACAGGCCCTTTTCGTTGCGTAAACAACAGACCCGGGACAAAGTGTCGCAAAAACGGAAAAAAGCTGACGTGCAGGAGCCGGCCATGTGCCGAATATCTGTTATCAAGCAAAAATATATCGAAAATCAATAAAAAAATATTGCATATCAGAAGCAGACATGTTATCATAACCGCGGATACGGAGGTGGATAACATGATCAAACCTATAAAAAAGATAAGAGTTCTGGCAGTAGCAATGGCTTTGTGCGCGGCAACACTTTTCAACGGATGCGCCGCATTGCAGATGTTTGGCGAAAGAGCGCCTGACCTTCCCGATAATGCGCAGTCATTCACAAAAAAAGATACCGACAGTTCCGGAATCGTGATCGAAGTAAACGGAAGAAAGTACATGCCTTTCGGAACGCTCAGCGGAAAACTCGGCAACGGCTCAATGCGGGAATGCCTGGGCTATCTGGATAATGATAAGAATGACAGGGTCTACACACTTTGCGAGGATCCTTATGACAATTATCTGGTAACGAAGAATGTCAACGGAATAATGGAACAGCCCATGTTCTGGCGTGATTTTGCAACATACGGACAGGACATATTCACACCTGAATATATTGTTTCCAAGGATGATGTGTACTGGGGAAGATCCGGCTGCTACCATGAGATGAAAGAATTCAGGATCCTTATCGATGTTGAGGCCGATGATGTAAAAGAATTGTCCATGGAATACAAAGGAAACGGCCGGGATCTGGGCGTGTGCGGCGTTAAAAATGCGGTTGGCGGACTTAAGAATCCTGACGGAAAGCTTGCGCTGAAAAGAGGAGAAAAAGTTTCATTGTCCATAACAGAGCTTTCCTTATACGGGAAATTAGATAAGGAAAAACCATTTGATGCAGAATGCGTGTTTTTCGTTGAAAGCGTGGACGGTAATAACACGCAACTCGATTATGTTTATAAAGGCAATGTAAAGCTCGGAGACAGCGACAAACTCACTTTGACAGGCAACGCAAAAGACGGATACAAGATAGGCTGAAAAAGGACATCCCAAGCGGATGTCCTTTTATTCAAGCATGCGGAACGGATATAATCGTTTCATATGAACTGAGAGGGAGATGCAAATGAGAGAACGCATTACCGCAAGGCCTGAACTTAATATTGTTCTTGACGGAAAGACATTTCTGAAATGGTATTGGCTTAAGGAAGAACTGACCGGTTTTTGCAAGGCTAACGGCATTCCCGCTTCAGGCTCGAAAACAGAACTGACGGAAAGGATCGCTTATTTTCTTGATACCGGGAAAGTGCCGGAAGTAACGAAGATCAGGCGCGTTTCATCCAAGGTGGCATCCATAACTTTGGACAGCCTGATCGAGCCGGATCTCGTATGTTCAGAAGTTCATCGTGCCTTTTTCAAAGAGCAGATCGGAGCATCGTTTTCATTCAATGTCGCTTTTCAGAAATGGCTGAAAGCGAACACCGGGAAGACATATAAAGAGGCTGTCGAAGCATATTTCGCGATCCTTGAGGACAAGAAAAACAGCAAGAGCGTTATCGGTAAACAGTTTGAATACAACACCTATGTCAGGGATTTCATGGCGGCGAATAAGGGACGTTCATTAGATGATGCTATAAAGTGCTGGAACTATAAAAAGAGTTTGCCAGGGCATAACCGCTATGAAGATTCCGACAGATCCGTCCTGGAGTAATCTGTCTGACAAGAGAATGTAAACAAATATATATTTAAAAGATCTAAACCTGCTTGATCCTTATTATAAAATTTAACAGATACCATATAAGGAGAATCAGCAGATGAATAAGATATTGCGTTCAATCTCGGTCTTTCTTGCAGCGGCAATGATCATGCCCTCTTTTGCCGGAATACATGTTTATGCGGCATCAGGCGTCAAGATCGACAGCACTAATTTCCCTGATGCAAATTTCAGAACTGTCGTAAAGACTTACGATTCCGATGGCAACGGTTATCTCAGTGACTACGAGATAAGTCACGTCATGAATGTTGTCTGTGAAGGAAAAGGCATTAAGAGCCTGAAAGGTATTGAATTCTTCACATCTGTTCAAGGATTATGGTGTGCCGATAACAGCATCACATCAGTGAACCTGAAAAGCAACAAGGATCTCCACGGCGTATGGTGCTCCGGCAATCCTTTGACCGCACTTGATTTTTCAGCCAATCCGGAACTCGAGTGGGTATACTGCTTTGACTGTAATCTGTCATCGCTCGATTTTTCGAATAACCCTAATATGGCTTATCTTGAGTGCAATACGAATCCGGAGCTCAGCTCGCTCAAATTTGCCGCGAACTCTAAGCTCGAGCACCTTATGTGCGGTTCATGCGCTTTGCATACACTCGATCTCAGTGAACATAAATTACTGACACATTTAGATGCGTTCAGGAACAAAATGACATCGATCGACATTTCCCAGAACACAAAGCTCAAGCGCCTTAACATCTGGGATAACCCCGATCTTGGCAATGTCAGCGTCAGCCACCTTCCCGAACTGCAGTACTACAACTGCGCAAATAACAGCGTTACCAAGATTGACGTAACACACAATCCGCAGCTTCAAGAGCTCGTCGTAGCCTGGAACGATTTAAAGGAGCTCGATCTTTCAAAGAATCCCAGACTTGCACGCCTGAACTGCGGCGACAATCAGCTGGACGAGCTCGACATAAGCCATAACCCACAGATGTATTACCTTGAGGCATATATCAATAATTTCCCGTCGATAAACATCGGCAATAACACACGCCTTCTCAAGACTTATAAAAGCGGAAAAAAGAGACATGGCCGAATGTCAGGGGCTACTCATATACTATAGAATACGGCGGAGCAGCGAATGAATTCGGCGTAGATCTTAAATATTTCCTTTGCCTCGACTCACAAGAATGCACAAAGATCATTACAACTTTTGAGGGAGCAAAAGACAGTCCTGACAGTACTCTCGACACTAATGACGAACACTCTTCGTCTGATGATTTTATGACACGCGAGATGGTCATGCAGACACTGTATGAACTCGCAGGAAAACCGAGCGTTAAAGGTCTTTCAACAAGCTTTAAGGATGTTGAGAAAGGTTCATGGTATGAGAATGCTCTTAAGTGGGGACAGAGCAAAAAGATAGCTTTAGGTTATCCCAACGTCTGCTCCGATACTTTCGGTGTAGGCGAACTGGTAACGAGGCAGGATCTTGCACTCATGATGCACAGATATACTACAGTTACCAAAGAATCCAAGACAGCCTTCGATTATGGCAGAACTGACTGGTTTGATGATTTCAAGAACATAGACTACTACGCATGGGGACCTTTCACATGGGCGATCCAGTGGGAGTTTCTGCTTCCCAATAAACAGGGAAACAAAGTTTATCCCCGCGGCAGAGTTACACGCGATGAACTGAAGTATGCACTCAGCGCAATGATAGAACGCAACACTGGTAAGGCGCCGTCATCTGTTCCGATCCCGTCTTCAGCCATCAAGGATATCGAAATGGTGCCTGCAAAAGCTGCGACATGTACCGAGCCCGGAAACAGTGCATACTGGAAGAGTAAGACCACCGGAAAATTCTATAAAGATGCACTCGGCAAGACAGAGATCCCGGAAAACAGCTGGATCCTTTCTGCACTCGGCCATGCCATGACACACGTGGCAGAAAAGGCTCCCGGCTGCACAGCTGCCGGCAACATCGAATACTACAAATGCACCAGATGCGGAAAGTTCTTTACCGATAAGGACGGTGCGAACGAGATAAGCAAGGACGACATTACCGTTCCCGCAACGGGACATTCACTTGTCAGGACCAAAGCCAAGGCCGAAACATGTACGGAAAACGGCAACAGCGAATATTGGACATGCGAAAACTGCGGTAAGTACTTCGCTGATGCAAACGGTGAAGAAGAGATCAAGAAGGACAGCTGGGTCATTCCCGCCGCACATAAGGAAAATGATGTAATTCACCCGGCAACCTTTGAAGATGACGGACATGTCAAGACGACATGCACTGTCTGCAAAAAGGTTATCAGAGATGAGGACATCCCGCGCATCGGCGAGGTAAAGCAGACCGCAACTCAGTTTACTTACAGCGGCGCACAGCCGGCTCTGGTAAAGATCACTGATGCGAACGGAGGAATGATCTCCCCCGAGCATTACTCTTACATCATCAAGGACAGCAACGGAAATGAGGTTGAAGAAGCAAAGGATGTAGGAACTTATACTTTTATCGTAAAGTTCAAGAGTTTCTATAAAGGCACTTCCGAAGAATTTGAATTCAAGATCAATAAGAGAGCCAACAGCCTGAAGATCAAGAAGGGCAAGACATACAAGATCAAGTATTCCAAACTGAAGAAAGCAACGAAGAAACTTTCTTATGCGAGCGTCATATCTTTTACCAGCAAGGGACAGGGCACGCTTACCTTTACCAAGAAGTCCGGAAACAAGAAGATCAAGATCAGCAAGTACGGAACAGTTACCGTCAAGAAGAAGCTCAGAAAGGGAACCTACAAAGTAAAGGTTAAGGTCAGGGCTGCAGGAAACGGCAATTATAAGGCTTCATCAACGAAGACTGTTACCTTCAAGATCAAAGTAAAATAACGCCACGTTTTTAAGGTTGGTTTCAGGTTTAAGTGAAATAATATCATTGAAGCCACAAAAACTTCATTACAACGCCCACCACACCAGGAAGCCCGGATACGAGTACGTACCCGGGTTTCACTTTGAAGAGCAGAACAATCGGGTATAATTGAAGCTGTGGCAGCAAAAGGAGGGGAGATCCATGGGTGAGACAAACTCCAAAAGAGGGATGATCGGCTCTGCAGTAACGGCAGTTATTGTTATTGCGCTTATCATCCTCGGCATTGTTTTCAGTGAGTTTAAACTGTCTGAACTGCAGGCTTCCACTTTGAAAACATTGCTTATAGTATGTTCATGTGCCGTCCTGTACTGCTTCATAACAGGAGAGATTACGAAGAACTATTCGCAGATGGATAAACTCTGGAGCATCCTTCCTGTTGCTTACGTGTGGATAATTGCGGCAAACGGCGGAATGAAGGCAAGGTTGGTGATCTATGCTCTTATCGTTACCGCATGGGGCATCAGGCTCACGGTGAACTTCGCCAGAAAAGGCGCGTACAGCATAAAGTTCTGGACCGGCGTTGAGGATTACCGCTGGTCGATCGTTCATTCAACAAAGTATTTCAGAAATCCTTTAGCGTGGACAGCTTTCGATCTTTTCTTCATAAGCCTGTATCAGAACGCACTCGTCCTGGCGATATGTTTTCCCGCGCTCGCGTCGATGGAATCAACATCGCCGCTCGGAGGCTGGGACATTTTGTCCTTTGCGCTCGCGGTATTCTTTCTTGTGCTCGAGACAACTGCAGATGAATTCCAGTGGAGATTTCACTGCAGGAAAAAAGAGCTTCTTGAGAAGGAGGGAGATCTCAGCAAACTGCCGTCTCCTTATGATCTCGGTTTCAATACGACAGGACCGTGGGGACGCATGCGCCATCCGAATTATCTCGGGGAGCAGGGCATCTGGATGAGTCTTTACATAACGGCTGTCGGTGCGGGGATCACAAGTCACGGTATCTTTCACTGGTCCATGACAGGCCCGCTTTTGCTGATCTTACTTTTCATGGGAAGCTCAACACTGGCAGAGAAGATATCTTCAGGAAAATATCCGTTATACGGAGCTTATATTGAACAGGTCTTTAAGTATATACCCGTAAGGAGCTTTGATCGAAAAGTATGAAAAGAGCATTGCTTATCATCGGAATAGTTATCGTTGTTGCCTGTGTCATCTCGCTGATCATGGCTCTGTTTTTCAGGTACAGCTATTATCATGTGCTCGACGGAACAACTACGCTTTATGCAAGGCTTTACCGCCGCATGATAATGTCCTTCATCACCGCAGGCGTTTTCGCGGTGATCGCCGTAGTCTGCTTCATAGCCCGCGCAAAGATGTGAAGGCGTTTTCAGATTTAAGAGTTATTTAAGGATTAACTAATAATCACATAAAGATTAATCTTCCGGCAGATAATATAGTTAAGTCATCAAAGATGGATGGTGACTTACTGTGACTGACTCAAAGAACAATTACGGAAAATTTCTTCTGCTCTGGGCAGGTGAACTGATCTCATCGATCGGTGGCGGCCTTACGAGCTTCGGCCTCGGTCTTTATATCTTCCAGAAGACTGGAAGCGCAGCCGACATGGCTCTTCTCACGCTTCTCGGATTTCTTCCCGCACTTGTTCTCAAGGTTCCCGCAGGCGTTCTGGCTGACAGATATGACAGGCGTCTTCTCATGATGATCGGCGACGGTCTTTCGGGACTCGGCGTATTGTTCATCCTGTTGTGCATGTTAAAAGGGGATGCGGCGCTCTGGCAGATATATGTCGGAACAACCGTCAGCTCCGTTTTCTCTGCGCTTCTAGAACCTTCATATACGGCAACGATCACAGACCTTCTTACCAAAGAACAGTATTCCAAAGCAAACGGCCTGGTATCGATGGCGGGAAGTGCGAGATATCTTTTCTCGCCCGTCATCGCAGGATTCCTTCTTGCAGTCAGTGACATCAGGCTGATCCTCATAATAGATATCTGCACGTTCTTCCTTACGGTCGTTGCAGCCGCAGTCGTAAGACACGGATTAAAGACGAGTACGCCCAAGGAACCCGAGCCGTTCTTCAAGAGCATGAAAGAAGGATGGAAAGTGGTATCAGGCAAAAAAGGACTTTTTCTTCTGATCGTCATATCTTCTCTGATCTGTCTGTTTATGGGAGTTTTCCAGGTCTTAGGTGAGCCTTTCGTGCTGTCATTTGCAGATGCCAAAACTTTGGGTATCGTTGAGACCGCGGCTGCTTCAGGTATGCTGGTAACCGGTGTCCTGCTTGGCATCAAGGGTATTAAGAAGCACTTCGTAAGAGCACTGTGGGTGGGTCTTGCGGTGTCAGGGATCGGCATGGCGATGTTTGCCGTAACACAGAACAAGATCATTATATGCTGCTTCGGTTTTATTTTCTTTGCGGCGCTTCCGTTCGCAAACAACAGCCTCGATTATCTTGCCAGGACCAATATCCCCGATGAGTACCAGGGAAGGGCATGGGCATTCATAGGTTTTATATCACAGCTCGGATATGTTATTGCTTACGCGCTCAGCGGAGTAACTGCAGACGCAGTCGGAAAGATCACGGGCCAGGGCGTGGGAAGAGGTTCAGCCATTACCGTCATGTTCTCAGGCGTATGCCTTGTGATCGTCGCACTCATCATGTCCGGGATCAAAAGGATAAGGGAACTCGAAAAGAGCAGCGTGGAGGGATAAGGTATGCAAAGGTTTAAAAGGGGAATAAAAAAGCAGCGGATCAATCCTTAGTTTCCTGCATTGCTTCAGCCTTGGCTTTGGCTTCTTCAATGGCTTTCTTTTCTTTCCACGCTTTGTGGAACTTGAATGTGCAGATTACTGCGTAGATACCTATGACGAGCACGATAAGTCCGCCGGTTCTTCCTGTCATGATATAAAGGACTGCCACATCGATCACCGCATATATGGTGATGAGGATCGCGGCGACGCGGCTCTGGAGAAGATGGACCAGAAGTGACATCGCAACGATGAACAAGGCGTCAAAGATCACGGCGTATTCATGGCTCATGACAACATTGATGATTACGGAAACAATTGCAACGGCATAACCTAAGGCAGCGCATGCGGTGATGTTTCCGCGGAGTTTTTTCATCTTATCTGTTTTAAGGAATTCTCTTCTTGTCATGATACCGCCGCTCCTTTCGTTGTTATCCAGATTATACTACTGCAGCCAAAGTGATAGAATTAACAGAAAATCTTTGAAGGAGTCATTGACTTGGACTACGAGATAAAACATGTGACCATAGCTGATTACGATGCGATGTTTGAACTGTGGAATTCCACCGAGCAGAGCCGCAGGGCGTTAAATCCCGTGGATGATTCCCGCGAAGGGATCGAAAAGTATCTTAAGCGAAACCCCGACACCTGTTTTGCCGCAGTAAAAGACGGGAAGATGATAGGCGTGATCCTTACGGGTCACGACGGACGCCGCGCGATAATACATCACATGTGCGTTCATCCCGACTGCCGCCGCATGGGCATAGCTGCAAGGCTTGTAACCTGTGCGGAAGAGGCATTGAAAAAAGAAGGCATCAACAAGATCTTCGGTCTTGTTTTCAAGGATAATGACGGAGCTAACGCATTCTGGGAGTCGCAGGGCTATTCGCTGCGCACGAATCTGAACTACAGAAACAAGAGCCTTAACGAAGGAGTTCCCACGGGTGAATAAAGAGCGTCAAATGGAACTTAAGCTCGAACTTACTGATAACGAATGGCCATTTGAATATACGGACCATGACAGGAATATCGCCAGGGCGGTGTGTTTTGACGATGACGGATCTTTCTATTTCGTAAGAGTTGAAAGAGACGATGATTTCGGCAGGGCAACCCTCATTGAAACATCCGGCGGCGGAGTGGAAGACGGCGAAGATCTTGAATCAGCGATAAAACGTGAACTTCATGAAGAACTCGGCGCTGAAACCGAAGTCATCTGCAGGATCGGAGTTGTCAGTGATCACTACAATCTGATCCACCGTCACAACATCAACAACTACTTTCTCTGCAAAGTCATCTCTTTCGGTGATAAGAACATGACGCAGCAGGAGATAGATGACTTCCATCTTTCCACTTTGAAAATGACTTATGAGCAGGCCGTCAGCGAGTATGAAAAAAGAAGAGAGACTCCGCTCGGCAGGCTCATCTGCAACAGGGAACTGCCCGTTTTAAAGAGAGCAAAAGAGATATTGGACAGCCTCCGGGTCTGACTCCACGCATCGTAGGTACAATCCTTCAAAGGCGTGTGTTACGCTTGCCTCACAAGGAGGTAAAACCATGGATAAATACGTTACGGGAGCTGTTATAAAGAAGCTCCGTGAGAACAAAAAGATGACGCAGGAAGAACTGGCGGACAGACTGTTTGTCAGCAGCAAGGCGGTCAGCAAGTGGGAAACCGGACAGGGATTTCCGGACATAAGCCTTTTGGAATCTCTGGCGAAAGCTCTCGACATTTCGGTAATAGAACTTCTTTCGGGCGAAGACATACAAAACAGGAACCAGTCTTCAAACATGCTCAAGAGCCGGTTCTATGTATGCCCCGTCTGCGGCAATGCGGTCCGTTCAACGGGCGAAGCTCTCATCAGCTGCTGCGGGATCACTCTGCCGCCGCTCGAACCCGAGGTTTGCGATGCAGAGCATGAGATCAGCATTGAACGCATAGAAGACGAATATTTCGTGTCGGTCAGCCATGCAATGGAGAAGGACCACTACATCTCTTTTCTGGCAGCGGTATCAGATTCCCGTGTCCAGTTCGTGAAACTCTATCCCGAGGGAAATGCGGAAACGAGATTTAAGATCGACAGGGTGAAATATGTTTACGCATACTGCAACCGCCACGGACTGTACAGGGTGATGGTGTAGTTTCGGGCATAAAAGTGCGGAAAAAGCAGCGATATTCCTCAAATGTTGCGGAATGTTCCGGGCAAGATGATATGAACGATTGAAAGTCACTTGCTCGGCATATATAATTCTAGCGGGGTTTGGGAGATATATATGAAGCACTTTAGGTTAACTTTATTGGCGGTCCTTTGCGCATTTATCGTATGCGCATGTTCTGCAACGCCGGCCGGTAAAGATCCGAAAAGCAGTGAAGGATCGGCCGAATCCTCTGCCGAAACAACAATTTCTTCATTAAAGGAAAGCCCGGACACGCCTGAGTATTCAGAATTGACGCCCGAGACCACTCCCGCTGAAACAGAACCCCCGAAGCCTCTTACCGATGAAGAGGCAATGACGGGATTTACCAATTACCTGTATTTCAAGATCAAGAATCTCCAGAAGATCCTGGACGAAGACAGAGTTCCTTGTACCTGGGGCATAGCCTCAAGCAACAAGAACGAGATCATGATAATGTTCAAATCGAATACGGGTGCCCTGCTTCGTTATCACATAAACAGAAAGAGCGGAAAAGCATACGTTACGCAGTATTCGGTCATTTCGAATTCATTCTTCCGCACGAAAGAAACAGTCAACATCAGATCGTATATCAACAGAAAACCCACCCCGACGCCGTTTGCAATAAAGCCCAGCCAGGGAACTCCTGCCGCAAAGAAGGCAGTAAAACCGAAGATAAAGGTAAGCAACGCAGTCAGCAAGGAAAGCATCATCTCCGGAAAGAAGCATCCTTACAGGATCCCGAAGGTATCGATCTCCACAAGGAATACCGATGCCGCGAACAGGAAGATGAAGTCCGAGCTGAGCAAGTATCCTCTCAAAGGTGACGGCGCAAAGCAGATCACTTATTCTTATCATGTGACAAGCAAGCTGGTCTCCATCCTTGTCCGCATCTCGGATGCTGATCCGAAAACATCTGATAGCTTTAAGGTTTACAACATTGCCATCTCTTCCGGAAAGATCGTAAATGACGGTACTGCAGTCAAACTTGCAGGGAAGACGAACAGAAAATTCTATGCGATGGTAAAGGCAACTTATAAGAAATACACGGGCGGAAGCTCCGTTCCTGCAGCTGAAGTGAAGAAGATCCGCAAAGCAAATCTGAAGCGGTATTCATATAAATACGTAGAACCGTATATCGGAAGGGGCGGCCATCTGTGTTTCGTAGGATCCGTAAAAGTCTACGGCGGATCCGGTACGGCAAATGTTCTTTTCGATGCGGTATCGAAAAAGAGCATCTGATCGGCAGCATATCCATGCTTGCAAATATACCAAAATAGTGTAAAATTACACTATACAAACACGCAACTGTTTGGAGGCTTTTATGGATATAGTTAGTGATATACTTGGCGTTTTACTTATTGTGCTCGTTTACATCTATGTCTTTGGCATACCTGTTTCTTTCATTCTCTTTCTGGTAATGGCGCTCGTACAGATACCTAAGGTGAAGAGAAAGGAAAGAAAACCGACGAAGCTGATCATATTCAGTATCCTTTCAGCGGTATCCTTATTCGCCCTGATCATCGAGATCCTGATCATTGTCGGTCTTGCCAACGGCATAGCTCACATGTGAGGCGTCTTTATGAAGGACAGGACTTTTCTGATAATACTCGCTCTGGTCACACTTGCGGGGATAGCTGTCACAACGGCTCTGGCCATACACGGTTACAGGCTTTGGCAGAGCATCTCGATTGTTGAGATGATAGCTAACTGGAGATGATCTCATGGATAAGAAAAAGTTAGTAAAGCAGCTCGCGGTCATCTTATTTGTGGTGATCTTCTTCGCAGGACTTGATCTGGGAATATACCACCTTTTCATTAAGAGAGTGATAAGCCATCATTCTCCGGGCATGCAGAAGATGAGCGTTGAGGTGAGCAACTACGTTCCGTTCACTGATTCAAAGAACATCTTCTCTGCAAAAGACGCACCCAAACTCGAAGGCGACATTCCCACGATAGACGGAGCGGCTGCGCTGCTACCGATGTATGCGGGATTCGTTGAGAGCATATATCCGTCCGGCTCCGTAAAGACCGCCGCGGACGGTTACGCTCCCGAAAGTGCCATGCATTACACAAATACGAGAGGCGCGTATAAGGATATCGTTGACGGCAAGGCGGACATCATAATCTGCGCCCAGCCGTCCGAAGAACAGCTCAAGTATGCGAAAGACAACGGCGTTGAGCTTGAAATGGTTCAGATCGCAAGCGACGCATTCGTGTTTATCGTTAATGATTCCAACCCGGTATCTGATCTTACGGTAGATCAGATAAGAGGGATATATTCCGGCAGGATAAAGAACTGGAAAGAAGTCGGCGGAAAGAACATTCCGATAGCCGCGATGCACAGGAACAAGGGAAGCGGATCACAGACCGCACTCGAAAAGGTGATGGGAAATGAACCCATTAAGCCTGATTACACTACGCTTTTCGGAAGTCCGATCGGAATCTCGTTCAGATACTATGTCACCGGAATGCTCGGTGAAGGCGGCGTAAAGATCTTAAAGATCAACGGAGTGGAACCGACGGCAAAGACAATAGCAGACGGATCTTATCCCGTCGCAGGCGGAGTCTATGCGATCTACCGCAAAGGCGAGAAAAACCCGAACGTATATAAGACGGTGGATTTCATGCTTTCTCCCGAAGGACAGGAGATCGTGGAAAAGAGCGGATACATACCTGTAAAATCTGCTTGAACATGTTATTATTTTAATACATGTCCGTCAGCATCCTTGTAATGAGGAGGTGTGTTATGAAGCGTTCGAGTCTGGTCTTATCCGTAATCATGTGTCTGGGTATTCTTTGTTCATGCAGTACGAAGCCGCGTTCACAGACACTGGCAACTTCAACGGCCGGGCCGGTTGAAACGACCGCGGCACCTGCTCCGACTCCAACGCCCATACCTGATCCCACGACATCGCCTGCGCAGAAGGTAAAGGTCACTGATGCGGTCAGAAAGACATATAAGGCATCAAAGATCAAATATATCTACAAGATCCCGGCCGTTGAGATCGAAGGCAAGGACATGACCGAGGTCAACAAGAAGATCCGGAATGATGTCGTGCAGACCCAGAAAAAGAACAAGAAGGGCATGCCGAAAAACATAAAGAATTTCGGCACGACTTACTCTTACTATAATGACGGCAGAGTCTTATCCATCTGCATAGCTTCATACAGAAGACCTGAAGACATGTCTTATCTTCCGGTCTATAACGTCTATAACATTTCGCTTGCCACGGGAAAGTTCCTGACCTCTTCGGATTTCATCGGGATGCAGGGCTTAACGGACAATGAATTCTTTGGCCTGCTTAAGACGAACAAGATCAATACTGCCAAGAGCCTGACTTACTCGCATGTCCGTCCTTTTCTCTCAAAGACAGGAAAACTGTGCCTTGTAACGACTGCCAAGAACGGAAGGCAGAATTGCTATTATTCATCTACCGGTGACATGTGCTTCATCGCCCTTGAGATGGCATAAACGCAACCGTAATTAACATAAAACGTTTTCAAATGTAAATTCTGATTGGTGGACGTCAGAAAACTTTGCATCTAGACTGATGTCAGGAATAATTGCAAAGGTGGGAATTGTATGAGAAAACGCTATTTGGACAACATCAGATGGGTAACGGTCGTAGTGGTCGTACTATATCACGTTCTTTACATGTACAACGCGGAAGGAATATTGGGCGGAGTCGGAAAGATCACTAACCTGAATGTCCAGCATTACGATGCATTCATGTATCTTGTTTATCCGTGGATCATGCCGGTCCTGTATATCGTTGCGGGGATCAGCTCGAGGATCGTGCTCGATAAGCATACCACTAAGGAATTCATAAGGAGCAGGACAAGGAAACTCCTGGTACCTTCGACGATCGGCGTCTTTGTATTTCACTTCGTACAGGGATATGTCAGCATGTCGTTCGGAGATGCGTTTGCAGATCTTTCTAAAGCAGGCGTTCCGGCTCCGGTGATCTTTATGATAATGGTCGCTTCAGGAAGCGGAGTGCTTTGGTTCTGCCATCTTCTGTGGATCTACAGCCTTATCCTGGTACTCATCCGCAAGATCGCAAAGGACCGCCTACTTAAAGCTGGCGCGAAGACACCCATATGGCTCATCATCCTGTTCTTCTTCCCGCTGTGGGGATCAGCTCAGATACTTAATGCCCCGGTAATCTCGGTCTACAGATTCGGCTATTATCTTGCTTTCTTCCTGATCGGATACTACGTATTCTCAAACGATCAGGTCATCGAAAAGCTGAAGAGATATGCTGTTTTCTTCATGGCTTTGGGAGCAGCTTTATGCATCGCGTTCACTGTTGTTTTCTTTTGGGTAAAGGGCGGAATGAACTATGCGGACAAGCCTGTCAATGTGGGACCTTTGTATGTTGCATGCTCCTATTTCGGTTCTCTTGCCATGATCGCCGGTTTTGCAAAGTTCGGAGACGTCAGCAACCGCTTTACCTCATGGATGAGCAAGAGGAGCTTCGGGCTTTACGTTTTCCATTATCTCGGTATATCTTCTGTGGCGCTCGTGTTCGCAAAGCCCATGTTGTTGCCGGCTCCTCTTTGCTATATCATCAGCTTGATAGCAGGATTTGCGTTCGGATACGGCCTTTATGAGCTCTTCTCTAGGATCCCGTTTTACCGCTGGGCTCTGCTGGGCATAAAGAAGGAGAAAAAGAATGTTCAAGGATAATCTGATCCATCTTCGAAAGATAAAGCAACTGACGCAGGAAGATGTCGCCGACAAGCTCGGTGTCACAAGGCAATCAGTAGCAAAGTGGGAATCGGGCGAGACAGTTCCGGATCTTGAAAAGTGCAGGCTTCTGGCGGAGCTTTTCGGAGTTACCTTGGACGATCTTGCAAATTTCGAACCTGATGAGAATTTCGGGCTTGCCATTCCTCCGAAAGGAAAGCACATGTTCGGACTGGTCACGGTCGGTGACAAGGGTCAGATCGTGATCCCGGCCAAAGCCCGCAAGCTGTTTGATATTTCAGCCGGAGACCAGCTCGTCATCGTCGGCGATGAAGGTCAGGGCCTGGCTATTCTTAAGCCTGAATACTTTCTTTCAATGGCAGACCTGATCAAAAAAGATAAGAACGGGTGAAGAGGTTGATCCCCGATTGTGATAAACTCTTTGTTATCTAAAAAGTAGTTCAGGCGGGGATACAACATGTATTACAAGATAGGTGAAAGGATCGAGACGTTCGAGCCCAAGTCATTTGATAACATACCTTTTCAGTATATAGCCGTTATCAGTTCCGAGGAATGGATCAATTCGAACCGGAAGTTCAACATGGGAATTGAATGGGATTTCAATTTCGATGAGATCACCAGCACCGGAGCAGAAGTCAATATAGATTCTCTGACAGGAACATTCTGCATTCCCAGCCGTGAGAGCTTTTCGGAAAAGTACTATAAGTTCGCATTTGCCCTGGACGAAAAGGGAATAGTCTTTGTTGATGACGAAGGCTTTGCCTCGAAGATAATAGAGAGGATCGCAAAGACCAAGAAGTACATAAATCCGTGCCTCGAAAAGTTCATCTATGACTTCCTTGAGAGCATAATCCACAGGGATTACAAGATCCTCGAAAAGTTTGAACTCAAGCTCGATGCAATGGAAGAAGAGATCCTTAACGGGGAAAACGAAGATTCCATAAAGGAACTCAGTGAGGTCAGGAGCAACATAAGAGATCTGCGCATCCATTACGCGCAGCTTCTTGACCTGAGCCAGGAGCTCGAAGAGAACGAGAACGAATTCTTCAGCGAGAACAACGAAAGATATTTTCACCTCGTATGCCAGAGAGTACAGACTCTTTATGACATGACGACGTCTCTTGCGGAGTATACGACCCAGATAAGAGACCTTAACCAGGCACAGATCGATATCAAGCAGAACAAGATAATGACGATCCTTACGGTCATTACGAGCATATTCATGCCTCTGACGCTTATCGCGGGCTGGTACGGCATGAACTTTGTCTACATGCCGGAATTCCAGTCGCCGATCGCTTATCCGATCGTCATCGCCGTCTCCGTGCTGATAGTCATTGTCAGCCTTATCTTCTTTAAAAAGAAGAAGTGGCTTTGAGACTTTATTATGTTGTTGTATACTTCACAACAGGAAGACAACTGACCTGACGGTCTCGTCGGAGGGATAGCATGGCATTTCTGCCAAAGAAGATAACATCATCACAGATTATCGTTCTCGGATTTCTGGGCGCGATCTTATTCGGAGCGCTGCTCCTTATGCTCCCGTTCGCAACTGCCGACGGCAAGGGCGCAAGTTTTGCAGATGCGCTTTTCACCGCAACTTCAGCCACATGCGTTACCGGACTGATCGTCCAGGATACGGCCACATACTGGTCCGGTTTCGGACAGGCCGTGATACTCATCATGATACAGATCGGAGGAATGGGCGTCGTAACCATCGCGGTCGCAATATCGTTAGCTTCGGGAAAAAAGATCGGTCTGATGCAGCGGAGTACGATGCAGGAAGCGATCTCGGCACCTCAGATGGGCGGCATCGTAAAACTGACGAGCTTCATCCTGATTACGACAGCGATCATAGAGACTTTGGGGGCAGCTGTCATGGCTCCTGTCTTCATCAAGGAGTTCGGGTTCCCGAAAGGCATCTGGTACGCGGTCTTCCATTCCGTCTCGGCATTCTGCAATGCGGGCTTCGACCTGATGGGCGCTAAGGAGAAGTACTCATCGCTTACATATTTCATCGACAATCCTCTTATCAACATCACTATCATGGTGCTGATAATCGTCGGCGGTATCGGTTTCCTTGTCTGGCAGGACGTTAAGGTAAACAAGATCCATCTGCACAGATACCGTATGCAGTCAAAACTCGTACTGATCACATCAGCCGTGCTGATAGTCCTTCCGGCAATAGGATTCTTCTTTTCGGATTTTTCCGGTATGCCGATCAGGACCAGGATACTCAGTTCGCTCTTCCAGTCGGTAACCACCAGGACCGCAGGATTCAATACGGTTGACCTTACTCAACTCGGCTCGGGCAACATCGCCGCAATGATCGTTCTCATGCTCATCGGAGGCTCTCCGGGATCCACCGCAGGCGGTATGAAGACCACGACGCTTGCAGTCCTCATCCTGACGGCTGTCTCGGTCTTCAGACGCAAGGAACACACGAACTTCGCAGGAAGAAGCATTGCTGACAGCGTCATGCGCAACGCCATCGCGATAGTCACCATGTATGTAAGCCTTTTCCTTGCAGGAGGTGTCGTTATCACCATCATCGAAAAGCTTCCCATGATGACATGCATGTTTGAGACGGCATCGGCAATCGGAACGGTCGGACTCACGCTGGGCATCACTCCTTCGCTCGGACCGGTCTCACGCATAATACTGATATTTCTCATGTACATTGGCAGAGTCGGCGGCCTTACCCTGATCTTCTCGGCACTGACGACGAATCAGAGCAACATGGCCAGATTACCCCAGGAAAAAATAACAGTCGGATAAGGAGAAAATGAAATGAAATCAATCTTATTGATCGGACTCGGACGTTTCGGAAAGTACATCGCAAAGAAACTCAATGACCTGAACCATGAGGTCATGGCGATCGATACGGATGAGGACCGCGTAAATTCGATACTTCCGTTCGTAACGAATGCGCAGATAGGTGACAGCACCAACTATGAATTCATGGAATCTCTGGGCGTTGACAACTACGATGTCTGCATTGTCGCGATCGGCGATAATTTCCAGAACTCGCTTGAGACTGCATTCCTCCTTAAGGAACTCGGCGCAAAGAAAGTCATCGCGCGTGCATCCAAGGGAACACAGGAGAAGATCCTATTAAGAAACGGTGCCGACCAGGTCGTATATCCTGAAAAGCAGCTCGCTGCATGGACGGCGATCACATGCACTTCAGACAGCATTATCGACTACATCGCGCTCAATAAGGAATTCGCGATCTTCGAGCTCGCGGTTCCCGCAGACTGGTACGGAAGAACGGTAATCGAGATCGATATCCGCAAGAAATACGGTATCAACGTTCTCGGAATAAAGAAGGACGATAAGCTTAACACCAACATTACGCCGGATACTGTTTTCGAGCCGAACACCACGGTCCTCGTGCTCGGTCAGGACAAGGCAGTCCATAAGGCATTCAAAGTATAAGGATCAGTCTTCTTTTCCGGTCCGGAAGCTCAGGACGAATATCGCGGTAAAGACAAGGATTATCCCGCAGACCGCGATCAGTCCCAGGGATTCCTTCATTACAAAGAAACCGAATAACGTAGCGGCGGCAGGCTCGACAGTAGCGAGCACCGCCGCTTTGCTTGCAGTGGTCTTATTGAGACCGATCGTGTAAAGAAGAAACGGGATCACGGCAGTCACCACGGCCGTAAGCAGTACGAAACCCGCGAAAGCAGGCACTGAACCGGCGCCTGAAATCTTTGAGAACAGATCTGAAGGATCGCTGACAAAGATCGAACCTGCTCCCGCGATCAGAAACGTATAGCAGGTTACGGTAAGAGGCTTATATTTTCTCAGTGCAAACGTTCCGAAGATCGAATAAAGGCCGTAGCCCAGGCCTGAACCGAGCCCTGCGAGGACACCCGGAAGCGTGACCCGGCCGCCGAACCCCGAGACCAGGATGCAGCCGGCGAAAGCAAGGATGAGCGCTATGACTTTGCGGGAAGTTATCTTTTCCTTGAGAAAGATGACTGACAGCACCATTACCCATACAGGCGAAGTGTAGAGCAGGATCGCTGCCGTAGACATCGTCATGAGCCTTATCGCGGTGAAGTAGCAGCAGGTGAAGAACAATATGCTGACAAGTCCCAGCGCGAGGAAAAGCGGAATATCGCGTGCTTTGATCTTAAAGCCCTTCGGATCTTTGATGAGCAGTATCAGCGCGAAGATGACGCCTGCGGTAACAAGTCTTAAGCAGGCTACCTGGATCGACGAAAACCCCAGCGCGTTCAGACGGCGCACGAAAAGACCCATGCTGCCCCAGAAAAGGCCGGCAATTATTATCAGGATGTCGCCCAGCGGGCTGTGATTGTTTTCAGAACGTTCCATACCGCAAGATTATAACACTCGGAAAACCTTTGCGTTATCGTGCTAAAATGAATATTGTTCAATGTGTTTGCGGGAGGATACGGAATTGGGTAAGCAGGGCAGATCAAAAGGAAAGAAGATCATCATTACGGTATTGGCAGTGTTCGTCCTGCTGGTCCTGATCGTTCTTGAGGGCGCAAGGATCTTCTTCAGATCACCCGTAAAAGATTACTACAAGGCTTCCGAAAAGGAATTCCTGATCCCCGGACTCGGTAGCGGAATGGTACCGCAGGGCCTTGATTATGTTGAGCATGAAGGCGTCTATCTCGTCGGAGGCTACCAGAAGGACCACAAGCCTTCGCGCATCTACAGAGTCGAAAAGAAAAACGGCAAGAGCACAGGGTTCGTATTCCTCTGCGACGAAAACGGTGATGCGATAACGCCCCATGCGGGCGGACTTGCCGCCGACGGCAAATATGTATTTGTCACAGGTGATGACAGTGATATCTATGTTTATCATCTTGATGATGTCCTGACAAAGGAATCCGGTTCCGGCATTAAGATGGCAGGAAGGTTCTCCCTGAGATTCGGAGATGACAGGATCGTTCCTGCGTGGATCTGCTTTAGCGATGACCGCATGATAGCAGGCGAATTCTACAGGCTTCCCAATTATCCGACATCCGATACCCATGTCTTTACGGGCGCTTCAAATGAAACGAATCATGCGCTTGCCCTCTGTTACAGGTTCAGTACTGATGAGACGGCTAGCTTCGGCATTGAGATGCAGCCGTCTGAAGCTTATTCGCTTCCGGGTCTGGTCCAGGGAATGGCGGTCCATGAAGGAAAGATCTGGCTTTCGCAGTCCTGGGGTACGGCCAGATCCTGCATCAGCTGCCATGATGCAGGATCTGGCAAACCCATAGGAAACCTTAAGACTGATGACGGGACCATAAATGTATATCCGCTGGACAGCAGTACGATGGTTTCTTCTTTTAATGCTCCGCCGATGTCTGAAGAGATCATTTTCGTTGACGGAAAACTCCTGATCATGTGCGAGTCAGCTTCGCGGAAATACTATTTCGGAAATCTTACCGGCGGCAGATGGTGTTATTCCACCGATGTAAAAAAGCTCATATCAGTTTCCTGATGTTTTTGCCTGTGTGTCTGTGATCGTGGAACAATATGATCACAAAAACAGAAGCCGCCCCGATGAAGAGGCGGCGCTGCTTTTCCCAAAGAGTCAGTTATTGTTGTAATTATCAATCAAAAAGCGAAGTGGAGAGATATCTGTCTCCGGAGTCAGGGAGGAGAACAACGATGTTCTTGCCCTTGTTCTCGGGACGTGCAGCGAGGATGGAACCTGCCTTGAGAGCCGCACCGGAAGAGATACCTACGAGGATGCCTTCGGTTACAGCGAAACGCTTGCCCTCTGCGAATGCGTCCTCATTCTCGATGGCGATGACTTCGTCATATACGTTAGTATCAAGAGTCTCAGGTACGAAGCCTGCGCCGATGCCCTGGATCTTGTGTGCGCCTGCTGTTCCCTTTGAAAGAACAGGGGATGATGCAGGCTCGACTGCAACTACCTTAACGTTAGGATTCTGTTCCTTGAGATATTTACCTGTGCCGGTAACTGTTCCGCCTGTACCTACGCCTGCTACGAAGATATCGACCTTGCCGTCAGCCTGATTCCAAATCTCGGGACCTGTTGTCTTGTAGTGGATGGCAGGGTTTGCGGGGTTAACGAACTGTCCGAGGATGACGGAACCGGGGATCTCTTTATTGAGTTCATCAGCTCTTGCGATCGCACCCTTCATTCCCTTGGAACCGTCTGTGAGAACAAGCTTTGCGCCGTATGCAGCGAGAAGCTTTCTTCTCTCAACGCTCATCGTCTCAGGAAGTGTGAAGATGGCCTGATAACCCTTTGCGGCTGCAACTGCAGCAAGGCCGATACCAGTGTTGCCGCTGGTAGGCTCGATGATGGTTGCACCGGGCTTTAAGATACCCTTTTCCTCAGCGTCGAGGATCATTGCGTATGCGATCCTGTCCTTGACGGATCCTGCCGGATTCAGGTATTCGAGCTTGGCAAGAAGCGGAGTTTCAAGACCTGCTTCCTTGCTGTAGCGTGATGCCTTGAACAAGGGTGTGTTGCCGATGAGCTGTGTAAGATTCTCTTTGATCTGTGACATAGTAATATCTCCTTCAATCAATTGTTTATATTTTACCGCTTATTAGATTGCTGCAAAGCCTTTCTCGAGATCGGCGATGATGTCATCGATATGCTCTGTGCCGATGGAAAGACGGATCGTGTTCTGGTAGATACCAACATCGTTGAGTTCTTCTTCGGAAAGCTGTGAGTGTGTTGTGCTTGCCGGGTGGATAACAAGGCTCTTAACGTCAGCAACGTTAGCAAGGAGTGAGAACAGTTCGAGGTGGTCGATGAAGTCGAATGCTTCCTTCTTGCCGCCCTTTACGTTGAATGTGAAGATGGAGCCGCCGCCGTTAGGGAAGTACTTCTGATATACTTCGTGATCCGGATGATCTGCAAGTGAAGGATGGAAGACCTTTTCTACCTTCGGATGATTTGTGAGGAAGTCCAACACCTTCTTTGTATTCTCGATGTGACGCTCAAGTCTCAAGGACAGAGTCTCTGTGCCCTGGAGGAGCAGGAATGCTGCGAAAGGTGAGATGGAAGAACCGGTGTCACGGAGCAGGATGGCTCTGATGTAAACTGCGAATGCTGCAGGGCCTGCCGCCTCTGTGAACTTAACTCCGTGATAGCTGGGGTTGGGTTCGGAGATCCAGGGATACTTGCCTGACTTAGCCCAATCGAACTTACCGGAATCAACGATAACGCCGCCCAATGTCGTGCCGTGACCGCCGATGAACTTTGTAGCGGAATGAACTACGATGTCTGCACCGTACTCGATAGGTCTGATGAGGTAAGGTGTACCGAAAGTATTGTCGATAACGAGCGGGATGCCTGCTTCGTGAGCGATCTTAGCGAGTGCTTCGATATCCGGGATGTCAGAAGAAGGGTTGCCCAATGTCTCGATGTAGAGAGCCTTTGTGTTGGGTCTGATGGCTGCTTTTACTTCTTCAAGGTCATGGATGTTGACGAATGTTGTCTCGATGCCATAAAGAGGAAGTGTGTGTGCAAGGAGGTTCTCGGAACCGCCGTAGATCGTCTTCTGAGCTACGATGTGCTCGCCCTTAACTGCGAGAGCTTCGATTACATATGTGATCGCTGCTGCGCCTGATGCTACTGCAAGACCAGCTACGCCGCCTTCGAGAGCTGCGATCCTGTCTTCGAAGACACCCTGTGTGGAGTTTGTAAGTCTGCCGTAGATGTTGCCTGCGTCAGCAAGTCCGAAACGTGCTTCGGCGTGTGCTGAATTATGGAATACGTAAGATGTTGTTGCGTAGATCGGTACTGCTCTTGCGTCACTTGCGGGATCCGGCTGTTCCTGGCCTACGTGAAGCTGAAGGGTTTCGAATTTATAATTTTTGTTGCTCATAATGTTATCTCCTTTTAGATAAATGATTTTTTTGTATTTCTGTTTTGGTGATAAGGAAGCTGTAATTTTGAATAAAAAAAGGAGCCTTCCTTCGCGCTCCTTCTCATCATCATTTGGTTATATTATCCAGTTTCACATTCGTATATCCTGGTCGTCCACATGACAAGAGAAGCACTCGACTTTCATCTCGCACCAACAAGGCATCATACACATGCACATGGAATCACGATATATAGCAGACATCTGGGCTCCTCCTTTCCTGAAAAACACTATAACCCACTCGGTTAGTAGGTAATATACACGACCGCTTCCATGATGTCAAGCACTGATTTGGGATTTTTTTGATCATTGACAATAGGGGTTTCATGGTTCATATTATTTGCACCTACTGAAATGGTAGGTAAATAGTAAAATCATTCAGATACTTTACTTATAGAGATCTGATGGGGAGGAAACAATGATATACGCAGACAATGCGGCTACGACCAAGATGAGCCGTTCCGCCATCGAAGCAATGCTTCCTTATATGGATAATATATATGGAAATCCTTCAAGCCTTTATTCTTTCGGACAGGAAGCAAAAGAGGCGCTTGAGGATGCAAGGGCAAGAGTAGCAAAGTGCCTTGGATGTGATCCCAGGGAGATCACCTTCACTTCAGGCGGAAGCGAAGCTGACAACCAGGCGATCTTTTCGGCTGCAAGGCTCGGAGAGAGAAAGGGCAAGAAGCACATTATCTCCACGGCTTTCGAGCACCATGCAGTACTTCATACTTTAGATAAGCTTAAGAAGCAGGGATTTGATATCACTCTTCTTGACGTTCATGAGAACGGCATCGTAACGGCACAGCAGGTAGCAGATGCTATCCGTGATGACACATGCCTTGTAACGATCATGTTCGCAAACAATGAGATCGGCACGATCCAGCCCATAGCAGAGATAGGAAAGGTATGCAGAGACAAGCAGGTACTCTTCCACACTGATGCAGTTCAGGCGGCAGGCCACATAAAGGTCAATGCAGCTGAGCAGAACATCGACATGCTCTCAATCTCGGCACACAAGTTCCACGGTCCCAAGGGTATCGGCGTTCTTTATGCAAAGCGCGGAATCATGCTCGACAACGTCATCAACGGCGGCGCCCAGGAAAGAGGAAAGAGAGCAGGTACGGAGAACCTTTCGGCTATCATGGGCATGACAGTTGCACTTGAAGAGGCGGTTGCAAACCTCGAAAAGAATTCCGCAAAGCTCACGACACTTCGTGACCGCCTCATCGAAGGCTTGGACAAGATCCCTTACGGCGAATTAAACGGTGACAGAAAAACCCGTCTGCCGGGAAATGTAAATTACTGCTTTGAAGGAATCGAGGGCGAGTCGATGCTACTGCTCCTCGACGACAAGGGCATCTGCGCATCATCGGGAAGCGCATGCACATCAGGTTCGCTTGACCCGAGCCACGTTCTTCTTGCAATCGGAAGACCGCACGAAGTTGCACACGGATCTCTCAGACTTTCACTGGGTGAAGACATGACTGAGGACGATATTGACTACCTTATCAAGTCAGTTACTGAAGTAGTTACTTATTTAAGAAACATGTCACCGTTCTGGCGCGATCTCGTAAACGGCAAGAGAACACACGTTTTCGCAGAATAAGAGAGGAGAATAATCATGGCATTATACAGTGAAAAAGTAATGGATCATTTCAGGAATCCCAGAAACGTAGGCGTCATCGAGGATGCCGACGGTGTAGGCGAAGCGGGAAATCCTGTCTGCGGCGACATCATGAAGATCTACCTTAAGATCGAAAATGAAATCATAAATGACGTCAAGTTCGAGACATTCGGTTGCGGAAGCGCCATTGCTTCAAGCTCAATGGCCACTGAGCTCATCAAGGGCAAGCCGATAAGCGAAGCTGCAGAGCTCACGAACAAGGCTGTAACTGAAGCTCTCGACGGACTTCCTGCAGTAAAGCTTCACTGCTCCGTTCTTGCCGAGGAAGCCATAAAGGCTGCCCTTAAGGATTATTTCGATAAGAACGGCATCGAATACGATCATGAGAAGTTTGCGCCTCACGAAGACTGTGCGCACTGCTGCGAGACACCTGAGAGTGCAGCCGGTAAGAATTGTAAATAAGCCGTCTTTGTGGCAAGATTGACCATAAGGAAGGTATAGAGAAATGATGATATCAACCAGGGGACGCTATGCGCTCCGTGTTATAGTCGATCTTGCAGAGAATTCGGTTGACGGTTATGTCCCAATGCATGAGGTAGCGGAAAGACAGGGTCTTTCACTCAAGTATCTTGAGAGGATCCTGCCTCTTCTCGTGTCCGATCATCTCGTGGAAGGCGTTCACGGCAAAGGCGGCGGATACCGTCTTTCCAAGGATCCCGCTGATATATCGGTAGGCGAGATCTTAAGGATAACTGAAGGAGATATCGCTCCCGTTGCCTGCCTCGAAAACAACGCGGTAAAGTGTGAGCACATCGATGATTGCCGCACGCTTCCGGTATGGAAAGGCTTAAATGACCGCATCAATGAATATCTGGACAGCGTTTCCATCGCAGACCTGATGAAGGATAATCAGAAGCAATGACTGACGCCTCAGAGGGATCAGTTGCAGTGACCGTCGAACAGGACCTTAGAAAAGACAAAGCTTTCCACAACAGGATCTTTGCCAGATTCACCAAGGCAATAAGAACTTATGAGATGATCAGTCCGGGCGATAAGATCGCCTGCTGCATCTCCGGCGGCAAGGATTCCGTGCTGATGGCAAAACTCTTTCAGGAGCTGAAACGCCAGAACAAATTTCCTTTTGAAATGATCTATCTGGTAATGGACCCGGGCTATAGCAGCGAGGTCAGAACACAGATCGAAAGCAATGCGGAGCTTCTCGGCATACCGCTCACTATATTCAAAAACAGGCTTTTCGAGGCTGTTTCGGAGAATGAGAGGTCGCAGTGTTTTCTCTGCGCAAGGATGAGACGCGGGGCATTATACGCCAAGGCAAAAGAACTCGGATGCAACAAGATCGCGCTTGGTCATCACTACGATGACGTCATTGAGACTACCCTTATGAGCATGCTCTGGAGCGGTCACATTGAGACCATGATGCCCAAGCTCAAGAGTAAGAATTACGAAGGCATGGAACTCATTCGCCCGATGTATCTCATCAAAGAGCAGGACATCATTGAATGGAAGGACAGGTACGGGCTGAAGTTTGCGGACTGCGCCTGCCGCGTTGCAGATTCAAGGAACGGGATCTCCTCGAAGCGAAAGGAGACCAAAGAACTCATCGCCAAACTTCATGAGACCAACCCCGAGGTTGAGGCCAACATAATGAGCAGCATGGAAAATGTTTTTTTGGACAGCGTTATCTCATACACGAAAGATGGTGTCTTTCACTGTTTCCTGGAAGATTATCAGGAAGACGGAGAAAAATAGTCCCCGATTTACTACACTTTTAAACTTTATAAGCAACACCTTGTAAAAGGCGTTTGATATAATCGCCGTATATACGGATTGCTGTTAAGACAGCCTTTTCGAAAATACGGAGGTGCTGCTATGAGCGTAGATGTTTCAAAGATGCCCAAGATCGGTTTCGGTCTTATGAGATTACCGGAGAATGACGGAGTCATCGATCTGGACAAAGTCTGCAAAATGGCTGATGCCTATATGGCGGCGGGCTTCAATTATTTTGATACCGCATACGTCTATCACGGCGGCAATTCCGAAAAGATCGTCAAGGAAGCCATCGTAAAGAGATACCCGAGAGATGCTTTTACCGTTGCCACCAAGCTCCCTGCATGGTGCATACATTCATTTGAAGACAGGGACAAGATCTTCAATGAGCAGCTCGAAAGATGTGGAGTTGATTTCTTCGATTTCTACCTTCTTCACAGTATTGAGGACGGAAATAACTACGATACATACGAGAAGTACGATTGCTTCAACTGGGGCATAAAGAAAAGGGAAGAGGGCAAGATAAAGCACCTTGGCTTCTCTTATCACGGCACTCCGGAGCTTCTCGTAAAGGTTTTGGACAAGCACCCTGAGATCGAATTCGTACAGATCCAGCTCAACTATGCTGACTGGGACAACAAGATCGTTCATTCAGGCGAACTCTATAATATCCTCGCTGAGAGGAATATCCCGATCATAGTCATGGAGCCCTGCAAGGGCGGCAAGCTCGCAAATCACGACGATGAATGCCAGGCTATCCTTAAGAGCGTGCGTCCCGACAAGTCCATCGCCTCCTGGGCTTTCCGCTATGTCGGAAGCCTTCCCGGAGTTACTACCATCTTAAGCGGCATGTCCACACAGGAACAGCTTGACGACAACATGAATACCTTTAAGAACTTTGAACCTCTTTCAGATGAGGAGAAGGAAGCCATCGAGAAGGTCAAGGAAGTAATGTTCAGGATCGAGCTCGTCGGATGCACCGCCTGCAGATACTGCGTTGACGGATGCCCCATGAAGATCGCGATCCCCGACGTCATCAGTGCGGTTAACACAAAGCGCAAATTCCCCGATGACATCAGACCGAACTTCTTCTACAACGGCCTCGTCGAAAGAGACGGAAACGGAAAAGCCTCCATGTGCATCGGCTGCGGCCAGTGCGAAGGTGTATGTCCGCAGCATCTGCCGATCATCAGCATAATGAAGGAAGCGGCAGAGAAGCTCGAAAGTAACTGAAACATTTTGTTATACTGTTTCTCATGGAAACAGATAAAAAACAACTGATCAAGATAGTAGGCATTTGTCTTCTCGGTATGCTGATGTTCGGAGGAGCAGGTGCCTATCTTTTGTTTGGCAATGATCCGTCAGTAACCCGGAATGAGATGATCCTCTATGGGGGTATTGCCGGTTTCCTTATGCTGCTTTGCATCGGAGCAGCAGCCCTGTTTATCGTTTCATATAAAAAGAAAAGTGTTTCTCTTGAAGAAGGAAAGACCGATGACGACATAAAGAGAGAATCGGCCATTCACCAAAAGCTTCCGGGCAAAGACATGTACGATGTCATCAGGCGCTACAGGCAAAGGAACTACAGGAACAGGGTCATAGCCTTAGGTTTTGCCTGCATCCTGATCATTGCCCTTTTCCTGATAAAGATGTCGGGTGAATTCAACTTTGACTGGCGTATCAGCGTCGGGCTCGGTGTGCTGACAATACTGGTTACTTTTTTTATTGCCGGAAAGAAGGAGTTTTCTTATTCGAAAGAACTTGATTTTAAGAAAGCTGTTGAAAGATCCGGTGCCGACCCGGTCCGTCTCAATGCCGATTTCATGATCGGTTCCCACTTCGCGCTTCCCGACGGACTGGTGGTCCTCGGCAGGGATTACATGGTCATATTCGCGAAGTCTCTTTGCGAGGTCTGTGATGTCAGCAGGATAACGAAGATCTCCACTGACCGTTTCTCGTCAGATATAAACGGAGTAAAGCACATGACCTACAGGATAAAGGTCATTGTGAATGACAATTACTGGTTCAGGTTCAGCTTAAGGGACAAGAAAGAACTTGAGCTGATGCTGAACGAATTCAGGCTCCTCGGCATCGGATACGAGGACGAAGGCGAAAAGACGCAGAAACAGCTGAAAGAGGCGAGAAAAAAGTAGTCTTTGCTGTTTGTGACCATTTGACATGAATTATCTTATGCGGTTTAATTTCTGATGGCCTTTTCAAAGGAAGGTCACGGAGGTTATATATGGCAGCTGATGTTAAGTTTTCGGTCAAGGCCGCAGTTGATAATCAGGCTCTTGTCAATGTTACGGTAAGTGAAGAACTCGAGAAGAGATTTATTAAGAAATCCAGATCGGCCGCATGGAAACTGATACCCGCTTCGATCGTAGTCAGTGTGATAGTCATCGCGATAATCGTCCTGCTTGCGCATTTCCTCAGACGTATTTTCTTCAGTTTAGCGGCAATCCTCTTTATCTTCTTCCCCATATATGCGGTCTACAATGTCTTTGCAACATATAAAGCCATAAAGAATCATGATTATGAATTCCTGTCAGGTACCGTAAACGGCAAGAATGAACACGGCTATCAGGTCGCAGGACTTGAAGGCCATGACATATCTCCTTTCATCGGCAGGAAGGAATACGGCCCGGGAGAAAGGGTCATCGTTGCAAGGCTCAATGATGAGCTCAACATTATTTCCGAGACTGAATGATCCACGCGCATTTAAACGACAGGACCTGAATAAAAAACACGGAAAAACTGAATATCCCGAAATCCGCTGTTGGTAGAATATGAGCACTAAATCAAGTGAGGTGTTCTATGTTGGATCTCAATGGCAAATGGGTACTGGTAACGGGTGCTTCCAGAGGAATCGGAAGACTTGCTTCTGTCGCAATGGCAAAGAAAGGGTGCAATCTCATCCTTCAGAGCAGGAACGTTGAACACACTGCATCACTCGAAGAAGAACTTAAAGCTATAGGCGCTAAGGTGCATTCTTTTGCCGCCGATCTTAATGATATCTCCTCAGTTCTGAAGATGCTCGGTCAGATCGATGAACTGGGCGTTGACGTCGACATAGTCCTCAACAACGCGGGCCTTCAGATCGCATACAGGACTGATTACTACCAGACACCCGAAAGTGATTTTACGGTAAGCTTTAACGTCAACACGATAGCTCCCGCCATGATCTGCTACCACTTCCTTCCCAAGATGGTAAGCCGCGGATTCGGAAGAATCGTCAACACTACGAGCGGCATCGACAAGGAGCCCGAGCAGGCAGGATATTCCGCAGCAAAAGCAGCTCTCGACAAGATAACAAAAGACATGGCTTCAAGGCTCGGCGGAACGGGAGTTTCTATGAACCTCGTTGATCCGGGCTGGTGCAGAACGGACCTCGGCGGCCCCAATGCGCCCAATGCTCCCGAGAGTGCGATACCCGGGGTCATCGTCCCTGCATTTACCTGCGAAAAGGTAAACGGACAGATCTTCCATGCGCAGGATCTGAGCGGACTGGATCTTGAATCTGCCGTCGAAAAGATAAACGCGGAATACTGATCACGGCCGTGTAATTATCGGCCACGGAGAGTATAATCTCCGTATGCCTAGCATATTTACACCTGTTATAAATCTGTATGCCGTCCTGGTGGCTGACTTCATCGGTCTTGCCATCCTTCTGACCATTCTGGCCACAAAGGGATGGAACCTGCCCGGACGCAGGAATGAAAGTTCGATCATGCTGAGAATGCTGATCCTGGCGGTCATCAACTGCATTGTTGATGCCGTTGTTACATGGCTCGACGGCCGGATCGGTACCGGTCATGAAGCAGTTCATGTCATCCTCATCCTGGGAAACTGCTATCTTTATCTGTTCAATGTTCTGGTAGGAATTTCCCTTGTCCAGATGATAGTAAAGCACATTGCGTCGAAGACAAACCGTCTTCATTTCCTGATGTTCTGGATCCTGTGCGGCGTGGAGACAGTGATGCTCGTCATCAATCTGTTCTATCCGATCGTTTTTTCGATCGATCCGAGCAATCATTACCACAGGGGAGAGCTGTACAACTTTTTCGTTATAGCCGGACTGATCCTGACATTCTACGGTATCGGATTCTATCTCGTTTCAAAGCTCAAGAATCCTTCGCTCAGATATTTCCCTGTATTTGAGTTCCTTCTTCCGATACTTATGGGACTTGTAGTTCAGGCTCTGATCTACGGCATCTCTCTTCTGCCGGCATGTTTTGCCGTTTCACTGGCGGGCATTGTCATTGCGCTTCAGAATGAGTGCATCTACATCGATAAGCTTACCGGCATCTACAACAGGTTCGAAATGGACAAGGAACTGATCAGGCTGCAGAAGAGGCATAAGGACAAGATCGTTGCCTACATGCTCGACCTTAACGGATTCAAATCCATCAATGACAACTATTCTCATGAGGAAGGCGACCAGGCGCTCATCGCTTTCGCAGGCATTCTGAATGAGGTCTTCGGTTCTGTCGGAACGGTAATCAGATTTGCGGGCGATGAATTTGTCGTACTGATGCATAAAGCGAAGGAATCCGATATCGGTCTGTACAAGCAGAAGACCATGGATGCCGTCGAAAGATACAATGAAAGCTCCGGAAAACCCTATAAGCTTTCAGCTGCGGTAGGAGGCAAGGTCTTTGACTTCAGCAGTGAAGACACGCAGGATCTTGTTGTGGTCATTGATACGCTGATGTATAAAGATAAGGACGATTACTATAAAGACCATAAAAGAGAAAGGTGACCTATGTTAGAGATATTCGCGATCATTTCGCTGTGTAGGGTAAATAAGAACAATGCGATTAAAAATGGCAGAAGACCGGGCGGTTTTATTGCTCTTACCATCATCCTGTGGGTAGTATTCGAGCTGATCGGTACGGTCGCCGGATATATCATTTTAGGTTCTGACAACGGATACCTTGCCGTGATGCTGATAGCTCTCCCTTGTGCTGCTCTCGGAGGCCTTATCTCATTCCTGATCACGAAAAACGTTTCCCCCGGAAACTATGTCGACCCCAGCATGATCCACCGTCCGGTGGTTACTGTCGGTCCGAACGGAACTCCGGTATATCAGGATCCCAACGTTCCTGCGTATATGTATCAGCAGGTTCCTGTGCAGCCGGTGCAGCCCGTAATGCAGCAGGGAGCGGGACCTGTTACCGGCACACGCTACTGCAAATACTGCGGTGCGCCGAACAAGAGCACCAGCAAGTTCTGCGAATCCTGCGGACAGAATATCGGATAAATAAAAAGGGCGCTTTTGATCAAGCGCCCTTTATAATCGATGTATCCTTGGTTGTCAGAAAGCCTTGTAGATCGTGATCTCGACCTCTGAACCAACGATATGGACGGTAACGTCGTCAGCGAGGTTGGCAACGATGGATCTCTCCAGGTCGGCCAATTCGTCCTTTGCATCCTTTTGGGTCTCGCTCTGCGTCTCGATGGAAGCGACATAAGTGCTCATTGCCCAGGAATAGTTGCTGGAATGAGTGCCCATCTGGCAGCCTGAATACATAAGACCCATTGCCTGTTCCGTCATGGCCTTCGTCTCCGGATCGTCAGGAAGAGTAGCGATCTCGATCATTTCGCGGATCTTGCCCATGAAGCTCCTTGCGGCGGAGTTTTTGCCTGAAGTTGCAACGGAAAGGATATCTTTCCTTGTCTGAAGATCCATGGGGATCTCGGTCTTTAAGTGAACTTCGATGGTATCGTCTTTGGATTCGAGCCAGAAGGAACCGACAAGTTCCTTCGTGAAAGAATTCATGAGTCCCATGAGTTCTTCTGAAAGAAGACGCAGGCGGAGCATGTTGTTATGATCGAGTCCGGCGTAAGCGCCTGTCTTTTCCGTGATGGCCAGTGCCTTGTCTTTGCCTGTTCCGGCAGATGATATGCTTATTGATTCTGTTTTCATAAATAAACCTCGCTAAAAAAATCCTGATAAGCGAATTATACACTACTAATTTGAGGGTAATTTATTGAACTATTGTTTATTTGCAACGCTTTTGTTAAAATTCTCACTCTGACTGCAATTTATTATTTATAGGAAAGAACCATGCCGAACATTAAAAGCGACAGATCCTATATAAAGAAACTCCTTCTGATCGCCATTCCGATGATGATCCAGAACGGGATCTCCAACTTCGTAAACCTTCTCGACAATCTCATGATCGGGAGGGTCGGTACAAATGCGCTTTCCGGTGTTGCCATCGCAAACCAGCTGATATTCGTTTTCTTCCTGGTCATTTTCGGAGCTACGGCAGGAGCAGGCATATTTACCGCCCAGTACAAAGGAAACGGTGACAATGAAGGCATCCGTTATACTTTCCGCTTTAAGATCGTGTTCAACACATTTATCGCGATCATCTGCCTGGTACTGTATTCTGTTCTTTCACCGTTCCTTATCAATCTTTTCCTTTTGGGAGAAGGTGATCCTGCCGATGCAGCCGAAACGCTTCAGATAGGGATCGATTACATCAGTATCATCCTGATAAGCCTGATACCGATCGGCCTTACGCAGGCATATGCGGGCACTTTGAGAGACCTGGGATCCACAAAAGTTCCCATGTATGCTTCGATCTCGGCGATCCTCGTGAACCTTGCAGGCAACTGGCTCCTGATCTATGGCAATTTCGGCCTCCCCGCACTCGGGGCGTCAGGCGCCGCCATCGCAACCGTCATATCAAGGTTCGTGGAGCTTGCCATCCTGATCATATATACAGGCAGACATTCAGAGCAGTTCCCTTTCATCAAAGGGGCATTCTCCCATTTCAGTATCCCTGCAAAACTTGTCGGGAAATTTGTTGTTAAGGCAATACCCCTGATGTTTAACGAAGCCCTCTGGTCACTTGGAATGACCGTGATCAACCAGTGCTATTCATACAGGAGCCTTGATGCGGTAGCTGCGATGAACATACAGTCCACGATCTGGAATGTAATGGGTGTCGCGTTCATTGCCATGGGCGAGGCCGTAGGCATCATGATGGGCCATATCCTCGGTTCGGGCGAGCTTGAAGATGCGAAATACAAAGCAGGCAGGATGCGTCTTGTCACGGTTGGCTGCGGGATCATCTTTGCTGCTTTAATGGCTTGCATAGCTCCGTTTTTTCCGTACCTTTACAACACGTCTGACCACATCCGTTCTCTTGCAACGGGTTTCATCCTGATCGCAGCTTGCGCGATGCCTTTCGTTGCCTATACGCATGCTTCGTACTTCATAATCAGATCCGGCGGAAACGCACTTATCACGGTGCTCTTCGACAGTATCTACACGTGGTGCATTGCGGTTGCTTCAGCATTTTTCATGAGCCGTTTTACCACCTTGAGCGTTACCTGGATGCTCGCGATAGTCAACGGACTTGAGGTCATCAAGTGCCTCATTGCGTTTGTCATGGTAAGGTCAGGGATCTGGATCAAGAATATCGTTAAAGAGTAATGAAAGAATGGTCTTTGGCATTATCGAATAGAGGCGTCAGTCTGCACTGAACGATCCCGTGGCTCCAGAAATCCTTTCTCGGAAGTCCTTTTGCCTGTGTGAGAAGGCATGAGTTCAGGGCGCCGTGGGCGACGATGAGTACGTCTTTTCCGGCTTTTTCGAGAGGTCTGATCACCTCATCGAGAAAGCTTCCCGTTCTTTTGTAAAGCTCATCAAGGCTTTCGCCGGCATCTTCGGGCGCTATGTATTCTTCCGGATGCTCGAAAAGAATGTTGATGGGGCATCCGGGTATGTCAAAGCTGCGCTCGATGCCTTCATATTTGCCGAAACCCATTTCGCACAGTCTTTCATCGATGATTATCGGGACATCGCGGTCTTTGAGAATGATCTCCGCGGTCTCTCTGGCTCTTGAAAGAGGAGAGGAATAGCACACGTCGAAATGCACGTCCGCGTACATTTCCGCAGCTTCATGGGCCATGACGCGTCCCTCGTCGCAAAGAGGGATGTCCGTCCTGCCCTGGAGCTTTTTAAGCTTATTCCATTCGGTTTTTCCGTGTCTCAAAATATAGATCATAACTGTACAAGTGTACTTATAACGCACCGAAAATACAAATATCCCGAAAAAGTGTGAAAAATCAGTGCAATGTCACTTATCCGGTTTACATCACGCAGTCCTTCGTTTTATCCTTTAGAAAAAACAAGGGAGCCATGCCATATGAGAGTATTATTCATCGGCGGAACAGGACAGATCAGCAGTGCCATCGTAAGGAGGCTTGCATCAGACAAAAGCTATGACGTCTGGCTCTTGAACCGCGGAAACAACCCGGCTCCCGAAGGCGTTCATCAGATAACCGTTGACGTGAACGACGAGGCTGCAGTCGCCGAGGCAATAAAGGATTACACCTTTGATACGGTCTGTGAGTTCATAGGATTCGTGCCTGAACAGGTTGAGCGCGACTACAGGCTTTTCAAGGAAAAGACGAGACAGTACATCTACATCAGCTCGGCATCCGCTTACCATAAGCCTGCCGCAGGATATGTGATCACCGAAGGAACGGCTCTTGCCAATCCGCACTGGGAATATTCAAGAAACAAGATCGCCTGCGAGGAATTCCTGATGAAGAAGTACAGGGAAGAGGGCTTTCCCGTAACGATCGTAAGGCCCAGCCACACCTATGACGAGAAGCACATCCCGCTCGGAGTCCACGGCAAGAAGGGTTTCTGGCAGGTCATCAAGCGCATGATGGACGGCAAGCCGGTCATAATCCAAGGCGACGGTTCATCTCTCTGGCACCTGACATTCAATGAGGATTTTGCCGTAGGATTCACCGCTCTCATCGGAAACCGCCATGCCATCGGTGAAGCTTTCCAGATCACCGGAGACGAGGTCCTTACCTGGAACCAGATATATGAGACGATCGCGGACGCACTGGGTGTTACGCTTAATCCTTACTATGTTTCTTCTGATTATCTTTCTGCAGTCGGAGACAAATACGGTTTTGATTTCGAGGGCAGCCTGACAGGTGACAAGTCGGTATCTGTGGTCTTCGATAACAGCAAGCTCAAGCGCTTAGCGCCTGACATGAAAACAACGGTTCCTTTCCACAAGGGAGTCAGGATCGCTCTTAAATATGTTCTCGACCATCCGGAGTGCCGCGTGGAAGATCCCGAGTTCGACCGCTGGTGCGACCGTGTCATCGAAGTTCTCGAAAGATCAAAGGAATCCATCTGACCTGCGGGTGTATTGACAAGTCCGAGCGCCACGCGTTATATTTGTTTTGTTAAACCGGATGACTCGGAAATAGTACCCGGATGACGCTGATAAACGAGAGAGCCGCAGATGGTGGGATTGCGGATTTGAAGCGCCGGAGAATGGATCCGAAGACGGGCGGGCAGGAAATGGCCCGACGGGAGCTCCCCCGTTACCCGCAGAGCACGTTTGTTGGAACGTGAACCAGAGTGGACTGCCAACCTCATAGAATCCGGCAGTCAAAACAGGTGGTACCGCAGTATATTCTGTCCTGTGTCTTTTGACACGGGACTTTTTTATTGCGACGGAAAGTAAATAACGAACACCACGCTTTCCGTAAGGCCAACATCTTGCCGCCAAGATGAAAGGAGCCGACTATGGCAGACAAAGCAAAGAGAATTTTTCTGACGGAAGATGAGATGCCGAAGCAGTGGTATAACGTCCGTGCGGACATGAAGATCAAACCCGCACCGTTGATCCATCCCGGCACGCATGAGCCTCTTACGGTAGAACAGATGTCACCCATCTTCTGCGAAGAGCTCTGCAAGCAGGAATTAGACAACGATACACGCTACATTGATATTCCTGATGAGGTCATCGAGTTCTACAAGATCTTCAGACCTTCACCTCTGATCCGTGCTTACCAGCTCGAAAAAGAGCTCGGCACGCCCGCTCACATCTACTACAAATTCGAGGGAAACAACACATCAGGTTCCCACAAGCTCAACTCTGCCGCTGCGCAGGTCTACTACGCAAAGAAGCAGGGTCTTAGCTCGATCACCACTGAGACCGGCGCAGGCCAGTGGGGAACGGCTCTTGCAATGGCAAGCGCATTTTTCCACATCCCGCTCACCGTTTACATGGTTAAGTGCTCCTACGAGCAGAAGCCTTTCAGAAAGTCCGTCATCCAGTCATTCGGAGCTGACATCATTCCTTCACCTTCCGATACGACCGAAGTTGGACGCCAGATCCTCGCAAAGTTCCCCGGAACAGGCGGATCTTTGGGATGCGCCATCTCCGAGGCTGTCGAGAAGGCAACTCATACACCCAACAGCAGATATGTATTGGGTTCTGTTCTTAACCAGGTACTCCTTCACCAGTCGATCATCGGTGAAGAGGCTCATATCCAGATGGAGAAGGCTGGCGAGTATCCTGACATCGTCATCGGATGCGCAGGCGGCGGATCCAACCTGGGCGGCATCATGTCGGCATTCATGAGAGACAAGCTCACAGGCAAGGCTGATCCTGAGTTCATTGCTGTCGAGCCTGCTTCCTGCCCTTCACTTACAAGGGGAAGATTTGCATACGACTTCTGCGATACAGGTCACGTTTGCCCTCTCGGCAAGATGTATACCCTCGGTTCCGAGTTTATGCCTTCACCTTCACACGCAGGCGGCCTGAGATATCACGGTATGTCTCCTATCGTCTCACAGCTCTATCACGACGGCTACATGAGAGCTGTCGCAGTCGAGCAGACAAAGGTTTTCGAGGCAGCAACGCTCTTTGCGAGAACAGAGACCATCCTTCCTGCGCCTGAGTCTTCACACGCTATCCGCGCTGCTATCGACGAGGCTCTCAAGTGCAAGGAATCGGGCGAGGCAAAGACGATCCTGTTCAACCTCACAGGCACAGGCTATTTCGACATGACCGCATATCAGGCATATCACGACGGCAAGATGTCTGACATCATCCCGACTGATGAAGAGCTTGAGAAGGGCTTTGCCACGATCCCTGTCGTAGAGTAACAGATTAATCCATTCCAAACCTTGTGATTTCGTTTTCGTCCCGGATGCCAAAATGGCGTCCGGGCTTTTTTATCTGTTATTTTTGTCAATTTTAGTTATAATATCTAACCATAAGGGTAATCTGTTCTGAGTAATGATATTTGGGTTGGAAAATGAAGAAATCTAAGGCTTTCTTTTCATCTCTTAGCGCAAGACTGATATTCCTGATCGTTATCGGGGCGTTTTTGCTTGCCATAACTCTCGTGGCGATATGCGTAATCCTTACCAACAGGATACTTACAGAGAATACCGCTGCACAGATGAACCTGTTCTGCGAAGAGCGCGGAGATGACATGAATACCGAGTTCCTGAGGGTGGAAGATGCGGTCGGATCTCTTGCCAGATGGACGAGGAACAAGATCCCGGACGTCAAGAAGATCTCTGAAGACGGGAAGCTCCGTGACGGTATCGGCAAAGATGCAGATGACCTTATCCGTTTCATGACCGAACATAATGAGTTCATACAGGGCGCATATATCCATTATTCGCTTGATATTACCGGTGTTACCGACCGCGAGGAGGGCGTTTACTATACCCGTAACAGCGACGGTAAATTCAGCATCATTCCTTTTACACAGAAAGAGATAGAAGAAGATCCCGTTGCGGAATACTGGTATTACGGCCCCATCAAAAACAAAAAGGCTGTATGGACCAAGCCTTACTATGACGCAAGTGCAGATGATTATCTGATCTCTTATGTTGAGCCGGTCTTTATCGAAGACAAACCTGTAGCGATCATCGGTATCGACATCAGCTTCTCGAGACTTCTCAAATGGGTAGACTCCTTAAAATATCAGAAGACGGGATATATGTATCTCAAGGAAGCTGACGGCAGCGTCCATTACCATTTAGCGGATTTGGGTCAAGATCACCTTCACAGCGATGAGGAAGATCAGATCACCGATAATGCGGAACTGATGTCTCAGCCAAAGACTGGCGATGAACTTATCCGGTACTATTTCGACGGCCGTGACCGTGCAATGGCTTTTGTGACGCTGCGCAACGGAATGAAATTTGTTCTCTGTGACGATTATCACAGCGTTTTCAGTGCCAGAAACCGCGCGATCAATGTAATGGTATGGATCTCCCTTGGAATGACGGTCGTGCTTGCCGGCATTGCCGCACTGATGGCGAACCGTATTACCGGTCCTTTGAGAAAGCTTACTTCAGCTGCCAACGAGATCAGCAAGGGAGATTATGATGTCATCCTTCCGCCTGAGAGAAATGACGAAGTCGGTGAACTTTCGAGAGCCTTCAGGATCGCGGTAGACAACACCCGTGCAAGAACTGAAGACATCAAGGCCAGGATCAGAGTCCAGGAACACAGACTTGAGCAGAATGCCCAGACCATGAAACAGCAGGAGGACGACCTGCTCACAATGAGGAATCTGGCGTATGTCGATTCACTGACAGGTGTAAAGAACAAGCATGCATATGAGGATACGGCCGGTATCATCGATGAGCAGATAAAGGCAGGAACAGCTGAATTTGCCGTGATTATGTGCGATCTTAACTACCTGAAGCTCATCAACGACACCCGCGGGCATCAGGCAGGTGATGCTGCGCTTAAGAAGGCTGCCAGGATCCTTTGTAATGCATTCCCGATGAGTACCGTTTTCAGGATAGGCGGTGATGAGTTCGTTGTAATCCCTTCCGTTCTTGAGTATGCTAGGTTCGATGAGAAGATCGATGCTCTGAAGGCTATTCTGAGAAAGCAGAAGGAAACAACGGAAGATATTTTGGACCGCACCTCGTTTGCTTTCGGAAGCGCAGTATTTGAACGTGAATCTGACCACTCATTTAAAGATGTCTTCGAACGGGCGGATCAGAACATGTATGAGGAAAAGAAGAAGATACATGCTGCTGACGGTATATCCACCGGCAGGTAAGAGCTTAAAGGAGAAAGGCATGAAAAGGTTTAAGGTTACAGCGCTCGCGGCAGTTATGATCGCTGCTTTGACATTGTCATCCTGCGGGATCCCTGCCCCGTCAGGATCCGATAATACCACTTCGGTTTCAGACACAACCGCATCAGCCGTAATAGAGACAAGTGTAATGGAGTCGTCATCCGCTCCGGAGACCAGTGCTCAGGAGACATCCATTGCAACGGATTCCGTTAAGAAGATCGAACCGGAGAAGCTTCCCGGACAGGATTTTGACGTCCGCGAGGAATTGTTCAAACTCCGCGGCGACCAGACATGCAAGCAGGTCCTCTTCATCCGCTGCGATGAGGGCACCAAGGGATTTGCACAGTATCTCGTAAAGACGGAGGAAGAAGGCAGCGTTGCCTGGAAGATCACCCGTGAATGCAATGCCTATATCGGCCTTAACGGTCCCGGAAAGACAAAAGAAGGCGACACAAAGACTCCTCTCGGTGTTTTCGGCGTAAGAGGCGCTTTCGGCATCAGGAGCAATCCCGGAACAAAGCTTCCTTTCATCAGGATAACCCCCGATACATATGCATGCGGATGTGAAAAGTACTATAACCGCATCATCGACGCGAAGGTCACCGGCCACAAGTGCACCGAAGGCGAGCAGATGTACTATTATTCTCCCGAGTATAACTACGGCATCGAGACTGATTTCAATACGAACAACGAGTACGGCAAGGGTTCTGCGGTATTTATCCACTGCATGGGCGTTAAGCCTTATACCGGCGGGTGCATCGCTCTTCCCGAGGATGACATGAAATACATACTTCAGGATGCCGAACCCGGACTCAAGATAATCATCCAGAAATTCTAAAGACATCAAAAGGTTTGGTGATTTGATGACAGGAGCCGTGTAAGATTCCTATCATCTTTTGTGTTAATCGGAGAAGTTTATACTTTTTGCTTTCATATCTGTCTTCTGAGTATATAATCTCGTTTGTTTTGGAGGACCCATATGAGCAAAGTACCGGGCGGCGCCCGTATAATCGATGAAAAGACCTCGCTGTTCGTGATCGCGGGACCGATGTTTCTGGAGCTGCTCCTGAACATCCTTCTCAACAACATGGATACCCTGATGCTGAGCCACTATTCGCAGAATTCTGTCGGAGCGGTCGGTAATGCCAATCAGGTCATGTTCCTTTTCATCATCATGTTCAACATCATCGCGACCGCAATATCTGTAGTAGTCGCGCAGTATCTCGGCGCGAAAAAATACAGTGAGATGGACCGCATCTATACTCTCGCGCTGCTGGTGAACCTGGTCTTCGGAATCGTTCTCTCTTCTTTTCTGGTCGTCGGAAAAGGTCTGATCACGTCATTCCTCAACATTTCGCCGAACATGCTCCCGGACGCGGAAACTTATCTTAACATCGTCGGCGGAGGACTCTTTCTTCAGGCCGGTTATAACGTAATGCTCCAGATTCTCCGCTGCAACGGATACACGAAGATCGGTTTTTACATTTCGATAGTCATCAATCTCATTAACATCGGCGGAAATTATGTTTTCTTATATGGACCTTTGAAGCACCTGAATCTCGGCGTTGCAGGCGTCGGTATATCAACTGTCATAGCAAGGGTCATCGCGCTTATATTCGCGGTGATGTTCTTCTACAAAAAGAAGATCGGAAAGATCAGCTTAAAGCTCCTCGCACCGTTCCCAGGAAAGATGCTCTGGAAGATGATCAGGATCGGACTTCCGTCTGCGGGCGAAAACTTTGCATACAGCATGTACCAGCTCGTGCTGCTTTCTTTCGTAAACACGATGGGCGACGACTCGGTAAACGCGCGCGTTTTCTGCAATTCGCTGATCTCGTTTTCGATGGTCTTTTCGAACGCGAGCGCAATGGCCACCCAGATAATCACGGGCCACCTCGTCGGAGCCGGCAAGGAGGAAGCGGCATACAAGAGAGTGTTCTCTACACTGAAGCTCACGCTTCCGATCACCGTTATGATCGCGGCCGCCAACTGGGCTTTATCGCCTTTTACGCTCAGGATCTTCACGAAAAATGAGAACATAATAAAGATAGGGTTCCTGATAATGGCAGTCGATATCTTCGTTGAGATCGGAAGATGCCTTAACATGACAGTCGTAAGCAGTCTCAAGGCTGCCGGAGATTACATATATCCGCTGATAGTAGGACTCATCACCATGGTATGCCTGGGAGCCGTCGGAGGATATTGCTACGGCGTTCTGCTCGGATTCGGCGTTGCAGGCATCTTTGCGGGCACTGCATCAGATGAGTGCATCAGAGGACTCATCGTGCTCAGTCACTGGCGCCGCCGCAAGTGGATAGGCAAGCGCGTCGTAGACGACGGAGATGAAAAAAATCCTGCAAACTGATAGAGTTTGTCGGTCTATTAATTTCTTTTTTCAATTAAAATCTAATATAGAGGATTCTGCCTTACATCGGGCAGGGTGATTTATATTCGATTGGAGGCATTATGAAGAAGAATCTCGAGAAAATCTTCGCGTTGGGAATGAGTCTCGCGATGGTCTTTGCCGGCGGATGCAATGCAGGCGCACCGGCAGCATCATCGGCAAGCGCAGCACCTGACGCGGTTCAGACCGACATTCCCGACCTTTACAAGTCAGTGGCAAGTGCTGACGGTATCGGTGAGGACGCGATCGTCGGAACATGTTTCGGCAACAGCACCTACAACGATCCCAAGGTCATGCAGCTCGTGACAAAGCATTTCAATGCAGTCACTCTCGAAAACGAGCTCAAGCCCGACTGCATGTTCGGTTACAACAACGCAGCACCCAAATCAGGAAGCATTCACAAGGAAGAGCTGAACGGCGAGCAGATCGACGTTCCCACTCTCGACCATTCAAGGACCGATCCGATCCTCGACAAGATCGCTGAATGGAACAGCAAGAACCCCGACCACAAGATCCGTGTCAGGGGACACGTTCTCGTCTGGCATTCACAGACTCCCGAATGGTTCTTCCATGAAGGCTATGACAAGACCAAGGATTATGTTAAGCCCGAAGAGATGAACAAGCGTCTCGAGTGGTATATCAAGACTGTCCTGACTTACTACACCGGTGATCAGAGCAAGTACAAAGATCTCTTCTACGGCTTTGACGTAGTTAACGAAGCGATCAGCGATGCAACCGCAACTTACCGTACTGATACAGAAGCAGGCGGAGACAAGCTCACTGACGATACGCACGGTTCCAAGTCTTCCTGGTGGAAAGTTTACGGCAGCAACGAGTTCATCATCAACGCATTCAAGTTTGCAAACAAGTACGCTCCCGCTTCCGTTGAACTTTACTACAACGATTACAACGAGTGCGACGCGAAGAAGCGCGGCGGAATCATCAAGCTCATCAACGACGTTAAGGCTGCTGAAGGCACCAGGATCTCCGGCTTCGGAATGCAGGGCCACTATTCAGTCAACGCGCCTTCGGTCACGCAGTTTGAAGACGCTGTTAAGGAATATGCGAAGGCCGTAGACAAGGTAATGCTCACCGAACTCGACCTCAAGCCCTCTGCAACATTCGACGGTTCAGAAGCAAAGCTCGCTGACGAACTCAATCGTGAAGGCGACTACTATGCACGTCTTTACGAGGCAGCAAAGAACCTCAAGAAGAGCGGCATCAATTTCTCCGGAATCACGGTATGGGGCGTAATCGACACCAACTCATGGCTCCAGGATGCAAACAACGTAGGCGGTGCTTCCGACGGCAAGATGAAGGTCTATCCGCTTCTTTTCGACGGCATGTACCAGGTTAAGCTCACATACTGGGCTTTCGTTGATCCCACAAAGATCGAGCCCGTTGATGCACTCAAGAGACCCACGATCGAGATCGCCCAGGGTACGGTCAATGTTGACGGCGAGATCGATGATGCATGGAAGAATGCTGAGACCGTCAAGCTCGAGATCGTAGTCCAGAGCGTTGCCGTCACATGTGATGCAAAGCTCCTCTGGGACAAGGATAATCTCTATGTCCTGATGGATGTTAAGGATAAGGATCTTAACGATAAGAGCGCTGACGATTACCAGCAGGATTCCATCGAAGTCTTCATCGATGAGGACCACAAGAAGCCCGAATCCTATCAGCCTGACGACAAGCAATACAGGATCAACTACAAGAACAAGCTCAGTTTTAACGGCGAAAAGTGCAAGGCTGAGAACATGAAGTCGGCAGTCAAGCTTACTGACGGCGGCTACCTTGTAGAAGCATCCTTCAAGTGGACGGACATCACGCCTGAGGCAGGTAAGACCGTTATCGGACTTGAGCTCCAGGTCAATGATGCAACTTCCAAGGGCGAGCGTTCAGGAACACTCAGCTGGGCTGATGACACCGGCACGGGTTACATGAACCCTTCAGTCCTGGGTAATGCAAAACTGAAATAAGAAGCAAACGCTTTACGGCCCCGCGGAGATTCCAGCGGGGCTTTTTTAATTCTTTAAACTAATTGCTAACTATTTGTAACGCCCCGAAAAGTGCCTTTCTGATGTGATAATATATTTTAAGAATTTTTAACACAAGGGAGGTTTTCAACCATGGGAGATAAAAAGATGCGCCTTGTTACACGAAGCGATTTCGACGGCCTTGTTTGTGCCATGCTTCTTCGTGAACTGGACATGATCGATGAGATCAAGTTCGTCCACCCGAAGGATGTTCAGGACGGAAAAGTCGATATTTCCGAGAATGACATTACGACAAACCTTCCTTTTGATCCGAGAGTAGGACTTGCTTTCGACCATCATGAGACAGAGCTCATCAGGACCGATGAGGATGACTTCGGCGAGAAGTTCGTTTGCGTTGCAGGCGCTAAATCTGCTGCAAGAGTAGTTTATGAATTCTACGGCGGATCTGACAGGTTCAAGACAGTTACCGAGGAGATCCTCGATGCCGTTGATAAGGGCGATTCGGCTGACTTCACCGAAGAAGAGATCCTCAATCCCACAGGCTGGGTCCTCATGGATTTCCTCATGGATGCAAGGACCGGTCTCGGAAGATTCCATGACTTCAGGATCTCCAACTACGACCTCATGATGGAGCTCATCAGCTACTGCGTGGATCACTCCATCGATGAAGTACTCGCGCTTCCTGACGTCAAGGAGCGTGTTGATCTTTATTTCGAGCAGCAGGAACTCTTCAAGAAGCAGCTCAAGGAAAACGTAAAGATCGAAGGCAAGGTTGCTGTATTAGACCTTCGTCCTCTCGAGACGATCTACGCGGGCAACCGTTTCATGATCTATGCGATGTGGCCGGAGGTTGAGGTCAGCGTTCACGTTGCATGGGGCTTTAAGAAGCAGAACACTGCAGTCATGATCGGAAAGTCCATCATCAACAAGAAGAGCAAAGTCGATATCGGCGAGCTCTGCTTCTGCTACGGCGGCGGCGGACATGCCAACGCGGGCACATGCCAGCTCGACAACGACATCGTTGACAAGGAACTGCCCGGCATCATTGCTAAACTTAACGAGGAGTCTGAAGCATAAGGGCTCTTTAAGCTTTTGATTCAGGAAATAATAGACCGCCATGAAGATAATCGAGAAGAAAAGACATCTTATCCGAAAGGCGGTTTATTTATGCCTGATAATATTCCTTTTATGGATCACTCTGGATAACGCGCTTATCCATACGACCTATACCACGGTGCAGATAAACGGGCTCCCGGAATCCTTTTCGGGCTACAGGATCGTTCAGGTATCTGACCTTCATAACAACCTGTACGGGATCGACCAGTCGTATCTCATCTCATGCATAAAGGCTGCGAAACCCGACATCATCGTCATCACGGGCGATCTCGTGGACCGCAACACCGCTGATGTTGACAACGCCATGGCATTTGTCGAAAGAGCAGTGGAGATTGCTCCGGTCTTCTATGTGTCCGGTAATCACGAAGCCGACATCCTTGATAAGTATAAGGAGCTCATGATCCGTATGGGTCAGTCAGGCGTGACTGAGCTCGAAAACGATAACTGCACGCTGATCGCTGAGGAAGGAACCATTACCCTCGCAGGTATCAGGGACCCTGCTTTTGACTGGAGCAGATCGAGCGCTGATACTGCTGATGCTGAGATAAAGAAAGCCTTGGAAGGCACGGACCGTGACCAGGTCACGATACTTCTGAGCCACAGGCCCGAGCTTCTAAAGACATATTCCAAGAACGGGATCGATCTTATACTGTCGGGACACGCTCACGGCGGCCAGGTAAGGCTTCCGTTCATAGGCCCTATATATTCACCGTCACAGGGACTTTTCCCAAAGATCACGTCGGGCCTGTACAGGGAAGGAGAAACACAGCTTTATGTCAGCAGGGGGATCGGAAACGGAATAGCACCGTTCAGGTTTAATGACGGCCCGGAACTGGCGGTAATAGTTTTGGAACCTGCTTAATTGCTTTGGTTCTTTTTGTAGATGACCACGCAGCCTTCGCTCTCTGCGAAACGCTTGTAACCGGATGACTCAAGGATGGCGGCCGCGCCCTGCGTGTTGCCGTCCTTTTCGTTTAGGACGAAATATTCGTATCTGTCCATATCCTTGATGCTCAATACCCTGCCGCCGTTGGTAACGAAGTCATCTTCACTCAAGAGATAGAGTTCTTTTCTGTTGGCGATGTGAGGCAGATAATTTGTGTCTGCTATAACGCACGCATCGCTGGGGATTGACGAAAGGCATGCCTCGATCTTATTGTAGTGCTCTCTGTTTTTCAGATATTCCTCGCAATTAGTCAGGTTTGAACTCAGCAACGGAGCTGCTGTTATCAGCGATGCTGCCATGACGGCGGCAACGACAGTCTTCCTGCTCTTTTCATTGATATCCGCGCAGTTGATTATCGCCAGGAATATCAGAAGCGTGACCGTACCGAATGTGTAGTGATATCCCATTTCTGCCGCGTACCTGTACCCGGATCCTATGACCAGGTTCATTATCACGAACGGCAGAGTGAGGAAGTGCCTTCTTATCTTCGTGGTGATGAACGGCAGGAAAAGGAGAGGCAGCATTATCTGCAGGAAATAGACGAGTGTCTTTTCGGAGAAGAGCAGGCTGAAGAAATATGAAGGGTTCCTCAGTATGTTCAATATCATTCCCGAAAAGCCCGCGTTTTCTCCGAATATGAGATTTGAGAAGCTGCGGTCCATCATGAAATCGCTGCTGCCGGTCAACGCCAGTCTGTTCACTATGAAAGCAAAATAAACGAGTGCGAGCGCCGTGATGATCATGCCGTGAAAACGCTTTTTGCTCTTCTCGTCAGCGAAAAGATAAATACCGATGCAGATCACGAAGAGCGGCGCATCCTCTTTTACGAGGCAGGTCAGTACCGAAAGGACATAGACAGGTATTGCCTTCCTTGAGTCAACGGCCCAGAGAAGCCACATCAGAAGCGGCGGAAGGAAGCAGTTCTCGTGGAAGTGGAAGAAACATGGCGATAAAAGGCCTGTGTTAAAGAGATAGATGACTGAGACTGCGATGGTGAAAACACCTTTAAAACCATGTCTTTTTGCGATGAGTGCCGTCGGGATCACACCTGAAATGCAAAGGATTGCCTGGGCTGTGACCAGTGTGCCGGCGCCCGGGAAGAGTGCGTAAAACGGGAGGAGAAGATAGAGGATAAACGATGAATGGACATCCATATGAGACATGAGAATATCTCTTTCGCATGTCGTGTTCATCGTCAGGTCCTGCTTCATTGAGTGGAACATCTGCGTGAAGATGCCCATGTCGAAGCACGCCGTATTGTAGGTCATGTGCCTGCATATTGAGACGAAACAGACGAATGCGGTAAGGACCGCGGCAATGATGGCGGTCACTGTGACCGCTGCCTTGGAATTCATGTTTTCAAAACGTGAAAGATCCGTCCTGCCCGCGGCATAGACGGCGAAGACCAGACAGACGGCAAGAACGCCTGCCGTAAAGTAGAAATCATCGCTCTTATAAAGTGCACAGCAGGCAAAAAAGACGCTGCCGGTAAAAAGCGCCGCAGAATCTGCCATCTCGGGATCCTTGCTCTTTCTGATCAGGAATCTTACGAAGGTGAGAAACGCAAATGCGAGAACTGTTCTCAATAAGATCACATGGACCGGAATGCGCAGTATAAATTCCTGCCAATTCGAAACGGCGTTAATGCCTGAACTGCGAAGGAAGATCAGATCTATCCCTGCGAACCAGAAAAATACGGTTATAAGGCGCGGCAGTCCGAATGAGCTGAAGAGCCCGGAAAGAACACTGCTTTTCTTAATTGAGATATCGTTTTCTTCAGACATTTATGCCTCCCTGACGGCTACCATTATAATAGGTTCTATCAGGTCTGTCGCATATTTTTCGGGATCGCCGGACTTTATCATCTGTTTGACGGTCTTGGGAGTTATTACTTTTTCGATCTCACTGAGCAGGCGTCTTGACTGATCGTGGTCCAGTTCTTCTTCGAGTCTGATGCGCTCGTATTCAGTTCCGAGTATCTCTAACATGCGTTCACTGTCACTTACATAGTACTTGGAAGAGACCTTGTCGAAGACCTTTCCCATAACTATACAGGCCAGTATCGAGACTATGAATCCGGTTAAGAAACCACCGGCCTCGGCAATCAGACCTGTTTCTCCCAACAGTGATTTTGCAGCGAGCTCCCACACAAAGAAAGCTATGGTTCCCCAGGTTATGACCCAGATATTGCTGATGAAATTGGCAATGAGCTGACGGCCGGTGCGTTCTTTTCTAAGCCAGATGATGACATCGTAAAGGGTGAACACTGCAAGTGTGATGACGGCGGTGATGACATTTGCCATCAGAGCTCTCATGAGGCTTCTTAAGATGGTTACGGAATACATCCGTGAACCTGATCTGAAGATATTTGCCAGGACGCGCGCACTTCTGGCGCCCATACGTGCACTGACTCTGCCTCCTGACCTCACCAGACCTTTGCCGATTCCGGACTTAATGACCTGCCTTCCCGTTGTTCTCGTATAGGAAGGGATCTTTTTAACATGAGGCCTGTTGATGTTGTCCTGCATTGCCTATCCGACGAAATAGTCCTTGTTGACCGCTGTCTGTACGTTAGTCGTGAATTCGTTTTTTTCCTGATCGTTGGGGAAGCTCAGGATGAGCTCGCAGATCTTGTCGAATGCAGTTCCGCTCGCCATTGTTCCGCCGATCTTTGTCTTGACCTTGTCTTCAGTAGTGTAGGAGATCAGGTTTCTTACCCAGCCGTCGGGGTTGTTCATGTAAACGGATACTTCCTGTGCCTCGAGGGGATTTGCCTTGACCAGATCGTAGATCTCTTTGTATTCGACATTTGTCAGGCCGATCTTCTTGCCTCTGTATATCTTCCCGTTGAAGATGCCGTACATCTCAAGGGTGCAGTCGGTACCGATGCGGTAGTGCTGCTCCCACTTCTCGTTCTTTTGCTTGTCCGTGGGTTCATAGACGGAGAGCTCGATGAGATACTTGCCGAGATCGGGATCTTTTGCCATTGAAGGAGCATCACCTGTATTGACCGTGTTGATTATGGCCGGCCTGTTGGATGCGGCAGGCTCTTTCTTGCATGAGACCAGGACCGAAGCCGCCATTACGGCCGCCATAAGTATGGATGCTGTCTTGAGCGCTTTTCTCATAATGTGCCTCCGCAAAATAACTTATCTAATATTGTTGCATACTTTTCGCCAATCCCAAAAAGATCAGAAAAGGATGCCCTTCATGCAGATGCGCTGTCTGTTGTTGTCGTAGTCGTAACTGTGATGGGCGCCGCCTGCGCACCAGCCGGTGTATTCGCATCCTTTGCAGTCTTCGCAGCTGTCAGACAGAGGCCTTCTGAAGACCTCAAATCTGTTCTTCCATACATCGCTGAAACTGTCTTTGTAAATGTTGCCCTGTACGAGTTCGGGCCTGGGTTCTATGTCAAGACATGCCGTGATGTCGCCGTTGGACCTGACGCTCGCGGTATGTATGCCCGCGCCGCAGAGGAAGAACCAGTCCCTGACGTCGCGCTCGAGATCGAGACCGAGGAAGTGGCTGCAGCCGTATCCTACGGGGATTCCCGCTTCGCGCTTTTCCTTGATGAAACTGAAAAGACGTCTCTGGTCGTCAGGAGTTAGGAGCATGTCGGGATAATCCAAAGCCCTTCCCATGGGCTCTATCCCGATGACTCTCCATGAATCGATGTCGATGCCGTCCATGACATCGTAAAGTGCATCGAGCTCATCTATGTTCTTATGGTTGATGACCGTGGTGACGGATATGTGCTCGAAAGCATCTCTGTCTATGAGGTTTTGTATTCCACTCATCGCCATCTGATAGCCGCCTTTAAGGCCTCTTTGCCTGTCATGGGTCTCTTCAAGACCGTCGATGCTGATCGAGATCGTGCCCATGCCGGTATCTTCGAGCATCTTTGCGACATCTTCTGTTATGAGAGTACCGTTGGAGGTCATTCCCCAGTGGAAGCCCTGTTCATGGGCATAGCTCAGCAGTTCTCGGAAACCGGGGTAGAGAAGAGGCTCGCCGCCCGTTATGCAGAGCTGCATCTTTGAGATATCAAGGTTTGTCTTAACGTCGTCCAGTACTTTTTTAAACTCTTCAACGGACGGGCCGTGACCGAGACCCGGTTCGCACCGGCTGCCGCAGTGGAAGCAGTTTGAATTGCAGCTTTGAGTCAGCTCGAAAAAAAAATAAGTCAGTCTGGGTTCTAAATAAAGACGCTCGCGCTGCTTAGCGCGGGCATCTAAACATTCCTTCTTTAATTCATTAAGGTCCATAAAAAGATCCGCTATTTCGAAAGATCTTCAGACGGAGGACCGTAAACAACGACCTCTGTCTCCTGCGTGAAATCGTATCCTGAGGGAAGTGATTCATCCGTATGAGCATTTGATGTGTTTCTTGTCGGCTGGGGGCCGTAAACGCAGCCGCCGAATGCCAGACTGGCGGCCACTGTGGCAGCAGCGAAAGTCAAAGCTTTTACAGATTTTTTCATTACGGTTACCTCATTCCTGATGATGTTTATCCTGACCTGTCCGTCACTCCGGAATATCTTCCGGAGGAGGTCCGTAAACATCGACTTCCATCTCCTTCGTGGGATCGTATCCGGATGGAAGTGTCGCATCGGTGGGCTTTTCGCTCTCCGTTACTTCAGTGGTGGTCTCCGTTGTGTTCTTAGACGGCGGAGGTCCGTAAACGTTTCCGCCGAATCCCCAGCATCCGGAAGTGGCCAGACCCGTTGCCATTGCGGCAGCAGCAAATGTCAGAGCTTTTACGGATTTCCTCATATTCAGACCACCCCTTTCAAATTTTTTAAATTATATCATGTTATAATGTCCCTGCCCAAAGGCAGAATATAGGCAATAATCTATTGAGGGGATCCGTAAATGAAAAGCCAGGCAAAGCTTCTTATCTTATCTACCGTAGCTCTGATCTTTTTCGGAGTAGCGGCTTTCTTTCTGAGAAATCTTATTTTCGGTGACGTAGCCGGAACATATGAGCAGGCAGCAGCAAACAGGCCTGCATATAACGACATGTGGGTTTCCCTGGATGTCGTGGCATGCCTCGGCAAATATGCGGAAAAGACGGAGTCGACGAACTTCATTCCGACGGGTCACGAATACTACTATATTGTCTGGATGAAGGACGGATCCTTCATGCCGATATCTGTTTCCAAGAAGGAAGACAGGGAGTATCTGGAAAACCTTACAAATGCCACATACGATTACATCGACAAAAAGACACAGGACATCGCGGTGCAGCCTAGAACGTTCATAGGTACGGTCAAGTCACAGGAGACAAAGGCCAGGAATTATTATGACCAGGCTTTGACCAGACTGAATATCAAGGGCAATACAACAAAAACGATCTACTACGAACTGATGGACTGCAGTTCTTCAAAAACACACTACAGACTTCTTGCCGGCGGCGTCCTGCTGATCCCCATATTTGGCTATGCCGTAGCTTTTGCCGGTATCGCCAAGAGGAAGAAGATGATGGCTTCCAAAGAAGAGGAATTCCTTCCCAAGTGATCAGGCGCCCGCTGCGAAAAGGGCATTGGAAAGAGGAACTATAAGCCTTGCGTTAGGCTCGTTGAGAGACACTTTGAAGCAGGGCTTTTTCTCACCCCTAAGGAAGATCTGTGCCTGGTGATCCATCGCGAAATTACTGACCGATGCTCCGCCGAAATTATCCCTGTCTACGGTTATGGTCTGCTTTCTCTTTTCGAAAGTGATCCTGTCCCTGGTGATCGTAAGACCGCAGATCTTTACTGTCGCACCGCTTTCAATCCTATCGAGAATGCGGTCGAAGACCTTGTGTAAAACGATGTTGTACATGGCGTCAGCTATCGGATCGAATTCTTTTTTCACTCTCTTGTAAGTGCCGAGCCCGTATGCCGAATAACCTAAGCGCTTAAACACATGAACAGTTCCGTCGTAGGTTGTGAATGCGAATCTGTAAGAGAAGGAGCTGCTCAGATATATGACGATCTGCGAGGAGGAATCCAGGGCTTCTGACTGGAAGATTGCTATGTCATCGTATCTGACGACATCACCGTTTATGTCGACATAAGTGTCGTAAAAAGTGACCTTCTTGCGGTCCTTGTCATAGGGCACCACGACCCTTCCGTCGTTATACTGAAATTGCTCAGGATCTTCCATTCGTCTTCTCCACCCAAAAGAAATAATACCCAAAAGTCTACATTTCCCGACAAACTATATCAAGATGCAGGGCTTTATAGTGACAATAAGAGTAAAACGCCCCTGCGATATTGAAACGGATCGCCGCGTCATGTTACGATTTTTACAATACACATTCGGAGGTCCCCGATATGAGCAATCTTGACCACAGAAAAGCTTCCAAGACTATCAAAGTTACTGATGCAAACGGTATGCCCGTTAAGAACGCGAAGCTCCGATTGCTCCAAAAGAGCCACGAATTCCTTTTCGGCTGCGGAGGATTTGATTTCATTCCTCTGACAAATGCCGAAGACGAGAAGGTAAGAGCACACTTTAAGAGCCTCACCGATAAATGGCTGAAGATCTATAACTACGCGACGCTTCCGTTCTATCTCGGCGGTTTTGAACCCGAAGAGGGCAAGCCTGAGACAAAGAGCAGGATGAATGCGGCGCTGTATCTCAAGGAGAGGGGAGTTACCGTTAAGGGACATCCGCTCGTTTGGCACACGGTATGTGCCGACTGGCTGATGGCTTACGACAACAAGACGATACTCGAAAAGCTCCTGGGGAGGATCGACCGTGAAGTCACGGATTTCAAGGGAGTCATAGACAAGTGGGACGTTATCAACGAAGTCGTCATCATGCCGGTCTTTGACAAGTACGACAACGCCGTTACCAGAGTCTGCAAAGAGATGGGCAGAGTGCCACTCGTAAAGGCAGTCTTCGACGAGGCAAAGAAGATGAACCCCGGTGCCGAGCTCCTTCTCAATGATTTCAACACTACGAAGAAATATGAAGATCTGATCGAAGAGTGCCTTGATGCGGGTGTCCCGATCACCACGATAGGCATTCAGTCGCACCAGCATCAGAAATACTGGGGTCCTGACAAGATCTATGATGTCCTTGAGAGATTTTCGAGGTTCGGACTTCCGATCCATTTTACCGAGAATACGCTCACATCGGGTGATTATCTCGTGCCTGAAGAATTAGAAGACCTCAACGATTTCCAGGTAACTGCAGAGGAATGGCCTTCAACCCCGAAGGGCGAGGAACGCCAGATGAGGCAGATGGAGGAGATGTACAGGATCCTTTTCGAACATCCGCAGGTCAAGGCGATCACGGGCTGGGATTTCACGGACGGAATGTGGCTTAATGCGCCGAGCGGCGTCGTCCGCCGTGACGGTACGGTCAAGCCTTCATATGAGCTCCTGGACCACCTGATCAACCATAAATGGCATACGGATGAAACAGTCGTTACGGACGGCGAAGGAAATGTAACCGTTACCGGCTTCAAGGGCGGTTATGAACTGATCCCCGAAGATCCGGCTGTAGCGCTTTCTGCTGATTCTAAGGAATTTACCCTTTAAACTGCCGGGTGCCAGAACACCCAGACGAATACATATCCCGCAATAACGGCTGCGAGCGTGAACGGGATTCCTATCTTCATGAAATCACGGAATCTGACCTCATAGCCTTCTTTTCTGAGCATGCCTACGCCTGCGATGTTAGCGGACGCTCCGATGGGAGTGAGGTTGCCGCCTAATGTCGCGCCGACGAGCAGTCCGAAGAACAGGAAATAAGGTTCGATGTTCATCGAATTTGCTACACTTGCGAGGATCGGGAGCATCGTTGCGGTATAAGGGATGTTGTCGATGAATGCTGATATGATGACCGAACCCCATACTACGATCGTAAAGAGAAGGAACATGTTGTTGCCGCCTGCCTTGGCGATAAATCCCGCAACATCCTTGATGACTCCTACTTCATTGATGGCTGCGATGACAACGAAAAGTCCGGCCAGAAGAGCCATCGTGTCATAGTCCATTGCATTGAGCGAATGGAGCATGCCCTTTACTGACTTCTGCTTTATGAGTTCCCAGACGATCGTAAGAACACCGCATGCCATGCAGATGTAGCCGTTGATCATTTCGGGAGTGTTCGGGATGAATGAAGCGATGATGAGAAGAACTACGTGACCGACCATCGTGATGGTGGGAACATAATCGGTTACCTTGGTGTGTTCGTCGCTTGATACGGGAGCTTTATCCTTGCGGAAGAGGAACATCATGATCGGTACCGTGAGGAGCGCTCCGAGCTCGACCGCAAAGAACATACCCGGTCTTCCGTGCATCCAGAAGAAGTCGTTGAAGTTCATCTTGGCAGCTGCGGCGAGCATGATGGAAGTCGTGTCGCCTACGAGCGTTGCCGCACCCTGAAGGTTGGAAGATACCGCGATCGCGATGATCATGCCGATGGGGTTCTTGCCCAGCTTTTTGCAGATCGCAAGGCCTACCGGAGCTACCATGAGGACCGTTGCGACGTTATCGATAAATGCGGAGATGATACCGGAGAAGAGAGACATCAGGATCGTGACCCAGATGACGTTGGGCGCGAGCCTTAAGAGAGCTTCGGCGATCATGTTGGGCATCTTGGATTCGATGAAGTAATCGACTATTACCATCGTGCCGAAGAGCATCATGAGGACGTTCCAGTCGATCGCGCCCGGGACTTTTGAGATGGGGAGGATCTGGAATATGACCATCAGCGTGGCTGTCGTAAGCGCAACTATCGCGCGGCGCTTGGGCAGCATTACCAGAAGCACATACATTATGACGAACAGTGCGATCGCCAGATATTTCATATATACAGGATTACCTAAAAAAGCACTCATAGATATGTTTCTCCCCCGAAAAATACTTAAAAAGGATAAAAGACGGTGCATGGCAAGTCAAGCCGAACAGTATTTAAAGATAATTGTGTTAATATGAAAACATATGGATGAAATGACCAAGACAGTACCCATAGTCATTCCCTCGTATGAGCCTGATGAGAGGCTTTTATCCCTGCTGAACGACCTTAACGCGGCAGGCTTGGGGCCGGTCATAATCGTCAACGACGGAAGCGGTACTGAGTACGATGAGATCTTTTCGCAGGCCGAAAAGCTTATTGTCCCGCACGGCGGAAAGCTTATCGCCTATCGTCCGAACAAGGGCAAGGGCAGGGCGCTCAAGACCGCATTCTCATATATTGCAGAGAGCATGCCCGATGCTCTGGGCTGCGTCACTGCCGATTCTGACGGTCAGCACACTCCCGGATGCATAACCTCCATCATCAACAAACTCAGGGAAGAACCCGATAAGCTCATCCTGGGCGTCCGCAGTTTCGACGGCGAGGACATCCCGTGGAAGAGCCGTTTCGGAAACAACCTTACCGTAAAGGTCTTTTCGTATGTCTCGGGAACCAAGGTCAGCGATACCCAGACGGGACTCAGGGGTCTCCCGTTTGATTTCATGAAGGACATGATAAACTGCAAGGGCGAAAGGTTCGAATACGAAACCCAGATGCTCCTCGAATGCACTGGCAGGATCAAGATAACCGAAGTCCCGATCGAGACCGTTTACGATTCCAAAGAGAACCACCAGACCCATTTCGATCCGTTCAAGGATTCGATCAGGATCTACAGGATTCTCGGAAAGAAATTCATCAAGTACATATTCGCGTCACTAACGTCGTTTGTCATAGACATAATCCTTTTTACGGTATTCAACCGCCTTTTCAAGGGTCTGGTCCCGGATTCCTACCTCATACAGTTTTCTACTGTCTGCGCGAGGATCATATCCGCGACATATAACTACACCGTCAATTATTTCATGGTATTCAGGAGCCGCGCGGGCAAGGCGACATCCCTCGTCAAATACGCTGCTCTGGCCTTCGTCCAGATGCAGGCGAGCGCGTGGTCGGTTGCGGGGATCTGTTTCCTTCTGCCGATGGTATCAAAGACACTCATCAAGTGCATTATCGACACGCTTTTGTTCCTGCTGAGCTATTCTATCCAGCAGAGATTCGTTTTCGCAGGGAAAAAGAAAGCCTGAGCCTTAGTTTTTGGCATACGAAACCGGTTTTGAGATCCCTAATGGTATATCCGTAAAGATCAGTCTGCCGGATGTCTTTTGAACATGCTCTTGAGCATGATGGGTACTGCTATTGAGCTGAAAAGGATCAGCATGATGACGCCCGTGAAATATTCGGGAGTGATGAGGCCTACCGCGAGGCCGGCTTTAGCGGTAATCAGGGCAACCTCGCCTCTGGTCATCATGCCCACGCCGATCTTGATAGAATCATTGAAATTGAATCTGCAGAGCTTTGCCGTTGCGCCGCAGCCGATGACTTTTGCAAGGCAGGCGACAGCAACGAAGGCAAGTGAGAAGAACAGCAGCTTTAAGTTCATTGATGCAAAAGAGACCTTGAGGCCGATGCCTGCGAAAAAGATCGGGGCGAAGACCATGTAAGCGCTGATGTCGACTCTTCTTTCAACATACTTTGCGTCATGCAGGTTGCAAAGGACGATGCCGGCAACGTATGCACCTGTGATCTCGGCAATGCCGAAGTATGTCTTGGATATATATGCCATCGCGATACAGTATACAAGGGCGATGATGGGGATACGCCTCGTGTGCTCATAGCGCTTGTCGAGCCACTTGAAAACGTGGTATACGCCGAAACCGCTGACGATCGCGATCGCGAAGAACAGAACGGCCTTGAGGATGATCATCCAGACGTTGGTGTTGGTGTCCTTTGCACTCAAGACAAATGTGAGGACTATTATGCCGATGACATCGTCGATGATCGCGGAGCTTACGATGGTCGTTCCGACGGTTCCGTTGAGCTTGCCCAGCTCCTTGAGAGCTGCGACCGTGATGCTTACGGAAGTTGCGGACATTATTGTTCCGATGAAAAGTGCCTTAAAGAACTGTTCGCTTCCGAACGTGTCAAAGCCGTAGAAGCTCATGAAAAGGATGGTTCCGAGGATTATGGGGACAAAAACGCCGGCACATGCGATGGCGGTAGCCTTGAGTCCCGTTTGCTTGAGCTTCTTCATGTCAGTTGCGAGACCTGCCTCGAACATGAGCATGATGACGCCGATCTCCGCCATCTTGGTGATGAAGTCCGTCTCGCTTACAAAGCCTAAGACGGCAGGCCCGATAAGAACGCCGGCAATGATCTCACCAACGACTTCAGGAGCGTGGAGCTTACGTGCGATGATGCCGAAAGCTTTTGCGCTCAACAAAATGATTGCCAGATCTTTTAAAAATGAAAACTCTTCCAAGATAATGCTCCTTTTATAAACCCGAAAGCCATAATAGCACGCATTTCACATGTCGGTTATAAACAGAGTGCAAAAATGTTATTATATTATTTATATTTATTTTGTGTATGGGGGCAATATGTCTTTAAAAGAACTGGAATATCCTTTTGATTCCGACTTTATCCTTAGAAAAAAGAAGGCCTTGAAAAGGCAGCTGACCGAAAGGGAAGGCGTAACTTACATCGATAAGAAAATCGCGATCCTCGGAGGATCCACGACCAGCGACATCAAGCTGATCTTAGAGCTCTTCCTTCTGAACTATGGCATCAGGCCAGAGTTCTACGAATCCGAGTACAACCAGTATTATGAGGATGCTGTTTTCGGGAACGAGGAATTGGACAGCTTTAATCCCGATCTCGTATTCATACATACGACATCGAGAAACATCAAGAACTTCCCGTTGGTAACCGACAACGAAGAAGCAGTCAATTCCCTTGCTGACAACGAGATGTCAAAGTTCCTTCAGATCTGGGGAAAACTCGAGGAGAAGTTCCACTGCACCATCATCCAGAACAATTTCGAGCAGCCTTTCTTTAGGCTCATGGGCAACAGTGACGTCTCTGACATTCACGGAAGGCTTAACTTCATCAACAGGCTCAACGAGCGTTTTTACGATTACGCAAGGAGCCACGAGAACTTCTTCATCAACGACATCAATTACATTTCCGCAGTTTACGGCATAAAAAAGTGGTCCGATCCGGGCGACTGGTACAGATATAAGTATGCCGTAGCTGTGCCCGCGATTCCCGAGTTTGCATTCAATCTTTCTCACATAATCAAGGCGGTTTACGGCAAGAACAAGAAGGCTTTCGCACTTGATATGGACAATACCCTCTGGGGCGGCATCGTAGGCGACGACGGCCCTGAGAACATCCATATCGGCCACGAGGACGCGGAGTCCGAGCTCTTCACCGAATTCCAGCAGTACATAAAGGCACATAAGGACCTGGGCATCCTTCTTACGGTCGCTTCCAAGAACGACGAGGAAAATGCTCTGGCAGGCCTTGCACGTCCCGATTCGACACTCAAGCAGGACGACTTCCTGATCATAAAGGCAAACTGGGACAATAAGGACATCAACATAAAGAACACCGCTGCCGAGATCAACATCGGTGCTGACAGCTTTGTTTTTGTTGACGACAACCCTGTAGAAAGAGCGCTTGTTGAGGCGCAGGTCGCAGGCATCAGCGTTCCTGAAGTCGGTGCTCCCGAGACATACATCGACATCATCGATTCGAACGGATATTTCGAGGTCACGGGACTTTCAGCCGAAGACTTAAAGCGCAACGGAATGTACAAGGCGAACATGGAGCGTGCCAAGGCTTCAGCTTCTTTCGATGACTACGACGATTACCTCAGGTCGCTCGAAATGCAGGCAGAGATCAAGCCTTTCACTCCGCTCTACATGGCGAGGATCGCCGAGCTCACCAACAAGAGCAACCAGTTCAACCTCACGACAAAGCGCTGCAGCCAGGCTGAGATCGAGAAGTTCGCGGCCGATCCCACATATATCACGCGATACGGAAGGCTCGAGGACAAGTTCGGCGATAACGGCGTTGTCGCGGTATCTTTCGGCCACGAGGCGGATGAGAACGGGGAGAAGGTATTCCTCATGGACCTTTGGCTCATGAGCTGCAGAGTCTTAAAGCGCGGAATGGAATTCGCCATGATGGACGAGTTCGTGAACGAGTGCAAAGAGCGCGGAATCGCGAAGATAAGAGGTTTCTATTATCCTACTGCCAAAAATAAAATGGTTAAGGACTTTTACAGTATGCAGGGATTTGTTAAAATCCATGAGGCAGAAGACGGGTCTACCGAGTGGGAGCTTGATCTTTCCGCACCGTATTTCAGCAAGAATGTTGCTATCAAAGTCAATTAAGGAGATATATCAATGACCAGAGAAGAAGTTTTCGTAAAGCTTAACGAGATATTCCAGGATGTTTTCGATGATGAAGACATCAATGTAAATGATGCTACGACCGCAGCTGATGTTGACGGCTGGGATTCACTGGAGCACATCAATCTTCTCGTAGCTATCGAGAGAGGCTTCGGAATCAGATTCACGATGGGCGAGACAACAGGTCTCAAGAATGTCGGCGAGATGGTCGACAAGATCATGGCTCACCTCGGATAATTAAATGTCGCTCGTATCAGCTGCTTTTCTTGCATTTGTCGCGATAACCGCGATCATCTACTATCTTGTGCCCGGAGGCGCGAGACGGTGGATATTGCTCATTGCGAGTTTGGCGTTCTGCGCTTCATGCGGATTCTATTCACTCGTATTCGTATTGCTCGAGGCAGTAACGACCTTCATCGGAGGTCTGCTATGCGGACCTGACAAGAAGAAGGGCCTGCGCAATGTTTCGGCGATCATAACGGTCATCCTTAACCTCGGCATCCTCTGCGCCGTCAGATACTACGGCGTCATCGGCATGTTCGAAGAGAGCCTTAACCAGGTACTCGCAGCATCACCCGCGACAAAGACATTCATGACCTATGTTCTTCCGGTCGGAATGGCTTTCTATACTCTGCAGCTCATCGGATACACCCTTGATGTCAGGTGGGAGAAGACCGCTCCCGAGAAGAACTTCTTCAGATATCTTCTTTTCGCGACTTATTTCCCTTATTTCACATCAGGGCCTATGAATTCCTATGCAGACCTTTCCGTCAAGCTCGACGGCTCAAAGAATGCAAAGTTCTCTTTTGACAGATTGAGGGACAGCGCGATCAGGATTGCCTGGGGTTTCTTCAAAAAACTCGTCATCGCGGACAGGATCGCGATTATCGTAAACAATATCTACGGCAATCACGAAACCTACACTGGACTTTATGTCTTCATCGGAGCTGCTGCTTTCGCGATCGAGCTCTATGCCGACTTCTCCGGGTGCATGGACGTTGTCCTCGGAGCATCGCACTTTTTGGGCATAGATCTTCCCGAGAACTTCAACAGCCCGTTCCTTTCACACACCATCAGGGAATACTGGCAGCGCTGGCACATCACACTCGGCGGATGGCTTCGTGATTACCTGTTCTACCCGCTTCTTCGTACTCCCGCATTCATTAAGATAGGTGACGTTTCAAAGAAGCTCCTCGGAAAGAAGAAGGGTAAGAAGATCCCCGTTGATGTCGCTCTGATAATCCTTTGGGCAGCAGTAGGTTACTGGCACGGCGGTCTTATGAAGTACGTAATCGGTACGGGACTTCTGCATTGCTTCTACATCATCTTAGGTGAGATCGTAGAGCCCGTTTCAGTAAAGCTCAGGAAGGTCCTTCACAGCGACAAGCTCCCTTACAAGATCTTCCAGACGGCAAGAACTTTCTTTCTGGTCATGCTCGGCCACATCTTCTTCAGGGCAGTAAATGTCCCTGACGCAATCGAAATGTACAAGGCGATATTCAGGCCTTTTGCAATAAACGGCGAGTGGATCGCTTCACTTGGTCTTGATACTTCAAACTGGATCGTTCTGTTCGCATCTCTCGCTGTCCTTATCGCAGTGGATATCTACAAATACCGTGAGAAGCAGGAGGAAGCTCCGCGCCTGGTTCTCGAGAAGATAGCTTCAAAGCCGCTCGTGGTTTCATGGGCAGTCTTTATGCTGCTGTTCATCGCCGTTCTCGTTTTCGGCATGTACGGCTTGGGCTACGATTCAGGAGCATTCATTTACGCAAGGATCTGATCTTTCGATCGGTTTATACAGGAGGTAATTATATGAACATAGTCTGTCTTGATATGGAGGGCGTACTTGTCCCTGAGATCTGGATCGAATTCTCAAAGGTTTCCGGCATCCCGGAACTCAAGCGCACCACCCGTGACGAACCCGACTATGACAAGCTCATGCGCTGGAGACTCGGCATCCTCCGTGAGCACGGACTTGGCCTCAAGGAGATCCAGAATGTTATCTCCCAGATCGATCCGCTTCCCGGAGCAAAGGAATTCTTAGATGAGCTCCGCAAGGACATGCAGGTCATCATAATCAGCGACACGTTCACACAGTTCGCAATGCCCCTCATGGCAAAGCTTGGCTATCCCGCACTGTTCTGCAATTCTCTCGTTGTAGGCGAGGACGGCATGATCGAGGACTTCAAGATGAGGATCGAGAACTCAAAGCTCTCAACGGTCCGCGCGCTTCAGTCCATCGGCTTTGACACCATCGCTTCAGGCGACTCTTACAACGACCTCGACATGATCAAGGCTTCAAAGGCAGGATTCCTTTTCAAGAGCACGGAGAAGATCATCGCCGACAACCCGGACATTCCCGCTTTCGAGGAATTCTCGGATCTTCTCGCTGCCATCAAGGCGGTTCCGGATTCGAACTGAGAGGCTGTTTGGCGGGTGCCATTGCGGCGTCTTATAATTTTTTGGCTCGAAAAACGCAAAAAATTATAAAAAACAGTCCAAAGTTATAATTTTTGCCCGAAAAAAGAGCGGAAAATTATAAGTGATATTGTTTTGCAGATGCCGTATACATCCGGATATGATCGATTTCAAAACAGAAAAAAGGGGTGCAGATGACTGCACCCCTTATCGTTTGCCTGGGTTTTGTATTACTTCTTGATGAGAAGTGACTCGCCTGTCATCTCAGCAGGCTGAGGAAGACCCATGATCTCAAGGAGAGTGGGAGCGATGTCGCATAGGCGGCCGCCCTCACGGAGTGTGTACTCGGGATCGTAGTTGTAGAGGATGAACGGAACGGGGTTCGTTGTGTGTGCAGTGTGAGGCTGCATTGTCTCGAGGTTCATCATCTGCTCTGCGTTGCCGTGGTCTGCGCAGATGAAGAGAACACCGTTCATCTTCTTGACTGCTTCAACAGCGCCGCCTACGCAAGCGTCAACTCTCTCAACAGCCTTGATGGCAGCTTCGAGAACGCCTGTGTGGCCGACCATGTCGGGGTTAGCAAAGTTGATGATGACTACATCGTACTTGTCGGAGCAGATAGCTGCATCGAGCTTCTCGGAAACCTCGGGAGCGCTCATCTCAGGCTTGAGGTCATATGTAGCAACTGCAGGTGAGGGAACGAGTGTACGGTCCTCATCCTTGTTGGGCTCCTCGATACCGCCGTTAAAGAAGAAGGTAACGTGAGCATACTTCTCTGTCTCAGCGATACGGAGCTGCTTGAGGCCGTTTGCCGCAAGATATTCACCGAGTGTGTTCTTGATCTCTTCCTTCTTGAAAGCGACGAACTTGTTGGGAATGAGTTCATCGTAGTCCTTGAAGCAGACATATGTGAGAGGCATGAAGCCGTTAGCTCTCTTGAGGTACTTTATGCACTTCGTGTCGGAAGCGTCACCGGGCTGAGCTGCGATGTCCTCGTCTGTGTAGCAGAAAGCCTTTGTGATCTCTCTTGCACGGTCAGGACGGAAGTTGAAGAAGATTACGGAGTCGTTAGGCTTAACGACTGAGACAGGCTTGCCCTCGCTGTCAACGATGACTGTAGGGAGGACGAACTCGTCTGTTACGCCCGCGTCGTATGACTTCTGCATAGCTGCAATGCAGTCCGTATCCTTAACGCCCTCACCGAGAACGAGAGAGTCGTAAGCTGTCTGGATCCTGTCCCAGTTGTTGTCTCTGTCCATTGCATAGTAACGGCCGGACATTGAAGCGACCTTACCTACGCCAATCTCAGCCATCTTGTCGACAAGTGCCTGGAGATAATCCTTACCGGATGCCGGAGGTGTATCACGGCCGTCGAAGAAGGGGTGAACATAGACTCTGTCGAATCCTTCTCTCTTGCAGAGCTCGAGGATCGCATAGAGGTGTGTGTTGTGTGAGTGGACGCCACCGTCGGAGAGGAGGCCCCAGACGTGAAGGTCTGAATTCTTCTCTTTGCAGTTGTTGATGGCACGGAGGAGGTCCTCGTTCTTAAAGAAGACGCCGTCTTCGATGTACTTTGTGATGAGTGTGAGGTCCTGATAGATGATCCTTCCGGAACCGATGTTCATGTGGCCGACCTCGGAGTTGCCCATCTGGCCGTCAGGAAGTCCTACCGCCAGACCGGATGCATAGCCCTTAACGAAAGGGCACTCAGCCATGAGCTTGTCGATGACGGGTGTGTTAGCCATGGCGATGGCATTGTATTCCTTGGTGTCGGTAAGACCGAAACCGTCAAGAACCATGAGAACTACTGGTCTTCTTTTCATAGGTGTATCTCCTTGAATTTTGATTATGGTCAGGCGAAAAGCACTGATGTGCCTGCCGTTATATTTTGCCGGCGAAATTATAGCACATCACAGATGTATTTTCTTTATATAAAAAGGCGGTTTTCACCGCCTGTTTTCATGTTACGGGGATGAATTTGTTCAAACCCTCGTCGTATTCGTAACCTATACCGCGGAGCGAAGTCTTGACTTCGAGCTCGTCCAGGTCAAGTGATCTGCAGAGCTCTTCGAGTGAATCGTAGGTGTCCCTTAACTGCGTGTTGATATAGCTTAAAAGGATATTGGGATCTTTAGGCATGTAATGACTCCTTTTCAGTGATCGATCTTAGGCAGGTTCCAGCCGAAATGCGCCGCAAGATAGCGGATGCCGACGACTATGAAGAAGCCGGCGAGCATTGCCGAAGCGGCCGAGCCCGTGCCGAGGAATATGAGATATGTTGCCGTTGCGCCTATGATCGAGGCTATGGCATAGATGTGCTTTACGAAGATATAAGGCATCTCGAGCGAGAGGACGTCACGAAGGACGCCGCCGCCGACACCGGTCACGACACCGAGGAAGATGACCAGAAACCAGTTGTTTGAAAAGGTGGTGAAAAAGCCCGTGTGGACACCGTCAACGGTAAATGCCGCAAGTCCTATCGTGTCGCACCAGAAAAAGACTCTGTCGTAGATCTTTTTCGCGTTCTCGGGGAGCTTTTTGTCCGAACGGCGCTGCCAGTAAAGGAAGATGAACGTGAGGTTGGCGGCGATCGCGGCAAGGATTACGAAGAACGGATTCTTGAATGCAGTGGGAGGTGTTGATCCGATGATGAGGTCACGGATTATTCCTCCGCCGGTTGCCGTCAGGATAGCGAGGATGTTGACTCCAAAGATGTCCATCTTCTTTTTGACGCCTGCGAGGGCGCCTGACACCGCGAATGCGATTGTGCCGATTATGTCGGTTATGAGGATGAAGAGTTCGGTCGTATCCATAACAGCAATTATATATGTTTTCGCGAGGAATGACAGTTGAATATATCCATCTTTTTCATCCGCGGTATAATGAGACCATGAATGATTCCGGAACGAACAAAAAGGTGCCTTTGCTGATCCTGCTGGCAATATTTGTCGCAGTGGGTACGTATGTTGTTTTTTCGCTGGGTGACACGTTCGCGCCTGCGAGAACCGTTTTCTTTGAAAAGGAGTTTTACCAGACTGACATAGTTTTTTCCGAGGATCTCGAGTGTCTTGATTCGGCCTCAGAGTCCATAATGCTGATCAATCTGGAACTCGACAAGTCACAGGGAAATGAAAAGCGTGATGAGATCAAACCCATCACTTTCAGGAAGGGAAAAGTTTATCAGCTGAAAGCTCTCATGCAGATTTCTGCCGTTAACGAGAACATGCGCTTCGAGGAACATTTCCGGATCAGGTGTGATGACGGCAAATGAGCCCCGGTCGGTTTTTCTGAAAGTGCAGGTGAGAGCAAAGAGTACCACAACAAGTATCTGGACGGGACTTATGTTACAACCATTGGTTTTGATAAGATCGAATCGCATGAAAAAGTGCTTTCCGAATTGAAAAAAGCAAAAGAAGATTTTCTTTCCACATACTTAAAGAATGAAAAAACGAGAGTGTTCCGGAATATCGCATTACCGGTCTGCATATATTTGATCTTTTCACTTGCCATATCCGCACTGGCCTTATTTATTCATAAGCGTATGACGGAGGCGGGAAAGAGCGGTACGGTCCTGACCGTCATATTTGTTATCATCGACATTCCTGTTGTGGGGCTCCTTTTATTGCTTTTACTCAGCCGTTGTTTCCCCTACTTATGATAGAATTAAACAATCTACTAAGCGGAGGCATTTTGCATGGCAGCAGTCACGGATTGCGAACACCTTGTACAGTACTATGAGACAGACCAGATGGGCGTCACCCATCATTCGAACTATATCAGGTGGTATGAAGAGGCAAGGACAAAGCTCTTTGAAGAGATCGGCCTCGGTTACAAGGGTATGGAGGAGATGGGCATCATAAGTCCCGTCGTCGGACTTACCGCCAAGTACAAGACGATGGCGAAATACTGTGATACGGTCATCATCCGCGCCGAGGTCACGAGATATACGGGCGTAAGATTCGATATCAAATACACGGTCTTCGATAAGGAAACAGAACAGGTAAGATGCACAGGAACGAGCGAGCATTGCTTCATCAGCCGCGAGGGCAAGGTCATCTCTTTGCAGAAGGCAAACCCTGAGGCTCATGCGAGATTCGATATGCTCGTCAACGGAAAGGAAGGCTGACACATGGCAGACATCATCATCGCAGGCGCAGGCCCTGCAGGACTTTCGGCAGCAATCTACGCAAGACGCGCAGGTATGGATACCGTTGTCTATGAAGGCAACGTCTACGGCGGTCAGATCATCAATACGCCTGAGGTCGAGAACTATCCGGCCATTGCAAAGATCTCGGGCTTTGATTTCGCAAACGACCTGTATAACCAGGCGACCAACCTCGGTGCAAGAGTCGAATTCGACGGAGTTACTTCTGTTTCCGGAACGGCTGAGGAAGGCTTCACCGTTGAGCTTGCATCAGGCGGTAAAGAGACGGCCAAGGCAGTGATCCTTGCAGTGGGAGCCACAAACCGACATCTTGGTATCGACCGCGAGGAAGAACTCACGGGCAAGGGAGTCTCCTATTGTGCAACATGCGACGGCGCTTTCTATAAGGGCAAGACAGTTGCCGTAAACGGCGGCGGAAACACAGCAGTCGAAGATGCGATCTATCTTGCAGGCCTCGTCGAAAAGGTCTATCTGATCCACAGAAGAAACGAATTCCGCGCTGACGAGACGCTCGTCAAAGCTGCCAAGGTTCTTCCAAATCTCGAGATGGTCACGCCTTTCGTGATAAAGGAACTCAAGGGTTCGCCCAAGCTTGACGGCATCGTTCTCGAAAACCGCGATGACCAGAGCACGAAAGAGCTTGCAGTTGACGGACTTTTCGTTGCCATCGGCCAGGAGCCCAAGACGGCCATTTTCAAGGACCTTGTTACGCTCTCAGGCGGATACATCGAAGGCGGCGAAGACTGCAAGACCAACGTTAAGGGCATCTTTGTAGCAGGCGACGTCAGGACCAAGAAGGTCAGGCAGCTCACAACGGCTTGTGCAGACGGCGCAGTCGCGGCTCTTGCGGCAGTCGATTTTATTAAGCTCGGCTAACTTGTTTACCCGCGCCCCGCGGTGTATCATACATAGGCTTTAATTATTTATATTTCTGTTCTTTGGAGGAATTTATGGCAAAGAATGTATTCGACACGCTTGAAGAAAGAGGTTATTTCTCACAGGCTACACACAGGGAAGAGATCTACGATCTTCTTTCCAAGCCGGGCGTATCGTTCTATATAGGCTTCGACCCGACTGCTGATTCACTTCACGTCGGCCACTTCGTCCAGATGATGGTCATGAGCCACATGCAGAAGGCAGGACACAGGCCGATCGCTCTTATGGGCGGCGGTACCGGTATGATCGGCGATCCTTCCGGACGTACCGATATGCGTCAGATGATGACAGTCGAGACGATCGACCACAACGTCGAGTGCTTCAAGAAGCAGATGGGCAAGGTCATCGATTTCTCCGACGGCAAGGCCCTTATCGTAAACAATGCCGACTGGCTCAGAGACCTCAACTACATCGAGTTCTTAAGAGACATCGGACCTCATTTCTCTGTTAACAAGATGCTTACCGCAGAGTGCTACAAGCAGCGTCTCGAGAAGGGGCTGTCCTTCATCGAGTTCAACTACATGCTCATGCAGGCATATGACTTCTACTATCTCCACAAGAAGTACGGCGTTAAGCTCGAGTTCGGCGGAGATGACCAGTGGTCCAACATCCTTGCAGGCATGGAGCTCATCCGCCGTAAGGACCAGGAAGAGGCATACGGTCTCACATTCACTCTCCTCACCAACAGCGAAGGAAAGAAGATGGGTAAGACAGCTAAGGGTGCAGTCTGGCTCGATGCCGAGAAGTTCCCTGTTTACGATTTCTACCAGTACTGGAGAAACGTTGACGACGCTGACGTCATCAAGTGCATGAAGCTCCTCACGTTCCTTGAGATGGATGAGATCAATGAGTATGCCAAGCTCACGGATGCTGCTATCAATGAGGCCAAGAAGAGACTTGCTTACGAAGTTACCAAGATCATCCACGGCGAGGAAGCTGCCGAGATCGCAAAGAAGACTGCCGAGGATATCTTCGAAAACGCCGGCAGATCAGAGGACATGAAGACCACCGAGATTACCAAAGAGGAGCTCGGTGCAGGCATGCAGATCGCAGATGCTCTCGTTAAGGCAGGCCTCATGAAGTCCAAGGGCGAGGCAAGGAGAATGATCCAGCAGAAGGGCGTCTACCTCAACGATAACGTTGTTGAAGATCAGTTCTATGCACTCGCTGAGTCCGATTTTGATGACAACGGCGAGGCTATCGTCCGCAAGGGCAAGAAGGTCTACCACAGACTCAAGATCAACGGATAAAGGCTTTTTAAAAGTTTTTTACGGGAACAGTCCAGATTATTGGACTGTTCTTTTTTAACCCGTTTACAAACATATGTTCGGCATGCTACAATGACCTCACTTTGGCAAAGGAGGTCAGGCACCGATGGAAGATTACATCCGCAGATTCAGTTATGACGGCACTCTTGAAGGATTCCTCTGCACGGCCCTGAGGATCCTAAGGGTCAAGACGATGCCTGATGAGATCTGCCCGGAATACCGGGCTGACGTCACTGCTGAATATGTGCCGGTAACGACATCTGCAGCCGAAGCCGAATACATGTTTTCGCTCATCGGGAGGCGCGGCAGTGCGGAAGTTCAGCAGATGGTGACGGACCTTTTTCTGACGGACACGCCTGACATGGAGAAGCTCCTTTTCGAGATGATATATCTCGCCTTAAGGGACGGAGGGAAGATCGCCGAGGATTACGGCAGCGACGTGATGCACCGCGTTCATGAAGCGATAAGAGATCTGTACCGCGAGGCACAGGCACTCCTTGTCAACATTGAGTTCTTTAGAGGTCCCGAAGCATCGTGCGCGGTGATAGATCCGCATAATTCCGTGCTTCCTCTGATCAGGAAACCGCTTCTTAAGAGAATGGACTTAGATGACCTGATAATTTTCGACAAGAGACATTTCCTGATGCTCGGAAGGAGAGGAGACAGCGATATGCTGTCAGACATAAGGCGGATATCGCTTACCATGCCGGACACGGGAGAAGAAGCTTATGACGTTCTCTGGCCGGCGGTTAAAGGAGCTAAGTTTGATGTAAGATTTGCGGGTGTCTCGGCTGCTTCGGCAATGAGATCTGCGGGACACCGCGAATATGAACCGCTGTGGAGCATGGCATGCTGATAAAGCATTCCGAAGGAGCGTTTTAACTGCCAAAACGAGGGGCGGGACTTGTTCGTGACGGGTTTTCGTGGGAAAATGCAAACTAGGAAATTTTCAGCTGATTTATTGTGTGGTTAAAGGATGAAAACGGACAGGCTCATTATCGGTGCCGGATTATACGGCTTATATGCCGCTTTGTATTGCGCAAAGCAAGGATATAGTGTAGTTGTCATAGAATGTGAGAATGCACCGTTTAAACGTGCAACATATATTAATCAGGCAAGAGTTCATCAGGGATATCATTATCCGAGATCGATATCGACAGCACTGAAATCCGCCGGCTATTTTGAGCGTTTTAATGCGGATTATTCTTTTTGCATAAACAGGGAATTTGAACAGATCTACGCAACATCCAGCCATTTTTCATGGACTGACGGACAGCGTTTTAAAGAGTTTTGCAGAGCTGCAGGGATACCGTGCGAGGAACTCTATCCGGGCAATTATTTCAAAGAAGGCTTGTGTGACGGAGCATTTATGACCAGAGAATATACATATGATGCCGTCATCCTGCGTGACTATTTCTTAAGTGAACTCAATAAGTACAGCAAGAGCGTTGAACTTAAACTGGGAGAGATGATCACAGGGATAAGCAGGGATGCCGATGAGTTTGTTGTAAGGACCCGGAGCGGCCTTGAGTATAAGAGCGGTTTTGTTCTTAATGCAACTTATGCCTCTACCAATCAGATATCCGAAATGGCCGGTTTTGAAAAGTTTAAGATCAAGTATGAGCTTTGCGAGATAATCCTTTGCGACGTCAATGAAAAAATGAAGAATATCGGCTTTACGGTAATGGACGGGCCATTTTTCTCGATCATGCCCTTCGGCAAGACCGGACTTCATTCTTTGACGTCAGTAACGTTTACTCCTCATACGACAAGCTATGATGCTGTTCCGAATTTCCAGTGCCAGAAAAACAAAGGCGGTCTGTGTTCCGGGAAGCACCTGGCCAATTGTAATGAATGCTCGGCGCGGCCGCAAACGGCATTTCCTTATATGCGCAGTCTTGCTGAAAAGTATTTGCTGGAGGATTACAAATTCGAATACAAAGAATCACTGTTCTCGATAAAACCCATCCTGCTCAGTTCTGAGATAGATGATTCCAGACCGACCGTTATCAGAAAGTGTTCTGACAAACCGGTGTTTATCAGCGTCTTATCGGGAAAGATCAATACTGTTTATGATTTAAACGAGGTACTTGATAATGGATAACAGGGAAAAGAATTTTATATCCGCGGTCGTATACGTTCATAATGCCGAGGACAGGATCGGTGGGTTCATTAAGGAGCTCATACGTTTTCTTGAAGATAATTTTGAGAACTCGGAGATCATATGTGTCAATGACTTTTCGTCTGATTCCAGCGCGGATATAATCCGTGGACTGAGTACTGAGCCGAACCGTATGTGCATATCGCTTGTCAACATGAGCTATTTCCACGGCCTGGAATTAGCAATGAAAGCAGGAACAGATCTTTCCATAGGAGACTTTGTTTTGGAGCTCGACAGTACTTTTATGGATTACAGACCGGAAGCGATAATGGATGTCTACACTCGTGTCCTGGAAGGCTTTGATATAGTAAGCGCTTCTCCGGACCGCAAGGAGAAATTCTCATCAAGGATATTCTATAAAGTATTTGACTGTTTTACCCCGACCAACGTAATGATGCAGACTGAGACATTCAGGATCCTGAGCAGAAGGGTTATAAACAGAGTAAGCAATGAGAATAAGACCGTTCCTTACCGAAAAGCTCTGTATTCGACCAGCGGACTGAAGACCGATAATATCAGATATGAAGTTGTTAAAGACAAACTGAAAGATATGGATGCTGACGAAAAGAAGTACCGTACTTCTCTGGCGATTGATTCGCTGATACTTTTCACTAATCTCGGATATGAGTTTTCAAAGGTGATGTCTCTGTTTATGATCTTTATTACCGTAGTGGTACTGGTGTATACGGTAGTGGCATTTATCATCAGCAATCCTATAGAAGGATGGACGTCGACCATACTGTTCCTGTCTGTTGCATTCTTTGGCCTGTTCGTTATCCTTACCATAATAATCAAGTATCTGCAGATAATAGTCGAGCTTGTTTTCAAACGGAAGAACTATAGTTACGACAGCATAGAAAAACTGACAAAATGAGGACCGGATCAGCATGAAGAAATTAGTGTCTGTTATTGCACCGATGTATAACGAAGAAAAGATGGTGCATGTATATTGCGAAGAAACAATCAAAGTCTTATCACAGTTGAGTGACAGATATGATTTTGAACTGGTTCTCGTTAACGACGGATCGAAAGACAACACGTATCCCATTATGCTCAGCGAACAGGCTGAACATTCCGATATTGTCACGACCGTGTGCCTTTCAAGAAATTTCGGTCTTGAAGGTGCGGTCAACGCTGGCTTGAGAAAGGCTGCCGGTGATGCGGTAGTCGTAATGGATGCCGATCTTCAGGATCCGCCTTCGCTTATTCCGGAAATGATCGCGAAATGGGAGCAGGGTGCTGACGTTGTGGTCGGAAGCAGAGTCAGCCGCAGAAGTGACAGCTTCTTTAAGAAAAGCACTGCAGGCCTTTATTACGGGATCATGAATTCTTATTCAGGAAGACTGAAGCTGGAAAAGAATGCTGCCAATTTCAGGCTTTTATCCAGAAAGGCAGTTGATCAGATACTTGCAATGCCCGAAGTAAACCAGGTCTTCAGAGTGTCGGTTCCTTTTGTCGGAATGAAGACGGAAGTTATCGAATACGACAGGGATAAAAGATATGCCGGAAAGACCAAATATGGATTAAGATCAATGATCTCGTATGCACTTGACAGCATAACCGGAATATCAGTTGAACCGCTGCGCAAGATAAGTGTCTTTTTGCCTGTAACCTTATTGATGTTCATCGGTTCTATAGTCGGGATCTTTTTAGCTCCGCCTGAGTGGACAGCGGCATGTGTTGTGATAATGACCGCATGCCTGCTTACCGGTTTTATACTTGTCTCTCTTGCAGTAATGGCTGAATACATAGCGCAGATAATGATCGAAGCAAAGGGCAGGCCCACGTCTGTCATATACGAATATGAGCCTTGTAGGAACGTAAAAGAGAGGCAATAAGATGAATTATGTAAGAATGGGCTCTTCAGGCCTCAAATTAACGGAAGTAACATTCGGATCGGCACTGACGATCGGTACCGAATCGGTCGAGCAGTCTTATTCGGACAGAATGATAGATCAGGCGTGGAATCTCGGCATCCGTTCCTTTGACTTGTCCAACAATTACGGTTCCGGAGAAGCGGAACGCCTTGTGGGTAATTCACTGAAAAGGTACAACCGTGAGGAGTATGTGGTTTCAACGAAGGGCTCCTGGCCGATAGGTGATACGCCGTATCACAAAGGCTTATCGAGAAAACACATCATGTGGGCATTTGAGGAATCACTTAAACGCATGGGGATGGATTATGTGGATATCTACTATGCACACAGGTATGATCCTGAAACTCCCATGGAAGAAATAGTTAGGACATTTAATCATCTGATAGAAAGCGGAAGGGTCAGGTATTGGGCGACTTCGGAATGGCCTGCCGAGGCTTTGGAGGAGTGCCACAGAACATGTGAGAGACTTAATCTCGAGAAACCTGTGATCGAGCAGTGTATATATTCTTTTGCTGTCAGAAAGACTGAAACGAACGGGGTTAAGGATTTCTGTAACAGGAACGGCGTGGGAATGCTCGGCTTTTCTCCGTTGTGCCAGGGATTGCTGACCGGCAAATACAGAAATGGAATACCCGAAGGATCCAGGGCTGCGAAAAGGGAGCAGCTTGGCTATGACAAGACAATGAACTTTTATGCCCAGAACAAGGAGCGTATTGACGGCTTTATCAGTGTGTGTGATGAATACGGCATCAGGCCGGTCGATGCGGCGATACAGTGGGGAATCAGAAAAGAGATATACCCGGTGCTGGGAGCAAGCAAACCGGAACAGCTGACAGATACATTGTCAGGATTGGAAGCTTCTATTCCTGAAGAGTTATGGACAAAACTGGAGAGTATCTGAATGAAACTGTCTGTTTCCAACATAGCCTGGACATCCGAAACCGATGTGGAAATGTATAAGCTGCTCTGTGATATGGGGTTTCAGGGACTGGAGATAGCTCCGACAAGGATATTTCCGCAAGAACCGTATGACCGCTTATCCGAAGCATCCGCTTTTGCTGCCGGATTGAAAAAAGAATACGGGCTTTCGATACCATCCATTCAATCCATATGGTATGGAAGGAATGAATGCATATGGAGCGGGGAAAACGAGAGGGAAATCCTGGCCGGATACACTAAAAAAGCCGTGGATTTTGCTGCGGCCGTCAATTGTTCAAATCTGGTATTCGGGTGCCCGAGAAACAGGAATATCCCTGAAAACAGCAATGCAGATGCAGCGCATGAATTCTTTAAAGAAATAGGTGATTATGCGCATAGCAAAGGAACGTGTATAGGCCTTGAGGCCAATCCTCCAATCTACAATACCAACTTTATCAATACGACAAAAGAAGCTGTGGAGTTTATTTTGCAGACCGGTTCTGAAGGACTCAGGCTCAATCTGGATCTGGGAACCATGATCCATAACAATGAAGATCTCGGTGTCTTGAACGGCAACGAAGATCTGATCAATCATGTTCACATCAGCGAACCCGGCCTGGCATCGGTAAGGGAAAGAAGCATTCACCGGGAATTGAAGTTCCTGCTGGAAGATACAGGATATCAGGGTTTTGTCTCTATTGAAATGGGTTCCAAGGTTTCTGGACGTGAACTAAGGGATTCCATGAGTTATGTCACCAGCATTTTCGGATGATGAAAGTTAAAAAACGGACCTCCCGCAAGTGCGGAAGGTCCGAGTAACACATAAAACCCAATACGGAGAAATTACTGTTTCTTGTTGTCGTCGTTTCTGATGGCTTTTCTCATGATCTTGCCGTTGAAGGTCTTAGGAAGCTCATCAACGAACTCAACGATACGGGGATACTTGTAAGGAGCTGTCTTCTCCTTGACGTAGTGCTGGATCTCTTTCTTGAGCTCTTCGGTACCTTCGGTTCCTTTGACGAGAGTGATCGTTGCCTTTACGACGATGCCTCTGACGCCCTGCGGGTCAGGTGCACCTGTAACAGCGCACTCGAGAACATAAGGAAGCTCCATGATGACGTTCTCGATCTCGAAGGGTCCGATACGGTAGCCGGAAGACTTGATGACGTCGTCCGTACGGCCGACATAAGAGATGTAGCCGTCCTCATCCATCCATGCGGTATCGCCTGTGTGATACCAGCCGTCATGCCAGGCATCTGATGTGAGCTCGGGTGCGAGGTAGTACTGGAGGAACAGTCCCTTCGGATGATAGTTCTGAGTGTTGATGCAGATCTCGCCTGTCTCACCCGGCTTGCAGACGTTGCCGTCGGGATCGAGGATCTTAACGTCGTAGAGCGGATTGGGCTTGCCCATGGAGCCGAGCTTGATCTTGGAGCCTACGAGGTTTGCGATAACGAGCGTTGTCTCTGTCTGGCCGAAGCCCTCCATGAGCCTGATGCCAGTAGCTTCCATGAACTTGTTGAAGACCTCGGGGTTCAGAGCTTCACCTGCAGTGACCGCATACTTGAGTGAAGAAAGATCGTACTTTGAAAGGTCTTCCTTGATGAAGAACCTGAACATTGTCGGAGGTGCGCAGAATGTTGTGATGTTGTATTTCTTGAACATCGGGAGGATCTCTTCAGCCTTGAAGCGGTCGAAGTCGAATGTGAAGACAGGTGCTTCGCAGAGCCACTGGCCGTAGAGCTTGCCCCAGAGTGCCTTACCCCAGCCGGTATCGGAGATGGAGAAGTGGAGACCGTTAGGATCTACGTTCTGCCAGTATTTAGCCGTAGGGATGTGGCCGATGGCATACATGTAGGAATGCAGAGCCATCTTAGGATAGCCTGATGTTCCTGATGTGAAGAACATGACCATGGGATCGTAGCCGCAGGCATAATCCTCAGGACGCTCGAAAACATCGGAGAAGTTCTTGAACTCTTCGTTGAAGTCATGCCATCCGGGTCTTGAACCGTTGCAGAGGATGAGAGTCTCGACTCCGCATGCCTTTGCCGCCTTCTCGGCTTCGTCTGCAGCATCGTCATCGGCGGTGCAGAAGACTGCCTTAACACCTGCGGCATTGAAGCGGTATTCGTAATCGTGGTCACGGAGGAGGTGGGTAGCGGGGATGGCGATCGCGCCGAGCTTTTCGAGGCCCATCATGGCAAACCAGAACTGGTAGTGTCTCTTGAGTACGAGAACGACCTTGTCGCCTTTGCCGATGCCCAGAGACTTGAAGTAGTTTGCTGTCATGTTGGAATACTTCTTGATGTCTCCGAATGTGAATCTCCTCTCGGTCACGCAGTCTTTTGCAACCCAGAGCATAGCGAGCTTGTTGGGGTTCTTGTCAGCGATGACGTCAACGCAGTCGAATGCGAAGTTGAACTTCTTGCAAGCCGGAACGTTTACGTCAACGTCGACCATCGTGCCGTTCTCATCGAGGATGCCGTTGAGATAATGTGCATAGACCGGATCTTCGAGATTTGCCGCATCAACGTTTGTGACGTTGTCAGTACGCATTTCTTCAGAGTTGTAAGGCGTGGTGTAGTTCTCGCCTTTGCCCCATGCCTCAGGGTTGAGGATGATCGCATAGAAGACACAGTCCTCGCCGCCTAAAGCGAACTCGCCGTGGGGCTGGGTGGAGTCGAAGTAGATGGAATCGCCTTCGTGAAGGACCTCGGAGGAATCGCCGATGATGACCTTGAGGGTACCTTTAACGACGATGTTCATTTCCTGATAGTTGTGTGAAACGAGGTGATACGGAGGGTTAAGAGCTTCCTCTGAATAAGGGACTACGACGCGGAAGGGCTCGCAGAGCTTATTCTTGAAACGTGATGCAAGACGCTGGTACTTGTAGCCTGTACGCCTTGTGATAGGGCTTCCCTGACCGTTTCTTGTTACGGCGTATTCCTTGAGGGCAGGTGATGAACCTTCCATGATATCCGAGATCTCAACGCCGGCGAGGTTTGCGAACTTGTAAATGAACGTGAAGTTGAAATCCTGGGTGCCTCCTTCGAACTTGAGATATTCCTCTGTCGAAATATCAAGCTTGGAAGCAACTTCTTCAGGCGAGAGACCCATGTCGAGCCTGAGGCCGTGAACTCTGTCTGCAACTTCCTGTAGTCTTAACTCTACGTTGCTGTTTTGATTTGACATACGTTTTCTCCTTTTGCAGTTGATCCTGTTTGTGCCTCGTCGGGGCAAAAAAAAGCGCCCCAACATCCTTCCTGGACATTGAGACGAATAATAATCCGCGGTACCACTCAATTTGCAAGCCTTGCGGCTGCCACTTACGAAGTCTGACAACTCCTTTACATTAACGCAGCATAACGGGCACTGTCTACTTGGGATGAACCCTTTCGGAATGCCGGCTCGGAAGTGATAGTCTTTTGCAGTTCGCGAAGTCCCGTTTCTCAGCTAACACGGTTCTCTGTAAGATCGTATGATCTGCTGACCTCTTCGTCACAGCCTTTGTGAAAGTATTAAGTTGTATGTTCCCGAGGGAACATCTGTAAGCATAGACGAGGCTCAAGCAATTGTCAATACGTAATTTCCGCATTAATTTGTAACATATTTTTAACAAAAAAGTTCTCAAAAAGGTTTACGGAGTTTTTATTAGTGAAATACAATTAAGTTATTAATTCTGTTTTGATTTCATACTCTATCGGGAAGAGAGGAAAAAGCAATGTCAGTAAAATATCTGGTATCAGGCGGCGAAGGTGCACTCGGCAAGATCATCGTCAGCATGCTTCTTGAACGCGGCGAAACGGTAAGGATACTTGCAAGCGAGCTTTCAGACATTTCGATCTACAAGGGCAACCCGAATATCGAGATCAAATACGGAATTTCCACAGACAAGGATTCCATGAAGGAGTTCTTCGATCTTGAGGATCCGAGAAGCGCGATCCTTTTCCATACGGATGAATATATCTCTCTTACTGATAAGACAAACCTTACCATGAGAAGAGTTAATGTTATCGGTGCAGAGAACATCGCCGACATGTGCCTCAAGCGCAAGATCGGAAAACTCGTTTATCTGAGCTCGGCATACGCTATCAATCCCGAGGCTGTACCTGACGGACTCAAGATGAACTTCAACCGCAACCTGGTTGACGGCGAATATGCCAAGTCCAAGGCTGATGCCGCAGCTTACATCATGGAGCGTGTAACCCTCAACAGACTCAATGCCGTAATGGTGCTTCCGACATTCATCATCGGCCCGGGTTATTCAGAGGATTACGAGATCAACAAGATCATCAACAGTTATCTTAAGAACGGAACACTTCCTCCGAAGGAAGGCGGCCACGCATTCGTCGATGTAAGAGACGTCGCAAACGCAATGCTCGCTCTTGCAGACAAGAGCATTGAACCGGGTTCCGGATACATCATCAGCGGCGAATACAAGACGAGTTCCGAGTTCTTCGCAGACATCAATGAGACACAGGGTATCGATGCGCCCGTTAAGACAGCTTCCAAGTTCGTAATGAGCGAATCGATGGCCAAGTTCGTTAACTTCTACTACAAGATCACTCACAAGGAGAATCCGAGAGAAGTCTACACGCTGTTCAGAGACAATCCTGAGACTAAGTTTTCAGCTAACAGTGAAGGTGTCATTCCGGAGAGCACGATCGACTTCAAGTCTTCGCTCAGCGACACTATCAGCGGCGTAAGCGGTTCAAGCCAGATCGCCAAGAGCGTCGGTTCAGAACCCAAGATGTCTGCCGTTGCAATGTCGGCCAAGATCAAGAAGGAGTCTTCAGCATCTGCAGCAAATGCTGCTCCTGCAAGACCTGCAGTAACAGGGTCAAGACCTGCGGCAGCAGCCAGACCGGTCGCAGCAAAGGCACCGGAAGCAGCACCTGCTACCGCAAAGAGCATCATCCCCGGAAAGGATGCCGCTCCCGCAGAAGCACCGAAGGAAGAAGCTCCGGAAGCACAGGCTCCTGCTAAGAGCATAATCCCGGATATCCCCAAGAAACCTGAGGAACCTCCGAAGGAACCCGATGGAGGAAACGAGGGTTGAACAAAAGATTGATCCTAGCAAGCGCGTCTCCCAGGAGGCGCGAATTGCTGTCTTTGATTACAAATGATTTCGAGATAATAACCAAAGATGTCGACGAGCGTTCGGCCGAGACATTTATGGAGAACAACGGCACTCCTGCTCTGCGTGTAAGCGAAGGTCTTGCGCTTCTGAAAGCGAGAGCCGTCTTTGATGAACTTTCCGAAGACGAGAAAAAGCAGGTCCTGGTAATAGGAGCGGACACTTCCGTTGTCCTGGACGATGAGATCTTCGGAAAGCCCGCGGACAAAGAAGATGCCGTTTCGATGCTGACAAGACTTTCCGGAAGAAAGCATATAGTAGCAACAGGCGTGGCACTTATCACATCTGAAACAACAAAGTGCTTTACCGAAGAAACGCAGGTTGAATTCTTTGACCTCGACAAGTATCAGAAAGACCTTATCGAGAGATACTGCAGCTCAGATGAACCTTATGACAAGGCAGGCGCGTACGGCATTCAGAACGGCGGTGCGCTGCTGGTCAGAAAGATTGACGGAGACTTTTCCAACGTCGTCGGCTTACCCGTTCCGAGACTGGCAAGAGAGATGGAATCTGTGATATATTGATATACAGGTTTAAGGGCCTTTCAGGACTATAAGGGGGTAGAAGGATGAATCTGGGTTGGATGATAAAGCTTGGGTTGTCCATTAGTGAAAATATCCGCGCACAGCAGGAGATCGAAAGAGCACGCGCTTTGGAAGCGCAGGCCCGCAGTGAGGCACTGGCTCAGTCCCAGCGTGCGAAAGCAGAAACAGCAAGCTTCAAGAGGACCGCTTATGAGCAGAAGATCGCGCGCGAGAGCGTTGCGGTAGAGTGCCCTAACTGCGGCTCCACCAATACAAGGATAAGACTCGGTTCCGCAGGTTGCTGCGCATATTGCGGCACGGCTATCAGAGTCAGTATGCAGGGTATTGCCTATGTGGCAAGCTCTATAGATCGTGCCCAGAGCAAAGCGGAAAGTGAGATCCGTGAGAAGGGCGGCGAAGAGAAAAAATGAGCGAAACATCAGTTCAGGATACCGGTGCTAAGAAAGATAAGAAAAAGAAATCATCCGCCGGCGGCGTAATATTGCTGATACTGATCTACGCCGTTATCTACCTGGTATGCTCGGTCATGTTTGTCGGGCTGTTCCATACTGGCCTTCTCAAGAACATGGACGTCCTCATGTACAGGGGACTGGCTTTCATAATCCTTACGGGACTCATAGCCGCAATAGTCATGGGCGTCATCAGAAAATTCTGGAAATTCGTGACTGTCAGGGACATCATAATGATGTTCGTTATATTCTGCTGTGTGAACACGGTCATCTTCACGCTCGTTCCGGTTACCGTCGAGCGTTCCGTTTCCGTTTTCATGCTCAGCTACATGGACCAGAATTCCGACAAGACATTCACCCAGGAATCAGTAGGTGAGGTCTTTACCGCCAAATACGTTAACGATTACGGCGCTTTTGAAAAGCGTTTCAATGAGCAGGTCGTAACAGGTACGATCAAGCAGAATCCTGACGGAACTTATTCGATCACCGACATGGGACGCCTTATTGTCTGGGGCTTCAGAACCTGTGCTGAATGGTTCGACACAGACAGGCGTCTGGTCTATCCGAATCAGCACTGATCCCTTTTGTTATTTGATATCGACTGACGTCCAGACCTTGCAGGTTCCGCCGCTCGCCTTTTGATACAGTCTGACCTTGAGCGAGTCTTTCTTCATCCTGGAGATATCAACATTTGCACTGTAGGTTACGCCGTTTGCGTCTTCTGTGCGCTCGAGGAGGATGTACTGAGGTGACTTGACCGACTTCTTATCCCATACATAGATGTAGACAAGGCTGATGTCGTTCGGGTTCTCAAAGCCTGAAGCAGTAACGGTAAGTGTCTTGCCGTCGATAACTGCACTCGTGTTGATCTTGGCGGAAGGCTTGACCTTACGGTTCCTCTCGAAAACGATGTGGTTTCCGAAGAATCCGTTCTCTGAATATACGAGATGCTCAGCGCCCTTTGCGTCTTTTGCGCTGATCTCAAGAGTTACGAGCTTTGTAGCGCCGATCTTTGTTACTTCGAGATTTGCGTTATAGACCCTGTTCTCATCGATCTGCATGTCGGAGGAATCGAGGATATTGCCTTCCTCATCCTTGAGCCTTGCAATGAAGCCGGTGGTCTTCGCGTTGATGTTTTCGGTGCCGGAAAGTCCGATCACGGCAAACTTCTTGTTGTCGGCAGTACCGAACTGGATGGAGGCATTCAGGATCTTCTGGTATGTGATAGTGTTGAAATCAAAAGGATCCCAGCTGCTGATGCTGTTCATGAACTCCGAGTTCTTTGCGAGCTCTCCGTTTACGTAGCCCTCTCCGAATTCCTCGATGAGGGTCTTTTTCGATGAATAAAGGTTCGTGCCGAGGCCGAGTCTGTCACCTTCGATCTTGCAGCCCATTGCGGCAAGAGTCGTGGGGAAGAGGTCAAGGGTATTGTATTCACGGGCTTTGTTCTCTTCAGGCTTTACCGCAGAATTGATTATGGCGGTGAAAGTCCTTCTGTCGTACTGTGCATCGATGCTTGCAAGGAAGTCCTTGTCCATCGTGAGATGGTCGCCGTTCAGGACGATGGTGGTGTTCTCATAGAAATCCTGCTGCTTGATCCAGTCGATGAATTCCTTGAGCTGCCTTGATGAACATGCCATTACATTTGCATACTGTGTGCCGTATTCATCCTTGCAGAGAGGGCAGACATATCCGTCTTCGAAATGGCTGTCGACGGTCAGAAGGGTGAGGTTGAAAGGTGCGCCTTTCGAAGCTAAGTCCTTGAGTTCATCCTTGGCGAAAGTGAAGAGCTTCTGGTCCTCAAATCCCCACCAGACATAGTAGTCGTCAGAAGGGAGCATTTTGTTCTTGAGCGCGTAAGTATAGTCGAAGAGCTTGTAGTCTCCGTGCTTTCCGAAATAAACGCCGCGGCCGCCGAATTCGACTTTTGAACCTACCATGAGTTCGTTGTTGTAGCCTTCGCGCTTGAGGATGTCACCAAGGACGGTGGCACCGGGATAGAAGGATTCCTGCTGGGAAGCGGCATTTCCAACGCCGCCGACAACGGGGAGTCCTGATGACTGGGCTACCATTCCGCCCATCGTATATGTGGCGCCGAAAGATACTTTGGCGCCATTGAGCTTCTCGTTGTTTCCGCTGAAGCAGTCATTCTCCATGGCGAGCTTTGTAAGCTCGGGGATGCAGTTGTATTCCAAAGCTCCGCCTGACTTCTTGTCGGCGTAGGTCATCTCAACGGATTCGAGATAGATGTAGATGAGGTTGCGCTTTTTCTCGGGGAAGGTGATAGCGGTCTTCTCGGGATCGGCGTAGTTATCTTTTATGAAATCGGAGTTTACGCTCTTTGTGGAGAAATACTCGATGACCTTGTACTTGTTCATGAAGAGGAATGCGGATACTCCGAGGAATGCGGCAAGAACAACGGCTGTGACGATGTTTGCCGTGCGGAGTGCCTTCTGTTTTGCTTCCTTTTTCTTAAGGACCAGCTTGACGATGACAGCTGCGGCTGTTACCGCTATCGTCGGCAGGAGCACTTTAAGGACAAATCCCACGATGATGTCTGAACTGGTTCCTTCGACCGGTGAGGTGATGTGGAACATGATCTGATCCATGGTGTTGTTCTGCCATGTGTCCATTGTCCAGAGTGCCGCGAATGCGAGCATGGCGACAAGGAATATGAGCAGTACTGCAAGTATCTTTAAAAGGACTTTTCCGAATTTCTTCATAAACTGTTACCGGCGTTGTTTCAGATCCTTCCGAAACCGACGGCCTTTCTTACTTTCTCGTATTTTTCAGCAGCGATCTTGATCGAATACTCACGTCCTGCATCGAGGATCTCGTTGATCCTTCCGCTGCTCAGGATCTCGTTGTACTTCTCCTGCATGGGCATGATCTTCTCAACGACCGCATCGGCAGTTGCTTTCTTGAGGTCGCCGTATCCGCCGCCTTCGAACTTGGCAACGGCATCTTCGATCGAGCTGCCGGAGAAAACGGAATAGATTGTAAGGAGATTTGATACTCCGGGCTTGTTCTCTTCGTCGAACTTGATGACTCCGTCAGAATCCGTAACCGCAGACATGATCTTCTTGCGGATGTCCTTTTCGGGATCTGAAAGGAAGACGGAAGCCTTGGGATTTGTCGTTGACTTGCTCATCTTCTGCTCGGGGTTCTGAAGGTCTCTGATCTTTGCGCCGACTGTAGGGATGAGCGGCTCGGGGATCTTAAAGAGTTCGCCGTAGCGGTTGTTGAATCTGATGGCGATATTTCTTGCGAGTTCAACGTGCTGCTTCTGGTCGATTCCGGTAGGCACGTACTTGGGATCGTAGAGAAGGATGTCTGCAGCCATCAGGTCAGGGTAGGTGACAAGACCTTCGGTGAAAGTCTCGTGCAGAGCTGACTTGGCCTTGAACTGGTGCATTCTAGTGAGGTCGCCGTGAGGCGTGTGGCACTCGAAGATCCAGGAGAGATTTGCGTGATAAAGATTCTCCGACTGGATGTAGATATGCATGTTGGGAAGATCGGGATCTACGCCGCATGCGATGTACATTGCGATGGCGTTGATGATATTCCTGTGAAGGGCTTCGGGGTCCTGGGGAACCGTGATCGCGTGCATGTCGGGAACGAAAAGGAATGTCTCGTAATCGTTCTGGTAGTTGACGATCTGGCTGATACCGCCTGCGTAATTACCGATAGTAAGGGCGCCGCTCGGCTGCAGTCCCGTAAGAAGTCTGTCCATATTTTATAGCCTCCATAATAAAAACAAAGATAATATTATACTCACATCTAAAGTTTTACAAGCAAAATGAATGATGCTATACTCTGCCCTATGAAAAAAAAGAAGTTCCTGTTAACCTACACACTCATCTTCGCCGTTTTGTCGGCGGCTTTTATCCTTACCATCAATCTGAACGGTAAGACCCAGATCTGTAATTTCGACGGTGACGGGCAGCACATCAAGGCACTCATCTACTATTCCGAATGGATCAGATCGATCCTTAAGAATATCTTCGTCGATCACAAGTTCGAATTCCCGTGCTGGTCGTTTTCGATAGGATACGGCGCGGACATTCCGACTTCGCTCCATTACTATGCGGTCGGCGATCCGTTCGCGATATTCTGCGTATTCTTCCCGGCGCAGCACATGCGCATATTCTATGAGTTCTCTATTTACCTGAGGCTCTTCTGCGCTGGACTTGCGTTCTCATGGTTCTGCTTCAACAAGAAAGATGCAAAAATGACGGACACAGCCGTTCTCGCAGGCGCTTTCACTTACATCTTCTGTGCTTTTGCGATGGTAAACAGCGTCAAGCACATCTTCTTCCTGACACCTATGGTCATACTGCCTTTGATCTTCATAGGCGTTGACCATATTCTCGAAAAGAAGAGCCCCTGGCTCTATATCTTCGGCGTTTTCTTCGCTGCAGTCTCGAATTTCTATTTCTTCTATATGGTCGTTATCCTCACCGTGCTCTACGCGGCATTTGAGATGTTCATTCCTCTCAAGGGGATCGAGCTGAAGAAGACTCTGACAAACATCGGCGCGCTTGCCGGTTATGCGGTCATCGGCGTAATGATGAGCGCCATACTCCTGCTGCCCGTTATCCTTTCATTCTCAGGCGATTCCAGAACAGAGAACAAAGTCATTTTCGACGCGCTCTATCCTGTGCTCTACTATGAGAACTTCCTTTCGGGATTCCTTTCATATCAGTCCGTTCAGGGCGGTGAATGGGCAAACCTCGGTTATGCTTCACCTGCACTGGCAGCGATCTTCCTCCTTTACAGAGGAAAGACGGAAGATGCGGAAAGAAAGAGACTCCGCGTTGCTTTTGCAGTGCTCACGCTGTTCTTCATGATCCCCGCAGTCCAGTATGTCTTCAACGGAATGTCTTATCCTTCCGCAAGATGGCATTTCGGATACAGCCTTCTCGTTGCGTACATCCTGACCCACATGTGGCCTGAGATCACGCGCCTTACGAAAAAGTCAGTACTCGTCCCCGCGATCGGGATTGCAGTATATTTCGCAGCCTGCATGATCATGCCGATGTCGAGGACCCTCAATGTCACGATCCAGCTCATCATCGCAGGAATAACGGTTGCGGTCATCTTCCTGCTCTCCCGGAAAGAAGGCGGAAAGAAGAAATTCCCCGAGTTCTTTGTTCTCGGTGCAGTCATCGTATCGATCCTGGTCAACGGAGTCTTCGGTTTCATCGAATGGTTCAACCCCGACATCGCTCCCACCCCATTGGATCAGAGCCAGGTCGCTGACAGCATCGATCCGGAAGAATGCGACATCATGAACAAGTATATTGATAAGTCTTCTTTTTCGAGATATTCGTATGTTGACGGAGACATCATAACCACATGCAATCACGCCATGATGGCAGGACTCTACAGCACAGGCTTCTACATGAGCATGGTAAGCCCTGCGATCTCCAAGGCTTATGAGGAGAACCTCGTAGAACTCAAGATGGTCTCCAGGTTCATGGGTCCTGACTCAAGAACGGCTCTTGAAGCGCTCGGTTCCGTAAGATACGTCGTCGCACTGAACCCGTTGTCCAACATTCCCTACGGATTTGAGGAGATCGGTGAAGAGACAGGAAAGCATACGGGAAGGAGCTACACCGTTTACGAGAACAAGAACCCGCTCCCGCTCGGATATACCTATTCGAATCTGATCCCCAGAGAGAAGTTTGATTCCATGGAGGCAGCAAACAGACAGGAAGCATTGCTCCAAGGCGTGGTCCTCGACGGTTATGACAACAGCCTCGGATTCGGGAATGCCGATATCAAACTGACAGGCGAGAAGGTTAAATATACGGTTACTGAACTTAAGGGCGTCCTTAAAGATGCGGACGGATCTTTTATCGCAACCAAAAAGAATGCCTCGGTTACTCTGTCCGTAAAGACGGCCAAGAACTCGGAGACTTATTTCGGCCTTAAGAACTTCAGGTTCATGGGCATCAGCGAGTATGACATGCTGCAGCTCACAGGCGGTTGGGACAGCAAGACTCCCGAGGAACAGAAGAAGATCAGGAGCGACAACAGATATTACATCGAGCCTGAGGCCCAGATGATCCCGCTCAAGACGATCGGCGGCAAGGGCATGTCCACGAGGATATTCAACTTCGTAACCCGCAAGTATCAGAGATACAACGGGCGTACGGATTTCTTCATCAATACCGGATACAGCGAAAAGGCCAAGACAATGATCACCCTGACCTTCCCCGCAGTCGGAAAGTATTCATTTGACGAGCTTTACATTTTCTGCCAGAAGATGACGGACTATGACGATCAGGTCAATAAGCTCAAAGAGAACGTTCTCGAGAATGTCGATCTGCACCAGGTCGGTTCATCCACAGGCCGCGTAACCGGAAAGATCACTTTGGACAAGGCTAAGGTCCTCTGCCTCACCATCCCTTATTCCAAGGGCTGGACAGCAAAGGTTGACGGCAAGCCCTCCAGGATCTACCAGGCAAATTCAATGTTCATGGGACTGCCTCTTGAAGCCGGCACTCATGAGATAGAACTCACATATCAGACACCGGGAGCCAAGATCGGCTCAGGGATCACCGAGATCGGTATTGCCGCATGCCTTATGCTCTATGTAGTACGCCGCAAAAAGGCGTTGGACGCTAAGGCAGCTGAAACAAAGTAATCACTCATATGCTGTATGTTCTGACTGCCCTTAAATGTGAAGCGGCTGCTTTGGAAGGGCTGCCGGGAGAACATGTTGTAACGGGCGTCGGCAGCTTTGCGCTGAAAGCCGTCCAGAACATTGATCTTGAACCATCGGATTTCGTCTTGAATGTCGGCTGTGCTGCAGGACTTAAAGGCGGATGCTATCTCATCAATTCGGTAACCGATCAGGATACGGGCCGCAGGTTCTATCCCGATATGCTCATTGATTCGTCTTTACCTGAAGCGGCACTCATCACTTCATCTTCCATTGTCTCTGATCCGAAACCGGGATTTCTTTATGACATGGAGGCAGCGCTTATCTTAAGCCATGTCATGAAGAAGACCGCTCCTTCAAGGATCGCCATAGTAAAGGCGGTTTCAGATGACGGAAGCAGAAGGCCTTCGGCGGCTGAAGTCACTTCGCTGATAAGAGGTTACCGTGATGAGATCGCAAAAGTCACCGAGTCTCTTTGCCGCGGGGAAGAGACCAAAGATTACATGCCTCTGCCTGAATCCGTCTTCGATGAACTGCGGCTTTCGCAGTACATGAAAAACGAATTTGAAGACCTCGTCCATTACTGCGCGGTATCCGGAAAACTGGAAAAACTAAACGGGATACTTGATGAGATGCGCGCAAACGGCATCCTTCCGGTCAGGGACAAACGTCAGGGAAGGAGGGTCCTGGATGAGATTTTCGCACGTTTACGTTGAAGAAAAAGCACGCCGGTATCCTCTGACGGAAGAGATCCTTAACAGGTGCAAAGATGCGGCGGTCATACCGATAAAACACTATAAGGACATCTTTGACAGACCGCGACAGGATACTCAGGCGCAGAAGAGATCTCCGGCACTCATCCTTGCCGTCAGGGAAGGCGCGAGGATATTCAAAGGCGCGCCGGTATGCCAGTCTTTCGGGCAGCGCAATTTCTACTATTCGAGCAGTGTGATGAACTGTCTTTTCGACTGCGAATACTGCTATCTCAGAGGTATGTATCCCTCATCGAACATAGTCGTTTTCGTTAATTTCGAGGACTACGAAAAAGACGTCGTCAGTTTCCTTGAGGAAGGTCCTTTATATGTCTGCGCTTCCTATGACACTGACCTGATCGCGCTCGACGGACTTACCGGACTTGCGGGAAAGTGGATCGATCTTGCAAAGCGCAGCAGCAATCTTCTTGTCGAGCTCCGCACCAAGGCGGCTCCTCCCGTTTTGGAGAATGTCCCGAACGTGATATACGCGTTTACGGTCTCGCCTGATGAGATCGTCAGCAGATATGAAAAGAACACGCCTTCAGCAGATGACAGGCTGAAATCCGCAGCACGCGCCGTCAGCGCCGGCTGCAACGTCAGGCTTTGTTTCGACCCCATGATCCTGACTGAAAACTGGCGTGAACTGTACGGAAACTTCGCGGATCATGCCGCGGAACTGGTTGATTTTTCAAAGCTCACGGATGTAAGCGTGGGCTGCTTCAGGATCTCAAAAGAATATCTTTCTTCGATGCGAAAAAAGTGTTTGGATTCCGGGATTGCGTGGTACCCTTATGTTATAAGGAACGGTGTCGCCCAGTATGAGGAGGACACCGACAGGCAGATGCAGGAATTCATGTGCGGGCGGCTTTCCCGCTATATCGCTGAGGAGAAGATATTTACATGGAACTGAAGACCGCAGTAGTTACAGGCGCATCTTCCGGTATCGGATACGCGATATCAAAGATGCTTTCCGAAGAAGGTTACAAGGTTTACGGGATCGGCAGGGTATTCCAGGGAGATGTCTCGTTTTTCGAGGAGCGGATCTCCATGGATATCAGGGACACCGACATACTTCTAAAGAAGCTTTCCGCATTTAAACAGGTCGATGTTCTCGTCAATGCCGCGGGTTCTGCTTACTACGGACTGACTGAGTTCATGACGCCCGAGCAGATCAGCGAGATGTGCAGGGTGGACCTCGAAGCGCCCATGGTGATCACTTCCGCATTACTCCCGAAAATAAAGGACAAAAAAGGTTATATTATTAATATAGCGTCTGTGACTTCCACCAGGATCAACACTCACGGAGCCTGCTATGGCGCACTCAAGGCGGGACTCAGGAGCTTCGGCAGAAGCCTTTTCGAAGAGGCAAGGAAGCACGGCGTGAAAGTGGTAACGGTCTGCCCGGATCTGACCAGGGGGACCAGGCTTTACAGGAACGCGGATTTCGAACCATCAGACGATGACGGATGTTTCCTTGTGCCTGAAGACACCGCGGAGTGCGTGAGAAACATTTTGAGCATGAGAGACGGCGCCTGCGTGACGGAAGTCGAAGTAAGGCCGCAGCTTAACCGCGTTGAAAAGAAGCAGAAAGGATAAACCCGATGAGGATCGACATTAACGACGGCTGGGAGTTTACTCCGAAATACAACGACGAACTCAGCGCTCCGATCTACAAGGTCGGCGACACGACAGAGGTGCGTATCCCGCACTGCGTGAATGTTACGCCTTTTAACTACTTCAGCAATAAAGACTATGAGATGATCTCAGGCTACCGCAAGGTCTTAAGCCTGCCGCGTGAATGGGAAGGCAAGAGGCTCATCCTGACGTTTGACGCCATCGCGCACTGCGCGGAAGTCATGGTAAACGGCGTTAAGGTTGCAGAGCACTTCTGCGGATACACGTCTTTCAGCTGCGAGATCTCCGATCTCGTTACTTTCGGAAGAGACAACATAGTCAGCGTCAAATGCGACTCGAGGGAGAGCAACAACGTTCCCCCGTTCGGATATATCACTGACTATCTTACATACGGCGGCATCTACCGCGAGGTCCATCTCGATGTCTATGACGGAATGTTCATCAAAGACATCTTCGTGACCGGCGATAAGGACGGCAATGTTAAGGCTGCGGTAAATCTGGACGGTGATATTCCCGGAGCAAAGGTCAAATATCTCGTCAGGGATCTCGGCACGGATGAGGCCGTAAATCAGGGCGTCTTTGAAGAAGGTACCGCTGAGTTTACGATAAACAACGTTAAGACATGGGGGATCGACACTCCGAATCTATACGCGATCGAATGCACTCTCCTCATCGATGAACAGAAGGCTGACTTCAAGAAAGCGGTCTTCGGATGCAGGACGGCAGAATTTAAGGCCGACGGTTTCTATCTCAACGGCGAAAAGATAAAACTGATGGGCTTAAACCGCCACCAGAGCTACCCTTACGTCGGATATGCGATGCCCGAAAACATCCAGCGCCTTGACGCAAGGATCCTCAAAAACGAGCTCGGCGTCAACATCGTGCGCACATCCCATTATCCGCAGTCACATCATTTCATTGATGAATGCGACAGGGAAGGACTTCTTGTCGTAACCGAGATGCCGGGCTGGCAGAACATCGGTGATGATGCATGGAAGGAGCAGGCGGTAAAGAACTGCCGTGAGATGGTCGAGCAGTACAGGAACCATCCGTCGATAATCGTCTGGGGCGTCAGGATCAACGAGTCGGCTGACGATGACGAATTCTACAGGAAGACCAATGCGGCTGCTCACGAATGCGATCCGACAAGGCAGACTACGGGCATCAGGAATTTCCCCAAGAGTTCTCTTCTTGAGGACGTCTATGCCTTCAATGATTTTTCGCACGCAGGGTATAACGCAGGTGTCAGGCCCAAATCGTCCGTGACTTCCGACATGGAAAAGGGATATTTCATCTCCGAGTTCGGAGGCCATATGTTCCCTTCAAAGGTTTTCGATCCGGAAGAGATGCGTGTCGAGCATGCACTACGTCACTGCAACGTCCTTGATGCGGCATTCGGGGAAGAAGATATTGCGGGAGCCATCGGCTGGTGCTTTGCCGATTACAACACTCACGGTGAGTTCGGAAGCGGCGACCGCATCTGCCATCACGGAGTGTGCGACATGTTCAGGAATCCCAAGCTCGCGGCTTCGGTCTATTCCGCGGCAAATACCGAAAAGCCGTTTGTAACGGTAAGCTCATCAATGGATTTCGGCGAGCATCCTGCAGAGAACCGCGGAAAGATATATATCTTCACCAACTGCGACAGCGTGAAGATGTATAAAGGAACAGTATTTATAAAAGAATATAAGCATAATACGGATCTCTATGAGAATCTGAAGAACGCGCCGATCCTCATTGATGATTTCGTTGGCGACAGGCTCGAAAAGGACGGTAAGTTCACGCCCAAGCAGGCACAGGTCTTCAAGGATGCCGTAAACTATATGGCTCTTGCCGAAGACAAGATGCCTTTCGGCTTCAAGCTTAAGCTCGGAATGGCGATGAACCGCTGCCACATGACACCCGATGACATTTTCAAGCTCTATCAGAAGTATGTTGACGGCAGAGGCGGCAAGGAGTCTTTCTACAGGTTTGAAGGGATCAAGGACGGTGAGACCGTTGTCACCGTAACAAAAGCTCCGGCTGAAGAACTGCGCATGGAATGCAGCGTAAGCGCCGAGTATCTTAAGGAAGGTTCAACGTACGACTGCTGTGAAGTACGCGTGAAAGTCACCGACCAGAACGGAAATGTCATGCCGTTCTTCAATTCTCCCGCCATTGTTACAGCCAAGGGACCGGTCGAGCTCATCGGAGGCGGAATTGCAGGCGCTGATTCATGCGACTGTGACATTTTCGGAGGCATGGGCGGATTCTATATAAGGACTGTCAAGGACGGATGGGGAAGGGCAGAGATAAAAGTCTCCCTTCCGGGAAGAAATGTGATGCAGACCGTCCTGATCGATGTCCTGGAGAAGGTGGACTGACACCCGGAATACCGGGTCAAAGATCTCCCGAAAATCAAAAAATATTGTCCTCATATACAGGGCTTTTCAGGGGTAAGATTACCTTGAAAGGCCCTGTATCAATGATATTTGCGAAAACATTTCATTCTTGTTACAAAACGACTACAGCCACAAAATGTTGTGGTTTTCACTTGACTTGACCACAATATATGGGTATTCTTTAGGAGCGCCTCGGGAATAAAGCGAGGCGTTTCGCACCTAAAAATCAAGGGTTTGCGAAGGAAGGGAACGTAAGGAATGAGACTTGGGGGAATTCAGAAACTGACGCTTTTGGACTACCCCGAAACCGTCGCATGTACGGTGTTCACTCTCGGCTGCAACATGAGGTGTCCCTTCTGCCACAATTCGCTTCTCGTCACGAGGACGGATGAGGCAGAGGTCTATCCCGAAGAGGAATTCTTCAAGTTCCTCGACAAGCGCCGCGGAGTCCTTGACGGAGTGTGTATCACCGGTGGCGAGCCGCTGATCCATGCAGACGCCGGTGAGTTCATCGCCAGGATCAAGGGGATGGGCTACAAGGTAAAGCTCGACACCAACGGTTCTTTTCCCGACAGGCTCGAAGAGATATTGAAGTCCGGAAACGTTGATTACGTTGCGATGGACATCAAGAATTCTCCGGAGAAATACGCGGAGACCGTCGGCATCCCGGATTTCGATGTTTCGAAGATAAGAAGGAGCATTGAGATCATAAAGGCATCCGGCATCGATCACGAATTCCGCACCACCGTTGTCGCGCCGCTTCACAACGCGGAGAGCATAGCGGGAGCGGCAGAGATGATCAAAGGTTCGCCAAAGTATTTCCTGCAGAACTTCGTTGATTCGGGTGAACTGATAAACGGTGAAGGAATGAGCGCCCTTCCCGCCGAGGAACTTAATGAAGCGCTCGCTAAAGCTAAGGATCTTATCCCGCAGACAAAAATACGCGGGGAAGAATAAAGGAGAGGAATTATGTACAGTATCATCAAGAGAGACGGAAAAGTCGTAGATTTCGACTTAAGCAAGATCTCAGGAGCCATTGAGAAGGCTTTCGTTGCGCAGAAGAGAGAGTATAACAAGCAGATCATCGATATGCTCGCTCTCAACGCCGTATCCGACTCAGAGGCAAAGGCCGTTGACGGCAAGGTTGACGTCGAGTCGATCCAGGACAGCGTCGAGGCTACACTCCAGAGAATGGGTTATGAGGACGTAGCTAAGGCATACATCCTTTACAGAAATCAGCGTGAGAAGATCCGTAACATGAATTCCGCGCTCCTCAACTACAAGAACCTCGTTGACAGCTATGTTAAGGTAGAGGACTGGCGAGTTAAGGAGAACTCCACGGTTACATATTCCGTAGGCGGACTCATCCTCTCCAACTCAGGTGCCATCACCGCTAACTACTGGCTCTCCGAGATCTATGACAAGGAGATCGCCGATGCACACAGGAACGCAGACCTCCACATCCACGATCTTTCAATGCTCACAGGTTACTGCGCAGGATGGTCTCTCAAGCAGCTCATCCAGGAAGGTCTTGGCGGAATCGTCGGCAAGATCACATCAGCTCCTGCAAAGCACCTCTCAACACTCTGCAACCAGATGGTCAACTTCCTCGGCATCATGCAGAACGAGTGGGCAGGCGCTCAGGCTTTCTCATCCTTTGATACTTACCTCGCACCTTTCGTAAAGATCGATAACCTTTCATATAAGCAGGTCAAGCAGGACATCCAGTCATTCATCTACGGTGTAAACACACCTTCAAGATGGGGTACACAGTCTCCTTTCACAAACATCACTCTCGACTGGACAGTTCCGAACGACCTCGCTGAGCAGAACTGTATCGTCGGCGGCAAGGAGATGGACTTCAAGTACAAGGACTGCAAGGCCGAGATGGACATGGTCAACAAAGCTTTCATCGAGATCATGATCGAGGGCGATGCCAACGGACGCGGATTCCAGTATCCGATCCCCACATATTCGATCACAAAGGATTTCGACTGGTCAGAGACAGAGAACAACAAGCTTCTTTTCGAGATGACAGCCAAGTACGGTATCCCTTACTTCTCCAACTACATCAACTCCGACATGGAGCCTTCTGATGTACGTTCAATGTGCTGCAGATTAAGACTCGACCTCCGTGAGCTCAGAAAGAAGTCCGGCGGATTCTTCGGTTCAGGCGAATCCACAGGTTCCGTAGGCGTTGTTACCATCAACATCCCCCGTATCGCTTATCTCGCTAATGATGTTGATGACTTCTACAAGAGACTCGACCACCTCATGGACATCAGTGCAAGATCTCTCAAGATCAAGAGAAACACCATCACAAAGCTCCTCGACGAAGGTCTCTATCCGTACACCAAGCACTACCTCGGAACATTCAACAACCACTTCTCTACGATCGGTCTCGTAGGAATGAACGAAGCATGCCTCAACGCAAAGTGGCTCCGTAAGGATCTCACTCACAAAGAGTCACAGAAGTTCGCACAGGATGTTCTCAACCACATGAGGAACAAGCTCTCCGACTATCAGGAGAAGTACGGCGACCTCTACAACCTCGAGGCTACACCTGCAGAGTCAACATCCTTCCGTCTTGCTAAGCACGACAAGGCTAAGTTCCCTGACATCATCACGGCAAACGATGCTTCCGGCGTATTCTATTACACCAACAGCTCACACCTGCCTGTCGGATACACAGCTGATATCTTCGATGCTCTCGACGTTCAGGATGACCTCCAGACACTGTACACATCAGGAACCGTTTTCCACGCATTCCTCGGTGAGAGACTCCCTGACTGGAAGGCAGCTGCTTCTCTCGTACGCAAGATCGCAGAGAGCTACAAGCTCCCTTACTACACGTTGTCTCCTACATACTCCATCTGCTCAGCTCACGGCTATCTTGCAGGTGAAGTAAAGGCTTGCCCCGTTTGCGGCAACCCGACAGAGACATACAGCCGTATCACAGGTTATTACCGTCCGATCAAGAACTGGAACGACGGTAAGACACAGGAGTTCAAGGACAGACAGACATACGACATCGAGCACTCCAATATGCGCCCGAGAACAGCTACCGTAACTGTTACTCCTGCAGCAGAGAAGGATGTTCCTGATCTTCTCCCTCTCGAGAACGGCACAATGAAGCCGATGCTCTTCACAACACACACATGCCCTAAGTGCAAAGTCGTTAAGGCAATGTTTGATGAGCAGAGCTTCGACTACGATCTGATCTATGCAGACGACACACCTGAGCTTGCCCAGAAGCTTGATATCGTTAATGTTCCCACTCTCGTAATCCCGACCACGGACGGAGTGAACAAATACACGGATGTACCTGCCATCAGACAGTACATGAATGACTGCAAGGGTATCAAAGCCTGATAAGTTATCTGTTTTGGATAGAAAAAGGAACTGCTTCGTGCAGTTCCTTTTTTAATTGGATGAAGATATTAAATCCGTAAGCTGAGAGATGCGTTCAAAAACCGGTACGGCAGAATGTTCTCATCAGCGCATCGGTCAGTTCTTTGTCGGAAGCAACCGTTATATCGGGTGTGATCTCCTGCTCACCAAGGAACCTCCTGTTGATCCACAGTGCGTGCCAGCCGGCATCGAGTGCGCCTTTGATGTCATGCTTGTAGGAGTCGCCGATCATCCAGAGGGCGTCAGGCGCAAGACCGAACTTCTTTTCGAACATACGGAACAACTCAATATCGGGCTTCATGTACGGAGTGTCGCCGGAGACGATTATGTTTTCGCGGTCGAACCAGCGGTCTGAGCCGAGCATGTCCACTTTGTTCCACTGGTGCTTGGATTCGCCTGCGGTGAGGATGCCTATCTTTATCGAAGGGTCGGAAGAGAGTTTATCCAGGACCTTTGCCATTTCGTCACTGACCTGCATGTGTGTCTGAAACTCAAGGTAAGTGCCGGCTGCTTTTCCGCCGTCTTCAGGCTTGTAAGGAAGGCCCAGGATGCGGAAAGTCTCGTTATAGCGCCAGCCGTTTATGTCGTGGGTGGAGACTTCGCCTGATTCGAGCATCTGCATGTTGACGTCGCTCTTCTCGTAGTAGATGCGCATGAACTCCTGCCAGTCGGGGATCTTTAGCCCGAGTACGGTTTCTGCCGCCTTTATCAGCATGGTCTGCCTGCAGTAAAGCGTATCGTCTATGTCGAAAACTATTCCCCTCATCAGGACCTCCATCAAATATAATTACAACAGTGATATTATATTCAAGTTCATAAAAACGGAAAAAGGGAGTTTTATATGAAGATTTTCAGGAAAAGCGCAGCGCTCATATTCACGCTGCTGATGACACTGTCTTTGCTTACTTCATGTTCTGCGGCACCTGAGCAGAAGAAAGAGGATGAGAAGACATATGAAGGCACTCATGAGCAGATCATCAATGCCTTCTATGAGGATCACAAGGATACGGCTGCCGGCATGATGGTCGGCGTGTTCGACAAGAACGGCACCATTTATGAAGGCTACTACGGTTACTCCAATATTGCTGAAGGCATAAAGACCAATGAAAACACGGTCATCGACTGGGGTTCAACGACAAAGACGATGGTCTGGGTCAGCGTCATGCAGCTTTGGGAGCAGGGAAAGATCGATCTCGAAAAGGACATCAGGGAATACCTTCCCGAAGGGTTCCTCACGAACCTCAGATATGACAAGCCCGTCCGCATGACCGACCTGATGAATCACAGGGCAGGCTTCCAGGAATACTACACTGACATGTTCCTTCGGGTCGGCAGCAAGTTCCATACGCTTGAGGAGGCGCTTACACTCGATCAGCCCGAGCAGGTCTTTGAGCCTGACACCATCACGGCATATTCCAACTGGGGCGTCTCGCTTGCGGCGTACATCGTTGAGCGCATATCGGGACAGAGCTTTGCGGATTATGTCCATGAGCATATTTTCGAGCCTCTGGGAATGAAAGATTCGGCTCTTGCCCCCGATCTCATGGATAATCCGTCTGTCAGGGAGAGGCGCGACAAGCTCGTCTGCTATCAGGGCACCGTACCTGTCGGCAATGCTTTCTACTACATTTCCATGTACCCTGCGGGTGCCTGCGTATCGACGCTCAAGGATTACATAAAATACGGTTCGTGCTTTGTTCAGGATAAGTTCCCTCTGTTCGAAAGGCAGAATACTTTTGATGTCATGATGACCGCGACCTCGTATTTTGCCGACACGAAGATCACGAGGAACGCACACGGATTCTGGGCGCTCCCGTACGGAGAAGCGGTCTACGGTCACGGCGGAAACACTCAGGCATGCTCGTCTTACATCACTTTCGACCTGAAGACTAAGATAGGATGCGTCGTCATGACGAACCAGGCGGGGGAACATAACTTCAACTATGAGATGTTTAAACATATCTACGGAGAAAACGTCTGGGATGACCCTGCCGCTGAAGCCAAAGTGAAGGACGGATTCTATCATCCGGCAAGGTCCGTGCTCAAGGGACACTTTCAGATAATGGGCGCAAGCTACCTCTCCAAGGATACGTTTAAGGAATGGTACTGGACATATAACGAAAAGAACAGCATTCCGAAGATCGAGGAAATGTACGGCGACTACTATCTTGCTTCGCCGGCTCATGCCATCTTCGAGTGCGTACTTATCTACGGCTGGGCTATCTCGCTCGTATTCGCATTTGTCAGCCTTGTAGTAAAGGGCATCAGGGCGATCGTCCGCAAGGTTAAGAAGAGCACAAAGAAGATAGTTCTTGGCGCTCAGACCGGATTCATGTCGCTTGTCATACTGCTGCTCGGCCTCATGGGCCTCGTCATAATGACGCTGGTTACGATGTGGTTCCCTTATCCCACATACACTTGGGCGTTCCCTGCGTGCGGAGTCCTGGCGCTTGTCCTTGCCGCTCTGACGGTCTTCTCGGTCGTTAAGTTCTTTAAGACTCCCGCAAAGGAATCTTCTGTCATAAGAAAGATCTATAACATCGCAGCGGTCCTTTTATCCGTTCTCAATGTTGTCTTTGTAATCTACCTGAACCTCTGGCATTAAGACGAAATAAAGAATTTAAACAAAGGCTGTCCCGATAATGTCCGGGACAGCCTTTTTGTCATATAAAAGTAATTTTGTAATCAAACAGTAATATTATTTTTTTGAAACAATTCAAGAAAATCAGATTTTTAGTAGTAGAATACTGAAAACGCCACAGGGGTGATGAGTTATGGAAGAGATTACCAATTCTTACGATAACCATGAGAGTGAACAAGGCTCCACCGGCGGCACACGCGCTATCGTTGTTTCCCTTACCGAAGAAGTAGAACTCGATAAGGTCGATTTTGAGACGATGCTTGAGGAGATAAGAATCTGATTTCACAATCAGGCAATCTCAAAAGTGTGCAAATCCCAACTTTAATTTAGCCTCGAAGGTCCTTATATTTAATGTATAAGGACCGTTTTTGCTTTTGCTTTGATTACGGAGGCTCTTATGCTAAAGGATTTTGTAAAGGCTGTCAGACCTGACGACGAGGAACTTTCCCAAAGACTCAATGAAGAAAGGGCGAATCTTTTCGCTGCCCAGATGAAGATCAAGGATGCCGGTCTTCCGGTAATGGTCACATTTGAGGGATGGGGCGCCGCAGGAAAGGGAAGTGTCCTGGGAAAGATAATCAAGAATATCGATCCGAGGTTCTTCAAGGTAAAGACCTATGCCGCGCCGACTGCAGAGGATAAGAGATATCCATTCCTGTACAAATACATGAAGGACATCCCGGAGAAGGGAAAGTTCGTGTTCTATGACACCTACTGGATGGAAGAGATCACCGATGCCCGCATTGCCGGCGACATGGACGACAAGGATTATGAGGAGAAGATCGATTCGATCAAGCGCACCGAGAGGTCGCTGGTCGATAACGGTTACCTTGTAATGAAGTTCTTTTTCCAGATCGGAAAGAAAGAGCAGAAGAGAAGGCTCGATCAGCTCCTGGCCGACAAGGATACCAAGTGGAGAGTAGATAAGAACGATCTCAAAGAGAACAAGTATTATGACGAGAGCCTTGAGGTCTATGACAAGTATCTAAAGGATACGGACAGCCCGACTGCGCCGTGGTACATAATAGATGCAAAGGACAAGAAGTTCGCCGAACTCCAGGTCCTGCAGTTCCTTAACCAGGGCATTGAGACCGCGCTCAAGAACAAGGGGCTTGCCGCGCCTATCCTTCAGAATACATTCCCGCTCAAGAAGACACCGCTCCTCAAGGAGATCGATCTCAAGGGAAAGACCATTACCGACGAGGAGTACGACAAGAGACTCGATGACCTTCAGGATGAATTAAGCCTTCTACACTATAAGCTCTACAGGAAGAAGATCCCTGTAATAATCGCATACGAGGGATGGGATGCTGCAGGCAAAGGCGGAAACATTAAGAGGATCACCGGTGCTTTGGATCCGAGAGGTTTTGAAGTGCAGCCGATAGCGAGCCCTGAGCCGCATGAGAAGGCGAGACACTTCCTCTGGAGATTCTGGACGAGGCTTCCGAGGACCGGCCACATCGCGATATTTGACCGTACATGGTACGGCCGCGTAATGGTGGAAAGGATAGAGGGATTCTGCAGCGAAAACGACTGGCAGCGCGCTTATAACGAGATCAATGAGTTTGAGAAGGAACTCACGGACTGGGGCGCAGTTGTCATAAAGTTCTGGGTGCAGATAGACAAGAGGACCCAGCTCAAGCGTTTCAAGGAACGCCAGGCCACACCTGAGAAGCAGTGGAAGATCACCGATGAGGACTGGCGCAACCGCGAAAAGTGGAACCAGTACGAGCAGGCGGTCGATGAGATGATCCAGAAGACTTCGACGGAATTCGCGCCATGGCACATCCTGGAATCGGTCGATAAGAAGTATGCCAGGATCAAAGCACTGGAGATCGTGGTCGAAGAACTCAAAAAAGCTTGCGATTCTAAGAAGTAAAGGGTTTCAGACAACCGATTGTCAACAGAATAGTGCTGCCCGGGGCGTTTTTTTGACAAAATGCCCACGGGCATTATTCATTTGCCGTGATACAATAAAAATTAGATATTATACATCTAATTTTTTCGATTACAAATACTTTTTTCTCAAAAAGTCAAAATTTTATAAGAAATCTATAGGAAAGGTGGTCTATATGGGCTTTAAGGTTGGGGACAATATTGTTTATGCAGGCAGCGGCGTCTGCCAGATCGACGCAATCAAAGATATAAGCTTCTTCCGCGAGAAGCCTCAGAAATACTATGTATTAAAGCCGCTTTTCGTGAGACAGTCACAGGTCCTTTATGTGCCTTTTGATAACAAGGCTCAGGTTGAAAGGATCCAGCCGGTCCTGTCAAAGAAAGAGGCAATGGCTCTTATAGAGAAGATCCCTTATGACAAGCTTGAGTGGATCGATGACAGGAATGACCGCAAGGACGCTTTCGCAGATATCATAGTCAACGGTTCACGCGAGGACATAATGAGCATGATCCATCTTATCAAGTGTCATGCCCAGAAGCTTTCCGAAGAGGGCAAGCACCTCAATGCGCAGGATGAACGTGCACTGAATGATGCTAAGGTCAGAATGAACAATGAGATCGCTCTGGCGCTCGATATCCAGCCTGAGAATGTAGTCCAGCTCATAAATGAGAAAACAGGTGAGGTAGATTTCGCCTGATACCTTGACAGCAGTTAAAGATGTGTGTTTTAATTACCGCAGTTTTTCAAAAGGAGACATCTCAAATTGAAGACTGCGGTTTTCTATTTTGCGTATAACTATTATTACTACTTCGGACCCAATGCCTGAAGCGGCTTTTGTTGCGCGAGAGAACCTTAATAGACCAAGTTAAGAATAAACGCTGCAAGGGTACGCAAAGCCCGGGCAGCGTTTTTGTTTTAAGACCTGAATGGAGGAGAAAAGGAAATGATTGCAGTACTTAAGAACACAGCCACAAAGGAACAGATCTCAAATCTCGTTTCATGGTTTGAAAGCAGAGGACTTAAAGTTAATGAATCGAAAGGCGAATATTGCACGGTATTGGGCCTTATCGGTGATACTTCGTCAATAGACATCAATCTGCTCCAGGGCTTAGACATTATTGAGAGCGTTACCAGAGTATCTGAAACATTTAAGAAGGCAAACAGAAAATTCCATCCGGAAGACACTATTGTTGATATCGGCGGAGTTAAGATCGGCGGAGGCAATTTCGCGGTTATCGCCGGCCCTTGCTCGGTAGAGAGCGAAGAGCAGATCATGAGCTGCGCAAGAGCAGTTAAGGCGGCAGGCGCCACGATCCTCAGAGGCGGCGCTTTCAAGCCGAGGACTTCACCTTACGATTTCCAGGGACTTCATGAAGAAGGCATAAGACTCCTGCTTGAGGCAAAGAAGGAGACGGGACTTCCCATCTGCTCCGAGATCATGAGCCCTGAGCAGATCCCTGTATTCAAGGACGTTGATTTCCTTCAGGTCGGTGCACGCAACATGCAGAACTTCGATCTCCTTAAGGCTCTCGGAAAGACAGGCAAGCCGGTCCTTCTCAAGCGCGGTCTTTCAGCTACCATCAAGGAGCTTCTCATGAGCGCCGAGTACATCATGAGCGAAGGCAACCCCAACGTAATCCTTTGCGAGAGAGGAATCAGAACATACGAGACATACACAAGGAATACATTTGACGTAAGCGCGATCTCCGTACTGAAGCAGATCACGCACCTTCCTGTCGTAGGCGATCCTTCACATGCTACAGGCAAGTCAAATCTCATCAAGCCGATGTCCATGGCAGCGGTCGTTTCGGGCGCGGATGCACTTGAGATCGAAGTGCATACATGTCCTGAGAAGGCTCTTTCGGATGCGGCACAGCAGCTCACTCCTGCCCAGTTTACTGAGGTTATGGACGCGATCGGAAAGGCAAGAAGTATTTTGTGATCAACAGACGCCGAAGAATTACGGCGTCTTTTTTATCATTTCTAAAAGGAAGTGCAGTTTATGGATATAACAGTCGGCGTAGTTGGATTAGGTCTCATCGGAGCATCTTTTGCAAAGGCCTATAAAGAGAATTCCGGATCAAAGGTCCTGGGATGGAACCGTACTGAGAGCGTTACACAGATGGCTCAGATGCAGGGCATAATCGACGGTGAACTGACTGATGAGAATCTCGGCAAATGCGATCTTGTTATCCTGTCACTTTATCCTGAAGCAACGATCAAATGGATGGAAGAGCATAAGGATCACTTCAATAAAGACGGTATGGTGATAGATGCCTGCGGCACAAAGAGATTTGTCTGCGAAAACGGATTTAAGATCGCAGAAGAAGCGGGTTTCCTTTTTGTCGGGTGCCATCCGATGGCCGGAACGAAGTTTTCGGGCATGGCATATGCAAAAGGCGACATGTACAAGGGCGCTCCCATGGTCGTTGTCCCGCCTGTATTTGATGACATGTTTCTGCTCGACAGGGTAGAGAAACTGCTCGAACCCTGCGGATTCGGCAGTTTCCATCTTTCGCATGCTGACGAGCACGACAAGATGATCGCCTTCACGTCACAGATGGCGCATCTGGTCTCGAACGCTTACATCAAGAGCCCCTCGGCAAGAAATCACAAGGGATTCTCCGCGGGTTCTTACAAGGATATGACCAGAGTCGCATGGCTCAATCCGACCATGTGGACACAGCTGTTCCTGGAAAACAAGGATAATCTCATTTTCGAGATCGACCATCTCCAGGAGGAGCTCTCAAAGTACAGAAAGGCTCTGGAGAATGACGACTTCGACGGCCTCCGCGACCTGCTCGATGAAGGAAGGAAGATCAAGGAGGAGGTTGACGGAATATGAGAACAGTCCGTTTTCCCGCAGCCTCCAAAGAATATGACGTCATCATAGGAAACGGCGCAGTTTCGGTCCTCGGAACAGAAGTCAAAAAGCTCTGCCCGGGCGCTGTCAAAGCCCTGATCGTATCCGAGACCAACGTTGCTCCTCTGTATCTCGAAAAGGTCAGGGAAGAGATCGGCAAGGCCGGGATCGAAACGGTGGATTATGTTTTCGAGGCGGGCGAGAGATCCAAGGGGATCGAAGCCGTTGCAGCAATGTGGAACAGGATGGCCGAAGCGGGCTTTACGAGAACCGATATCGTCGTAGGCCTTGGAGGCGGCGTTACCACCGACATGGCCGGTTTTGCCGCTGCAACATTCCTCCGCGGGATCAACGTCATACAGATACCAACTTCGCTTCTTGCAATGGTCGATGCATCGATCGGAGGCAAGACCGGAATAGACATCGCGATGGGAAAGAACCAGGTCGGCGCATTCTGGCAGCCGTCTGTTGTCATAGAGGATATTTCTTTTCTTAAGACACTTCCCGATGAGGTGTTTACCGAGGGCATGGGAGAAGTCATCAAGCACGCATTTATCGTAGATCCCGTTCTTCTCGAAAAACTCGAAAGGGCAAACGGCAATATCAGGGATGACGAAATGCTTCTGGAAGATATCGTTGCCATGAACGTTGCCGATAAGGCCGGCGTTGTAAGAGAAGACGAAAACGACAACGGCAGACGCCAGATCCTCAATTACGGACATACCGTAGGACACGTGATCGAGCGCGACAGCGGATATACAAAACCGCACGGGCTGTGCGTTGCCAAGGGCATGGGGATCATGATCGATGCCTGTGTCAGGACTGGCACGCTTGATGCGGAAACAGCAGAGAGAATGAAGGCCCTGCTTAAGCTTTATAACCTCCCGGTAAGTGATGACATCACTCCGGAGGCGGCCGTCAAAGGCGCGATGAACGACAAGAAGAAGCGTGGCGGCACCATTTCGGTTATACTTGTAAACAAGATCGGCGAAGCCGAGATAAAGAAGATGACACCTGAAGATTTCATGAGGTTCCTTTCAAAATGATGATCGCATGCAAGAACATGATGCTCGACCTTAAGGCGCCTGCAGCAAAATCGGCATATCACAGAGAACTCATCGTCAATTTCGTCCTCGGCGCGAGAGGTGATTATCTCAACATAAAGAAGGACGACAACGATGATGTCATCGCAACGAAAAGATGTCTGGCGGAGCTTTCCGCTGCTTCTGAAACAGGTGATGACGACATCATTCTCCCTGCAAACGAGAGCGGTTCGACATTAAGGTTCATGATCCCTCTTGCGCTTGCGCTCAAGGGTTCTCCCGGAAGAAAAATGATCTTCACGACCAGAGGACGTCTTGTCGAGCGCCCGGTTGAGGACCTCGCATCCTGTCTTGCGCCTTTTGGCGTAACGATTGAAAAGGATATCGAAAAGCGCACCGTTACAGCCTGCGGATTTCTGATGGCGGGCAATTACACCATTGACGGCAGTGTCTCATCCCAGTACATTTCGGGGCTCCTGATGGCGCTCTCCAACTTCAACAGGCCTTCAACGGTCACTGTTACGGGTGAGATGTCTTCCATCCATTACATCGAACTTACGGTATCCGTATTAAAGAAATACGGCATTGAAGTTACCAGGGAAGGCAATGTTTTCACTGTTCCCGGACGTTCCGGAGCGGTAACTCCTTCAGGCAGTTTCACCGTCGAGGGTGACTGGAGCAACGGAGCGTTCCTCCTCTGCCTCGGCTCGCTCATGAAGAACGGCGGCGCCATGATCACCGGCCTTGATACGGAATCTGTCCAGGGTGACAGGGCGATAGTTGAGTTTCTTGAAAAGCTCGGCGTGGAAGTCGATACGGAGGACGGTGCGGTCTCAGTAATGGGACCCGACGGAGAGCCTCCCGTGGATGAGATAAACATGAGCTGCAACGATATCCCGGACATCGTTCCCTACATGGCGGTTACTGGAGCTTTCAAGGCGAAGAAGACGGTCCTCACGGGAACGAAGCGCCTTCGCGTAAAAGAATCCGACAGGGCATCCGCAGTGTGCGAAATGCTTTCAGCCTGCGGCATAAAAACAGAACTTGAAGAAGATTCCATCACGGTATACGGAGCGGTAAGGAGCGGGATCCCCGAAGAGATCTCACTGACTTCTTCGAACGATCACCGCATGGCAATGGCCGCAGTCCTCTGCGCGGCGGGAACCGGAAGAAAGATAGAGATTGACGATATCTCATGTCTTTCGAAATCCTTCCCTGAATTTAAAACGATAATCGAAAACGGAATGGCGATCTTATGAGCATGCAAAGCACTTACCACGGCAGCACACTTGAACTTAAGATACACGGTGAGTCTCACAGCGAGACGATCGGCGTTTACATCAAGGGGCTTCCTTCGGATGTTAAACCCGATGCCGGATTCATAAAGGAATTCATGGCAAGGCGCGCACCCGGAAAGAATGCCTGGTCAACGCCCAGGAAGGAAGCTGACGAGGTCAATTTCGAAAACCGGGACGGCGTGCTTCACGGTTTCATTTACAACACCAATACCAAGCCGAAGGACTACGCTTCGATAATGAACTGCCCGAGACCTTCCCATGCGGATTACACGGCGGGAATACTTTACGGAGAAGAGGCTTCCGCTTCCGGCGGCGGTATCTTTTCGGGCAGGATGACTGCTCCTCTTTGCATTGCAGGCGCAATCGCTCTGACTGAACTTAAGAAACAGGGCATTGAGATACACGCTCATCTTAAGTCTGTTTTCGATGTCGAAGACGATACTTACTTCGCACACGGACCGAGGGATATGAAGTTCCTGGAAGATCTTGCAGCATGCGCGAAAAAAGATTTCCCTGCAATTTCTGATGAAGCCGCCAAGAAGATGAAGGCAAGGATAGAAGAGGCACGCATGGACTGCGATTCTGTAGGCGGAGTCATCGAGTGTGTGATCTCAGGACTTCCCGCAGGCATCGGGGGTCCGATCTTTGACGGCATTGAAGGAAAGATCTCGCAGATAATATTTGCTATTCCCGCAGTAAAAGCCATTGAGTTCGGTGCGGGATACGACAGCACGGTCCTCAAGGGCTCTGAAAACAATGACGCTTTCGTCTTTGATGATGAAGAGAAAGTCAGGCTCAAGACCAACCGCTGCGGCGGAATACTCGGAGGGATCAGCGTCGGAGAAGCAGCTCCTGTAGTCTTTGACTGCGCATTAAAGCCGACTCCTTCAATCTCCAAAACGCAGGAAACAGTTGATCTTGCGGCGAAAAAGAATACCACTATAAGCGTTGAAGGAAGGCACGATCCGTGCGTTGCTCCGAGAGCAGTTCCCGTCGTGGAAGCTGCTGCTGCGATAGCGCTTTACGACATGATGCTTTCAAACCCTCATGGTTGAACGGAAGTAGAACGGATTCACGAAAACCGTCACGTTTCGCAGCCGTTTCGTGATGAAAATCGTGAATGCCCATTTGCGGAATTCATCAATCGGTGATATTTGAGATCTCACCTATATAACGATTCAAATCATGGTTTTCTTACAGGAGTATATAGTGTTTTTTTAATCGATAATAATTCTGCTTATACATCAAAACGTGTGCGAAAAATGATATTATTCTTTCAAGGGGGTAATAGCCATGGGAGATCTTGATAAACTGCGCAGTGAGATTGATTCGATTGACCGTGATATCCTTGATGCCTTCGAGAGAAGAACGGCGGTATCGCGTAAGATCGGTAACCTGAAACGCTCTGAAGGAATGGCCGTTGTAGACGGCGCCCGCGAAGAAGCATTATTCGCAAAGCTCAAAAAGGCTGCAGGTTTTGAGAGCAGACCGTATGTTGAAGATCTTTACCGTGAGATACTGAAGCTTTCCAAGGCGCATCAGAACAAACCTGCTTACGGCGTGCTGGGCCGTACGCTGGGGCACACGTATTCCCCTGAGATCCATAATCTTCTGGATCCTTCATATACATATTCCGTTATCGAGAGAGAGCCGACAGAGCTTGATGAGCTTTTCGAGGGCAAGGTCTTCAAAGGCTTTAACGTAACGATCCCTTACAAGAAAGAAGCTGCCGCACGCTGCGACGTGCTTGATGAAGCGGCTCAGGAGACCGGAAGCGTAAATACCGTTGTTTTCGGAAGCGACGGAAAGACTTACGGTTATAACACCGACTACTATGGTTTTATCTACATGGTAAACCGCAAGGGAATAGAGATCGCAGGCAAGGACGTTCTCGTTCTCGGAACGGGCGGAGCCGCTGCTGCGGTCAACTATGCACTCAAGACTTTGGGCGCTGCAAATATCCTGTCCTGCGGTCGCACTTCAGAGATCAATTATGAAAATGTCTATGACATGGCATGTAATGTCCAGGTCATCGTAAATACAACGCCTGTAGGCATGTATCCCAACGTCAACGAGAGGCTTATCGATCTTGACGGTTTTCCGAGGCTCGAAGCATGCTGCGACCTTATCTACAATCCTTCGCGCACGAGGTTCCTCCAGGATGCCGAGGACCTGGGCCTTAAGATCTGCGGCGGACTTTCGATGCTCGTCGCGCAGGCGTACAAGGCTTCAATGCTCTTCAAGGGCGATACCGCATCTGCCGAAAAACTCGGATATGAGAAGAACGATACCATCGAGCAGATCATCAGGACGTTAAAGCTCAAGATGAGGAACATCACCCTCATAGGAATGCCCGGATGCGGCAAGACTACGATGGCAAAGCGCATTTCGGCGATCACGGGCAGAAAGCTCGTAGATCTCGATTACGCATACAGGGATAAATACGGAATGACGGCAGCAGAGGCTATCTCAGGACTCGGTGAAGACGCTTTCAGAGACAACGAGTGCGAAGTTGCCAGCGAGATCCTCCCGGAGAGCGGGCTAGTCATCTCATGCGGAGGCGGCATCGTAACACGTCCCGAGAATAAGTTCTTCGTAAGATGCAATTCCTATGTCATCTATCTCGAAAGACCTCTGGAGACGCTTTCCGACCACAACCGTCCGGTATCCATCCAGCACGGTGTAGAAAAGCTTTTCAGCCAGAGAAAAGAGAAGTACGAGACCTGGTGCGATTACAGGCTTTCACTTGATACATATCCCGACAAGCAGTCCTATATAGACAACGGACCGCTCGAGGCTATGAAGCTTTTGGAAAAGATAGAGAACGACGAATGAAGATACTTGTATTAAATGGCCCCAACCTTAATATGCTCGGCATCAGGGAGCCCGGGATCTACGGCAGTTCCACTTATGACGACCTTGTTTCCATGATCGTTAAGCATTGCAGCGAAAAGGGAATAGACGTCGAATGCAGCCAGAGCAATCATGAAGGTGACCTGGTCGACATGATCCAGCAGGCTTATTTCGACAAGGTCGACGGTATTGTCATCAACCCGGGTGCATATACACACACTTCGGTGGCGCTCCTTGACGCACTCAAGGCCGTATCCATTCCGGCAGTTGAAGTCCATATTTCACAGGTCAGCGAGCGCGAGGCGTTCAGACAGATATCCTATGTTTCATACTATTGCTTCAAAACGATAATGGGCAAAGGCTTTGACGGCTATCTTGAAGCGATAGACCTCCTCGAGGAGAAGATCAAAGGTTAAGACAATTCACATAGCTTTGCCACGGCCTGCCGAAGAATTCCATATTGATTTGTGTTAGAATTCTCAAAGAATTCTTTATTAATATCGGAGGCTCGACATGGCATCTAATTTCTGCCGTAACTGCGGCTTTAGGCTAACCCCGGGAAAATCATTCTGCGCTAATTGCGGAACAAAGATCGTCTCACCTGTGCCTGCACAGGCACCCGTTGCCGCACCCGCGGTTCCTGCTGAGCCCGTTGTTTCAGCACAGCCCGTTGACGAAACTTCCGCACCTGCAGCTGAGCCTGTAATACCTGAAGCGCCTCAGCCCATGCAGACAGTCGTTACTTATCATCCGGAAGAGTCTGTTACAAAGCAGCTTCCGTCTGATGCCCTTCGTCCGATTCCCGCTGTTGCCGAAGCGCCTGCCGAACCCGCAGTGAACGAAAATGCGCTTGTTCCCGCGGCTCCTGAAACACAGCCCGCCGTTTTTGAACCAGCAGCGGCACCAGCTCCCGCACCTGCGCCTGCACCTGCAGCACCGGCAGCTCCCAAAAAGAAGAAGCACACAGGCCTGATCATCGGTCTTATCTGCGGCGCAGTTGCACTGATCCTTATCGTAACTCTGATCGTCGTGCTACTTTCCGGATACATCGGCAGAGCTAATGATGCGAGAATGGGCAGGACCGTACTTGACCGCATTGAAGTAATGGATGAGGTTGCTTCCGGCAAGAACTACACGGTTTACGACAAGGATTTCGAGAAGAAGATCGAAGAGATAAGATGGTGGGATTACGACGGCGCAATGAAGAGCCAGGGTGTCTATTATCAGGATGCCGGGAAGATCGCCTTTTCCATCAAGGTCGATGAAAAGACTTCCGACAGACTTTATTACGCTTTCTATTACAGCAAGGACGAGGATTTCACTGCAGATGATCTGAGCAAGGCGGAGAAGAGCGATACGATTTCACCTTCTTACTATAAGGACGGCACCGCATACTACAACATCGAGTGTGAAAAGTCCTTAAAGCCCGGTCATTACTGCGTTATCGTCAGCAAGGATAAGACGTTCAACAAACCTTATGCTGTTGCATATGCAAGGATCCTTGATGAAATGTCCAAAGCGGACTGACACAAATTAAGATCAAGCTAAAATACCTGTCAGACCAAATGGTCCGGCAGGTATTTTTTTGTTCCGTATATTTTTGGATAACTCATGGATGCTCGCAGCCGATCTCCTTGCAGAGGTTGTCGATCTGTCTTTCGATATCGCTCCTGTTGTCGCTCGCCATCATGATGATGACTGTCTTTCCCTTGAAATAAAGAGCATCGTGATAGGCTGTGTATGTTTTCCCGTCGCTTTCATTGAGCTTGCCTTTGATGAGAACATAGCCGGTTGTTTCGCCTGAATTCTCGGAATAGGCGCCGCGGAATCCTTTCGCAGCCCAGACATCCTTGTACTTGTTGTAAAAATGGTTGAAAAGGAGCTTGGCCGTAGCCTCTTCGGAACAGCGAACGTAAGCGAAGTAATTCTCGTTGTCTGCCGTTGCTTCAAGGCAGTATTCGTAGATGTATTCGGTCTGGTCATCAGGGAAATTGAAAGCGTGTTCCCTGTGGATCGTATGCTTTTCCTTGGGGATCCCGACGGTCTCCAGTGCCTTGATGAATGTTTCCTCGCCGCAGTCGGTGAATGTGGACATGTCGACCGTGGGCTCGCTGGCCTTGAAGGCGCAGCCGGCGAAGGATGCAAGTGACATGATACATATAATGACTATCGCGAAAAGCTTACGCATCAGAATTACCCTCTCAAAATTAAGTTCCTGCGCATTATAGTAGAAATAATAACGATAATCAAATAGGCAGGGCTTTTTATTGTCAACGCAAAATCTCTGTGATATACTTCAAAGGCTGTTTAAGTTCTGCCCCTATAGCTCAGTAGGTAGAGCGCATCCATGGTAAGGATGAGGTCGCCAGTTCAAATCTGGCTGGGGGCTCCAGAATATCCCGTTCGCATAGCCGGACGGGATTATTTATTTACCTTTGAAGCATCATCATCACTCCGGTTGCGGCAAGAGTTGCAGCGCATGCGCCGACTGCAACCGTGAGCAGTGACTTTTCCATGAAACTGAGAACAAGAGCGACGGCAAGACCTGCGCATGCCGTGGGCAGAGAACCCGTCGCATAAAGGATCGCAGGAAAGGTCATCGCCGAAAGAACGGTGTAGGGGATCAGGTCGAAGAACGCTTTGACACGCGCATTTGTGATCTTTTTGCGGAAGAGCGTGAAGGGCAGAGCTCTTACCAGATAGGTCGTCAGCGCCATGACTATGGCGAGCGGAATGAAGATCTTAAGATCCATCAGGAGACCTCCTTTCCGGATACTGCTTCTTCATCGTGTGGGAAACAGAATACGCCGGCGAGAGCTGCTATGACCGCGGAGATTATTATCGCGAAGCCTGAAGAGACATGTGCCTTGAGCCAGGGTGCATAGTAGAAAAGACAGGAAAGCACGCAGGCGATGAGAGCGCAGATCGCGATCATGCGGCTGTGCTTTGCCTTGGGAATGACTATGGAAATGAACATTCCGTAGATCCCCACTGCCAGTGCATTTGTCAGGAATTCCGGGAATATGCCGCCTAATACCGCACCCAGGAGAGTACCCAAGACCCAGCCGATGACAGGGAGGACAGTCAGTCCGAAGAAGTATTTCGAACCGGTCTCGTGGTCCTTGCTGACGGCGACACCGAAGATCTCATCGGTCAGACCGTATGCAAGAAGGGCGCGCTTGACGGTATTCATGGAACTGTCGGTCTTCTGTGAAAGCGAGATTGCCATGAGGGAATAGCGCAGATTGATGACGATCTGGGATATTATCATCTCCACGAGTCCGCCTGAAGCAGACATTATCCCGACTCCGGCAACCTGTCCTGCAGATGTAATGTTGGTAAGCGAGACCAATACTGCCTGCCACCAGGAAAGGCCTGAGGAGACGGCGAGTATGCCGAATGAAAAAGAAACCGAGAGATAGCCTAAGCCTATCGCCAGGCCGTCTTTGAAGCCTTCGTGAAAAGTCCCGCCGTTATTTGCGGCGGGAACTGAAGTTTCTGAGTTTTTGACGTCAGTTTCAGGTGCCATACTTAGCCGTTATCTCGTCAAAGGAGAAATACATGTCGAGCTGCTTCTGCTTTGTGGCTGCCGCATCGGTCTTGAGCTCGACTACTTTGTAAACGCTGGCTGTGTTGTAATCGAGTTTATAGACCATGTTTCCGGCAATGTAGTATTTCTCGACAGGATCGTATCTTCCGTCATTGTAGACTGTTGTCCTTGCCATGAACATTGCGTCCTTGAGGTCGAAATACTCATCCATGACTGTTTTGTCGTCGTATTTCTTTTCCTGCTGGAGAACGCGGTATTTTTCATCGGGAGAAACGGTGAATCTGCTGTGGCAGGATGTTCCGCTGAAAGTCTTGTCGTCTGCTTCCTTGATCTTGCACTCTGACATATGCGTATGCATGTAATCATTCAGAGCAGCGTCGTATTTTGAAAGAGTCGTTGCAAGGTCATTATATGCAACTTCAGCAGGGGGGGTCTGCCTTGTGATGGTCGTTGTCATATTAGGATCGGAATAGATCTTTTTTCCGCAGCCCGAAAACAGCATGAGAGATGAGGCAAAGGCAATAACAACAGCCATTGTCTTTACTGATAAGCTTGCTTTCATAGATCACGCCTCCGTATTTTTTGAAATAAACCGCTCAATTATAACACGAAATAAGCATTCAAGTTGACAAAGCCGGGTAAAGATTATAAAATCATTAAGCATTTTTGTTGGCATTGTTCAACGATACCTATGGAGAAGTCGCCTAGCCTGGTCGAGGGCGCACGACTGGAAATCGTGTAAACCCCAAAAGGGTTTCGAGGGTTCGAATCCCTCCTTCTCCGCCATAGAAAAGAACCCGGAGCAATTGCTCCGGGTTCTTGTTTTTTACGGGTTTCAGATCAGTCTGATCGCTTCTTCGACGGTCTGGGCTTTGTCTTCCTTCAGGATACCGATCAGCGAGGCAACCTGTCTGGCCGTGCGGTATTCCTCGGGAACGAGGTCCTCATAAAGAGCCATTTTATGAACGTTCTCAGTATGTAGGGCGATCATCTTCTCGTTCAGAAGACCTTTCCTGTATCTTTCCGAAAGCTCGTCATTCATTCTATCGATACCGCTGTTATATGTTTTCTGCTTGCTGCGGGCGATCTTGATGCCGATGATGATTATGGCTACGGCAACTATTATGGCTACGACATAGCCGAGCATGATGTCTCCGAACATTGCCATCTCCAGTTCACCCTTGCTGGCGGCACCGGGTTTATAGGGATTGTATGAACTGATATTCGAATACATGGAGATCATGGTCGCAAGCACGTAAACGACAATGTATCCGCCTGCCGCACCGATGATGAACGGCCAGAAGTATCTGATAAATGATTTCTTTCCGGCAGGCCGGGGCTGTGCTGAAGGGAAATTCGACTGGGGCTTGATCATTGTCTCAAGCTCTTCGCATTCCGAAAGAAGAGTCTGATACTCGCTTAATTGTCTGATGAGTTCCTTCTTTTTCTCGGCTTCATTTTCTTGTCCGACAACGGTTCCGCATTTAAGACATACATGATCTCCGTCTTCCATGGGGCCGCCGCATTTTCTGCAAAACAGCATGTTTTGTTCCTCCTGATTAATCTATCCTGTTTCCTTATCCTCTTCGAAAAAACCTGTGTTGATCAACACAGGTTTTTCGATGCTCTAATCATACAATAATCAATTATAGTTTACAATTACCATTATTCCCAGCAGACTTTGTTTCTTCCCGTCTCTTTCGCAGTATAGAGTCTTTCGTCTGCCTGGCTGATGTTCTCCTCGATTGATTTGTCGGGATCGAAACGTGCGCATCCGAAACTGAGCGTGCATTTGAGTGTGTTGCCGTCAGCCTCGATATCCGAATTCATAAGCTTAACTCTGATCTCCTCAGCTTTCTTAACGGCTCCTTCAAGATCCGTGTCGCGCATTATCATGACGAATTCCTCGCCACCCCATCTGTAGACACTGTCCTTGTCGGAACATGTGGATTCGATGAGATGCGAAGTGAATTCGAGAACGTCATCTCCTGCGTTATGACCGTATGTATCGTTGACGTGTTTGAACTTATCGATGTCGCAGATGAAGACGCACATGGTCAGGTCCGAGCCGGAGATCAGGTAATCCTTGTATTTCTTTGCGAAATCGTAATAGAAGCCCATTCTGTTCTTGAGACCCGTCAGCCTGTCATGGTGTGAATCCTCGAGGAATGTCTCGGATTCAAGAGCAATGCCGCAAATGAGAGCTGCCAGAGAGAGCTTTTTCGGATCGATCTCAGGGTCAAAACCTTTATCACCGTTCTTGTTTATGAGCTGGAGGGCACCGATGAAGTCGCCGTTTACGTCAGCGACAGGGAGGACCAGAACGGATTTGGTCCTGTATCCGGTCTTTGTATCTATGTCTTTGTTGAAATCAGGATCCGAATAAGGATCGTTGACGATGAGTGCTTTTTTCTGTCTCAAAGCCTTTCCGACAAGACCTGTGTTGTCAGGGATGACTATCTTGTCAACGCCGGTAGCGGACATTGTCCACAACTGCTGCTTTCTCTTGTCCCATTTCCAGAAACTTGCCCTGTCGGCATCGACAATGGTCTTTCCGAGTTCCGTAAGATAGGTGAAAAGCTTGTTGTGATCCCTGTTGTTGTTCGTGCACATATCCTGATAGAGACTGTCGGTGATGTCGAAAATGCCTGCAAGCATCCTGCCGGTATCTTCCATCGTGAAGCCGCCCTGTCTCAAAGGTGCGAATTCCGCGCCGGTATCCTTCATCACTTCAGCGATCTTCTTCTCGTTATCAAGATGCATCAGATAAACGCGGACACCCTTTGAAACATAATCCTTGATCCTGTCGTGGATCTTTTCGCAATGCAGATGGACAGGTGAAGGGAAGGCAGACGTTTCGATGTATGCATATGAACTTTCAAGGATGTATTGATCGAAAGGCTCCAGTGTGTTGGTGTCACCGGTGTAGACAACTTTTTTGCCTTCGATGTTAAGGACATAGCCGAAACATTTTCCCTTCAGTTCGTCAGTATGATCGGTCGGAATTACGCGTTCGACCCAGTCGGGCTTAAATTCGTTTATGTTGGTAAGGTTGTACCATGAATCGTTGCAGCCCTCTATCCGCAGGAAATAAAGGTGAAGGTCGGTCTGGACCTCTTCGGACGGAGCTATTACCGTAATTGGAGTCCTTAAGACAAAGTGGAGCAGATCGATGAGCATTCCGATGCCGCTTATGTGGTCGCCGTGAGTATGGGTAACAAGTACATATACATGCTCAAAAGCAGACAGATCGATATCGGTATTGTTTATATCCCTGTTGTTGAGCTTCTCGAAAGAACTCATCGGGCAGTCGATAAGCACCAGATTATTGCCGTCGATAAAATAAGCGCTGTTCTGCTCATCTTTGAATGCAGAACCTCTGCCAAGAAATGTCAGCATCTTTATTCCTCCGGTCCGATAAGGCGAAGGATCTCAAATCCGTCTGCCTTACCTTTTAGTTTGATAGGCTTCTCAAGCGGTTCAGACTTCATACGGCCTTTTAAGGCATCCGCCACAGCCTTGCTTATGTAAACAGTGCTGCCCGGAGCGTTGGCCTCAAGTCTGGCCGATGTATTTACTGTATCACCGATAGCCGTATAATCCATACGTTTTTCTGAACCCATGTTGCCGACGACTGCAGGACCATAATGGACTCCGACACCTACATGGATCTCTTCGCCGACCTCTTTCTTGAGCTTTTCGGAGAGTTCCTCGGCGCCTTTGACGATGTCCAGAGCAGTGCAGGCAGCGTGATAGATTGCGTCGTCATCTTTAAGGGGCGCTCCCCAGAAAGCCATGGTTGCATCACCTATGAACTTGTCCAATGTACCGTTATATCTTTCAACGCATGCACTCGTCATGGAAAGGTACTGGTTGAGGATATGAACGACCTCTTCAGGAGATAATCTTTCGGACATTGTCGTGAATCCTCTGATATCAACGAAAAGAACTGCGATATCAACTGTCTTGCCGCCGAGCTTGAGGTTTTCGGTGCCTTCCTTGAGGATCTCTTCAACGACGTTGGGTGCAACGTATCTTTCAAAAGTGCGGGTTACGTTCTGTTTCTCTATGGCGGCCCTTAAGTAGTTGGCTGCAACGGTTATGACGAATATGACGAACATCCCCAGAGGGATCCATAAAGCATGGGTAATGTATCCTATTGAGTACAGCCAGATGCTTATTCCGACAGACAGACCTTCACCGGCGGCCAGGACGGGAACGGTGAAAAGGAGCCTTCTGTTGTCGCAGAAGACATAGAATGCGAAGCAGACGATCCACAAAGCTCCGAGCTGGAAATACTCAGCTGCTCTGGTCTTGTAGTTTCCGGTGAGGAGACACTCGATTACATTCGCCTGATATTCGACTCCGTACATCATGCCGGCCTTTTCGATGGGTGTGAGGTAAGCGTCCTGAAGACCTGTGGTATAAGGTCCGATCAGAACGATCTTGTCTTTGAAGAACTCAGGTTTGATCTCTTTGCCGATGACTCTGCTGAGATTGATCCCGTCATAAAAACCTCCGGGTCTCGCAGTGTAAGAAACATAGAAATGGCCTCTTTCGTCAGTCTTAGGCTTTGTTATCTGAAAACCGTTCTTTTCTGCATAGATCCGGGCAACTTCGTACTGCATCGAATAAACCCGCTTTCCTTCGGGTTCGATATAGAGAAGAGCATGACGGACAACGCCGTCAATGTCATACATTACGTTTATGCTGCCCTGTGTCGTAACGTTTTTCAGTTCATCGTAAGGTTCATCATAACTGAGTATGGCGAAATTATCGATGACCGCAGAAGCGCTGCCGAAGAAGGTGGTCTTTTTGCCGAAGGCTGCCTGTGTTGCGGTAACCACGTTTCCAAGTTTGGCGGCGGCGTCGGCAAGTCGCTTGTCTCCTTCCGGCGTTGACGTGCCGGAATACATGGTGTCTATCGCAACAACTGCAGGAAGGTTTTTGGGGTCTGATCCCAGAAACTCAAGGGCCTGAGCCATGACGGATCTGTCCCATGTGTTATAGGGACCGAATTTCTTTATGTCGTTATCGTCTATGCCGATTATTATAATGTCGCTGTCTAAAGAAACAGGCCGCTGATAGAGCGTGTCCTCAAGCCAGAGTTCCGGTCTTCTGAAAACGCCCAGAGCACAAAGGAGTGTAATGGCCGTGGCCCAGATCATGGCGATTATGAGATTTTTTGTGCGCTTATTCATATGGATGTCTGTCAGCTTGCCTTTTTCTTATAATAGACGGATCCGCCGTTTGTATAGAAGATCATGTCACCGTCATCATCTTCGCTGTATGACTGGTTGAGCTCGACCCACTTCTTGTTTAAGTAGCCCTTAAAGATCTCATTATACTGGTGAATGATGTAAACCTTATGTCCGTTGCAGGTTGTGCCCCATCCGGAAGAATACTTTGACCAGCCGCTCGGAATGCTCGGTGCGGAAGAGGTCTTCTTTTTCTTCTTTACCGGAGCATATGTAACGGTGCTCTTCTTCTTTTTCTTTTTAGCCGGTTTCTTGGGAGCCGGTGTCGGTGTAGGAGTCGGGGTGGGAGCAGGAGTCGTCTCGGAAGAGGCTTGCGTAGGAACGGTCGGTTCCGTTGTGGGTTCAGTAGGAACCGTAGGCTCAGTATTATTTGCAAGGCCGAGAAGCGCCTTCTTCAGATTGTCCTTATCCCAGCCGGTAAAACCGCTGATCCTGTCGAGGAGTTCTTCGTCATTTGCAAGCCATTCAAGAGTGAACCTGGAGAGATCTTCTTCTGTGATCTCCTCAAGAACAAACTCGACACTGTCATGAAGTTTGTCGTCCTCGTAGAAATAGACTTTGACTTTCTTGCCGCCTTCGACTTTGACAGTCCTGGTTACGTTGTCCTTGGGGTTGGTGGCAGACACTTCGACAGTGCCGTCCGTAACCATCAGTGACTCGCGGTTGCCGTCAGCGGCATCGTAATAGACGATGCCGGATGTGCCTCTGATACCGGCGGTCATTGTGGATGTCTTTATTTCGAATTTCTCGTCTTCCTTGAGCTTCTGTGTGACATTGAAGAAGACGGCGCCCTTGGTGAGCTTTAATTCCAGCTGCTTGTTCTTTCTGTGGAACTCGGCACGGCTATCGTTCTGAAGGGTGACGATCTTGGAATCATCCATACCGACGGAGGCAAGTCCGTCAGATCCCGTGCTCAAAGCATCACCGGACTGGAATCTGAGATTCTCGATAACGGGTTTGGAGATGCCCTTTGAGTCTTCAAGATTTACAGTACCCTGGATCCTGAGGAGCCTCATCGTATTTGCGAGCATTCTGTTCCTGAAAACAATGAAGCAGATAACTGCCGCCGCAACAACGATGATTGCCGCAATTGCGGCAACCGCGATCTTTTGGTTCCGTGAAAGACCCTTTGATTCATTGCCCGTACTCATAAGGACCACCCTTCTCTTATAAAGGCTGAAAATTACTTTTAATTATATCAGTTAAAAAGTTAGGGCGCGAGAGTATGAGAACAGGTCAGTTGACGCAGCCTCCGTAGCCGCCATGCGTGGGCGAAGTCGTGGTTGCACGCTTGGTAGACTTTTTCTTCTTGGGCTTTCTTGTCGGTTTCCTGGTCGGTTTTTTGGTCGGCTTCTTGGTTGGCTTTTTGGTCGGTTTTTTAGTTGTTTCTGGTGTTGTTTCACCGGAAGTCTCACTGGAAGTTTCTTTGCTGGTCTCTTTTGAAGCGGAAGTCTCACCGGTTGTGGGAGTTATCTCGCCGCTGGCAATGCCCTTTAACGTCTTTTGGAGGTTATTTTTATCCCATCCTGTGAAAGTGCTGATCCTGTCGATCAGTTCAAGGTCGTCAGCAAGCCAGGCAAGCATGAATCTTGACAGATCAGCTTCAGTGATCTCCTTGAGAACGAATTCAACGCTTTCGTGCTGGGTATCGTTGTTGTAGAAATAGACCTTAACACTCTTACCGCCTTCGACTTTGACAGTCCTCGTCTCGTTGGTGTCGGGATTTGTAGCGGAAACTTCAACTGTTCCGTCGGTAACCATCAGTGATTCGCGGTTGCCGTCTTCGGAATCGTAATAAACAATGCCGGAAGTACCCCTGATGCCGGCTGTCATGGTGGAAGTCTTGATCTCAAATTTCTCATCGGATCTGAGCTTCTCGGTTACATTGAAGAATACCGCGCCCTTAGTGAGCTTTAACTCGAGCTGATTGCCGTTCTTGACGAATTCGGTGCGGCTGTCATTCTGAAGAGTAACGATCTTGGTCTCGTCGAGACCTACGGAAGCAAGTCCGTCAGCTCCGGTAACGAGGGCATCGCCTGAACGGAACTTGAGATTTTCGATGACGGGCTTTGATGTGCCCTTTGAATCCTCGATGCTGACAGTTCCTTCTGAACGAAGGAGTCTCATCGTGGTTGCGAGATTATTCTTGTTGCAGGCAGTTGCGAAGATAACTGCCTGCAACGCTGATCATCGTAACCATGAAAAATATCCTTTTAAGACCGGGCTTTCCGGCGTTTTCTTTTTGTTTCATAAGATCACCCATCCTTTTTGTGTGTTTAACGGTTACCATCATTTTACCATGCGATATGCGTTTCATTAGCAGGTATAGGACTTAAAAATATAACTTTTACGGACAAAACGGATCATCTGTGTATATAAAGCCTTGTCTTGTCCGGTTCGCCGTCTCCCTGGGCCAGACAGAGGAACTCCCAGCCGTACCGTTCATAAAAACCGGTGTGATCCGTGACGAGATAAACGGGAGAGATGCCTTTTGACCTTAAGTCTTCGACGGTAAGGTTCAGGAGTTTTCCCGCTATGCCGCTGCAGCGGTATTCTTCCTCGGTGTAAACTGCGCAGATATTGGGTTTCAGATCCTTGCGGTCATGAAAATCGTTTTCGATGACGCCCATGCCGGCGACGATCCTGTCACCGTCCAGGCAAAGATACCAGCCGTAATCGGTGGTTCCGCCGAGGTATTGTTCCATGCACTCAAGATACGCTTCTGCAGGAACACCCCATTTGTTATGGAACCATTCCGCAGCAGACTTTTCGAGTTCAGGTCTGTCTCTCAGGGTTATGTATATCAATTCACTCATATAGATTTCTCCGAAAATAAGACTTTGCAGCGGTCTCAAAGCAATTATAACATTCGGACGCACTTGACAGGCTAATTTGGATTAGCTATACTCTGGCTAATTAGAATTAGCCGACAACCTGAGAGGTGGATATGGATACAAAACAAAGAATATTAGATGAGGCTCTGACGCTGTTTTCCGAGAGGGGTTATGCCAATGTTTTCGTTGGCGACATTGCCGATCGAGTCGGGATAAAGGCACCGTCGCTCTATAAGCACTACAAGAGCAAGAAGGCAATCTTTGATGCCATCATCGATGAGATGAACAGACGGTTTGCCGAGCAGGCGAAAGCCATGCAGATCAACGGAACAGATGCGGCACAGGATGCGGGGATCTATGAAAATCTGTCCGAGGACAGGCTTTTGAAACTCGGAAGGGAATTCTTCCTGTATTACCTTCATGACGATTACAACAGGAAGTTCCGCAAGATGCTTACGATAGAGCAGTTTCATGACAAAGAACTCGCAAAGGCCTATTCAAAGCTTTATGTGGATGACCCGCTCTCTTATCAGGGGATGCTGTTTGGCTTCCTGACAGCTGCAGGATTTCTTAAGACGGACAATGTGGAGATCATGACGCTTCATTTCTATGCTCCGATCTACTATCTGCTGACGATCTGCGACAGGGAGCCGGAAAGGGAAGAAGAGATGCTGAAAAAGCTCGATGAACACATCAGACAGTTTGACAGGCTTTACGGGAGGGATGAAAAATGAAGATCACGGTAATTAACGGAACTCAGAAAAAAGGCGTTACATATAATCTCAAGGAAGCATTCTTAGAGCCGTTCAGGAATGAAGCGGAGATAACGGAGTTCTATCTTCCCAAGGACGGTCCGGGATTCTGCACAGGCTGCACACAGTGTTTTCGGGACAACCAGGATCTTTGCAAGGATGCGGAATGTGTCAGAAAGATCGAGAAGGCAATGCTGGAAGCAGATCTTCTGGTCTTCACATCGCCTGCCTATGTTTTCCACACGACAGGTGCGATGAAAGCGATGCTCGACCATTTCGGATACAGATGGATGCCTCACCGCCCCGCGAAAGAGATGTTCGGCAAGCGTGCGGTCATCATCACCCAGTGTCTCGGTGCAGGCGGAAAGTCAACAGCCAAAGATATCGCGGACAGCCTGTCCTGGTGGGGCGTCAGCTGCATAAAGAGACGCAGCTTCAAACTGATGAGCGAGATAGACTGGAACAAGATCCCGGATAAGAAGCGCAATGAAATGACATCCAAACTTATTTCGCTTGCACGGAAGATGAAAGCGATAGATTACTCAAGACCTGCCAATACAGGCATTATCGTGAAGATGAAGTTCTTTGCCGTCAGGATGCTTCAGACGGGCCTCGGAAAAGACAATCCGGAATATACTGATTTCAAATACTGGAAAGCAAACGGATGGCTCGATAAAACAAGACCCTGGAAGTGAAGAATATCAAATCTATTGCCTGATGAAGACCCCGGTAATCTTCCTGACAGCCGATGAGAATGTTGATACCGAAACGAGAGGCTTTGAGGCAGGTGTATCAGACTTTATCAGAAAGCCCTTCAATCCGGATGTCCTTCTTCGAAGGATCGATAACATCATGTCGAATTCACAGGAGATGCATGAACTCAAGAGCGAGGCTACTCTCGATAAACTTACCGGCTTCCTCAACAAGAGCGAGGCTGCCGTTGAACTGGCAAAGATGTGCTCCGAGAAGAAAGGATGCCTTATGATGATCGACCCCGATTTCCTTGCCCGTGCCGGTCAGGTAGGCAATGGTATGGCAAATTTGGTGAAGTCTTTGATGGGACGTCCACTACTTGTATTAAGAAATGGTAAAATGGGTGTCGGCATGACATGTTTTTGAACCAGGGAAACTGCCTGGAAGGCATATATCAACTCCGTTATGTCAAAGGCTGCCAGTATAGACACGAGCATTCTTTTCGTTACCTATGTAGGCATAAGCAAGCACGATCTTGACTGGATCCGCGAACAGATCGAAAAGCACATGCATTTCGATGAGATATATTTCAAGCAGGCTTCACCTGCCGTTTCGGTTAACTGCGGTCCCGGAACGTTCGGTCTGCTCTATATCGAGAAATACTGATACCGCCATATGGAGGCTTAAGTGAAGAAGACACTGAAACTGATAACATCATTCATGCTCCTTGCCGCGCTGGCATTTACTGCCTGTTCCGGCAGGGAAAAGCAGCAGGACATACCTTCGAAACTGCCGGAGACAGCTGCATCATCGGAATCTGCAGCTTTAGCAATATCAGAAAACGACGAGTCTTCTGTACAGCCCGAACTCCTTGCAGCACACGAAAATGAGGAAGAACCGCAGAAAAAGAACAAGGACATTGTCATCCTAGCGACCAGCGATGTTCACTGCAGTCCGCAGAAAAATTTCGGTTATACGAGCCTTTACCGCATTCGTGAGAAATTTCTTAAAGAAGGCTGCGAGGTAATCCTCGTAGATGACGGCGATGAGGTCGAAGGCCATGGTGAGATGTTCGGTACGGTTACCAGGGGACAGCAGGTCATCGAACTGATGAACAAGATGGGCTACGATGTGGCCACTCCGGGAAATCATGATTTCAACTATGGTGCCGACAGGTTTATCGAGCTGACGAAAATGGCTGATTATCCTTATGTTTCCTGCAATGTCCTGAAAAACGGCAAGCTTGTCTTTAAGCCATACATAATCAAGGAAGCCGCAGGCAAGAAGATAGCGTTTATCGGAGTTACAACGCCCAGGACAATAGGATATTATTCATCTACCTCGCTTTTCAAGAACGGCAACGGAAAAGTTGTTTACAGCATGAGGGGCGGAAGCAAGAACAAGAAGTTATTTGCAGCCATTCAGGCATATACTGATCAGGCCCGTGCTGCCGGAGCTGATTATGTTTTCCTTCTTTCCCATTTCGGAAAAGCCAAAAAGTACGATGCCTGGGACAATATAGACGCACTTGTTGCCGCTACAAAAGGTATCGACGGTGTCTTCGACGGACACAGCCATGATGCAAAAAAACTGGATCTTCGCAATGCCGAAGGCAAGATGATAACCAGGATCGCAATGGGCAGCAAGCTCAGCCGTATCGGTTATCTCCGCATTTCAGGCGAAAACGGCTCGATAAAGATGAACATCTTCAGCTGGACCACCAGTTCGGTTACTCCTTCAGAACTATTCGGATTTAAGAATGAGATGACCGAAGAAGTTGATAAGGCTTTGGCTGAGTTCAAGAATATCTACACCGGAAAGATCGGAACCAACAATAATCCGCTTTTTATAAGCAACCCGGATGTTGCAGTTCCCGAAGGGCAAACTCCGCCCAGCATCATTACCAGGGCCGAAACCAATCTCGGAGATTTTGTCGCTGATGCGATGAGGATAACGACCGGTGCTGATGTCGCACTCATCCCTTCGGATAAGATCAAGGCAACGCTTCCCCAAGGCGATGTCTCCATGAAGGATCTTTATAATGTCCTTCCCTCGTCCAAGAGGATGATCACGGTAAATGCGACCGGACAGCAGATCCTGGATGCACTGGAATGGAGTGTCAGAAAATACCCGAAAGCCAATTCGGCATTCCTTCAGGTTTCTGGTGTGACTTTCAAGGTCAACACCAAGACCAAGACACCCTGCAAGAAAAAGAGCGGAGCACTCGATGAGATCAAAGGCAAGCGCCGCGTCAGCAATGTCAAGATAGCAGGTGTTGCCATAGATCCCAAGAAGACATATAAGGTAACATCGTATCTGGGCGTGATCAGAAACGCTAACAACGGATACAACATGTTTAAGAAATGCAAGCAGGTCAGGTTTGACGGAAGGCTTGATTTCCAGCTTCTGACCGACTTTGTTAAGATAAACCTCAACGGGGTTATCGGAGACAGATATATGAATCCGAAGGGAAGCAACAGGATCACGTCAGCCTGATCCATAATTTGCGGTATAATAGTCGCATGCTCAAAGGAAAGAAAGTTACATCAGCCGTTTTATTTGCGGCAATGATCCTGTGCGTTGTGTCGGGATGCAGTCCAAAGCCTGTTGAGACCATGCCCTCCACGGTGCATACGACCTGGCAGGAGAGTACGGTATCAACGACATCCGTCACGACCGAGACCACCACGGAAACCACATTGGATCCCATTGCGCTCAGGGGACCCTTTGTCGGTAAATGGATGGGTATTATCAACGTCGGCAAGAACAAGGCATACTATACGCTTGTATTCAATGACGACGGTACGGGGTCACAGTCCTGTGACGGAAAGACTCAGAACTTCAGGTATGCTGATCCCGATACGGTTAAGAAGACTATAAAGATCACACCTGAAGGCGGAGCTGAATATACCATCAGCTACTACAGCGGGGAGAATTCCTCGAACAAGACTTTTACTTTTTCTTCGGGGCTGGTGGTAAACAGTCAGGTTCCGAGCATCGACTGCTTAAGAGTCAGGGCAACGGATCCGGCACTTATCGGAACCTGGGTCACCGGAAATGACAAGAAGGACAAGAAAAAAAAGAAGGCTAAGACCATGGCCTTCAGGGCAGACAATACCATGACGGACCAGGGAGTTCCCACCGTTTATACGATCGAGCACAAGTTCGACGGTTCACAGGTCATCCGCACGCTGAACGGCGATATCAAATATACGGTCGAAGGAACGAAGCTTCTTCTCGAGACCAACAACACGGATATCGAGAAAGAATGGAAAAAGAAGTGATTATCTGCCGGATAATTACAACTTTGGATCAAAAATTTATTTAATCTTATATTTTTTGAAAAAGAGTATATAATTGTGAGCGTATGCGCTCAGGCGAAATAATTAAGGGGATATTTATCTAATGAGAAGAAATATATTGCTTTTAGTGGTTTTTCTGGAGACAGTTTGTGTCTTCCTGCTCTGCTGGTTTCCGCCGCAGAAAAAAGCCGAGAGCAATTTCAACAACGCATCAATTACCATTACAAACGGATTGAATCTGACTCTTAAGCAGGATGTTGCCCTGAAGTCACAGACAGAAGAGAACAAAACGATACAGCTCAAGACAGGAGATAAAGTCAGGGTCAGACGTCTTGCTGACAGCGGAGTCGAGTTCTATGGCGATGAAACTAAAGAATACTCCGGAAATCTCCCTCTCGAGGCTTTTGAAGAAACCGACAAGATCAATGAGCTCCTTGCGCCTTCAAGAAATGCCGAGGAGATCAGGAAAGAAGAGTATATTCAGGACTGCTTTATCAAGAATATCGTTGTTACCATCGATTTCTTTGCGCTTATGGGCGGTATCTGCCTTCTTGCTTCCATCAAGTACGACTGGATGGGCTTTGCCGTAAACATCCTTCTCGTCATTGTGACGGTAATCGTCATCATTGCCTGCAGGGAGTCTCTTTCGGCAATGATGTTCTGACAGACGTCAGAGTTTCACTTACTTAAAAATGTGAATATCGCGGGAATCCTTGTACATTTCCCATCCCGGGCTGCCGCTTTTGGCAAACCGGCCCCAAACACTGCGCATCGTTACTCCCAGAGCATCCTCATCAGGTTCGAGTGAGGTGTCGGCAGGCGAATTAGAGTCCCTGCCGGGTTCGGTTTTCGATCCGAAGAGCACCGGAACTTCGTCGGCATGCCTGCATTTCCTGAACTGGTAATCGTAGATCCATACGTCGCCGCTGTATTCCGAGGCGATATCCAAAACAGGTTTTTTGTAAACCTTATAGGTGAGGTCATCAGAAACACGGCGTCTTAAGTTCTTTCCCCAACGTACTTCCAGTTTGAAGAGCCTGGGGGTATAGGGGATTATGATCGAGGGAAGTCCCTGGGTAAAAAGATCAGCTTCACGCATGACCGTTCCGATAAGGAGCGGTTTTCTGCATCCTGTGACGGTTTTTCTCGGATAATCCCTGAGCGTTTTGCCGTCGATAACCGGTGAGAATACGCAGGTCACTTCACCCTTGGCTCTGACTTTGATCTTAAGGTCCCTGTTGGCCTTATAAACGGCTTTGGGATCGGCGGACAGGATCTTTTCGGGCGCTTTATAGCTGTATCCGAGCATTCTCAGATAAGTCTTTGCCAGTTTCCGGCTCTGTTCGGGAGTCCAGAAAGAGTCAACGCAGGCTGACTGCACGATGGCCTTGGCGAAAAGAGGCTCAGCCTCGGGCATCGTCATGAGCGCCAGGATACACGCAGCTCCGGATGACTGGCCGAAAAGCGTAACGTTAGAGGGGTCTCCGCCGAATGATGAAATGTTCTTCTGTACGAATTCAAGTGCCTTGATCTGGTCGAAAAGCCCGCAGTTTATATCGAATCTGCTGCTGAAGCAGTTGAGGTTCATAAACCCGTACAGGTTGAGTCTGTAATTGAAATCGACAAGGATGCAGCCGGTTTCCCTGGCAAAGCGGGTCAGGTCATAGACCATGTCTTCGGTTCTTTCGTTGATCCGGCCCGTCCCGCCGGTTGCATATGAACCGCCGTGTATCCAGACAAGTACGGGAAGATCCGTTCCCGCATTTTCCGGAATGCAGATATTCATGTAGAGACAATCCTGTCCGTTATAGCTTATGTAGTGACGGGAACTGAAGCCCTGAACGGAATTGCGGCCGCCTTTGTCCGTGATCTTAATGTCATCCCACGGATCGGGATCTTCGGGACGGCGGAAAGCCAGATCGCCGACAGGCGCTTTGGCATACGGGATCCCGAGAAATTCAAGGCATCCGTTTTTGGTGATGCCGGAGATCCTGCCATAGGTTGTTTCGATCACATTTGCCATTTTTGGGTAAATTTGATTTTAGCCGCCTTTATCTGCCTTCTATTGTCAACCATAGAGCAAGAAGTGTCAAATGATGAGCAAATATGTACGAAAGCAAGTAAAAATGCCTACTGCAGAACATTCCGGCAGACATTTATTGTTTGAAATTGACGATATATTTTTAATTTCGCCTTCTATAAAATCTTATTTTGGATATAGGGTGGTCATTCGGAGTGTTATGCGGACGCTTTTGAAGCGGGAGAGTGTTTGAAGTGATTGATAAGGTCGATATCGGGACTTCTGAAGGAAATGAAAAGGTGAACATAGTACTTTTCGAGCCTGAGATCCCCCAGAACACCGGAAATATCATGAGGACTTGTGTTGCAGCCGGATGCGGTCTGCACATCATCAAGCCGCTCGGCTTTGACATTGAGGATCCGAAGTTCAGGAGAGCTACCACCAATCACATCACTTGGGCTGACTATAAGCTCTATGATGACTGGAAGAGTTTTGCTGCCGCCAATGACGGCGAATATTTCTTTATGACAAGATATGGAAAGGTTCCGCCTTCCGAAATAGATTTCAAGTCAGCAGGAGAGACTGGAAAGATATTTCTTGTTTTCGGCAAAGAGAGCACGGGGATCCCGGGTGACATTCTTCGTGCGAACATGGACAGATGCTTCAGGATCCCGATGGCACCTGAATGCAGATGTCTCAACCTCTCGAATGCCTGTGCAGTCGCTGTTTATGAAGTCATGAGACAGCTTGATTATCCGGGTCTGTCGAAGTCTGAAAGTATTAAGGGTGAAGATTTTCTAGAAAGGAACTACTCTTACGACGAGACGCTGAAGAAAAACGGTTAGTTTTTCATGATCTCAATTTACGATTTCAGTTAAAGTTTTTCATTGATTGTTTTCAGTGTCTAAATCGTTGATTAAAACAAGATCAGCGGGTAGAAATTACAATTGAATTATGGCTAGTACATTCTTGCAATTTTTAGTATCACTGTGTTTTAAGGGAATTGTCCAGTTCGTTTACTGGTATCCTGCGCTCATGGCCTTAATGTGGGTGATAGGATCCATCATCTTTTACAGATCGAACGAACGAAAGGGGGCACTCCCTCTTAAGGAGACGCCTTTTGTCTCCATCCTGATGCCTGCCCATAACGAGAGCGACATCCTCTACAACGTTGTCAAAGAGATGAATGAGCTCAATTATCCGAATTATGAGATCATACTCATTAATGACGGCAGTACTGACGATACCGGTGAAGTCTTGCGCAAGATCGCCCGGATGTACAGCAGGGTCCGCGTTATCGATCTCAAACCCAATTGCGGAAAAGCAAACGCTCTGTATCTGGGACTCATTGCCTCAAAAGGCGAGATCCTTGTCGGCGTAGATGCGGACTCATACCTTGATAAGAATGCCCTCAGATATCTGGTATCCCATTTCGTTAATGAGAATAACGGCGAGCGCGTAGGCGCAGTTACAGGCAATCCCCGTGTCCGCAACCGCGGTTCTTTGTTAGGAAAGCTCCAGCTTTGCGAATACGCGAGCATCATTTCGCTTATCAAGAGAACCCAGAGGGTTTTGGGAAAAGTCATGACGGTATCAGGCGTATGCGTTGCTTACCGCAAAAAGGCACTGCTCGAGTGCGGATTCTGGGACAGGGACATGATGACGGAAGACATCGCGGTCACATGGAAACTCGAAAAGAATTTCTGGGACGTCAGATACGAGCCCAGGGCTTTGTGCTGGATGCTGGTCCCTGAAACGGTCAAAGGTCTCTGGAGACAGAGAAAGCGCTGGGCAGGCGGCGGACTTGAGGTTATCTTCAGGCACTGGGATATCTTCACGCACTGGAGAAGCCGCAGAATGTTCCCGATCTATCTCGAACAGATATGTTCTTTCTTCTGGTCAGTATGCTGGCTGATCCTTACCCTGATTCTTATCATCATGGAGATCATGGGCAAGCAGGTCTTTACGGAATACCTGTGGAAAAGCCAATTCCTGTCTTTTGTCTGTCTGTTCCAGTTTGCAGTGGCAATCTGGCTTGAATCGCACTATGACAAGAACATCGTGAAAAACACCTGGTCGGTCGTCTGGTATCCGGTCGTTTACTGGTACATAAACGTCTTTATCACGCTGACATCTCTTGTAAAAGCTTTGCTTCCAAAGAAGAAGCTTGCAACGTGGCAATCGCCTGACCGCGGAATTACCGCATCGAACACCACGAATCAGGAACCTGATTTCGAAATGGAGGAAGCCGCTGAGGAAAAAACTTTCGTGTCGTATGACGACATCAGGATCAGCAGACTGGTACAGGCTTTCTCGGCAAATCCGGAGAATGCAGACCTGTCATCGCCTCTGATAGACGGAACTCTTGAAAGTCCGATCGTTGATTCCAATTCATCGGAACACATTGAGGATCATACAAAACAGAAGAAGATAAAGCAGGTGATCGAGTTCATCCTGACGGCCGTTGCATGGTTATACATGATAGTCTACTGGGTCTTTATGATGTACGGGATCTTTTGTGATCTGACAGGAAGACCCATAAGGGAATTCTGGATCTATAACAGCTCTACGATACACCAGACAGAACACTTCTTCTTTATCCTGTTCATAGCCATCCTGATCGAAATACTGGTGATGCTGATCTGGAAAGAGTATAACTACCTGAGATTCGGCAAGCTCAAGAGACGCAAGTTTAAGCCTGATGTTCTTGAAAAGGAGATCGATGAATATTTCGAACTCAAAGACGACATCAGGAATGCGCTTCACCATGATAAGTACATAGTCCTCTACAAGAATCCAATCCCTGAGGGTATCGGACAGGGCAGAGGAAACAAAAAAAGACGTCCCGCAGAGAATAACTCATCTGCAGGACGTCCGGGAAATCGTTAATTAGAGATTACTTCTCAAAAGTAACTACATAACCGCCAACTGTAAGAGCGGAATCAGCAGAACCGATAATATCGTTTCTTGCTCTTGAACGGCTGAGGCTTCTGCTCCTTGAGATGCTCATGCTGCGGCTGCGGCTGATGGAGCGGCTGAGAGAGCGGCTTACTGAGCTGTAAGATCTTGTGAAAGCGCTGCCTGAACCGAAGATAGCGATCGTATAGATCAGACCGAATACGCATCCGACGATCGAAAGAATGAAACCTGTGATAGCCATACCCTTGCCGTTGGGGTTCTTAAATGAAAGAATACCGAGGATCAAACCGGCGATAGCAAGGAGCATGCCGAATACAGGGATCCAGCAGAATACGAGACCGCAGATACCGAGAATGAGCGAGGTGATAGCAAGCGCCTTGCTGCCGCCTGCTGCGGGCTGCTGATAGATGGGCTGCTGGTAAGCAGGCTGCTGATATACAGGCTGCTGGTATACGGGCTGGACAGGCTGAGCGGGCTGAACAGGCTGTGCTGCTGCTGCACCTGACGCATTTACTGCTGCTCCGCAATTAGGGCAGATCGCGCTGCCGTCAGCTATCTGTGATCCGCAATTTTCACAAAACATAATCTTTTCCTCCTTTATTACAACACCTTTTTAAGGAACGAGACCAATCTTTCATTCTGAGGATTGGTGAAAATCTGTTCCGGTGTGTTTTCCTCGATTATTTTACCACAATCCATAAAAATAACACGCGTACCGACTTCACGGGCAAAACCCATTTCGTGTGTTACACAGACCATGGTCATGCCGGATTTGGCAAGCTGCTTCATAACTTCCAGAACTTCTCCGACCATCTCGGGGTCAAGAGCGCTCGTAGGCTCGTCGAAGAGCATTACGTCAGGCTCCATTGCCAATGCTCTGACGATGGCGATCCTCTGCTTCTGACCGCCTGATAGCTGTGACGGATATGCATCGGCCCTGTCCTGCAGACCTACTCTGCCAAGAAGGAGCTTAGCTCTTTTTTCTGCTTCGACCTTGGACATTCCGCGGAGCTTTATGGGTCCTAAGGTCATGTTCTTCATGATCGTCAGGTGAGGGAAGAGATTGAAATGCTGGAACACCATTCCCATCTTCTGCCTGAGTTTATTGATATCCGTTTCTTTTGACGTTATGTCAGTTCCGTTGAACGTGATTGTTCCGGAAGTAGGACGTTCAAGCAGGTTGAGCGAACGCAGGAAGGTTGATTTTCCTGAACCGGAAGGACCTATGACAACTACGACCTCGCCTTTTTTGATGTCGGTCGTAATGCCGTCGAGAGCCTTTATCGCTTCGCCGTTGTAGTACTTTTTCAGATCTTTTACCGAGATGATCACATCTCCCTTTTCAGCGATCACTGTTTCTCAGCCTCCTTTCGAGCAGCGTCACGAGCTTCGAGAAGAAGATGACGATGACAAGGTATATGGCCGCGACCGCGATGAGCGGCATGAACGCGGAATAAGTTCTTGATCTTATGATGTCTCCGCCCTTGGTCAGATCCTGGAGACCAACGTAACCGGATACTGAAGTCTCTTTGATGAGAACGATGAATTCATTTGCGAGGGCGGGGAGAACGTTCTTAATTGCCTGCGGGATGATGATATAGATCATGGTGCGGATATATCCGAAACCCAGAGATCTTCCTGCCTCGAACTGACCGATGTCGATGCTCATGATGCCGCTTCGGATGATCTCGGCAACATATGCGCCGGAGTTGATTCCGAAAGCGAGGATCGCAACGAGGACCTTGTTGTTGGATGTCGCAAAGATAATGAAATAAGCGATCATGAGCTGAACAACGACAGGCGTTCCACGGACGACCGTAAGATACAGGTTTGACAGTGCATTAAAGACCGCGAGCAGAACTTTAAAGAAACCGGGACGGAGTTCATCAGCCAGTTTGTCGTGTGAAGACCTGATGAGAGCAACGATTATTCCGAGCAGGATACCGAGAAGTGCAGCGAAAAAGGTGACTTCAAAGGTAACGCCGAGACCCTTTAACAGGTACTGGTATCTGTCCTTCGCAATGAAATTGTTTATGAAATCATCACGGAGTTTATTCCACAGGTCGCCGAACCAGCCGGATGAGGACTGCTCAGCTGCCTCACCCGCAAGGGCGATAACACCTGCATAAACATTAGACAATATTGAGATCATCTGAACAGTTCCCCCGCAAAAACAAGTTCTTCTATTGTAAATAAGAAAACCGCGGAAATAAAGACCTATTTCCGCGGCTTGTGATCAGTTTGATCTTGCTAAGACTTATTTTGTAGGAATGTACTTCTCGATGATCTTAGCGATGGTGCCATCCTTAGTGAGCTCGTCGAGAGCGCTGTTGATGGCTGTGAGGAGAGCCTCGTTGTCCTTGCTGATAGCGATAGCGTACTTCTCTTCCTTGAAAGGCGTCTCAAGGATGGAAAGACCCTTGTTTGCTGCAACATATGCCTTAGCGGGCTCGTTGTCGATGCAGATGGCGTCGATCTTGCCTGCGAGAAGAGCAATGACAGCATCGTTGCCGTTCTTGAAACGATCGATCCTGTCTTCGCCTACACCGCCGTTCTCGGCATCAGACATGTAGATGTCGCCTGTTGTGCCGGACTGAACGCCAACCTTGTACTTGCCCTTTACGAGATCGTCGATGGTCTTGATCGGGGAACCTTCCTTAACGATGATGGACTGGATGCCTGTAGCATAGGAAGTAGAGAAGTTAACGGACTTAAGTCTGTCTTCAGTAACAGTCATGCCTGCGCAGCCGATATCGTACTTGCCTGACTGAACGCCTGCGATGATGGAATCGAATTCAACGTCCTCGATAACGAGCTCAAGACCGAGCTTGTCAGCAACAGCCTTAGCGATCTCAGCGTCGATGCCTACGATCTTCTCACCTTCGTGGAACTCATACGGAGGGAAAGTAGCGTTTGTAGCCATTGTGAGCTTGCCTGCAGTAACAGTCTTGATCTCTGCCTTGGATTCAGCAGCAGATGTTTCAGACTCTGAAGCCTTTGACTCAGCAGCTGTTGTTGTTTCAGAAGCAACAGAAGAAGCTGCGGGTGTCTTTGAGCATGAAGCGAGACCGAAGCAGAATGAAGCCGCAATGATAACGGACATCAGTTTGCGAGTAAAAGTTTTCATAACAATAACTCCTTTTGTAAAAAAGTGAACAGAAGTATATTATCCTTGCAATTCGCGTGCGGTAAATTCGCAATTATCTCAAAAAGCATCTGTAAAAGAGCCCTTGCGTTATGCATTTTTATGCCGAATTTTAAGGTCAGGATGGTCATTTTCAGTTGCCGTTTATATTTCTTTTAATGTAGAATAGATACTTAGGTAAAGATGATCTATTAAAGGCGGCACTTCATATGAAACGCATATTGATACTTGGTTGTAACGAGATAACAAAACGCCTTGTTTTGGCGCTCTGCGCTGACCGTTCGCTCGCTTCGGGAATCGCACTGGCATCCGAGAACAGGGAGGACTGTGATGACCTCAAGGATCTCGCGTTCAGACGCGGATTCCGTGTCACGACATCAGCGATCAACTTAAGCAATCCCGAAAGCTGGAAGATGATGGTAAAGATCATCGCGCCGGAGCTCATCGTCAATCTGATGCCCGCCGAGCACACGCAGGCTGCCATGGATATGGCTGCCGAGGTTGGTGCAGACTATATAGACGGACGTCTTTGCGGTGTCCCCCTCATGCCGATGTCCACGTCTCTGCTTTCGGAGCAGTTCAAGAAGTTCGGATCATTCCAGCACGCTAAGAAGACGGCGGTTTGCGGCTGCGGCCTCAATCCCGGCGTTATCACGACCATTGTCAGAAGCGCAGCCGAACATGATTTCTTTGAGGTTAAATCCGTTGACTTCTGCGTCATTCCCGGTGAGACACAGGGTAAGGGCGAGAAGAAGGAAGAGACCGATGTGAACGAACGTGTTGACGTTCTCTATTCCGAAGACATTAAGAATCCCAATGCAGGCAACGGCGTCAGTGCCGCACAGCCGGTCATCTATATCAAAGAAGGTAAAGCTACGCAGACTGAAGAGTTCTCCAGAAGCGGCAAGTCTTCCGGCGGCAAGCTTGTCTACATGACATCCAATCCCGTTATCACGGATTTCCTTAAGGAGATCCCTGAGATCAAGGACGTCGGTTATTTAGAGCCTGTCGTCAGACGCGAAGGCCGAAAGGTCCCCACGGAGAAGATAGAGATGCTCAGATCTTTGGGGCTGCTCTCCGATAAGCCTGTCAGGGTCGGAAACGTCAATGTCAAGCCGATCGATCTTGTCGCTGAGATCCTGCCCAAGAGGATGGCGGAGACCGTTACACCCGTTGAAGCCAAAGACATTGTTTATACCGGCGAAGCAAGCTATGAGATCTATGTCACCGGCCAGAAGAACGGCAAGGTGCTGACAAGACTTTACAAGATCACAGCCGACAACGACCAGATACGTGATAAATACGGTGTTTCCGCACTCGAGTATCTTGACGGTTCCGCCATAATCGCGGGCGTCAAGCTCATGTGCCTTGATAAGTGGTCCAAGCCCGGTGTGTTTACTCCCGCTGCGTTCCCCGCTGATGTTTATTACGATGCACTCAAGAAGGAAGGAATCACCGTCGAAGAAGGAGAGAGCCAGCCGCTCTGATACTTTTCGAGCAGACTGAAAGTCAGGAGAACAGATGATGGACTTCAATGATCCCGCAACGAGAGAGAAGATCGACAAGATCGTTATAGATACTATCCGCAAGTATTCTACGGATACGGTCTATTTCAAGGATAAGGATTCCAGATTCGTTTGGAACAGCTTAGGCCACATCCAGCAGCTTGGCGCGAGATCTCCTGAAGAGGTTTTCGGAAAGACTGATTTCGACTATTTCCCCAAGGATTTTGCCCAGTCAGCAAGAGAGACGGAACTTACGATCATGCAGACGGGAGTCCCCATTATCAACATGATCGAGGAACTGGTCTTAGATGACGATAACATAAAGTATTACATGTGCTCGAAATATCCTCTCTACGATGATGAGGGAAAGATCATCGGCACGTGGGGTTCGAGCAAGGACGTTACCGAACAGAAGAATCTTGAGAAGGAACTTCAGATCTCTTATTCCAAGATGGAACTGCTCACCAGAGTCGATGACCTGAGCGGACTTTACAACCGCAGATATCTCTACGAGGAGCTCGAAAAGTACGCGAGCATGTACGTAGAGCGTGAGGATAACTCCACATTTTCGATCATCGTACTGGACCTTGATGACATGAAGTTCTTCAACGATCAGAACGGACAGCAGAACGGAGACCTTCTCCTGCGCTATGTTGCCGACATCCTTCTTACCAACACAAGGAAAGCGGACACATGCTTCAGGACGGGAGGAGACGAGTTCGCGGTTGTCCTTCCCGATACCGATAAGCTTTCGGCTATGGCTGTTGCAAAGAATTTAATCCGCCAGATCTCGGGCGAGCCTTTCGTTATCGAGAACAAGAGAGTCAGTATTTCGGGTTCCGCCGGCGTTGCCGCTTTCAACAAGAGCGATCCGGACATCACCGATATCCTTTCAAGGGCAGAGCGCAAGCTTAACAAGTCCAAGCGCGAAGGCAAGAACCAGGTTTCAGTCTGAAGCAGGAATAATAATATGAACTTATAAGCGGGATGCGCCTATTCTGGATGCGCCCGCTTTTATCATTTCACGGGCTGCCTCTTCGGAACGGATACCGCCGGCGGCTTTGACCTTTACTTCCGCACCGGTATTTGCATTCATCAGGGCAACGTCTTCTACGGTGGCACCTGCCGTGCCGAAACCGGTTGATGTTTTGATGAAATCTGCACCGGCATCCGTGACGATCCTGCAAAGAATTTTCTTCTCGTTTTCTTCAAGGCAGCAAGTCTCAATGATCACCTTAAGGACCGCGCCTTTCTTGTGGACCGTGTCAGCTATCAGTTTTATCTCTTCAGAGACCTCATCGAATCGTCCGGACTTGACGAAATTGATGTTTATGACCATGTCGATCTCGGAAGCCCCGCTGTCACAGGCCTCGGCGGCCTCATAGATCTTGGAGCCTGTGGTTGAATATCCGTTTGGGAAACCGATAACCGTGCATACCGCTATGCGTCCTTGTGAAGCGGCAACGGCGTCTTTTACAAAGCAGGGAGGGATGCATACTGATGCGCAGCCCTGTGAAACGGCCTTCGCTATCAGTGCCTTGATGTCTTCTGTCGTAGCTGTCGTCTTGAGATTGGTCAGGTCGACATAACTCATAATGTTGGTTTCAGAAGGAACATTGGATGCTGCCGGAGGGGCAAAAGGCCTTTCGTATTCTCTGCCTAAGAGGGCGGTGAGCACAATGTTTGCGATGTTTCCGAAACCTGCGAGTTCGCCCATGTTATGAGGAACGCTGTAGCCTTCGCCGTATATCAGGAGCGGGACGCATTCGCGGGAGTGGTCAGTCGATTCAGTTGACGGATCACAGCCGTGGTCAGCCGTTATGATGAGAAGATCGTCATCCTTCAGGCTGTCTATTATGCCGCCAAGCGCATCGTCAAACTCGTGAAGCGCTTTGCAGTAACCCTTGATATCATTGCGGTGGCCGTATTTCATGTCGAAATCAACGAGATTAACGAAACAAAGGCCCTTGAATTCGCGCTTGATCATGGAGGCAAGCTTTGCGATGCCTTCGGTGTTTCCTGAAGTGGGGTTGGATTCAGTTATGCCTCTTCCTGCGAAAAGATCGTAGATCTTTCCGACTGAGATCACGTCAAGGCCGGAATCCTTGAGGATGTCGAGCATGGTTGATGAAGGTGCTTCAAGCGAATAATCGTGACGTCTGGGAGTTCTTTCAAAATTGCCGGGAGTGCCGGTGAACGGCCTTGCGATGACGCGCCCTACAGCGTGTTCGCCTTTCATTATCGCTCTCGCCTTCCCGCAGATGTCATAGAGCTCTGCGATGGGAACTATGTCCTCATGGGCTGCGATCTGCAGAACGCTGTCTGCAGAGGTATAGACTATGAGCTTTCCGGTCTTCATGTGTTCTTCGCCGTAGTCGGCTATTACCGCAGTCCCGCTGTAAGGCTTGTTGCAGAGGACCCCCCTGCCTGTTGCCTTTGAAAGCGCGTCCAATATTTCATCGGGGAATCCGTCCGGATATGTCGGAAGCGGCTTGCCTGACATCACGCCTGCGATTTCCCAGTGACCTATGGTGGAATCCTTTCCGGCGGAAAGCTCGCGGACGCGGGCATAAGAACCTATGGGGGAGAAGACAGAGGTTTGCTTTGACAGATAACCGGTTATGCGCGGATCGTTTTCGCCGTCGATCGAAAGCAGCCCCATTTTCTCAAGATTGGGAAAAGGCCTGTCAGAATAAGAAAGAACTGCCGCCAGCGTATTGCTGCCTGCATCGTTGAATCTCTCCGCATCAGGCGCCCCGCCTATGCCGAAACTGTCAAGAACGATTAGAAATACGCGATTAGCCATTTTTCCACAACCTCCGGATAAACTCTTTTCAATAATTATAGCAATTTATCGAAAAACTTATTTCCTTACAAAATCACCGATAAAAAGACAACAGATACAGTATAATTCAATTGTTAATATGTTCGGAGGAACGGGAAATTGAATCTTAAGATCAGGATATCAGCTGCGGCGGTAACTGCCGCGATCCTTTTAACAGCAGGCTGCCATAAGAAGCCTGAAGTGACGATTCCGTCTGGGACACCGGCACCATCGGAAACGGTCACCGAATCAACAACAGAAAGCTCACAAGAGCCTTCTCAGGAGACAGAACAGACCACATACGCTACATATACAGAATACGGGAACGGCGCTTTCCCCAGCACAATAAGAAACGTTATTCTTAAGAACAAAGTCAACACCAATGCAGTCATTCATGATTATGATAAAGTGAACGGCCTTGATTCCGGCTGGCACGGCACACACTGGATCGATGTTTCGGCTTGGATGATGGATCTTCATGATTACAAGATCGATGATGATTTTCTTAAGTGCGAAGATCCGGAAAACAGATACCATGAGATCACATGCAAGAATGACGTGAAGATCAGATTCGTTCCTGAAAAGGAACTCGGAAGAAAGAGTTATGACGGTTTTACGGTTACTGCGGAAGTACCCGTAACGACCGTCAATATCGAGATAACCCTTCCTGACGGATTCAAGATCATCATTGCCGACGGCGGAAGTGATGAGGAGTTTGACATATCAGGTTCCGGAAGAGGATGGTATATGACCCGTGAACAGATCGCGGTAACCGAGTACCTTCTCGAGTGTCTTGAAGAGGACGCTTCGAAGGATCCTCTTTCTGATATTTTCGAGCACTCTACAGTAATAAAAACTAATACATATACATTTTAATTTTCAGAGGGATCATGGAAGACGAGCTTACTTTTGAGGATTTGGACCTTTCGCCTGAAATAATGGCATCCCTGAAAAAGATGGGCGTTAAGCGCCCGACCACAATCCAGCAGAAGGCGATCCCGCTCCTCATGGACAATATGAGCGTCATTGCCAAAGCACCTACAGGAACGGGAAAGACTTTCGCGTTCGGCATACCGATACTCGAATACCTGAATATGGATGCGAAGTTCGTCCAGGCTCTCATCATGAGCCCCACGAGGGAGCTCGCCCTTCAGATCACTTCAGAGCTCAAGGGGCTTGCCCGCAACATACAGGGATTCCGTATTGCTTCTCTGATCGGCGGCCAGAGCATGAACGTCCAGAAGGAAAAGCTCGCGAAAAAGCCTCAGGTCATCGTTGCTACACCGGGAAGACTTCTTGACATGGTCGGCAGGAATTTCGTAGACATTTCACAGATATATACGCTGGTCCTCGATGAGGCTGATGAAATGCTCAAGATGGGATTCATCCGTGATATCAGGCGCATAATGGCGCTCACTCCGAGCGACAAGCAGATAGCGCTCTTCTCCGCGACCATGCCGAGGGAGATCCAGGATATCATCTGGGAATTCATGGACGGTGCCGCCGAGATCGATGTCATGCCTAAGGCTGAGGACCATCCCGACATAGACGAGTATATTATCGAGTGCCCCGAAAAAGACAAACTCAGCGCGATCATGAGGATAATGGCTAAAGAAGACCTGAAAAAGGTCATCGTTTTCTGCAATACGAAGGACCAGACTTCCAAGGTCGGAGCCAGGCTTTCGGCAAACGGACTCTCTGCCAAGGTCCTTCACGGCGACATCGGACAGGGTACAAGAAACCGCGTAATGGATGCCTACCGCGCATGCAAGTTCGACGTTCTCGTAGCTACTGACGTTGTCGCCAGGGGAATCGATGTTGATGACATAGAAGCGGTATTCAATTACGACATCCCGAAGGAGAACGAACTCTATCTTCACCGCATAGGCCGTACTGCGCGTGCCGGAAAATCGGGAAAAGCGTTCTCTCTCGTTGCGTTCCTTGAACGTGACAGGATGGATGAGATAATCAGATATACCAGGACGGATCCCAAGCCTTACGAGCTCTGATCAATTAGGCTTTTTAGCAAACAGCCCCTTAAATGCCCCTTTGTAGGTCATCGGAGTAAGGAAGATGATCAGAGGGAACAGCTCCAGACGTCCTGCCAGCATGTCGAATATCAGGACCCATTTGGATAATCCGCTCAGGAAAGCGTAATTGCTTGTAGGACCTACGAGCGAAAGGCCCGGGCCTATGTTGTTGATCGTTGCCGCTACGGCAGTGAACGTCGTGACGAGGTCATGTCCCTCAAAACTTACAATAATGGTAGAAGCCGTAAAGATCAGAAGGAATACAAAGAAATATACCGAAACTGAACGCTCTAATTCCGGATCGATGGCCTTGCCGTCGATCTGAACTTTTTTTACGGCTCTGGGGTTGATGTAGTTTCCGATCTCCCTTGCGACCATCTTTGCTCTTATCTGCATACGTGAGACTTTAACACCGCCGCCGGTAGAACCTGCGCATGCTCCGCAGAACATAAGGCATACGAGCAGCAGCTTTGAGAGAGTCGGCCACTTATCGAAATCCGCCGTGGCAAATCCCGTCGTGGTAATTACCGTTGCAACCTGGAAGAACGCCTGTCTTGCTGCTTCTGCCGATCCGCCCGTAATGTTAAGGATGTTGAGCGTTATGGTGATCGTCGAGATCAGGATTATCGCAAGATAGACCTTAACTTCGCTGAGCTTGAGGGCTTTGCCCGGCTGCCTGGCAATAAGGAAATAATAAAAATTGAAATTGATCCCGAACATGATCATGAAGACAGCTACAATCCACTGAATATGAGGCGCATAAGACATAAAGCTGTCGTTTCTTATTCCGAAACCGCCCGTGCCGGCCGTGCCGAACGCGGTGCAGATACTGTCAAAGATGGGCATTCCCGAAAAGCAGAGCACCAGTATCTCTAAAATGGTGAGTGCCAGATAGATCATGTAAAGAGCTTTGGCAGTCGTACGGACTTTCGGGACGAACTTGCCTACTGAAGGCCCGGGGCTCTCCGCTTTCATCAGATTCATGTTTGAACCTCCTGCCATGGGCACTACTGCAAGAAGGAATACGAGAACTCCCATTCCTCCGATCCAATGGGTCAGGGATCTCCACATGAGCGAGATATGTGACATTGCTTCAACATCTGTAAGGATGCTCGCACCGGTCGTCGTAAAACCGGAAACGGTCTCAAATACGGCATCCGTGAAAGAAGGGATCTCTCCGGTCACTAAAAAGGGAAGAGCACCTAAAATGGAAAGCGCAATCCAGCTCAGGGCAGTGGCAATGCATCCGTCCTTGAGATAGATCGTCATTTTCTCCGGCTTCTTCCGCGAGATGAGCAGTCCTGTCGCGATATAGCCGATGGCGAAAAGCGCATATATTACGGAATTGCGGAGTTCACCGTATATCAGGCCGCAAATAACCGGCAAGAGCATGAGAATGCCCTCGATGGCCATGACTTTGCCAAGGATGTATATCTGCAGTTTTATCTTCATCTCAGTATGTCGGAGATCTCTGTGAATCCCTTGTTCATGGTTACGACCATGACATTGTCGCCGATGTTGATCTGGTCGGAACCGGTAGGAATGATGATCTTGCCGTCGCGGCCGATGAAGGAAATGATCAGACCGGGCTTAAGCTGAAGATCCTTGAGCATGACGCCGGTAACCCTGGATGCCTCACGGATCTTGAATTCGCAGGCCTCAGCCCTGTCTCCGAAAAGACTGTACATGACTTCGAGATTGCTTCCGATCTTGGCCTGTCTGGATCTTGCGCTCGAGATGATCCTTTCAGCGGTAATGTACTTGGGGTAGATGACGCTTCCGAGCTTCAGGCTTTCGATAGCCTCGGTGAATGTGATCTTGTTGATCTTGGTAATGGCCTTGGCGTTAGAAACTGCCTTTGTATGCAGAGCGAGCATGATGTTTTCTTCATCAAGACCCGTGAGAGCGATGACGGAATCGACTTCCTTTATGCCTGCCTCTTCGAGGAGGGATTCATTTGTTCCGTCGCCTTTCAGTATCGTTGCTCTCGGGAGAAGATCGCACAGTGTCTCGCAGCGTTCCGGGTCTTTTTCGATAATGGTTACGTCAATGCCTGATTTGATAAGGAGATCTGACAGATAGTAGGCACATGTGCCTCCGCCTACTATCAGTGAACTCTTTACGGATCTTGTGTTGAATCCGATCGACTTAAGGAAGTTGAAGTTTGTCTTGCGTGTGCTGATATAGGAAATGATGTCGCCCGACTTGAGCTCAAAGCCGCCGTTAGGGATCGTGAAATCTGCGCCGCGCTCGACACCTGTGATCAGGATGTCATTGGTGATGTTCTGTCCAAGGTATGCGATCGTCTTCCCGTCAAGGATATTTCCTTCGGGGATCTGTATCTTAACAAGTTCCGCCTGACCGTGTGCAAAAGAGTTGACTGATATTGCGGCAGGGAGGAAGAGAAGACGGGAAGCCTCAACGGCAGCCTCGTATTCCGGATTGATGATCATCTCGATGCCGAGCTTGGAGCGGAGGTAATTAACTTCGCTGATGTACTCGGGATTCCTTACACGCGCAATTGTGGAAAGATTTTTATTGAACTGCTTTGCGATAGTGCAGCAAAGCAGATTGAGCTCATCGGACTCGGTAACTGCAATAAAAAGATCCGAATCCGAGATGCCGGCTTCAACGAGGACCTCGTGGCTTGCGCCGCTTCCGGTTATGCACATGCAGTCGCAGAGATTCGCGAGCTGCGTGAGTCTCTCTTCGTTCTTGTCGATAATGACCAGATTATGTCCCTCATCGGCAAGGCGGTTAACAAGGGTGTCTCCAACCTTGCCTGCGCCTACGACGATGATCCTAAGTCCCTTTTTTGCCATCCTAACTTCCCTGTTTCAATAGATTCCCCTGATATTGCACATTTGTGCCGTCAGATTCCGAAAAGAGCCTTTACGGCATCCTTGTTGACCTCGGAACCGATGACGACGATCTTGCCGGAAACGTCAGCTGCTCCGGTGCGGACGTCGGACTCTCCGGGTACGTAGTCAAAGTGGATCCATTCGCCGTTCTCGCCGGCAACGATGCCCTTTGAACGGAGGATCATGCCGTACTTGGCATTCTCGTCAAGAGAGGCGAGGGCAGCTTTGATCTCATCCTGTGTGAAGTGTCTTGATGTCTCAAATCCGACGGAATCGAAGACCTCGTCAGCATGGTGATGATGTTCGTGGTCGTGGTCATGCTCGTGTTCATGATCGTGCTCATCCTCATCATGGTCGTGATGGTGGTGATGATGCTCGTGCTCATCTTCATCGTCGTCATCATCGTCATCGTGGTCATGATGATGGTGTCCCTTGCACTCTTCGCAATCGCAATCCTCATCGTGATGATGGTGGTGATGCTCGTGCTCATGCTTTTCGGCTTCGAGAAGAGCTGCAGCCATGTCGGCAGCGGTAAGAGGCTCCTCGATGGCCTTGAGGATCTGAACTCCGGAGAGCTCATCCCAGGGCGTGGTGATGATCTGTGAATGGTCGTTGATGGCGCGGATGAGTTCGATGGCCTGGTCGAGCTTATCCTGCGCAATATTGCCCGTACGGCTCAGGATGATGGTTCCTGCGTACTTGATCTGGTTCTCATAGAACTCCTTGAAGTTCTTGAGGTAAATGCGGCACTTGGAAGCGTCGATCACCGTAACCGTTCCGCAGATCTCGGTGCCATCAACGCGCTTAACGGCAGCTACAACGTCGGAGAGCTTGCCTACGCCTGAAGGTTCGATGAGGATCCTGTCAGGTGAGAACTTCTCGATTACTTCCCGAAGCGCTGTTCCGAAATCGCCTACGAGGCTGCAGCAGATGCATCCGGAATTCATTTCCGTGATCTCGATGCCTGCTTCCTTGAGAAAGCCGCCGTCGATGCCGATCTGGCCGAATTCGTTCTCGATGAGGACTAGCTTGGCACCGTTGTATCCGTCAGCAATGAGCTTCTTGATGAGCGTTGTTTTGCCTGCTCCCAGGAATCCTGAGAAAATGTCTACCTTTGTCATAAATATCGCCTCTTTCTTAATTGAAATAGATTACGTCGTTTTCGGGCTTGGAAGTGAGTGCGTATTCTTCTGCCTGGAGGCAGGGAACGGCTATCTTCTGTCCGTCCGGGGTCTTGTCTTCAAAATATCTGACGGTTCCCGTTACCTTGAGCCACTGGCCTGCGGGGAAGCCGGGCTTTAACTGATAGAGGCAGAGAATGCCCATCGGCTGAAGGTCGGCGGCACAGCAGGTATAAGCCTGGCGCTCGAGCGCGAAAGCCTTTCCGCGGTATTCGGGGATCGGGACTGCCTCTCCGATGAGGCTTATCTTTTTACCCTCGTAACGGGACCTGTTGTCCATGGAATCCGTGTAGAAGAGTCCGAAATCGTCTGCCGCGATGTGGCAGGGACTCTGCTTAAGGTCGTAGGGAAGATGGTCTTCGATCCTGACGATCTCGTTGTCTTTTGATACGAAATTGATGCTCATGCCGGGGTTGACCGCCTTGACGGAACCTCTCATCTTGGGGAGATTGTCATTGTCGGGGTCAACGCGGTTGAAGATGACCGTATCGCCGTATTTGTAATAATCGGCGAAGAAAGTGGTCATGTTCTTGAGGGAATTGCTGTATGTTGAAGCGTCGATGACGACTACGGCTGCAGCCAGAGCCCAGCGCTCGGGCACGTCGACCTTATCGAAAAACTCAGCAGGGGAGACGGTTCCGTTCCATTCGATGAATACGACGGAGGGAGAATACTTCTTCTCGATGTCGAAGGTCATCTCCTTCGTTACCTCGTCGGTCTCGCAGTTTATTACCACGGGCCTGACGCCGCCCAAATGCTCTTCGTCAAATTCCTCGCTGCCCTCTTCGGTGCAGATGACGACAGACTTGCGGTTCTTGAAATTATCGTTGGTAAGCCATGAACAGATGCAGGAAGTCTTGCCGCTGTCAAGAAAACCCGTAAAGAAATAAACCAGACAATCATCCATAATATCTATACCTCTTTTTCATTCACGTGTATTATTTTGTTCTTTGTTTCTAATTATTTCAAGCAAAAAAAGGTATAAAATCATACAAGTAAAATCAGGGCTTTTAGGAGAAATAATGAATTCTGTCAGCATCGGCGGGATAAAGTTACCGGGAATCGTTGCGCTTTCGCCCATGGCGGGAGTGAGCCACATCGCGTACCGCGGGATCTGCAGGGAGATGGGCGCAGCATACGCTCCTACTGAACTGGTCTCCGCCCGTTCCATCAGGTACAACGGCCTCGAAAAGAGCATGCAGTACCTCAGGATCGACCCTGAGACCGAGGGCATTACGGCAATCCAGCTTTTCGGAGCCGAGCCGGATGATTTTACGGCCGCGATCGAAAAGATAATGGAAGACCCGGTCCTGTCGAAAGTGGACATAATCGACATAAACATGGGCTGCCCGGTTCCGAAGGTGGTCAAGACAGGCGCAGGCTCGGCACTCATGAATTCTCCTCAGACCGCTGCTGCCATAGTAAAAGCATGCAAAAAAGCGCTTGAGGGACTCCCGAGGCATATTCCGGTTACCGTCAAGACAAGGACGGGTTACGATGCGTCAGACAAAGGCAAGCCTGATTTTGCAAAAGCCCTGGCCGATGCGGGGTGCGACATGCTCTGCGTTCACGGACGGACGAGGCCCCAGATGTATACGGGGGAATGTGACAGAAAAGCCATTGCCTTGATGAGAGAGGCAGTAATGGGTTATGATATACCGTTTTTTGCGAACGGAGACGTAACGGACGGACCTTCCGCCAAGACTCTCATGGAAGAGTGCGGAGCGGACGGTGTCATGATAGGAAGAGCCGCACGCGGGAATCCCTGGATATTCTCCGAAGTTGCCGCATATTTGGCCGGCAGTGGTGATATCATCACTCCGGACGAACAAGAAAGAAAAGAAACACTGCTTCGCGAGCTTGAAGGAAGATGCCGCTGGTGTGACGAAGAGATCGCGGTAAGGGAATTCCGGAGCGTAATGCCCTTTTACGTAAAGGGCCTGCGCGGAGCGGCAAAGCTTAAGGTCAGGCTGTGTTCTGCGCTGACCGTTAATGAAGTAAAGGAGATATTGGAACTTTGACAGAACTGATCCTGATCGGTGCAGGCCTCGTTATCGGAGCCATCATATGTTTCAACGGATACAAGATCTTCCGTCTGTGCCTTGCGGTACTCGGAGGCATTCTCGGATATGTTCTGGGTGATTTCGTATGCACCCTTGCCCAGGGACAGGGCCAGGAGATCTCGCTTTTGGCAAGGCTCCTGATCACCGGCATTCCCGCGATCGCGCTCGCTATAGCGTCTTTTGCACTGTATATGAAGGCGCTTATCGGCCTGACGGCTCTTTTCTGCGCCTATTTTGTTTATAAGGATTATGGCAGCCTTTTCCCCGGAAGCGGCCCTGCAAAAGTGCTGATGCCGCTTTTGACCGGCTTTATCGCGGGACTCATCCTGGGCGTAATAGTATATTTTGCCCAGAAGTGGACAATTTGTTTCTTTACGGCCTTTCTCGGAGCCAGGATCATTGCGTCGGCAACTGCTCCGTTCCTCTGGGGACTGTTAAAGGATAACCAGTATGCGCTTTATTTTCAGGACACTCTTTTGGGGACCAGGATTACCGAGACACCGGCCCTTACGGCATGTTTCATAATCGTTGCTTTTACGGCCGCGGGACTCGTTGTACAGCTGAAAACCTCAAAAAAGCATAAATAAAGCAATAAAAAAATCAATTGACCGAAAGCTCAGAACTTGTTATCATTTGGCTAGTAATGAGGCGATTGAATAGGGGACCTCAGTTACTGAGGTCAAGTTTATTTCTTTACGACAGTTTTCTTAATCTATCCCTTATTCCATGTCGATGGCATCTTGTTTCGTAACAAGATGCCATCGGTATATTTGGAGATATTTTTCAGTTTACGACGTTTACGGGACTGCCTTTCAGGAAGGCATCGAGATTATCTGCCGCAGCTTCGATGAGGCGGATCCTGGTCTCTTTCGGTGCCCAGGCGATGTGAGGAGTGATCACACAGTTCGGTGCGCCGAGAAGCGGGTTTTCGGGCAGCATCGGCTCGGTCGAGACAACATCTGCGCCGTAACCTCCGAGGAGCCCCGAATCAAGCGCTTCCCTGACGGCTTTTTCATCAATGACAGGGCCTCTCGCGCAGTTTATGAGCAAGGCGCCGTGCTTAACGGATGCCAGACGTTCCTTGCTGATCAGATGCTTCGTTTCGGGTGTGAGAGGACAGTGGACGGAAATGACGTCGGCCGTCTTAAGTCCTTCTTCAAGTGTCGTATAAGGGATCTTGTAACCGTCAACCATGCCTTCCGTTCCGTCCGGATGATGGGGAACGGCAGAAACGTTCATTCCAAGAGCGGACGCTATGGCTGCCACGCGCCTGCCGATCTTGCCGAAACCGAAAATAAGCATGTTCTTGCCCATAAGTTCGGTGAGCGGAGCGAGGAAATAGCTGAATTGAGGGCTCCTGCACCAGCCGCCGTCCATGACGTCACTGCTGTGCCTGCCGGGAAGGCAGGCGAGCTCGAGAAGGAGAGCGATGGTCATCTGGGCAGTGGCGTAAGTAGCGTATTCCGGTACGTTTGTTACCGTGATCCCGTGTTTTCTGCAGCATTCAAGGTCTACTACGTTGTAGCCGGTGGCAAGCACGCCGATGTGTTTGAGACCGGGGAGCTTTTCGAGCGTATCCTGATCGAAAACGGTCTTGTTGGTGATGCAGATCTCAGCACCGGAAGCCCTTTCGACGACCTGTTCTTTAGAAGTGTAATCGTAGGCGGTCACTTCGCCGAAACGTTCCAAAGGTTTCCAGGAGATATCGCCAGGATTTGCGCCTGCGCCGTCAAGGATCACTATCTTCATACATGTTACCTGCCTTTTCGCTCGAATACTCAAATAATGTAACATTACGGCACCTTTATGGTAAAGTCAGAGTGATACACGTTTTACTCTATGGTGAACAAAAATGTGGGAGGGCCCGGTATGTATCTTCTTTGCTACGGCAGATCCGAAAATGCCAGAAAAACAGGTCAGCGCCTGATCGACTCCATCGGAGGCCGGTGGATCGACGGTGACGATTTTCTCAGCGGCGCAAGCGTTGTTCCCGAAATGACGGGTGACACTGCGGTCGTTATGCTGATCCCGCTCGAGGCTGCCGTAAGGATAACCCAGGAGATGATCCCCGAGTCCATGAGAAGGCTCCCTGTTATATGTGTGTCTTCAGAAGGTCTTTATGCCGCTGTGATCAGGAGGGGAGGGGCTGCGGAAGCTGCATATTGCCTTGAGATATACGAAGAGATAAAGAAAATACTGGGAAACAAGTGTTTTACCGGTTTTGGCGGAAGCGCGGATGTCGGAGGAAATCTGGCTGAAGTCGCTTCAAGATGCGGCATGGCCGTAAGTGACAAGCACCTTCTTTCTGTAGTTGACGAAAGGCTCAGGAAAGGCCTTCCCGTCAAGGTCTTCACGGATCTGAAGGTGTCTTACGGGGATCCCGTCCTTGACCCCATGATCTATGACCTCAGAAAGTATCCTTCCGACATGAAGGAGGAATTCATAAAGCAATACTATCAGTCCCGCCTTGATGCGCAGAAGGACGATCATGCTCCCGAAGTCTTCATAAGCTGCTCAAAGCTCGACGGCATAACTGATTCAGGCGTTCTGGGACTTGCTCCGAAGATCCTCAGCATCGGCATCGAACAGCGTACGAGAACGGACCCTGAATATGCGGCAAAGGGGATCAGGGAATCTCTCGAAAAGCACATGTTAGAGCCCGTAGCTGTAGGAACGGTCGCGGTTCCTTATACGACAAGGGAAAACGACATGGTCAAGAGGGTGGCCGAAGAACTTGGAGCGAAGATAGTTTCCTATGACAGCAACGAGCTTTCATCCGCAAGACCGCCTCTTACAATGACTTTCGCGCCCGAAAAGATAAACGACAAGGCAACGGCAGCCTGCTATCTCGCGAGCGGCGGAGGAGACATAATCGTCAGAAGGAGCACTGCCGTATCGGGTATCGTTTTCTCTGTTGCGGTTAAAAAAGGAGCAATACTGCTGTCATAAATTTGTATTTTATTTAGTCTTTAAAGAATCCAAAATGATATAATTAATAAATTAGGACATTTGAATGATCAAGTTGGGATAACGGAGGATTATAAAATGCAGTTCAGTTCTGATAGAAAAAGGAAGATAGTGGCAGTCGGCATCTCGGCTGCGATGTTCCTTGGGATCGTCACTGCGTGCAATATTGACTATGCGGGCCTGAGCGAAGGCTTGAATGACCTTGGAAACGCAATGAATTTTGATTCCGGCAAGACACCGGCAGCGCCTGAGGTGACATCAGAGCAGACAACTTCAGAGACAACGGCCGTTTCAGGCACGACGGAGACTTCCCGGGCCTCTGCTTCAGAAACTTCTGAAATGACCGGGACAACAGAGACTTCCGAGACATCGGAATCATCTGAGTCTTCAGCGTCATCTGAAACTTCAGAGACAAGCGAAACAACTCCTTCCGAGAGTTCGTCTGAGACTTCAGAGTCTACAACAGAAGAAACAACTGCTTCAGAGACGACCACAGAAGAGACAACGGCTGTTCCGACTCCGACTTCTACACCTACACCCACACCCCATCCGTCAAATGAGAGAGTGGATTTTTCAAATCTGACAAATACAAAGGTTTCTGAAAGATTCAGCGTTGATACTGAAGAATTCTCCGAGAGCATTGACGGCGGCGGCAAGGCAATGGCGGTCTTCTCCGGCAAGAGAATGGCAGTCATCAAGGTAGAAAACGACAATGTAACCGAAGCCGTCAATCTGATCCTCGACAGCTTCTATAAGGAAGCCGAAGGCATTTACAACAGATATGCCGGAGAGGCAAAAGCTGCTTTCAACATCTCCGGAACGGTCGATGAACCTTATGTAACCGAAGTCAATTTCGATTACTCGTTCAACAAGCGCATCCTCTCCGTAGTAATGAGCTACAAGGCAACCAACGGCAAGAACGTGCTTGCTGAAAAAGAGGAGTATGCAAGTTTCGACATGCTTACCGGACAGTATGTGACGCTTGCATCCGTCGCAAGCGACTGGACCGGACTTCAGAATGCGCTCAAGGTCAAGCTTGCCAAAAACGTTTCGGTCAGCAAGGCTTCAGCGATCACCGACCTGTTTGTCATCGCCCAGCAGCCCGGAGCGCAGACGGCAACGGTCGAGATCTACGGCATGTATAACGGCCAGAGGATCCACACGACAGGCGACATGAATGAATACGCACAGTTCCTGAACCGTTACGGAAAGATGATCTACGGTGTCAGCGAAAACGAACCTGCCGGCAACTGAGCGGCTGAATAAAGATATCAAGACGGGCTGTCTCTTAACCAAGGAGGCAGCCTTTTTTATTCTGCCGCGCAGGCAGGCGACCATGGTCTTCAATGAAATTCCCGCAAACCGGCTCTATAGTAGAGCAGCTTTTCGAGTAATCCGTACTTTTTATCAGGCTTTAGATAATTAATGGATTCTTTATACCTTTTTATGTTGTAATGGTATAGAATTAGTGTACTTTTCGACAAATAAACCATAAACACGGAGGCAGCCAAAATGAAATTTGGACACTTTGATGATGCGGCACGTGAATACGTGATCGAAACGCCGAAAACACCTTATCCCTGGATCAACTACCTCGGAAATCAGGGCTTTTTCTCCCTCATTTCCAACACAGCCGGCGGCTACAGCTTTTACATGGACGCCAGGCTCAGAAGAATCACACGTTACCGTTACAACAACGTGCCTCTGGATATGGGCGGCCGCTATTTTTACATCAATGACAACGGCACAGTCTGGAATCCGGGATGGTCTCCTGTAAAGACAGAACTCGATGAGTATGAGTGCCGCCACGGTATGGGCTACACCATCATCAAGGGCAAGAAGAACGGCCTCAAGGCTGAAGTCACATTCTTCGTTCCCCAGAACTATGACGGCGAGGTCCAGCAGGTTGTCCTCACAAACGAAGGCAGCGAAGCAAAGGATTTCTCCATCTTCTCAATGGCTGAATGGTGCCTCTGGGATGCGCAGGATGACTGCACTAACTTCCAGAGAAACTTCTCAACTGGCCGTGTAGAGATCGAAGGCTCCACGATCTATCACGTTACGGAGTACAGGGACAGACGTAACCACTACGCTTTCTATTCCGTAAACGACACCATCGACGGTTACGATACGGAACGTGATGCTTTCTTAGGCGGCATCTACAACGGCTGGGACAAGCCGGCTACCGTTTTCGAAGGCAAGGCTTCCGATTCGTTTGCAGACGGCTGGTCTCCGATCGCTTCACACTATAAGAAGATCACTCTTGCTCCGGGCGAGACAAAGACCCTCATCTACATCCTTGGTTATGCCGAGAACCCTCAGGACAAGAAGTTCGCTTCCGAGAAGCCTGCAAACCTCCTTACAAGAGAGAAATGGGTCCTCAACAAGGAGAAGGCTTATGCGATGATCGACAAGTACAACACACCTGAGAAGGTTGCTGCAGGACTTGAAGAGCTCCGCGCTACATGGGACAACCTCCTTTCCATCTACAAGGTTGATACGCCTGATGACAAGGTCAACCGTATGGTCAACATCTGGAACCAGTATCAGTGCATGGTCACATTCAACCTTTCACGTTCTGCTTCATACTTCGAGTCCGGAATCGGCCGCGGAATGGGCTTCAGAGATTCCAACCAGGATATCCTCGGATTTGTTCACCAGATCCCGGACCGTGCAAGAGCAAGACTCATCGACATCGCATCCACACAGCTTTCAGACGGCGGATGCTATCACCAGTACCAGCCTCTCACCAAGAAGGGCAACGCCGATATCGGCGGTGACTTCTCCGATGACCCGCTCTGGATGATCATGTCCGTTGCAGCTTACATCAAAGAAACAGGCGACTGGGGAATCCTCGATGCAAACGTACCTTTCGATGACGATCCGGAAGGCAAGCACACAATGCTCGAGCACCTCAACGTTTCCTTCTATCACATCGTTAATAACCTCGGACCTCACGGACTGCCTCTTGCAATGCGTGCCGACTGGAACGACTGCATCAACCTTTCATGCTTCTCCGACACTCCGGGTGAGTCATTCCAGACTTACACCAACCCGAAGTTCAAGGCTGAGGGCGGCTATTCCAAGATCGCAGAATCCGTATTCGTTGCAGCTCTCTTCACATACACAGGTCCTGCATACGTAGGAATCCTCGAGCACCTCGGAAAGACAGAAGAGGCTGCAAAGGCTCAGGCTGAGATCGACAAGATGAAGAAGAACACAATGGAATCCGCATTCGACGGAGAGTGGTTCCTCAGAGCTTACGATGCAAACGGCGAGAAGATGGGTTCTCACGAGTGCGAAGAAGGCAAGATCTTCATCGAACCCCAGGGCTTCGCAGTCATGTCCGAGATCGGTAAGGAAGAGGGCGCTGACATCAAGACTCTCAACTCCATCGACAAGTATCTCAACTGCGAGTTCGGTCTCGTTCTCAACAACCCTGCATTCACCAAGTACTACATCCAGTACGGTGAGATCTCCACTTATCCGGGCGGATACAAGGAGAACGCAGGTATCTTCACACACAACAACGCATGGATCATCTGCGCTGAAGCTTATGCCGGAAGAGGAGACAAGGCTTTTGAGTATTACTCAAAGATCGCTCCCGCTTTCACTGAAGAGACATCCGACATCCACAAGACAGAGCCTTACGTTTACGGTCAGATGATCGGCGGTAAGGATGCCAAGAACTTCGGTCAGGGCAAGAACTCCTGGCTCACCGGTACTGCTGCATGGAACATGGTTGCCATCTCACAGTACATCCTCGGTGTTAAGCCTGAGTTTGACGGTCTTTCCATCGATCCTTCCATCCCTTCGGCTTGGGACGGATTCAAGGCTGTCCGTAAGTTCAGAGGCGACGTTTACGAGATCGAGGTCAAGAACCCCGCACACGTAAACAAGGGCGTTAAGTCTCTTACTGTCGACGGCGCTGCAGTTGACGGAACCGTTATACCTGTTGCAGGCGACGGCAAGACACACAAGGTAGAGGTAGTCCTCGGCTGATACTGATATCCCTTACGCGGATATTATCTAAAAAAACAAAAACAAGACCCCGTGCCCGTTTTCGGGCGCGGGGATTCCTTGTAAAAACAACTTATTAAATAACCCCCGACGGAGGCCATTTTATGGGATATAGAAGCGAGAGAGCCAGACAGGAAAAATGCCCCGCATCACAGCAGCTCAGGAACAAGTTCCGTGAAGCAGGATGCAGCGGCGGCGTTTCCGCACAATACGTCAGATTCGGTACAAAACCGGTAGTTATCGGTATCAGCGGACTCAAGTTTGACAGCATGCTTATAAGCGTTATCGCTGAGGATAACGAGGTTTTCGGAAAGCTTTCGGAGTGTGCGGCTGACGGATACAGCGTCATGTTTGTAAATGAAGGCGAAAAGGTACGCGCACTTACGGAAAAAGACGGAGTTGTCAGCCCTGCCGGGTTCTCCGATACTCTCCTTGATACCGTAAAGGCAGCTGTCACGGCTTCAGAGGAATGGGGCGGAAAGCTCAATGAGACGGGCGAACTGATCCTCGATCCCGCTACTCCTTCACCCGGACCTCACTACTACACAAACATGCTCATCGGAAACCGCATCGGTTTCGATCATCCGCTCCAGTCCACACCTAAGAGTGCGATCGACAGGATGGGCGGAGGATCTTTCAGATCACATGCCGACAAGCAGGTTCTTGCCACAAGATGGGACTATCTCCCTGATGAGAACGGTTTCCCTGCAAACAGACAGTTCTATCTGGCTGAAAACGGCAAGCAGATCTTCTGGTCAGGTGCCGCAAAGGCAGACGGACTCAAGAAGGTCACCACGGTACACTCCCAGAACAGGACAGTCATCAGCTATGAGCTCGATGGCGGACTTGAGGTAAAGCGTACCATCTTCATCGTTCCCCAGCACGAGGGAATGCCTCTGGCAGCTGAAGCCCAGATGATCGACATCGTAAACAAGGGCGGCGCTGACAGAAATCTCAGACTTATCTACACCGGTATGTTCGGTACTGCTGAGACACACGCTCTTTCGGAAGACGTAATCTTTACAACGGTTGTTACGCAGTCTGAAGTCTTTTTCAACGAGAATGACGAGATCAGGGCGATCTCTTTTAACCCCAACGCCAAGTACAGAAAGGGCGACATCAGATTCAACGAGCTCGTTGTACATACCGATGACGGAAATATCTTCCCTGACCAGTATGCGGCAAGATACGGTGATTTCGTTGGTGCAGGCTCTTTGGAGCACCCCGAGTTCATAGATCCTCTCGCATGCAGACCTTCAAGAAAGGGTCCTGGATTCTTTGCAATGTCAGTGCCTTTCACCGTAAAGGCAGGCGGAGCTGTACGTGCCGACAACCTTACGTGCATGTCTTCCGATGCCGTTAACGAAGGCTTCATTCCCGATGTAACACCCGTTGCCGAGATGGAGGCTGTCTGCGCATACATTTCATGCGCCACGAACCTCCCGAAAGACTTAGAGGACGTTATCGGCTTCACCAAAAAGTATGCTGACTACATGCAGATAAGCCATCAGAATAAGGATTTAGAGGCTTATGTAAACAATAACCTTCCGTTCCAGGTCTTCTACCAGACGTTTGTTTCGAGATCACTCGACTGGACACAGAAGGGTTACCGTGAGATCGGTTTCCGTGAGATCCAGGACATCTATGCGTCCATGTACTATTTTGCAGGAATGGGCATGGAGGACTTCGTAAAGAAGATGCTCGCAGGCTGGATCGAAAACGTATACGAAGAAGGTTTCACGAACCACAACTTCTACTGGATCGGAAAAGAACCCGGCTGGTGGTCTGATGACGGACTCTGGCTCCTGCAGGCTGTTGACCGTTACTTGGGTCTCACAGGCGATTTCGCATTCCTCGACGAGGAGTTCGTAATGGCAGGAACAAAGGAGAAGCCTGCAGACGAAGGCGTTAAGAGACCTCTCAAGGACACACTCAAGGCCATCCTCATGTACAGCGGCAGGATCTCTCTCGGAAAGCACGGCATTCCTTTGATCGACCGTGCTGACTGGAACGACTGCCTGAGAGTCGATCCCGATTCCATCTCCGGTAAGGACAAGATCGCTCAGTATAAGGAACAGCTCGCTGCAAGCGGCAAGGCTTACGGTGAAGTTCCTTATGATTCCGAATATTCCGAATCCGTAATGAACGGCTTCCTGCTCAAGGTTGCTACGGACTGCGCCGTTACGATGTTCGAAAAGATCGGCGACACGGCTTTTGCTTCCGAAATGAAGGAACTTTCCGCATCTCTCGAATCAAGACTCAGGGACAACTGCTGGAAGAATGACTTCTACTGCAGAGTCCTCTTCAACCGTTCAAATAAGCCGAACCTCGATTATCTCGGAGCTGCTGGCGACGGCCTCGCAGTTGAAGAGGGACATCCGGGTTCTTACTTCCTCAATTCCTTCTCATGGTCACTGCTTGCGGAAGTTGCAACTGAGGATCAGATCTCAACGATGCTCGATTCACTCGACAAGTACCTGAAGTCACCTTACGGCTTCAGACTCTGCTCGACAGTCGACTATCCGCAGATCGCACCCAAGATCGACGTTGCCCTTTATTATCCGGGCGACCGTGAGAACGGCGGTGTCTTCAAGCACGCAAACATGATGGCTTGCTCTGCCATGCTCAAGGCTGCAAAGACCGTTAAGAATGCTGAACTCGCAGGACGTCTCACTGATACGGCTTACTGGATCATCGACATGATCTGCCCGTTCAGGACGCTTGTTTCACCTTTCACGGTCTGCGGCAACCCAAGATGGTGCACACAGTACAACAACAGCGAGTCAGGCGAGAACATCGGACCTACGCTTTCCGGTACTTCCACATGGCTCCTGCTCTCACTCTTCCAGTGCTTCGGTGTTGAGTTTACGTCTGAAGGACTGAGAGTCGAGCCGCTCCTCAGAAAGGATGACAGGGAACTCGATATCAGGGTCACCATCGCAGGTACCGGATATCACATCCATATCAGCAAGCCAGAAGGATTCCACCGTACTATGGAGGGAGTAAAGGTCACTCTCGACGGTGTTCAGACGGAAGGCACGCTGCTTCCTGTCGCAAAGGACGGCAAGATCCACGAGGTTACTGTAAGTTTCTGATTATCGGAGGTTAGGTAAATGCCTTTTTCGAGCGTTTTTCTGTCGGAGATCGTAAAGAACTATGATCTTGAGATAGTTTATGATTCAGGTGACATCAACGAGCGCCGCATCTGCGTTGCAGACGTTACGCGCCCGGGTCTCCAGCTGGCCGGCTATTACGACCATTTCGGTCCTGACAGGATCCAGCTGATCGGCAACATGGAGCATGCCTTCCTTGACCAGCTTACTCCTGAAGAGAGGCTTGCTTCGGTCTCCGCTCTTTTCGAAAAGAATATCCCTGCGCTGATCGTTACACGTGACCACAAGGTCCACAAGGAGATCATGGATGCGGCGAAACAGTACAGCACTCCTGTGCTCCGCACGTCGCAGGCAACATCGGATTTCTCGGCAGAGCTTGTCAAATATTTAAAGCTCGAGCTCGCTCCGCGTGTCTCGATGCACGGTGTTCTCGTCGAGGTTAACGGTGAAGGTATCCTGATCTTAGGTGAATCCGGAGTAGGTAAATCCGAAACCGCGCTCGAGATCGTCAAGAGAGGCCACAGACTCATTGCTGATGACCAGATCGAGATACGAAAAGTTTCAGAAACAACGCTCTTAGGACGCGCTCCCGATGTCATCAAGCATCTGATCGAGATAAGAGGCATCGGTATCCTTGACGTTAAGGAACTCTACGGTGTTTCCGCGGTCAAGCCTCAGGAAAATATCGATTTCGTCATCAATCTTGAGCTCTGGGACGAGAAAAAAGTCTATGACAGACTCGGACTCAATGAAGAGACATACGAGATCCTCGGCATACAGGTTCCTTCAGTAACGATCCCTGTAGGCCCCGGACGTAACCTCGCGATCATCGTCGAGGCTGCCGCGATCAACTACAGGGTCAAGAAGATGGGCTACAACGCAGCTCAGGATCTTGTTTCCAGAGTTTTCCCGGGGAAGTGACGGATGTCTGAACTTAAGATCAGCGAGAACATATGCCTTGCACCGTACTCTACTTTCAGAACAGGCGGGCCGGCAAGATTTTTCGCGGAACCATCCAATGAGGAAGAATTGAAAGAGGCTTACCGTTTTGCCGGTGAGAAGAACCTTGATATCTTTATTTTGGGCAACGGCTCTAATTGCCTGATCTCGGACAAGGGCTTTGACGGTCTGGTCATACGCATCGGGAAGCTGATGGGCGATATCTCATCGGAAGAAGGAGATGACGGCATTACTTATGTCACGGCCGGTGCAGGCTGCCTGCTTTCAAAGTTCGGAAACTATTGTGCGGACCTGGGTCTTGAAGGAGCGGAGTTCGCGTGCGGCATTCCGGGAACGGTCGGAGGCGCGGTCTTCATGAACGCGGGTGCGTACGGCCGTGAGATCAAGGACATCGCGGTAAGCGTCAGATATCTGGAAGATGGCGAAGTTAAGGAGATCCCTGCAGGAGAATGCGGTTTTTCATACAGGACAAGCATTTTCGACAGGAAACAGGCAAATGGTGAAAAGCCCGTAATCCTTTCCATGAAGGCTGCTCTTAAGACCGGCGACCGGGAAAAGATAGCTTCTTACGTAGCCGAATTAAGACAGAAGAGGACTGCGAGCCAGCCTCTTGACGTTCCCAGCGCGGGTTCGACTTTCAAGAGGCCGGAAGGCTATTTTGCGGCCAAGCTCATTGAGGATTCTGGCCTTAAGGGTTTTGCTCTCGATGATTCCGGTGCCCAGGTGTCACCCAAGCATGCGGGCTTCGTGGTCAATAACAACGGTTCGGCATCGGCCGAGGACATCTTAAGACTGATAGATTATATAAGTGATAAGGTATATGAGGATTCCGGAGTCAGACTCGAAAAAGAGGTCAGGCTGATCGGTGAATTCGGAGGTGAAGGGTAAATGGAACTTATTATTCTCACGGGAATGAGCGGCGCGGGAAAGAGTGCTGCCGTACGTTATCTTGAGGATCTTGGCTTTTTCTGCATGGACAACGTTCCGCCCTATGTTCTTCCCGATCTGGTAACCGGTTTTTGCAAAGGAAGGAGCGGTGAAGGCTTCGGCGTAAGCAAGCTCGCCTTCGTCGTTGACGTCCGCTCGTCCGAATACCTTGACGGTTTCTCCGACGCGATGGCTCAGATCAATGACATGGGTATCCCCTATAAGATCATATTCTTTGAAGCATCAGACCATGTCCTTATCGACCGTTATCAGGAGACAAGAAGAAAACACCCTCTCGCAAACAAGATGTCGCTTGTCGATGCGATCGCCGCAGAACGCGCAAAGCTCAGCAATGTCCGCAGCATGGCGACGAACATCATCGATACGAGCAGGATCAAGGAAAATACTCTTCGAATGAAGATCGGTGAGATCATCGAAGCGGGCGAGAGCTCCGCGATGGTCATCTTCGTGGAATCATTCGGCTTTAAATATGGCGTTTCGGTAGATTTCGACTATTGTTTTGACGCAAGATTCCTTCCGAACCCTTATTATATCGCGGGACTGAGAAATCACACCGGAGCCGACAAAGAGGTTTCGGATTATCTCGAAACATTCCCGGAGACAGCGGAATTCATTGACAGGGTTACCGGCCTCATGAAATTTACTATTCCTTATTACATAGATGAGGGAAAAGGCAGCCTTCATATAGGTTTCGGCTGCACGGGCGGAAGACACAGATCGGTCTACTGTGCCGAAAAAGTTGCTTCCCTTCTTAGGAAAGCAGGCTACAACTGCATTCTTCATCACAGGGACATCGATAAGGAAGCTGCACGCTACGGAAAACAGGAGAATACCTGATGGAACAGGCGAGCTTTTCTGATGCCGTCAGGACGGAAGTCTGCCAGCTCCGCGCAAAAAGCCCGTCAAGGCGGTATTTCCTTGCGGGGCTCTTATGCTCACAATCAGAGGCGGGTCAGAAAGAAATGCCCCGTAAGATCAGGCTGCGCTGTGAAGATATCGGCAGGATAGAAGGTTTCTTTTCCGACGAAGGATATAAGATCACATACGAAAACCAGACGCTTTCGCTGATAAGAAGGGGAGAGGAAAACGAAACGACCCATCTTGAGGATCTGGTCTGCGCCTGCCTTTCAGGAAACCTGCCGGAAGATGTGTCGGCCGATGAAGACGGCACACACAGGTTCGCAAGGTATTTCATGAGAGGGATCTTTCTCGGATGCGGGTACATCTCAGATCCTCAGAAGACATACAGGACAGAGTTTCACATAGACAACGGGATCGTTTCGCTCCTTACGGTCGAGGCGCTCGGAATGCTCGGAATAAATGCTTCCCTGACATCAAGGGACAGTTATACCCAGATCTATTTCAAGGCAGGTGACAGCGTTTCCGATTTTCTCGGTTACATCGGTGCGGTCAAAGCCGTACTTGAGTTTGAGAACATCCGTGCTTCAAAGGAAGTCAACCGTCAGGTCTCGCGTACCGTTAACTGCGATGAGAGCAATTTCAGACGCCAGTCGGAGGCAGGTGCGACGCGCAACGAGCAGATAAGGCATCTGATGAGATCCGAACTGGCAAAATGCCTTACTCCCGAGCTCAGAGCTGCTGCAGAAGCGACGCTTTCCAACCCCGGTCTGTCGATCGCGGAACTGGGCGCGCTGATGGATCCTCCGATAAGCAAGTCGGGCATGAATCACCGTATTTTAAAGCTTTTGGAGCTAGCCGGGAGCCTCTGAGAAGTGCTTGTTATACAGTAAAAAATCCTTTATAAATTTGTGAATAATATAGAGCCGTGTTAAAATAGGCGTTATCTTTTTGGAACGGCAGCGACGGAAACTGCCTGTACACAATGAGGAAGGGCCTATGAACCGCGGGGATCAGTACATCGAACCCGATAACAGCTTCTATAAGCCGTCGAGGGATCCCAATGAGACGACCATGATGATGGTGGTCACGCTTACGGTGCTTTTTGTAATCCTTACAGCGATTCTTGCAGCGGTATATTTCCGCAAGACTACATCAACTGAACCTCTCGCAAGCATTAATTCAGGCCATTCGATCTATATTTCCGTCGCATCTCCAACACCCTCACCCATCCCGCCGATGACACCCAACCAGAACCCGGTCCTCTATCCGGGCCTTGCCGCAGTCAAGATGGACCCCGAAGCAAAGGTCGAGGCAGACGCGGTTCCTTCAAGGCGCGGTATCTCAGAACAGGTTTTCGTAAACAAGAAGATCGTCGATGCCAAGACAGGCTATTCCAGAAATAACCAGATCTTTTTCAGGGACCCCGTTGATTTCGGAGCAATTCCCGGCATCTTTACATTCAGAGGCAACAACTTCCGCAACTGCGCGTCTTTCGGATACACAACCGTAGTAGCCGGAACTCTCAACCAGAAGTGGGAATACAACAAGCTCGGAAAACGACTTGCGTCAACACAGAGCTTTGAATGGCAGGGCGTCAGGTGGACGGGCCAGCCGCTGGTAGCCGAATGGCCTGACGGCTTAAGAGCCGTTATGAACATGTACGATTCCGCCAAGCAGCAGGCTGCGCTTGCCGAGGTAATAATCGCTTCACTTGACGGTAAGATATATTTCCTCAATCTGATGACGGGAGAGCCTACGAGGAAACCGATCGATGTCGGAGCCTCCATTAAGGGAACGCCGGCTCTCGATCCCAGAGGATATCCTCTGCTCTATGTAGGACAGACCGACAACAACGGCGGCAACACATTCGGTATGTATATCTATTCGCTCCTCGACGGATCGCTCCTTTGGTCTTATGACGGTTCCGAGGACGGCGCATACAGGAGCAACTGGTCGGCTTTTGACTCGTCTCCTATCGTCAGCGGCGAGACCGATACTCTCATCTGGCCCTGCGAGAACGGCCTGATCTATACTTTTGATCTTCATACCGCATACACGGCAGGTTCAGCAGCGATCGCTGTCGCGCCTGAAGTTACTCATTACAAATACATCTTTACCGACAACACCACATCACACATGGGTGTTGAGAGTTCGATCGCCTGCTACGGCAATTACGGTTATTTCGTTGACAACACGAAAAACCTCTGCTGCTTGGACCTCAATACTCTCAAGATGGTCTGGACGAGAGTGCTGGGTGATGACTCCGATGTCACGCCCGTAATCGATGAGCAGGACGGAGTCCCTTATGTCTATATCGGAACGGAGGTAGACAACCAGGGAGGCACCGGCAAATACAGCGGCGCAGGATATATCTACAAGATAAACGGCCTTACCGGCAAAGTTGAATGGCAGTCTTCAGAACCCTGCTACACCTTTAACGGTGAGACTTCCGAGACCGACCAGAGCGGCGGATGCTTCGGAAATCCGATAGTGGGAAAGAAGAGCATTTCCAACCTCGTCATATTCTCATTCAGCATGACAAACGATCTTGCGGCAGGAAACAAGCTTATCGCTTACGACAAGACGCTTGGCACCAAGGTCTGGGAATACAACATGAACATCTACTCGTACAGCTCGCCTGTCGACTTCTATGACACTGACGGAAACGCTTATATCGTGATCTGCGACTCCATCGGACAGGTTCATCTTGTCAATGCGCAGACCGGAGAGCGAATCAAATACATACAGACCGCGAAGAATATCGGCACTCCCGAGAAGACTTCTTCAGGCATCAACATCGAAGCTTCCCCCATCGTCTACAACGGAATGATGGTCGTAGGAACCACTACGGGAAGCATTTTCGGAATATCTATTGAATGAGACGGTGTGAAGATAAGTGATGAGTTTTACTGTTGATTATGACAAGATTACGGTCCTCGAAGTTGGGATAACTTCTTTCGGCAACGAGGGTTATGCAGTTAAGTACGATTTTGTCAAAAAGGTTATCCAGTGGCGCGACAGCTACATGTGGAACAACAACTTTACCCGCTCGCTCAACGAAACGGATTACAACACGCTTAAAGAGGAACTGCCGAAAAGCGGCATGCTCGAATGGATGAAGGGATATAACAGCGGCCTCGAAAACGATTTCGGCGACCAGACCCAGATCCCCGGCGAATGGAAGATCACGGTCGAGTTTGAAGACAAGACCAAGATGACTGCCGGAGCAGAACAGCACTTCCCCAAGAAGTGGAAATTCCTCAAGAACCTCATTGAAAAGACGACAGGCTGCAGCTTCATTCTCAGATGATCTGAAGTCCGGTTTCTGTCCGCTAATTTTCTTGCGGCACTTTCTGTTGTAGGGTAAAATCAATGGACAACAATTATCCGGAGGTGCCGGCATGAGCGATAAGAGAGCAGATTACCTGTCATGGGACGAATACTTTATGGGTGTTGCGTCACTGGCTTCAAAGAGATCCAAGGATCCCAACACTCAGGTCGGTGCATGCATTGTTGACAGCCAGAAATACATCATTTCCGTAGGTTACAACGGAATGCCCCTCGGATGTTCTGATGACGAATTCCCCTGGGACAGGAGCGGCGGTACTCTCGATACCAAGTATGCTTATGTAACCCATGCCGAGCTTAATGCAGTCCTCAACAGCAAGACTGCCGACCTTGAGGGTGATACCGTTTACACAACGCTTTTCCCGTGCAACGAATGCACCAAGGCACTCATTCAGAAGAAGGTTGGAAGGATCGTATATCTTGATGACAAGTATCACGATACCGAGACAGCCCAGGCTGCACGCCGTATGCTCGACGCCGCCGGCATCAAATATGAGAAGTATGAGTCTTCCGGCCGCGAAATAAATCTCGATCTCTAAGGACTTAACCTGTATGCGTTTTGACACAATTACCCGTAAGGCAGCGTTCCTGGCAGCGGTAATCTTTATGATATGCCTGTTTCCCGTTAATGTTTTTGCTGCTCCCTCGGGAAAGGCAAAGAGCAATTGCTGGGGCAGCGGCGGTCAGCTTACCGTCCAGCTTACCGGCTGCAGCGGATATAAGACTATCACGGTCACCGCCGAGTTTTCCGGCAGTATAAAGAAAGCTTCCGGATGGGGATTTGATTCCTATAAGGTCAACGGAAAGCAGGTAGTTGCCACCGTATCTTCAAGCGGTCCCAACAGCTGGGCTTTCAACGGCAGTGTCGGCATTCAGGTCGACGGAAGCAACATCAAATCCGCGAAGCTCATCTCGGTGAAGGGTGACGGCGAAAGCGGCGCTGTCATCAGTGAGAGCTCCGCCACGAATGCTGCTCAGGGCGGAGGAAGCAGCGGCCCGACAAAAGCTCCCGCGAAAAACGTCAAGGGCGAAAAGGGCGACGACTGGCTCACGACAAACGGCTCAAAGATCGTGGACATGAACGGCGACCGGGTATGGCTTACGGGCTGCAACTGGTTCGGCTACAACACGGGAACCAATCTTTTCGACGGCGTATGGAACTGCAATCTGAAAGAGACCCTCGCATCCATCGCCGACCACGGCTTTAATCTTCTCCGTGTTCCAATGTCCTCGGAACTCCTTCTCCAGTGGAAGAAGGGCGAGTATCCCAGGGCGAACTACAACAACGCTTACAATGAAGAACTTAATAAGATGAATTCACTCGAGATCTTCGATTACGTCATCTCTCTTTGCGAGTAGAACGGAATGAAGGTCATGATCGACATCCACTCTGCTAAGACCGATGCGGCCGGACACAATCATCCGGTCTGGTACAAGGACAACATTACCGAGTCTGATTACATCGAATCACTCAGATGGCTTGCGGCAAGATACAAGGACAATGACACCATCGTTGCTTATGACCTCAAGAACGAGCCGCACGGAAAAGCTTCCGAGACACCTCATGCCATCTGGAACGATTCCAATGATCCCAACAACTGGAAGAAGGTCGCCGAGAAGGCAGGCAACGCCGTCCTTAACGAGAATCCCCATGCCCTTATAGTTATAGAGGGTATCCAGATCTATCCGACCGACATCAAGGCTAATAACTTCAAGTCAACGGACGAGAAGGACTATCACAACACGTGGTGGGGCGGCAACCTCATGGCCGTCAGGGATTACCCGATCGACTTCGGTTCAAAGGAGCGCAATGCCCAGATCGTCTATTCGCCTCACGATTACGGCCCGCTGGTCTACAAGCAGCCCTGGTTTGAGAAGGAATTCACATATGAATCCCTCAAGAAGGATGCTTGGACACCTTTCTGGCTCTATATAGCAGATGAGGACATCGCACCCCTTTTGATCGGCGAATGGGGCGGCTTCATGGAAGGCGACAACCTAAAGTGGATGAATTACATGAGGCAGCTCATCGACGAGAAAAAGCTGAACCACACTTTCTGGTGCTTCAATGCAAACTCCGGCGATACAGGCGGACTGGTCAAAGACGACTTCAAGACCTGGGACGAGGATAAATACGGTCTTGTTAAAAAGGTGCTCTGGCAGAACGATTCAGGCAGATTCGTCGGACTCGACCATAAGATCCCGCTGGGCGCCAACGGCATTTCCCTTTCTGAGTTTTCAGGAAAGATCGTAACGGCCGCGCCTGAGACAACGGCTGCGGAAACAGGTGAGAGTGACGGAACAACACAGAGTCAGACTGCAGAAACGTCAGCGACAACGGCAGCTGAGACCGCGGCGCCTTCCGCTGCAGAGGACACTGATAAGGGGTCCATGGTGCGAAGGATCGTTTTGGCGGTTATAATAGTAGCTGCAAGTGCAGGCGTTTTTGTTTTCGCCGTAGTGGCAGGTATACGCGCAGCGGCATCGAAAACGAGTACAGATAAGGAGGGTGCCCCGGTAAGCGACGCCGGTAAAAAGGCGGACAGGACCAAGGGGGACGGCCAATGATCGATTTTAGTGCTATAGATAACAATATGCTTTATGAGAAGGTGCTCTGGATAATAGTTCCGGTTGCGCTTCTCGCGCTGATAATAGCTTTTTCGGTCTGGAGAGCCATTGAGGACCGCAAGAGAAAGCGTGAACAGGCATGGGCTGCCGAAAGACGTAAGCTCGAAATCGTTGACGGGGTCGCGGAACGTATTGATGAAGACGGCAGCAAGATGCGTGAACTCGAGAGGGCCAGGAGAGAGGCGGAGGAATTTGCCGAAAAAGCAGCTGAGACCACAAATACCCTAATAGGCGGAAAGAGTGAAGCTGAACGTGAGGAAAAGGAAGCTATAGAGGTCTTCGGTTCGCTCGGCATCTCATCAAAAAAAGCAGAGGCGATAGACCGTCAGCGTGACCAGCTCGTGATCAACGGCTATCTTCAGAAATCCAATACGGCTCCTATCAGACCGGTTTATTCAAATACATTGGAAGCTAGAAGACAGCAGAAGGAAGAACTCGATTCCGATACGGTCGGAGATGAAGCCAACACACCTGCGCTGGTTACCGATTCGGCTGCACCTGCCAAGATCAAGCCGACTGCGCTCAAGAGACCCACAGCCGCAAGAGTCGGCAAAGGATCTTCTGCTGATAACAGCCAGAAGAAAGAAGAAGGCGGAGAAGATGAAAATCCCATGCTTCAGGATGTTATGAGACCTGAGATCGGGACCGAAGTCGAAAACGCCGTAGTCGAGCGTCCGGCCGAAGTTCAGGAAGAAAAGCCCGACATAATGAAGGTCGGGGAAGAAGCAATACCGCCGGCTGCCACGGAACCTGCCAAGGGATTCAAGGGCTCGGAAGAAACGGTCAAGAAACCGGTCAGACATAAGAGACCGTCATCTGCCGCCAAGCAAAAAAATACGGAGACGAAAAAGCGTTCCGGAAGCGTGAAAGCAAAGGCAAAATCCGGTCAGAATACAAGCCGGAGCCAGAAGGACGCATAAAAATCTAGATTGTTTAAGAATGTAATTTTCACCGCAGATGCAGTAAACACAGGCATCTGCGGTTTTGTTTCATGCGCTCTTACGGAACTTTTGAAATCTTGTTTTTGTCAGTTTGGGGCTGTATAATTTAGTTGTTAACAAACTGTTAACGCCATATATTTATATATTTTGTCCCTGGGAGGGTCCCAAATGACGGCAGGCAATAAGTTGAGCAGGATTATTGCGGTCTTTTTATGTGTCCTTATAACATCCGGATTGTTGTTATTCGCTTTTCCGGCAAAAGAAGCATATGCAGCCGGCGGCTACAATGACTATTGGTTTGGCTCCTATAGTGAACGTAGTAATCAAAGTGTTTTACAGATCAAATTCTGGAATCTTAAAAGCGGAAGCAAGGTTAAGGTTGAAATCGCTCTCAAAAAAAGCAGTAGATCTGAGATCGCTGTTTATAACAAGAGTGATGGAGTCAACATCGAAAACCTTGACAAGAAAAAAGGGACTTTTACCGTATCGTTAACTCCCAAAAACCATACTGAATACAAAATCTGGGTAACCGGAACCGGCAAGTATGCGCAAGGCCGCGATGTGGTAAAATCCTGCACGGTAACCGCACCTGCGACTAAACCCTCCAAGAAAACGACTAAGAAGAAAAAGTCTGCGCCTAAAAAGAAAACCGCTGCCAAAAAAGCAGCTGTAAAAAAGAAGAGCCCTGCAAAGAAAAAGATTGTTGCTACAACTACTTCTGCACAGACATCGCAGGAAACTTCAGCGACAACAACCGCTTTATTGGCTGCAGTAAATAACACAGATGTTACTACCACAACAGAGGAACCTGTTGAGGAACCCACGGCACCTGTGGCTGCTCTTAACCATACCGAAGCACCCAAAAGATCATTTGCATGGCTGTGGTTCGTTCTTGTTTTGGTTATAGCAGGACTGGTATATCTCAGGATCAGAGCACTCAGGAATCAGGGTAAGCATGGCAAGGATCTCGCTCTTGATTTCATTCCCGGAGTAGGTGATCTTGTTTACGCCATGACGGGTTCAACGACAAAATATGCTCCTATAGCATCTGATGCACAGCACGGCTACTCATATAATCCCGCAGCCGGCAAGAAGGAACTCAAGATGCTTGAAGAGCAGGAAAAACTTGTGGAACAGAAAGCTGCAAAAACAACTGCTCCTACAATGCACAAGCGCCCCAAGGAACTGTCAGTCAATCATGCTGCAATGTCCGCGCAGCCTTCAGGATCCGCTCCTGCACCTGCTCCTGCCGGTAATGCTGCTGCAGCTGCAGTTGCTGCAGGCGGGATCATGTCACGCGATAATGAAGCCAAGAGACCTGCATCACCTTTCAAGCAGGTCGAGGGTGCCGCTCCGGTAGAAAAGCCCGCTGCTCCGTTCAAGCCTGCAACCCGGCAGAACAGTAACGGTACGATCATGACTTCGGCATTTAAGCCTTCAACAGGCGCACATAATCCTTCGGACAAGATCGTTTCATCTGCATTCAAGCCCTCAACAGGTGCACATAATCCTTCAGATAAGATCGTATCATCCGCTCTTAAGCAGACACAGAAGTTCACTCCCCAGAAGGGTCCTGCTCAGGTAACCCATTCTGATAATGACGCTGTTAAGCTCGCAAGAGAGAGAGCCGCCGCTGCAAGAGAGCAGCAGGCGATGCGTGAAGCAATGAAGACTCAGAAGACAGCACCGGCAGCACCTGCTCCTGCTGCCAAGAGTGAAGCTAAGCCGCACGCTCCCATCAAGCGTCCTTCGGCATTTTCTGTTAACCGTGCCGCTGCGATCGCTGCCGGAACAGTAGAATCGGCTAAACCCGCTGACAGAACTCCTTCAGCTCCAATGCAGTCAGGTGCATCACTCGGTGTAGGCGCTTCTGGAGCTGAAGCCTCCAAGTCCGGTCCTGCTATATCACCGGCCCGTGCAAGGGCTTCTTCTAATTCCAACCAGCTTGGAAACCTGCTGAACGGAAGAGCAAACAACAGCGGGAGAGCTCCCGTCTGGGCAGCTCCGAACGCTGTAGTCAGCCCGTTCAAGCAGTCGGCTGAGGCACTGGAAGAGGCAAAGGCTGAAGCAGCAAGAGAGGAAGAACGCAGGGCAGCAATGGAAGCTGAAGCTCCCAAGGCAAGCTACGCCGATCAGGCAAAGACTCATAAGTCGGCATTCTTCTCCAGAGCTTCTGCATTAAAGGACAATCAGAGTGACGCCGGCAGTGCTTCAAACGCATACGGCGGAATCGTGCGTCCGACAGGCGTGATCGGAGACCGCGAGAAGAAGCAGCAGGCACAGGATGCAGCAATGGGTACGGTTCTTGAAGGCCAAAAGCCCGCGATCCTGGATCCGGATGCTCATAAGGCACCCACGGCAGCCGAGCCGGTCTTCGGTTTCAAACCGATCGATCCCGAAAATAAATACGGAACTTAAGAAGATTAATTAGAACGGAGGCTTCAAAGCCTCCGTTTTTTTGCGTATATCCGTCCCGGGCAGAATTAACAGATAGTTCAACAGGTGATTTGCCTCATGGTGTATTATTAACATAGGAGACCATCAGCGGAGGTCGTTTTTGCATGAGTAAAAATATCGCTATCATAACCGGGGCCTCATCCGGAATCGGGAAAGCTTTTCTCGAAGAGATAGTCAAAGAGCACGGAGTTTACGGCTCCGTTCCTTTTGACGAGATCTGGGCCGTCGGAAGAAACGAAGAAAAACTCATAGAGATCAAGACTCTGCTGGGCGAAGAAAGAATTATTCCCGTAAAGGCTGATCTCGCATCTCCGGAGGACATGTCGGTTCTCGCTGACCGCCTGGCAACTGGAAGACCTCAGGTCGGACTCCTAATCAATTGTGCCGGAATGGGAATGAAGGGTGCCGTTGAGGATCACCCCGCCAAGACGATCGAAGATACGATCGACGTAAACTGCACGAGTCTGGCAAAACTGACCAGGATCTGTCTGCCTTACATGATCTTAAAGAATCCCGTATTGACGAAGGACAACTGTCCGAGGGTCATTAATATCGCATCATCGGCAGGATTCCTTCCGCAGCCGGGTTTTGCCGCTTATGCTGCAAGCAAAGCGTTTGTCATTTCTTTTTCGAGAGCTCTTTACTACGAATTCATCGACCGGGGCATCATAGTCACGACTGTATGCCCGGGTCCCGTTAATACTGATTTCCAGCGCAAGGCCACAGGCGGAACTCAGACTGAATTTACCGGAATAAGGCAGTACGTCGTTGCCGATCCGGTCAAGCTTGCCAAAGCTTCGATCAAGGCTTCGAAAGCAGGAAGACAGATCCTCGTTTACGGTTTCTCGCAGAAGGCACTTCATGTAGCTTCAAAGATCATACCTACATCGTGGATCCTGTTTATAGAGAAGAAACTGATGCCGGTTGAAAAAGTTTCAGCAGCTGTTTCCGAGGAAGGGACCGCGCCTTATGTTCCCGAAGAAAAGAGGGAACTTGAGAGCGGGGCAAGCGTAGAAGGCATACCGCAGAGCGTGCCTGAAACAGATGAAGAAAAGCCCGTTTTTGAGGAAACGGACAAAGCGGAAGCTTAAAACCTAAGATCCGGGGGAGGAATATTTATGAGCGCCAAGACTAAAGTTGAACCGACATTTGCGGGAATTTTCAGAGCCGTTGAACAGAAAGCCGCAAAGACCAGATTCCTCAAAGACACTGCCACGCAGATAACACTTAAGGGCAATCTCGACAACCAGCCTTTCTATGTCAAAGTCGAGGAAGGCAAAGTTGAAGTTGCACCTTATGAATACATCAATGCTCCTTTTTATATTGATGCTGATGCTGATGCCATCACCGCTGTCCTTAACGGCGTAATGACCTTTGCGTCTGCAGTCGCCCAGGGCTTTATCACGATCAACGGCGATGCGGGTCAGGCTTACCTTTTCATCAGCCAGCTCTTTTGACATTAAAAAGACAATAACAAATGCTCAACAGGTGATATATAATTATTTGGTATGGCAATCAGGTTAAACGGTATCTTTAAAGACAACATGGTGTTCCAGTGGGGCACTGAATTACGTATATTCGGCAGCTCGGACACTAAGTGTATAGTCAGATGCGAGCTTTTCAAAGACGAGGAAAGCGTTGTTGCAGCAGAGTCCGTTACGGAAGAAGACGGCAGTTTCCTGATCTGTGCCGATCCAATAGAAGAACCTGACGGACCTTTTGAGATAAGGATAACCGCAGAAGGTTCAGATCCCGTCATAATCAAGAATGCTTATGCAGGTGAAGTCTGGCTTGCAGCCGGACAGATGAACATGGAATATCCGCTTGCCAGAAGCGAATTTGCAAAGTACCTGATCCCCAAGATCGGCAAGACTGAGATCAGATACTATAAAGTTCCCAAGGCAGGATTTCTGGATGAAGCACAGGCCCAAGCCGAAGCTGAATCCGAATGGCTGGATGTCGATTACGAGACGGCAGGCGACATGAGCGCCGTAGCTTTCTATTTCGCCCAGTCCATCGAATCACGTATCGATGCGAAGATAGGAATCATCCAGTGTACTTTCGGCAATTCCACCATCGACTGCTGGCAGAGCGTTGAAAGCCTCATGACCACAAAAGAAGGCGAGGCTTACATCAAGGAGTTCGATGAGAGAACATCCGAATATACTCCTGATGAATTCGATAAATTTGCAGCCGAGTTCGCAAAGCGCGAAAAAGAATATAACGACAAACTGGATGAGGCTCTCATTGAGAATCCTTTCCTGACATTTGCCGAGGCAGAGCGGGAAATCGGTCCCGCGCCCTGGCCGCCGCCGATCGGCCCCAAAGCCGTCAGGCATCCGGGTTCTTTCTTTGATAGCATGATCCTGAGGATCGCCCCTTTTACCTTGAGAGGCGTTATCTTCTATCAGGGCGAAAGCGATACCGACGGTCACCAGACCGAATACGGCCATGCTTTTGAGACGCTTATAAGGGAATGGCGCGAAGTCTTCTTCGACGATGAACTTCCGTTTATCTTCTGCCAGCTCCCTATGTATATTTCCAAAGACCGTAAGTACATGGGTTACGACGATATGTCATGGCCGCTCCTTCGCGAGCAGCAGCAGATCGTTGCCATCGACATGAGAAATGTCTATATGGCCGTAATCGCAGACTGCGGTGAGTTCGATAACATGTATCCTTCCGACAAGAAGACACCCGGCGACAGGCTTGCTCTTCTTGCCCAGAAGTTCGTTTACGGTTTTGAGAATATCGAGGCCGTATCACCTTTCATCATCGATGCAAGGCGCGGTGAAGGCGTTGAGATCACGTTCGGCGGAGACTATATGCTCCTCAACCTTACTGCCGGCTTCGGTCCTGAGGATTCCGGCTTTGAGGTGGCAGGTGAGGACGGAGAGTTCTTCCCTGCGGAGGCAACGGTCGATTTTGACGGTAAGACCATCCTTCTTTCATGCCCGATGGTCGAGTATCCTTCAAAGGTACGTTACGCATTCTTCTCATACGGCCCGACGCCTCTCCACGCACAAAACGGTCTTACCGCAACTCCGTTCCAGGTCCGTATCGACAAGGATCTCGGCGGCAACTGATCTTTTCGGAGAATAATATGAATATCGCTTTTTTCACGCGGCCAAAGCAGGATGTAATCTTCGTTTATTCTGATTTCACTGTCAGACAGACTCTCGAAAAGATGCATGCAACAGGCTTTTCGGCTGTTCCGGTGCTTGACCGTGACGGCCACTATGTAGCGACCGTAAGCGAGGGCGATCTTCTTTGGTTCATCATCAAGGGCGAAGGCGGCGAGCCTCACACCATGGCGATCGAGAATCTTGAAGATTTCCGTCTGACGGATCTGCTGGACCAGACAAAGAAGAATCCGCCCGTCACAATAAGCGCATCGATCGAAAACCTGATAATCAGGGCAATGGAGACGAATTTCGTCCCGATCACGGATGACCGCGGAATGTTCATCGGCATCGTAACCCGCCGGTCGATAATCAAGCACTTCTACGAGAAGAACATTTTTCCCACCGAATAAAAGACAATGAAAACGCCGCAGCTTATGTGCCGCGGCGTTTTGTTTTGCATTCCTTTAATGAGGTTACTTTACGACCTTAACAGTTGAAAGGTCTACGACATACATAGGCCATGTCTTGTAACCTTCGATGCGGTTGTTTACTACTGTGATGGATGTGGGATCCTGAATGTAGACATTGTTGTTGTCCTTGACCATTTCCTTGAGGATCTCGTGATAGTATTCAACCTTCTTGGCCTCGTCCTTTTCTGTGGGAATGAGTTTTAAGAGTTCATCAACCCTTGCATTTGAATAATTGAAGAAGTTCTTTGAACTGTCGGAAGCGTAGCGGCTCAATACGTCATAAGGTGCGAAAGCGCTGTCAACGCAGATGACGGTAGTATCATAGGTTCTCTTGGTATAAACCTGATCGAGCCATGTAGCCCAATCAACCTGGTTGATCTTGAGGTTAACGCCAACCTTCTTGAGTTCTGCTGCGATCTCGACTGCAGCGTTTACATGAACAAGGTAAGAAGAACAGACTGTGACTGTGGTGTCAAATCCGTTGGGGAATCCGGCTTCAGAAAGGAGCTGCTTTGCCTTCTCGGGATCATAGGAATATGTGCCGTCGAGAGACTTGTCATAGTATTTACCCATGGCAGGGCTCATTGCTGTTGTGAGTTCAACGCCGTTGCCGTCTGAAGAAACTGAGATGATGTCTTTTCTGTTTACGGCATAGTTCAGAGCTTCACGGACTTTTACGTTGTCGAAGGGCTTGACCTTGTCATTAAGAATGAAGATCTGGGGCATGTTGGAAACGTTGGAGTCGATCCTGAATTTTGTCTGGTCGATCTGCTTTGCGCGGTCAGTTGTGAAATGAGGGAAGATGTCGATGCTTCCGTTTGTGAGCTCAACCATTCCTGCATCCATATCTGCGCAGATCTTGAACACAGCCTTGTCGATCATGGCTTTCTGACCCCAGTAACCGTCAAACTTTGAAATGGTTACGTTCTGTCCGGGATTATAAGAATCGAACTTGAAAGGACCTGTTCCGACCGGCTTTGTCTGGCAGTCTTCATAACCAGCAGGAATGATACCTACCGTGAAATAGCTCAAAAGCTCACTGCTCTTCTCCTTAAGCTTGACTGCGACTTTTGAGGGATCGTCCGGGCTGACCTTGACCTCGCTTATTACCTTCAGGTCGTCAACGGGAGCCTTGTCCTGACCGGGAAGAAGTCCTGCGGCGCGTGAGAGCGAGAATACGACGTCTTCAGGTGTCATTTCCTTACCGTTATGGAATTTTACGCCCTTGCGGATCGTGAAAATGTATTCATCCAAAGAATCCGAGAGCTCGTAGCCTGTTGCGAGACAAGGATTGAGAACTCCGTCGGAATCGAACTTGTAAAGTCCTTCATATACGTTAAAGATGATCTCGCGGTCACCTGCGGCGGCAACCGTATGCGGGTCTAAAACGCTGGGTTCCTGTGTGATGCCTACTGTTACTGTGCTTCCTGCAGCTGCATTATTGCTGCATCCGCAGAAAACTCCGGCAAAAACTGCTGCGGACATAATAACTGCCGCTATCTTGCGGGAAAAACTATTCATTTTTTGTCCCCTCCAAAATTGATTTATATAATTATACGAGCGATATCTTATTCGGCACGTGGTCAACGGACACAATAAAAATATGCCCGCAAATGCTTATTCTATTGATGTTTACTAAAAATTCAAATTTGCCGGTTTAAAAAAGCAAAACTTTTTTATTTTGAGGGAGTATAATATAACAGGTTTATCAAGGAATCGCGTTATCTAACGCATTCCAAAATCAGGGAGATAAGATATGAAGAGATGTCCGGTTTGCGGTGTAATGATGGGAGACAATGTCGCACGTTGCTCAATGTGCAAATATGACTTCCAGAAGGCTTCACAGGGCGATGTCCATTCTGCAGCTGAAGATGCAAAAAAGGTTCTTGAGCAGAGGGAGCAGGAGAAGATCGCGCGCGCTGAAGCGAAGCGAAGTGAAGAAGAGAAGCGCATTATCGAAGCTATGGAAAAGCTCGAGCGCGACTACACCACGATGCAGGACAAGTTCAATTCCGAGAAGCTTAAGCTTGATTCGGAGTTTTCTGCTTTCCAGAAGAAGAAGCTCGATGAGAAGATCGCCCTTGAACAGACAGTCGATACTATCCGCAACGAGGTAGGCGAGGCACGCGAGAAGCGCGATGCAATGCGCAAGGAAGCTGACAGCCTCGTAAAAGAAGCAAGGGAAAAGACCAAGAAAGAGCATGATGAGATGATCGCTGCCGCTCAGGCCGAGCAGAAGCGCATCCTTGAAGAGGCACAGCGTCAGACTGAAGAACTCGCCGTTCAGGTTGAGAAGGAATATAAGGAAGCCATGGACAAGCGCAACGAGCTTGTCAAGCAGGCAGAAGAAGTCCAGGCAATGATGGACAATGCCGACAAGATCGCTGCCGAGAAAGAGAAGGAGATCAAGGGTCTCGAGGCGAAGATCGTTAAGCTCAACGAGGATTTCGAGAAAGAGAAGATCAGGATCGCCGAGGAGTCCAAGAAGGTTTCCATGGAACAGGCTTCCGAAGCTCTCAAGATCAAGGATCAGGCTGAGGCTGACCGCGACAAGGCAAAGGCTGAGACGGAGAAGCTTATCGCTGCAGCAAATGCTGAGCGTGACCAGATCATCTCAGAACTCGAGAAGCGCAACAAGCAGGCTCAGGATGAACTCGACGGACTCACAGAGCAGGCCAGAAAGGTCATGGCTGAGGCTGAAGAAGCTGCCAAGACACGTGACGAGATCACCAAGCAGACTGCTGCAGCCAAGGATGAACTTAACAAGCAGATCGAAACAGTCAAGGCTGATCTTGAAGCAAGAGAGAAAGAACTTAACCAGAGAGTTACTGCTGCTAATGCTGATCTTGAGGTTGTAGAAGCCAAGAAGAACAATGCAGAGGAACTTACAAAGCAGTATATTGCCGAGCAGAAGAAGGTCGAAGGCGAGATCGGAAGCCTGAAGACCGAGCTCGAAGACGCAAAGCGCATTATCGCTGATTCCAAGAAAGCCACGGTTCTTGCCGAGGCTGCTGCACAGGAGATCGTACTCAATGCCGAGAAGCAGGCTGTATTCCTTAAGGAAGCTGCCCTGAGCGAGAGCGAGAAGGGTTCGATGATGAAGCAGATCGAAGATCTTGAAAATCAGATTAAGGAGAAAGAGATGGAAAAGGCTGAGCTGGAGAAGAAGCTTGCAGCACTCGACGAGTCGATCGCTGCGCTTGAGAAGAAGGTTAGGGAAGGCGGTTCATCGGACGGTCCCAAGGAATACAGCGTTGAGACTATTACTCACAACAGAATGTCCGAGGTCGACGTCAAGGCTCTTTCCGAGACCCTCAAGAAGAAGGCTTCTGAAGGATGGAAGCTCGTTTCCGCGATCGACGATGACGGCGGAAAGCTCATTTCTTCTCTTGGCGGTGCCGAGACGGCATCCCTTTCGGGCGGCACTTTCAACACCAAGGAAGACCGTGTGATCCTTATTTTCGAGAGACCTCTCCAGGAAACAAGAAGAGTAAGATAACAGGGGTTATACATTTAAGAACGACCGGAGGCTGCGCGAAATGCGCGGCCTCTTTTTTGCTTTTGAGGCATTGATGAGGCATTAAACCCAAATGCACAAAAAATATTTAAATTATGTTCCGCGTTTTGTGGAATTAGACTATCAAATATTTTATAATAGGAAAGTTATTGAATTTAGAACCAAGGAGGAATGACTGATGGAGATTTATTCCGCAGACAAAATTCGCAACATCGCGCTGTTCGGGCACGTCGGGTCCGGAAAGACGACACTCGCAGAGGCTATTCTCTATTACACCAAAGCGATTGGACGTCAGGGCAAGATCGTTGACGGCAACACGACGCTCGACTATGATCCTGAAGAGATCAAGCGCCAGATGTCTGTCAACCTTTCCGTTGCCTGCTGTGAGTACAAGGGCAGCAAGATCAATATCATCGACACACCCGGTGACTTCGATTTCCTGGGCGAAGAGATGAGCGGAATAAGGATTGCCGATTCCGGTGTCATCATGATTTCCGCGAAGGGCGGCACATCCGTCGGTTCCGAGAAGGCTATCAGACTTCTCAAGGGCAAGAACGTACCTTTCCTGTTCTTCATGAACAGAATGGACGAGCCCAACGCTGACTTTGAAGCAGTTGCCGCACGTATGATGGAGCGTTACGGACCTTCAGTCATCCCGCTTTCTTTCCCTATCATGAAGGACGGCCAGATGACAGGTATCGTCGATGTTATGAACCGTAAGGCTTTCAGCATCGAGAAGGGTACAGGCAAGTTCGTTGAGTATCCGCTCCCCGAAGAGTACAACGAGAGAGTCGACGAACTCCAGAACAAGGTCAACGAAGTCGTAGCAGAAGCTGACGACGCTCTCATGGAGAAGTTCTTCGCCGGCGAGCCTTTCACAGAGGACGAGTTCCGTCACGGCGTACATGCAGGTTTCCGTGAAGGTAAGCTGCATCCTATTTACTGCGGTTCCGCTTTCATGAACTGGGGCATCGACTTCCTGCTCAACTGCATCTCGAAGGATACACCTCCGGCAGGCAAGAAGCCCGCTCTTGAGGCTACACTTCCTGACGGAAGCACACAGATGGTTTCCTGCTCACTTGAAGATCCGCTCGCTGCATTCGTCTTCAAGACGATCTCCGACCCGTTCGTCGGTAAGATCAGTATCTTTAAGGTTAATGCGGGAACTCTCCGTGCCAACTCCACCGTTTACAATGCCACTAAGGGCAAGGACGAGAGGATCGGCGGCCTGTTCTATCTGCGCGGCAAAGAGCAGATTGCGACAGATAAGGTAACCGCAGGTGACATCGGTGCAGCTTCAAAGCTCGCAAATACAGACACCAACGATACATTGTGCGATAAGGCGCGCGTCCTTGAGATGCCTAAGATCAAGTTCCCGACACCCGTTCTTTCAAAGAGCATCGTTCCTGATAAGAAGGGCGAGGAAGATAAGATCATCAACGGCCTTACAAAGCTCGGTGACGAAGATCACTGCTTCAAGGTTGAGACCAACCCTGAGACCAAGCAGATGGTCCTTTCCGGTCTCGGAGACATGCAGCTCAAGGTTCTTATCAGCAAGCTCAAGTCTCTCTACAACGTAAACTGCTCGCTCGACGCGCCCAGAGTTCCTTACCGTGAAGCGATCCGCAAGAAGGTCAAGGTTCAGGGTAAGCATAAGAAGCAGTCCGGCGGTCACGGCCAGTACGGTGATGTCTGGGTAGAGTTCGAACCCAACTACGATTCTGAAGAGCTCGTTTTCGAAGAGAAGGTCTTCGGCGGCGCTGTTCCGAAGAACTATTTCCCGGCAGTCGAGAAGGGACTCCAGGAATCCGTAAAGAAGGGCGTTCTCGCAGGTTATCCCGTTGTTAACCTCAAGGCTACTCTCGTCGACGGTTCTTACCATCCGGTAGACTCTTCCGAAATGGCATTCAAGATCGCTGCAAACCTCGCTTTCAAGGCTGGTATGACACAGGCAGGCCCTGTCCTTCTCGAACCCATCAGCAAGGTTGAGGTTCACATTCCTGAGGACAAGCAGGGTGATATCATGGGCGACCTTAACAAGCGCCGCGGAAGGATCATGGGTATCGATGCAGACGAGTTTGGTTCCGTAGTCAATGCAGAAGTTCCTACCGCTGAAATGCTCGAATATGCTACAGACCTCAAGTCAATGACTCAGGGCCGTGGCTGGTTCTCGATGGAGCATGTCCGTTACGAACCTGCACCTGATGAAGTTGCTCAGAAGGTAATTGCCGAGAGCAAGGTCGAAGAGGAATGATCTAAAGAGGATTAATAGAAATGCTGAGGGCTGTCTCAAATGAGGCAGCCCTTTCTATGGCATTTGAAGCATAAAGATTCCATCTTTCATTCCATGTTTGCTCTTAAAGATGGAAGGCAACATGGAATAAAAAAACGGGTGCCACGAGGACACCCGCTTCGGTGTTTGTTTTGAAGGATCAGTAGATCTTGTAAATGACCGTGTTCTCCTCGGTGAAGTAAGCAACCTGCTGGAGATTCTGTTCAAAGAACGCGCGGTTGAAGTAAACGCCTTCGCCGTAATCGCCGTCTTCGAATTCAGGATCGGCGATGAGGTAGCGGATGCCGCGTTCCTTGCAGTAGCGCTTAAACTCGTTGATATCGCCGCCGCAGCCTGTGATGAGCCATACATAGATCTTGTCACGGGTGTTGGTGTCGTGTCCTGCGGACCAGGCATAGTAAGGCCAGCCGTAGTACATGGCGCGTCCTGTGAGGAGGAATCTGTTCATGGACCACTCGGGGGTGAGGAATACATCGCCGGGTTCAGTATTCTTTATTATCCAGTCGGAGACGGCTGAATTCGTGTTTACAGCCATCGGAGTTGAATTGATGTTGATATAGGTTGCCCACTCGGAGATACCTGTACCTACGAGGCCAACGAGCAGGATGAGAGCAGCAAGGACGCCGAAGATCTCGAAGACTGCCCATACGGCAACAGGCATGCCCTTATTCTTATCAGAAGGGATCTCTTCATGCTCGAGGACCATATCCGAGTTGTCCGCATCTTCTTCTTCGTCCTTAACTTCTTCTGAAACTTCTTTTGCGGATTTATCGTCAGAGGTTTCCTTCGCTTCCCCTGCATCCTTTGTTTCAGTTAAAGACTTCTCTTCGGACTTTTCTGAATCCTCGGATTTCTCTGACTTGCTGTCATCGTCATCATCCAGAACTTCGAAAGGTTCATCGGAATCTTCGTCTTCTGATGCTTCGGACTTGGTTTCTTCTTTAGTTTCAGATGCGTCTGAAGATTCTGTTTCTTCCTTGGCGGTCTCTTCGTCCTTATCGGAAGATTCTTTCTTATCCTCTTCTTTCTCGGAGCTGACGACGTTGCCGGGTCTTAATGCGACAGTGTCTTCCTTGGGGAATGACTCATCAGATTCATCTGATGTCTTGGGTTCTTCCTTGACTTCAGATGCCTCTTCGGCGGGAACCTCATCCTTTTCTTCATCTTCCTTTTCGGAATTGACGATGTTGCCGGGCCTCATGGAGACAGTCTTCTCAGAAGGGAACTTCTCGAGAACGCGGTCGTCAGATTCGGTCTTGGCTTCATCAGAAGAGACCGAATCTTCCTTGGTATCTTCAGCACCGGGGTCTTTTGCAGTCTCTTCGGGCTTGTCGTCTCCGGTCTTTTCGGATTTTTCATCAGGTGTTTCTTCAGGATCGGTCAGTACCTCGAAAGGCTCGTCATCTGAACCGTCTTCTTCGGATTCCTTTTCCTTGTCTACAATAACAGGAGCGAGTTCGCCTTCTTTTTCTGCCTTTTCGATGTTTGCTTCGAGTTTTTCGGCATCGGCAGCAGGCTTTTCGTCTTTTTCGTCCTCATCTTCATTTTCAGCAATATCGGCATCTGCGGCTAAAGCAACTTCAGCTTTGCGGCGGCCGGGAACGATGAACAGGTTAGCGAGGAATATCGCGACAAAAGCATCGGCCAGGATAAGTGTTACCTGGATGAACTTGTGGTTCGCAAGCATCTCGAGAGTAACCTGGAACATGAATGCGAAGATCAGAGGGTTAAGGAAAGCAAGCATCAGGAAGAATCTGTATACGGGCTTCTTCTTGATTATGTCATGGAATAAGAGAATGACATTGCAGAGGATAGCAAGGATCAGTGTCGCACCGGTAACGGTGATCAGATACTGTCCCCACTGAAGAAGAGTGTTTGCGTTGATCACGGTGGTGTCCTCGCTGAAAAGGAAACCGGGCGCAAACTTGAGATTGATCACGTTGGAAGCGCCGCCTGAAAGCGCGAGCGTCTGAATATATGAGGAGCATACGGCACAAACTGCAACCATAAGGTGGAGCAGTCTGCTCTCTGAAACGAGCGCCATTCCGAACAATACCAGAAGGAGCGCAATGAGGCATGAGCCGTGGAAATAGGGCATTGCGATCATGAGCAGGCATGTGAAGAGAGCTACCGTTCCGCCTGAAAGCGGATCGTTCTTTCTGGGCAGCCAGGCATTGCGTGAGAAAAGGATCGCCTTAAACACGCCGCCGAAAGAGCCTGCGCTCATTACTGATATGCAGAGCCTTCTTACGAACGGGATGAAAAGGATGATGCACAGAAGGATGACTGCAACACCTAACATCAGATGACGCTGGTTGGGATATACATTGATAGCCCAGATTCCCCAGTTGTCATAAGGAGTTGCTTCATACCAGGCAGATTCCTGCATTATGAGACCGATGGCACCGGGAATTGTTTCGCCGTCGGCAACGAGATTGCGGATGTGGATAAATACGTTGAGCGAGCTGCGCAGGAAAACGAGCACAGGGGAGAGCGCAAACGCAAGGCGTCTTCCGGAAAGGAGAGATGCAAGAAGGCCGAGAAGGATCATGGCGCAGACCATCGCGAGGATGGAAGGGATATTGAGCGCATAATCGATAGGGAAGCCTAAGTATTCGAGCATTCCGGCAAGGAAGTAGAAAAGGAAGTGGTACTTGATGCCGTCGCCCGAGAAATGCATGTACTGTGTCGGGAAGTTAAAGCCCTTGCCGAATGAAGAGACCATTGCGGTGTGTGGGGAGAGATCCGAGAAGGTCGAGTAGCCGTTAATGAGAGAACCGTGGTCGATCCTGTATGTGTAGAACATGAGGAAAGCCGAAACTACGGCTGTCAGCAGAATGATGACGCTGTAGAAGATGGTGTTTGACGGCTTGTTGACATATCCGGGAAGCTTGACGAAATCTGCTGTTTCTTCCTCGTCGCGCTTGATGCGTCTGCGGTTAAAGACTATCAGGCAAGTGAGAACGAGCCAGAAGAACAATGCTGCTGTTACCATAAAGCCGATCTTCATGCACAGCTTGTCGCTGGCAACGAAATAGGTCAGGCCGAGGATTACATAATAATTCACGAATGGAACAAGCATCATTCCGGAAATGGTTCCGGCTGCAACAACGAACAGGGTGCTCGGTATGTTTTCGATCGCCTTGACAGAAGGTGCGCAAGCTAAATACAAGCGCCTTACATCAGGTACGCATATCGCCACGAGGACCATTCCGGTTATGGCGCATACGCATAAATATAAAATTGCGAGCATAAAATCTCCCTTCAAACGATTTAAATAATTATATCAATTAATAAAATAGGCAAGTTTTACAAACTTATAACAGTTTCATACAATAGGGAGAAAAGATTTGTGAAAATATACTATAATCTACACATATTTTGGGAAAAGAAAGGCAATTCATGAAAATAACTGTTTTGGGCGGCGGACTGTCGCCGGAGCGTGATGTTTCGCTCAAATCCGCAAGTCTCATTGCGAATGCGCTTCTTTCAAAAGGACACGAAGTCGCGCTCGTCGATCTTTATGTAGGTATCGAGAATGACCGCCCCGCAGAGAGTTTCTTCCGCAGAGGCACTATCAATCCGTTTTCATATGATATTCCCGAAAAGGAACCCGATCTTGAAGAGATAATCAGACAGCACGGCGGCAGAAGACAGTGGGTAGGCCCGAGAGTAATCGAGCTTTGCCAGTATGCTGACAGGGTCTTCCTGGGACTTCACGGTTCTCACGGCGAAAACGGCCAGGTTCAGGCTCTTCTTGACGCATATGACGTCAAATACACCGGCTGCGGCTACCTCGGATGCGCCATCGCAATGGACAAGGCGCTTTCCAAGTCACTTGTCGCAGGTTACGGTATTCCTACCGCAAAATGGATAATAGGCAAATATGAGGAGATCACTCCCGAAAGGATCAAGGCAGAGATTGGCATTCCCTGCGTTATCAAGCCTATCGGCTGCGGATCTTCCTGCGGCGTTTCCATTGTAAAGACAGAAGAGGAGTTTGCTCCTGCGGTCGCATGGGCTGCGTCCTACAAGCAGATGATCCTTGTCGAGCAGTTCCTCAAGGGCCGCGAGGTAACGATCAGCGTGGTCGGTCACAAGGCTCTCCCCATAACGGAGATCATTCCTCACGAGGGCTTTTACGACTATAAGAACAAGTATCAGGACGGCCTTACGACACATGTATGTCCGGCTCAGATCAACGAGGCAGACTACAAAAAGTGTCAGGAGCTTTCCGTAAGGATCTTTGACCTGCTCAGAATGAACCAGTACGGAAGGATCGACATGATCTATGATGAGAATACGCATGAATTCTGGTTCATAGAGGCCAACAACCTTCCGGGCATGACCAACACGTCATTGCTTCCCGAAGCGGCCAAGGTGGCAGGCATCTCTTATGAGAATCTCTGCGAGAAGATAGTCCTGAGCTGCGGACGCGATGAGATAGAGGGGCTCTGACCAGGCAAGTAGCCGTAGGGCACCTTATGTGATAAAATTTAAAGGTTAAACTTTCGGAGGGACGGCTCTTTGGATTATCTTGAAGGCTTGATGCTCGGCAGACTGTGGAGCGATACTGATTATGAGAACAGAAAGCATTTCTGGCTCTTCATTATCTATGGACTCCTTTGCAACTGCATTATCCTTTACACTTACATCCTGGGAAAGAAGCTTTTGTGGTGCGGAGACTTCGGCATGCCGATGTTTGCCGCGTTCATAGTGCTTTTCGTTGCGAGTCCCTTCATTTGTTTCAGATACTATCGAATGCCCTTATGGGGCAAGTTGATCATATTAGCCGAGAAGATATTCAAATCTTATCTCGTTCTCAGTTTTACGGTGAGCTTAATGCTCCCAAAACTCACGGTAAATGTGGGTGATCTCCAGACATTCATCATTGATTATCTCAACAAGACGCTTGAGACATACACGACCAAATATGCGGCAAGTTCCGGATCGTTCGCCACAGTTACGGGCGTTCTGGCAGGAGGACTTCACGTAGTGCTCGTGTTCCTGATCAATCTCGTTATAGTAATGGTCATTCCCGGCCTCATCTATATCGCTTTCAGGATCTGTCAGTTTGTCTGGGATTGGCTCATAAACACATTGATACTTAAGAGATTCTTCCCCTCGAAGCATTGATTTCCTTCGGTTTGAATCTCTTTTCGCGGAAACAGGAGGAAAAGTATGGCAGAGCTTAGAGACAGAATAGATATTACCGTTGAAGAGCTCGAAGAGAGCCTCGGAGCTAAAAATCTTCCGAAGTTCATCGCTGAATCGGAAAAGTCATTCCTGAGCAGGATCGACAGCATCTGCAAGATGATCTGCGAGGATAAATCGAAAAAGGCGATCTTCGTTTCAGGTCCTACTTCCTCCGGCAAGACTACTTTCACATTAAGGCTTGCAAAGACCATCACTGAGGCCGGCCGTAAGGCATGCCATCTTTCTCTTGACGATTACTACAACCTTAAGGATATCGTTTACGACAGAGAAGGAAGACCGGATTTCGAGACGATCGACGCACTCGACGTTGACAGGATCCAGAGTGACATCGCAAAGATCATTAACGGTGAGACGGTAATACCGCCGTTCTTTGATTTTCATACAAGAACACAGCAGGAAGGCAGCCCCGAGAATGCGATCACACTTGGTGATGACGGTGTTCTCATCGTTGAGGGCCTCCACGGGCTCAACAAGAGTATATCAGGCGGCTTCAAAGATACGTGCGCCAAGGTCTTCATAATGCCCTACGGCAATGTTTACTGCGATACAAAGCTCATGGACAGCAATGAGATCCGCATGCTCAGAAGGATCGTCAGGGACAACAGGCACAGAAGCGCACATGCCATCGCGACGATCGATTACTGGCCCATGATCAGCAGATCAGAGGAGAAGTATTACACTGAATACCTCACCGAAGCAGACTATCACGTCAATTCGTTCCTTGCGTATGAGAGCCTTATAATCGCGCCTCTTGCCCTGAACGACATCAGATCTGCTCTAAAAAAGGTGGAGAAGGGTACTATCGAGCCGAGCGTGTTTATGGAGAAATCCAACACGGGCAAGCCTTTTGCGGATCTTTCCGCGGCTCTGGCCAAAGCTTCAAAGCTGATCGGCCATCTCGACAAGATCCCCGTAGTCAGCCCTGAACAGGTTCCCGCGGAATCCATCCTGAACGAATTCATAAGCGGTTAACGAAGGAGGCAAATAATGCCTATCAGAATATCAGACAATCTTCCTGCGAGGCAGATCCTCGAGAAGGAAAGAATATTTGTTATGGAAGAGAACCGCGCTCTGTCCCAGGACATAAGAGCGCTCAGACTTGTCATACTCAATCTGATGCCTGACAAGATCACGACGGAGACTCAGCTCCTCAGGGCTCTTTCCAACACTCCCATCCAGATCGACATCGATCTGCTCTGCATGGCTTCACATCAGTCGACACACACCAGTGCGGCGCATCTTACCAAGTATTACGAGACGTTTGACAAGATTAAGGACCAGTATTTCGACGGCATGATCATCACGGGCGCGCCCGTCGAAAAGCTTCCCTTCGAGAAGGTCGACTACTGGGAGGAGCTTTGCCGGGTGCTCGAGTGGAGCAAGACCCATGTTTATTCGACCCTGCATCTTTGCTGGGCCGCATTCGCAGGTCTTTACTACCATTACGGCGTGCCGAAATATGTTCTCGATCAGAAGGTCTTCGGCGTTTTCGAGCATTCGATGACATACAGCAGACCGGTAAAGCTCTTCAGGGGTTTTGACGACGTTTTCTATGTTCCTCATTCCCGTTATACGGAGGTCAGGAAGGAAGACATAATCAAGCACAAGGATCTGAGGATCCTTTCCGAATCTGACGAATGCGGCATCTTTGCAGTTTCCGATCTGCACGGACGTCAGATCTTCATTACCGGCCACTCCGAGTATGACAGGGAGACCCTGGACAGAGAGTACAAGAGGGATCACGGCGCAGGGCTTGATACTGCGCTGCCGGTCAATTATTACGTTGATAACGACCCCGCAAAAGGCGTGATCCTCAAATGGAGATCGTCTGCGACACTCATGTACACCAACTGGCTCAACTATTACGTATATCAGGAGACTCCTTTTGACATCGGCCTGATAAGCAGCATAAGGAACGAAGATCTTGTGCCCGGAAGGGATGAGGAAAAGCATGAGTGAGACTGACGGCATCGTCCTGACTGACGAACTTGTAAAGAGCATGGCTCCCGACCGTCCGGATTGCGGATACAAGGGGACTTTCGGCACCTGTCTCATCACGGCCGGTTCCGAATATATGCCGGGTGCGGCAGTCCTGGCCTGCGGTGCGGCTCTCAGATCCGGCTGCGGACTGGTCCGTGTTCATTCGGATTCAAGGACACTTGATGCAATCAGCGCAAATCACCCCTGCGCGCTTCAGTCCCTGCGCGACGGAATGCCCTCAGGAGTACTGAGAACGGCGGCCCGCCTGCTCGAAAAGGCAGACTCCGTTCTTATAGGTCCCGGCATCCCGTCCGATGACCTCAACATCCTTCCGCTTTTAGGTCTTTACATCCGTGAAGCGAAAAGACTCGTGATCGATGCAGGTGCCTTGAGTGCTGCCGCCCACGATAAGGAACATATACTTCCGCTCTTAAGGCACAGGGAGACACCCGCGGTCTTAACGCCCCACATGGGCGAATTTGCCAGGATCTCTGCAGGCGTTGAGGGGATCGATCCCAACGATCCTTCTCCGGTAGCTGCCATGAAGCTCGCAAAGAAGCTCAAGAGCGTCATCGTTCTCAAGAACAGCAAGACGGTGATCGCCGTTCCCGGCGGCCGTACGTATATCAACGATACCGAGAACAGCGGTATGGCAAAAGGCGGATCAGGGGATGTTCTCGCCGGCCTTTTGGCTGGGCTTCTTGCACAGGGCATCCAGCCCGAGGAAGCTGCCTGCGCGGCCGTAAAGATCCATTCCGGAGCAGGCATGCTCGCATCGGCTAAATACGGAACAAGGGCAATGCTGCCTTCGGATCTCGGGGAGTTTCTTCCGGAAGCCTTTAAGAAAGCAGGTTGGAACTGAGAATCTATGGAAGATTTCGGAAACATACAAAAATCCGATTATTATGACCGTTCCTGTGTCGAGATAAGTCTCGATGCGTTAAGGCATAATTTTGCAGAGATTAGAAAAGTAACCGCTCCCGGAGCGGGAATACTGGCCGTCGTTAAGGCTGATGCCTACGGACACGGCGCTTACGAAACTGCCACAACGCTTCTCGAATGCGGTGCGGCGGGCCTGTGCCTTGCAACGATCGATGAGGCTGTCGATCTCAGACGCCGCGGAATAAAGGCTCCAATGATGACCCTCGGGTTTACGGACAAGAGCCGTTATGCGGATGCCGTCAGATTTGATATCGAACAGTCTGTCTATTCCTATGACATCGCCAAGGCTTTGTCGGACGAGGCTGTCTCGCAGGGCAAGCAGATAAAAGTCCATATCAAGCTCGATACGGGCATGGGACGCATAGGTTTTGCGACTGACGGCACCGGCACCGAAGAGATAATCAGGAGCTGCAGGCTTCCGGGGATCATACCGTACGGCGTTTTCTCGCATTTTGCGGTAGCCGATACCGATGACGATTCTTACACGATGAAGCAGTACGATGCATTCATGGCACAGATAAAGGTTCTCGAGGATGAGGGCATCGTTTTCGAGAAGAAACACATATGCAACAGCGCAGGCATCATGAGATTTCCTCAGATGCACCTGGATCTCGTAAGAGCGGGCATAATCCTTTACGGACTGATGCCGCCGGGATGCCCCGAGCCTCCCGTAAAGCTCGATCTGATCCCGGTCATGACCTGGTATGCCAAGGTCATCCACGTAAAGAAGATCCCGGCAGGAGCCACGGTAAGCTACGGCAGACACTTTACGGCTGAACGTGAAACTGAGGTTGCAACGGTCGGAATAGGCTACGCGGACGGACTTTCCAGACGCCTTTCGAACGGGTTCGAACTCGTGATAGACGGTGAGAAGTGCCCGATAATCGGAAATGTATGCATGGATATGTGCATGGTCGATACCACGGACATGAAGGTCAGGCCCAAGGTAGGGGACAAGGTAATTGTTTTCGGCAGGGAAAGGCTTGCTGATGACCTTGCAGACAGGATCGGAACTATCAATTATGAGATCACGTGCGTAGTAGGAAAGAGGGTCAGACGCCTTTATACCGGAGGGAACGGCTGATGACATTCCTGACGGCTCTGTACACGCTGATAATCTACCCGATAGAGCTTTTGTTCGAGATAGTCTTCTCGATCATCTTCAAGTCATCTGGCAATGCCGTTATATCGATAATAATCCTCAGTCTGGCATTCAATCTGGTGGTCCTTCCGCTTTACAGGCGGGCCGACAGCATTCAGGAAGAAGCCAGGGAAAAGGAGATCAAACTCGCTCCCGTCATCAAGCACATCAGGGAATCGTTCAAGGGCGACGAGCGCTTCATGATCCTTCAGACATACTACAGGCAGAACGATTACAGCCCGATGAATGTCCTGAAGAGCTCAGTTTCGCTGCTCCTGCAGATCCCGTTCTTCATCGCGGCTTACAGAATGCTCTCCGGATGCAGTATCCTTTCGGGCGCTGCGGCTGGTCCCGTCAAAGACCTGAGCGCTCCGGACGGTCTGCTTGTCATCGGAGGTATTGCGATAAATGTCCTCCCGGTCATCATGACCCTTGTAAACATCGTCTCGGGTGTTATATACGGCAAGGGAATGCCTCTCAGATCGAAGCTTCAGATGTATCTGATTGCTGCGGTTTTCCTGGTATTCCTCTATAATTCCCCGTCAGGACTTGTCTTCTACTGGACTTTGAACAACATCTTCTCGCTCGGGAAGAATATCGTCATGGTCGTCATGCGCGAAAAGAAGGCAGGCAAAGCAGTAACAGAAAAGAAAACTGCCACAAAGACTGACAAGACGGCTGCCTCAAGGAACAATGCACTGTTCATTGCATCAGCTGTATTCCTTGCGCTGTTTACCGGATTTTTTATCCCGACCAACGTTCTTTCAGCTTCACCCCAGCAGTTCATGAACAGATACACAATGAGCAATCCCGCTTTTTATCTGCTCTATCCCGTGCTCACGGGAACAGGTCTTTTCGTGCTCTGGGCAGGACTGTTCTACTATCTGGCTTCGCCCAAGGGCAGGACGATCATGAGCAGGGTAATGTTTGTTTTTTGTGCCGGAGCGCTGTTTAACAACACCCTGTTCAGCAATTATTTCGGAGACATGGTGGAGACTCTGCAGTATGTCCACAGTCCGGTCTTCGAGACCGAGAACATGATACTGGATGCGGTGTTCCTGCTTTTCGCAGTCTTGCTCTGTCTGATCATTACAAAGTTCACGAAATCATTCCCGGCGGTACTGGCGGGATGCGGAGCCGCGGCCCTACTTATTATCTCGTTCGGCAATATTTCCAAGATCAACGATCAGTACAGGCTTGCATTCAACAGCTATTCGGAGAAGCCTTCGTTTGAACTGTCCAAAGACGGACAGAACGTCGTCGTCATAATGCTCGACCGTGCGGTCGGTTCGATGGTGCCTTACATAATGAACGAAAAGCCGGAACTTAAGGAAAGCTTCGACGGCTTTACCTGGTATCATAACTCGCTGTCTTACGGGCAGAGTACCAATTTTGCTTCTCCTGCGCTATACGGAGGTTACGATTACACCCCCGAAAAGATAAACGAGAGAAGCAATGAATCTCTTGTCAATAAGCAGAATGAGTGCCTTAAGGTAATGCCTTCGGTCTTTGCCAATGCCGGTTGGGACTGCACGTTTATCAACCCGACATACGCCGGCTACAGCTGGATCCCTGATCTTACGGTATTTAAGGATTTCAAGGGCCTGAGCGTATATAACACGGGATATCACTATATCCCCAACCTTCCTGTAAAATGCGCGAACCTCGAAAGTGCGCTCTGTCGGAATCTTTATTGCTACAGCCTTTTCAAGTCATGTCCCGTTGCTGTCCAGCCGCTTTTGTATGATGACGGAAAATACAACATGACCGGTTCCATGACAGGGGAGGAAAGGTCTTCATTCCAGGTGGTAGACGGTACGTCAAGGGCTCTTGGCCATTATCTGAGCTTCGAGGCCGAGTACTATGCGCTCAAGTCGATGACATCGATGACAAAGATATCAGACAGCGGCAACAACATGGTCATCATGGCTAACAAATCCACGCATGACATGTCGATGCTGTCCGAGCCTGAATACGAGCCAAAATACTATATCGACAACACGGAATACGACAATACCCACAAGGAAAGATTCGTTCTGAACGGCAAGGCGCTCAGGATGGAGAATGTTTCGCAGTATGAATTCTATGAGATGAACATGGCTGCGTTCATGTCTCTTAGCAAGTGGTTCGACTACCTTAAAGAGCAGGGCGTATATGACAACACGAGGATAATCATCGTGTCGGATCACGCTTACGGCGTAGGTCAGTACGATGAACTTCTTTTCAATAATGACGGCGCGGATTTCGATGCCCAGGGTTTTATCCCGCTCCTCATGGTCAAGGATTTCGGAAGCACAGGCTTTAACGTTTCCGAAGAATTCATGACAAATGCAGATACCCCTGCGCTTGCGACACAGGGGCTCATAGATAATGCAGTTAATCCGTTTACGGGAAATCCCCTTTCGGATCCGGAAAAGAAGAAGGGGCCTCAGAAGGTCATCTTCTCCGGTGCCTGGGATGTTCTTACTAACGGCACCAATACTTTCGACAGATCCCAGTGGTATTCGGTCAGGGACAACGTCTGGGAACGTTCAAACTGGAAATACGAAGGCTATAAGTGATATCAGGCGTCTGCCGAATCTCCCTTTTCTGATCTTCCGTTACCGTTTTCTCTGTTCTTACGGCTGCCGTTACCATTTCCGTTGCCGTTGTTTCTGTTTCTGTCACGGTTTCCGAACCTGCCGTTAAGTGCCTTTACGGTCAGGGAAGTAACATTGCCGTCTTTGCCGACTCCGATCACAACAACATCGCCTGACTTGATCTCTTCGATCGTGTCAGAAGTGTCATCGTCATCGTTTTCAATGGTGATCTGCTTCAATCCTGAAAGATCGAATGTTTTGCTTCCTCCGGTCGCATTGAATGTGTAACCGAAACCTGCGCGGCTGCCGCGGTTGTCTGTTCCGGAAGGCCTTGTCCTGCTGCCATCGTCAGATCTGTCTTTTCTGTTTCCGCCGCCGTTACCGCCGTTGCCGGGAGTGCGTGACTTAAGTTCGCCCAGTTCAACGGTGATCTTCGTGCCGTCGACAGAAGTAACCCTGCCGACTGCCTGCTGTGCATTGGATTCAACGGGTGCTTCCGTCTCAAAAGATGCAGGGACTGACTCTCCAGCGGGAGCTTCCGGCCCCGGCTTGCTGCCGGCTTTGCATCCTGCGAGTGCTCCCATTATTGCTGCTGCAGTTAAAAGTGCAATGATCTTCTTATATTTCATGCTCGTGATCTCCTTTTTTACAAAACGAATTACCCTTACCCGGGGTTCGATGAGCATATTATGCAAGTCGTTCTTAAAACGAACTTAAAAAACGGAAAAATATGCGCTATAATACTGACGCTGTTTTTATGCGCGTATTTAAGGAGAGTTATTTTTAATGAGTACATTTACGGATAGTTACAAGGTGCCCGAGCTCAGGAAGAAGATGTGGTTCACCTTTCTGATCCTTTCGGTCCTTGCCCTGCTTTCACTTGTTCCCGTACCGGGAATAGACCATGCCGGTGCTTCAGCAGCGGTAAAGAAGTGGGGAGATACAGGCGTGCTCCTGGATGTCATGTCATTCAAGGCACTTGGCAACGTTTCGATTACCAGCTTAGGTCTCTATCCGTTCCTCATAGCTTCCATAGTAATGCAGATCGTTACGATCGCAGTCCCGAAGCTCCGCGCCATTGCACAGACAGGCGATGAGGGAACAAAGGTCATCCAGAAGATCACAAGGATCGCAGCAGTCATCGCCGACGTCGTATTTGCCGTACTCTACTGTGTCGGCATGAGAAATCACATCTGGACATCCATCAACTACTGGGTAGCCATCTGCCTTGCAGGTCTTTGCCTCGCTGCCGGTGCCGCATTCTTTGGCTGGTGCATCGAACTCATCAACAATAAGGGCGTCGGAAGCGGTCTGATCATCGTGATCCTTGCATGCATCATCCGCGATCTTCCCCGTCACTTCGCTGATCTTTATACCAGGACTTCGGTTCTCGGCGTTCCTGCAGCCGCAGGCATCACAGCCGGAGCAGCAGTTGTCGTTATCGCGCTTCTCGTATTCGTTGTATGGTTCAACCTCGGCGGCAAGAAGCTCCACATCCTGTTCTCCAAGAGAACAGTCGGAATGAAGCAGTACGGCATGCAGAACCAGTCGATCCCTCTCAGAGTCTGCCAGGCAGGTACAATGCCTGTTATCTATGCAGTCGCCATCCTGCTCATCCCGGCAGTCATCATTACTCTTGTAATGCCTGAAGACACAGTGAACATATTCCTTTTGGGAATCGTTAACTACAAGCGCAGCGTTTCTTTCTACATCCTTTATGTGTTCTTTGTAGCTACGTTCGCTTATATTTTCTCTACGATCCAGTTTAACCCGATCGATATGTCCAATCAGATCAAGCAAAACAACGGTTACATTCAGGGCCTTCGTCCCGGCAAGCCTACAGCTCAGTATCTTGTAACGCTCTGCCGCAATCTCAACCTTGCGGATGCAGCATTCCTCATCACTGTCAGCCTTGTTCCGATGCTCCTGGACATCATCCCCGTATTGAACGGCATCTATTCCGCAGGAATCATATGCATCATGCTTGGCGGCGGTTTCATCGAACTCAAGCTGTTCATGGAGAACGCGATCTCCGTTGAAGAAGAGAAGGCAAAGGCTGCAAGCAAAGAAAAAAAGAAAAATAAGTACGCAAAATAAGCTTCGCTGAGAAGATTGGAGGAAGCAAGTATGAATCTTATCATCATGGGAGCGCCCGGTTCGGGCAAAGGCACATCAGCCACAGTCATCAGAGAGAAGTATGGTCTTGACCATATTTCGACAGGTGACCTTTTCAGATACAACATCAAGGAAAACACACCTCTGGGAGTCGAGGCCAAGTCATACATCGACAAGGGTGCGCTCGTGCCCGATGACGTTACCATCAGAATGGTTGAAGACCGTCTTAACAATCTCAAGAGCGACAAGGGATTCATCCTCGACGGTTTCCCGAGAACGATCTCACAGGCAGAAGCCCTCGACAAGATCCTCGAAAAGCTCGGTTCCAAGATCGATGCAGTTATGTATGTTGTAACCGATGACGATGTCATCATTGACAGAGTCACGACAAGACGCGTCTGCGAAAAGTGCGGCGCAAGCTTCAACGTTAAGTACATGCCTTCCAAGGTTGAGGGAGTTTGCGATGTCTGCGGCGGCAAGACGATCCAGAGATCTGACGACAACCCTGAGACAGTTCAGTCCAGACTTGATACATACAGAAAGAACACGGCACCTCTCATTGATTTCTATGCTGCACGCGGCCTGATCGTTGAAGGAAACAACAATGTCAGTTCCGATACTTGCATCAGGGAGATCGAGGACGGCCTCGCAAAACTCGGTTTTTGATATAAGGGAGATTTAAATGATTGAAATCCTGACCAACGAAGAATTTGAAAAGATGAAAGCTTCCGGAAAGATACTCCAGGAAGTCTTCAAGGCATGCAGGGACTTTATCAAGCCCGGTGTTTCCACACACGACGTCGATAAGCTCTGCTATGACATCATCAGAAGCCATGACGCCATTCCGTCATTCCTTAACTTCGGCCAGCCTCCGTTCCCCGGAACGATCTGCGCTTCCGTAAACGATGAAGTCGTACACGGAATCCCGAAGAAGACCAGGATCCTTCAGGACGGCGACATCATTTCAGTCGATGTCGGTGCCATCCTCGACGGCTATCATTCCGACGCATGCAGAACCTATCTTGTCGGTAATGTCGCTCCCGAGGTAAAAGATCTCGTTGAGAGAACGGAGAAATCATTTTTCGAGGGCCTTAAGTTCGCCCAGGTAGGAATGAGGACCGGAGACATCGGCAATGCCGTTCAGGTTTACTGCGAGTCTTTCGGATACGGAGTCGTAAGAGAGCTTACAGGACACGGAATCGGAACAACGATGCACCAGGATCCTGATGTTCCCAATTACGGCAAGCCGGGACACGGCAAAAAACTTACCAAGGGCATGGCTATCTGCATCGAACCGATGATCACGCTCGGCAGCAGGGAAATCGAGCTGCTCGGCGATCAGTGGACTATCGTAACTCAGGACGGCAGCCCGGCATCACATTATGAGAATACGATCCTCATCACTGATGAAGGACCTTTTATGACGACCTATGATTATGAGGAGGGTTTTTAATGGGAAAGGAAGATGTTATTGAAGTTGTGGGCGTAGTTGACGAAGCACTCCCGAACGCAATGTTTAAGGTAAAGATCGAGAGCGGACATGTAGTTCTCGCACACCTGTCGGGTAAGCTCAGACAGAATTACATCAAGATCCTTCCCGGCGACAAGGTCACGATGGAGATCTCCCCGTATGATCTTTCGAGGGGAAGGATCACATGGAGAGGCGAGAAGAAGCCTAAGGTCTGATCTATCAGCGGATAAGATTTGTTATATAACACTAAAACACTTGTGGTTTTAGTGTTATTTGCTTTTTTGTTTTTCTGCTTCCTTCTCGGCATTTATCTCTTCCATCATGTGTGAAGTGATAATACCTGCAGGCAAAGCTACGATTGCTATTCCCATAAATGAAGAGATCATTGTTACTATCCGTCCGGCGATCGTAACAGGATATATGTCGCCATAACCCATAGTCGTCAAAGATACCGTAGCCCAATAAACTGCGTCAAAATAGTTGTTGAACGTATCCGGTTCTATATTGAATACGACTAATGCCGAGATCAGGACATACATAACGGCAATACCGCAGACGACCAGCAGGGATTCCCGGGTCTTCTTGAAAACGCCCAGGATCAGCTTAACGCTTTTTGAATATCTGACTGCCTTGAACACCCTGAAAACACGAAGAGTACGCAGTAATCTGAAGACTTTGAGCAGCCTCAGACTGTTATTCACGATAATGAGCGAAGGCAGGATCGCAAGAAGATCGATTATCGCCATCGGCATGAACGGATACAGGAAAAACGATCCGGCGCCTTTCTTCAGCTTATAGTCAGCAGTTATCAGACGGAATAAATAGTCAATAATGAATATTGCTACAGTTACTTTATCTATAATACTGAAAGCGGTATTGGTGGATTTGAAAGCCAAGGGAATGATGCTGGCGATAATAGTCAGCATCATTGCAACATCGTAAATGTTGGACAGCTTATCCGATTCTTCTGCAACTTCGATTATTTCAAACAGTCTTTTCCGCCACTTCATACTTTGAACCGTCCTGCAATATGCTTTTGAACCAAGATTGGGTCCTTATATATTTATATTAGGATTAATACGTATTTTCAATAAATAATCTTTCCGATATATATTGCCAATGAAAAAATCACTTATATAATAGTTTCGACGCATTGAAAAAAATTTGTCCGGTTGCTCAAAAAATACACCGTTCTTATAAAAAATTCAGTTGAAAACCAAAATGATTTTGCTATAATAGTACGGCATGCGCTCAAAAAGCGCCTGTGTTTTGTTGTGTAAAAATAAAACAGACCAGGAGGTTTACTTATGAAAGTCAGACCGTCAGTAAAGCCGATGTGCGAGAAGTGCAAGATCATCCGCAGAAACGGCAAGGTTATGGTCATCTGCTCAGACCCCAAGCACAAGCAGAGGCAGGGTTGATCAACAGATGTCGGGTCTGTCTGTCCGGAATTAGCCCCGGAGAGATATGAAGGCAGGCCGCGGGCAACAAGCTCCGCCCGCAACAGTAAAAACGGAAGAATATTACACGCCTATATGTAAGGGCGGCTGCTCTCCGGAGATCCGGGAGTTCCTTACGCCGCGTGTCGTATATATGAAGTATTACCACAATCATATGGAGGTACACTAAATGGCTCGTATAGCCGGCGTAGATTTACCGAATGACAAGAGAATCGAAATCGCTCTTACTTACATTTTCGGTATCGGAACAACAAGCGCTGCGGACATCATCCGTGAGACAGGAATCAATCCTGATACGCGCGTAAAGGATCTTTCTGAGGACGAGGTCGCTAAGATCCGTGATCAGATCGAAAACAACTACAAGGTCGAGGGTGACCTTAAGAGAGAGATTGGCGCCAACATCAAGAGACTTACCGATATCGGTTGCTATCGTGGACGCCGTCACAGACTTGGACTCCCCGTAAGAGGCCAGCGCACAAAGACGAATGCTCGTACCCGCAAGGGACCTAAGCACACCGTCGCAGGCAAGAAGAAGTAAGGGGAGGTAAACTGGACTATGGCAGTTAAGAAAAGCTTAAGACCCAGAAGAAGCGAGCGTAAAAACGTCGTTGATGGTCAGGCTCATATTCACGCTACATTCAACAACACAATCGTAACCATCACTGATAAGCAGGGCAATGCAATTTCATGGGCTTCTGCCGGTATGGATGCGAAGGGTTCCCGTAAGGGCACAAGCTATGCAGCTCAGATCGCTTCTGAGAAGGCTGCAAAGGCTGCATGCGATCACGGCATGAAGACCGTTGACGTTTATGTAAAGGGACCCGGATCCGGACGTGAGTCCGCTGTTCGTGCACTCGAGACCGCAGGCCTCAGAGTAACAATGATCAAAGATGTTACTCCCGTTCCGCACAACGGCTGCCGTCCGCCGAAGCGCAGAAGAGTTTAATCCTTCTTTACGCTTCTAATTATCTATTTTAAAGAAAGAGGATAAATCAATGGCCAGAGATATGACACCTGTCCTTAAGAAGTGCAGAGCCCTTGGTATTGAGCCTGCGTATTTGGGACTTAATAAGCAATCAAAGAAGAAGGCTAAGGTCGTCCGCAAGATGAGCGAGTACGGCATGCAGCTCGAGGAAAAGCAGAAGGCTAAGTTCATCTACGGAGTCCTTGAGAAGCCTTTCAGAAACTACTATGAGAAGGCACAGAAGCTTCACTACGGCACAACCGGTGAAAACCTCATGATCCTTCTTGAGACAAGACTTGATAACGTTCTGTTCAGAATGGGTTTTGCACGTACAAGAGACGAAGCAAGACAGATCGTAAGCCACAGAGAAGTTAAGGTTAACGGCAAGATCGTTAACATCCCTTCTTATGGTGTTAAGGTCGGCGATCAGATCGAGATCAAGGAGAAGGCAAGAACTTCTCAGCACTTTAAGGATATCGCTGAGGTTACAGGTTCAAGACGTGCTCCTGAATGGGTCGAGAGCGATCTTGAGAAGTTTGCTGGAAAGATCATCAAGCTTCCTACAAGAGATCAGATCGATGTACCTGTCAACGAAGTACAGATTGTCGAGTTGTATTCTAAGTAATAACTAAAATACGACCGAAGATCAGGCCCTAAATACAATCAGGAGGATAAGAAATGATGGAAATCAGCCAGCCGACAATTAAGTGCGTTGAATCCAACGACGATAAGTCATACGGCAAATATACCATTGCCCCGCTCGAGCGCGGCTTCGGTACTACTCTCGGAAATTCCCTGCGCAGAGTTCTTCTCTCGTCACTTTCCGGTGCGGCAGTTACATCTATTAAAATCGATAAGATTAAGCATGAGTTCTCCACTGTTCCGGGAATTATCGAAGACATGACCGAGATCATCCTTAACATCAAGGGTATCCGTGCAAAGCTTCATAATGAATCAAATATCGTAAGCATCAGTGTTGCAAAGGGCAGAACCGGCGCACTTACTGCTGGTGATATCGTTCACGGACCCGATGTTCAGATCATGAATCCTGATCACGTCATCGCTCACCTCAACGGTACTGATGACATCTTCATGGAGTTCACTCTCAGCAAGGGACGTGGCTACAACACAGCTGAACAGAACAAGCCTAACAAGCAGGTTATCGGACTCATCCCGATCGATTCGATCTTCACACCCGTCAAGAAGGCTAACTACAAGGTTGAGAATACCCGTGTAGGCGCAAGGACTGACTATGACAGCCTTACGCTCGAAGTCTGGACAGACGGAACGATCGAGGTTGACGAAGCTCTGTCTTCAGCAGCTAACTGCCTCATCGACCACCTCAAGTTCTTCACAGCTCTTGCAGATACTGATTCCGCACTGAGCTTCAAGAGCATTGAAGAGTCCGGTGAGCATGACAGCAAGCTTTCAGGCGTAATCGAGGATCTCGATTTCTCAGTTCGTACATACAACTGCCTCAAGAGAGCACAGATCAACACTGTCGGCGATCTTGTTGCACGTACAATGGATGAGATGATCAAGGTCAGGAACCTCGGTAAGAAGTCTCTCGAAGAGATCATCGAGAAGCTCGAGGGTATGGGTCTTCACCTCAAGGACCAGGAAGAATAACACTTACATCTTAGGAGGAAAATAAGATGCCTAACAGGAAAATAAGCCGTCCTTCAGATCAGCGTGCTGCTATGCTGAAGAATCAGGTTACCAATTTAGTTATAAATGGCAAGCTTGAGACGACCGTCGCACGCGCTAAGGAAGTTAGCGCTATTGTCGAAGGCCTCATTGCTTCCGCAGTTAAGGAGAAGGACAACTTCACAACAAAGGAGATCACAGTATCTTCTGCAAAGCTCGACGGTAAGGGCAAGAAGGTTCTCAAGACCAAGACATCCAAGTCCGGCAAGAAGTACGAAGTTGTTGACCGTGAAGTTAAGACAAAGACAGTTCAGATCGACAATCCTTCACGTCTTGCAGCTCGCAAGCAGATGATCAAGTGGCTTTACAAGAGCCATGACAGCGAGGGCAACATCATCAATCCCGTTAACAAGATGTTTGATGAGATCGCTCCCAAGTATGTCGGAAGAACCGGCGGTTACACCAAGCTCGTCCGCATCGGTCAGAGACGCGGTGACGGTTCCGAGATGGCTATCCTTATGTTCGTGTAATCTGCACAAACAGAAAGATACCTTTAATCGAAAAAATAAACCGGGGGAGGTATGTAACCTCCCCCGTTTTTATGTAATATAACTTAACAATGGTTCTCGGAAGGAATTAGCGTGGAAAAGATATCCGTACAGGATGTAACATTCTCATACGGCTCGGAAGGAGCTGATGTCAGTGCGCCCGCTGAACCCGCGGTGGAGAACCTGAGCCTTGAGATCGAGAAAGGCTCATATACGGCCATACTTGGCGCAAACGGATCAGGCAAATCAACACTTGCCAAACTGATCGACGTAATAGAAGTCCCGGATTCAGGCAGGATAGTGGTATTCGGCAAGGACACGTCGGACGATTCAGTGTTCTGGCAGATAAGGGAAAACAGCGCATGCGTTTTCCAGAATCCCGATAACCAGATAGTCGGTACCATTGTTGAAGAGGATGTTGCATTCGGTCCGGAAAACCTCGGAATAAAACTCCCTGAACTGCGTGAAAGGGTTGACCAGGCGATGAAAGACGCCGGCATATATGAACTCAGGCTCAGAGAAGCTGCGAGCCTTTCCGGAGGCCAGAAACAAAAGCTTGCCATAGCCGGTGCTCTTGCGATGAGGCCTGAGATACTTATCCTCGATGAAGCGACCGCAATGCTGGATCCCAGGAGCAGGGATGAGTTTATCGCAGTCTGCGAGGATATGCGTATCAAGAAAGGTCTTACGCTCATCACTATCACACATGACATGTCAGAAGCAATGCGCTGTGACAGAGTGATAGTAATGTCAAAAGGTTCCAAAGCCGCAGAAGGAACCCCCGCCGGGATATTTGCGGACATTTCCCTTGAACAGTACGGGCTCAGAAGACCCGTTATCATAAAGTTTGCATATGAGATCGCAAGGCTTGCCGGAGTCACTCTTACGGAAGAGGATCTGACAAGTGAAACAAGACTTAGAGAAAGACTTACCAATATACTTACTTCCCCGGAATTGCCCGATAAAGCTATCCCGGAAGAAACTACTGAGGAAAAAACAGAAAACAGACGGAAGATCATGTCTGTCAAAGACCTGTTCAGCTCCTATGACGGTGGAAGGTCTTTTGCGATAAAGAACATAAATCTCGATGTTTACGAGGGTGAGATCCTTGGAATAGTCGGAGAATCCGGCTGCGGAAAGACCACTCTCATTTCACACATGAATTCAATATTAAAGCCCTCGTCCGGAGAGATAGAAGTCTATCCTGAAGAAGGCGTAACTCTGAGATGCTCTCAGAAAAAGGACGTTCAGAGGATCAGACAGACTGTAGGCCTGGTCTTCCAGTATCCCGAATACCAGCTTTTTGAAGAGACGGTATATAAGGATGTCTGCTATGGCTTAAGAAAGATGAAGCTTACTGCAGATGAACAGAAGGACAGGGCAGTAAAGGCTGCAAAAGCAGTCGGTCTTGAAAAGGATGTCCTCAGAAAGAATCCTTTCGAGCTGTCGGGAGGACAGAAGAGACGTGCGGCGATGGCCGGCGTGCTCGCAATGAATCCGAAGATACTGGTCCTTGATGAACCTGCAAGCGGTCTTGATCCCGTGGGCAGGGAAGAGATGTTCTCGCTGATAAGATCGCTTCGCGAGCAGGGAACCACCATCGTCATAGTATCTCACAACATGGATGAGGCCGCCGCTTACTGTGACAGGATCATCTGCATAAAGAACGGAGAGGCGGTTACTGCCGAAACACCCGATAAGCTTTTCTCCGATAAGGAGAAGACTTATAAGTTCGGCATAGATCAGCCGAAGATCACAAAGTTTACGGGTATGCTCAAGCAGGACATTTTAAAAATCCTGCCCGGCTGCGTTTTCGAAAGGACGAGATTCGATCCGGAAGAAGAGGCAAGGGCAGTTTACCGTGCAGTATTGAAAGCGGGGCATAAAGATGTTAAGTGACATAAGCCTCGGAAAATACTACAAGGCGGATTCGATCCTCCACCGCACGGATCCCAGGATAAAGGCGCTTCTCTATGTCGTCTATCTGGTCGTCATATTCCTGATCAGTTCGCCGGTTTCTTTGGGAGCGCTGGCAGGCGTAATATTGATCCAGATAATAATGGCGAAGGTAAGACCTTCTGTTGTCTGGAAGACGGTCAAGCCTGTTTTGCCGCTTTCGATATTCATTCTCATACTGAATATCCTTACGATCAGACAGGGCAATCTTCTTTTCCGCTGGCAGTTCATAAGCATCACGGATTACGGTATTTCAAGGGCCGTGTTAATGGCAATAAGACTGATGTTCCTGATCCTTTCGACCAGTCTCATGCTGACTCTGACAACCACTCCGCTCAAGATCGCAGATGCGCTTGAAAGCCTCTTCTCGCCTTTGAAGATCTTTAAGATACCGGTCCACGAAATGGCGATGATGATGTCGATCGCACTGAGATTCATCCCTACGCTCATCGAAGAGACCGACAAGATAATGAAGGCGCAGGTTTCAAGAGGCGCCGACTATGATACGGGAACGTTTGTAAACAGGGTAAAGGGTTATCTGACCGTCCTGATCCCTCTGTTCATATCGAGCTTTCGAAGAGCCGAAGAACTGTCAGTTGCAATGGATGCAAGATGCTACAAAGGCGGAGAAGGCAGGACCAAGCTCAACCCTCTCAGGATAAAGGGAACAGACGTGCTTGTAGTATTGTTCCTGACGGCGTGCGCAGCAGGTCTTGTTGTAATGGATTTGACTTTGAGATAAACATACCCCTGTGATAGAATTTTATTGTTGAAAACAAAGGAAGGGCGGGTTTTAAGCCATGTCATACTATGTCGGGATCGACCTCGGCGGCACAAATATCAAGGCCGGCGTTGTCGATGGTGAGGGTAAGCTCCTTAATAAGCTTTCCATTAAGACAAATGCGGATCGTGCGATGGAGGATATCATCCACGATATGGGCACTCTTGCAGCAGATGCTATCAAGGATGCGGGACTTGAGGTAAAGGATATCGAGGCTATCGGTATCGGTTCACCAGGAACACCCGACAATGAGGACGGACTGCTCGTTTATTCAAGCAATCTGCCTTTCAACAACGCTCCGATGAGAAAGCTTATCAGAGAGGTCATCGACCTTCCTGTTTATATCGATAACGATGCAAACTGTGCTGCGATGGCTGAGGCTGTTGCAGGTGCCGCAAAGGGCACAAAGGAATCCGTAACGATCACGCTTGGTACCGGCGTAGGTGCAGGCGTTATCGTCAGAGGCAGGATCTATTCAGGATTTAATCAGGCCGGTTCCGAGTTCGGCCACACGGTTCTCGTATCAGGCGGCGTTCAGTGCGGATGCGGCCGCAAGGGCTGCTTTGAGCAGTATGCTTCCGCTACCGCTCTCGCAAGGATGACAAGAGAAGCTGCAGAGGCAAATCCCGATTCTCTCCTCAACGAAGTCTACAAGGATTTCGGCGAGTGGAATGCACAGATCGCATTCGTAGCTCTGAAGAAGGGGGACAAGGTTGCAGCCGATGTTGTTGACATGTACACATCTTATCTCGCTGACGGTCTCGCAAACGCGATCAACGCATTCATGCCTGAGATCCTCGTAGTCGGCGGCGGTGTATGCAACGAAGGTGATCCGCTCCTTATCCCCATGCGCGAAAAGACAATGAGCAGGCCTTACTTCGGACCCGGAGTTCCGAAGACGAGGATCGAACTTGCTCAGATGGGCAACGATGCAGGCATCGTAGGCGCTGCCATGATGGGCAAGTCCTGTGTTGATGACGGCATGAACGGCATCTAAAAGGCAATGCCCAGGCTCTGTTTCATAACTGAATTTGACGGTACCGCTTTTGCGGGATTCCAGTCTCAGGAGAACGGAAGAGCCGTGCAGGATGTGCTTGAGAGTGCGCTTGCTGGTTTATTTAAAGAGAAGATCAGACTGACGGGATGTTCAAGGACTGACGCGGGTGTGCACGCAAGATGCCACTTAAGTCACGCCGACGTCCCGTTTGTCATACCTGAGGATAAGTTCCCGCTCGCAATGAACGCATTGCTTCCTGAAGACGTAGCGGTAAAGCGTGCGTTCTACGCAAAAGATGATTTCTCGGCCCGCTTTTCGATCAAGGGCAAAAGGTATATCTACAGGATCTATGTCTCGCCGACAAGAGATCCGTTCCTGGACAGGTTCTCATATTACTGCCCGGCCATGCCTGATACGGATGCGATGAAGCAGGCTGCTGAAGCTTTTGCAGGAGAGCATGATTTCCGAGCTTTCTGCGCTGCAGGCGGCAGCCAGAAGACATATGTCAGAAGGCTTCACGAAGTATCAGTCAGAACTGCCGGAACCGATCCGCTTCAAATCGAGATCGAAGTAAAGGGAGAGGCATTTCTTTACAACATGGTCCGCATAATCGCAGGGACGCTTCTTTACGTGGGACAGGGAAAGATACCCGCAGACGGAATAGGCGAAGTGATAGAAAAGGGCGACAGGAGCCTTGCGGGCAAGACGCTGGCTGCAAAGGGCCTAACTCTCGAGGAAGTATATTTCGACGAACAGTCCGCACGGGCGTGACCGATTTTTTCCTAAAAAGATTTTTAAGGTGATATAATTATCTTTAGCGTGGGCGTGGAATACCTGCGCAAATTATTGAAGGGAGGATTAGATTTATGTCATGGTGGATCATTTGGCTGATAATAATGGTTGTAATGCTCATCATTGAGGCCGCCACAACTGCTCTTGCGACCGTCTGGTTTGCGGCAGGAGCTCTCGTGGCCATGATCATGGACCTGTGCGGCGCACCCCATAATCTGCAGATCATCGTAATGGCAGCTGTGTCTGTCGTTACCTTCGTCGTTTGCATGATATGGATCAGACCTAAGCTTGAATCGCTCCGCAGAGCAAAGATCCAGAGAACCAATGCCGACAGACTTATCGGGATGGAGGGCGTAGTTATCGTACCCGTCAATCCCGTTGAAGGAAAGGGTCAGGTAAAGGTCGAAGGACAGGTCTGGAGCGCGAAAGCAGAGCGCGCTATCTCAGAAGGCACAAAAGTAAAAGTCAGGGCGATCGAGGGCGTAAAGCTCATCGTTGATCCCGCTTAACAATTGGAGGTTATTATGTTAAACGTAGCACTTGAAGTAACAACAGGCGGCGCGATCATCGGTGTATTGGTTGCCGTCATCGTTATCGTACTCGTTCTTGCAAACATCAAGATCGTTCCCCAGGCAACGACATTCATCATCGAGCGCCTCGGAACATACAGAACCACATGGGATACCGGTCTCCACCTCAAGGTCCCTTTCATCGACCGCGTCGCAAAGAAGATCTCGCTCAAGGAGAAGGTTGCTGACTTCGCACCCCAGGCCGTTATCACAAAAGATAACGTTACGATGCAGATCGATACGGTCCTTTTCTATCAGATCGTAGATCCTAAGCTCTACACATATGGAATCGAGCGTCCTATCGTTGCCATCGAGAATCTCTCCGCAACAACGCTCCGTAACATCATCGGTGACCTCGAGCTCGACCAGACTCTCACATCACGTGACATCATCAACACAAGGATGAGAGAGATCTTAGACGAAGCTACAGACCCTTGGGGAATCAAGGTCAACCGTGTTGAGCTCAAGAACATCATCCCGCCTAAGGAGATCCAGGCAGCGATGGAGAAGCAGATGAAGGCTGAGCGTGAGAAGAGAGAAAAGATCCTCATCGCAGAAGGTGAAAAGGAGTCTGCAATCAGAGTCGCAGAAGGTGAAAAGGAAGCAGCGATCCTCAGAGCTGAAGCTAAGAAGCAGGCAGCCATCAGGGAAGCTGAGGGTCAGGCTCAGGCTATCCTTGCAGTTCAGGAAGCTACTGCAAAGGGTCTTCAGATGGTCAAGGATGTCGGAGCTGACGATGGACTTATCGCTATCAAGGGCCTTGAGGCTCTCGAGAAGGTAGGCCAGGGCGCTTCAACAAAGATCATCATCCCTTCAGATCTTCAGGGTATTGCAGGTCTTACGACCACTATCAAGGAAATTGCAAAATCCTGATATAAGAACTGTTACGGAGGTATTTTAAATGGACTACGGTATGTGGAATGAAAGAACCAACATGAGTATGCTCACGGATTTCTATGAGCTTACCATGGCGAACGGTTATCTTGATAACGGCTGCGGAGACACGATCGTTTATTTCGACGCATTCTTCAGAAACGTTCCCGAGAACGGCGGTTATGCGGTAATGGCAGGTGTCGAGCAGGTCATCGATTATCTTTCGAACCTCAAGTTCTCTGAAGACGATCTGGAGTTCCTCAAGAACAACTATCACTTCAACGATAAGTTCATTGAGTACCTCAGGAATTTTGAGTTCACATGTGACGTCTGGGCGATCCCCGAGGGAACAGTTATCTTCCCGAGAGAGCCGCTCATCAAGGTCAGAGGTCCTGTCATGCAGGCACAGCTCCTTGAGACTGCACTCCTCTGCACGATCAACCACCAGACTCTTATTGCAACAAAGACCGCAAGGATCGTAAGGGCTGCCGAAGGAAGACCCGTAATGGAGTTCGGTGCGCGCCGTGCCCAGGGCTTTGACGCATCAGTCTTAGGCGCAAGGGCTGCCTATATCGCAGGCGCCGCAGGAACATCCTGCACCATCTGCGGACAGCAGTTCGACATCCCGCTTTCCGGAACAATGGCTCATTCATGGGTCATGCTTTTCGATACTGAGTTCGAAGCTTTCAAAGCTTACTCAATGACATATCCGGACGGCGCTCTGCTCCTCGTTGATACATATGACGTTCTGCGTTCAGGCATCCCCAATGCGATCAAGTGCGCAAAGGAAGTCTTAGAGCCCATGGGCAAGCGCCTCAAGGGAATCAGGATCGATTCCGGAGACCTTACCTACATGACACAGCAGGCGAGAAAGATGCTCGATGAGGCCGGACTTACGGATTGTAAGATCACAGTATCCAATGCTCTCGACGAGTATCTCATCAGGGATCTCATCAACCAGGGCGCATGCATCGATTCGTTCGGTGTAGGCGAGCGTCTCATCACATCAAAGGCTGAACCTGTTTTCGGCGGCGTTTACAAGATCGCTGCAGTTGAGGATAAGGACGGCAACGTCATCCCCAAGATGAAGATCTCCGACTCAGTCGGCAAGGTCACGAACCCCTGCAACAAAGAGATCGTAAGATTCTACGACAAGGCTACCGGAAAGGCATTAGCTGACGTCCTAATGGTCGCAGACGAGGAAGTTCCTAACGGTGAGCCTTATGAGATCTTCGATCCTAATGCTACATGGAAGAGCAAGACTCTTGTCGATTACACAACGAGAAAGCTCCTCGTAAAGATCTTCGATCACGGCAAGCTTGTCTATGAGAAGCCTACGATCAAGGAGATCCGCGATTACTGCACAAAGGAACTCGATTCACTTTGGGACTCCGTCAAGAGATTTGAGAATCCGCACAGCTACTATGTCGACCTGTCACCCAAGCTCTGGAAGATCAAGGACGACATCCTGAGATCATACAAGCACAGATAAGGAGAAAAAAATGGCAAATCCGATCGTAACAATCCAGATGAAAGACGGTGGCGTAATGAAGGCAGAGCTCTATCCCGAGATCGCTCCCATCACCGTACAGAACTTTATCGACCTCGCAGCAAAGGGCTTCTATAACGGCCTCATCTTCCACAGGGTCATCCCGGGATTCATGATCCAGGGCGGAGATCCGGAAGGAACAGGAATGGGCGGCCCCGGTTACTGCATCAAGGGCGAGTTCACAGCCAACGGCTTCACAAACAATCTGAAGCATACGAGAGGCGTTCTTTCCATGGCTCGTGCTATGAACCCTGATTCCGCAGGCTCACAGTTCTTCATCATGCACGAGACATATCCGAGCCTTGACGGACAGTATGCCGCATTCGGAAAACTCATCGAGGGGATCGAAGTCGTCGATAAGATCGCTTCCGTGAAGACTGATTATAACGACAGACCCTTAGAGCCTCAGCAGATCGAATTCATGACGGTACAGCTTTGACGGACACTATCCTGATAGTTGTTTGGCCTTTTGCTTCAGCATTACTGATAACCATCGCGAACATCTTATTAGCCGGAACGAAGGCTTTCAGGAATCCGCATGTCAGTGAACTGAAGTTACCGAAATTCTTAAGGCAGATCCATTGGAAAGACAAAACCGGTAACACGGCTTTGTCTTTCCTTATAATATGGACTGCGGCATTGCTGCAGTTTCTGTTTTCCATGGCGGGTATCTTCCTGATACGCAAGTTCGCCTGCCTTCCTGACAGGACTGCCGCAAGTCCCGTAGATCACGTCTTTTTCGCAGTTGCCGATATCGTCAGTGACATATGCATCCTTTACCTTTTAAGGTCAGAAAAGCGCAGGGCGGCAAAGCCGGCGGTAATAATTGCCATACTCTCATATGCGCTTCTCATAACAGAACTGTTCGTTTTCAATTTCAACTCCTTTAAAAAGGACAGTCACATCATTACGATGAAGGGAAGCGGTCTTGTGCCCGAATTCGAATCAGATGCAGATAATGAGGCAGGCCCCGTCACCTATTCCGGAGACAGTGTGACCATAAAGGATGAGTGCTCATTCATCGTTCCGTCGGTTCCTGATGACACATATTCGGTTACCGTGAACTTTACACCCGCTGACAACGCCAATAACAAAAAGGCATATTTAAGATTCGACTGCAGGCTTCTAGTAGAAGACGATAACTCCAAGTATATCTACAGAACGGCCGATAAGAGGAGAGTCTCGGGTGAACGCAGCGTTACCATGTTCATGAGACCGCACGGCCACATAAAATCCGTGATGCTCTCTGTTGAGGATCTCGAAAAGAAGGTCTGCATCAGTTCGGTCTCATTTTCAAACAGCAACATTTACGGTGCATCGCTCATAAGATATCTGATACTGATGGCAGCGGCGTCACTCATAACGATCATCATCTGTCAGCGCTTTTATGAAGTGGATTATGATCCGTCCAGGAAATTCCATGCAGTCTTACTGACCTTAGTCTTTCTTCTTACCACAGGCGCCACATACCTGCTTTACATGCGTGAGGATATGAAATTCGATAAATATCCCTTTGAGGATAACTCGAAAGTACTGGACATATACCAGCTGGCTTTCGATTCGAAGATGAAAAAGATCCCGTATCTCGACGTTGAGGCTGAGCCTGAGTTAAAGGAGATCGGAAATCCTTATGACGACAGCGAAAGAGATGAAAAAGGACTAACATACAGATGGGATTACGCGTATAAGGACGGCCGTTATTACTGCTATTTCGGCGAGGCTCCGATATATACGGTCTACTACCCGGTATACCTGATCACGCACCGTGTGCCCAATTATTCTGCTGCTGTCGGCATACTCGGAACAATAGCGGTCACTGCGGTCGTCCTGGCATTCCTTGCTGCAGTGAAGATGTTTGTGCCCAGGAAGAATCTTCTGGCGCTGATCCTCATGATACCCGGCACAGCATTTGCCGGATTGCTGTATATCAACATGAGCTTTTCGGAAAAGTACTATATAGCTTCCAACAGCGCGATAGCGGGAATAGGGTTTGCCGTTTTCTTCGGATTGTCTGCAGTCATGGAAAAGAAGACCATAGCAAGGCTTATCATGTTCTTCATCTCAGGAGTCTCACTTGCTGTTTCCGCGGGATCGCGCCCAACTGTCGCGATATGTGCGGCAGTCCTTCTTCCAGTATTCTTCGGAGTGCTTTTCGACAGAACGAGAAAGCTTTCCTTAAGGCTATCTGAGGCAGCAGCCTTTTTGGTTCCGGTCACAGCGGGGATAGCGCTTCTTTTGATGCATAACTACGAAAGATTCGGAAATCTCCTGGATTTCGGCGAGAATTACCAGCTGACGATAAGCGATATCTCTTCACTTAAAGTCATGCCTGAAATGCTTCCGTCGGCGATCTTCTATTATTTCCTGACACCGCTGGATCTGATCGACACATTCCCGTATTTTGAAGCAAGGGGAATAATCGCGAACACCTATGAGGTGTACAGGAACATAGAGCCGTCCACAGGGCTTTTCAGCATACCGTTCATTCTTTTGGGAACCATTTTCCTTCCCGGTGCGTTTGCGCGCGCGAAAGGAAAGACAACCAAAAAGGAAGCGGTCATATTCAACAGCTTCCTTGTCCTGTGCATTGTATCGGCAGTTTTCATTGCCTGGTTCGATTTTTCGAGGGGCGGAGTCTGCCTGAGATATATTTCCGACATTGCATGGCTCCTTGCCATAATGAGCGGAGTGGTGCTCCTTCGGAGGATCATGAGAAAGTCCGGAAGAAGGACAGTTTACGGACTTATATGCATAGTACTTGTGATGACGTACTTTACCGTGTTCTTTATGGCTATGGCACAGAGTACCAGCAACCTGGCAAAACTGTATCCGTCGCTCCTTGAGCGATGTGAGGATTTCTTCCTGTTCTGGCACTGACGAAGGTTCCGAAGAACATGTGGTTTAGGATATAATTATCTTTGACATAAAAGGAAAGGCAGCATAGACGATGCGTGAATTACAGAACCTGGACGGAGGGAAACAGGTTCAAAAAAACAGGAAAGGCAAGTCATCAGAGACCGGATCTTCAAAAGGCACGGTGTCTGTTTCTTACAGTGTCTTTTTCGCGCTTTGCCTTTTGTTCCTTTTGCTGCCCGTCATCATCTTTTGTCTCGGCTACTTAAGGCCTTTGATCGGATTCGCGCTTGCAGTCGCTTTTTCCGGGATGGCAGTCATCACCGTATTAGACTGCATGAGATCGCCTGACGGAAAACAATTGGACAGCAGGGACAAAGAGATCCTGATCCCGGTCAAATACCTGGTGATCTTCGCCGTTGCCGCAGTCGCGGTCTCACTTGTCACGGGTGTCGGCGAATATATCTATACTCTTCAGGATCATCCTTACAGACGCGCAATATTGAATGACCTCATTAACTATAAATGGCCGGTGGTCTATGACTACAGCACCCAGACCAATCCTGAGGTAAGAGAGATCTTCGGCCTGGCTTCAGGCGAAAGAGCTTTCTCTTACTACTTCGTTTACTGGCTGCCTGCCGCTGTCATCGGCAAGGCTTTTGGATTTGGCGCCGCCAACTTTGCACTGTTTATTTGGAATTCCATAGGGATCTTTCTCGGTTTTGTCGGCATGTGCGCCGTTAACAGGCGTTTCTCTGCCGCGATGCCTTTTCTCTATGTGTTCTTCGCGGGACTCGATGCGATCCCGAATGTCGTGCACCTGCTGACAGGATATGACGCATGGCTCTGGATAGAGGGCTATGTTCCAGGAATATCTTTTGTAGCCAATTTTACCGAGCTTGCAAATGTCTTCAACCAGATAGTTCCGTGTTTCCTGATAATGGCGGTCCTTCTGATGTCTAATAACATGAGGTCTGCAGGACTTACAGGCGGACTTCTTTTCGCTTATTCGCCATGGGCGGTGTTTGGTCTCCTGCCGATCATGATAGGATTCATGCTGCGGAAAGAGATGCGTTCGGGAAATGCAAAGAAGGATGTCATTAACATATTCACGCCCGTAAACATCGTATCCGCGGTACTGCTCCTAGTATTATTCGGAAGCTATTACATGTCCAATTCGGGAGCGGTATCGTTCCGCGGCTTCACATGGACATTCTATGACAGGCCGCTGATGTTCATACCTGCATATCTTCTGTTCATTGCCATAGAAGTCCTTCCGGTTGCGGCAGTTCTATATAAGGAGCATAAGAAAGATCCGGTGTTCATTGCCGCGGTCATCACGCTCTGCATCGTGCCGCTTTACCGCGTTTCCGAAATGAACGATTTCTCGATGAGGGGATCGATGCCTGGTCTGTTTATTTTTTGTATAATGCTTTCGGGACATATATCTGAGATGTTCCTTCCTGAAAACGCCCCCAAGACCGGGAAAGACTGGTTCAAGAGCGCGGCGGTAATGCTCATGGTGATCCTGATGATGTTTCCTGCGGCAATTAATCTGTTTGTCATTGCGGGAAGCTCGCTGACAGGGGCTGAGAGCAACAGGGACAATATCGGATCGTTTGGTGATATAAAGCAGGCGCGCTATGCAAAGACAATAGAGGAACAGTTCTTTGCGCCTGATTACAGAAACAAGTTTTTCTATAAATATCTTTCGAAATAAGGTGATCAGATTATGAAGAAGGAAGTACTTGTAAGGCGGGATGTGTTTTTCGCGGTATGCGCGGCTTATCTGACGATTCCCGTTGTTATATTCATGCTGGGAAACTTAAGGCCTTTGATAGGCATTCCGGCAGCGGTCCTGATGGCCGGCTGCTGTGTCTTTTCGTGCATCGATTTCTGCAAAGGCCCTGACAGGAAACTCAAAGACCGTTCATCCGATTTCTTCGGGATGAAGATGCCCATCAAGTATCTCATCGCGCTTTTCATGGTCGCTCTCATCACGGTCTTCATTTCCGGTGTAGGCGAATATGTATATTCTATGCTGGATCATGTGTTCAGACGCGCAGTGTTCAACGACCTCATAAACTACAAATGGCCTGTTATCTATGATTACAGCACCCAACACAACCCACGGGTCATAGCAGTGCTCGGCAAAACACAAGGAAATACCGCTCTGATCTATTACTCGACATACTGGATGCCGTCCGCTCTCGTCGGAAAGCTTTTCGGATTTACAGCCGGGAACATCTTTCTTATCATTTGGACGACTGTCGGAGTGTGGCTTACTCTGGTCGGTACGACAATGGTTATACGCAGAATATCCTGGGCAGTTCCGATAATCTATATAATTTTTTCCGGGCTTGATGTACTGCCCAATCTTATTCATTCACTTACACAGTATGAAGGATATATGGCTGTTGAGCACTGGGTTCCGGAATTTGCTTACATAAGTAATTTTACCCAGCTTTCCAATGTGTTTAACCAGTGCGTTCCTGTTTGGCTGATAGTCGTTTTGCTGATGCTTTCTTCAAATGTCAGATCAACAGGCCTTATAGGAAGCCTCAGTTTTGCTTATTCACCGTGGGCAGCCATTGGTCTGGTGCCGTTGGCAGCCGCGCTTGCTTTCAAAAAAGAACTTCAGCCTCAGAAGAAAGCTAAAGTCATACTTTCGCTCCTTCATCCCACAGCGATCATCTCATGTGCAATAATGCTTGTAGTGTACGGAACATATTATATGGCCGGCTCATCCTCATCGGCGGAAAGCGGCTTATCATGGAAGTACAGCAAAAGCTTCGGAGGTTTTTTGCTGTCCTGGGCGCTTCTACTGATCATAGAAGTTCTGCCTTTTGTAATTTTGCTCTGGAAGAGGGAGAAGAAAGAACCGCTGTTCATCACTTCGGCCATTACACTGGCCCTGATCCCTTTATATAAGATCTCTTATTTCAATGATTTTTCGATGCGTGCATCGCTTCCTGCATTGTTTGTTTTTTCAGTAATGTTCACGTCACTCCTTGCCAAGATGTTTGCCGATGACAAACAGAGGGTCAGGAAGGCAAAGAGGCTTACGAAAAGGGAGTTTGTCAGAAGCTTCTTTATTCTGCTACTCACGATTCTTTGTGCGTTCCCCTGTGCTGTCGATCTTTTGCTGATAATCGGCAGCGATATTGTCGGAGAATCGCATTTCGAAAACGATATCGGTTCTTTCGGAAGTATTACCGGAGAGGAAAAAGGCCCATATTATTCTACAGAAGCTTATGCGGAAGGTGCTATGCTGCTGTTTTCGGATGACTATAGAGAGAAGATGTTTTACAAATATCTGGCAGCATCCACAGAAAGCAGGCACGAATGATTACTAATAAAACGAAAGAGAAAAAAACAGTTAAGATTCCGTTCAGGCTGTGGTATGCCCTGACAACAGGTTTTCTTGTGATTCCGGTTATAATATTCTGCGCCGGTTATCTCAGATGGTATTTCGGCATTCCGTTGGCTGTCTTATTTGCCGCTTTTTCGGTCTATGCGGTAATCGACTGCACGAAGTACGCAGCAGGGAAAACACAGCTTTTGGAAAACGCAAGTGATTTCGTGATCCCGTTGAAATATCTTATGGGTTTCGCGGTTTTTGCATTGTTTCTTTCATACTTTTCGGGTGTAGGTGAGTTTATTTATTCTCTTCAGGATCATGCGTTCAGGAGAGCAACATTATCAGATCTGATCTCTTACAGATGGCCTGTCATTTTTGATTACAGTACCCAAACAAATCCGAAAGTCATAGAGATATTAGGAAAGACAAGCGGTAAGGCAGCATTTATTTATTACTATACTTATTGGATGCCTGCTGCTCTGTTCGGGAAGATGTTCGGAAGAACTTCTGCTGACATATTCCTCATGCTTTGGAATGCAGTGGGAATATTCCTTACACTTCTCGGAATGGCAAAGATCAACGGGAGGGCATGCGTTACCCAGCCGATCTTCTACATGTTCTTCGGCGGCCTTGATGCTATTCCCACGGTTATCCACAGTGTTGTTGAATACCCGTATTGGACTTCGATCGAGGGATATGTGCCTAACATGGCTTATTACTGCAATATGAGTGAACTCGCGAATGTGTTCCATCAGTGTGTTCCGTGCTTCCTGATAGCTGTGCTTGTTATGCTTTCGGTCAACACCAGAACGTTCGGACTGACCGGCGGCCTGCTCTTTGCATATTCGCCTTTCGGCGTGTTTGGAATACTACCGGTTATACTTACGGCGGTATTCAGAAAAGAGATGAGGCAGGATGTGAAAAGTACTCTTAAGGATCTGTTTACACCTGCAAATATAATATGCGCGGCTGCACTTCTTTTTGTGTACGGCAGCTTTTATACCGCAAACGCCGGTGTTGTCGGACAGACGGGATTTACCTGGGAATATTTCAGTTCATTCGGTTTTTTTATAATTTGTTACCTGTGCTTTTTGCTGATCGATGTAATCCCGGTAACAGCCATCCTTTTCAAGCGATACAGAAAGAATCCATTCTATATCTGTGCCGCGGTCTCGCTGATCATGATCCCGCTTTATATGATGTCATGGGTCAATGACTTTGCAATGCGTGCTTCCATGCCTGCAAGGTTCATAATGTGCGTATTTCTGGCAGGCCTTTTCAAAGACCTTTATGACGAGGACGCAAAGCTCATTGCGGCCAAAAAGAAGCGCAGCTGTAAAGAAACTGCCGGACTCGTTTTTGCCATTCTTGCAACCATACTCATGATGTTCCCGGGTTTCGTCAATGCCTATCTCATAGCGGGCAGCCAGGCAATAGGTTATTTAGACCGCAAGGAAATGGTCGGATCGTTTGGCAATATTAATAATGCCTATGACGACACCATTGAATATGCCTTGGTTGCAAAAAAACAATTCCATACCGATAACTATATGGATACATTCTTCTATCGGTATATGGCAAAGCAGTAGGGAGGATTGACGGTGAACAAAGTGGTCACAATCCCGTTTAAAGCATTTCTGGCGCTGTGCCTTGGTTTTTTGACCCTTCCGGTCGTTATATTTGCCGCCGGATATTTAAGACATTATGCCGGCATCCCGTTGATCATCCTGCTGACAGCCGTCTGTGTTCTGTCGGTACGTGACTGCTGCAGGGACCAGCGAAAAGAATTGCTTTCATCCGAAGACACTGTGATCAGGATCCCTATTAGTTACCTGATCGGGTTTGCCGTAACTGCTGTCTTAGTCTCATTCGTGACAGGAGTAGGCGAGTTTATTTTCACGCTCAACGACCATCCGTACCGAAGGGCGATAATGAACGACCTCATCAATTACAAGTGGCCGGTCATCTACGATTACAGTACGCAGACCAATCCTGAAGTCATAAAGGAGATCGGGCGTACATCGGGCACATATGCCTTCATGTATTACTTTACATACTGGCTTCCTTCCGCGCTTATCGGAAAGGCTTTCGGTTCCCTGGCGGGAAACGTTGCCCTGCTGATATGGAATGCCATCGGAATCTTTCTGACATTTATCGGCGTAAGCAAAGCAAGCAGAAGAGCCGGTTTTGCGGTACCGTTTGTCTATCTCTGTTTTGCCGGAATGGATGTTATTCCCAACATTGTTCATTTGTTTGTTGAATGGAAAGCATATAACGGCATAGAAGCCTGGCTGCCTGTGCTTGCATATATGAGTAATTTTGCTGAGCTTACAAGCGTTTTTCACCAGTGTGTTCCATGCTGGCTGATAGTGACTTTGATCATGATATCATTCAACACGAGATCATTAGGGCTTTTTGGCGCGCTGCTCCTGACATATTCACCCTGGGGTGTTTTAGGCCTGTTCCCGCTTGCTGTAGTCAGGGCATTTTCAAAACCGATGCGGGCAGACGGTATGCGCAGGGCTGTCAGGAATACCATCAGTATCACCAACATATTACCCTGTGCAGCTATCCTTATGATCTATGCTCCGTTTTATCTCGGAAACAAGTCTTCGATATCCGAAAGAGGCTTTTTCTGGGAGTATGTAGGCAATCCGGGGAAATCTGTCGTTATTTATCTTCTGTTTGTTTTGATCGAGATCGCACCTGTTGCCCTGATCCTTTGGAAGACCGAAAAGACAAACCTGATGTTTTTGGCTGCCCTGATCGAATTGATGCTGATACCGTTTTATAAGGTCACGTTGTCTAATGACTTCTGCATGAGAAGTTCAATGGCGGGAAGATTCGTGCTCTGTATTCTTCTTGCCCGCTATCTCAATGATCTTTTTGACGCAGACAAGGTTATTGTCTCAAAGAAACTAAAGAGAAAGAAAAAGGACATGGCAAAGCTTGTGATAACCATGCTGGCTATTATTTTGATGATGTTCCCGGCTTTTGTTACCGGTTATTACATAATCGGAAGCGAACTTACAGGTGCGGAGCACAATGCGGAAGAAATCGGCTCGTTCGGAAACATAAAACAAGCCGAACACACCTGGCACGCCTCGCATAACTATACTTCGGACGATTATGAGGAGTCATTCTTCTTTAAGTATCTTGCGAAGAAGTGACAGAAGCTTTATTTGTCTTCTGACTCTTCCATAGGAATATATATCGGCCTGCCCTTTGACTCGATGTAGGTTCTTCCGATATATTCACCGATGATTCCGAGAGCCATCAGGACCAGACCGCCTATGAAGAGGATGAAACAGAGAAGCGACGGGTATCCGGCAACATCTATCCAGATCTTTTCAATTATTGCTTTGATGAAATAGTAGATAAGATAAAGGAATCCGGCAATGGAGAAAAACATACCTGCGTACGTCGCAAGTCTCAAAGGTGCTGTTGTGAAAGCTACGATACCGTCGATGGCATAGCGGAAGAGTTTCCAGAAGCTCCACTTCGTTTCGCCAGCGGCTCTTTCAACGTTCTCGTGCTCGATCCACTTTGTGCGGAAACCTACCCAGGCAAAGATACCTTTGGAAAAACGCTGTCTTTCGGAAAGAAGTAAGATCGCATCGACGACCTGTCTTCTCATGAGCCTGAAATCACGCGCTCCGTCAGCGATCTCAACGTCGATCATACTGTTGATGAGCTTATAGAAACATCTTGCGAAAAAGCTCCTTATCGGAGGCTCGCCCTGACGGGTAACGCGTCTTGCGGCAACTATATCGCATTCGCCCGCATCAAGATCTGCGATCATCGAAGGGATAAGTGCCGGAGGGTCCTGCATGTCAGCATCAAGAATGGCTATGTATTCACCCTTTGCCTTCTGCATGCCTGCATACATGGCGGCTTCCTTGCCGAAATTTCTCGAAAAGAACACGTAGCGGACGGCAGGATCATTTTCAGCAAACCCTTTGATTATGTCCTGAGTCTTGTCACGGCTTCCGTCGCTTATGAAAATGAACTCGAACTCCTTGTCGGAATCCCTCATTGAATCTCTGACGCCGCAGAGCGCTTCATAAAGTATGGGAAGTACTTCTTCCTCGTTGTAGCATGGGATTATCAGGCTTACAAGCATGCTGTCATATCCGCCTTTCGTGAGGCCGTAAAATTGGAACGGCTTAATAAAATGTATTATAATCAAAAAATTCAGTAATTGATATATTTTGATAGCGGAGCAGACGCGATCGGAAGGGCAGGGGAATTCATGAAGGAGTTGGACACACTGGGACAAGGCAATAAACCGGCCGCGGCCCGCAAGAAGACAAAGGAGCCGGCTCTTGCCCTCAGGTCAAAGAATCAGCCTGACATGCGTCCGCTGATCTCTTTTTTTCTGGCGCTCGCACTCTATGTTTTCACGTCAGTCATCTGCAATAAGTATCCGACAGGCCAGTATTCATTCATCTTAAGCGATCTCAAGGCACAGTACGCGCCGTTTCTTGCTCTCAACAGATCACGAATACTAAGCCTCGCGGGCGGTGGATCAGAACATCTGATAAGTAATCTCACGTATTCGTTCCAGTTGGGTCTCGGAAAGAACTTCATGGGCACGTTCGGTTATTACATGGCGAGCCCGCTGAACCTCATCTATCTGCTTTTCGATCCCTCACAGGTCGATTTCGTCGTTATCCTCTTAGTCATTTTAAAGCTCAGCTTAGGCTCGGCTTTCATGACGCTCTTCCTCGGTACGAGGGCGGCAGACGCCAAGACAAAGTGGCCCATACTTCTCGGCGCGGTCTATGCATTTTCGCTCTATGCCCAGGCATTTGCTTTCCAGATCATGTGGCTTGACGGCTATATGCTCCTTCCTTTGCTCCTGTATTTCACGGAGAGATTCATCTCACGCAGGCGCTATGCGGGCATAGTCATCACGCTGCTCGTCCTTTTCGTATCCAACTATTACATAGCATACATGGTCGGTATCTTCAGTTTCCTTTATCTGATCGTCAGAATGATCGAGCTGAAAACCAAAGTCAGAGAGGCTGTCGGAACGATCGTAAGATTTGTGCTGACGGCAGGCTTTACAGGTATGTGCACCGCCGTGCTCATCCTTCCGGTAGGCATCGATACGATAGTCAACAGCGAGAAGAAGACCGGGAATTCAAATCCGGATCTTATCATGTATTCGCCGCTGACGTTTATCAAGATGTTCCTGATCGGCGAACCCAAGGAATTCGGAGACGTTCTCCCTGCGAACTATCCTTTCCTTTTCATGAGCCTCATGGTCACCATCACCGTGCTTATCTATGTTACGAGCAAGATCTATAACGGACGCGAAAAGACGATCCACATAATCTGTCTTATCGGGGCGATACTTTCCACAGGCTTTTACTATTTTGACAAAGCCTGGCAGGTATTCGACGACCCGAACTGGTTCGCACACAGACACGCTTTCGTATTCCTTCCCGTCTTTCTCGTCGTTACTCTCAAAGCTCTTGAACGCATGTCGGAAGTCCCTTTTAAGGATATAGTCCGCGTCGCCGTCATAGTCAGTTCCGGCCTGGTCATCGTATATGCCATTGGAGCATTCAAGGACGAAGACAAGATCTTCATCTACAACCTGATATTCATTCTTGTTTACAGCTTTATGGCGGCAGGATACGGCGTTAAGAAGTGGCCTGAGCAGTTCAGGGATCTCCCGCAGATGATCTCGCCGATGCTTGCGATCATCGTAGGCTTTGAGATCGTATTCGCAGGACCGATGCTCACGTCACAGATAGAAAGCTTCACCATGTTCTCGGGTGATGCAAGAGAATACATATCCAGCATTCATGCGATCGAAGAATTCGGACAGAAAGCCTTACAGCAGAATGCGGAGACGGGCGCGGCAAGAGCCGAGACCGAGCATATAACCGGTTACTACCCGCTCTACTACGCTGAAGAGGGCGAGCAGATCTACGGTAATTTCCGCAACATGTCTTTCTTCAACTCGAATTCGAACAAGAAGATGCATCACTTCCTTAAGCAGCTTGGTTATCCGGTAAACTACAACTACTTCGCTGCTTCCTATGACCAGGTGATCCCTTCGAACGACGCATTCCTTTCGATCGGAAGCGTTGCGAGCAGAAGAGAGATCTCATTCTATGAGAAGACCGGTACGGATTCTTTCAAGAACACTCTCGATTTCTATAAGGCGGGAAAGACGCTCCCCATTGCGTTTGCGGCATCGTCTTCTGCTGAGAAGTTCGATTTCTACAAGCTTGAGAAGACCGCCGAAAACAAGAACTATCTCGCTTTCCAGAACGAATGGTATGCTTCCATGTTCCCGGAGAGCTTTACCAAGGATTTCTTCGTTACGTTTGAGAACGGTGAGATCCCCGAGCCGGTGATCACGAACGGAATCAGCTACGATAAGAACAGCTATAAGAGCCGTGCGGAACTCATAAGGGAGGAGCGCGCAAACTCCGGAGAGACTTCTGACAGCAAATCCGATCAGGAGGAAACAGATTCTCCCGTTATCTACGATGACCCCATCGGCTTTGAGGGTGTTGCATCGAAAGAACTCAACAAGAGACTGAAGATGATCTACCGTCAGAACTCGAAGCTTCCCATCAGGGTCGAATACAAGTTCAAGGCTCCTGTCTCATCAGAGCTCTACCTGAATGTTTCGACAGCCAGGATCCTGTCTGACACCAACGTTTTCGTAAACGGCGTCATGGTAAACATGTTTGAGAGCAACTGCTACTATTCCCAGATCTTCAGGATCGGTTCTTTCAACGTTGGAGATGATGTCACGGTCACGATCCTTTCAGATGAGGCTGACTGGTCTTATGTTGATATGAGATTCGGCTACTTCGATTACGATCTTTTCGAAAAACAGATGGAAACGGTCGACCTTACCAAGGTCAGGACTGATGTTCTCGAGGACGGATATTGCAAGTTCACCGTAAACGGCCTTAAGGCTGATGAAATGGTCATCACCACGATCCCTGCCGAATCCGGCTGGACCATGATGATCGACGGACAGCCCGCGGAACCCGGCAAGTATCAGGATGCCTTCCTGTCATTCAAGTGTCCTGAAGGCTCTCATACCGTCGAGCTTACTTTCGTTGCCCCGGGACTGAAGATCGGAGCTGCGGCATCCTGTGCCGGAGTCATTTGTCTTGCAGCATTTGTAGTGATCGACAAGACGATCCTTAACAAGCGTAAAAAAATAAAAAATACAGAGGTTAAAACGGAGGTTTGATCATGAGCTATTTGGAAGAGTATAAGCTTTGGAGCACTGATCCATTTTTCGATGAGGGAACGCGCAGCGAGCTGGCCGCCATCAAGGATGATGCCAAGGAGATCGAAGACAGATTCTACAGGGATCTTGAGTTCGGCACAGCCGGATTAAGAGGAGTTCTGGGTGCAGGAACCAACAGGATGAACGTATACACGGTTGCAAAAGCATCCGAGGGACTTGCAAAATACATTCTTTCCGAGGGTGAGGATGCGATAAAGAGAGGCGTTGTAATCTCATACGATTCCAGACACTTCTCTCCCGAATTCGCACAGATCACCGCTCAGGTGCTTGCCGCAAACGGCATCCCGAGCAAGCTTTCAGATGAACTCAGGCCCGTTCCGGTCCTTTCATTCTCTGTCAGGTATTTCAAGGCTTTCGCAGGCGTAATGATAACTGCTTCCCACAATCCCGCCAAGTACAACGGATACAAGGTTTACGGCGAGGATGGCGGCCAGGTTCCCCCTGAAGCAGCTGATGCAGTACTTGCAAACATCGGCAACATCAAGGACATCAGGACCGTTAAGATGATGGATCTTGAAGAAGCGAAGTCAAAGGGCCTCGTAACAACATTCGGACCTGAGGTTGACCAGGCTTATACCGAGATGCTCACAAAACTCGTAGTAGATCCTGAAGCCATCGCAAAGCAGGCAGACATGAGCATTGTCTACACACCTCTGCACGGATCAGGCAACAAGCCCGTCAGAAGGATCCTCGAAGCAGTCGGCTTCAAGAATATCCACATCGTTCCCGAACAGGAGCTTCCTGACGGTTCGTTCCCGACGGTAACGCTTCCCAACCCCGAGAACCCTGCGGCTCTTTCAATGGCCATCGAACTCGCAAAGAAGACAAACGCTTCTCTCGTTTTCGGCACAGACCCCGATTCAGACAGGATCGGTGCAGCAGCAAGGATCGAAAAAGACGGTGAAGTCACATACAAATGCTTCACCGGCAACCAGATGGGCCTCATGCTCCTCGACTACATCCTTGATGCCAAGCAGAAAGCGGGAAATCTTCCCAAGGATTCTTTCGCGGTAACCACTATCGTTTCATCCAAACTCGCAGGTGCCATCTGTGCGGCTTTCGGCGTTGAGCTCCAGGAAGTGCTCACCGGCTTCAAGTTCATCGGTGAGAGGATCAAGCTTGATGACGAGTTCGGAAGCAAGCACTTCCAGTTCGGATTTGAAGAGAGCTACGGATACCTTTCCGGACGCGATGTCCGTGACAAGGATGCCGTTGTTGCCGCGATGCTCATCTGCAACATGGCTGCAGCATCGTTCGAGAAGGGCGAGACACTCGCTGACCGTCTTGCTCATCTTTACGAGAAGTACGGATACGGTTTCGAAGAGGCAGTAAGCGTTACCCTTGAAGGAAAAGAAGGCATCGAGAAGATCCAGAACAGCATGAAGGAACTCAGGAGCGAGCTTGAGGCAGCTGCTGACGTTAAGGCCGGCCAGAACCTCCTCGGAGGCCCGAAGGTCTTCGCGGTTAGGGATTACAAGACATCCAAGAGATATGATTTCTCCGGCAGTGAAGTTAAGGTCACACCGATCGATCTGCCGAAGTCAAACGTTCTGCTTTATGAACTCGGAGGCGAAAAGGGCCTCGATTGGGCATGTGCAAGACCTTCCGGTACAGAGCCTAAGCTCAAGATCTATTTCGGAGTCTATGATTCAAGTGAGGCAGAGGCAGTCAGGAGACTTGCATCTCTGAAGACTGAAGTATCAGGATACGTTGAGGCTAAACTCAAGTAAGTGAAGATACCGTGGGAATGATGAATTCGTCCACGGCTTTGGCAAAACCCATTTCAGAAACGGCCGCAGTTATATACGCGGCCGCTTTTTTTGCACCTTCGCAGGCATTGCCCATGGCTATGCCGTAGCCAGCATCAGCGATCATGGAAATATCGTTGTCGGAATCACCGATGGCGAAAGTCATGCTCCGGGGTATTTCAAGATAGTCTGCCAGATCAAGCAGAGCTTTGCCTTTTGAGACACCTGCAGTCATTATGTCGTGAAGGCTCGGCCCGGAAGAGATGACTGTGAGATCCGGATCAGAGCAGATCTTCGCGGATACATTTTCAGGAGGGTCTATCAGCAGGAATTTGTTGAAAGGAGGGAGATCGTCCCTTTTCCAGCAGTTGTCGTCCAGATCAAAGAGAGGGGCCTTTTTTGCGGGCTCGACGTCCTTGTTATAGTCCTCACAGAAAAACTTTCTTTTGGAACATCTCGTGAAATAGATCCCGGTTACGGAATATAGCGTGGCGTTGACCTCATTTTCGATCATGAGACGGAGAAGTCCGCGTGCCTTCTGATCAGTGAAATCCATTGACATGATGTCTTTGCGGGCAAAGGGATCAAAAAGTGCGCCGCCGTTGCCGGTGATGATGGGAATGTCTATTCCCAGCCTCTCGGCAAACTTGCCCACCAGAAAAGATGACCTTCCGGTGGCAATGGTAAAGGCTATTCCGTTTTCCTGAAGACGTTTTACCGCGGCGGTGTTCTCGGCGGGAACATCTTCTCCGGGCAGCAGCAGCGTAAAGTCCATGTCAGCTGCCAAAACAGCCTTATATCTTGTCATTTGCGTCAATCCTCCATACTTCGCGTGAAGTATTAACAATTTTACCTCAGGTATAGGGCAAATATGAGGTATTTTTACCAAATTGATTATTCTGCGTTTTTTATTATTATAATAATTAAGTTCCGGAAAGCGGGACTGTTTATGTGTGCAATTTGAAAACGAGGATATCATATGAAGAAAGTTGATGCCCGCAGTTCGGGCGCAGCAAAGAAGCGTTCTGACATTGGACAGAAGAATACAGAGAAGAAATTGAGCGTAAGGAAGGATTCTGATGCTAAGTTCGTACTTCCTGCGAAGGCAGCCAAGACTTCTTCTGAAGTGGCTCCTGTTAAGAAGTCCAATGAGGTTGATTACAGCCTTCTCGGCGTAACGAGCAAGAAGCGTCAGCAAGTCAAGGCCAAGCAGGCAAAGCAGAAAGCAGCTGAGGAGAGATATAAGCAGCGTACCGGCAAGCCCAGAACTCCGCTTGCGATCATGATCATCACTCCGGTTGCCATCTTTGCTGCTCTCGTAACATTCTATTTCGGATATCTCATCAAGACCGGTTATTTCAGAGAGACCATCGTTGCCAGCATGGCTGACGGCAGCACCGCAAACCTTTTCGTAGAGGATGCCCGCTCTTATCTTTCCACTGATAAGTTTTTCCAGGGAACAAAGATCGACGGGATCGATGTCGGCGGGATGACAAAAGAGCAGGCAAAGGCTGCAGTAGTCGCTGCACAGCCCAAGTCACCTGACAGGGTTGCGATCTCCCTTTCACTCGACGGCAAGGAATACGATCTCGATTTCTCAAACGTTTCCTTTGAATACAATACCGACGATGTCATCAACGAAGCTTACAACCTTTACAGGCTTAAGGGCGACGAGGACAATTCAGATCTCACAGAGTATTTCAACGGAGTCCAGGCTCTAAAGGTCGATCCGAAGGAATACCAGACAGCATATACTGTTAAGCACGAAGGCGTCGAGGAGACCGTAAAGGAACTTCTCAGCAAATTCCATCTCGAACCCGTCAACGCATCTATCAGCACATTTGATGCCGACAGCCGCGCTTTTACGATTATTCCTGAGAAGAGGGGATACAAGATCGACATCCCCGCAACAACCGAGAAGGTCAAGCAGATGCTCGACTCCCGCAACTATGTCGGCAGCGTGCTCGTTGAAGCAGAGATCATTTCACCTGAGATCACGGAAGCTTCCATCAATGCAACTTTCGGCCGTATCAGTTCCTGCACGTCCAAGACGACAAGGAACTCCAACCGTAACAACAATATCAAGAAGGCTTGCTCTTACATGAACGGCTACATCCTTAAGCCTGGCAAAGAGTTCTCGTTCAACAAAGTCGTAGGTCAGAGAACGGCTGCAAGAGGATTCAAGGAAGCTACGGTCATTGCCGGCGGTCAGTATGAGCAGGGCTTGGGCGGAGGAATCTGCCAGGTAAGCTCCACACTGTACAATGCCGTAATCAAGGCCGGACTGACTGCTACCGAAAGACATCCGCATGCTTTCCCGTCAACGTATCTGCCCATAGGTCAGGATGCTACTGTTGACTATCCTCATCTTGACTTCAAGTTCAAGAACACTACTGACGGTGAGATCATCGTTGTTGCATGGTGGAGCAAGAGCGACAGGATCTGCCACGTTGAGCTCTACGGAAAGAAACTCCCCGACGGACAGACAGTCAAGTTTGAGAGTAAGACCACTTCAAAGGGCAAGACGCCTTCAAAGGTTGAGTACGTCGAAGATCCTGAGATGAAGGTCGGCGAGAAGGAGACAGTAAGAACTGCACACTATGCCTGCACCGTTGTTTCATATCAGGTCTGGTATGACAAGAGCGGAAAAGAGATAAAGAGAAAGAAGATCGCTACATCGAACTTCAGGGCATACACCAAAAAAGTGGCGATAGGAACATTGCTGCCTAACGGAAAGCACGCCAAGCTCAATACCAAGACCGGCGAGCTTTCAGGAGTACCGACTGCAACACCTAAGCCGACCAAGGCAAAGGCTACGACAAAAGCTCCGACCAAGGCACCGGCTAATAACGCATAAGTTCAGGCTGTGACAAACATATAAATACGGGCTGTGATCCTTCGTGACCGCAGCCCGTTTTTATGAGTTTTTTTGACATTTTAAGACTTCTTTTCCGGCAGGTCCCTCCATTAAACAAAAAACTGATCAGGATTTTGGTTGTTTTATGTCTGCCAATTATTAATAAAAGGTTTATAATAAATGCTGTTTTGTAGACTGATGTCGGGGTGGTTTCCACCCTGAATAAAGTTAAATTTTTCCAAAGGAGATCCAAGTTTATGGCAGAACTGACAAAGAAAACCATGGACGGTAACGAGGCTGCTGCGTATACTTCGTATGCATTTACTGAGAACGCCGCTATCTACCCGATCACACCGTCCTCGCCTATGGCTGATCACACCGATCAATGGGCTCAGCAGGGCAGAAAGAATATTTTCGGACAGACGGTTAACATCGTCGAGATGGAGTCCGAGGGAGGCGCTGCAGGTGCCGTTCACGGCTCACTCGCTACAGGTGCATTAACCACAACGTATACCGCTTCGCAGGGTCTCCTCCTGATGATTCCTAACATGTATAAGATCGCAGGCGAGCTCCTTCCTTGCGTTTTCCATGTTTCAGCAAGAGCTCTTGCTGCTCATGCGCTCAACATCTTCGGTGACCACGCAGACGTTTATGCTTGCCGTCAGACAGGTTTCGCAATGCTCTGCTCCAACTCCGTTCAGGAAGTTGCAGACCTCGCTGCAGTAGCTCACCTTTCCACCATCAAGACAAGAGTTCCTTTCCTCCACTTCTTCGATGGTTTCCGTACATCACACGAGATCCAGAAGATCGAGGTTATCGACTACGATACACTCGGATCACTTGTTGATTATGAGGCTGTTAAGGCTTTCCGTAAGAGATCACTCTCTCCTAACCACCCGACACTCCGTGGTACAGCTCAGAACCCTGATATCTACTTCCAGGGCAGAGAAGCTTCCAACCCCTTCTATCTTGCAGTACCTGATCAGGTTCAGTACTACATGGATAAGATCAACGAGATCCGCGGCACAGATTACAAGCTCTTCAACTACTATGGTGCTGCAGATGCTGACCGTGTAATCATCGCTATGGGTTCTGTCTGCGAGACAGCTGAAGAAGTTATCGATTTCCTCAACGCTCACGGTGAGAAGGTTGGTCTCGTTAAGGTTCACCTCTATCGTCCTTTCTCAGCTGAGAAGCTCCTCGAGGCAATCCCTTCAACTGTTAAGGCTATCGCAGTTCTCGACAGAACAAAGGAGCCCGGTTCTTATGCAGAGCCTCTCTTCCTTGACGTTGCTGCTGCTTATGTCGGCAAGAATGCTCCTAAGCTCATCGGCGGCCGTTATGGTATGGGTTCCAAGGATACAACACCTGAGACTATCCTTGCTGTTTATAAGGAACTCAAGAAGGATCAGCCTAAGGAAAGATTCACCATCGGTATCGATGATGACGTTACATTCCTTTCACTCGACTGCTCAGAGTCCATCGAAGTTGCAGGCGAGGGCGTTGTTCAGGCTAGATTCTGGGGTCTCGGCGCAGACGGTACAGTCGGTGCTAACAAGAACTCCATCAAGATCATCGGTGACCATACAGACAAGTACGCTCAGGCTTACTTCTCTTATGACTCAAAGAAGTCCGGCGGTATCACGATCTCTGACCTGAGATTCGGTGACACACCTATCCGTTCCACATATCTCATCAACAAGGCTGACTTCGTAGCTTGCCACAACCAGTCTTATGTTTATGAGTACGATATGCTCTCATCACTCAAGCCGGGCGGCACATTCCTTCTCAACACACAGTGGACAAGAGAAGAACTCGAAGAGAGACTTCCCGGTTCAATGAAGAGATACATCGCTAACAACAACATCAAGTTCTACACAATTGACGCTGTTGCCAAGGCTAAGGAGATCGGTCTGGGCGGAAGGATCAACACGATCTGCCAGTCCGCATTCTTCAAGCTTTCCGGAATCCTTCCCGTTGAGCAGGCTGTTGACTACATGAAGAAGGCAGCTCTCAAGTCTTACGGCAAGAAGGGTGACGATGTCGTTCAGATGAACTACGCTGCTATCGATGCAGGTGTTGACGCTGTCGTTGCTGTTGACGTTCCTGATTCCTGGAAGACAGCTGAGGATAAGCCCGTTGAGAAGAAGGCTGTTCCCGAGTTCATCGAGAAGGTCGTTAACGTAATGAACAGACAGGAAGGTAACAAGCTCCCTGTTTCCACATTCGTCGGCATGGAAGATGGTACATTCCCTCAGGGTACAGCTGCTTACGAGAAGCGCGGTACTGCTGTTGATATCCCTGTATGGGACGCTTCAAAGTGCATCCAGTGCAACCAGTGCTCCATCGTTTGCCCTCACGCTGCTATCCGTCCTTTCCTCCTCACAGAGGATGAGGCTGCAAAGGCACCTTTCGAGACAAAGGCAGGCATGAAGCCTTACGACAACTACAAGTTCAGGATCCAGGTTTCCGCTATGGACTGCCTCTCCTGCGGTGTTTGCGTTGAGTCTTGTATCGCTAAGGAAAAGGCAATCACAATGGCTCCTCTTAAGGACAACCTTAAGGAAGCTGAGAACTGGGATTACTGCATCGCTCTGTCTCATAAGGACAACCCGATGTCCAAGGCTAACGTCAAGGGTTCACAGTTCGAGCAGCCGCTCCTTGAATTCTCCGGCGCATGCGCAGGCTGCGGTGAGACACCTTATGCTAAGCTCCTCACACAGCTCTTCGGCGACAGAATGCAGATCTCCAATGCTACAGGTTGTTCTTCAATCTGGGGTGGTTCTGCTCCTTCTATGCCTTACACAACCAACTACAGAGGCTTCGGTCCTGCATGGGGCAACTCACTCTTCGAGGATAACGCTGAGCACGGTCTCGGTATGTACCTCGGCTACAAGCAGCTCAGATCAAGAGCTAAGATGCTCGTAGAGCAGACAGTTGAGTCAACAGGTTCTGCAGACCTCAAGGCTGCTGCACAGGCATGGCTCGATGGCTTCAATTCTGCTGAGAATACACGTGAGAATGCTGAGAAGCTCGCTGAAGCTCTCAAGGCTGAAGGTTCTGATACAGCTAAGAAGGCACTCGATTATGAGGACTTCTTCATGAAGAGATCACAGTGGATCATCGGTGGTGACGGATGGGCTTACGATATCGGTTACGGCGGACTTGACCACGTTCTCGCTACAGGTGAGGATGTCAACGTTCTCGTTCTTGATACAGAGGTTTACTCCAACACAGGCGGACAGGCTTCCAAGTCCACACCTCAGGGTGCTGTTGCTCAGTTTGCTGCCGGCGGTAAGCACGTTAAGAAGAAGGATCTCGGTATGATGGCTATGAGCTATGGTTACGTTTACGTTGCTCAGGTTGCTATGGGATCTGACAAGAACCAGCTCATCAAGGCATTCACAGAAGCAGAAGCTTACCATGGACCTTCCCTCGTAATCTGCTATGCACCTTGTATCAACCACGGTATCAAGGGCGGCCTCAAAGTAGCTCAGACAAGAGAGAAGCAGGCTGTCGAGTGCGGTTACTGGCACCTCTTCAGATTCAACCCTGCTCTCACAGCAGAAGGCAAGAATCCTTTCACACTCGATTCCAAGGAGCCTACAGCAGACTTCTTCGAATTCCTCAAGGCAGAAGTTCGTTACAACTCACTCTACAAGAAGTATGATGCTGATGTTGTTGACGGCCTCTTCCAGAGAAGCTATCAGGATTCAAGAGACCGTTATGCGTCTTACGTAAAGAAGGCTAGCGAGGCTTGATCGCCGTCTGATTTAACTCAGATAATTGAGTGATCATTACCCGGTCCGGAACGATTCCGGACCGGGTTTTGTTTTTGCGGCCAAAAACTGCGCAAAGCCCGTATGAGCCTCACAAACATGTTATAATTATTTCCGATCTAGTATTGGAATGGAGATTACCCGATGAATGAAGATTACAGTGAGCTTGTGATTTCGCAGAGCCTGCTGGATGATATTTTCGTGGTCAGATACCTTCAGGATCTGTCCAAAGAGGCGGTCATCGTATACCTCTGGCTTAACATGACAGCCGGAGATAAAGAATTTGACGATGAAACGGTAAAGACATACAGGGTGATCCCTGAATCAAAAGTTAAAGAGGTACTGACGGAACTTCTCGGTGCCAAGCTCATCAAGGCCGCAAAGGACAAGTTTGTCCTGGAAGACCTTAAGCGCCGTGAGGTTGAAGAATATGTGAATGTCTGCAAAGCCAAGGGTGAAGCAGGTGACATTCCGGGAATGAGCAACTCCGAGGAGTACAATACGCTTTCTGCTTCCATTTCAAAGACGTTCTATAAGGGCATGATGGATTACAACTATTACCGCCTCATCGACAAGTGCCTGTACGAGTACAGGTTTGAGGGCACGGTCTGCTATAAGCTCTTTGAGGAAGGTTATCAGAAGGGAATCTTAAGAAAGTATAATGCCATGGCCGGCATCGCTTCCCATTGGTATGAGAAGGGATATACGACGGCTGAAAGTCTTGAGAAATATCTTGAAAAGAACTCACTCAAGGAAAGACTGGTCAAGCTTTGCAGCAAGACTATGCGTAAGCACCTTACGGATCTTGACATCAACAGGATCCACGGCTGGGTTGATAACCTTAATACGAATGAAGAGCTTGTCGCATACGCTTTCCGTGTTAACGAATTCCGTAATAATCTGACGCTCATGCATATCGAGACAACCCTTAAGAAATGGTTTGATCTCGGAATCGATACAGCTGACAAGGCTGCCAAGCTGGACGAAGAGGAACATAAGGAGAATGCAAGACGTTCCGCTCACCGCAAGAGCCGTTCGGGCACTAAGTGGAGGACCGGTGCCGAGGCAGGGATCGAAACTGCCGACAGTGCTTCGGGAAAGACTCCGGAAAGCACTGAAGAAAAGCCTGAGAAGAAGGAATCCAAGGCATCTGCTGAAGATAAAGATGAGAGTAAGAAGGGTGGCGACAGTGTTCTTGACGACATCCTTGATATGTTCGGAGATTCATAATGAAAACGATTAAAGGACTTATCGCGGCAGGACTTGCCGAAACAGAGGCTGTCAGGAGGATCAGACGGGACGAGGTCATGACCCGCGTTTATAATGAGCATCCTGAACTCAAGGACATCGACAGCAGGATAATAGATATACGCAAGGACAGGCTGATCGCCGTGATCGATCACGACGAAAGACTTGAGAAGCGTTATGAGATCGAAGAGGAGAATCTTCTTTCACAGCGTGAAAGACTCATAAGAGACAACGGAATCGATCCCGAATTCGACATGGAGAAACCCATCTGCGCTAAATGCAATGATACGGGTTTTGCCAAGGGCAAGGGCGGTACGCCCATCGTATGTTCATGCAAGCAGGCTGAACTTGAAGAGTGCTATGAGAACTGCGGACTCGGTGACTATACTTCATTTACCATGAAGAACTACAGGAAAGATTATCTCGGCGACCCCGAAAAGCGTTCGAAGATAATGGAACAGTTCCTCAAGGTAATGCTCGGTAAAGAAGATACTTCTGATAAGCCCCTGTGGCTTTACAGCGGCGCTCCTCAGACCGGCAAGACATATCTTGCAGTCTGCATCACGAAGACCGCCATAAGCCTCGGAAAGAGCGCTTTTTATACCAAGTGCGAGAACCTTTCAACACTTGAAGAAGATACGGTCGACGCCATCAAGCGTATCGATTTTCTGGTAATAGATGATTTTGCGGATGACGTGACGCTTCATGACGATATAGGAACGGTCTTAAACAGCGTTCTGGAGGTCAGAAGCGCGGCAGGACTCTGCACGGTACTGGTCTCGGCACTCCCTGCGGCAGAGCTCATCAAGGGCTGTGACATGCGTGTAAGCGGCAAGCTCGGCAGAGCCGGAAAGATCGCGTAAGGGAGCTTTGCGTAAACTGATGAAGATTCTCTGCGGGACAGATCTTGTCGAGATAGAACGTTTCAGGAAGATACTCGGGAATAACGAGTCCGGTTTCATAAACAAATGCTTCACAGAAAATGAGCAGGAGTACTGCAGGACTAAGGCCGGCGGAAAAAGAGCAGCTGAGAGTTTTGCTGCCAGATTTGCCGCAAAAGAAGCCTGCGGCAAAGCGCTCGGAACGGGTATAATGAGCGAGGGCATAGGTCTGACCGATATTGAAGTCTTAACAGACGGAAAAGGCGCACCTTACCTCAAACTGAAGGGCAGAGCTAAAGAGAAGGCTGATGAGCTCGGAGTTTTTTCGATCTCCGTAAGCCTTACGCATGACGGCGGAATAGCTGCCGCATACTGCACGATGCTCGCAGAGTGAAAGGATAAAGATCCCGGATGAAGTCCAAAAAGCCTCAAAAAGAGAATAAATCCATATGGAAGCCTCTTAAGAAGAAAGAGTCTCCTTTGGATGAGCGTCCGCAGGAGGCGCGCGGCGTAAGACTCATCAGCAAAAGAGTCACATTCGGTGATGACGGAGAGATCCGTTCCATTTTCAGCGATGACGGTGTTTACGGCAGTGCTGAAGACATGCAGGATAAGTGGGGCCTTTCTGATAAGCAGGCAACAGTCAAGCACAAGGGAAGAAGACGTATCGTGGCTTTTTTGGTCGCTCTCGGCGTATTCCTCCTGTCCATTGCGGGAATCTTCTATATTCTCCCGAGATTCCTGCCTGACCTTTTCAGAGGCAGTAACATCCAGCTTTTCGTTCAGCCTGTTATTAAATATGAATATAACGACGAATCATTCAGAGTCGTTATTAAGTCGAGTGAAGCTGTAATGAAGGATCCGTGGGCGGATTCCGTAAGGATATCAGAAGTCCTTTACAACGAACCCGTCAGATTCGTCAGTGACAACAAAGAAGGCTACTGCAAGATAGAGACTCTTGACGGCATTACCGGATGGGTCCGGACAAACAGCCTTACTACCGATACTTCATCGGTCGAGCCGGACCTCCATAAATTCAAGATAGTCATTTCCGACCCTTCAAAGAACGTAATGACGCATGCGAGCAACGGTACGCTGATCACTAAGGTCATGATGAATACCGTTCTCTATGCGGATATCAGCCGTGAAGGCGTTTACCAGGTCAGTCTTCCTGATGGTGAGACCGGATGGATAGGTTCGTCCGGAGTCATTGAGCTCAAGCCCAGAGAATCTCTACAGGTTGTCTCGAGCCGTTATTTCGTCAGCTCGCTCCTGACCTTTGTAAATGCGCGCTATCTTTCTAATGGAATGACAGTCAACGGAATATCGATCAATGGCGCAGTATGCGTCTGCTCGCAGGTTAACGGCATTAAGATGCCAAGAAACATGACTGAACAGAGCAAACAGGGACAGGCCGTTACACTCTCACACGACGCAGTAACGGGCGAGGAGATAATCAATGACATTATCCCCGGTGACCTTATCTTCCTGCGCAGTCCGCAGTCTGCTCCGGGAAGTGAGGCTATCTATGAAGAAGCAGTATGCACGGATACCGGAACACTGCTTATGATATCACCTGCGTCGACCACGATAAGGCTCAGACAGTTCAAAGCCGGAGACGATATTACGAGCAGGATAATTACAATAAGAAGAGTATTTGCAACTAAGTAAAAATCCTGTTGCATCCTGAATGCCGTTGTGATATTATTGTCAAGCGTTTGAAAAATCTTACAGGAGGTGTTTTCATGGCTAAGTGTGAAGTATGCCAGAAGGATATGTTCTTCGGCAGAAAGATCAGAATCACGCGTTCACAGATCTCTCGTCGTGCGCTCACAACGCAGCAGGCTAACGTACATAGAGTTAAGGTTGTTGTTGACGGCACCCCCAAGACAATGAACGTTTGCACTCGTTGCCTGCGTTCCGGCAAGGTCAAGAGAGCTTAATTAACTTTTGATTCTATAACAAATAAAGCTCCGGTAATCCGGAGCTTTTGTTTTGCCTTTATATTCTCATTACGATCTTTTTCCGAATAAAGGCGAAGAATTTGGTGTACATCCTGCCAATAATGACTGCGGCTATGAATAAGAGTACCGATATGACGGCCCCGTAGGGTGTTGAAGTCAGCGGGAACTTTTCAAACGGCATGTTTATCAGAGGATGGATTATATAAAGTCCGATAGAGAAATCCCCGATCGCAAGGAAGAAGTTTCCGATCCTGATCTTTTCGGAAACAAGCGTTACCCATAGCGGGAATGCGGCAGAAGCGATCATCTGAACAATCCTGAAATACCAATTGGAGCTGTTTTCATATTTGGTAAATAATAAAGTTACCCATACTCCTGCGCTCATTCCCGTCAGAATTATCAAGGCAGCAATATAGTGTTTTGATGTGAATGCGCGTATACGGGGCAGATGCTTGGCGGTGACTGCTCCTACCAGCCAGGACGGAGGGCTGAGCATCCAATTCTTATTTTTGATGCCGAGGGCAAACATAACGATATAAGTCAAAAGATAGAGTACAGCCACTATTGCCAGACAATAGCGCGGGAAGAAGCGGTGTATCAGGAAAAAGAACGTGTATATTGCCATCAATGTGACAAGGAACCAGTGCGAAGGGTCGATCAGATCCAGCGAAAAGAACCAGCGTATTATTTGAATAAGGCTGAACTGCCTGGTAATTATACATTTGACGATGATCTTGATGATGGTGGCGATACCGAGATTGATTATCAGCGGGATAATGTTGTTTTTCAGGAACTTCGCCGAAAAATCATCTTTTTTCATTACGGAGGTATATATACCGTATCCGGAAATGAAGAAGAAATATGAAGTCGCCAGATAACCGATGCCAAAATAAAACAAATTGGTATACCACGGGTAAACAAAAAACAAGGAGGTTGATCCGTGGCAGAAGAATATGAATATGGAGAAAAGATTGCGGAGTATTGATGTGTAGCTTTTTGACAAAGGATCCCTGTCAACCTTGACGGCTGACAGGGATCGGAAAGAACCTTCCTTGATGTTTATCATCGCAAGGATGAAAACAGCTATGGTAAGAAATAATAGGACCAAAAGAAAAACCTCTTATTTGGATGGTACCTCGATCACGGATTTGCCACCCATATAAGGTCTCAGCGCCTCAGGGATCCTGATGGAGCCGTCCTCGTTGAGGTTGTTCTCCAGGAAAGCGATGAGCATTCTCGGAGGTGCAACGCAAGTGTTGTTAAGAGTATGAGCGAGGTATGTGCCCTCAGATCCTCTGATCCTGATCTTAAGTCTTCTTGCCTGAGCGTCACCCAGGTTGGAGCAGGAACCTACCTCAAAATACTTCTTCTGTCTGGGAGACCATGCTTCTACGTCGCAGGATTTAACCTTGAGGTCAGCGAGGTCGCCGGAGCAGCACTCGAGCGTTCTTACGGGAATATCGAGAGAACGGAAGTAATCTACGGTATTCTTCCAGAGCTTGTCATACCACTTCATGGAATCCTCAGGCTTGCAGACAACGATCATTTCCTGCTTTTCGAACTGGTGGATCCTGTATACGCCGCGCTCTTCGATACCGTGAGCACCGACTTCCTTACGGAAGCAGGGGGAGTAGGATGTGAGTGTCTGAGGAAGCTTGTCCTCGTCTGTGATCGTGTCGATGAACTTACCGATCATGGAGTGCTCGGAAGTACCGATAAGATAGAGGTCTTCGCCTTCGATCTTGTACATCATGTTCTCCATTTCGGCGAAGCTCATAACGCCGGTAACAACGGAAGACCTGATCATGTAAGGCGGGATGTAATATGTGAATCCACGGTCGATCATGAAGTCGCGTGCATAAGAAAGACATGCGGAATGAAGTCTTGCGATGTCGCCCTTTAGATAATAGAAACCGTTTCCGGATGTTTCTCTTGCCTGATCGAGCTCGATGCCGTCGAGCTTTTCCATGATATCAACATGATAGGGAACTTCGAATTCGGGAACGAAAGGCTCACCAAACTTCTCGATCTCAACGTTTTCGGAATCGTCTTTGCCGATCGGAACGGAAGGATCGATGATGTTAGGGATAACGAGCATGATCTTTCTGATCTCTTCTTCAAGTTCGGTCTCCTTAACGGAAAGAGCCTCGAGCTCTTCAGCCATATCTGTGACCTGTTTCTTGATCTCTTCGGCTTCTTCCTTCTTGCCCTGACCCATGAGAGCGCCGATCTGTTTGCTGATCTTGTTACGGTTAGCTCTTAATGCCTCCGCGCGGGTCTTGCTCTCACGGAATTCCTTGTCAAGTTCGATGACCTTGTCGACCAAAGGAAGCTTTTCGTCCTGGAACTTGTTCTTTATGTTCTGCTTTACGATGTCAGGGTTGGTCCTGAGGAATTTGATATCAAGCATATCGTTCTCCTGTTTGCCTTTATTAACTTACCTATTTTATTCTTAGGAATTTTAATTATCAATCAGTTTCGACAGCCATATTACCGTCGTATTTTCCTGCAGGATAGTTTACCGATGGATCCCACAGGATAAATTCCGTTATGCCCAAGTCGTGGCAGGCTTTGATCTGGGCGTTGATCTCGTTGTATCCGTATTGCATGTAATTACCCTTGCCGATGTAAGATGCCGTGAACGACTGGATGTACGGCCTTACCTTAGTGAATCCCTTTTGCTGGTAGACCTGCTGGCAGCTGTAAAGAACGCTGTAGACGATAAGATAAGGCTCTTTATCAGGATATTTGAATTCTCTTCCGCCCAGCCTTGTGCCTAAGGCATAGTGTGAAGGGTAGACCATCGGGCAGCAGGAGTCGATCCCCGTCATTCCCAGTGTTTCGAATTCCTGTCCTATTATCTTTGCATCGCCCTTGGAAGTAAGGACTATACCGAAGATATCGGCAGAGACCGGAACGCCCAGCTTGTCCTGAAGACGGATCCGCGCTTCCTGCAGAAAACGGTTGATGGCATCGGCCTTAGTCGGGAAAGTTCCCTCCGGTCCGTAATAAGGCGTCTTGTCGTTCTTGTAGCCTACAGGGAATCTGACGTAGTCGTACTGTATCTCATCGATACCGTAAGATGCAGCTTCTTCTGCGAGCTCGATAAGGTATTCCCAGTTTTCCCTGTTGTAAGGGCTTAAGAATGGGCGCTTGCCTTCGCTCGAAAAGAGCACCATCTCGCCGTTTTCATCCCTGATGGCTCTTTCGGGGAATTTCTTTGCGGCGGTCGAGTCATTGAAAGAAACGATACGTCCGATTATGCGCAGACCGTTGGCGTGACATTTATCGATCATGTCCTTGAGAACATAATTGTCCCAGACGTAACCGATCTTCTTGGCCGTGGCATTCTTGGACATGTAGGGGATACCGTATTCGTTCTTGAGGTCTAAAACTATGGTATTGAGTTCGCTCTTTTTGCACAGGTCGATGGCAGAATCGATCTTGCCTCCGCTTCCGACATAGACGCCTTTTACGTTGAAATGCTCAGGAGTCTTAACTTCCGCTTCGGGGATCTCTTTGAGGGGACCGAACATTGAATCAGCCTCGGGATTAGGCGGTAAAAGCTCGGTGTGCAGGGAAGCCTGGGTAGTGAAGGAATTCTCGGTTGAAATGATCGGAACCACGGTACCGGCCGTTTTGTTCGTCGCAAGCGTTGCTGAAATGTTCTTAACGAGCTTGGTTGCGAGCGCAACGGAAATAAGCACAGCCATGAGGACTGCTATGACCGTCATAGTGGTGAACATGTGCTGAAGCTTCAGAAGGCGTGCCGCCTCGTCAGGGGAATTGAGCTTATTGACCTTTTTTCCTATATTGTTCTTTTTCATAGAGATAATTATACAAGGGGATTTTAAATGACAAACGTTATACCGAAGAAGGGCCTTATATGATAAAATAATCGTGTTATGAATCTTTGATTTTTCACGAGGTTGATATGATCGTACGCAATTGTGGAGGTGGAATCGTTTTCCGTGGCGACAAGGTTCTGCTCGTCTGCAATGATAAGCATGAATGGGGATTCCCGAAGGGCGTGATCAGGTCATCCGAAACAGGCAAGATAAACGATCTGGTATCCAAGCGCATAAAAGAAGAAACAGGCATAACTGCTTCGGTCCTGGCTCCATGCGGAAAGACCAGTTATGAATTCTATTCGATCAAGCGCTGCAAGCCCGTTCATAACAATATCTCCTGGTTTGTCATGGCCGCGAAGGACGGCGATATCGTGATCGTCCCGGAGACCGGAACCATAAATGCCAAATTCGAGCCTGTCGAAAAGGCGTTAAACTGCATAACTTACAGCCAGGATAAGGCTCTGCTCATGATGGCCTATCAGAAATACAGGGAGCTCGCCTGATTTGCCTAACGAATCCCGTCTTACTTCAGAGGGAAATTCCCGTATCGAGATAAAGAAATCCGTTTTCATAGGGCACTGCGCACAGGTCGCAAGTCCTGCCGAGGCTGCTGATTTCATTGCGAAAGAGAGGAAACAGTATCCTGATGCCAGACATATCTGCTACGCTTGGAGGACCTGCGGCGATTCAGCCAATCAGAAATCAAGCGATGACGGCGAACCTTCAGGAACAGCGGGACAGCCGCTTCTTTCCCTGCTTACCGATAACGATCTCAATAACACGATAGTATGCGTCACGAGATATTTCGGGGGTATCCTTCTCGGAAAAGGCGGACTTATGCGCGCATACAGGGAGAGCGGGCTTAAGGCCCTGGCTGACGGAAGTCCCGTGGAAATGACGGCGGGCAGAAGACTCAATGTCAGATGCGACTATGCCTTTTATGAGAAGCTTTCCCGGAAAGCGGCACAGAAGGGATGGGAATGCGAAAACATCAGCTACGACAGCGATGTATCGCTTGCGCTCCTTGTCTCTGAAAGCGACGTGCCGGAAGCCGAAAAGTTCCTGGCAGATGAGAGCTGCGGCAAAGTCGTTCCGGAGGATGACGGTGAGATCATGATCGTCGGCGGACAGATATCGCTCATTTGAACGAAGTTTACACAGTTTTGCCTATAATTCTTTTTATTTTGATATTAAACTTGAAATGGAATAATGACGATTCACTTTCAGAATTGAGGTAAATATGGACGACAACAACAACACTATCCAAGACAGTTCAGTTAACCAGAATGCGGCTCAGGCTACTCCTGCAGCTCCCGTTGCACCGCAGCCTGCAGTTCAGCCTCAGGCAACGCAGCCTGCAGCGCCCAATCAGTCAGTGATCTATCAGCAGCCCGGTTACTATGCAAGGCCCGTTACTCCTGTACCTTACGGATACGGCGTGTATGCACGTCCGGTCCAGCCTGTACAGCCCGTGCAGCCGGTTCAGCCTGTCCAGACAATGCTCCCGGTACAGCCGGTTCAGACTTACCAGGCGAGACCTGCAGCCCAGACCTATACCCAGCCGCTGAAGACCGTTGAGACAAAACCCGCTTCATCACAGGGAAGCCAGGGCTCAGGAGAAGAGAAGAAACGCAGCATTGTTATGCCGGTCATCTTTTCTATCGCCATCGGCCTTCTCGTGATCTATGCGCTCGCACAGTCGGTATATGTGGTACAGCTCAACAGGAAGCTCGATAAGCTTTCCAAGTCTGCTGAAACAACTGTTGAGACTGAGCCTGACGAGAGCGTTCCCGAAGAAAGCGGTGAGCCCACGGAGTCAGAGGAGCCCAAGGAGACTGAAGAGAGCGCAAAACCCGGCTTTTCGATCGATAAGACCAATCCTGACAGAAAGGTGCTCAGCACAACTGAGATCGTTGCTGAGGCAAGCCCTGCAACCATCCCCGTATACATCATGAGGGGAAAGGGAAGCTCAGCCAAGAAGACAGCTTCAGGAACAGGATTCATCATTACAAAGGACGGATATATCGTAACTAACGCACATGTCGTTCAGTATGTGACTGATTCACCCACGAAGTACTTTGTAACCGTACTTCTTCCTGATGACGAAAAGCCGGTTGAGGCAGAGATCATCGGTTCAGACACCCAGACGGATATCGCAGTTCTCAAGGTAAACGCTGATAAGACTCTTCCTTGCCTTAAGTTCGGTGATTCGGACAAGCTCATGAGCGGTGAGACCGTAATAGCGATCGGAAACGCTCTCGGACAGCTTGACGATACGGTAACCGTTGGCGTAGTTTCAGCCACCAACCGTGATATCAGCAACAGCGGTTACACAATGAAGGTTATCCAGACTGATGCAGCCATTAACAACGGCAACAGCGGCGGACCGCTCATCAATTCTTACGGAGAGGTCGTAGGCATCACTAACGCAAAGATCGCCACTTCAACTTCAGAAGGCCTCGGTTTTGCCATTCCCGTAAACTCAGTAAAGGAAATAATCGAATCCCTGATCAATAACGGCAAGGTCGTTAACCGCCCGTTCCTCGGTTTCTCGGTAAAGTATTTTGCTGAAGGCGAAAACGAAGACAGCGACGGTGAAGCAGGCGTCTATGTTATGGAGATCATTAAGAACGGCCCTGCAGCAAAAGCAGGCATCAAGGTCGGTGACAGGCTTGTAAGCCTCGACGGAGTTGAAATTAAAACCACAAATGATATTATGACTGTGCGTGATGCGCACAAGGTCGGTGATAAGATCGATTGTGTTGTTTCCCGTGACGGATCAAATACGACTTTGTCATTAACTATTGGTGACAGTGGGGATTATCAGACTAACGCACCTTCCAATAAGGAAGATGATGAAGACTACGATGACTGATACCGGTACTAAGGGGGGGAAGAAATGAGCAGCGGAGCAAGACAGAATGTCGGAAAAAAAGTTGTTGCGTGGATCATAATCGGGTCCATGCTGCTGACATTCGTTTTCACGTTTATCGTGATACTCATGTCCCAGTTTCAGAAGTAAGGACGGAACAAAGATAATCTGATATCTACCGGGGATGCCTCTCATGTGAGGCATCCTTTTTTATGCAAAGAATGACAGGAAATAATAAGGGCTGCCACATGAGTGACAGCCCTGATGCAGTTTGATTAGCAGTTCTGATCACGGAACATCGCTGATCTGATCGAGCCCTTCCTTATGGAATTCCCACATGTAATCAACAGCCTTGGAATTGATGAAATCCTGATAGTTGTTCTGTCTTATGTAGCTGTTGACCCTGTCATACCATTCGGGGTTGGATGACTCGGAAAGGAAGTAGATAACGTAGAACGTGCCGTCTTCCTCGATGATGGTCTTGTCTCCGAACTTACGGTCGTCTGAGAAGATCCATCCTGCGATCGAGCTGGCGTACTTTTCGAAATAGACGTTGTCATCCTGTTGGATGGACAACTGACCGGAGAGGACGTTGTCGTTGAATACGTTTTCGATCGAGGCACAGCTGTCGGAATCGTCGATATAATCGTAGATCTTCTGCGAAAGAGCCTGTGCACCGGGAACGTCAGGGGTTTGGTCATCCTTAGTCTTCGGTGTGACGGTCATGATGTAGGCGCTGCGCATGGGAGATGTCATTCTGTGTCTCTGAACGAATACGAGGATGATGGGGAAGCCGTCTTCGTCGGGAATGATTGTCGAGTCACCGGCTCTGCGCTCATCGTCGAAAAGCCACTCCCTGAAATCTGTATGTGTGAAGTCATCGTAACGTGCTTCGGGAACAAGTGCGGAGTCTTCCTGCTCGAGCGTGTTTGATGCGGCGCCCTTAGGGAAGATCTTCTGGGCTTCTTTTTCGAACTTGGAAGGATCGCGTCCCATAGCCTCGATGATCTGTTGGGCGCGGAGATTTGCCGTCTCAACGAAGGCAGGGTCTCTCTGCTCGAAATGGATCCTCAGGAGCTTGTAGCTTACTACGTCATAGATGTTGGGAGACTCATTGTATGCCTCTTCAGCCTGTTCTTCAGATGCTGAAAGCTCAACGAGTTTCTCGTCCTGTGCGTAGTCGTCAGTAAAATACTTTTTGGCAAGGACCCTGATGATACACTGCTCATCCACCTGAACACCGAACACACCCTTGATATATGTATTAAGGGGAACTCCGAGTTCATTGGCCTTTGACTTGAGCCAGTCAACATAGGCGTTGGCGCGCTCATAGTGGCTCTGCTCGATAACATAACCCTTTCCGGTTGCGTCATCGTAGAGGATCTCCATCTTCTGAAGGTCTGCCGCAGTAAGGTAACGGAAGTAATCCCTGTATGTAGGGAATGAATCGTCATCGGGATAAGGTGAAGAGAGCATAGTCTCTGTTGTGGCCGCGAAAAGATCGACTCCTTCATTTAAGAGTTCGTAATGATACATAAAACTGAACTCATCGCTCGGAATATCCCTGCCGTGAATGGTGACAGGGCTCCTGAATGACTTGTCCATGCCGGTATCGATGAAGAAAGAGAGCATGGCTACGATCATGACGATGAGGACTGCAGTAATGACAAAAGCTATTCCTGCATTTCTCTTGAGACGCTCGTTCTTTTCCTCACCGCTGCTGACAAGCCTGTCTGCAAGTCTGTCGAGCTCGAAGACTGCTTCGTTCAGCTTTTCGGGTTCTTTTTCAGCTTCTTTTTCCGTTTCGTTGTCCTTTTCAGCCTGGGCAGGTTCAGCCTGCTCAGCTGTCTCTTTGCCGGTCAGGAGCTCAGGATCGATCTCGGACAGGTTCTGAAGAGTAACGTGTTCTTCCTTTTCAGGCTGAACAGCGTCAGACTGAACTGCATCGGACTGAGTCTGTTCGGACTGAACAGCCAATGCTTTCTCGTCTATCTTAGGTTCGCGGACCTTTTTTTCTTTTTTCTCTTTGTTCTTCATCAGATCTGGTTATCCTTCCTTGGAGTTACAAGATTGATCGCACGCGGCACGCAGGAAATCCTGATGGGAAGCGACGGACCTTTCTCTCCGTCAAGATCCAAAGTGATCTTGTTTGCAGCTTCCGGTGCTTCAATCGAAAAATCGGTTGCCTGAAAATATATGACTTTGTCGCTGTTGATGTGGTCTCCGACGATGATCTTGCCGAAAAGGGGCATTATCTCATTGAATTCGACCTTCTTCAGTACCATTACGTCGAGAAGTCCGTCGGTTACGTCAGCGTGTGACATAAGGTTTCTGAAACCGCCGACACTGCTGGTGTTGGATACAAAGAACATGACTGCATCGGTGTCTATGGTCTCATCGCCGTTATGGATGATTATGTGCACGGAATTGTTGAGCGAGGGAATGTCTTTCATAGCGGATATCCAGTAAGCCACAGGTCCCAGGGCTGTCTTGAGATCCGGCTGGACGTTATAGATAACATCTGCAAAAGAACCTGCAGCAAGAACGTTCATGAAATAAGATTCGCCTGCCTTGCCGCAGTCGACTCTGATGAGTTCGGGATCCTCGAGCATTCTCGCAAAATCCTGCGGGGCGGAGGGGAGACGGTTGATCGTGGCAAAATCATTGACCGTACCGGAGTTGTATATGGCAACGGGGATGTCGATCTCGGCTCTCATAAGACCCGTGACGACTTCGTTGACGGTGCCGTCTCCGCCGGCTGCTATCAGTATGTCGTATTCCTCAGGGTCCGTATCCATTGCGTAGTTCATTGCATCAAAACGCTTCGCGGTGTAGTTTATGTCGGCGCGTTCTATAGACCCTTTCATAGCAAGATATGAAAGAACGTTCTCAATGTTCGAGCGCGCGGTCTCGCGTCCCGAAGAAGGATTAAGTATTATCTTTAGTCTTAAACCCATTAACGTTCCTTTCAAACATAATTTTTGATTATTGACACTTTAACATAAAATGCCAATGTAATTTCCAAAAGTGTGCTATTATTAACACGTTTGTAATTTTATAATAAATAAATAAGAAAGACAGGTTTTGTTTTGAGCAAAAATAAGGCACTTCTCAACAATAAGTTTGGCAGGCTGGCTGAAATCTGGCCTCAGCTTCTCCTTGCATTTTCTTTCCCGTTGCTGACGGTCCTGGCCGCCCTCGTAATAACCGGATGCTATCCGTTCGGCGACCGCACGATGCTTACTGTAGACCTTTATCACCAGTACGCACCTTTCGTTGTAACTTTCCGCAATAAGATTCTCTCCGGAGATTCACTCTTTTACAGCTGGAATGACGGTCTTGGACAGGAGTTCTACGCTGCATATGCAAACTATGCCGCAAGCCCTCTTAACCTGCTTGCCCTGTTCTTTACCGCAAAGACGATCCCGGTCTATATCGGAATGGTCACATGCCTGAGAGCAGGCCTTTCTGGTCTGTTCATGATGTTCTTCCTGGCTGAGAACGACAATAACAGGGTAGATAACATTACTGTTGTCTTTGCATGTTCATATGCGCTCTGCGGCTGGTATATCGCTTATTTCTGGAACATCATGTGGTGCGATGCGGTCGTATTGCTGCCTTTGGTCATGCTGGGACTCAGAAAGCTCCTGATCGAACGCAAGTGCGCATTCTACGCTGTCACTCTGGCATTGCTCATCTTCTGCAACTACTATGCAGGCTTCTTTGTCTGCCTTTTCCTTGTATTGTTTGCTCCCGCATACTACGTAATGCTTTTCACACCCGGAAAGCCCAAGGGCGATCCCATGAGGCTGTGCTTCAAGACATTCGTAGGGGCTGCGTTAAGATTCGCTTTTTCGAGTGCTGTAGCCGCGGGTGCCACGGCGATCCTCACGATCCCCACGTATCTTATCCTTCAGAACTGCTCAGCTACCGGTGACTCGCTGCCGAAGGATTTCACGCTCCAGAACAATCTTTTCGATTTCCTTGGCAGACTCATGGTCGCTCCTAACCCGAATATCCGTGACGGTATGGCCAATGTCTACAGCGGGATCGTAGCAGTCGTCCTGCTCCCGTTGTTCTTCATGCTCCCCAAGAAGACCGGAATTACCCTGAGACACAAGATCTCTTTCGGATTCCTGATATTTGTAATGTATCTGAGCTTTACGAACAGAACGCTCAACTTCATCTGGCACGGACTTCATTTCCCGAACCAGATCCCTTACAGGGAATCGTTCCTCATGAGCTTCCTGCTTGTCTTTGTCGCTTTCCTTACGATAAGGAGGATAAGGAGCCTGAAACTCGGATATATCATGGGTTCCGTTGCTGCCTGGTTCGGTTTCCTTATCCTGTACGAGAAGTTCGGAAAGGGTAACGAGAGCTATATCCAGATAGGATGCACGCTCCTGTTCATAATCGTTCAGGGTGCCGCTCTCAGGGTCGTCAGCGATCCGAATTCCGGACGTTCATCTTTCTATTGCGAAACTTTGCTTACGGTCACTATGCTGGTCGAGATCTTTGCTTCCGCGACCATATCTATCGGACTTGTTGCTTCTCATGAAGGATTCTCTTCTTATGAACCTTACGGAAGAAACCAGCCCCAGATCACCGAATACGTCAGATCGGTTGAGGGAACAGAAGGCCATAAAAAGTTTGAGCGTTCCGAGCTCTTTCCGAACAACGTATGTGACATTCAGGCTCTCTACGATGTAAAGGGCCTTTCGATCTTCTCTTCCACTGCAAGAGAGAGCTTTGTCAAATATATGAGAAACTACGGTTTCCATAACAACGGCATCAACGGTTTCCGCAATGCCGGACTTACAAGGGTTACCGCTACGCTGCTCGGTGTAAGGAACCTCGTTGAGACAGAGAAGACAAAGACCGTTCCCGCTCTTTTCGAAAAGGAGTATACAGACGGTCCTGTCACCTCATGGGGCAACCCTGATGCACTCAGTGTAGGTTATATGGTCTCGGAGAAATTCCCTGACTATGTTCCCGTGTATTCTGATCAGGCTGATGTTTTCAGCAATACCAACCAGTGGGTCCAGGCGATGGGAGTCAAATACAATGTATACAAGCCCGTGAACCTGACTGCTGTCGATTCTGTCGGAATGAGCACGAAGTATAAAAAGAACACAATGCTCAACTATACGATCGAAGCCGATGACGACGATGACTGCGGTTTCACCGTCACTATCGATGATGCAAAGATCGGTTCCGATGTCTATGTCTTTGCCGGATCGAGCAAGGGCGGAACTGCAAAGGTAACCATCGGAGATAAGTCATATTCATTTGAGATCAGGAGTTACCAGATAATAACTCTCGGTGTTTACGACGGCACGCCGATGACACTCAAGGTAGACTACTATGATCCGCCGAATGCGTCTCAGTTCTATGTTTACGGATATCAGCTTGATACTGAAGCATACAAGAACATGGTCGAGTCGCTTTCTGACGAACAGCTTGATGTCACATCTTATGACTCGACATCACTTAACGGAACGATCACTGCCAAGGAGTCAGGTCTTCTGTTCCTTACAATACCTTATTCTGAAGGCTGGAATGCCTTGGTTGACGGCGAAAAGGCAGAGATCATACCTGTAAACGATGCGCTTATGGCTATCAAACTTAATGCCGGAAAGCACGATATCAGGATCGAATATACCCCTCATGGCTTCAAAGCCGGTGTCTGCATAACCTGCGCATCCGTAGTGGTTATCATCCTTCTTGCTGCTGTTCCTGCACTTATCAGAAAGGCACGTGCTTCAAAGAAAGCAGCGGTCGCTGCAACAGCGGCTGTACCTGTGCCTTCCGATGTTCCTGCTGAGACATCCGGGCCCGCTGATATCCCGGAAGCTGTTTTGCCTGTAGGACCTGAAGTTTCCACGGAGACCGAAGCGCAGGACCACCCCGAAGAAGCTGAGCCTTCCGTTCTTCCGGAAACTGAAAAAACGGCAGATGCTTCACCGGATGCTGAATCCTCAGAAACTTTATCTGGAAACGGAGAGAGCGAGCAATGATAGGCACCCGTTCGGGCAGAGACAAGTTCATTGACGGATTGGTGATCAGTTTCCTCGCGGCTGCATGCGCTGCCACGATCGCTCTTAACATCGGCCAGAACGTCGCCCCCGGAAAGATACTCCCGACAGCGCTTTCGATGCGTACCGGTGAGATGAACGAAAACATCATCGCCGGTCTTACTTCTGCGGAAGAGAGCATTGCAAGCATCAAGAGCGGCATCGGAGCTGCAGATGCATGGACTCAGATATCTGATAACAATCTGGATCTGTTCTTTTTGATTGCTCTGCTGTTGCCGCAGAGTCTGACAAAAGGCATTCTTACTATCGGTTACTTTTTAAGATTCGGAGCCGCGGCAGCCATGATGTACGCATTCTGCTGCCGTCACACAGGCCTTAGGAGACTTTATTCATTCCTGCTCGGAATGATGTATTCGCTTTCTGCCCAGGTAATCCTTACCGCGCAGTTTGCGCCGGTAATGAACATGGTCATCCTTCTGCCTGCCGCATTGTCATGCTTTGACTCGTATTTGAGGGAGAGGACCTGGAAAGCGTTTGCTCTTTCATGCCTTATATGCTGTCTGATCGCGGTCTCCGGAGAATACGGATGCCTTTCCGGCATACCTTTCCTTATGGTTGCGGCACTTGTCATTCCAGTCAGTCTGTATACCGGCAAGCGAAAGGTCTTTTCATCCTGGATGAGATTGCTGGCAGCGATCTTTTCGGGCGTTGCGATGGCTTCGTTTTCCGTAATACCGAGGTTTATCGGAAGGGCTCCCGAATTTGACGTTGTCGAGTCATTTAAGAGCGCGGCCATGAACTTTAAGCTCTATGATCTGTTAAGGCATATGTTCGTAGCACAGTCCGGCGGGCTCGAGACGGATATGGTGCCGGTTTTTTACATAGGAATACTGACTGTTGAGGCGCTCATCCTTTTCTGGTTTAACTTCAGGATACCGACCCGCATCAAAGTCTCTGCTGCTATTGTAATGATAGTTTGGTATGCATCCGTTGCATCTACTTTTGTCAGCGGAGCAGTCAGCATCTTCGGCGAAACACCGGTACTTTCCGCTTCCAGGCTCATCTGCCTTGAAGTATTCCTTTTCTTCTTCGCCGCAATAGCGCTCAGAAACATCGAAGGTGCTTCGTCCGGTGCACTTTATGCGGCATTCCTGGTACCGCTCGCATTCGTTGTCTTTTCAGGAAACTTCTACGGTGAGATCAGGCTTTCGACAACCATTAATCTCGGAACAGCTGTTGCAGTGCTTATTTGCGGCCTTATTATCAGACGTCTCTCGTATAAGCCGGAAGAAAATGAGGCAAGTACCTTTAAGCCGGCAGGAAAAAAGACTAAGACCTTTATCGCTGCACTTGGTGCTGCTGCTGTTACCGTAAATGCGTCGTTCATAATGTTCAACAACACAATAAGTTCGTCTGATGCCGGCGTTGTTGTGCTTCCGGTCGTCGATGAGACAGAGGACAGCAGTTATATTCCCGAAGATGATTACGGGCTGTCTGTGTTTTCGAAAGAGAAGAGATTTATGATCCTGTCTGAAGACATAAGCTCATATCAGCCTTCCGGATTCGCCGACGGTTTCAACAGGCTTTCAAAGACTGCAGGCTTCGGAGTTTTTTTTGAAGACTGCAAGCTTTCGCTGGAATATTCCGATCAGGCGGAGAGAGTTAAGGGAGATGTCCATAAAGTAGGTCAGGGTTTCTCCTCGATAACATATGAGCTTGACTGCGGGAAAGACGAAAAGATCTATGTCTACAGCGGTTTTGCAGGCAACATCACCATCAGGAACACTAATGGTGAAAACGAAGAGGAAACTGACGTGTTCGGACCTTCTCTTGTCGAGATCGACGGCAGTGAGGGAAAGCATGAACTCGCGTTCTTCTTTGATCTTGAGGAGGAAGAGGAGAACCTGCTGGCTGTAATGCGCGTTAAAAAGGATGCTTCCGGCAATATCGAGAAAGCGGCCCGCGAGATGAGCGGCAGTACGCTCAGTTTCAAACGCAGCGACCTTCCGGAGCAGCGTTCGGGAGAGTTCGCTCTGATCACATCCGTAACTTACGATCCTTCTTTTAAAGTTAACGTCAACGGAAGAAACTGCAGAACGTTCAATTACCTCGGGCTTCTGGGATGTGTTTTCGATGGCGGGGAAGGAACGGAAGATTTTAATGTAAGCATTACAAAGACCATACCGGGACTTTCAGGCGGCATTGCACTCTCGGTAGCTGTCTGCCTCGCGGTGATCGCAATCCCTCTAATATATAAGTATAGTAATAATAATAAAAAGACAAGAAAGGTTGCCGAAGAAACAAATGCTGAGCAAGAAGATTGTTGATGGCTGTGAGTTCGTAGTTTTCGACCTCGAGTGGAATCAGCCGATACCCGGCAAGACATATGATTTCGATTGCGCTGCTCTGACCGGAGAGATCATTGAGATTGGCGCCTGCAGATACGTTTATGAGAACGGGGACCTCATTTGCAGAGGTACCTTTTCCGCTGATGTTGTGCCTGCGATTTATACAAGACTTCACTATCACGTGAGGAAAGTTACGTGCAAGAAGAACAGCGACCTGAAGAAGGGCCAGCCTTTTGCGGAAGCCTATAAGGGCTTCCGCGAATTCTGCGGAGATGATGCGATCCTGGTGGGATGGGGGAACTCCGATCCCGCTATGCTGAAGATGAATCTTAAGTTTTTCGGGATGGAGCCGAAACTCGGCATGCAGTTCCTTGATCTTCAGCCGATATTTTCGTTTTTTGCAGGGCAGAAGGGCAAGCAGAGGAGTGTTGAAGCTGCCGTTGATTTCTATAACATCGAAAAGAAGGATATATTCCACAGCGCAACAGCCGATGCCCAGTATACCGGCGCGGTGTTTGAAGAGATCTTCAGACATAACAAGCCTTCTGAAGTCATCTCCGCCATATCCAGCTCTTCTATCGATCCCGATCTGAAGAATGAATTCAGCCTTGTGGGAAGCGAGGCAAAGGACGCGGAAGGTGCCTTAAAAATGATCGAGGGCTTTACAAGTGTCTGCCCGCTGTGCTCAAGGCCGTTAACAGCCAAGATAAGCAAATTCCGTATCCGTAAGTCACAATATGCTCTTTACAGTTGTATTGAGCACGGCGAGCTCTTCTCCAGATCAAGGATCAAGAAGAATAAAGCAGGAATGTATTTCGCTTCCTCAGTATTAAGATTTGCAACGCAGACCGATTATTATCTGGTTGCTTCCAAAAAAGAAGAGTTCGACAAATACGGCGCAGCAGGCGCTCCGGCGGTGATTCAGGAGGATAATAAAGAAGAATCCGGCAATTTGTAAACGAAATGTTAACAAAGTATGTAAAAAAGATTAGCAAATTTGGAATTTTCTGTTGAAATTTGGCCTGCGATGTCATAAAATAAGCTTAAGAAATTGGAAGTGTATGCGTATTTTGTGCGCAAACCATTGAAAACATTGAATTGTAATAAATCACATAAGAAGGAAGGTGCTTCTATATGATGAGAAAATTAAACAAGAAGAAGGGAAGCAGACAGGGTGCGATCCTCGTTACCGTTGTTTTCATCCTGGCATTCGCAATTATCTTTATTGCCGCTGCCATGATGCTTACTCAAGCAACGAGAAGACGTGTCTATGAAGAGGCAGAGAGCAACCAGGCAAGACTTACAGTTACATCTGTAGCAGAAGCTTTCTACCGCTCCATTCAGAAATGCGAGTTTGATGATTCCAGAATCATCAATCTTTGCAAGGGCCCTTCAACAATCCATGTTGAGGCTTCTTCCACGGCACAGAAGGTCCCTGGTCTCGAGGATGAGGGTACTACAAGTACAGATAGCTATACGACTGTCTATCTTCACAGAAAGAAGACGGGCAGCGGCGCTACTAATCCGGATGATGATTATACTTACTATGCTGACTTCTCTACTCACATTGACGGTAAAGTCGAGAACGTCCGTGCAGAACTTTCTTATGTAACTCCTCCGGGAACTACTAACAATGCTCCTTTCAACACACAGTTCGACCATAACGGTGTATTTACTAAGAATAACATGGAAGATGTCGGTGAAGGAAAGGCTGACGATCCTAACAATATCTTCCTCGTTCGTAAGGGTGCTCATACTGATAACTCTTCATTCTCGTCCACCGCTACGATGGTATACTGCGACGGTGATGTAACGTTCAAAGACGAAGACTTTAAGTCTAAAGATATCGTTTTCCTTCAGGGCGCTAAGCTTAAGTCAGGAGACAGCGGTAAGTTTAAGAAAGGTCATGTAAAGAACATGTTCTTCTTCGGCTCAGGCACAGAACCTATTTCTAACGAAGCAAACAGAGGAAATTTCGGTGACTGCGTATCAGGCCTGACTTTCTACCTTTGCGGCAGAACAAATTATGGTAACTGGACAGACGGTGCTACAGTTGTTGAGATCAATTCCAACGGTATGAAGAAGGACGGAACAGCTGTATTCTCCAGTTCTTCAGATCAGCAGGCATTTTCAAACAAGGTACAGAAGTACTATACTTACAACACACAGTATAGGCCCGGCGGAACAAATGCTTTCCCTACAACTGATGATTTCCTTACCAGTATCGGTAATATCGCGAACAACAAGGTTACATCAAAGACTGCACCCAGCAATCCTACATGGTCCGGTTCTTTGGGAAGCTTCCTTACATCAAAGAGTTACCAGAAGAATGGCGGTGCTTATGTAACACCTGGAACATATGTCTTCACAAGTGATGGTTCAGACCATGATGAGACACACCCCGGTTTATCAGCTAAAGAACCTTATATCGTCGTTCTTGAAGGCGGTAAGAAGTATCAGTTCTGGTTTAAGGGTGACACAAACTTCCAGCTCTATAACGTAGTCTTTATCGTAAACGATCCTAAGCCTTCATATCCTGTATTGTTCCTTCTCGAGAACAAGGCTAACGTCTCTTGGCCCGGCGGTTCAAACGGCAGAGTCTGCGGCAACGGTATATTCGCTGTAGAGAAGAGAAAATTTGATGACGCTCAGAAGACATATGAATACATCAGGGGTAAGTGGGAAAGCAATCTCGGCAACCCTCAGGCTTTCGAAAAGGAATCCGGCGGAAAGTACAGCAAGTACTACAATGGATCTAATGAACCTTGCGCTATGGTCATCGGTATGGGCCACAACAAGTTCACGATCGATAAGAACATCATCATGGAGTCATTCATTGGTCTCTTCAATGATTCCTATGGATCAACACCTAATTCAAACCTTGTAATCAGGAACAATGACAATGGTGTACTCTACAGCAGAGTCATGACAGACGGTTATGATGATGCGGATGCCGGTAAGTGGTATATGCCTGCTACACCTGGTGCATCATCACTTCCTCCTCCGAACCCTCCGTTCAAGAAGCTGGTTACCGGATTCTCACTGAACGCAATGAAGTATTATTACGGAATCATAGAGGATTAATTCGGTATTAAACGTAATTAAAAGGAGTCGACATAAAGTGAAGTGAACCCCTGAAGTTGAACAAACTTCGGGGGTTTTTATATGAGATACAATTTTGAATTAAAAAAGGAAATCTATGAAAAGCATTGCGAAGGCTACGGAAGCGACACTCTTTCTAAGAAATATGGTTTAAGCTCGT
>JAFVDI010000027.1 GCA_017478485.1 Clostridiales bacterium | reverse complement strand
TTTCTCTTGCCATTTTAATTCCTCCTAGAATTAAGTGAATCAATTTTTGTGACGCTTAGATCAATACAGCGATAAAGTACATTTTACATATTTTCCGTGCTACTTTCAACAATATAGCAAGAAAATACAGTATTTATTCGCTGTCCGGCCCTAAGCTGACCGGAGGAAGATATTACCTCTTGAGGATGTCTTCCATGATGCTCTTCGGTGTCTCAGCGAAGTGGCTGATCTGCATGACGAAAGTACCACGACCCTGTGTTGTGGATCTCAGGTCAGTTGCATAACCGAACATGTTTGCGAGCGGAACCTCAGCATGAACCTGCTGTGAACCGTTCATAGGCTCGATATCCTTGATGTTGCCGCGGCGTGCGTTGATACCGCCGATAACGTCTCCGAGGTACTCATCCGGAACCTCAACGTCTACCTTCATGATAGGCTCGAGGAGGCAAGGATCGCCCTTCTGCATACCAGCCTTGAAACCCATGGATCCGGCGATCTTGAATGCCATTTCCGAAGAGTCGACATCGTGGTAAGAACCGTCGAAAACGGTAACCTTAACGTCAACAACAGGGAATCCGCCGAGAACGCCTGCGCCCATAGCTTCCTGAATACCGGCATCGATAGGTGCGATGAACTGCTTCGGGATGGATCCGCCGACTGTTGCATCGACGAACTCGTAGCCCTTGCCGGGTTCCTGGGGCTCAAGTCTGAGCCAGCAATCACCGTACTGACCGTGACCACCGGACTGACGTACGAAACGTCCCTCGGCTTCGACGGTCGTCCTGATGGTCTCTTTGTAGGAAACCTGAGGAGCACCAACGTTTGCCTCGACCTTGAACTCACGGAAAAGTCTGTCAACGATGATGTCGAGATGGAGTTCGCCCATTCCGGCAATGATCGTCTGACCTGTTTCCTGGTTTGTATAGGTACGGAAGGTCGGGTCTTCCTCTGCGAGCTTCTGGAGAGCGATGAGCATCTTCTCCTGTGAAGCCTTGGACTTAGGTTCGATAGCTACTTCGATAACAGGCTCAGGGAACTCCATGGACTCGAGGATGATAGGATGATCCTCGTCGCAGAGAGTATTACCTGTGGTTGTATCCTTAAGACCGATCGCAGCTGCGATATCACCTGAGAATACCTCAGTGATCTCTTTACGCTCGTTAGCGTGCATCTGAACGATACGTCCGATACGCTCCTTCTTGTTCTTGGAAGAATTCAGAACATAGGAACCTGCAGTAAGAACACCGGAATATACTCTGAAGAAGCAGAGCTTACCGACGAACGGGTCAGTAGCGATCTTAAATGCGAGAGCCGAGAAAGGCTCTTCGTCAGAAGAAGGTCTTTCCTCTTCCTCTTCTGTATCAGGGTTTACACCCTTGATAGCAGGAACGTCGAGCGGAGAAGGCATGTAGTCGACAATGGCGTCAAGAAGCATCTGAACGCCCTTGTTACGAAGTGCCGTACCGCATGTGACGGGGATGAGCTTGCACTCGCATGTTGCTTTTCTGAGAGCTGCCTTGAGCTGATCATTGGAGATCTCCTCGCCTTCGAGGTATCTCTCTGTAAGCTCGTCGTCAGTCTCGCAGATCTTCTCGATCATCTCTTCTCTCTTGGCCTTGATAAGTTCAGCCATATCAGCCGGAACCTCACGGTCCTCGTATTCCTTACCGTCCTCAGATGTATAAACCTCAGCACGGAGTGTGAGAAGGTCGATGATTCCCGTGAAGCTCTCCTCTTTACCGATAGGGTACTGGATAGCTACGGGGTTGTTCTTGAGACGATCCCTGATCATATCGCAGACATGATCGAAGTTTGCGCCTACGATGTCCATTTTGTTGACGAAAACCATTCTCGGAACACCATAGTGCTCAGCCTGTCTCCAGACTGTTTCCGTCTGCGGCTCAACACCGCCTCTTGCAGACATGACCGTGACGGCACCGTCGAGTACACGCAGCGAACGCTCAACTTCTACTGTGAAGTCAACGTGGCCCGGAGTGTCGATGATGTTGATACGGTGACCTTTCCAAGGTGCTGTGGTAGCAGCGGATGTGATCGTGATACCACGCTCCTGCTCCTGAACCATCCAGTCCATGGTAGCCGTACCGTCATGAGTCTCACCTAACTTACGGTTGATACCGGAATAGTAGAGGATTCTCTCTGTGGTCGTTGTCTTACCGGCGTCGATGTGAGCCATAATACCGATGTTTCTGGTCTTTTCAAGCGGATATGCTCTAGTTGCCATAGTATTAATGTCCCTTTCTTATCCGGTGTATTAGCGGTTGAAATGCGCGAAAGCCTTGTTAGCCTCAGCCATTCTGTGCATTTCTTCTTTTCTCTTAAATGCTCCGCCTGTCTCGTTAGCTGCATCCATGAGTTCAGCCGCAAGGCGCTCCTTCATGGTACGCTCAGACCTGCTTCTCGAGTACTGTACGATCCAGCGCAGACCCAGTGTAAGTCTTCTCTCAGGCTTAACATCCATAGGGATCTGATAGTTGGCACCGCCGACACGGCGAGCCTTGCACTCGAGGGTGGGCATTACGTTCTCAAGAGCCTTGTAGAAAACTTCAAGAGGCTCTTCGTTTGTGCGCTCTTTGATGAGATCAAAGGCGTCGTATGTGATTTTCTGGGCTACGCCCTTCTTGCCGTCCAGCATGATATTGTTGATGAGCTTGCTCACTTTGATATCATTGTAGACCGGATCAGGAAGAACGGTCCTCTTTGGGGTATTGCCTTTCCTTGGCACTTTGCTTCCCTCCTAACATGATTATCAAAAAATTCTTTGAAACCATAGGTACTCACGATTCAGTTATTGGACCCGTGTAAGTGTCTTCCGTGACAGTGTCCCTTTATATGAACAATGTACTGATCACTTATGTCCATATCCCGTTAGAAAACAGGATTACTTCTTAACCTTCGCGGCCTTCGGCTTCTTTGCACCGTACTTGGATCTGCCCTGCTTACGGTCAGCTACACCAGCTGTATCCAGTGTGCCTCTGACGATGTGATAACGTACACCAGGGAGGTCCTTGACACGTCCGCCTCTGATCAGAACAACGGAGTGTTCCTGAAGGTTGTGTCCTATACCCGGAATGTAAGCCGTAACTTCGTAGCCGTTGGTAAGACGTACACGAGCAACCTTACGGAGAGCCGAGTTAGGCTTCTTAGGTGTTGTGGTCTTAACAACTGTGCAAACACCGCGCTTCTGAGGTGAATCAAGATCAGTCTGCTTGTTCCTGATCGTGTTCATCGAAAACTGAAGTGCAGGTGAAGCAGACTTGTAGGTCTTATCCTGTCTTCCGGTCTTGACAAGTTGATTGAACGTTGGCATCAATACATCTCCTTTCTTAAGATTTCGCGCGCAAATATAGGCACAAAGTCCCCTTTGCGAGCAATTAAGTATACACCCCTGCATTTTGAATGTAAACGGCTATTTTTTCGAAAACGGGAGCGTTTTTCAGCCACAAAACCTCAATATAAAATGAGAAATTTTGCTATTCACATATTTAGGTAAAGCCATTATACTTTGTAAGGTTATTTATTAATACAAGGAGTGTGACTTCATTATGAAAGTAAAAATCACAGAAACCGTGCTGCGTGACTCTCAGCAGTCGCTCATCGCAACACGTATGCCTTTCTCCGATTTCGAGGGGATCCTTGAGACTCTGGACAACGCCGGCTACTACTCACTCGAGTGCTGGGGCGGCGCAACATTCGACTCTTGTCTCAGATATCTGGATGAGGATCCGTGGGAGAGACTCAGAAAGATCAAGGCTGTCTGCAAAAAGACTCCCCTTCAGATGCTCATCCGCGGCCAGAACATCCTCGGATACAAGCACTATCCGGATGACGTAGTCCGTCTCTTCTGCCGCAAGGCTGCCGAGAACGGCATGGACATCTTCAGGATCTTCGATGCTCTCAATGATTTCCGCAATATCGAAGTCTGCATTGATGAAGTCAAGAAGTGCGGCAAGCATGCACAGGGCTGCATCTGCTACACAACTTCTCCCGTTCATACGATCGAAAAGTACGTTGAGATGTGCAAGGAACTTGAGAACATGGGCGTTGACTCCATCGCTATCAAGGACATGGCAGGTATCTGCTCACCTAAGGAAGCTTACGATCTCGTAAAGGCTATCAAGGATGCAAAGATCAAGGTACCTCTCTTCTTCCACACACACCACACCACAGGCATGGGCCCGATGACCCTCATGAAAGCTGTTGAGGCAGGTGTTGACGGTATCGACTGCGCTATCTCCACAATGGCAGGCGGCACTTCACAGCCTGCAACCGAGACAATGGCTTACACAATGGGCCAGTTCGGTTACGATTCAGGCCTTGATATGGACAAGCTCAAGGAGATCGCTGATTTCTTCGTACCCGTAAGAAAGAAGTTCCTCGACAACGGCACTCTCAATCCCACAGTCATGGGCATCAAGGCTGACATCCTCAAGTATCAGGTTCCGGGCGGAATGCTCTCCAACATGATCGCTAACCTCAAGGACATGCACGCTCTCGACAAGTTCGATGCAGCTCTCGCTGAGATCCCTGCAGTCCGTAAGGATATGGGCTATCCCCCGCTCGTTACACCTCTTTCACAGATGGTAGGCAACCAGGCAGTTCAGAACGTTCTCCTCGGCGAGCGCTACAAGAACATCTCCAAGGAGATCAAGGCTTACCTCAGAGGCGAGTACGGCAGAGCACCGGGCGAAGTCAACCAGGAACTCATCGACAGATGCTGGAAGCCCGAAGAGCTCGTTAAGGGCAGATATGCTGATTCGCTCGAGCCCGTTTTCGAGAAGACCAAGAAGGAATTGGGCGACAAGGCACGTTCCGACGAGGATGTTCTCTCCTACATCGCTTTCCCTCAGGTTGCAGAGAAGTTCTTCGCAGCACGTGAGGAGAAGGAATCCAACACTGTCAGCTACACCATCGAAAAGAAGGAGGACTGACAATGGATTACAGAATCGAAATTGACGGGGAGGAATTCGTAACTCTTGCCGGCGAAGAGACCCAAGAGACTACGGGCGCTGGTTCAGAGTCCAACGTTTTCACCTTCCTCAAGCCTCAGATGAGCACTTCTGATATGCTCATGAGTGCAGGCATAGTAATCCTCGTTGTCTTCGGCGTTCTCTTCATTATGTATGTCCTTATCTCTCTTGCGGGTAAGATCCTCGCAACTGCTGCTAAGGGCAGCAACAAGCCTGAAGCAAAGCCCGCCGTTGCCGCTGCTTCCGCAGCTGCTGCTCCGGCTGCCGCTGAGGAGGAATTCTCTTCAGGCACACTGAAGTTCAAGGGATGCGACGAGAAGACCGCTGCCATGATCATGGCGATCGTTGCTGATGACACGGGAATCCCGCTCTCAGAACTCGTCTTCAAGTCCATCAAGCTCGTCGAAAAGAAGTAAAGGAGAGAACCACACATGATATACAATGTTACGATCAACGATAAGGTTTACGAGGTAGAAGTTGAGAAGGGCAAGGCCAATCTCATCAGGACTACCGCTGTAGCAGCTGCTCCCGCTCCTGCTGCCGCACCCGCAGCTCCTGCAGCCGCTCCCGCTGCCGCACCTGCACCCGCAGCACCCGTCGCCGCAGCCGCAGCAGGCACAACACCTGTTAACGCACCTATGCCCGGTACGATCCTCGACGTTAAGGTCGCTGTCGGCCAGGCAGTCAAGGAAGGCGAGCTCGTCTGCATCCTCGAAGCAATGAAGATGGAGAACGAGATCTATGCACCTTGCGCAGGCACAGTTGCTCAGGTCCTCACCTCCAAGGGCGCTTCAGTCGACACCGGCACGCCCCTTGTTACTATTTCATAAGTGACGGCGGAGGAATAACAAATGTTAGAAGTATTAAAGAATCTGTGGGAGACCTCGGGCTTTGCCCAGTTCTTCATCACACAGGAAGGCTGGAAGAACGGTGTAATGATCCTTCTTTCATTCGTCCTTTTGTACATGGCGATCAAGAAGCAGTTTGAACCTCTTCTCCTGCTCCCTATCGCTTTCGGTATGCTCCTTACAAACCTTCCCTGGCCGGGCGGCGGAATCTTCCACCCCGAGTGGTTCCAGGGCGATATCAACTGGGCTGCTTTAGGCGGTCATTATGTTAATGAAGCCGGTCAGCACATCGATCCGGGTCTTTTCGACTTCCTCTACATCGGCGTTAAGATGGATATCTTCCCCTGTCTCATCTTCATGGCAGTCGGCGCGATGACTGATTTCGGACCCCTGATCTCACGTCCTTCATCCTTCTTCATGGGTGCAGGCGCACAGTTCGGTATCTCATTTGCATTCGTAGTTGCCATCCTCCTCGGCTTCTCACCCGAAGGTGCCGCTTCCATCGGTATCATCGGCGGTGCTGACGGCCCGACGGCAATCTACCTCACATCAAAGCTCGCACCCGAGCTCCTCGGCGCTATCGCCATCGCTGCTTACTCATACATGGCGCTGATCCCCATGATCCAGCCGCCTATCATGAAGGCACTGACGACAAAGAAAGCGCGTAAGGTCAAGATGGACCTCACAAGACCCGTTTCCAAGGTCGAGAAGATCTGCTTCCCTATCATCGTTACGGTCGTCTGCGTCCTGATCCTCCCTTCCGTCGCACCTCTCCTCGGCTGCCTCATGCTCGGCAACCTCTTCAGGGAGTCCGGCGTAACAGAGCGTCTCTCCGAGACGAGCCAGAACGCTATGTGCAACATCGTAACGATCTTCCTCGGAACATCCGTAGGTGCTACAGCTGTAGGTCAGAACTTCCTGCAGGTCAGGACCATCATGATCATCATCCTCGGTCTGTCCGCTTTCGCACTCGCAACAGTCGGCGGTCTCCTCATCGGCGACCTCATGTATGTTCTCTCCGGCGGCAAGATCAACCCTCTCATCGGTTCCGCAGGTGTTTCTGCAGTTCCTATGGCAGCCCGTGTATCTTCCAAGGTCGGCCAGAAAGAAAACCCTTCGAACTTCCTGCTCATGCACGCAATGGGCCCGAACGTCGCAGGCGTTATCGGTTCTGCAATCGCAGCAGGCGTTCTCCTCACACTCTTCGGCTGATAGAGTTGTAAGTAAATAACCAATCGGGGCTGTCTTCACAAAGAAGGCAGCCCCTTCTAATTATGTTTTTATATTTTATATGTGCCTGCTTTTCGAAGCCCGGCGCTTTGTCGGTTTTTGTCGGCATTTGTCGGTTGTATTCGCCTTTTCGCGCGGCATAATCAAGGCATGGACATCACTGATAAGTACATCCCCCGCGAATACCTCGCGCTCAAGATCAACTATTGCAAGAAGCAACTCGCCGAGCTGCCAGAGGTTAAGGTATATATTTGCCATACGGTTAATGGCAAGGAATCCAAACGATATTATGTGGGCAACCACAGATATAGTGCAAATACGCCTGCAGGCCGAAAGATGCATGCGATTCTTCTGCTTCGGGACGAAATAGAAAGAAACCTGGACGTATTTGAGTCGCTTTGGAATTCCCTCTTTAAAGGTTCCCCACTCCCCGAGTGCCTGCCCTGCCAAGTGCTTAGAACGCTGGCTGTTGACTATAACAAGCGTGTGATATTGAATAAGGATTTTTTCGACAACCTCAAAGCAGATGCCAATACAAAACACGCCAAAAGTCATAATTACTTCTTTAACGGGATTTACTACCGTTCGGCAGCAGAACGCGAGATAGCAGTCTTCTATACGGAAATGGGAATACCTTTCAAATACGAACCGGAGATTACGCTTATTGGCTTGCCTTACACGATTAATCCTGATTTTGTTCTCTATATTAAAGAACTTGATACCTGCAAATTTCACGAACACTTAGGCATGAAGAACTCTGCAGATTATATAAGGGATACCAAGATCAAATACAGCAACTATACAGGAGCAGGACTGATTCCCGATCTTGATATTTTATTCACTCACGATACAGATGAAGTCCCCTTTGACATTAGATTTCTCCTCGTCAAGCTCAATGCTTCTATATATGGTTCGGTTCTATGCGGCAAAAACAACGTTTACAGATAAAGCGGAACTGAACTTACCAAAAACGTGTAGTAAACTCGATGATTTACTACACGTTTTTCTGCAAATAAGCCTTTTTTGTACTTTTTCTTGTAGTAAATTGGGCATTTCACTACACGATTTAGTATAACCAGGTGTTTGTGACACGTCCGCCCAAACAAAAACGCGCCCCCGAAGGAGCGCGCCGTCATTCAAAATAAATCACTTACCCGAAGAAATAAACGAATCCCAATACGTGGAGCACTACGCCTGCGAGGGCGAAAAGGTGCCAAACCATGTGAGAGAACTTGAATCTTCTCGATGAGGGCGCGAAAAAGATTCCTACCGAGTAAACGATCGCGCCTGAGATCAGGAGCCAGAAGCAGGTATGGTTAGCGTTATTGTAGAACTCAACGATCCTGAAGATGATCGCCCAGCCCATCAGAGCATAGATGAAATAGGAGAAACCCTTGCCAACCTTGGTGTGATAAGCAAGCGCGGTAACGAGGACACCTGCCACTGCCATGGCTGCTTCAAGTGCCCAAAGGACTGCGCCGGATACTGTGCCCATAAAGTGGATGCAGATGGGTGTATATGCGCCGAGGATTGCGAAATAAGAGACCGAGCGGTTGATCTTGTTCATGACGCGCTTGTGCGGCGTGCCGTGCTTCATGAAGTGATAGATGGTAGCGAAAAGAAGTGCCAGGAACAGCGTTATGATGAACGCTGAGATCCCGATGACGGACATAACTATCGAAGCAGGTGTTGCACCGGGCTTCGCAACGGCCGTTAAATATGTGTTGATCGAAGCAAAAGGGAGAAGTCCTAAGAGGTAAAGTGCGGGAACACCGGTTGTAATGGAGTTGCCGACTTCCTCGCCGAAAGTCTCGTAAGTCTTGTGAAGACCACGCTTTACGGCACGACGTGAATTCTCAAACCAGGTAAGATCCTTAAGACCTTCCTCAAGCGGATCCTCTCCGGTCGCGGCAGCATATTTTTTGTCATCACTCTTCGCGAGGTGAGTTTTCCAGAATTTCGTATTCTTTGCCATCAGATGAGAACTCCCATTTCTATATTCAGCCGTAATATTTTACAAGGTGTCGTTATTGTTTTCAACTTAAACATCAGAATGCCCGCTATCACTGTCTGTTCCGGAAGAAGCCGGCGGAGCGCCAAGCTCTATTACCGTTCCGGAAGCGCTGTCCTCAGGCTCGACAGGTGCGATCGCAGGTGAAATGACAGGTGCGGCGGGCGCGCTGAGTTCAATGACTTCGGGCGTCTTTGCTTCGGGCTTGGATTCGGGCTTGGATTCGGGCATGGATTCAGGCTTGGGTTCGGGCCTGGATTCGGGCTTCGGCTCGGGTGCGGACAGAGCAATTGCCTCTTCCTTTTCTTCGCCGGGCAGCGCGACGGCCTCTTCCTTCTCTCCGGGCAGAGCCTCAGCGCTTTCCTTTTTGTTCTGCGCAAGTGCCGCTTTGCCTTTCACTTCATCGGGTGAAGCCGCGACTACGGGGGCGGTGATGACGGTGCCGAGCACTTCAGGCTTAACTGCGGGGCCGGTATGAGCTGCGGCAGCCACAGGCTTGACCTTGGGCATCGGGTTGAGCTGCTCGCTCAGATATGCGCGTCTGTAGAAGCGGAAGACTTTCATTACGAACGGCCAGAAAAGCGCCAGGGGCAGGATCCAATAGACCAGTGAAGCGGCTGCCTTGTCGCCTATCAGCGAGGAAAGCGCGGCAAAAGGCGCCTGCATCATGCCGTAGATGCCGCGGAGGCAGATGGCCAGGAGCATCTTTGTAAAACTCGGATCTTCGGCCGTAAGAACAGCTTCAGCCGGATAGAAGAACTTCGGAAGATAGATTAGCACGCCGTAAGCCGCAAGGCCCCAGTTGATCCAGACCTTGCTGCGGAATGCCGCGAAAAAAGGAAGGAAGAATACAAAGAACAGTGCATAGAGCAGACTCATCAGCCGCTCGAAAAGACTGAATTCCCTCGGAACCACAGAACCGTATACGAAATACAGCGGAGCAAAACAGACGAACATCAGAGCGCCCGCTATCAGTCCGAGAAATACGCAAGTGAAATAATCTCTGCGCAAGAACCTGTCCCCTTTTCTTTTGCTACCCGATAAACAGGGCTGCCCGAAATCAGATTTCGAACAGCCACTATTTTATAACAAATTGTCTTCTTATTAAACCTTAAAGAGCGTCATCCTCCGTAAACGGCCTCAAGTACCTGATGATCATCTTCTTGAGTTTGACGCCGCCGCCCGAAAAATGAGCGCGCATGACGCCGTTTCTCGTAAAGAGGACCACCTGTGTCTTAAGCGAAACGTCCTTGCCCTCGGTTCCGTTCCAGGTCACGACGGCAAAGGGAATGCTGGAGATATACATCTGCATCGGCACCTGGGCCAGCGAGTTCAGGTCGCAGCTTCCGATCATTTCGATCTCGTAGAAGCCCTGTTCCTTGGCCGTTATCCCGAAAACAAAATCCCTTGAGTTCCAGGTGTCCTCGGGACGGTCGATCACGAGTTCCTTATCGACCTCAACGAACATGTCGACGTCGACTGATACATCGTCGCCGCTGAACGGATCGTCAATGTGGCTGACAGTCGCAGGATTGCCTGAGACCCTGTCCATTGCAGGCGTATTCATTGCAAAGCGCAGGATGTTCGCAGCGTTTCTCTGAAGCTCGGCGCGTGTGATCCTTGAGCCGTCACCTTCCCTGAGTTCCTTGAACGTATCTGCTTCTTCAAGGGCTGACCTCTCGACCGTTGTGCAGACCATGTAGATGTCATTTTGGGACCTGGCCATGACAGAGTGATCGGTAAGTGAGTGCTCTGCGGTGTCGCCGCCGGTTACGCCGATGAATGCCCACCAGTCGGACATTACGATGCCGGTGTATCCCCACTGTTCGCGGAGGATGATGGTATTCATGTCGTAGTTGTTGGCACTGTAGATGCCGTTGACGCGGTTGTAGCTCGTCATAATGCTGCGTGCGCCGCCTTCTTTGACAGCAATCTCAAATGCCGGCAGGTAGATCTCACGGAGCGCCCTCTCCGAAATGACGGAGCTGCTCTCACGGCGCTGGGTCTCGCGGTTGTTTCCGCAAAGGTGCTTGATCGTGGGCGTTACGCCGTGCTTTTCGAAAGCCCTGACCTGAGCGCAAGCCATGTAACCCGTAAGGAGCGGATCTTCCGAGAAATACTCGAAATTCCTTCCGTTCAGCGGATGCCTGTGGATATTGATTCCGGGGCCAAGGAGCGAGTCGATCTTGTTGGAGACCATCTCAATGCCGAGATATGTGTAGAGCTCTTCGACCAGGGCAACGTTGAACGTTGAAGCCAGGCATGTGCCGTTCGGCAGCGAAAAGGCCTTCTTTCCGGAGTCGATCCTCATTCCTGAAGGACCGTCCGAGCAGCAAAGGGTGGGGATGCCCATCGCCTTGAGTTCCTTGCTGATGCCTCCGAATGCCGCAGCCGTGCCTATCGTGGCCTTGGAGCTGCCCATTCCCTCTCCCCTGATGATCAGGCAGAGTTCCTCATCGTCAAGCTGAGCGATGAATTCATCCAGAGTATTCTTTCCTTGTCTGACGTCATTCAGTTTGATGCTCTTGTCGCCTGTCTGGGGGATCTCAGCGGGAACGCGTGACATCCTTGAATCGACAAAACTTACGGACATGAGCGGAACGTCTTCATAGACCTTGTCAAACCCTGTTCCGGAAGCTGAAGGCACTGCAGTCAGACGCTTAAAAGCCTTGGTCGGGCCCATTGCGTTCTCAAGTGCTTCCAGGAGGATCGGAGCGTCAAGATCAAAGGAACCGGCCTCTTCAGTGGAAGTGACGTCGCCTCCGAGATAGAAGGAGTAGTGGCCTGCATCAAGTATGAAGCCTGTGCCGAGGCCTGTCCTGCCGTCATCGTCGTAGGACGCAAAAGCGCGAACCGGAGCGGTTATCTCAATGTCCTCACTGTCCCCTGCGGGAATGAGTCCCGTTTTCGCGAAGCCGGCAAGAACGCGTGAAGGCTTCGAAAGCTTGCCCTGAGGCGCGGATGCGTAGAGCATGACCGCTTTCTTGCCCGGAACGCTGCCGGTGTTGGTGACGCTGACACTGACCTTAACGGTCTTTCCGTCAAAAACAAAGCTTGTGAGATCGATCGAGAATTCCGTGTATGAAAGTCCGAAGCCGAAAGGATACAGGACTTTTGAAGGCGCAAAGGTCGAAAAATACCTGTAGCCGACGAAGATATCCTCTTCGTAAAGATCCTCGTGAATGTCCTTGTTTCCGAAATTGTCGCTTGAAGGATAATCTTCAAGGCTTACGGCGATGGTGTCAGGCAGGCATCCTGAGGGGGATTCCTCGCCCGTGACGATCCTTGCGACCGAACAGCCTCCGATCATGCCGCCCTGCCATGCGTAGAGAACGGATTTGATATCGTACTTGGAGACGAATGACATGTCGATTATGTTGCCGACGTTAAGGATGACAATGGTCCTCTCAAATGCGGCAGAAACAGCAGCGAGCATTGCCTCCTCGCTGTCTCTCAGGAAATAAGAGCCTTTCTCGGCCGTGTTGTCACGGTCCTCGCCCGCTGTTCTTGCAATGATGATGACAGCGGCATCATTACGTGAAGCCATGCGCTCTGCAAGCTCTGCAGAAACCGGCATCTCAGTCTGAGACCATGCTTCCTTGCCCCAGCCGAGGCCCTCATCGATCGGGTTTTCCTTTTCCCAGTCGTCATATATGTCCATCAGTTCAGGATCGAGTGTCAAAGCAGGCGAAGAAGCGAGTCCTTCGCGGATATCGACGACGTGGCTTACATTTACCATGCCGCCGCTGCCGGTGCCGCTCTTGTAGTAATTGGCCTGCATCCTTCCGAAAAGCGCGACTCTGGTTCCCTGCTTCAGAGGAAGGGCTTCCCCTTCATTCCTGAGCATTACGATTCCTTCTGCGGCAGCCCCTATTGCTGCTTCCTGATATTTCTTCCAGTCAAGTACCAACTCAGGCATATGACATCCTCCCGAAAAAACATTGCACTCGAATAATACAAAAATCGCAGACCGTTTTCTCATATGATAGTGGCTTTTATTTCAATTTTCTGTTTTTACAAATTAATATTTTATAAATAATGATTAAGTGATAGTCAGGGAACGGTTCGTGTTGTAAAATCAAAAAATCTAGACATATACGGAGGGATGCAATATGAACGGCATTTCTGAATATTTCTACGATGAAGCCATGTTTTTTGACAGGTACATACTGAATTCGCCTGTCGTCAGAGCCAGCTGCTACAACGTCACGAAAGATACGATGATCAGCACTCTGGCTGCACGCAAGATCACTCCTCCCGTAGCATCAGACGAGTTCACCGATTACGCGATGTCTTCCTGTCCGTTCCTTAAGGATCAGAGTTCCCTCACCCGTAAAAACCTTATAAACACAGCCGCCCTGATCGGAGACAAAGAAAACCGTCTCAATTTCCTCCGCAATTTCAGCCGCAAGGGCATCATGGATCTGTACGGATCAGGCAAGAGTCAGTACTACTTGATCTATGACCTTGTAACTACCGACATAACCTGCTTTGTCCTTACGCAGATGGTCATCATGAAGGACGCGGAAACAGGTGACATACTCGCAGGTTTCATGACCAAGGATATTTCAAGGCTCAAGCATTTCCGCAAGATCGCGACAATGGCCATCAATTCGATCTGCGAATGCATTTCCATCATCGACATAAACGCGCGCACCATTTCTTTTGAATCCGTATCCGACGAACTCACAAGGAACCTGACAGAATTCGGCATCGACGGAAAGATCGACTATGACACGACTTTTACCGGCATTCTGGACGCGTCCGCCAAAGCCGGAGATGATCCGATAAGCGACAGCGTATCGATAGAAAACCTCGTCAGCGAACTTACCAAAAACGGTGAATACATAATCATCTACGACATGAAGACAAAACACGGGGATATCTGCCGCAAGCAGGTCATCTTCCAGTGGTTCGACAACGATCACAAATTCATCGCCGCTCTTCAGTCGGACGTTTCCACAACGTACCGCGAAGAGAAGCACCAGCTCGAAAAGCTGAACCGCGAATTAAACCTCAAGCTTGGAAAAGACCAGGTTACGGGCCTTCCCAACAAGAACTCGAGCGAGATCCAGATCAGCGAAAGGTTCAATCCGGACAGCAGCATGATCTTCCTTTTCGATCTCACGAACCTCATCCGTCTGAACAATACGGCCGGACGTGACATCGGCAACATGCTTCTCTATCAGTTTGCGCATCTCATCTCTGTTTCGATGCCCTCAGGGAGCTTCGTCGGAAGATATAACGGCGCCGAGATCATAGTTCTCTGCAACGGTCTCAATCACGGTGATGAGAAAGCCTGCCTCGAAAAGATCGCCTCAAAGGTGGAACACTACAACAGCGGGAATCCCGACTGCCTGATAGAATATGTCTTCACTGCAGTCTTCGCTTCGGAGTTCGAAAATTGTGATTTCCAAAAACTCTATGCAAAAGCATTCAGGAATCTCGTCGATTCCAAGAATAAGGCCGGCATTACGGAAACTGCCAATGGTGAACCCGGATCTCGGAATGAGATGAGCAGCAACAGCGGCGAACCTGCATATGCATCTAGGCACGACAGTCTCACCGGACTTCTCAACAAAGATTCCGGAGTCGAAGAGATCTCAGTCATCGCCAGAAGGTATCCGCAAAGATATCACGTCATGTTCGTCATGGACATCGATAATTTCAAGCATATCAACGACACTTTCGGTCACGATTTCGGCGATGAAGTCCTTAAGAAGGCCGCAGAGATCATCAGGAACCAGTTCCGTCCGAGCGATGTCCTGGTGCGTTACGGAAGCGACGAATTCATTGCGTTCATGGCAAACGTCACAGGTCCCGCGCAGATCGAAGACAAAGCTCTGAACCTTATTGGCGAAGTCGACAAGATGCTCTTTGAATGCGGATGCCGCAAGGCACCGGACTCAGACGTTTCCGAATTTGAAAACGCCCCCGGCCTGTCGATCGGCATCGTATGGGCAGATAAGCCTTCCGTCGCAGCAGACATGTTCGCCCAGGCTGATTCAGCGCTATACGATGCGAAACGTTCCGGCAAGAACAAGTTTGAGATAACCCGCAGCATGGGCGTTGACGCCGAATAAACCGCTGTACCGGGTAACTGGCAGTTAAGATCTGTGGAGCAGACAAATGGATCACGAGGACACAAAAGAGATAAATGAGAGTACCCGCCGCACTCTCAAAAAATGGAAGACCGCCGTTATCGTATACGGTATCTTTCTGTTCTTTTTCGGGCCGCCGATAATAATCGCGGTCATGGCAATGCCGTGGTCTTTCAATGATCTTTTGAACTTTTTCAAAATGGCATATGAAGATATCACCACATTCCCGGACAGTATCATCCGGTATCTGATCATGTGCCTTCTCGCATTTTTGTTCAGTCTGCCGAGGCTGATCGTGATCTATCTGTTCATAAAAGCATTGATATTAAACAGGAAGACCGCCGCCAAGGTGATTATCTACATATTTATCGTTGTCATCGAGATATCGGTCATTTGGTGCTTTTATTCCTATTATCTCGCCAGGGCCAGGAAACCCATAATCTACCTTTACCCCGAGACCCGTACGGAAGTAAACGTCAAGCTGGAAATAAACGGCAGACTGGTGACCACGTATCCGGCTTACGATACGGAAAAGGGCTGGAAAGTCACGGCTGATCCCGACGGTACTCTCACGGATAAAAATGGCAGAAAATACTCCTACCTGTACTGGGAAGGAGATATTTCTCTCATTCCCGATCTGAGCAAAGGCTACTGCGTTAAGGGCGAGGACACCGCACAGTTCCTTGAATCCATTTTGGGCAAGTTAGGCCTTACCGATAAAGAAGCAGATGATTTCATCACGTTCTGGCTTCCTGAGATGGCCGGAAACAAATACAACGTCATTTCATTCCAGACAACGGCTTATGAGGAAGTCGCATCTCTCAAAGTCAATCCCAAACCTGATACCGTCATCAGGATCAACATGCTCTGGTACGCTTCGAATTCATATGTCGATATCAAGCCGCAGGATCTGAATGACGTTGAACATCCTGAGCGAAAAGGTTTCACGGTCGTTGAATGGGGCGGCGAAGAATATAAGAAGGGCGTCTTCAATATCCTTTTCAAATAAGCGAAATAAGATCCGTTATCAGCGCGTAAGTTCCCAGAATGCCACCGCACTTGCGGCCGCGGCGTTGAGCGAATCGACCTCGTGCGACATCGGGATTATTACTTTATAGTCAGCGTTATCAATAGTCTGCTGAGTAAGACCGTTGCCTTCATTCCCGATCAGAACGGCAAGGCGCGGTTCATCTTTGAGAACGGCGGAATCCAAAGTGACCGAATCATCAACAAGAGCCAGTGCGGCGCTCTTATATCCGAGCGAACGAAGCGTTCCGCAGACATCTTCTCTGCCGATGAAAGTCCACGGAAGCTGAAAGACAGTACCCATGGAAACCCTCATCGCACGGCGTTCCAGAGGATCGCATGTTCCCTCGACGAGCAGCACTGCATCTATGTTGAATGCTGCGGCACTCCTGAAGACAGCGCCTACATTGGTCGGATTGACTATGTTTTCGAGCACCGCAATGCGCGAATATGAAGCGGAATGATCGAGTATCTCAGCGGCAGAAGGAAGCACGGGCCTCGTCATCGAGCAGAGTATTCCGCCCGTCAGATGGTAGCCGGTAATGCCCTCCATAACATCGGAAGGTGCGCGGTAAACGGGCACATCTCCGACACGCGAAAGAAGCGAAGAGACTTCTTCCTTTTCGAAAACGGAAGTGCTGACAAGCATGGATTCGGGCTTCATCCCGCTGTCTAATGCGCGGCTTATGACCTTGCAGCTCTCGGCAATGAAGATGCCGCCGTCAGGATCCCTGTAATGGCGCAGCTGGGGCTCTGACGAAGATACGAAGATGCTCACCTTATCATCTGAAATGCTTGTGATGTCGATCAGGTTCATTGTCAGTCACCCAAGCTCCTGTAGTATTCCTCAAGTCTGGGTCTGGCTGCGACATAGTATTGTTCGAGCCTCTTGTCAAAGTGCTTTCCGAAGCTTTCCATCATGATCCTGTCAGCATCTTCAAAAGAGAACTTGTCCTTATAGACGCGCTTGCTGACCAGTGCGTCATAAACATCCGCAATGGCCATTATACGGGCCTCGACCGGGATCTCCTCGCCCTTGAGCTTTTCGGGATAACCCGAGCCGTCCCATCTCTCGTGATGATAATGCGCGACGTTTCTGGCGACCTTGTGAAACGATTCATTACCGGTACCCTCAAGGATCGAATCGATGATCCGCGCGCCTTCGGCAGCGTGCGATTTCATCTTCTCGTATTCTTCATCGGTAAACTTTCCGGGCTTTCTCAAGATCGCATCATCGACTGCGATCTTTCCCAAGTCATGCATCGGGGCCGCCTGGATGACGTTCTCGCAGAACTCTTCGGTAAGACCCTTAAGACCGAAGAGCTTGAGCATTCTCTTCTTGTCTGAAGAATCATTCTTTATCTCATCGATCAGGATCCTTACGACATCACTCGTTCTCCTGATGTGTCCGCCCGTCGAGTTGTCGCGGCTTTCAACCATGGTTGCCATGCCGAGGATAAGCCTGTTATGCATCTGAATGATGCTCTCGGTCTTCTCGTTAACTTCCGCCGACAGCTGGTCGTTATAGTTCGCGAGGAGCTTCATGTACTTACGTGAATCAGTATCGTCGGTGATGAAGAACTGGTAGCCGACCCTGTGCTTTCCGTCATAGAGATAGTTGATGGTGACGAGATAGATCTTGTCATCCGCCTCGTAATAGATACGGTCCTTGCTCTCATCTTTCTTAAAGTCTTCGAGCCACTTGAGGAACGTGTTCTTTATTTGCAGATTTCTGCCCGCATAAGAGTCCACCCTGAGACTGGCGATCTCGGGGAAAATCTTTCTGGCGGGCTCGTTCGAACCGAGATAATTGTTATCGAAATCAAATGACATAAAGCCCGTCTCGCCTTTGTTTACCAGCGAATCAACAGCCAGATCGGTCACATCGTAAAGGCACAGACGCCTTACGATGATGAGGTATATGAGCTGCGCGAAAACATAAGACAGCGGCATCGCATCCATGCCTTCAGGCAGCGCCTTGTTCATGAAATAACTAATAAACGAGACGGTCGCCGGGAACATCAGGAGTATGATCGTCTTGCTCGAAACATCCTTCTTTTTGACAAGGCTGTAGACCATCGCGATGAAACTGATCACGATGAAGAAAGTGATCACGACATAAGTCAGAGTATGCGCAAAGCCGTATGTCTTTGTTAGCCTGCCCATGCCTTTGTCGATCTCAAAGCTTACCGTCTTGTAGAACCACGGCCTGCTGCCCATGGTAAGAGCAAACGAAAAGCTCATAAGAGACAGCGACATGAGGACTACGTTCATCCAGCTCTTCATCTTTATGTGGCAAAGACCGAAGATACTCTGGGTTATGAAAAGAGCGAGGAAGCAGCCGCCTATGTAAGTAATCTTTGCTGACGCGATCGCCGCATCGAGTGTTCTTGCGTGCGCAAGCATCGCATAGCCTAAGTTTGCGACCGGAATGAACGCAAAGATCAGCGAGATATGCGTATCGAAATGCTTATGCCAGATGAAGATATATATCAGCGTCAGAAGTACTGACAGACCGAATAATATTTCATAGTACGCGACCACTGAATAACCCCTCTATTTTTCCTTTATTGTTTTGATTTTAACATCTATTTTCCGCCCGCAGGTTAAGGTTTTGTTGATTTTTTATTGCTGATCTCAAGCCTTGCCGTCAAGCTTATCGAAAAACTCCCTCATTGCCTTTTCGCACTTGTCGGGCTCTTCTCTATAAACGCCGTGTCCGCAGTCAAGCTGCACGACGGTTGCACCGGACAGCTTTGAAGCATAGTCCTTAACCATACCGGTCCATCCTTCCAGGATCTTTCCGTCTGAGACGATGAGAAGTGTAGGAACGTCCGGCATGTCTTTGCTTTCGATAAGATCACGGTCACTTATCAGGTAGTCTGATTCATGAGCATATGTCTCATTGCAGTATCTCCCGCAAACAAGAGCCATCGCCGTAGCTTTCTCCTCAGCCGCAAAATCTTTATTAATGCTGCCTCCGGCCAAAAGCCTTACGATCCCCATCTTCCTTACTGCCCTCATCAATGAGAATTGTGAGGCATTCGACTTTATGTAACTCTCGTCATACATATCGTAGGCTGCCGGTATGGCCATATCAAGACCCGCTATTGCTTCAACTTCCGAAGGAAAAGTCTGTGCCCAGTATATGGTCTCAAGTCCTGAGTAGGAGTGCGGGCACAAAATGTAAGGTCCTTCTATTCCTGCCGCTTTAAGGGCTTTTCTGTCCTGATCGACTCTGGTCTTAACGTCCCTGGGGCCGTCAAAAGCGTCGCTGAAGCCGTATCCGAACTTCTCGATGATGACCACTCTGTAATCGCTGAAACGGTCTGCAAAAGACTTAAAGCTGAAGATCGGACCTGAGTCACCCGCACCCGCCATGAACACGAGCGTGTGATCGCCTTTGCCTGCCGTGTAGATGCTCATCCGGGCACCGTCGACTTCAACCTTCTGCCCGTACATCTGGTTCTCGATAAGCATCTTTTCGGAAGACAGCATGATCCTGTCGTAAATGAACAGTCCCAGCAAAAAGACCGCTATGACCGCAGTGATGATCATTAATACCCTGCCTATAATTTTCAAAAACTTCTTCATATATGCCTCTTATCTTTTAAGAAATGCCTTTATCTCGTTCGTGAATTCAACGGGACGCTGTCCCATCGGAGAATGTCCGCAGCCTTCCATGAGTTTTACCTTTACCGAAGGTGCTTTGATCTTTTCCGCATATTCCTGCATCATGCCGAACGGACAGATCCAGTCACAAGATCCCGAGATGAACAGTACAGGCATCTGATATTCATCATTTGTCTCAAACGCATTGAATCCCATCATGTGATCATCAAGAGGCTTTTGCAGCTGTTCAAACCTTTTGTCACCGGCAAGAGCCTTTAAAACCAGGATAAACCATCTGACATCATCGACTCCGATGTACGGGCTTGTCACTGTCGGAAAAGTTGACACATCAGCCGTTTCAGTCACGGGATGATATGCTTCGACCAGACTCCTGAGCGACTGAAGATTGGCTATGCTCATATCTGACATGAATCTCTTATAGGCCGCATCCATTTCGGATGTATCGTCGCCTCTCTCCTTTGCGATGCGGAGAGCATCCTCATAGGCATATGTCTCGCCTGCATAGTCCTTCTCGTTTACGACCTGGCCGATACCGATATATGCCGAGACCTTTTCGGGATGAGCGAGTACATATCTGCTGCCCAAAAGACTTCCGTAGGAATGGCCCATGATGATGACCTTATCCTGCCCGAAACGTTCTTTTGCGTAATCGACAAGAGCATCAAGGTCTTTAAGCTGCTGCTCAAATGTCAGTGTCTTATTGTCGGGATCTTCCTTCTCGTTCCTGTAGTAAGACCTTCCGCAGCCTCTTTCGTCCCAGCCGATGACCGTGTATTCATCGGTGAGAAGATCAAACCAGGAATAATCAGCATATGTCGATGCAGATCCGGGGCCTCCGTGGAGCGAGATGATGACCGGATTGGATCTGTTCTTTCCGCAGATCGTAATGTATTCCTGCTGGTCATTCAGCTGCACATATAGCTGCTCGTTGACGCCGTCCTTATAGGTAACCGCGCGGCTGATCTGTCTGTAATTGCGGACCGCAATGCAGAAAATGAATGAGCCTCCGATGACAACTGCCAGTATGATGCAGACCGCTTTCAGGAATCCCCTGATGATGCGTACGCCGAGGCTCTTCTTTTTCTTCGGGCCGTTTACCGCTCTTTCATGCTGCCTGTGGATGCCGATGTGGCCTATTCCGAGAATGACGGAACCTACGAGCATGATGATGTTTCCGCCGTAGATCCCGAGCAGGAAAAATGCAATGACAGGAAGCGTCGCGCCGGCGACAGGAATGCCTAAAAGTCCTCTGTAAAAGTCCTTCATGGTCTTTTCGCTCTTGAAATATCTGATCCAGAATATCTCGTAGATCACCATACAGATGAAGGAAACTGCAAGGACAGGAAACCAGAAGTTGAATCCTTTGAAGTTAAAGTCCGAAAAAATCAAGGCCGCAGGTGTGACGATGAACTGGCCGCATCTTTCGAATGCCTGCAGCACCTTGTTCTCTTTTGCCGAATACTTCTCATAATCCTTCGGCCGGTTCTTTGTCCATATAATATTCGGGACTGTCAGCATGATGAGCCAAATCAATCCGATGTAAGAAAATCCGAAATTCATGATCTATCCCTTATCCCAAGGCTGCGGCACCTTTTTAGGGGTGCCGCTTTGCTCTGTATTTACCTGATATCGATATTGCCTGCGTCGACGCTGATCTTGATAAAGCCTGCACCGGCGCCGCTTGCTTTGTATTTTCTTCCTACGCCGCTGCCTCCGATGTTGATGATGCCTGCATCGACCTTGCAGTCGTAACCGTAAGCATCAACACTGCCCAGGTCATTGATATTAACGCTGCCGAAATCAACATCGATGGTGACATCTTCTAATCCAGTCTTCCTGATATCGATATTTCCGGCATCAGCATCGATCTTTAATGTCTTCACTCCTGCGCCGTCGACAGAGATATTACCTGCATCGACATCGATATCGGCCTTGCGGAAGACAGAATCCCTGATCGAGATGTTGCCTGCGTCAAAATCGCCGAAGAAGTAATCCGCATAAACGCCGTTAAGGCTGATGTCACCTGCATTGACCTTGATCTCGAGATTGTCGATCTTAGTCTCTTTTCCAAGCTTGATAGTAAGCACCGGCTTGTTAATTTTAAAACCGATATGAAGTCCGCCCGAAGCATTGTTCCGGGCAGTCAGCTTACCGTTCTCGAATGTAACGTCCGGCTTAAGTCTCTTGTCTCCTGTATATTCAACGTCAACGAGGCCGCTTCCTTCTGCCGGTTCGATTATGATCTTGCATGCATTGAGATTGATGTTGATGGAGTTGATGTCGCCCTTTGAGATACCCATTCCGCTTTCTCCTTCGTTAAGAGAATATGTTGTTGCTACCGTTTCACCGTTGTCATTGAAAAAAGTACCTGAGAAGAACGGAAGAACGAATCTGGTTCCCATCGAGGTGATCATGACTCCTCCGACGATGAGCGCGCAGATGACGATCGGGAGCTTATTGACCTTTCTGTCAGACTCTGGAACGAATTCCTCTCCCATGCCGATATTGAGCTCAAGGAGCCTGTCGTAGCCTGTCATCTTGGTGTGGGCATAAGTAATGAGGAACACGCCGAGGCCGATGAATCCGAACATCATGGCAGCACCGAGGCTTGAGTTCAGATAAGGGATCTTATCAAAGATGATGGGGTTCAGAATGCTTAGGATGCAAAGTCCGATACCGATGGAAGACAGCATGCCGTAAGAGCTCCTAAAGCTCGATCTCTCATTCCTTACGTACTCTGCGCCTTCAATGCTGAGCGAGCATTCCTTCCTTGCAACTTCCGGATAATCCTTATTCCTGATCCCCGCAAGAACGAAAAGGACTACCGCTACGGCGATCATGACGAACATGCCGCCGACTCCCATGACTTCCATGTCGAATGGCAAAGCTTCTTCTAATATAGGTGATGCAACGCTGCAGATACAAAGTGCAACTCCGATCGAGATCAGAAGAGCTCTGCTGTTGATCATTGAGAGGTAGGACTTGATCCTTTCGATCGAAAGGATCGGCTTTGATTCATCCGCACTCTCATTAACCTGCTCTCCTATTCCAAGGGAATCCGCGAGCTCATCGAGATTGCCGAACTCGGAGATGACGATGCCTATAGCCTCGTTCTCGGTCTTGCCTTCCCTGATAAGCTCCTCATACTTATCTTCCATCATCTGCAGGAGTTCAGCCTTGGCCTTCCTCACCGCGTCCGTATTAGGAAGATTACGGAACATGTTGTCCAGATAATTCTTTATGGTATTCATACTGCTCTCCCCTCACCTGCTATAAACTTTTCAATAACTTCCTTGGTAAGCATCCACTCTTCACACTTTGCACGGTAGTATTCCCTGCCTGCAGGTGTTATGCGGTAGTAAGTTCTCTTCTTTCCTCCCGCGAGATCCTGATCCACACACGACTCGACGAATCCGTTCTTTTCCATTCTCGTAAAAGCCGAGTAGAGCGTGGTCTCTTTGATAATGTACTTATCCTCGGATAACGTGCGGATCTGCTTGGAGATCTCGTATCCGTATGACGGATCATTAAGAAGCAGGTACAGGATGATTATGTCATTGTAGCCTCTGATGACATCGCTGCTTATCTCTGCCATGAGTCTTCCTCCCTCCGATTCCATATGTCTGACGTTGCTACGGCTATCGTTGCTATGTCTGTCGTACTACGCCTGTCGGAGTAAATATATCACCGCCCGAAAATGATGTCAACCGCGATTTTTCTTTTTCGGGCACGATTCACGAATTATTCACGAAAACGCGGCTTTTCGTGACGATAATCGTGAATTGCTTTTCAACACCTCCGCATCTTTGACAATAATGTTTGCGTTTTTATATACATAAGTGTTCACCGTTGTTATAGTTAATTCATATACAAATCTTGCGAAAAGAGGTACCGCTGATGGATCTTTACGTAGACATCAAATTCCTTAACAACTCAGGTGACGGCTCAAAGGAAAAGCCTTTCGGCACGATCTCCGAAGCAGCAGCGATCGCAAAAGCAGGTGACACTGTTCACGTTGCTCCCGGTCTTTACAGAGAATACGTTTCCCCTGCAAACGGCGGCACCGAAGATGCGCGCATCACTTACGTAAGTGACGAGCCTTTGGGCGCAACGATCTCGGGCGCCGAGCAGATAACGACATGGAAGCCTTACGACGGCGACGTCTGGGTCTGCAGAGTGGAGAACAGGATCTTCGGCGACTACAACCCCTACACCACTTTCTGCTATGGCGACTGGTATTTCGCAGGCAAGAACAGACATGTAGGCTGCGTTTATATCAACGACAGAAGACTCTATGAGGCAGCTTCGATCGAAGAAGTCATCAAGGCTCAGGTCTACAAGTGCTCATGGGTTCCCGAGGAATCCAAGTACAAGTGGTACGCTGAAGACGACGGCGACGAGACAGTCATCTACGCAAACTTCGCAGGTCTTGATCCCAACAGCGAAATGGCTGAGATCAACGTCAGGAGGATGTGCTTCTTCCCTAAGGAGACGGGCAGGAACTACATCACCGTAAGAGGCTTTAAGATATGCAAGGCAGCTACGAACTGGGCTCCTCCGGCAGCATGGCAGGAGGGCATGATCGGTCCCCACTGGTCAAAGGGCTGGATCATCGAAGACAACGAGGTCTATTTCTCTAAATGCTCAGGCATCGGTCTCGGCAAGTACTTGGATCCCGAAAACAACCACTACTTCACATACGAGCACCTCAAGAGCCCTACGCAGATGGAGCGTGACGCAGTCTGCAGAGGACAGTATCACGGATGGCTCAAAGAAAACATCGGCAGCCACATCGTAAGAAGGAACAACATCCACCACTGCGAGCAGGGCGGCATCATCGGACGTATGGGCGCCGTTTTCTCGATAATCGAAGACAACCACATCCATCACATCAACAACATGATGGAGCTTGGCGGCGCTGAGGTTGCGGGCATCAAGCTTCACGCGGCGATCGACGTCATCATGAGAAGAAATCACATCCACCACAGCGTAATGGGAATCTGGACAGACTGGGAAGCCCAGGGCACGCGCATCACGCAGAACCTCCTTCATGACAACCAGAGGCCTGAATATGCAGAGCCTCTCAGAGGCGGCATGGGGAGCGAAGACATCTTCGTTGAGGTCGGTCACGGCCCTACGCTCATCGACAACAACATCCTCTTGTCCGATGCTTCGATCCGTATCGCCACCCAGGGTGTCGCAATGGTACACAACCTCATCTGCGGCGCTTTCACGTCGGTAGGCGCAGGAACAGACTGGCGCTACACTCCTTACCACATGCCTCACAGGACCGAGGTCATGGGCTTCATGACGATACTCCACGGTGACGACAGATTCTACAACAACATCTTCTTCCAGAAGCACCCGAAGACTTCCCTCGTTTCACGTTTCGAGGACGGCAGGGTCGAAGTTGAAGAGCGCGTGGTAGGAACACACGTTTGGGATCAGTATCCCGTTTACGAAGAATGGATCGAGCGTTTCGATCTGGACAGCGACACTCCCGACATGATGAAGATCGCCAAGGCGCACTTTGATCATCTCCCCGTCTGGATCAACGGAAACGCTTATCTCGGCGGCGCTCTGCACTTCTGCAAGGAAAAGGATTATCTTTTCGATGACAAGTCTGAAGTCTATGTAAACGTAAAGGAAGACGGCGACAAGGTCTATCTCGAGACCAATCTCGCTGACGTACTGGGAAGCTTCACTTCAGATCTCATCACCACCGACGTTCTCGGAAAAGCGTTTGAGCCTCAGCAGAGATTCGAAGACGTAAACGGAAACGACATCATCTTCGACGAGGATTACTTCGGCGCAAAGAGAAGCCAGGTCATTCCGGGACCGTTCGCCGATCTGAACCTTGATGGAAAGAACACCGTCCTGTAACCGGATAAACTTATGCAAAAGCAAAGGGCTGCCTCATAGAAAGGCAGCCCTTTTTCGTAAGTTCGTACCTGACCGGTTTAGCCTCCTATAGAAGCTATTTCAACGTCATCAGCAGTGTAATACGTGTATATGATGCTTGTGGGACGTATGCCGCAGGCTCTCTCGACCGAATCCTTGAGAACTTCGATCGTGCTCTTAAGATCGGACTGCTCAAGCGCCTGTCTGACTCTTTTGATCTGATCTGCAGTCATGGATTTGTTGTAATAGTATTTGTAGATGATATCGTTTCCCCTGATCTCAACGGTTGCATCTTTATATGCATCCTTGAAAGTGCTGGTTTCCTTTAATTTGTCGATCTCACTCTGCAGTATTGCACGGTCGAGAACATCTTCAAGCGTACGCTCACCGTTATTTCTGGAAGTCTCGGAAGTTTCACCGGTCGTTTCTTCAGTGGTCTCTTCAGTAGTTTCTTCAGTGGTCCACTCTGTTGTCTCCTCGGTGGTTTCCTCTGTAGTCTCTTCCGTCGTTCTTCTGGTGCGCTCGGTTGTTTCCTCGATCTCCCTTTTGGCTTTGTTGATAAACAGGACTGCGCTTACGCAGATCGCGATAACAACGAGAAGAGAAGCGCCGCCGGCGATAAGGCCGATGATGAGGCCTTTGTTGCTGCGCTTGGGCGGTTCGGGCGCGGTTCCGTAGTTCTGTACGGGTGCCTGATAAGGTGCCTGATAGGGATCCTGATACTGGGCAGGATCAGGTACAGCTGCAGGCTGGTATACCGGTGCCGCAGGAATCTCATTTCTTTCTACCGGTGCTCCGCAAACTCCGCAGAACATGTCCACGTCATTGATCTGTGCGCCGCAATTTTTACAAAAAGCCATGTTGTCTATCCTCCATGTTTTAATTGCTGGTTTTATACCATATTGCGCAAAAAAAATATACCATAATTCTCTTTTATTTAAGGCAGTCTCATCAGTCTGAACAGCGCTTTTTTTATACCTGTGAAGTCCGCCGATGACGTGTTCATTATCTGCCTGCACGTTCTGTTGAGTGACTCATATTCCTTCTGAGAAATGTCCCTTCCGGAGAAGGTGGCCTTTTCGGCGAGTTCCTTGACCATTTCCGGATAGATGAACCTGAACACCCGCGCCATTAGCATGTAGTAATGGTAACGTGCGACAGTCTTTTCGTTGATCTTTTCGCTGTTAAACCTGTTCGACCAGTAGATCATGAAGACGGCTCTCGAAATGAGTACGGTCACCGCAAAGACAGTCAGGACAATAAAGATCTTAAAGAACAGTTTTATTGCGTTAACTAAGAATTCCGGCAGCGGATCCTTGTCTTTGGGAAGATCTTCAGGCGTATAAGAACCCGTATAGTTATCAGTTCCCGCAGGCCCTCCGTAAGAAGGTCCGGACTGACCGTCAGACTGAACCGTCTCGCGTGTCGTCTCGCCCTCCGATGTTTCGGGAACCGTTGATTCCGTTGTGGTCTCAGACGTTCCGGAAGTCTCGGTGGAAGTGGTCTGTTCAGGATCTGTGTCAGGGTCGAAAGACATATCCTCGACTTCAGGGTTGCTCCTTGCAAGAGCAGCGATGTTAAAGTAGGCTTCCTCACCATTGTATCCGGGAGTCGCATCACCCATGACCCATCCGTATTCAGGAACGAAAACTTCAAACCATGCATGCGCATATGAGGCCATTACGGTGACGCTGCCGTCAATCTGCACGTTCGGCGCAACGTATCCGCGGACATATCTGGCAGGAACTCCGATCATGCGAAGCAGCACTACGGAAGTCACCGCATAGTGAACACAGATACCGCTCTCTCCCTCATTTACGAACCACGAGACGAAATCCACGCCCTTCGGCGGATAATCAGTAGCAACGCTGTAAGGATGAAGAGTTCTGACATAAGCGGTTACGTTTTTGACCTTCTCATAGTCACTCATCTGCTTGCGACCGTAGTAAACATCCAGATACCATTCGGGAAGCTTGCCTCCGTTTATGAGCCCCCTGTCAGTCGAATAAGGAACATCAAGACATGTCTTGTAGACGTAGTCTTTCAGATACTTCTCCGAAAAGATGTTTCCGGCCTTGACCGGTACGTTTGACGATGCAAAATCAGAGATCCGCTTATTCGTCGAATTTAAGGCATTAAGCTCAGAGACCTTGGACTGGGGCGTAAAGTAGTAATCCGTGTAGTAAGGCACGATATCGACCGATGCGTTCTTCACGGGATTTATGATCACGCCGTACGGAGCAGAGACGCTCTCAACTTCGATATTCCGCTTATAAGGATTCATCTTGAGCTTGCCGCTCAAAGTGTTGTTCTGATATGTGTCGAGCGATTCGACCTTCAGATACAGCGTGTTGCTGAAGTAAGGAATCGCCCCGGTATACTCGGGATTGCGGTACCTGTAGACCTCGAGCACCTTTTCCGAAGTCGGATTGAAAGGTCCTACTTTATTGAGGTTGGTCGAAGATGCATAAAGCGGCGAAAGCGCGTCGTAACTGTCATCGAAATCCGTGTTTTCGAAACCGTTCAGAGCCCTTTCAAAAATGCTCCTCAAGGGATTGTCCCTGCCCGCGGTCTTGTCGAACCAGTCCCTCGTTTCGATTATTATCTTTCTCGCAAGCTTGTCCTTGTTGTATGTCTTCTGCGGATAGATTCCTCCAAGCAGGAACATGAAACAGAAAACGGGAACGGTCAGTATCAGGAGCATCTTTTCGTATGTAGCCTGCTTCTTTTTCCTGAATGCGTTGCACAGCAGGATCAGTATAATGCCTGAACCCGCAACGAGGCATGGCCCTGCTTTCGGGCTTAAGTCAGTGTTGGAAACCGAGAACAGGAATAGCGGCAGATAGAAGATGAGTGCGGCAGGGATCCATCTCCGCTTCATCACGACAAATGCCGTCACGCTGATCGCGATAAGGTTATAAACGATGAAGAACGCGAGCACTGTGGTTCTTGCTTCCGGGTCTTCGGAATAGTCGCCAGGGAGCCACAAAAAGACGTAGAGTTTGAGGTAGTACATCAGTCCCATGAAGCCCTTCCGGACATTGAACCAGTCCTTGTAAAGGCAAAGTCCGAATATAGCAGGCGCGGCCATGAGAGCTGCAAAAGACAGCCATTTCTTATTGAAGATAAATACCGCACTGAATATCGCAGCTGTCAGAGTATACGCAAAAATGACCCGCCTGATGCTGAAAGCGATCGAAAACGTCGTTCCGAGCATCAGCGTGAAACCTGCAGAAAGCGCCACCGACACCACGATCGCAAGGACCGCGGAAAGCAGCAGAGTTGATCTCTTCTCATTGGCAAGAACGGTCTTCTCAGTCTTCATCTGAAGGACCCTCCCTGCTTTCTGCAGCAGTTCCGCTGACGCCGTTCTTTTCAGCGCTTTCTTCTTTCTTTGGACTCTCTTTCGGGATCCTCATGCGGAGGATGCTTACTATCGCTCTTTCAAGATCAAGATCCGATTCGATCTCAAAAGCCACTTCTCCCTTGTCCGGAGGAATGACCCTGATCCTGTGCGCGGTCTCGTGCTCGATGAAAAACTTTGACGTGAACAGTATCTGTCCGAGATGGAGATCCAGTTCGTCCCTGTCTGCAGTCAGCTTCATCAGGACACGCGAATGTCCGCCGTATTCTTCAAGCGGTTCCTTGACGAGGGTTTCGTCTTTTTTCGCGGACATCTTCCAGTGTATCGATCTCATCGAATCGCCGATCTGGTATTCCCTGATGTCGTAGATCTCTGATGAAGGCTGCTTGGATTTCCTGAGGTTCTTTGCCTTGAAGCCGTACATGTTCGGCATTCTCTCAGGCATTGCCGGAACAGGCTTTACGAAGATCTCGTTATTCCTGTTGAGGTTGGTGTTGATGTGGAACAGACCGAAAAGATCGTAGACCGAAAGCCACGTCATCCTGTAGGAATAAGATCCGCAATGCCTGGTGTCCACCGGTATCTTCGAGGTGCCGTTGTCGTGGATCTCGAAAACATGTTTTTTCGACACACCGGTCATGTGATCGGTGACGGTCATCTTGACTCTGCAAAAAGAAAAATACGATGCAAGACCGCTCGTTGTAACGTAAATGGACATGGGCGTTCCGATGAGAACGCTGGTCTGGCATTCAGTCGTGAACTTCATCGTACGAGATGCGATGATGCTCATTGCAAGCGACAAAAAAGGGATCATCAGGACCACGATGAGTAAGATCCATGAGACCCACATCTTGTAGCAAAGGAAAAAGACGAAGGTTGAGATTAAAGTAACTGAGTACGCGCCCCAGGACTTCAGCATATTGCGTCAGACCTTGGGAACAAAAGTAGATGCGAGGATCTCTTTTGCGATTTCCGTTGTGCTCTTTCCGTTGACCTCAGCTTCGGGATTGAGCATGAGCCTGTGCGTGATTACCGGCAGGAACACCTGCTGAACGTCCTTGGGAACGACATATTCCCTTCCCTGCATGAAAGCATGCGCCTTCGCCATTGAAGTGAAGGCAAGCGAGGCTCTCGGGCTCGCGCCTCTCTCAAGATCAGCATGACCTCTGGTCTTGTTTACGAGCGCGATTATGTAATCGGCGATCTGATCGTGAAGGAAAACGTTGTTGACCTGGGCCTGCATCTGAAGCAATGCATTTGCATCGCAGAGCGGCCTTACGCTGTCCATCGGATTGATGCCGTTCTTTCTCTGTTCGATCATGGCCTTCTCATATTTAGCAGAAGGATAACCCATTGAGATCCTAACCATGAAACGGTCGATCTGCGAGTCGGGCAGAAGCGACGTTCCTGAAGCTCCCGTAGGGTTCTGGGTAGCGAAAACAATGAACGGTTCAGGCAGGATGTATGTCTTGCCGTCCACTGTAACGTTGCCCTCCTCCATTGCCTCGAGTAGCGCAGACTGCGTGCGTGATGACGCACGGTTAAGCTCGTCGGCGAGGAAGAGATTGTGAAAGATGGCTCCGGGCTGATATCTCATGGTATCAGTATTACGGTCGTAAATGGAAAAGCCCGTAATGTCCGAAGGCAGTACGTCAGGCGTAAACTGGACTCTTCCGAAGTTGAGTCCCATTGTTTTCGAAAACGCAAGCGCCATCGTGGTCTTGCCTACTCCCGGAACGTCTTCCATCAGAATGTGTCCGCCCGCAAGAATTGCGGTCAGCGTCTCTTCGATGACATTATCCTTACCGCAGATTACCTTTTTAATTTCATGGATTATGCCATCAGTCATGCTTCCCATAAAAACTGTCCAATGCCTTCCTCAAAATGTCTCCGTAGAGCCAAATTGAGTATACACTTAATTGCATTCACTTTTTATGGATTTTTGTGGCAACGCGCAGAAAAACAAAAGCGCCGCAGAACACACATTCCGCGGCGTCTATATGTAAAAACTCATCTGCTGTCAAATGTCGTTCCAATTATCGATCATGTATCTGATGGTCTCATCGTTCCAGCTGCAGTCCTTGCCGTAACGCGCGCTGTTTTCGGTTTCACGTATTGCCCTGTCAACTGCTTCATTCAAAAGTATGCCTACTCTCTTCCAATATGCGATTATCAGTCTTACGCCTATGATCTCTTTTTCCGATATGCCGGTGCTTCCAACTGATGTTCCGATTGCCAGATTTCTCATTGATATGTACCTCGTTTCTTTCGGTTTGATCATGGCCTTATTATCACGGGTACTTTGCGGCCGGACAATCCGTAATGTCAGCCGTATATGATGCTTAAACCACACATTTCCGGGAATCTGTCGCTTAGCCTGAACGATCTTTTCAATTATCTTTTGCTGATTCTCTTAACTGACGGATAAGCTTTGTCTTCTCGCTCAGCTCCTCGTTAAGGTTTTTGTTATAGCGTTCGATCCCTTCAAGATGTTGCTGGTGTGCGGTGTCATCCGAGATCTCGAGCAGATATCCGCGCTTTTTTCTCCCGTCGTAAAGGTCGCTTACACGGATGAGATATATGAATTCACCTTTGCGGAAATGGTGATATCTTGACACGTTCTTGCGCTTGAAATCCTCGATCCACTGATCACACAGCTGACTTAGATTTTCGTCTTCTATTGCATGATCAACACGGTTTTTCCTGATCTCCGGGAAGAACCTCTTTGCGACATCCGTCGCGCTCAGATAGCGTTTCCTGAAATCAAGCGCGATATAGCCGAATTCGCCACCTTCAAAGATCGACGAGCCAACCATGACGTCAACGTGGTACAGGCCGATGCTGTTCATGATCACCAGGAATCCGATCTCATCTACCAGGTCGGCCAGAGCCATCCATTCGATATCCTTGTTGATCAGGCGCCCCAGGAAAAATGCAAAGATCGAAACGATCTGCATGAAGGCGGCGATCATGAGATTCTTCCTTGAGACGTTCGGCTTTTTTATCCATCCGTAGATCAGGACGAAAAGAGTTATCACAAGGAACAGGCCGATCTCGACATAGAACAGGTTGTGCAAAGGTCCGTATTCCTTGACTAAGACGGTAACTCCGTTTTCGAATTCGATGTCAACGCTCTTATAAAAAAGCGGACTGTATCCGGCAGAAAGCACCAGAAGATAAATGCCTGCCGTGAATGCGAGCATGATGAACCTGACCCATTTCGGCGGTTCGATGTCGCAGATCGAAAAGACAAGGAGCAGTCCCGTAAGAGGCAGGAAGCATCCGCCGATATAGAGGAATTTGTATATTATCAGAGCTTCCCTGACGTTTTGCGACAGTGCCAGCAGAACATAGCAGAACTGCGACAGGAAAGCCAGAAGGAATATCATCGTATAACGGGTCGAAAAATAACTGCGCTTGATGAAATAGAATGCCGAGCAGCACATCAGTGAAAGAACGCATATGATGACGTAATAAGCCAGTACCATTATGTATTCACCACCTTTATGAAGTCCGTGAAGACCTGCTTTTGCACGGGCTTAGAGAAATAGTATCCTTGCTGATAATCGCATCCGAGTTCTTCCAGGAGCATCTTCTGCTCGACGGTCTCAACGCCTTCGACCAGAACGGAATACCCCATTTCCTTCAGCATGCGGACCGTGTTTTCAAGATAGATGTAGCCGTTCTTCTCGCTTTCCCCGCTCACCGGATCCTTCGCTTTCCAGAGAATGCTCTTATCGATCTTTATTATCGAAAACGGCATCTCATACATGTACGAGATGTTGGAATAACCCGTTCCGTAATCGTCCAGCGAAAACGAGAACTTACTGTTATTCAGCACTTCGATCGTATCGTACAGGACCTTCTGGTTCTCGGTAGTGGCAGATTCCGTGATCTCCAGGTTGATCCTCTCGGCGCTCAGCTGATACTTGTTAAGTATCTCGTCAAACGACCTCATCAGGTTCTTGCTCAGACACTGCACTACTGAGAGATTGACTTCAACATACTCGATGCCGAGCATTTTCAGACGCTCTTCCTGATATGACCTGCACACTTCCTCAAACACGAAAAGACCGATGTCCAGTATCGATCCGTTGCGCTCTGCGACAGGGATGAATTCATCAGGCGGGATTATCCCGTACTCGCTGTCGATCAGGCGGCAAAGCGCTTCCGCCGAAGTGAACCTGCCTGCGTTCGAATTCCAGATCGGCTGATAGTACACCTCGAAACTCTTATTCTTCAAAGCCTTGTCGATAAGCCTTTCGATCAGGACGCCTCGTTCGTATTTGTAGACTGCCTTCTGCACGTCAAGATCGGACGAGACTTTTCCGTCAAAGGTCGAATCGATGAGCATGAAAACATCGTCAAGAGTCTTGACGTCTTCAAGCAGATGAATGACTCCGAACTGAACGGGGAAAACGAGTGAGAACTCGCCCTTGCCCCAGGCCTTTTCGAACCTGTTCATTGTCTTTTCGCGTATCAGCGCGATCTCTGCATCGTCTATGCCTTCGCAAAGGACCGCAAAGTGACCGCGTCCGCAATCGTATGGAACGTAATCTTTAAACATCTCATCCATCCACTTGGATATGCGCCTTAAGATGCCGTTCATGTTTTCAAAACCGATCATCTTGTTGTAGTAGTTCAGGTTAGGGATCTTGATGAGCAGCAGCACATGTCCCTTGTTCACCATTGCGCGGTCCAGCGCGCCGTTGAGCGCGTAACGGTTGAGCGCACCAGTGGTAGGATTGACGGTCTCCTCCTTGCTCTCAATGGTAAATAAGATCCCCATGAGTCCTATTGTCTCAAAGAACAGCGTAAGCAGATAATCCGGGAATATGATCTGAATGATGACAGGCACGAACGTGATCGAGATGAAGAACAGGAGCGCCTTCGTTATCGATCTCGAAATGCCTTTGCGGTGCCTTATCGTCAGATAGATCGCTAAGCTCATGTACGCCAGCGCGATCGCGTAAATGATGAAGAACAGGTTGCCGTGCAGATATTTCCCCGCTTCATCGTAATAGAAGATCCGCTTATGGAACGGGTTGGTAAACAGTATAATCATCTCGATCACGAACGGTGCCGCGGCGATAATGAGCGCCGAGCGCTTGGACTTCTCATAACCTATGAGATAGAAGACATAAACGACAAGCACATACGCAAGCGTGTTGTGTGATGAGATATATAGATAGTTCCAGAAATCCTTGATGACTTCAGTTGTGTATTCAGGATGATTATTTGCCAGCGACCCGAAGATGTCGGAGATCTCAGCGATGAAATTGATCGAGATCATGCCCATAAAAACACGGTTGGCATGCTTTCTGATGCCTTTCTTGAAAATGATATAGTAAGCTATAAACAGCGTGAGGAACACCGCTGCAATATCAAATTCAATATGATACATATATCTTCGGAGGGAGGAAAAACACCCGAACTTCTAGATCAAACCCGCTCGCTTACTTCTTTTAGTATTATAGCAAGGTAAATCAGCACTTACCACCACATCTACGCCACTGAAAAGACCTTCTGAAATTAGTTCCGCAGGCTGGCGTTGTTTGCCCGCTCCATGCCAACGTTAAAACACCCTGCTACTAGTTCCGCAGGCTGGCGTTGCTCACCACTTCTACGCCACTGAAAAGACCTTCTGAAATTAGTTCCGCAGGCGGGCGCTGTTTGCCCGCTCCACGCCAAATAAAAAGACCTTTGCAACTAGTTCCGCAGGCGGGCGCTGTTTGCCCGCCGAGGACTTGTCCGTATGTTGCAAAGGTCTTTAAATCTTGGCGCTCCAAGCAGGAATCGAACCCGCATCAACGGTACCGGAAACCGCTATTCTATCCATTAGACTATTGGAGCGTGCATGTCGTATTATACAGCATTCGTTCTGTTATCGTTAAGTATCTGCAAGATCCCCTTGATCTCGTTGATCGTTTTGCTCTGCTTAGTGGATGTGGGCTTGTAGAGCAGGTACGGCCTGTCGCTCATCGCGTTGATCGTGACTCGTGCGCCGTAGAATTGATCACGCATGAGCGCACCCAGCGCATTCATGTCGAGCTGAAGTCTCGGATCTAAATAAAGCCTTACGCCGGTGTTCCTTACCGATGCGCCTGTGAAGCCCAGTTTTCCTGCCATTGCGCGAATGAGAGATATGCCTGAAAGAATGTAGATCTCCTTCGGCGGATCGCCGAAACGGTCCGTGATCTCATCCATGAAATCATCGTACTGCGTGAAATCTCTGATGAATCCGATCTTTCTGTATGTTGACATACGGCTTGCTTCATCTGAAATGTAAGAAGAAGGAATGTATGCATCGTAATCGACTTCAACAGTGATGTCGCCAGCAGCGGAAACGTTTTCAACTCCTTCCATGGCCTTTTCTTTTTCAGCCTGGTTCATGCCGAGCTGCCTGATCTCCTCGTCCAAGAGCCTGCAGTAAAGCTCATATCCGATGACGTCCATCTGACCGTGCTGTTCTGCACCAAGAAGGTTGCCCGCTCCTCTTACCTCGAGGTCTCTGATCGCGATCCTAACGCCTGAACCGAGTTCCGTAAACTCACGCAGGGCATTGAGCCTCTTTGTCGCTTCCTCGTTCAGCGGAGCGTCAGCATCGTAAGTGATATATGCGTATGCCTGCCTGTCTGATCTTCCTACACGGCCCTTGATCTGATAGAGCTGCGAAAGACCGAACCTGTCGGCATTTTCGACTATGAGCGTGTTTACATTCGGCATGTCGACGCCGTTTTCGATGATCGTCGTGCAGACCAGAATGTCGTACTTGCCTTCCATGAAATCTCCGACAACGTTTTCAAGTCCGTTTTCGGGCATCTGTCCGTGGGCATAACTGACTCTTACTCCGGGCATCAGTTCCTCGAGTTTTTCAGCGACTTTATCGATGTCGGAAGTCTTGTTGTAGAGGTAGAAGATCTGGCCTCCGCGCGCTATCTCGCGCATGCAAGCCTGCACGATTATCTGCTCATCGTAGCCCATGACGTAGGTCTGGACGGCGCGTCTGTTGAACGGTGCTTCCTCAAGGACTGAAATGTCCCTGATGCCTGAAAGCGACATGTGAAGAGTTCTCGGGATAGGCGTTGCGGAAAGCGAGAGAACGTCGACATCAGTCTTCATCGACTTGATCTTCTCCTTGTGGTTAACGCCGAAACGCTGCTCCTCATCAACTACGAGAAGTCCCAGATGCGGCGGTCTGACGTCGTTTGAGAGCACTCTGTGCGTACCGATGATGACGTCTGCCTTGCCGTTCTTTATGTCTATCAGATTCTGCTTGATCTGCGCCTGCGAAACGAATCTCGAAAGGAGTACCACGTTGACCGGGAAACATCCCTTGCAGCGCTCCACGAAATTCTGGTAATGCTGCTGCGCGAGCAGTGTCGTTGGCGCGAGCATTATCGCCTGTCTGCCGTTCATGACGGCCTTATACATCGCCCTGAAAGCGACCTCGGTCTTTCCGAATCCGACGTCGCCGCAAAGCAGCCTGTCCATTGGCCTTTCAGACTCCATGTCAGCCTTTATCTCTCGACATGCGCGGAGCTGGTCCTCGGTCTCAACATAAGGAAACCTGTCCTCGAAGACCTTCTGGTTCTCATCGTCGGGCTGGCACTGGAAACCGTTGTTTACGCTTCTTGCGGCATACACTTTAAGAAGATCGTAAGCGACCTTCTTGATCGATTCCCTGGCTCTTGAGACCTGCCTCTTCCACTCGTCTCCCCCGAGTCTGGAAAGCTTTGGTTCGCGTTCTCCCGGGCCCACGTATTTCTGGAGCGAATCGAGGTTTTCGGGAAGGATGTACAATACCTCATCCCTTGCGTAAGTGATCTTAAGGTAGTCCTTGCGCGTATCACCGACCTTCATGTTGATGAGGCCGTCGTATCTTCCTACGCCGTGCTTGTCATGGACAATATAATCTCCGGGATGGATGTCGCCGAAGAACGTGATCCTCGGACCGCCCTTTTTCTTAGGCTTTGCAGCCCTTCCGCTCCCGAAGAGCTCCTGCTCGCCGAGAAGCGTTATTCCAAGTGCGGGATATGAGAAACCCTGCGGCAGATCCGCATAAATGATGTCAGGAAGCGCGCCTCCTTCGATCAGGCTGTCCCTCAGGTTTTCCGTTCTTCTTCCTTCAGGCAGAACGATCTTTATGTTGTCCGTTCCCTTCATCGTTTCAGCGAGCTCGCTGATCCTTCCGGAATAGTTGTCTGAAGGGAATCCTGAAGTAGAGACATTAACGCCGCCGGGGAGTCCTCCGCCGGTCGATGAGAACGTCGCAAGAGTGACGACTTTCGCAAGTCCGTCTATCTTCTTCATTACCGCTGAAGGTTCGAAAACAGCTTCCACCGCGCAGGAAGGCGCAGTTCCCGCCTCGCACGATTCACCGCATCTTTGCAGATACTCTGCTACGAATGCCTTCATCCTCGCATCAGTATCAACGAGTTCATCCGCAAACCAGAGCACATCAGATGCGCCCTCAAATTCAACATAATCAATGGCGCACGCGGGTCTGTCCAGCAAAAGGCTGATCCATCTTGCGATACCCGTAGGTTCGTTTCCGAGTTCTATCTTCTGCGCATCTGATTCCGCTGTGCGTGTGAGGAGCTCGGCTGCGCGTCTTGCTTCGCGCGAATCCTTGTTCATCCTCGAAATATCTTCTTCAGCCTGAACGCGTATCTTTTCGGCGGCGTCTTTGCGCTCTTCCTCGTTACCCGCGGGATATACCCTAACAGGTATGATCCTTGTCTTTGTAAGCTGTTCCGTGGAACGCTGTGTCTCAAGATCGAAGTTCTTCAGCTGGTCGACTTCATCATCGAAAAAACTGATCCTGACGGGCTCTGTCATGTCCGGCGGGAAGATGTCTATGATGTCTCCCCTTCTTGCGAACTCGCCGCGCTCCATTACCTGCGGGACTTTTCCGTAGCCCATCTCAGTGAGCTTTTCGATCATGTCATCGGGATCCGTCGTCCCTCCGACTTCGATATCCAGTATCCTTGAAGCAAATTCCGAAGGCTGAGCGAGCTTTCCCATCAGCGCTCCGGCGGTAATTACCGCCGCGCCGAAACTGCCCGTAACAAGCTCTGCAAGAGCCGCGCATCTCGTGAGCTCCAGCTCCCTGGAAGATGCCTCTGCAGTAACGAGTGAAAGCTCTGCGGGCATAAGGACAGCAACGTTTCCGTCCGTAAATGCGGAAAGCGCGCGTGACATCATCCTGGCGCGCGCCGCGTCCGAAACGATGACTACGGGTTTTTTCGAGATGTGTTTAGCCAGGGCGCTTATGAGAAACGCCTTCTGTTCGGCACAAGGACCGGAAATATTCAGATGGGTACCTGCGCCCCTCGCCTTTTCGAGACCGTCGATGACAGTCTTATCGGACGTGATGAGGCTCAGCAGGTCAGTGATTTGCTGATTCATTCGCTATGATACCTTCAATGGCCGCACAGGCTTCGATGAAAGCGTCGTTCATCATGAGACGCTCATCCTTCGGCACTTCGGAGAGAACGTAGTTTACCAGATCGAAATGCTCAGGTACAGGACCTGTTCCGATACGCACGCGCGGGAAATTCTCAGTTCCCAGATGCTGTATGATGGACTTCATTCCGTTATGGGTGCCTGCACTTCCCTTGGGCCTTACCCTGATAGTGCCCTTCTTTATGTCTATGTCGTCATACACGACAATGATGTGCGCGGGATCGACCTTGAAAAAGCGGCTCGCCTCAATGAGACACTCTCCCGAAAGGTTCATGAAGGTCACGGGCTTAATGACGATGACGTCCTGTCCTGCGATCCTTCCCTTGCCGTACATGCCCTTGAACTTGTCCTTATCGAGGGAAATGCCGTGTTTTTCGCAAAGCACGTCAACGGCAAGAAAGCCCATGTTGTGCCATGTATACATGTATTGTCTGCCCGGATTTCCGAGCCCTGCCACTATCCACATATCAGAGTTCCGAACGCTTGTCGTCAAGCCTTATATAATTGCTGCCTCTCATGCGGGCCTTGTTCGAGACCCAGTTCTCTTTGTTGACCTGCTTCGAACGGCCGATGCCGAGAGCGAGAGGAGCTACGTCCGTAGTGATCGTTGAACCTGCGGCGATATAGGAATCCTTGCCGAGAACTACAGCTGAAAGGATGTTCGAATTGCCTCCGATGAAGACGTTGTCCTCAATGGTGCATCCGACCTTGTCCTGACCGTCAAAGTTGCATGTAACGGTTCCGCATCCGAAGTTGACGTTCTTTCCGACCTTGGAGTCACCGATATATGTAAGGTGCCTTGCACGGGTATATTCACCGATGTTGGAGCCCTTGACCTCGACGTAAGCGCCGAGCGTTACGTGATCGTCTATTACGCAGTCAGGTCTGATGTGCGAATAAGGTCCGATACGGCAGTCCTTTCCGATGCGGCTCTGGCTTACGATCGAGTTGTCAACAACGGTCTCATCGCCGATCTCGGAGCAGTCGATCCTCGAGTTCTCACCGATGATGCAGTCGCTTCCGATAACCGTGTTTCCCATGAGTGTCGTGCCCGGCAGGATCGTTGTATCCATACCGATCTCAACTGCGTGATGGATCCATGTAGTAGCAGGGTCGATGATCGTAACGCCTGCCTTCATGTGTCTTTCGAGGATCCTGCGGTTCATGATGGACTGGACCTGTGCAAGCTGGATCCTGTCGTTGATCCCGCGCGTATCATCGAAATCGCAGACTACCGCGCCTACCGTGTATCCGTCACCTATCAGGATCCCGATCGTATCAGTAAGGTAGTATTCCTTCTGGGCATTGTTTGCGCCGATCCTTCCCAATGCGGAAAGCAGGAGCGGTGTCTTGAAGACATACATTGAGGAATTGATCTCCTTGATCTTGAGTTCCTCTTCCGTGCAGTCCTTGTGCTCCACGATCTTGATGACATTGCCGTCATCGCCTCTTACGATCCTTCCGTAACCTGTCGGATCGTCTGCTTCTGCAGTGATGAGGATCGCTGCGCAGTTTCCTTCTGCAGTCTCAAATGCCTTAAGAGCTCTGTTGATCGTCTCAACCGATACCATCGGACAGTCGCCGGGAAGTACGATCGTAAGGCCGTCCCTTCCTTCAAGGAAAGGCGCTGCCTGCATGACCGCGTGTCCTGTTCCGCGCTGTTCTTCCTGAAGCACGTAAGCGACATTCTCGCCTAAGATGCTCCTGATCTCATCCTGGGCCTCGCCCACGATATAGACCTGATCTCTGCAGCCCGCATCGAAAAGTGCGTCCGCAACCCACTGGATAATGGCTTTACCGGACACCTGAAACACTACCTTTGAGTGCTTCGACTTCATTCTCGTACTTCTGCCTGCGGCCATTACAACTGCACTGATTTCCATGTTCCTAACCCCTTAGTTCTTTATTGGTGTTTTAGATTATTTTAAATTTCTTACGGTTCACCCGTCGTGACTTCTTCAGGCTGTTCCTTGGAAGAAGACTTGGCAGGCTCCGCGTCCTTTTTCGAAGACGTATCCTTATCGGGTTCCGATTCCTTGACAGGCGCATCCTCCTTTGCAGGAGCATTTTCCTTTACGGAACCGCTATCCTTAGAGGGAGCTGCTTCTTTCGGTTCAGCCGTATCTTTTGCGGGCTCTTCGGAAGGAGTCTCTGCCGGTTCATCCTCAGGCTCTGTTTTTTCAGCGGGAGCTTCAGCAGGAGTCTCGTCAGGCTTCTTTTCCTCCTGTTCAGCGGCTTCGCGCTCTCCTTCAGGTGCCTTGGCGCCGTCTTCGGGTGTTGCGTTTCCTTCTTCGGGTGCCGCTTCATCAGGTCCGGGTGCTGGTGTTTCGCCTTCTTCAGGCTTTGCTTCCTCATCCGGAACATTGTTGTCCTTAGGCTGTGTTGCCTCTGTCTGTTCTTCAGGTTTATCGGTACTGCCGGAAGAAGGATCTTCGGGCTTTACGGGAGCCTTGGGCGAAGGGAGCCTGTCAATGTATGCAACGTCGAGATCCACGTCACCGCTGATGCCGGGTACTCTTCCGTGTGAATTGACCTGCCACATGTAGTAGCTGCCCTTGTAAGAAGACTTGGACACCCAGTGTGCCATCCAGATGGACAGGTTGTTCTTGCCTGCCTTCATGTTCTTGATCGAAGGGCTCCATGTGCCCTCGAGTCTGGACTTGCTGCCGTAGATCGATGCGGAGTAACCGGCCTTGTTGCATTCTTCCTCAAAGATCGCGACCATCTTGTTGAGGTCCGAATCGATGTGCTTGTTCATCGTTGACGTTGACCATTTATTACTCTTGTGGGCACGCTTGTAGTAATCGAAGTTCTCCCAGTCAAATGCGATCGGGAAATCGATCTGCTTCTGATCAAGCTTGCACTTCTTGATCATGTCCTGCGTGTACTTGCGCATGTTCTCTTCCGTGTAGTCACAGGTAAAGAAATACAGGCCGATCTTGAGTCCTGCCGCCTTGGCATCCTTGTAATACTGCTCGAACTTTGTATCGGGCGCATTGCACCAGACATATTTCTTCTTTGTCTTGTCGTAATAGTTGTTTCTTACGTAGCAGCGGAGGATTACGAATTCAACGCCTGCAGCCTTCGCCTTCTTGAAATCGATGTTGCCCTGATACTTCGAGACATCGATGCCGACCATTGTCTTTGATGTCTTGTGGTCAGCTTTGAAATCAGCGAACTTCAGTACCGGATTGCCGTTTACAAGGTAAGAAGACGTATATTTGCTCGTTACGCCGTTGATGTTTCCGGGAGCATCAGCGCCCTTCGGAACTATGACGCACTGGAATGCCATGATGTAGAACTTGTATTTATCGGTTCCGGACCTCTCGCCGTTCTTTGCCCAGCCGAGCCATCCCTTTTCCTTGACGCGTGTTCTGTAATAGACGTCGAAATGCTCGGCAAGCTCTCCTGTGAGTCTTGCTTCGATCTCTTCGATCCTCTTGCCTTTGGAATATTTGCCGACCTTGCCGTTCTTGGTGGACCACCCTGTCCAGGAATATCCGTCACCGCGTACACGGTACTGGATGTTGCCCGTATACTTGGATCCTGTTACGGTCATCTGAAGGCCTTCATGCTTCTGATAGGAACCGGAGTTTACACCCGCAACGGCTCCGTCCTTTGACCACTTGGATCCCCACTTGTACTTGTCCCTGTACATTCTGTAAGAGACAGAGGGCTGCTCGCCGAGCTGGTCTCTCGAAACGAGTTTGATCCTGACCTGCTCAAGTCTCTTCTTCTCGCCCTGGGTACCTGCTGCCGCGCCGTCGCTGACCCAGCCCTGATTGCCCTTGTACGTCTGCATGTATGCGCTGTAAACAACGCTGTAATGCTTTGCGAGCTCGCCGGTCAGTTCGATCCTGACAGCTTCGATCTTGTACTTGTTGCTGCTGGAACCTGCTTTCTGGCCGCTTGTCTTCCAGCCGGACCAGCCCTTCTTTGTGCGGTAAACGCTGTAGCGGATGCCGCCCTGATAGCCGGTATTGTTCTTAAAGTTAATGGTTAATGCATAAAGATTCTTCTTTTTGCCCTTCTTGCCGAGCGAAAGGATGCCTCCGCTGAAAGAGCCCTTCTTGTTCCCGTATCCCTGAATACGGGCTTTGCCTGAAAGAGTATATGTTGTTGCAGGCGCCGTGTTGGCCGTATCGGCATAGACTTTGGTCTCATTTAAACGCGTAAATGCGCCCACAAACGTGAACGCTATGGTTACTGCGATTACTGCCGAAGCGAACCTCTTCAGTCCGTTAAGCATAATTTTGTCTCCAATCTCTGCTTTTTGGTATCTGCGGATTGTGGATTCATTATAACACGAAGATTTCTTACTTTATTTATTAGTGAGCACAGTTCCACAAAATGTCCTTAAAATGCAACATAAAAAAGACCCCTCCGGATACCGGAAGGGTCATTGAAATCTTACAGTCTGATCTCTATCAGAGGTCTTCGACGGAAGCGATGGCTTCACGCATGTTTGCTTCTGATCGCTTGAGGAGCTGATATTCCTCATCGGTAAGACGCATGTCGATGATCTTGTCTACGCCGTTTGCACCGATAAGTGCAGGAACGTCAAGAGTAACACCGCTGATGCCGTACTCGCCATTAAGTCTTGTGGAGACTGTTCTGATGGTGTGCTCGTCCTCTGTGATGCTCCTGAGGAGTGTAGCGGCACTTACTGCGATACCATTGAATGTAGCGCCCTTGAGCTTGATGATCTGCGCGCCGGAAGACTTTGTCTGCTGTGCGATCTCATCCTTAACATCCTGACCGAAAGGAATGCCGATAGCTTCAGCGTACTCGTCGATTCCCATACCTGCAACGTGAGTGTGGCTCCATGCAGGGAACTGTGTCTCGCCGTGCTCGCCGAGGATATAACCGTGAACGTTTCTTACGTCAACGCCGAGCTTTCTGGAGATGAGGACTCTGAAACGCGCGGAGTCAAGGTTCGTACCGGAACCGATGATCATGTTAGAAGGAAGTCCGGACCACTCAGCTACCTTATATGTAACAAGGTCGCAAGGGTTGGAGATGACCATGATGACACCCTTGTTGTAGTGCTCCATGATGCTGTCTGTAATGACATGAGCGAGCTTGACGTTCTTCTTTGCAAGGTCAAGTCTTGTCTCGCCTTCTTTTCTGGGGATACCTGCGGTGATGATGATGCAGTCTGCATCCTTAACATCGCTGTAGTCACCTGCGTGAATATACATATCGCCGATGAACGGAAGTCCGTGGCTGATATCGAGAGCCTCGCCGAGAGCCTTTTCCTTATTAACGTCGATAAGGACGAGCTCAGAGCAGAGCTGCTGCATTGCGATTGCGAAAGCGGTTGTTGATCCTACCGCACCGGCGCCGATGATGGCTACCTTTGTTCCTTCCTGTTTGTACATATTCATGTGCCCCCTTTTGTAGCAATACGAATAATATCAAGAACAGTCATTCAATTAAAGTTGTTTTTCGTTAGGATTTTTACCTAAAAAATTGCCCCTCAGGCACCCCTGAAAGTGTAATTTGATAATTTGATAATCAAAGTTTTTGCCCTGTTTTTCGGCTTTCAGGGCATCTGATGCCTTGTAGAAAAACAACATATGCGCAGGCGGATAAGCATTTACCTGAAAAGTGTAGTAAACGACTCGTTTTTGTGCACGATTTTGTGCAAATCGAGCTGAATTGTACAAAAAAGTGTAGTAAACACCTTCGTTTACTACACTTTTTACGTAATCCGCATTTGAACCCCCGGGGCCCGCCCCCCTCCTGTGCAAAACAAAAGAGCCACACCTTGCGATGCGGCCCTTTGACTTATAAATGAGATCAATACCCTGAACTTACATCTCCTGAGGGAGCTCCAGAGTCCTTTCAGCATTGAGCTTCTTGCAGATCTCGACGAACTTATCGAGTGCAACTCCGGGAACCTGCTTGTTTGAACCTCTGACGTTGACTGCGACAGTGTTCTCAGCAGCTTCCTTGTCTCCTACGACGAGGATGTAAGGATCCTTCATCTGCTTGAACTTCTTGATCTTGTCTCTCATGTTGACGTCAGTGTAGTCAGCCTCGACGCGTACGCCTGCGGCAGTGAGCTCGGACACGACCTTCTGCGCATACTCGTTATGCTCGGGTCTGATCGGTACGACTGCAACCTGGTAAGGGTTGAGCCAGAACGGGAACGAACCCTTGAAGTGCTCAGTGATGATACCGATGAATCTCTCGAAAGAACCGAAGATAGCACGGTGGATGACGATAGGCATCTTCTGTGAGCCGTCCTTGTCGACGAATGTGAGCTCAAAGTTATGAGGGAGCTGGAAGTCGAGCTGGACTGTTCCGCACTGCCACTCACGTCCAAGAGCGTCCTTGATCTGAAGGTCGATCTTCGGGCCGTAGAACGCGCCGTCTCCTTCGTTGATCTCGTAGTTGCCGTCGCCGTACTTCTCGTCGAGGATCTCCTTGAGTGCCGCCTCGGCTGCATTCCAGGACTCGAGATCGCCCATGTAGTCCTCAGGTCTTGTCGAGAACTCGGCGCGGTATGTTATACCGAACGTCTTGTAGATCTCGTCCGCGATAGCGATTACGTCCTTGATCTCATCCTTGATCTGATCGGGTGTGACGAACGTATGGTCATCATCCTGACGGAATTCCTGAACTCTGAACAGACCGTTCATCTGACCGGACTTCTCTTTTCTGTGGAGAACGTCATATTCGCTGTAACGGATAGGAAGTTCCTTATAAGAATGCATCGTGCGCTTGTAAGACATCATGGCGTTCGGGCAGTTCATAGGCTTTGCTGCCATAGTGTCCTCAGCGTCAACGGAATACTTTTCCGCCGTCTCGTCGCTCTCTACTGCAGCACAAGCATTAACGCCCTTCGTGATGCCCGGAACGATGAACATGTTGTTCTGATAGTGTGCCCAGTGACCTGAGATGAGCCAGAGCTTCTTATTGTTGATAAGAGGCGCGGAGATCTCCGTATAGCCGTGCTTGAGCTGGATCTCGCGGGAATACTTCATGAGTTCCTGATAGAGTACCCACCCCCTCGGGAGCCAGTAAGCCATGCCCGGAGCTGTCTCACGGAACATGAACAGGTCAAGCTGCGTTCCGATCTTCTTGTGGTCTCTTTCCTGTGCTTCCTTGAGCCATGCAAGGTGAGCCTTGAGCTCGTCCTTTGAAGGGAAAGCGAAAAGATATATTCTCTGCAGTTGATCCCTCTTCTCATCGCCTCTCCAGTAAGCGCCAGAGACATTCTTGATCTTGAATGCGGCGCTGAAGAGCTCCTGTGAATTATCTACGTGGGGACCGCGGCAAAGATCAATAAAATCATCGCCGGTGTTGTAAGTTGAGATAACCGCATCTTCAGGGAGATCATTGATAAGCTCGGTCTTGAACTTCTGATCCTTGAAGATCTCAAGTGCTTCAGCCCTTGAAATCTCCTTGCGGGTCCAGTCCTCGCGGCGCTTGATGATCTCATGCATCTTCTCTTCGATTGCGGGAAAATCTTCTTCGGTGACTGCTCTCGGCAGGATGAAATCATAGTAGCATCCGTCTTCGATCTCAGGACCGATCGCGTACTGCACCTCTTTACCGAAGATCTCGATCACGGCCTTTGCCATGATGTGAGCCAGAGAGTGACGGTACACCTTCAATACTTCTTCTTTTTCCATTGTAAAACCTCCTCCAGAGTTTTATGCACAGAACCGCTGTGCAGAGTATTCGAGCATTTTAACAAAAGAAAACCTGTTTTTCCACATAAAACGCCCTTTTTTTCGCCTTCCGTAAGGCCGATTCACATTTTCCGTCACAAAAACAGGCAAAACCGTGACGCTTTTTGTGAATCCGGCTTGAAATTCACATTTTCCGTCACAAAAACAGGCAAAACCGTGACGCTTTTTGTGAATCCGGCTTGAAATTCACATTTTCCGTCACAAAAACAGGCAAAACCGTGACGCTTTTTGTGAATC
>JAFVDI010000026.1 GCA_017478485.1 Clostridiales bacterium | reverse complement strand
GACCACAACAACATACGCAGGAAAGGATGCTCTGTTCGAGGCGCCGAGCTATGCATATTACACGCTGAGCGAAAAACCTGCCCGTTACAAGACCCTGAACGAAGACGGAAGCTTCAGCGCAGTGAGCGGAAGAGCAGCATCAGTAGAAGGCGTTACAGGTAACGTGACAGTAGGAGCGCGCCATGCCGACATCGAGATCGCGCTTACCGGCACAGAAGGCATCGACAGCAGTTCAGTAATCTCCGGAATCGTTCTCACAGACGGTGAAGGAAACAAATACGGCCTGCGCCATATAGCAAATATCTGGAGAGGAACTGAGATCGGCTGGGATAATGATGAGTTTGATCTTTTCGGAAAGACTATTACCAATATTCGTTATTATACACAGGAAGCTGTAATTGATTTCCCGACTAAAATCGTCGTAAGAAACCTGTTCAGTGATGTGGCAAATCCGGAGGAGTTCTATTTCGAGCCGGTATACTGGGCAGTTGACAATGGCATAACTACAGGCTGGGATGATAACACCTTCAGGCCGATGAACGATGTAAACCGTGCGGCAGTTGTAACATTCATATGGAGAATGGCCGGCAAACCGGAGCCGAAGAAAGCCGCATCATTTAAGGATATGACAGGAAACGAAGAATTTGATAAAGCGATTTCCTGGGCAGCAGAGAACGAGATCACAACAGGTTGGGCTGATAATACCTTCCGCCCGTGGGATACCTGTAAACGTGCAGCTATCGTAACCTTTATCTGGAGATATGCAGGCAAGCCGGAAGCCAAGTCAGCGGCTTCATTTAAGGATATGACAGGAAACGAAGAATTTGATAAAGCAATTTCCTGGGCAGCAGAAAACGGAATCACCACAGGCTGGGAAGAAGACAATACTTTCCGCCCATGGAATACCTGCAAGAGACTTGCAATGGTATCCTTCCTGCAGCGCTACGCAGTCGGAAAAGGAGAATAAGAATAAACAGAACAGGAGATGTTTCCCCGTGCTGAGATATCAGCACGGGGAAAGCATAGTGACCGGTTCTCTGTGTTCAGAACTTGAACAGAGAACCGGTCACTGTGCTTTCTAAGAGAAGAAATACTTTACCATTTCGGATGATGTAAAAAACTTAAGAACAGTCATACTTTTTAAGGAACTTATTTCTTCCATTTGCTCTTCAAGTGTAGTAATATTTGAAGATAAGAACAAGGCTCAAAGCCGGTTATGGCCGCAAGGCCCCATAGATATCGGGAGGGAAAAAATGAAAAGACAATCTTTGATGACATTTTTGAGTCAATAGGGACGGTTCTTATTGACTCCTTTTTTATGCCTTCTGGACTATATTTCGGTTAATTCCAGTCAGGCGCTCAATCTGCCGCACCGTCATCCCTTCGCCTTTAAGCTTGCGCAATGCCTCATTGCGTTCCTTTCTCTCATATTTCTGCAAGGCCGTCCCGCTGTTCACACCCAGACGCTTGCGAATCACATCCAGCGCCCACGAATCGTCGTGTTGCGGCCTGTCGTATTCCATGCATAGATCCTCGTTGACGGCATTTATGAACGCCTCAT